>NZ_AUBE01000005.1 GCF_000429085.1 Streptomyces flavidovirens DSM 40150 | reverse complement strand
CCGGGCTGGTACCGGCACATCACCCTCGCGATGCTCGCTCACGCCTTCCTCGCCGCCATGGCTGCCGCCAGCATCACTGAAAGGGGGGCCGCAGAAACGGATCTTTCCTCGTCCCGCTCAGCCTGGCGGAGATCCGCAAGCTCATGGCAGCTTGCCGCCCTGGAACAGGTCACCGTCAGCGCACACAGCACGCCCTGAGATGGTCCCGCTTCCGGCGCAGCCACCAGGCCACCGCCGAACGCTGTCACTACCAACGCCGCACCCCGCATCACGAACTCCGGCAACATGGCGGACAGTCAGCTCGCTACACTCGAAAACAAGCCTTTGACCAGCGGCAATAGCAAAGTGCAACTGGAGTATTAGGCGGCGCGTCCCCTCCGGCGGGCCGGGCCCGGCACCCGCATCACGCCCATGCACGCACTCCGCCGCGCACATCAGGCCGTCCTGTGCACGCACTGCGCCGCACACAGGACGGCCTGTGCGCGGCGCAGTGCGTGAGTACGGGTGTGATGCCGCGGGGCGCTAAGGAAGCTGGGTGTCGATCGCCGCTCGGCCCTCCTTCTCCAGCCGGCGCCGCGCCCACTCCAGAGTCGCCGGAGTCACATCACGCCCCGAGGAGAGCACCAGGTCCTCGGGCGTGACGTCGTCGGTGGCGCCGGTGTGCAGCAGGCTGTCGGGGGTCACCTCCGACGGCTTCGGCCTCGAAACGGATTCCTCGCTCATACCGCCTCCTTGTTTCGTCGATCAGTCGGCATTCTGGTTCCCGCGTACCCGCACCGCATCCGGTGAACATCCCCTGGCCCTGTGGGTTCTTCCGTTCCGGATGCGAGGGGCGCCTGCCTGCGGCAGCGTGGGCAATGTGGGCAGCTCAATCGGGCCGGACGAGGCACGGAGTGGGACACATGAGCGAAGACAACATGGTTCCTCCCGAGGACGACGGCGTTCTGGACGCCCAGGACACGCTCGAGAGCGACGATCTGGAATACGACCCCCTCGACGCGGGTATCTCGCCCCCCGAGCACTGGTCGCCGGCCGAATTCTTCGGCAACACGGCCGAGGAGGCGCATCGGGGCGAGTCGCTGGACCAGCTTCTTTCCGAGGAGGAGCCGGACATCGATCCGGACGCCCCCGACGAGGACGAAGAGGAAGACGAGCTCAAGGGTCTGGACGAAGAGCTCGAGGGCCTCGACGAGGAACTGGAAGACATGTAGCCGACGGCTACGCGGGCGACTGGCCCTCACCGGCCGGACCGCCCTCACCGCTCTGCCCACCCCGGCCGCCCTGCCCCTGCGGCCCCTCCTGTCCCTCCGCCCCCTCCTGCCCGTAGCGCCGCTCGAACCGGGCGATCCGCCCCTCCGTGTCCACTGTCCGGGCCCTGCCCGTGTAGAACGGGTGGCTCTCCGATGAGATCTCGACATCGACGACGGGATACGTGTTGCCGTCGTCCCACTCGATGGTGTTCTCGCTGGTGGCCGTCGACCGGGTGAGGAAGGCGTATCCCGCGGCCCGGTCCCTGAAGACCACCTGCTGGTAGGAGATGCTGGCGTCCGGCTTCACGTCTGGCTCCTTGCCTCGTGGTACGGGGGCGAGTGCGCGCGTACGGATCGGGCCTTCTCAGGCTAAGCCGGACGGCGCCCGTCGGCATCCGTCGCCGTGACGCCCGCTGCCGCGCCCGCTCCCCCACGCGCCGCCGTGCCCCTGAACGTCGAGCGGTAGGCGCTCGGCGAGACTCCCAGAGCGGCGTGCAGGTGCTGGCGCAGCGACACCGCCGTACCGAAACCGACCGCCGCCGCCACCCGGTCGACCGGCAGATCTGTCTCCTCGAGCAGCTGCCGGGCGCGGTCGACCCGCTGTGCGGTGAGCCACTGGACCGGCGTCTGCCCGGCCTCCTCGCAGAACCGGCGGGAGAACGTGCGCGTACTCATCGTGGCGCGCCGGGACCGTGACGCTTGCCGTGGCGGCGCTGGCCGCCCTGCCGCTCGTACTCCTGCTGCTGCGCGATCGTCCGACGGATGTCGGACTACGGCCGTACGGGGCTCCGGAGCACGGCGCGGAGCGTTCCCCGCAGCGGTCCGCGCCCGTTCCCGGAGCGCCTCGTCGCTGCTCGCGGCGATCGGCGTCTTCAACGTCGCGGGAACCGTCGCCTCGGGCTGGCTGACCGACCGCCTCGACCCCCGGCGCCGTCGTGCACTTCGGGCTCCTCGATGTCGCCACGGTGCCGCCGACGCTCACCCTGTGCCGCGAGCTGTATGGCAAGGACAGCTCCATCGTCTTCGACTGGGTCGCAGCGGCGCACCAACTCGGCGCCGGACTGGCCGCGTTCGCGGGCGGCGTGGCGCGGGACGCCTTCGGTTCGTACGACCCGCTGTGGGTGGGCGCCGGCGCACTGTGCGGGGCGGGTGCGCTGCTGGCGCTGATGGTCGTACGGCCGAGGCGAGCGGCGGAGTGAGGAAGACCTGGCCCCCTACCCCGCCCGCGGGGCACACAAGCCGGGCCGACCGGAATTCAGGCAAAAGCGTTACTACGTAAGGAAACTGACCGTAATCGGCCTGTACGGTGCCCCGCATGGACGGGGTTCGGGGCGCACGCTCCTTCGGGGAAGAACTGCGGCGTCTGCGGAGCGAGCGCGGCATCTCGCTCACGGCACTGGCCCGGTCGATCCATTACAGCAAGGGCTACCTCAGCAAGATCGAGAACGGCGGCAAGCCACCGACCCCGGACGTGGCCAGGCGCTGCGACGAGGCGCTGGGCGCGGGCGGCGCCCTGGTGCGGCTGGTGGCCGACGTACCGCCCGCGCGCCGTCCGATGACGCCGTCGCCCCAACTGCCCGGCCCGGCCGGCGCGGTGTGCCCGTACCGGGGCCTCGCGGCCTTCGGGCCCGAGCACGCGCAGTGGCTCTTCGGGCGGGAGCGGGCGACCGCCGAGCTGGTCGGCAAGCTCGCCGAACGGGCCGGCAGCGGACCACTCGCGGTCGTGGCCTCCTCGGGGGCGGGCAAGTCCTCACTGCTGCGGGCCGGTCTGGTGCCCGCGCTGCGGCGCGGCGCGCTGCCCGTCGAGGGGTCGAGCGGCTGGCCGGTGGTGGTGTGCACGCCCACCGCGCATCCGCTGAAGGAGCTGCTGCGGTGCGTGACCGAAGTGCTGGGGGCGGGGTTCGGGGTGGACCCGGAGTCGTTGCGGGTGCGGCCACGGGCCATGGCCGACGCCGTACGGCCGCTGCTGGCGGCGGGGCCGGGGCGGCCCCACGCCCTGCTGGTCACCTGGCAGCAGCGCACCGGACGGACGCTGACCGTCGCGGGCTACGAGACGACCGGCGGCATCCACGGCGCGATCGCGCGGACGGCCGAAGCCGTGTTCACCCGGCTTCGGCCCGCCGAGCAGGAGATGGCGCGGCGGGTCCTGGTGCGACTGGTCCAGGTCGGCGCGGGCGACGGCGGCGACGGGAGCGGGGACAGCGACGCGGCGACCCGGCGCAGGGCGAGCCGCGAGCTGCTGCTGGAGCAACTGCCCGACCGGCGCGGCGTGGAGGCGGCGCTCGACGCGTTCGTACGGGCCCGGCTCATCACCGTGGACAGCGACGCGGTGGAGATCACCCACGAGGCGCTGCTGCGCGCCTGGCCCCGGCTGCGCGGCTGGATCGGCACCAACCGGGCCGGGCTGCTCATCCACCAGCGGCTCGCCGGGGCCGCCGCCGAGTGGGTGCGCGCGGACCGCGATCCCGGACTCCTGTACCGGGGGACGCGGCTCGCCGCCGTACAGGAATGGGCGGAGCAGACCGACGGACGGGCCGAACTCGCCACGTACGAGACCGAGTTTCTCGACGCGAGCCGGGCCCAGGAGGAGGCAGGGAAGCAGGCCGCGCGTCGCCAGGTGCGCACCCACCGCAGGCTGCTGGTGCTGCTTGGCGCGCTCCTGGTGCTGGCACTCCTCGCGGGCGGAACGGCGTTCCACCAGCGGTCCCGCGCCGTCGACGAGCGCCGGATCGCCCAGTCGCAGGCGATGGCGGTACGGTCCGGCGCTCTGGCGTCCGGGCAGCCGGAGGCGTCGATGCGCCTGGCGGCCGAGGCGTACCGCACCGCGCCGACCACCGAGGCGCGCGGCGCGCTGCTCAGCACACAGGCGCAGTACTTCGCGGGCCGCCTCGGCGGGCACACGGGGCCGGCCAACGGCGTGGCGTTCAGCCCCGGTGACAAACTGCTGGCGTCGGCCAGTTCGGACGGCACCGTGCGGCTGTGGGGAGGGGTGGACCACCGCACTCCGGTGGATACGCTCACGGGCCACGGCGGTCCGGTGGTCTCCGTGGCGTTCAGTCCCGACGGGCGGCTGATCGCGTCGGCGGGCTACGACGGGTCGGTACGGCTGTGGGGCGTGGCGGACCGTCAGCCGGCCGGGACGCTGCTCGGCCACGGCGGCGCCGTACGGTCGGTCGCCTTCGGTCCCGGCGGGCGGAGCCTCGTGTCGGGCGGCGCGGACGGGACGGTGCGGCTGTGGGACGTGGGGCGCCGGCAGGTACGGGCGACGCTGCGGGGCCACGGCGACAGCGTGCACGGGGTCGCTTTCAGCGCCGACGGGCGAACCGTCGTGTCGGGGTCGTCGGACCGTACGGTCAGGATCTGGGACGTGGCCCGGCGCGCCGTGCGGGCGACGCTGAGCGGGCACAGCGACGGCATCCTGGGGGTGGCCTTCAGCCCGGACGGGCGCAGCGTCGCCTCGGGCAGTGCGGACCGTACGGTCAGGATCTGGGACGTACGCCGCCACAGACTCCTCGCCACCCTGACCGGACACACCGGCTCCGTCTTCGGCATCGCCTTCTCCCCCGACGGACACCTCCTCGCTTCCGCGAGCGCCGACCGTACGGTCAGGCTCTGGGACGTACGCCGCCACAGACTGCTCACCACCCTCACCACCCTCACCGGCCATCAGGACTTCGCCAACGCGGTCGCGTTCAGCCCGGACGGCAAGATGCTGGCGGTCGGTGGTGACGACCTGACGGTGCGGCTGTGGAGCGTGGCGGACCGCAGGTCCCGCGCGGTGCTGCGCGGCCACACGGGCTCGGTGCGCGGGGTGGCGTACAGCCGGGACGGGCGGACGCTGGCCAGCAGTGGCAATGACGGCACGGTGCGCCTGTGGGACACCACGCACCACCGGCCCGCCGCCACCCTCACCGGCCACAGCGGCGCGGTGCGGGCGGTCGCCTTCGATCCGGGCGCGGGTGCGGATGCGCCGGGCACGACGCTGGCGAGCAGCGGCAGTGACGGCACGGTGCGCCTGTGGGACACCACGCACCACCGGCTCACAGCCACCCTCACCGGCCACAGCGGCGCGGTCTGGGGCGTCGTCTTCGATCCGCGGTCGCGCGCGCTGGTCAGCAGCAGCAATGACGGCACCGTACGGCTGTGGACCACCGATGTGAGGGCCGTTTCCCGGGGCGTTTCCCGTTTCCTGGCGCGTCAGGAGACAGCTGGGTCCTCGACACCGCCGGGCCTCGCGGCTCAGTCTCGAAGGGCCGGACCGAACGGAACGAAGCCGACGAACCGGAAGCCTGACGGAAGATGAACGGGGATCAGACATGCGCAATCGATGGAGAGCGGCAGCCGCGGCGGCGGCCGTCGGACTGTCACTCACCGCCTGGCCGGCGGAGGCGGGGCAGCCCGTACGAGTGGCGGCTTCCGGGACCACGGCCGCCGAAGGGTGTGACGTCCTCGCACCCGGAGTCTCGGCGGCCGCCGAGAAGGCGGTACGGGCCGCCTGTTCGCAGATCGGCTTGTGGTACTCGTGGGGCGGCGGCCACGGCCCGGCCCCCGGGCCCACGTACGGGATGGTGGACCCCACCGATCCGGCCAGCGAACACGATCCGCAACGGCGCGGCTTCGACTGCTCGGGCCTGGTCAGGTACGCCTACGCCGAGGCGACCGGCCAGGACATCCTGAACGGCACGGCCCACAGCCAGTACAACACCCCGCACGCGACTGCCCGCTTCGGCCCGTCGGAGGGGACCGGGCCGCTGGTCCCCGGAGACCTGCTGGTCTACGGGAACGCCCGCAAGGTTCATCACATCGCGATCTACCTCGGCGCCGGAAAGATGGTGGAGGCGAGGCAGTCCGGCACGCGGATCATGGTCAGTGATGTGCGCTTGGCCGGCGACTACTTCGGGGCCGTACGCGTCAACGGCACGCCGGGACAAGGCACGTTCAGCACCTGGGGTACGGACGTGTGGACGCATGCCGAGGCGTCCACCACGAGTGCGCGGGTGCACAAGTTCGCGGGGCCGACGTCCGTGCGCGTCTCGTGCCAGAAGCACGCCGAGCCGGTCACCGCCGAAGGCATCACCAACGACGCCTGGTCCTATCTGCCGGACCACAAGGCGTGGATCACCAACATCTACATCAAGGGCCCGGCCTGGCTCGACGGCGTGCCCACCTGCCCGTAGGACACACGAACACCTCAAGGAGAAATCATGAGCCCCAACCTGAACCTCAGCCTCACCAAGAAGCTCGCGGTCGCCCTCGCCGCGACCGCTCTGACGGCCGGCCTGGCCGGCGTCACGGCTCCCGCCACCGCCGCCCCCGCCGGACCCGCCGCCGAATGCGGGGTCCGCTCGGACGGCAGGCTGTACTGCGGCAACCGGGCCGGTGCCAAGGGCTACGAGCACCGGTCGTACGCCTCGGCGGTGCGCGGCCAGATGAACACGACGTTCAGCTGGTTCCAGTGCTGGGGCCGCGGCGACAGTCACCCGGGCGGCAACAACATCTGGTACTGGACCAAGCTGGACAACGGCCAGTGGGGCAACATGCCGGCGGTGGACGTCCACACGTCCGTCGACCCGGCACCCGGCCTGCGCGAGTGCTGACGCACTGACGCGCTGACGCAGTGAGGAGTGGGCCGCCCCTACGGACCAGGGGCGGCCCACTCGGCGTGCCCGCCCCCGCTTCCCGCCCCCTCCGGACGCGCCGCCGCGCCGCCGCGTCCGGCGCGGATGACGTCACCGCCGTTCACCGCTGTTCACCGCCGTCGCCCGGCCCCCGCCCCGAGCAACGCTGAACGCCGCGCGCAGGCTGTCAGTACCGCGAGGACCGCGACCGAGCCCCCGAAAGCCATGACCGTCGCGGGAGACGTGCGGTCCACGACCGCGCCACCGGCCAGCGCCCCGACGGAAATGGTCGCCTGGAAGGACGCGGTGAAGAGGACGGAGGCGGCCTCCGGGGCGTACGGCGCGGACGCGGAGAACCAGGCCTGCGAGCAGACCGGCACGGCGCCGTAAGCGGCGCCCCAGACGACCAGCAGCGCGATCGCCCCGACTTCCCACCGGCCCAGCACGGGGAGCAGCAGGGTCGCGCAGGCGAGTACGCCCGCGACGGTCCCGAAGGTGGCGGCCGGGCGGCGTACGACCATCGCGCCTCCCATGAAGTTCCCGGCGATTCCGGCGACTCCGTACACCAGCAGGCAGACGGTGATCACGCCCGGCCCCACGTGGGTGACCTCCTCCAGGAAGGGGGTCACATACGTGTAGGCGGCGAAGTGGGCAAGGACGACGAGGAAGGTCATGAGCAGCGCGAAACGGGTGCCGACGCTGCGGAGCATGCCACGGAGCACATCGGGGCCGGTGACCTGAACAGCGGGCAGTGAGGGGACCGTCAGGGCCAGCATGACGAACACGCCGATGGCCAGAATGCCCATGCAGGTGAACGCCGTTCGCCAGCCGGCGAGGCTCCCGATGAACGTGCCCGCAGGCACACCCAGCACGGACCCGAGCGGAACGGCGGAGAAGATGACCGCGGTCGCTCGGCCGACCGACTCCGGCGGGACCAGCCGTTCCGCCAGACCGGCCCCGATCGACCAGAACCCGCCGATGGTGACACCGACCATCACCCGCGATACCAGGACGAGCCAATACGCCGACGCGGCCGCGGCCAGGAAGTTCGCCAGCGCCAGCAGCACTATGAAGGCACAGAGCATCAGCCGGCGGTCGATCCGGGCGGTCGCCACGGTGACGACCGGGGCGCAGACCGCGGCGAGAATCCCCGGCAGGGTCATCATCAGACCCGCCTCGCCGTCCGAGATGCCGAAGGCGGACCCGACCGATGTCAGCAGGCCGATGGGCAGGATCTCGGTGGTGACGATGGAGAAGATCCCCGCCATCACCGCCCACACCCCCAGCCAGCCGGTCAATGATGATCGAGTCGAGGAGGAAGAGGGGGTGGAGGTGGTGGAGGTGGCTGCGGTCATGGGATCCGTCCCCTGGTGGGCGTCTCGGTGGCTTCGCCCACCAGTCCAGCAGCCGCCGGCACACCGGGTCTGGCAGCCTTCCGACATCAACATCACCTCCCCGGCGTAACTCCCCCGGTGTAAAGGGTGCGACAGCAAATAAGACTCACAGCCTCAAACCGGCAGAAACAGGGAATCACTCAAGGAGCACGTCCGAACGGCGGGCCGCCGGCCGTCCCCTGCTTGTGACCGGGGGCGGCCGGCAGACTGGTCAAAAGGAGCCGGAGTCATGACGACGAACGACAACCGCACGATCACCGCGGACAACGAGGCTCCCGTGCACCGGGAACACGACGACCAGTCCTGGCAGGCGTCGGACGCGGCGCAGTACCACGCCGCCCAGGCCGCCCTGGAAACGGTGCTGCCCCCGGCGCCGGTGCCCGTGGAGCGGGCGCTGAAGAGGGAACTCAACCAGCTTTGGCACACCCTGGAAACCCGTCCGGTGATCGGCCTGGCCCGCACGATTGTCATGACCCTGGGAGGCTGCACCCACGACGAGGCGTTCCAGGTTCTGGTGGATGTCTCCCGGCACACCAACATCGAGTTGCGCGAGATCGCCCAGCGCCTCGTCGACAGCGTCGACGGACCACCTCCGAGCGGACCACTGCGTACGGCCCTGCACAACGCCTTCGAACGGCTCGACACCACCACCGTCCGACCCGACACGGCCGGGTGAGACAACCGGAGAAGGCATGGCCCGCGCTCCGGTACGGCGTGCGACGCCGGTGGGGCCGCGGGCGGGCTGTTCCGCGACCACGACCCGGCGGCCTGGCGCCGGGCCGTGGAGGTCAACCTGATCGGCCCGTGGAGGTCAACCTGATCGGCAGCGCGGTCACCGTCCGGGCCTTCCTGCCCGCGCTGCTCCTGACGCGCGGCTACTACCTCCAGGTCACGGCGTCCGGCATCGCTGTCTCCCGGCCGGCCGACTCCTGACCGGTCGGCGGCTACTGGTCAGTCGCCTACTGATCGGTCGGCTTCTGCCCGGCCGGATGCTGATCGGTCGGCCCCTGTCCCGCCGGCTCCTGTGCGCGGAGCGGACCGCGGGTAAATGCGGGTATACGGGCTCAGGACCGCGCGCTCGCGCGCCGCGTAGTGCGTTCGACGACCTTGGCGAGCCGGCCGAGCATGCTGCGGTGGCGCAGTTGCAGTACGGCGTCGAGGGCCGCGTTGTGCAGCGCGCCGCCCACTCCGCGCAGGGGGTGCTCGTCGAGGATGACCAGCGCGTCCTCTCCCCAGGGGCGGACCTCGATGGCGATCCTGGCGGTGCCCAGGGGGCCGCTGTCGACCTCCAGTTCCAGCTCGTGCGGCGGTGCGGCCCGGCGTACGATCGTCTTGCCCGTCAGGGTCCACGGCCCGACGCACACCGTGTAGTCGATCGTCGCGCCGACCTCCGGCCAATGGCCCTTGCCGGGCCGTGAGTCCGAGGTTCCGACGACCCAGTCGCTGTACCGCGACCCGTCCGCCAGGACCTCCCACACCGCCTCGGGCGAAGTGCGGATCAGCTGATGCCGTACGGCCATGGGTCCTCCAACGCCTGGACAGAAACGTTCGCCGGCCCCCGAGTGCCCAGCCTAGGGCGCCCCACCCCCATCGACCTCCCGGACGCGTCCGGGCGGCCCCGGCCGTCGGGCTCCGCACGTGTCACGTGCGGAGCCCGACGGCCGGACCGCTGCTGTGGCGGGTTCACCGGGTGACGACGTGCCGTTCGTTGGGAACGCAGTGCGTCATGGTCAGACCGGTCACGTCGCGCGGCGGGTTCTCCCCCAGGTTGGCGAGCCGCTTGCGGTCTTCGTCGGTGAGGTCCTGGCTGGCCAGCGGCTCCAGCCCGGCGACGTCCTGCGGGCTGATCCCGAGTCCGTCGCCCACCCGCAGGCCGAGCTCGTTCTCGACCATGAGGAAGTGCCACACCATCCGTTCCTGCACGGGACGGTCGCAGTCGGACAGCAGGGTGATGAAGTTGTGCACCAGGTCGTCCCGCTCCCAGTCCTCCATGAGCCGGAAGCGCTGACCGGCCTGCATGTAGTCGTTGGTGCGCGGGATGCGCTTGCGCGTGAGCCGGCCGCGGATCTCCGGGCCCTGCTCGTCGTGCGTGGGGTACTGGCCCTCGCGCAGGCCGCCGGTAATCGACGGTTCGTAGTTGACGCTCGGGTTCTCCCCGGCGCCGTCCACGTGGTACGTCATCATGCCGTCGCGCTGGTTGGTGCGTACGTCGGCGTTCTTGGCATGGTTGACGGGGAGCTGGAGGTAGTTCGGTCCTACGCGGTGCCGCTGGGTGTCGCTGTAGGAGAACGTCCGGCCCACCAGCATCTTGTCGTCGGAGAAGTCCAGGCCGTCGACGAGCACACCGGTGCCGAAGGAGATCTGCTCGTTCTCGGCGAAGAAGTTCTCCGGCATGCGGTTGAGGACCATCTTCCCGACCGGCTTCGGCGGGAAGTCCTGCTCGGGCCACGTCTTGGTGTCGTCGAGCGGGTCGAAGTCCAGCTCGGGGTGGTCGTGGTCCTCCATCATCTGGACGACGAGCTCCCACTCCGGGTAGTCGCCCCGGCCCACCGCCTCGTAGAGATCCTTCGTGGCGTGGCCGAGCCCCTTGGCCTGTACGTTGGCCGCGTCCTCCTCGGTCATGCTGCGTACGCCCTGCTTGGGCAGCCAGTGGTACTTGACCAGGACGGAGTCGCCCTCGGCGTTGATCCACTTGTACGTGTTGACGCCGAACCCCTGCATGTGGCGGTAGTCGGCCGGGATACCGCGCGGGCTGAACAGGTTGACGAGCATGTGCATGCTCTCGGGGGTCTGCGACATGAAGTCGAAGATCCGGCGCGGCTGCTGCTCGAAGCTGATGGGATTCGGCTTGAGCGCGTGGATGACGTCCGGGAACTTGATCGCGTCCCGGATGAAGAAGACGCCCAGGTTGTTGCCGACGAGATCCCAGTTGCCGTCTTCCGTGTAGAACTTCACCGCGAAGCCGCGCGGGTCGCGCGCCGCCTCGGAGGAGTCACGGCCCCCGATCACGGTGGAGAAGCGTACGGCCAGGTCGGTGCGCTTGCCGCGCTCCTGGAAGATCTTGGCCCTGGTGAACCGGCTGATCGGCTCGTCGCCCCAGGCGCCGTACGCCTCGAAGTAGCCGTACGCGGTGACTCCCCGGGCATGGACGACGCGCTCGGGGATACGCTCACGGTCGAAGTGGCTGATCTTCTCCAGGAACTGGTAGTTCTCCAGGGTGGCCGGGCCCCTGGCTCCTACCGTGCGCTGGTTCTGGTTGTCGTAGACCGGGTGGCCCTGCCGGTTGGTCAGTACCTTCCGGTCATCCTCGGGGGACGGGCCCTTGCCGGATACATCCGTCACGATCTTCAACCCCTTCTATGCCAGTTTTGCCGGATATTCCACACTATTCCTCTTGGGGTGGAAGCCCGGCACGCCCGACGGGGTCACGCAGGGTGCGTCGTCACCACCCTGCGCCCGGCCCCGCGAGACGGGCTTCGCTGCCCGGCCAGTACCCAGCGGCACAGAAGTCATACGACCGGCCCCGCGGAATCCGGCCCCGCAGCGGAACCCGGACCGCGCGGGGGCGGCGGCTCAGTCCCGCCCCTCTGCGCCCAGGTAGTGGAAGCCCGGCCGGGGGTGCATCAGGAACTCGTGGTGCGAGATGTTCCACGCGTACGCGCCGGCGAGTGAGAAGGCCACCCTGTCCCCCACCCGCAGGCCCGCCGCCGGGACCTGCCGGGCCAGGACGTCCTTCGGGGTGCACAGCTGACCGGTGAGGGTGACCAGGTCCCGCCGGGCCGCCGAGCGCGGCCAGGGGTGCGGCCAGTCGTCCACCGGCAGTACGGAGCACGGCTGGTCGTGGCCCTTCGTGGCCGGGGTGCGCAGATGGTGCGTACCGCCGCGGACGACCGCGAACTCCTCGCCGTGGCTGTTCTTCACGTCCAGCACCTCGGTGGCGTACCAGCCGCAGTACGCGGTGAGCGCCCGGCCGGGTTCGATACGGATCGTCAGGTCCGGGTGCGCGTCGGCCAGTTCGCCGAGCCCTTTGCCGTACGCCGCCCAGTCGAACCGGCGCCACGGCTCGGCGTAGTCCACCGTCATGCCGCCGCCGACGTTGACCTCCGCGAGGCGAAATCCGTGCCGGTCCGCCAGGCCGGTGGCCCAGCCCACCACGGACTGCGCGACCGCCAGCTGCTCCGCGGCCTCAAGACCGCTGGCCAGGTGGGCGTGGACACCCCGCAGCTCCAGGTGCGGGAACGTGCCGTCGGTGAGCAGCCGCACGGTCTCGTCGGCCTCGGCCGGGTCGAGTCCGAACGGCGTCGGGCGGCCGCCCATCGCCAGTGAGCTGTTCTCCAGCGAACCGTCCGGCACCGGCAGATTGAAGCGCAGCAGCACCGCCACCCGCGCGTCCGGCACGGTCCGCGTGGTCAGTTCGGCCAGCATGCGCAGCTCGTACGCGCTCTCCACGTGGAAGCGTCGTACGCCCAGCTCCAGCGCGGTCGTGATCTCCCGAGGGGTCTTGCCGGGACCGCCGAAGGCCAGCGGATGTCCGGGGACGGCCTCGTGGACGTGGGTGAGTTCGCCGCCGGAGGAGACTTCGTAGCCGTCCACGTACGGGGCGAGCGCGGCCAGGATCTCGGGGTCCGGGTTCGCCTTGGCGGCGTAGTACAGCTCGACGCGTGCGGGCAGGGCGGCCCGTACCGTCTCGGCGTGCTCGCGCAGCGCCGCCAGGTCGTAGAGGTACGCGGGGAGCTCGGCGGAGGGCAGGGCGAGGGCGCGGTCGCGCACCGCGGAGGTGGGGTCGGTCATCGGGCGTTCCAGGGGGTGTCGGTGCCGGTCGCCCCGGTCAGGACGTCCTCGGCGAGCGGCGAGGGGAGCCGTACGTATCCGGCCTCACGGTCGGCCTTGCGCTCCCAGCGGGTGAGCAGGTTCGCCTTGGCGGGCAGCGGCACGCCCGCGAGGAGGGCGGCGAGCCGGGGCGGGCAGCCGTGCCGGTCCGCGTAGCTCTGGAGCGTGGCGCGGACCTTGGCCCAGAGGGCGGGCTCGGTGTCCGGGTGCAGGTCGGCGAGGGCGGCGAGCATCTCGGCGACGTGGTTGACCAGCAGGCAGTAGACCACCCGGTCCCAGCCGCGCTCCGCGTCGTACGTCATGGGGCCGGCGACCTCGGGCGGGAGCGCCGCGAGGGCGTCCGCGTGGTGTTCCGGGACGAGCTTTGTGCCCTCCAGGTCGCGCAGGAGCACCTGGGCGGGCATGCCGTCGTCGTCGACGCAGACGACGACGTTCTGCAGGTGCGGCTCCAGCACCAGGCCGTGGTCGAAGTAGGCGGCGAGGACGGGCGGCAGCAGCAGTCCGAGGTACGCCTCCCACCAGTCCAGCGCGGCCTGCGGGCCGGCCCCGTCGATGAGGTGGGAGATGTGGCCGGGACCTGTCGGGTACTCGTCGGCGACGGCGGCGGCGAGCAGCGCCGTGGTGCCGGGGAGCTGGCGCCGGGAAAGGCCCTCGCGGACGATCACTCCGAAGCCTTCGAGCAGTGCGAGGTCCGGTACGCCGTCGGGGCCGGGGAGGGCGAGGCTGCGGTAGGCGGGCTCGCGGAGCACGGCGGCGCCGGGGAACCTGACGGCCAGGTCGGCCAGGGCGGGGCGCAGGAGGCGGGTCAGGGCCACGGCGCCTGCCAGCTCGTAACTGGCGTTTTTGCGCAGGCAGTTGGTGATGCGGATGTTGAGGCTGAACTTCAGGAAGGTCTCGCCGTCGTACAGCGTGCGGACGGACGCGGTGGCGGCGAACGGCGTGCGGCCCTCCCCCAGGTCGATGACGTCGCCGCGCGTCAGCGCCTCGCGGAGCGGGGGGTGCTCGCGCAGCAGCTCGTACTGCCAGGGGTGCGCGGGCAGCAGCCGGTAGCCGGCCGGGACGGCCGGGGCCGCGTCGCCGTGCAGCCGGTCCAGGCAGTCGGCCGCGCCCGGCTCGGCGCTCTCCCCGGTGATCAGCTCCTCGCGTACGGCCAGGTGGCGCAGCGGGAAGGACGCCGCCGCCTCGGGGGCGTACGACGACCAGGCGCCGGGGTCGCCGGTGCGGGCCTTCGGGGTGGGGTGGAAGCGGTGGCCGAGGACGAGGGACTGCTCGGACGCGAGGTATGAGAGGTGCCGGCCGTCGGCCGCCGGGCGGGGCCCGGCCGCGAGCGCGGCGCTGACGCCCTGGTGGCTGGAGGCCACCTGTTCCAGGAACTCCTCGTTGCGTACGCCGGTACGGAGCGAGAGTTCGGCGTGCGCGTAGTCGGCGAGGCGGTGCCAGCCGACCTCGGTCCAGGCGCCGTCCCGCTGCTCGGTCACCGGGCCGGTGAAGCGGTGCGCGCCGAGCAGCGAGGTGCGGCGCAGCGCGACCCGCAGGAGTACGCCGCACCGGGGCAGGCGCAGCATGAGCTGCCCCTCGGAGACGGCGGTCTGGTGCTCGGGGCCGGACACCTCGCGCAGCAGGCAGTTCAGGAGGGTGTGTGCCACGGCCTCGTCGGCGGTGGGCAGGCCGCGCGGGGCGGAGGCACGACGGGGGGCGGTGCCGGTCGGCAGTGTCATCAACGGCTCCTGCGAGGACGGAACGAACGGCGGATCACGAGGGGGAGGGCGACCAGGAGGGCCGCGGTCACGGCGGCGGCGGTGCCGGTCAGTACGGGCGCGCCGGGGCCGAACCAGTTGTTGCCGGCCGCGGCCGCCAGGCCGGCGGCGACGGCCCCGGCCTTGGAGAAGAACTCCAGCGAGCCGAACATCCCGCCGGGCGCCCGGCCCTTGGCGCAGTCGGCGGCCAGCAGCGACAGACAGACGAGGCCGAGGGTCAGGCCGGCGCCGAGCAGCAGCCGGGCGCCCGCGAAGGCGGCGAGCGTACCGGCCACCTCGTGGGCGGCGAGGCCGAGCGCGATGAAGGCGAAGCCGAGGGCGATGCCCAGTCGGGGGCGGCTCTCGAAGGCGGAGTGCACGGCCATGGCGGCAAGGAGGTAGCAGACGTGCGGCAGCGCGAAGAGCACTCCGGACATCAGCGGCGTCGTCCCCGGTATTCGCTCGTCGACGAGGGAGATCAGGTACGGGAAGGAGATGACGGTGGAGAAGACGAAGGCGAACTCCAGGGCGTAGAGCGTGCGCAGCGGCATGACCGGCGGTTCGGCCGCAGCGCTCTCCACCGCCTTGGGCGCGCAGTGCGCGCGGGCCTTTGGTGGTTCCGGCAGTGCGGCGAGCATCAGGGCGGCGCCGAGCGGCAGTACGGCGAGCAGGGCGTACTGGCGGTGCGGCGAGAGCCAGGGCGACAGGGCACCGACGACGATCGGGGCGAGGACGAGGGCCGCGCGTGCGCTGCCCTGCATCAGGGTGAGCGCCCTGGACAGGGCCGGGCCTTCGAGTGCTGCGCCGAGATAGCCGTTGGACGCGGCGAAGGTGCCGCCGAGGATGCCCTGCAGGACGAGGGCGGCGGTGAAGGTCGCGAGGGAGTCGGCCCAGCCGGCGAGCAGGAAGGCCACGGCGAGGCCCAACTGGGCGCGCAGCAGGAGCCGTTTGCGTCCGTAGCGGTCGGCGAGGCGGCCCCACAGGGGGGCGCCGAGTCCGCCGAAGACGGTGGGGACGACGTACAGCAGACCGGCCCAGCGGGCGGCCGTGTCGCCGAACTCCGGCAGGATCTCGGTGAGGTATGGCGGCAGGCCGAGGGCGGCGAAGGACGCCACGAAGTAGCAGCCCGCGACGGCGTGCACCTGGCGGCGGCCGAGGGCGGGGGCGGCAGGGGCCCGGGCGGGAGCGGCAGCGGATTCGCGTGCGGCGGCCGTGCGGGTGGTGGTGGCGCTCATCGTGTGTCCCCCGTCCGCAGGAGGTAGTTGGGGCCGTCGGTGTAGTGCTTGTTGATGTCGGCGGCGCCCGAGCGCTCCTTGCTGAGCAGGGTGCCCGCCGTGACCATGGCCTTGACGGGGAGGCTCGGGGCGTCCAGTACGTGGGCGCGCAGCGCCGCGCCGGGTTCGCCGGGTGCGGTGCCGAGGCGTTCGGCGGCCTCGGCGAGCCGGTCGCGTACGAGCCCCAGCAGCGCGTCGAGCGGCGCGCGGCCGTGCCGGGCGAGCCCGAAGGCGTACGCTCCCGCGCACAGGTGGACCGTGATCGTGGTGAACAGGTCGGTGAGCTGCCGGTCGTCGTCCGTGAAGATCCGCGGGTCGGCGAAGTCGGACGGGGCGGGGGCGGCGGCCCCGAGGGTCTGGCGCAGCCGGGCGGTGTGGACGCGCGGCCCGTCGTTGTCCTTCAGCAGGAGCCGCAGCCGGGTCACGCCCGCGCGGGCGTCGAGCACCAGGGAGATGTTCTGCTGGTGGGACTCCAGTGCGACGCCGTACCGGAAGAGCGTGGTCTGCCAGTCGAAGAGGAGGGTCAGGCAGGCGTCGAGCAGGGCGACGGGGTCGCCGCCGTAGAACCGGTCGGCGAGGTGGTCGATCACGAGCCCGCCGCCGGGTGCTTCGCTCAGCAGCGCGGCCATGGGGACGACGGCCGACGCGTCGAGGCCCGCCGGGTAGCGGCGGCAGAGTACGGCGAGGAGTTCGTGACCCGCGTGGGCGTACGTCGTCTCGTCCGCGAGCAGGACCGTTTGCGCGAACCGCTCCTCGCGGGCGATCACGCACTCCAGCAGCCGCTGACCGGCCGCGCCGTCGACGAGCGTGCCGGGCTTGATGGTGCGGCGGTTGCGCAGGCCCAGGGACGCGGTGGCGAGCGGCACCTTGAGGTGGAGGGTGGGGTCCCCGGTGAGGGCGACCGTACGCATCGAAAGCGTCGGTACGGCTTCCAGGCACGGCCGGTCGGCCAGGACCGCACGGTCCGTGAGCCCGCTCTCCCGCAGGGCTTCGCGCAATGGCGCGCCGGCCGACAGGGGGTGCACGGGGAGCGCGAGATGGCTTCGGCCGAGCTGGGGCAGGCCGAGGTCCGCCGGGGTGGGCCAGCAGTCGGGCAGTGCCGCAGGGCCGCCCGGCAGGGTGACCGCGTCCTGGGGTACGGCGATCCAGCGCAGCGCAAAGCGCGGGTGGAACTCCGGTGCGTACGCGCGCAGTTGGTCACGGCCGAGCCCGGACCGGCCGCGTGCGGTCGGGTAGACGGGGTGGTCCAGGTGGGCGGCGAGGGTGTCGTGGGCGAGGCCGGCGGCCAGACCGGTCCAGTCGGCGGGTGTGGCGCCGTACCGGGCGGTGAGTGCCTCGGTGACCTCGTGGTGCGCCTCGGTGTGCAGGCGGACGGTGTCGAGGGTCTGCCGGCACTCCTCGGCGAAGTCGTCGAAGCCGCCCCGGTCGGCGGGGTCGGCCAGGGCGCGCAGCGCCGCGACGACCTCGTCGGTGGTGGTCAGTTCGGCGCCGTCGGACTCCCGTCGCAACAGGGGCAGCCGGGCAGCGTCGGCGCACTGGAAGCCGTCGGCGGCGACCGGGAGCAGTAGCGCGTCGGGGGTGCCCACGTCGCCGCAGGCCAGCCGCAGCCAGCGGCCGTCCGCCAGCTCCAGGGGGGTGCCGCGCGTCCGCAGGCCGACGACGTCTTCGCGCAGCAGCGCGCTGAGGACCCGCAGGAGCAGTCCGGCCTCGGCGGCGTCGGGCGCTGCGGTTTCGGTCACCGCCTCAGCGTCGGTCGTCACCCCGGCGGTCGTCACGTCGGCGGTCGTCACGGCGTGAACTCCCAGCGCTGCTCGGCGAGGAAGCCCTCCACGGCTCGGTCGACGGCCCCCTGATCGGTTCCGACGGCCCGGACCACTCCGACGTAGTCCCGGTTGGTGTGGTGGATCTCGTGCCGCTCGCCGACCTCGCGCAGCGGGCGGTAGGTCAGCTGTACGCCGTCCACTGTCAGGTCGGCGGCCGCCGGTGCCGCGGTGAGTGTCCCCGCCCGCTCGGCGCACGGGTAGTCCATGCGGGCCCGCCCGTCGGAGCGCGCCCCGAGGTCGTCGGGGAGCGGCTCGCCCAGGTGCGTACGCAGGATGTGCTCGAACAGCGGGATGCCGAGCAGCTCTCGCAGCACCAGGTCGCACTGGTCACCGATCACCCGGTAGTTGACCTCGATGATCCGTGCGCGGCCCTCGTGCACCACGAACTCGGTGTGGCAGGCGCCGAATCCGACGCCGAGCGCGTCGAGCTGCGCGAGCACCTGGGCGACGACGGGCTCGGGGTGGGCGGGGACGTACGTGAGACGCGTCTCGATGAAGTATGGCGGCGGCGAGAGCTCGGTGTGGAAGCCGCCCAGCACATGACGCAGCCGGCCGTCACCGAGGGTCTCCAGCGTGTACAGCTCCCCGGCGAGGTACTCCTCGACGACCAGGGCCGCTTCCGGCCGCCGCGCCTGTATTTCCTTGCAGCGCCGCACCAGTTCGTCGTCCGTGCTCGCGAGCACGACGTCCTCGCTGGCCACACCTTCCCGTGGTTTGACCACACAGGGGTACGGAACGGGGCGGGACACCAGCTCGGCGGCGTCCTGCCCGGCGGCGAGTTCGGCCGACCACACGCAGTCGGCTCCGGCGGCGGCGAGGTGCCTGCGCATTTCGGCCTTGTCCTTGGCGCGCAGGGTGGCCCGCCAGTCCTTGGCGGGCAGGCCGAAGTACGCGGCGGCCAGCGCGGCCTGGGTCTGGAGGTGGTCGCTGTTGGTGAAGACGGCGTCGGCGGGGTGGTGCGTGGCGATCCGGGTGATGACGGCGCGGTAGTCGCGTACGTCGCACTCCAGGATCTCGATGTCCGCGGCGGTGCGCCGGTGGGGCTCGGGCTGGTCGGTGAGCAGGGTGATGTCGATGCCGAGCCGACGGGCGGCGGGGAGGAAGCCCTCGGAGACGGAATCGGTCGGGTTGAGGGCAAGCAGGTACATCCGCATGAGCGGGGGGACCCCTTCCGGGCCTGAAGTGGGGGGACGGTGACGCCGGGCGGGGGCGGGCCGGCCTGCGGCCCGCCCCCGGCAGGGGTTACTTCTTGGGGAGTTCCACGCCGGCGGCCTTCGCCACGTCGGCGAGCATGTGCCCGGCGGCCTGGACACCGATGCCGGACATCCACGTCTCGTCGGGAACGGTGAAGACCTTGTCGTTCTTGACCGCGTTCAGGTCCTTCCAGACCGGGTTGGACGTGACGTCCTTCTGCTTGGTCTTGGACGGGTCGTCGGCGAGCGTGACGAAGATCAAGTCGGCCTCGGCCTTGTCGATCTGCTCGGGGCTGACGTCCAGCATCGTGACCTCGGGGTCGGTGGAGGACTGCGACGTGGGGCGGGCGAGGCCGATGTCGTTCAGGACGATGCCGCTGTACGCCGACTTCTGGTAGAGCCGGGTCGGTCCGGCGACGAAGCGGACGACGGAGGCGGAGGGCATCTTGCCCTTGTACTTCTTCTTGATCTCCTCGCCGAGGGCCTTGGCGCGGTTCTCGTACGCCGTCAGCGCGTTCTTGGCCTGCTTCTCCAGGCCGAGCGCCTCGGCGTGCACCGCCAGGTTCTCCTTCCAGGGCCCGCCGGTGGTCTCGGTGAAGACGGTCGGGGCGATGCCTGAGAGCTTCTTGTACACCTTCTCGTGGCGGACCTTGGAGGACAGGATCAGGTCGGGCTTGAGTGCGGCGATCTTCAGGAGGTTCGGTTCGAGGAGCGGGCCGACGTCCTTGACACCGTCGGTCTTGCCCTTGAGGTAGTTCGGGAAGCCGCCCGCGGTCTTCATGTGCGGGGAGACCGCGCCGACCGGCTTGATGCCGAGCATCGTCACGTCGTCCAGTTCACCGGTGTCGAGCACGACGACACGTGCCGGCCTGGCGGGGATCTTGGTGCTGCCCATGGCGTGCTCGACGGTGCGCGGGAAGCCGGCGTCCGCCTCGGCGCCCGCCTTCTGGGGCTTGTCGTCGGCGGTCTTGCCGTCGCCGCAGGCGGTGAGCGCGGTGGCGCCGATGAGGACGGCGGAAAGCGCGGCGCCGAAGCGGCGCAGGCCGCGGCCGGAGGTGCTGGTGTTCATGAGGGTGTTTCGCCTTCTTGCGGTGAGCGGATGGGGACGGAAAGGCGGTCAGAGGGATGCGGCAGCGGTGTGCCGGGCCGCTGTGCTCTTGGGGACGACCAGCGGGGTGCCGGTCTCCGGGTCGGGGATCACCCGGCAGTCCACGTCGAACACGGACTTGACGAGTCCGGCGTCGAGCACCGCCGCCGGCGGTCCCGCGGCGGCCAGCCGCCCGTCTTTGAGCACCACGAGGTGGTCCGCGTAGCGGGCGGCCTGTCCGAGGTCGTGCAGCACCATCACCACGGTGCGGCCGGCCTCGGAGTGCAGTTCGGCGACCAGGTCGAGTACGTCGAGCTGGTGGCGCAGGTCGAGGAAGGTCGTGGGCTCGTCGAGCAGCAGCAGCTCGGTGTCCTGGGCGAGCGCCAGGGCGATCCAGGCGCGCTGCCGCTGGCCGCCGGAGAGCCGGTCGACCGGCTGGTCGCGCAGCGCCGCCGTGCCGGTGCGCTCCAGTGCGGCCTCCACCGCTGCCTGGTCGGCGGTGGACCAGGGGCTGAGGAGTCGCTGGTGCGGGTAGCGGCCGAGACGTACGAGCGCTTCCACGGTGATGGCCTCGGGGGTCACGGGCTGCTGCGGCAGCAGGCCCATCCGCAGCGCGAGGGAGCGGGCCGGCATGCCGTGGATGTCGGCGCCGTCCAGGGTGACGCTGCCGCCGGCCGGGCTGAGCAGCCGGTTCAGGCCGCGCAACAGGGTCGACTTGCCACAGGCGTTGGGTCCGACGATGGCGGTGACGGCGCCGCCGGGCAGGACCAGGTCGAGGCCTTCGATGACGGACCGGTCGCCGTAGCGCAGGTCGAGGCCGTGGGTGGCCAGCTCGTTCGACTGCCGCTCCGGCGGCCGCTGCGTGGTCGTGGTCATAGGGAGCTCCTGTTGACGGCCTTGCTCTGACGGATCATCAGCACCAGTAGCCACGGGGCCCCGAGGGTCGCGGTGACCACCCCGACCGGCAGCCCCTCGACGGGGAGCACGTGCTGCACGATCAGGTCGGACGCCAGCAGCAGTACGGCGCCGGCCAGGCCGCACAGTGCCAGCGTGCCGGGGGTCGGCGGCCCCGCGAGGAACCGCACGACGTGCGGCACGGCGAGCGCCACGAATCCGACCGGTCCGGAGATGGCGGCGGCCAGCGACGCGAGCACGATGGCGGTGACGAGCAACTGGAGACGGGCGGCGGAGGTGTTCAGGCCGAGCCCGCCCGCCGAGTCGTCACCGAGGTCCAGTACGGCCAGCCGCCGGTGCAGGGTGAAGGCGACGGCCAGGGCCAGGACGACAGCGCCCGCCACCGCCCAGACCTCGGTCCAGGTACGTCCGTACAGCGATCCGGTGGTCCATTGCAGCGCGGAGCCCGCGAGCTCGGCGGGGAAGCGTACGACCATGAAGTTCACGGCGGCGGCGAGGCCCGCCTGCACGGCGAGGCCGACCAGCACCATGCGGGTGACGTCGAGTCCGGAGCGCCAGGCGAACACCCCGAGCAGCAGGGCGGCGAGCAGTCCGCCGCCCAGCGCGCCGAGCGGGATGAGGGCCTGCGAGGCGCCGACGGCGAGCATCGACACCGCTCCGAAGGAAGCGCCGCCGGTGATGCCCATGACATCCGGGGAGGCGAGCGGGTTACGGAACAGCCGTTGCAGCAGCGAGCCCGCGACGCCGAGGCCGGCTCCCGCGACGACCGCCGCGGTCAGCCGGGGCGCCAGGAACTCCTGGACCACGAACACATCACCCTCGTCGCCCGCCCCCACGAGGGCGCGCAGCGCGACGTACGGAGTCATGGGCAGTTCGCCGACGGTGAGCGAGACGGTGGCGAGCGCGAGGAGGAGAACCACGGCTCCGCCACCGAACAGGGCGGAACGCCGCCGCTGCCGGGCCCGCGATGCGCCGGCGCGCCGGACCGGGGCGGTCGGTGCGGTCTTCGTCGCCTTCACAGTGCCGGTCACCGGGCCACCTTCCGGGCGAGCAGGGCCAGCAGCGGGGCGCCGAGGAACGCGCTGACGATGCCGACCTCCAGCTCGGACGGGCGTATGACGACGCGGCCCAGCACATCGGCGGCGAGCAGCAGCAGCGGACCGGCGATCAGGCAGCCGGGCACGAGCAGCCGGTGGTCGGCGCCGAGCAGCGGGCGCACCAGGTGCGGTGCGGCGAGGCCGATGAAGGCGATGGGTCCGGCGGCGGCGACCGCCGAACCGGCGAGCAGGATCACGGCGATGCCGCCGGCCAGCCGGATCCGCGCCACGGGTACGCCCAGCGACTGGGCGGCGTCGTCGCCGAGCGCGAGGGCGTTGAGCGCGGGGGAAATGGCCAGGGCGAGCACCAGTCCGACGACGAGCGTGGGCAGCACCGGCCAGAGCACGTCGAGCTGACGCTCGGCCAGCGAGCCCGCCAGCCAGAACCGGGCCTCGTCGAGGGTGCGCCGGCTGGCCAGCATCACCGCCGAGGTCCAGGACAGCAGGACCAGTTGCAGCACGGTGCCGCCGAGCGCGAGCCGCACCGGATCGAGATCGCCGCCGCGCCGGGCGAGTGCCTGGGCGAACAGGGCCGCGGCCGCCGCTCCGGCGAAGGCGAACCAGACGTACTCGGCGGGCCGGGTGAGATGCAGGGCGAAGATGGCGACGACCACGGCGAAGCCCGCGCCGGCGTTGATGCCGAGGGTGGTGGGTGAGGCGAGCGGGTTACGGGTGATGCCCTGGGCGACGGCTCCGGCGACCCCCAACGCCGCGCCGACGGCGAGTCCGAGGACGGTGCGCGGCAGCCGCAGGCCGGTGACCACGAGCGCGTCACGTCCGACGGCGTCGCCGAACAGCGCGTCGGCGACGACGGACATCGGTACCGGCCGCGAACCCATGGCGAGGCTCAGCGCGGCGCACAGCGTCAGCGCGCAGGCGCCGACGACAAGTAGCGGTACCCGCCGGACGGTTGTGGGGGGCGGAGCAACTGCCAGGGCCCCCGGCTCGATCTTGGACACGAGGCGACAGGTTAGGTTAGGTGTACCTAATTCTGTCAACTCGGTGTCCGGCGCCTCCGCTCCGGACACCCCCTGATCACCAGGATGAGGATATGGACTAAGGTAAGGCTGACCTTACGTTAGCGATGTCGTCCAGCGATGCTCTGAGGGGAGTCGAAGATGCCGGTTCCGGCACCCACCGCACCCGCCCCGGCCGAGAGTTCCTCCGTACTCCTGGCTGACACGTATCAACGCCTCGCGCACCTCTGTGAATCGCTGCACGTGAAGGTCACGCATACGGCGCGTCCCGCCGACGGCTGGACCGACAGCGCGCGCCTGGTGTCCGAGCCCGGACAGCTCGACGACTTCGTCGGCGCGGAGTCCCGTCGCATCGAAGCCGCGCACGGCCACACCGCCCGCCCTGACGTCGCCGCGTCCAGGGCGCTTCACCACTACCTCTGGTCGGTCTGCCTGCTGATGAGCGGCCCCTGGTACCTGGAGCGGCGGGTGCCGCTACTGCGCCCGCAGGACGTGCACATCGAGCCCGGCAGCGGAGACCTCGCCGTCGCGCCCGGCGCATTCACCTGCCTCCCGGACGATCCCGCGGCCGCGTCTCCCGGCGTACGTGTCGTCGCCGACGAGGAGGCGCTGCGCGCCGAGCTGCGGACCGTCGTGGCCGAGTTCGTACGTCCCCTGCTCACCGCGCTCGCACCCTGGCTGCGCCGGGGGCCGAGGGTGCTGTGGGGCATGACCGGCGACGATCTGGTCTCCGGGATCTGGTACGTCGGCCGGATGCTCGGCGAGGAGGACCGGTCCGTCCGCGCCGCAACCGAACTGCTCCCCGGCCCGATCGCACCGTTCCCCGGCGGCGCGGACTTCCGTCGTCTGCGCGACAGCGGCGGCGTGCCGCACACGACGCGCACCCGGCTCGGCTGCTGCCTGTACTACACGATCCGCCCCGACAGCGCTTGCCTGACCTGCCCGCGCGTCTGCGACAGCGAGCGCCTGGAGCGGCTCGCCGGACGGGCTTAGGAAGGCCGGCTCGTCGCGGGCCTCACAGCCGCGGCTCCGGTCCCCAGTAGTCCGGGCCGCCGCCACGCCAGTCGATCAACGGGGACACCACGGCTTCGGTGTCCTCCATGTCGAGTCCGGCGCGGCTCAGGAACTCGACGAGGTCGGGCAGGCCCGACGCGAGGCCGAAGTCCTCACCGCGCACAGTCACGCGACGGCCGCTGTCGCCGAGCGGCGGATGGACGATCACAGGCATGTGTCCGGACATGGATCCAGCGTCCCCCCGGATCGCCCCCGGCGCATCCGGACAGCGACACGCCAACCGGTCTGCTACTCCCGGTTCAGGTGTAGTCCGCCGTGTTACGCACTTCACCGAACCGGGGGAAGATCCTCTCCACTGTGAAGTCGTGCTCGTCGGCGGCGAAGCCTGACATCGCGTCGGCGACGAACTCCACCCGATAGCCGTGGTCGCAGGCTGCCCGCGCGGTGGACTCCACCCCCATGGTGGTGACCAGTCCGGCGAGGACCAGCGTGTCCACGCCGTGTCTGCGCAGCTGGTCGTCCAGACCGGTGCGGTGGAACGCCCCGACGGTGTGCTTGACGACCACGATGTCGCCGGGCTGGACCAGCCCGTCGACGAAGCCGCTGCCGGGCGGCTGCTCGGCGACGTCCGGCCGTTCCACCCGGACCAGCACGACCGGGCGGCCACCGGCCCTGAACACCTCGGCCAGCCGGCGACAGCGGGCCAGCACCTCCTCGCCGGAGTGCGGAGCGAGGGGGAGGGCGACGATACGCGGCATCAAGTCGATCAGAATCAGAGCAGAGGTCACACATACGATCGTAGGGCCCGGCGGGCGGCCTTGACGGTCCACCGATGAGCGCTTCCGCGACCGAACCCAGTCCGGCCCGTCCGGTGACGCCGACACTCCCCACGCACGGCACGCCTGCCCGTACGCACACGTGCCCGGCGGTTTCGCCCAGCAGTTTCGCCCGGCAGATTAGGCCGGCCGGGCGACTGCCACGGTCCCGAAAGCCCGGCGCGTGCTCACCGCTGCGGAGGCCACTGTCTTGGTCGTTAGCGCGGGTGCTGGAGGAAGGCTATGAGAGCGGCTGTGAGTTCGGCGGGTGCGTCTTCCTGGACGAGATGGCCCGCACCGGCGATCGGCTCAAGTCGCGCACCTGGGATGCGGGTGGCGAGCTCCTGTCCCTTCGCCATGGGAATCCAGGTGTCGTCCTGGCCCCAGCAGACCAGCGTCGGGATGCTGATCTCGCTGTACTGGTCCTGCACCTCGTCGGTGTACCGCATGTCGGCCTGGGCGATCTGCCGGTAGAAAGCCGCCTGACCGAGGTCACCGAGCCAGGGCCGGACGAGCCGGTCGAGGACTGCCGGGTCAGGCCGGGGCTGCTGGCCGAACTGACATATTCGCGTACCAGGGCGTGGTGCAGCGCAGGGGGCAGTTGCTCGAAGACCTCGGCGTGCTCGCCGACAAGGCGGGAGAACGGGGACCCCCACGGCGCCAGCGCAACCGGGTCGACCAGAGCGAGCGCGCGGTAGCGGGCGCCGTGGAGCAGATGTGCCCGCAAGGAGACGGCCCCGCCGAAGTCGTGGGCAACCACCAGGGGTTCCTCCAGGCCCCAGTGCTCCATGAGTTCGGCGAAGAACCTGCCCTGGGCAGCCAGGGAGACATCCTGGCCGGCGGACTTCTCCGATGCCCCGTAACCGGGCATGTCCCATACGAACACCTGGTGATGGCGGGCGAGTGAGCGGGCGACGGCGCGCCAGACGTACGAGGAGAAGGGTGTGCCGTGGAGGAGGACGACCGGATCGTGGCCGGGTTGTCCGAGGCTGTCCCAGCGAACATCGCCGAAGGCGCTGCGGAATGTCTTGGTCAACTGCCATTCACTCACGGGTGCGGTTCCTCTCGGTTCGCCGTGCCTGGACAGGAGATTCACCCCGCGTCTGGTCACGCGGCGGCCGGGCGTGAGCGGCTTGCCGCCGCAGCGGATGCCTTTCTCGCTGCGGACCCCGGCCCACCGGTCCGCGTCGCCACGAGCCGCGCCCGCCTGACGTCCGACAGCTTGTGGCCCTCATCTCCTGTCGTCGGCCAACACGGCGGCGAGCCCTTGCCCTCGCGTCTACGTCGACGATCCGGACGTCGCATTGCCGACCTCCGTCGAGCTCACCGGAGAGCAGCCACGCTCGCGGTTCGGCTATCGCGACCTGGAACTGGCGACTGTCGGTGGCTATCTGCTGCTCGCAGGTTCGGAGGAAGCCCTCGCACGAGTAAGCCGAGTGGACCTGAAGCAGACGGCACGGTGGCGGGCCTACCGGGCCGCCGCCTGAGCACCACCCGACAACACCACAGGGCGAGGCCCACAACAGCCCGTGCCCCCGCGCGCCACGTACCGTGCCCCCGCCGCTGCGGGCCTCCCGGCCAGGCGGGTCAGGCGTGGGGGTCGAACGCGATGTTCGCCGGTTTGGCCTTCTCCAGGTGGTGGTTGAAGTTGCCGTCCTTGAGGCCGAAGACAGCGCTCCCGAAGTCGGCCTGGCTCAGCTTGTCGCGGAAGCCTGCGGGGTAACCGTTCCAGCCGACCAGCCTGGGGAACTGCCAGCCGTGGTAGTGGTTCTCGGGCGGTTCGTCGTTGGGGTTCGCCGGGCGGAAGCAGTGCGTGCTCGCCCCGTCCTTGTGATAGACGATCTTGGGATGCGTCCCGTCCCATCGGATCTGGTCACGCGCATGGGTGTCGAAGCCGCCGTGAGCCGAGGTGGAGACGTACCGGGCCTCGTTGTTCTGGACCCACACCACGACATGCTCCCAGTCGTGGCGGTGCCCGCCCAGCCCGCTGCCGGCGATGGCCTGGTCCTTTTCGAAGTACAAGCCGTACATGACGGCGCACCAGCCGTTGTTGCACTTGTATCGCGCATATCCATTGGTGTTGTCGAGGTCCCACGAGTCACGGCACTGGCCGTTGAGGGCCCCGCTCGGCTTGAGACCGGTGGCGATCGTGCCGTCGGTTCCGATGGCTGGCGTGGGATAGCAGCCGTCGGTGTCGTAGTCGTAGGCCGGTTGGAACGTCTCCTCAAACCCGTCCGCGTTGGTGGGCAGAGCAGCGGGGGGCGCGGCGACCGCGCTGCCCGGAAGGGCTACGACCAGTGCGATGGCGCTGCCCAGCGTGACCATCACCCGGCGGATTCGCCCACTCGTCTTCAATGCGTCCTCCTGATCGACCGCGCGGCGAGAAACAGATGCGGTTGTATGTCATGCCCAAAACAATACGGTCGGACGCACGCCCTTGCCGTTGTTGGGTGCGCGGGCGAGCAAGTACGCCTCGCTGTCCCGCGTCTCCAAGCCGCGCGCCGTGACCGAGTGCGGGTCGCACTCGAACCCCAACTACGGCCGCACCACCGTGATCGCCGACGGCGGCTACCGGCGCACCGGCCTGGTCATCCCGTACCGCCGCGAGCGCGGGCAGAGCGAACTGCCGGACTGGAAGGAAGAGCACAACACTTCTCACCGCCAGGTCCGCGCCCATGTCGAGCACGCCTCCGCCCACATGAAGACCTGGAAGATCCTCCGAGACTGCCGCTTGAGGGCGACGGCGTCCATCACGCGATGAGGGAATCGCCCGCCTGCACAACCTCGCACTCGGCCGAGACGGCCTCGTCCGGACGGGGGTCTCGGACACGCGGGGCGACCGGGAGCCGATGCCCGTCCCTCACGGAACCTGAAGAGGGCGGATGCGGGCTGCTGCCCGTATCCGCCCTCACCGGCGCCCGGGCGCCGAGGACGGCCACGTCGAAAGGACCGTCTGGACGACCGTGCCGGCGTCCCGTCAGGACAGGGTCACCGGATGCGGGCCGACGTCGTCAGAAAACCGAGTTGACGGGTGCCGAGTCCGAGAGCAGGTTGCCCGGGGCGGCGGGCTTGAACGGGACCGCCTTGTCGCCGGTGCCCGCGTAGAACTTGGCGCCCGAGGTTCCGACCGCGTAGAGATCGGCCCGCCCGTCGCGGTTGGCGTCGCCGATGCCGACGAGGTGGGTGAAGACGCCCCAGCCCCCGCCGACCCTCGTACGCGGGGCGTAGGTGCCGTCGCCCTTGCCCTCGTACAGCCACAGGACACCGGCCTTGTCGCGGGCGACGAGGTCTCCGGCCGAGGTGCCGGCGATGTTACCGGTGGCGGTGAGCTGGTTGTAGATCCCCCAGCCCCGGCCGATCTTCTTGCGGGATGCGAACGGCGCGCTCGTGCTGCCCGTGCCCTTGTAGAACCACACGTCGCCGGCGGCGTCGGTGGCGAGGAGGTCGGACTTCCTGTCGCCGTTGAGGTCGCTGCCGCCGGTTATGTTGTTGTAGATCTGCCAGCCGCCGCCGATCTTCGCACGGCCGGCGAAGTTGCCGTTTCCGTTACCCCGGTAGAGCCAGAGCACGCCGGCCTTGTCACGGGCGACAAGGTCGCCGGCCGGGCTGCCGGCGATGTTCCCGACGGCCTCCAGCCGGTTGTAGATCTGCCAGCCGCCGCCGACCTTCACCCGACCCGTCGAGTACGGCTGCGGCGCGGACGCCACCTTGGCCGAGTCGTCGCGCCACAGCACGCCCGCGGCGTCACGGGAGAGCAGGTCCGGTGTGCTGTTGTTCGTGTAGTCGTGCAGGCCGGCCATGCGCGTGACCTTGAAGGTGCCGGTCCGCGCGACGTCCGGACCGATGCCGTTGAGCGGGGAGGCGGTGAAGTCCCAGACGTAGTCGCCGCTGGGCGCGAACTCCTTCGTGCCTTGGGCGTTGGGGAGCATCCCGTCCCAGCGGAAGTCGACGGATCCCTTGCCCTCGTAGGTGCCCGCCTGCGCGAAGTCGTGCCGCACGCTGCGGCCCGTGCCGACATGACGCACCGTCACGGAGCCCTTGGCGTTGGGCCGGGAGAGCACCCAGCGGAGCAGGACCTGACCGTTGTTCTTGTCGAGGTCGACGACCGGGGGAGTGGCCGCGGTGTGCAGCGTGAGCACGGTCGGCTCGCCGGTGCTCGCGATGAGCGTGGCGGTGGGCTTGCCGTCCGCCCCGGATGCGATCCGGTAGACCCCCTCGCCGTGGGCGACCGTACCGCCGCGCACCAGGAGCGCGCCGTCGGCGGTGGGGACGGAGGACGAGGCGTGGTCGAGGAGCTTGACCGTGGATTTGTCGACGAGGTTGACGGCACTGAGCGCGAAGCGCGGGGACGCTTCGGTCGCGGCGGCGCCGCCCGGAGCCGCGTACGTGACCCAGTCGCCCAGGACGCCGATGTGCGGGCGGACGGAGTTGCCCAGGTCGGCCGCTTCCACGGCCGGCGTGCTTCCCGAGCCGTCGCGGGTGGCGTACATGAGCTTGGCGTGCGCGGACGTCGGGGCGTCGACCCAGACCCAGCGGTCCCCGGAAAGGGCCGTGTCGGTGGCGTACGCGGACACGCCCACCTCGCGCTTCTCGACGACGGAGGCGGTGGCGACGTCCACGACGGCGAGGTAGGAGCGGTCGGTGCCGGCATCCGACGAGACGTACCGGACGAGCGCCGAGCTGTCCGACAGGGCCTCGACGCTCTGGACCCTCGAGTTCGGCGTGAGGCCGGTCACCTGCCGGTCGTTGCCCGCCTGGTTCCCCTCGCCGATCAGACGGAGCTGGCCCACCTTGCTCTGGCTGTCCCAGGACGAGAAGACGAGAGTCCTGCCGACCACACCCTCCCAGTAGAGCCGGGTGTCGGTCTGGTTGACGACCACGGGGTCGCTGCCCGGCGATGACATGTCATGGAGCAGGTACCGGGTCGTGCCGTCCTCCTTGGCGACGACGGTGTCGGAACCGCCGCCGCGGTACCCGCTGTACCACTCCGTGAGGGCCGTGGTGGTGCCGTCGACGGTGCTGGTCCAGCGGTAGTACGTGTGGTCCCATCGGCGCTCCACCGACAGAAACCCGGTCGGGCCGGCACTGAGGATCTGGTCGGTGCGGGGGATGGAGATGACGCCGTCGACGGTCGCCTGCGCGTCGGCGGGTCCGGCGTCCGCGGCGACGGCAGCGGTGGGCGTCGCGGCGATCGCGGGCGCCGTCGCGAGGCTCGCACCGACGGTCACGGCCAGAACGGTGGTGACGGCCGAGACGAGCTGATGTCGGGCGGGACGAACATGGATCAAGGCGGGTTCCTCTCAAGTGACCGGGCGCGCACCAGGGGCTGCGCGCCCGGTCAGACTCTTGATCACGTCGGAAGGTTGTACTGGGTGGCGATGTCGTCAACCGACGGAGGTGTCGCTCAGGCGAAGCGGTCGTACCGGCGCTTGTTGCCGGCGAAGTACACACCGACTTCCCCCGGATACGGGACGCGAAGGTGCCGTCGCCCTTGCCCGGGTACAACCGCGAACGACGACACGCATCACGGCCTTGGCGGGCTTGGGGAGGTCTCAGTCGACCTCGACGTGCGCGACGAGGATGAGCGCAACGGTGGCCGCCGGCCCCGGAGGGCGCCTCAGGAGCAGCCCTCTGCTCGAACGTCAGGGTGAAGCCGTGACCAGCAGCACCCGGCCCTCCAGCGGCAAGCTCCACGGCCGGCCTCTGCGGACCGCGTCAGCTCCTACTCAGGCAAGCGGTGGCCGGGACACCTGGCGGCCGAGGAGCAGGAGATGGCCGACCGCTTGGTCAGAATGGCCGAGCTCATGGTCGCCGATACGCCGGCCGACGACCCTGCAGTGCTAGCAGAGGTCGACTGGTACTACCGCATGGCCATGCAGTTTGGGACACCCGACGCCGAGCTGTTCACGGATCTCGGAAGGCTGTGCGCCAACGACGACACCGTTGGCGGCGGGGTTCGGTCAGTCGCCGTCCCGGTAGGGCATGAACCAGTGAGTGTCGAAATAGCGGGCCATCGTGAACGGGTGGTGCGGGTCGATGAGGATGCGGCAGACGAACTCCGCCGCCTGGCAGTCGAAGGAGGTGTCCTCGCCGTCGAAGGACCGGACCACGACCGGCCAACGGTCAGGATCGTCGCCGTCTGCCCTCCAGCAGTACAGGTCCTCGTGCTCCGTACCCGCCCAGATGAGCAGGCCGTCCTCCCTGAGATCTGTCCATGGCTTCTGGTTCAGGTCCAGGAATCCGTCGAAGGCGCCCTCGCCGAACGTCTCGACCATGCGTTTGTAGTCGCTCGGCAGCGCGGTACCCAGGCTCGACTCCACCTTCACCCAGTCCACGTCCGGCCGCTGTGCGGGCTGTGTCCAGCCGGTGATCCGTACGAGCCGCTCCATCCAGTCGACGTCCTGGTCCTCATCCCGAGGCACCACCAAGGGTTCTGGCACCTCCCTGTGAGCGACCACCAGCACCGGCCGCACGGTCCCCTCGAAGTCCCGCGCCGAACCCGTGCCGATCCACTCATCCCCGGACGCCCACGCCCGTATCGTCACGGCCCGGCCCTCGAAGGGGACGAGTAGAGCCGCGCCTCTGGACTCGTCGACCGTCGGATCGGTGAAGCCGTCAAGGACGAGGGTGCGCGGGGCGCCGTACCTGCTGGCGAGCAGGTCGGTCAGGTCATGCGGGCCCAGATCACTGGGCAGGTACATGTAGTCGTTCCCGGGGCCGAGTCGGTCCAGCAGGTCGTTGACCGTCGCTTGCGTGAGCTCCATGGCGGACAGTGAAGCGCACCGCACTGACAATGGACCGGCACCATCCGCTCACCAAGCGCAGCTGTCATCACCCCGGACTGTCGCAAGATCACATCAGCCTCCAGTAGCCCGTACCTCGCAGTACGTGCTCCTCGATGGCGTTCCCTCGATACTGGGCTCAGCGAGCCGATCCCCGATCTAATGGCCAGTCACCAAAGTCGGCCTTGGGTCAGCACCAGCCCCGCCAGACCCCACCCCAATCCGACCTGCGGGTACGCCGATCATGGGCCCAGCTGTTCATCTCACCAGGAGGTACGTATGAGGATGCTCATCAACGTGGCCGAGACGGTCGTCGCCGATGCGTTGCGCGGGATGGCCGCCGCGCATCCGCGGCTCACTGTCGATGTGGAGAACCGTGTCGTCGTACGCTCCGACGCGCCCGTCGCGGGCCATGTGGGGCTCGTGTCGGGTGGCGGCAGTGGGCACGAGCCGTTGCACGGCGGGTTCGTCGGGCCCGGGATGCTGTCCGCCGCGTGTCCCGGTGAGGTGTTCACGTCGCCCGTTCCCGACCAGATGGTGCGGGCCGCGGCCGCTGTCGACAGTGGGCAGGGCGTTCTGTTCGTCGTCAAGAACTACACGGGCGACGTTCTCAACTTCGACATGGCCGCCGAGCTCGCGGAGGACGAGGGCATTCAGGTCGCCAAGGTCCTCGTCAATGACGACGTCGCCGTCACCGACAGTCTCTTCACGGCGGGCCGGCGCGGTACGGGGGCGACGCTCTTCGTCGAGAAGATCGCGGGCGCCGCCGCCGAGGAGGGCGCGCCGCTGGAGCGGGTGGAGGCCGTCGCGCGGCAGGTGAACGAGTCCTCCCGGAGTTTCGGCGTCGCCCTCAGCGCCGTCACCACACCCGCGAAAGGCACGCCGACCTTTGATCTGCCCCCCGGCGAGCTGGAGTTGGGCATCGGTATCCACGGTGAGCCGGGACGCGAGCGGCGGCCGATGATGACGTCGGGCGAGATCGCGGACTTCGCGGTCGACGCGGTGCTGGACGACCTGCGGCCGACGCGGCCCGTGCTCGTACTCGTCAACGGCATGGGCGCCACTCCACTGCTGGAGCTGTACGGGTTCAACGCCGAGGTGCATCGCGTCCTGTCCGAGCGGGGTGTCGTCGTGGCCCGTACGCTCGTCGGAAACTACGTCACCTCGCTGGACATGGCGGGCTGCTCGGTGACGCTCTGCCAGGTGGACGAGGAACTGCTGCGCCTGTGGGACGCGCCGGTCGAGACCCCTGCGCTCCGCTGGGGACGCTGAGACGTATAAGGAGATCTTGTGACTGTGCTTGACACCGGATTTTTCCGTCGCTGGATGTCGGCCATGGCAGCCGCCGTGGACCGTGAGGCCGGCCGCCTCACCGAACTGGACTCGGCCATCGGCGACGCCGATCACGGCAGCAACCTGCAACGCGGTTTCGCGGCCGTCGCCGCCGCGCTGGAGAAGGAACCCCCCGCCACACCCGGCGCCGTACTGGCGCTCGCGGGGCGCCAGTTGATCTCGACCGTGGGCGGAGCTTCCGGGCCGCTGTACGGGACACTGTTGCGGCGTACGGGCAAGGCGCTCGGCGACGACGCAGAGGTTACGCCCGAACAGCTCGCCGCGGCCCTGCGTGCGGGCGTCGACGCGGTGGCGCAGCTGGGCGGGGCGAAGGCCGGGGACAAGACGATGCTGGACGCGCTGATCCCGGCGGCCGCCGCGCTCGGCGAGTCGCTGTCGTTCGGCGCGGCGCGGACCGCCGCCGACGAGGGGGCGGTCGCGACCGTACCGCTGCAGGCACGCAAGGGCAGGGCGAGTTACCTGGGCGAACGGAGCATCGGTCACCAGGATCCGGGGGCGGCGTCGTCGGCGCTGCTCATCGATACGCTCGCCGACACGGCGGGCTCGGGGTGGGGCTCGGACCCGGGCGCGGGCGCGGGTTCGGACTCGGGCGCGGGTTCGGGCGCGGACTCGGGCGCGGGCACGGGTTCGGGTTCGGGCGCGGGTTCGGGCGCGGGTTCGGACTCCGGCGCGCACTCCGGCTCGGACTCCGGCTCCCGCTCGGACTCCGGCTCCGGCTCCGGCTCGGCGGAGGTGGGCGCGTGAGCGGGGACAAGCTTGTCGGGGTCGTGCTCGTCTCGCACAGCGCGCCGGTCGCCGCCTCGGTCGCCGAGTTGGCGAAGGGCCTCGCCGGCGGCAAGGCGACGGCGCCGGTGGCCGCCGCGGGCGGCACACCCGACGGTGGGCTCGGCACCAGTTCGGAGCTGATCGCCGAAGCGGCCAGGTCCGTCGACGGGGGCGTGGGGGTCGCCGTGCTGGTCGACCTCGGGAGCGCGGTGCTCACGGTCAAGGCGCTGCTCGCCGAGGGCGACGAACTGCCGGACGGGGCACGGCTGGTGGACGCGCCGTTCGTGGAGGGGGCGGTTGCCGCGGTGGTGACCGCGTCGGCGGGCGCGGACCTGGACGCGGTGGAGGCAGCGGCCAAGGAGGCGTACGACTACCGCAAGGTGTGATGCGCCGGGCGTTCGCTGGGGCGGCTCGGGGGCCGGCCGGCCCTGCCTGCGTGACAGGCGGGGCCCGCCGGCCTGAGGCCGCTGGGGGCACCGACGCGACACCGTGAAGCTGTCACCCTGTGCGACTCGCGACCTATGGCTTATGCGCTTCGCGCGACCGGTTCCGTAGTGGAGCCCTCCCCCTCTGCCGCGATGCGCACTTCGGTCCGCTGTGTCGTGCCGTTGACCGTCACGGCCAGCGTGATCGTGCCCGGACGCAGCGCCGTCAGGATCCCCGTCACCGGGTCGAAAGTCGCCGTATGCCGTGGCCTGGCGTCGTTCGACGAGCCGATGTGGAGGTTCGGGGAGCCCGTCCAGTCCGCGCTCAGCGGGAAGGCCACCGGAACCTGGCGTGTGCCCTGGGTGACCGTTGCCTTCACCGGCGCGCCCCGGCCGGGAGGCAGCGCCGACGGGGCGTCGACCGACAGGGCGTCCACGTGGGCGCGGGTCTGGACCGACACCCAGTCCGGGCCGCCCGCCCAGGGGTTTCGGCGGGCCGTCGCCTGTTCGGTGCGTGAGACCTTGTCGACGCCCACCAGCGACCAGCCGGTGAAGCCGCCCTCGTCCGCCGGGCCCGCCGGTGTCTTCCCCGAGTTGCCGTTGACGAGGTAGGGCACACCGTCGACGCGCGCGGCGTGGAAGACACCCACGTGGCTGCCGATGAATCCCGCGCCCTTCCCGGTCGTACGCCGGAAATTCGCCAGCCAGCCCTCGATCAGCGCCGCCTCCTTGCGGTCGCCCAGCTGACTGCCCTTCTGTACGGTCGGGTCGCGCGGCGGGACGTGCTGGATCAGCATGACGGAACTGACGCGGTCGTCCTCCGACGCCGCTTCCAGCTGCGCGCGCAGGTTCTTGATCTGTTCGAAGCCACCGCCCCGCACGCTCAGGCTCGACGTGTCGAGGGTGATGAAGCGGGTGCCCTCGTGGTCGAACGTCCGCTGAGCGGGGCCGAATTCGGCGACGAAGTTGTCGATCTTGCCGCCCATCACCTCGTGATTGCCCGGCACGTAGTACCAGGGCAGGGCGTCCCCGAGTTCTTCCGTCAGGACGCGGCGGGCGAAGGCCAGGTCGGCCGGTGAGCCCTCGTCGACGAGGTCGCCGTTGATGACGAGGAAGTCCGGCTTCGCCGCCCTGATCTCGCGCAGGGTGCGGCGCGTCTGCGCCACGATCGCACTGTCCGGGGCGCGGGCGACGAACTGGGCGTCGGACATCACCGCGAACCGCCAGTCCCTCGCCTCCGTTTCGGCCGCCGGATCGATGAGCGGGTCGGCCGGCGGGCTCTGGCCGGGGAGTGCGACCGTGGGTGGCACCTGCCCGGTCAGCGTGTCTATGACGATCTCACCCGTGTACTGCTTGGCGGCCGCCGTCTCGGCGAGGTAGAAGCGATGGACTTTCAGCGGCGTCGCCGCGCCCGGCGGCACGGCGAAGGTGACCTGCCGCCAGCCGGTCCAGGTGACGTACGGACCGCGCAGGAGCTGGTCGGAGCCGGCCGCGTCCTTCAGGTGCAAGGTCGGCCAGGCTCCCTTGCCGTCACCCTTGATCCACATCTTGAAGGACTGGGGCTGGCCGGCCACGGTGACCGGCGGCTGCGGCGGGTTGGCGTAGGCGGCGCGGGTCGCCGTCGACTGCGTGAAGTCGTACGTGACTTTCAGCCCGGTGCCGGTGTGGCCTTCGGGCGTCGCCGCGACCGATCCGCTCGCGCGGGCCTGGCTGAAGGTCCAGGACGCGGCGTCGTCGAACGCGGACACCGCCTGTTCGGTCAGGCCGACGCTGACGGCGAGCGAAGTGACCTTGCCGTCCACGGTGGCCGTGATCCGGCCGGCGCCGCTGCCCGTGCGGGAGGTGACAGTGAAGTTGCCCCGACCGTCGTCGCGGATGTCGAACAGCGAACGGTCGTAGTCGAGCTTCACGTCGCGCGGTTCGACCGGGGCGCTGGTGCCATGGGCGTCGTAACCGACGATGCCGAACGTGCCGCTCGCCGCCTCGTCCGCGAGCCCGACGCGTCGCGTGGTCGGTTCGATGCGGGCGAGGTCGTCGAGGACCGTCAGCAGGGTGCCGCCGTCGGCGGGGCCGCGGTGCGCGCGGACCTGTGTGCTGCCGCTGCGGTGTGCCGTGAACAGCCCGTCGTCGTCGACCCTTCCGACGGACGCGCGGGAGCTCTGCCAGTGCGGGTCGCCGTGCGCCGGACTGTGCGCCGGGCTGTGCGCCGGACCGTACGTCTCGTCGTAGCCGGCGGCGGTGAGGCGGCGCGTCAGGCCGGGGAAGACCCGTTCGGGGTGGCCGCCCCTGACCGGGTCGGCGGTGGGGGCGCTGCCGGCGGGGGTACGCGTCCGCACCCAGTACCCGCGCAGTTGGCCGCTGCCGTCGGGGGCGGTGAGGGCGAGGCCGTTGGGTACGGTGCGTTCGCTGCCGTCGGACGGGCTGTTCTCCACCTGGAGCGCGTCGCTGCCGGGTTCGCGGGCGATCAGGGTCGAGGAGCCGCCGCCGTCGAGGTTCAGCGCGCTGTGCGATCCGGCGCGTTTCATCATGAGCGCGAGTTCGGTGAGGGTTACGCCGCCGCTGTCGGCCTGGCGGCCGTCGACGGTCATCACCTGCATCTCGCTGCCGTCCTTGGAGAAACCGACGGCGGTGCGGGGTGCGGCCGTGTTGTTGCCCTGGCCGTCGTGGTTCTGCGGTACGCCGTCCACGACCAGCAGTTCACGGCCGCCGACGGCGGTGCGCGGCACGGGTCCGCTGTCGGTGCGCGCCCGGTACTCCATCGCCACCGGGTCGCCCGGCCTGAGCGCGCTGAGGACCGCTGCCCCGGCCTCCCGGCCGACGAGGACCGTGGTGCCCTCGGGGATGGGCCCGGTGCCGGGCCGGTCGTCGACCGCGACGACCTTTCCGTCCCGTACGGCCGCTTCGGCGACGGGGGTCGCGGCGTCCACCGTCAGCGCGCGGTCGGCCACGCCCCAGCCGGAGTTGTACGCGCCCACTCCCCCGGCCGGCACATTGGCCGCGTTGTACGACGCCAGGGGGTGCGTCCCGGTGGGCAGGGTGAGTGTGCCCTCGAAGTACAACTGGAGTACGCGTCCCGCGCTGCCCGGACCGATACCGACGGCGCGGTTCGCGCCGGGCGCCGGGGAGTGGACGGGTTTGCCGTCCTTGATGCCGGGGCCCTGCGGGGCGCCGGTCTGGTTGATGTCGAAGAAGTCGGCGTTGATGGCGGCGACGGTACGGCGGCCCTTGCCCGGGTCGTGCGCCGCGGCGAGTGCGGAGACCGAGCGGCGGTCGGAGACCTTGCCCGAGTGGAGGTAGTCGGCCTGTACGCCGCTGCCACTGCCACCACCGTTGCCGTTGCCGTTGCCGTTGCCGAGGTCGACGGAGAGCGTGTCGACGCGAAGCCACTTGTCGGATTCGAGGCGGTCGTACGAGGTGAGGCGGACGCCGGGGGCGACGGGGCGGGTGCTGCGCGCGGTCTCGATGCCGTCGCCGTCGACGACCGATCTGGGCGTGCCGGCCGGGGCGCTCGCGGGTGGGGGTGCGACGGGTCTGAGGATTTCGGCGGAGTTACGGGGGTGGGGATCGGGGGTCGTATCGGCGGACGCGGGGGCGATCGCCCCGGCCGTCAGCGCGGTGACCGTCGCGAGGAGCACGACGGGCCGCCTGAGGGAGCCAACTGTGCCAAGGCCCACAAGTCCTCCTGGTGAACGGCGGGTTGGGCGGGACAGCGGGCAGTAAGCGCTGCCGCCCACAGCATTGCCGCGCGCGCACCGGCACACCAGGGGTTGACGGGGTCCTCGGGGGAAACATGCGGCGCCCACGGGGTAACGAGGCATCAGGTCAGCGCCGCGGTTGAGCGGTTGCGCGGTTGCGGACCTGATTACGTTACGGCGGGCGGAGGCGGGAGCGCGGTAGGCCGACGCGTCTGGCGCTGTGATGTTACGAACCACATAGTTCATAAGCGCCATACCGACATGCCCCAGCCACGTTCCAGCCGCGTCAAGGGCGCCGATGGCATCATCGAGGACGCCGCCTCTCAACCGTGCGTCACCACTTCCCCGGAACACGAAGATCGGCTATAAACAATTAACCATTCAGTACATTAAGCCATGGAGAGCCCATGCCGACCCCACCGCGCGTGCTCGTCCTCAACGGGCCGAACCTCAATCTCCTCGGCCTGCGGGAGCCCGAGTTGTACGGCTCCGCGACCCTCGCGGACGTCGAGTCGCTGTGCCGCGACGTCGCCGCCCGTCACGGCCTGGACGTGGACTTCCGTCAGAGCAACCACGAGGGCGAGCTCATCGACGCGGTGCAGGAGGCCCGTACCGGCGCCGCCGCTGTCGTCGTCAACGCGGCCGGATACACGCACACCTCGGTGGCCCTGCGGGACGCCCTCGCGACCGTGGACGCACCCGTCGTCGAGGTGCACATCACCAACATCCACCAGCGCGAGCCGTACCGGCACCGGTCCTACGTCGCGGAGGTCGCCGACGCGATGATCTGCGGCGCCGGGGTCCATGGATACGCCCTGGCCCTCACCCACGTCGCCCACCTCCTGGGGAAGAACGCAGCATGAGCTGTCGAAACGCCGACCGGGACCGGGCCCGCGCCGCCTGACTCGTCGGACGCTTCGGTGACGGACGGGCGTAAGCCGCACCGCGCGCGCAGCTCGGCGCGCTCCTCGCCGGGGCCGACGGGCTGGTGCACGCCACGCACACGGGGCACGCTGGACGGTGGCGGCATGGCCGTCTTCCAGGCCGTACACGCGTTCCGGCTGTTCGCGGGGCCGTGAGCCCGACCCGGCCAGGATGCTCGCCCACATGGCCGCCCTCGTCGCCGTCTGAGGGCCGCGGCCCCAAGGACAGGAGAGTTCCCCCATGCGCAAGTGCATCGCCACCGTCTCCGTCAGCGGTTCCCTGACCGAGAAGCTGGAGGCCGTCGCACGGGCCGGATTCGACGGCGTGGAGATTTTCGAGAACGACCTGCTCGGCTGCCCGCTGTCGCCGGAGCAGATCCGCGAACGGGCCGAGAGCCTCGGCCTCGGCATCGACCTCTATCAGCCCTTCCGCGACTTCGAGGCGGTCACTCCCGGCCGCCTCGCCGACAATCTGCGGCGGGCCGAGCACAAGTTCCGGGTGATGGAGCGGCTCGGCACCGACATGATGCTGGTCTGCTCGAACGTCTCCCCCGGCGCCGTCGACGACGACGCGCTCGCCGCCGAGCAGCTGCGACTGCTCGCCGAGCGTGCTGCGGACCACGGCATCAAGATCGCGTACGAGGCGCTGTCCTGGGGCCGGCACGTCGACACGTACCTTCATGCCTGGCGGATCGTACGGATGGCCGACCATCCGAACCTCGGCGCCTGCCTGGACAGCTTCCACATCCTGTCGCGCGGTTCCGACCCCGGCGGCATCGAGGTGATCCCCGGCGACAAGATCTTCTTCGTCCAGCTCGCCGACGCACCGCTGCTCGCCATGGACGTACTCCAGTGGAGCCGCCACTACCGCTGCTTCCCCGGCCAGGGCGGCTTCGATCTCGCCGGGCTGCTCGCCCATGTCGTGCGCACCGGCTATGCGGGCCCGCTGTCGCTGGAGGTCTTCAACGACAGCTTCCGGCAGGCGGACACCGGGCGGACGGCCGTGGACGGAATGCGGTCCCTGATCGCGCTGGAGGAGTCCGTCGCCCAGGTGCTCGGCACCGGCTCTCCCCTGCCCCGGTCCGTGCAGCCCGACGGGTTCGCGTTCGCCGAGCTCGCGACCCGTGATCACAAGCGCGTGGGCAGGCTGCTCGGTGCGCTGGGATTCGCCCGTACGGGACAGCACGAGACCAAGCCGGTCGAGCTGTGGGAGCAGGGCCTGGCCAGGATTCTCATCGACCGCTTGCACCCCGAAAGTCCCACCGACACGTCCCTGGTGGCCATCGGTCTGGAATCCCCGGATCCGGCGCTCTCCGCCGAGCGCGCCAAGGCCCTGCTGTCGCCCGCACTTCCCCGCCACCGCGCCCCCGGGGAAGCTTCTCTCGAAGCCGTCGCGGCTCCGGACGGCACCGAGTTGTTCTTCTGCGACGTCCGGCGGGCGGGGTGGCGCGAGGCCTTCGATGCCGTGACGCCGCCCGTGGGGCACATCGGCCGTATCGACCATGTGGCGCTGAGCCATCCCTGGGACCAGTTTGACGAGGCGGCCCTGTTCTACCGTTCGGTTCTCGGGCTGCGGCCGCACGAGAGCGTCGAAGTGGCCGATCCGTACGGTCTGTTGCGCAGCCGCGCCATGTCCAACGCCGCCGGTACGGTCCGTCTCGCGCTCAACATCGCGCACGTCGGAGCGCGGGGCCTGCCCGGCCAGCACATCGCCCTCGCCGACGACGACATCGTCGCGACCGCGCGCCGGCTCCGGGCCCTGCCCGACGACGTACTGCTGCCCATTCCCGACAACTACTACGACGACCTGCGAGCCCGTTTCGACCTGGGCGAGGAGCGGCACCGGGAACTGCGTGAGCTGGGGCTGATGTACGACAGGGACGATGACGGCGAGTTCCTGCACCTCTACACGGTCACCGTGGGCCGGGTCTTCTTCGAGATCGTGCAGCGCGTGGGCGGCTACCGCGGCTTCGGTATGGCCAACACCCCGGTACGGCTCGCCGCCCAGCACGCCCCCGCGCCCGCCACCCCCACCGGCCCCACCCCGGACCGCTGACCGGCCCGGACCGATGACCGGCCCGCAATAGGATGGGTGCGTCAACGCGTCGACCGGTGGAGCCCCATGACCTCGCGACCGGCCCCACAGGCCAACAAGGACCGTCAGCGGGACGCCGACCGCACCAAGGCGGAGATCCTTCTCGTCGCCACGCGCGAATTCGCGCGGCAGGGTTACACCGGCGCCCGCGTGGACGAGATCGCGTCCCTCATGCGCACCACCAAGCGCATGATCTATTACTACTTCGGCAGCAAGGAACAGCTCTACACCGCTGTCCTCGAACAGGCCTACGCCGAAGTACGGTCCGCGGAGCGCGCCCTCGACGTCGACCACCTCGGTCCCGTCGAGGCGATCCGTACGCTCGCCGAGCTGACCTTCGACCACCACGACGCGCATCCCGACTTCATCCGCCTGGTGAGCATCGAGAACATCCACCGGGCCGAGCACATCCGCAAGTCGCCCGCGCTCGCCAGCCTCGGTACGCCCGCGCTCGACCTGATCGGCAAGATCCTTCAGGCGGGGCACGCGAGCGGTGAGTTCGTCACCACGGCCGACGCCATCGACGTACACATGATGATCAGCGCGTTCTGCGTCTTCCGGATCGCGAACCAGCACACCTTCGAGGCCCTGTTCGGCCGCGACCTGACCGCCGCGAAGCACCGCGCGCGCCACCGCCGCATGCTCGGCGACATGATCGCGGCGTACCTCACCCAGGGGACGCGGGCCCCAGGCGCGTGACCGGACCCGTCCGGCCGATCATGGTGGCGGGCGGCGTCTCGATCAAGGCCCCACCCTCTGGGGCCACAACTGCGTACTCAGCCGGTGGCGGCGCCGAACCACTTGGGTAGCCGGCTGAGCAGATCCTGCTGATCCTCACCGACCCACGCCACGTGACCGTCCGGCCGCAGCAGCGCCGCGGGTGCGTCCAGTTCCTCGCTGACGTCGACGACGTGGTCGACCCGATCTGCCCAGCCCTCGACCGAGAGCCGGCCGGTCCGGTCGAGGAGCAGGCCGCGGCCGCCGTGCATCAGCTCGTAGAGGCGACCCTGCTTCAGTTGTACGTCCCGCATCCGCCGGCCGAGCAGTTCGTGGCCCTCGCCGAAGTCGTAGCGGACCCCGACCGCGGTGATGATCCCGGTCACGTACCGGTTCACCTCCTCGAAGTCCATCAGCTCGGAGAACAGCTCCCGCAGCGCGGTCGCACCCGGATCGGTCCCCAGCAGCGTGATCTGCGCGCGGGTGTTGTCCAGCACGCGGGCGCCCACGGGGTGCCGTTCGGCGTGATAGCTGTCCAGCAGCCCCTCCGGTGCCCAGCCGCCCACTTCGGCGGCCAGCTTCCAGCCGAGGTTGAACGCGTCCTGCACGCCGAGGTTGAGCCCCTGCCCGCCGGTCGGCGGGTGGATGTGCGCCGCGTCGCCGGCCAGCAGCACCCGGCCGACCCGGTAACGCTCGGCCTGCCGGGTGGCATCGCCGAACCGCGACAGCCAGCGTGGCGAGTGCACGCCGAAGTCGGTGCCCGCGAAGGCCCGCAGCTGCTGCTTGAACTCCGCGAGGGTCGGCGCGGTCGTACGGTCCTCGGCCAGTTTGTCGGCGGGCACGATGATGCGGTACACCCCGTCCCGTTCGGGGATGGCGCCGAACCGCAGTTGGGTCTTGCGGACTTCCGCGACGACGGCGGCAATCGTCGCCGGATCCTCGGTCACCTCCATATCCCCCAGCAGTGTCTCGACCTTGGCGGGCTCGCCGGGGAAACCGACGCCGAGCCGCTTGCGCACCACACTGCGGCCGCCGTCGCACCCGACGAGGTAGCGCGAGCGCAGGTGTGTGCCGTCCGCCAGCTCGACGCTCACCCCGTCCTCGTCCTGGCTCAGCCCGGCCACTTCGCAGCCGCGCCGGATATCGGCACCGAGTTCGAGGGCACGCTCGTTGAGCAGGCGCTCGGTGACGGGCTGCGGGGTGGCGAGGCCGTACGGGTGAGCCGTGTCCAACCGGTCCGGCCACGGCTTGACGACGCCGCCGAAGAGACCGCCGACCTGGAACTTCTCACTGACGGCGAGGAACCGGTCGAGCAGGCCGCGCTGGTCCAGCATCTCGACGCTGCGCGCGTGCAGGCCGCGCCCACGGGACTGCTCGGTCGGCTCGGTCAACTTCTCCAGCACGACCACGTGCACACCGTGCAGCCGCAACTCAGCGGCCAGCATCAAGCCGGTCGGTCCACCGCCGACCACGATCACGTCCGTCACGAAAGCCCCCCATACATTGGCGAAAGCCTATGAACTCCGCGAATTTTTCATTTCCGCATGTTCTGGCCTTGGCCGGCTATTTTGCGGCACGACCATGGCCTTGCCGCAAGCCCCCCAGTGCGCTATATGTTGAGAGTGGCAAGGAGTGGGTAACCTCCTTGCCTTTGCCTTTTGTCACCCTCAGAAGGCGGCGACTGCGGCTGACACTCCACGCAACTAGCCCGCTGCCGGGTCGGGGTGGGGCGTCCCGAGGTAGGGGAAGTCGAGAAAGAGGTCGGTGTGCGGGCCGATGTGGTCGCCGGCGACCTTGCCGCCCGAGATCATCGCCAGCCGGGTGGAGGTGACGTCGTCGGTGAGGGACCGGCCGTTGGGGTAGCGGGCGGGCTGGTTCCGGTCGAAGCGCAGGATGTCCGGCAGGACGGTGCGCAGGATCTCCTGCGCGGCGTGCGCGTCGTAGCCACCGGTGTGCCGGAGCACCTCCGTCCACGGACGGCTGTACGTGGCCCAGTCGTCGGCGGGCTCCCCTTCGTTGTACGTCTCCTTCGCCTCGTCGGCGTTGAAGTACGCCGTCAGTGACGGGTGCGCGCCGCGGTCGACCGACTTCAGCCGCCCGTCCTGCCGCACGCTCACCCGCGCCCACACCCCGATGACCGGGTCGGGGCAGAGCTCGTCGCTCGGGATCTCCAGCACGATGCCGAGGACGTTCTTGTCGGCCCCCCAGTCCACACCGGTCCACTGGAAGTCCTTGAGGATGCCGTCCAGGTCCGCAAAGAAGGGGTCGCTGCGCAGACCGGCGGAGAACAGGTACGGGCCCACCTCGGCCACGTGGGGGTCACGGCCGAGGGCCACCGGCACGTCGGTGAAGATCTGCTGGCCGCCGGGCTCCTGACTGCGGGCCTGGGCGCCTGTCGCCCAGTACACGGTCGCGGTCTGCCGCCCGTCGACGGCCGGGGAGAAGACGAAGCTGAACGCCGCGTCGGCCTGGTCGTCACCATCCATGTCGACATCGATGCGGTAGACCGCGTCCGGGTGGAACGCCGCACCGGCGGCCGGAGCCAGCGGGTGGACGTTCATGATCAGGACGGTGCGCCCGCCCGGCACCGTGAACGCGAACAGGTCCGTCAGATCCAGGCGCGCATCGTCCATGGGCGACCGCAGATTCGGCCCGCTGAGGTGATGAGACATGTCACCCACCCTCAGCCCCGCGCCCCCTCCACGCACGGTGGCGCCCGCCATCCGTGGGCCCCGACCGGTGTACGGCGCAGCCCGGCCGGCCGGGGAAAAGGCCACGCCCACGACCACCAGCACCCCGCTTCACGGCGGTCCTCTCTACTTCGGACCGGCCTCGCAGCCGGTCGAAGTCGTCCTGCCGCCGGGCGGCCTGTCGGAGCGGGCCCAGCGGAACGACCACGCGTGGGCGCCACCACGCACCACCGGGGGCCGCGTCGTGCGGACACATCCCGTGCGGGACGCCGCCTCCGCGCCCGCAGGTCTGAAGGCAACGGTCAAGCATGCGAACGGCATCCACTTCACCTGGACCGACCACGCCGCCGACGAGGAGGCGCAACTGCTGGAGATCAGGCCGGCGGGCAGCCGCACCTTCCGGCCGGCCGCCGTGCTCGGCCCCGGTGTCGATTCCTTCGGTCTGATCACCCTCCCCGACGAGAAGAAGGCGTCCTACCGCATCCGCGCCATCGCGTACGGCGAGCAGTCCAATGACGTACGCCTGAAAACCGGTGCGCGGCCCACGTCTTCGGCTACGCCCCGCTGAGTTCGCGCACCGTCGCCATGTCGCTGAACGGGATCAGTCGCTCGCCGACGATCTGGTACGGCTCACTGCCCTTCCCCGCGACCAGCACGATGTCGTCGGGCCCGGCGGCGGACAGTGCGTACGCGATGGCAGCGCGGCGGTCGGCGTACCGCTCGAACGGTGTGCCGGTCGCCACGAGACCCGCGGTGATCTGGTCCAGGATCTCCTCGGGATTCTCGTTCCTGGGGTTGTCCGAGGTGAGGACGCACAGGTCGGAGTGCGTCCCGGCGATCTCACCCATCTCGGCACGCTTGGTGATGTCACGGTCGCCGCCGCAGCCGAAGACGGTGACGATCCGGCCCGAGGCGAAGCCGCGGATGGTGGTGAGGACCTTGTCCAGCGAGTCCGGGGAGTGCGCGTAGTCCACGATCACGGACGTGCCGGACGGCGTCCGGTACCGCTCGAAGCGGCCCGGCGCCGTCGGCATCCGGTCCAGTGCGGCGACCAGCCCCGCCAGGTCGTGGCCCAGCACGTGGCAGGCGGCGACCGTGGCCAGCGCGTTGGCGACCGAGAACCGGCCGGGCACGGGAATCGCCGCCGGGTACTTGCGCCCCTCGTGGTGGAGGGTGAACCGCGTGCCCCGGCTGTCCATGCTGAGGTCGGTCGCCCGGTAGTCCGCCTCGGTGTCCAGGGCGTACGTCGTCACCGCTCCCGGCATCATCGCCACGATCGAGGCGCCCACCACGTCGTCCACGTTGACGACCGCCCGCCGGCAGAGCCCTTCGAACAGGCGCAGTTTGGCGTCCCGGTAGTTCTCCATGGTGCCGTGGTCGTCCAGGTGGTCCTGGGTGAGATTGGTGAAGATGCCGACGTCGATGAACGAGTCGTCCACCCGGTGCGTCAGCAGCCCCATTGACGTCGCTTCCAGGACCACGGTGGAGACCTCACGGTCCCGCATGCGCCCCAGCAGGTACTGGAAGTCCGGCGACTCCGGTGTCGTCAGCACCGACCTCGGCATGGGGATCACCTCGTCCCCGATCCGGCTGCCGCCCGTCCCGATGACGCCGACCTCCGCGCCCTCGGCGATCCGCAGCAGGGACTCGACCATGTACGAGACGGACGTCTTCCCGTTGGTGCCGGTGACAGCCACCATGTCCATGGCCCGGCCGGGCTCACGGTAGTAGCGGGAAGCGACGGCCGCGGCTGCCTTCCTGACGTCCGGCACGCGTACGACGCAGGCATCCGCGGCGGCCGCGGAAACCGACGCGGGCAAGTCCTGGCCCGTACCCCCTGCGCCCTGGACGAGCACCGCCACCGCGCCACGCGCGATCGCGGGGCCGACCGCTGCGCAGCCGCCACCCTCGTGCCCGGGCACTGCGATGAACAGGGAACCGGGCGATGCCCGGTGGGCGTCGAAGCAGGTGCCCGCGGTGATCGTCGTCTCGGGATCTCCCGCGAGGACCTCGTGGTCATGGCCGGCCAGCAACTCGCTCAACTTCACAGGGGTCCTCTCGGGGGGTGTACGGCGACGGCCGGTCTTCCGGCGTCGGCAAAGGCGGCGAGCAGGGCTGGGAGGCCGCCCTGATCGCGGAGTTGTGGCAACGGCACGTGGAAACGAAAAAGGGAAACGAGGGCAAAGAGGGGGAGAGCGCTACGTGTGCCGAACAGAGAGCCGGATCAGAAACCGGCGGGCAGCATCCGGGCTCTTGCCGGTTTTGCCGGTTTTGCCGGGAAGGGGAATCGCTAGCCGTGGCCGTGCAGGGCCCGGCACAGGGCGTGCGGAGGCCGGCTCAGGCACTCTCCCACTCCGTATGTGCTGCGACTCATGCTCTGGAGTGTACGGCCCCGGCGGCGGCCCGCAGCACCCCCGTGAAGGGGAGCCGACGCCCCGGTGGCACACTGGCCGCCGATTCGCCGAAGGAGCTCCTCATGCCGTTGATCCGCAGTCTCAGCCGGGCGGTTCGCCGTGCCTACCGTCCGAACGTGGATCTGAGCCACCCCACCCGGTCGCCGCTCGGCAGCTCGGTCGTCAACTGCGTGGTGTACGAGGACGGCACGCGCCGGCCCGGTGACTGCCCGGCGCAGGAGGCCCTCGCGCGGGTCCGCAAGGCCGGGCAGGGCTTCGTCTGGATCGGGCTGCACGAGCCGTCCGAGGAGGAGTTCGCAGGTCTCGCCGCGCTGTTCGGGCTCCATCCGCTCGCCGTGGAGGACGCCGTACAGGCGCATCAGCGGCCGAAGGTGGAGCGGTACGGCGACGTGCTCTTCGCCGTCTTCAAGACCGTCCACTACGTCGAGCACGCCGAGGTGACCGCCACCAGCGAGATCGTGGACACCGGCGACCTGATGGTCTTCACGGGCCCCGACTTCGTCATCACGGTCCGGCACGGCGGGCGCGGCTCGCTCGGGCCGCTCCGTGAGGTCCTGGAGTCGGCGCCCGAGCGGCTGGCCATGGGTCCGGCCGCCGTGCTGCACGCCGTCGCGGACCACGTCGTCGACGACTACCTCGTGGTGGCCGAGGCCGTACAGAACGACATAGACGCGGTCGAGAGCGCCGTGTTCAGCGAGCCGGCGGGGCGCGGCGACGCCGGCCGGATCTACCAGCTCAAGCGTGAACTCCTCGAACTGAAGCGGGCCGTGGCGCCGCTGGCCCGGCCGCTCCAACTGCTGGCGACGGAGTCGATGCCGACCGTCGGTCCGGAGATCCGGGCGTACTTCCGCGATGTCGCCGGGCATCTGGCCAGGACGGCCGAGCAGATCGCCGCCTTCGAGGGGCTGCTCGACTCGATCCTGCAGGCCCATCTGGCACAGGTGACGATCACGCAGAACGAGGACATGCGCAAGATCACCTCGTGGGCGGCGATCATCGCCGTGCCCACCATGATCTGCGGTGTCTACGGCATGAACTTCGACCACATGCCCGAACTGCGCTGGACGTACGGCTATCCCCTCGCCCTCGCCGTCATGGCCAGCGCCTGCTTCGCCATCCACCGGGCCTTTCGCCGCAACGGCTGGCTATGACGCCGTGACGACGATTTCACCGCCCACCACGACCGTCTCCGCGACGGTGCCGGGGATGTCCTCGGGCGCGAGCTCAAGGATGTCGCGGGAGAGGACCACGAAGTCGGCGAGCTTGCCGACGGTCAGCGAACCCCGTTCGTGCTCAAGGAAGTTGGCGTACGCCGAACCCATGGTGTAGCCGTGCACGGCGGTTTCCACATCGACCGTCTCGCCGGGCATCCACGGCTCGCCACCACCGAGCGGACGGCGGGTCACGGCGGTGTAGATGCCCACCATCGGGTCCATCTCGGCGACGTTCCAGTCGCTGGAGAAGGCGAGCACCGCGCCGGCCTCGTGGAGGCTGCGCATCGGCCACGCCTTGTGCCAGCGGTCCTCACCGACGTTCCGCGCCCAGTCCTTGCCGGGCCCGGCGATCTCGGGGGCGCTGTGGCGCGGCTGCATGCAGGCGACGACGCCGAGCTCCTTGAAACGCGGGGTGTCCTCGGGGTCGAGGCATTCGACGTGGACGACCTGGTGGCGGGCGTCGCGCGGGCCGTTGGCGCTGCGGGCCCGCTCGACGGCGTCGAGGACGGTACGGATGCCCCGGTCGCCGGTGGCGTGGACGAAGCACTGGAAGCCGCGCGCGTCCAGCCGGGTCAGCAGCTCGGCGAACTCCTCGGGCGGGTAGAAAGTGTCGCCCCGGTGGTGGCCGCAGCCGGTGTAGGGCTCCAGGAGTGCGGCGGTGCGGGGCTCGACGACGTCGTCGATGTAGAGCTTGAGCGGGCCGGCGTTCAGCCGGTCGTCGTCGAAGCGGCGGGCGGCCGCGGCGAAGTCGTCGAGGTCGGCGTCGGTGGTGCCGCGCGGGTGGAAGAGGGCCGCGACGATCCGGGAGCGCAGCCGCCCCTCGGCGCGGGCCCGCTCGTACAGGGCGAGGTCGTCGAGGGAGTTCTGCGGCTCGACGACGGTCGTGATGCCGTACGTGATCGCGGCGTCGAGGCTCTGGGCGAGGCGCCCGTACTGCCGGTCGGGCGAGGCCCACGGCACACCGAGCGCCCGCAGGGCGCGGTGGCCGTCGTGGGAGAGTCCCTTGACGGCGAAGTCCTTGATGAATCCGGTGGGTTCGCCGGTCTGCGGATCGGTCTCGGCTTCGCCGAAGGGCAGGTCCGTACGGCTCTTGTCGATTCCAAGCCGGCGCATGGCCGCCGTGTTGAGCCAGGCGGTGTGCACGTCGTAGCTGAGGACGAAGGCGGGGGTGTCGCCGGTGACGGGGTCGAGGTCCTCGGCGCGCGGCATCCGGCCGTCCGGGATCGCCGAGTAGTCGAAGGCTTCGGCCTCGATCCACTCGGCGTCGGGGTGGGCGGTGTGCCAGGCGCGGATGCGCTCGTGGATGCCGGTGAGCGTACGGACGCCGGCGAGCTGGACGCAGGCGTCGTCGGAGCCGAGCCTGACGTGGTTGTGGGCGTCGATGAAGCCGGGCAGCACGAGGCGGCCGCCCGCGTCGACGATCTCGGTGTCCGGTCCGGTCCACCGCGCGGCTCCGGAGTCGGCGCCGAGCCAGGCGATACGCCCGTCGCATACGGCGAGTGCCCTGGCCTCGGGCAGCCGGGGGTCGACGGTGTGAATGCGGGCGTTGACGAGGACCAGGTCGGCCGGGGCGGTGCGGGTCATGGGGGTTACTCCTGGAGGTGCGGTGCGCTTTTGCGGGGGCGGGGGGGTCGGTGCCGCGCCGGGGCGTCTCCTCGGGCGTCGAACGTTCGGGTAGTGCGTTGTTTCTTCGGGCGTGTTGCGTTCAACGCCCTGCGGGGAGCGCCCCGGCACGTCCCCTCCTGGCACCGTGGGCCGTGAGGCGGGGTCAGGCGGTACGGACACGGGCGGCCAGCGCCCAGTAGGTGAGCGCGGAGACGACCGAGCCGAGGAGCGTGAGGTCGGCGCCGCCGAGTGGTGCGACCAGGGGGCCGGTCCACAGTTCGGAGTCGCAGGTGAGGCCGGCGAAGACGATGCCGGTGAGGAGGGCGGCCATGCCCGCCGGGTGGTAGCCGGCCCGGTACCAGTACGCGCCGCCCGGCCCGGCGTGCAGGGCCGGGGCGTCGTAACGGCAGCGGCGCAGCAGCATGTCGGTGAGGAAGATCCCGCTCCACGGCGCGAAGACGATGATCAGCAGGGAGAGGAAGGACAGCAGCGACTCGGTGAAGTCGGCGAAGAAGAGGGCCCACAGAGAGCCGGCGGCGGTGACGGCGGCGCTGATGAGGATGGCCCTCGACCGGCTCCAGGGGATGCCGAGCACCTGGAGGTTCAGGCTGGACGAGTAGAGCGTGATGATCGAGTTGGTGACGGAGCCGAGCAGGACGAGCGCCAGGAAGACCGGCTGGAACCAGCCGGGCAGGAGCTTCTCGGTGCCTGCCACCGCGTCGGTCATGTCGGTCTGGGTCGCGGCGGCCACTCCGGCGACACCGAGCGCGACCGAGGAGAGGAAGCCGCCGAGCGCGCCGCACCAGGTGAGGGAGCGCAGCGAGGTGGTCCTGGGGAGATAGCGGGTGTAGTCGGCGGGCATCGGGACGTACGAGAAGGGGCCGGCCAGCATGACGACGAAGGCCAGGCTCCAGCCGGCCGCACCGGGGCCGGCGGCGGGGACGGTGGTGTCGGCGCCGGGCAGGACGAAGACGAGGAGCGCGGCGAAGCCGGCGGCCAGGGCGTACGCCATCCAGCGTTCGGCGAACTGCACGGTGGCGTGGCCCCACAGGGCTACCGCGAAGGTCAGGGTGAGGGTGATTGCGAGCGCCAGGGCGCGGGCGGTGTCGCCTCCCTGCCAGCCGATTTCCGCGAAGAAGACTTCTAGGGCGAGGACGCCGACCACCGTGTTGACGATGGTGTAGCCGATGCTGACGATCCAGTTGAGCAATCCGGCGGGCCAGTTGCCGCGCGTACCGAAGGCGGCACGGGAGATCACGAGGGTGGCCGTCCCGGTACGGACGCCGCTGAGGCCCGCCGCGCTGATGACGAAGAAGGCCAGGCCGCCGACGACCACGACGGCGGTGGCCTGCCAGAAGGACAGGCCGAAGGCGACGGCGAGCGCGCCGTTGATGACGTAGGTGAAGGTCAGGTTCGAGCCGAACCAGAGCCAGAAGAGGTCCCTGGCGCTGCCGTGCCGCTCCTCGTCCGGGATCGGGTCGATGCCATGGGTCTCGACCCGGAACACCTCGTCGCTTCGCTGCTGCTCCGCCATGTGCGTCGCCATGCCACTCCCGCCAGATCTTGAATGCCGTTCTAATAGTTAGAACGGCATTCAAGATGCGGTGCCGCTCCCCCGCCCGTCAAGACCCCGGCGCGAATCCGCGGCTAAGGTCGTGGCATCGGGTACGGACGGTGGAGGCGAAACCGGTGGCAGGAGCGGCGCGACGGCGCGACGGGCACATCGCCCAGGAGCGGATGCTCGAAGAGGCCATGGCGGTCATCGCCGAGCACGGCCTCGCCGCGCTCACCATGTCGGCACTGGCCGAGCGGCTGGACACCAGCGGCGGCCACATCCTGTACTACTTCGGCAGCAAGGACCGGCTGCTGCTTGAGGCGCTGCGCTGGAGCGAGACCGAACTCACCGGGGAACGCCGGGCGTTGCTGGGCCGCCCGACGACGGCGGAGCGCAAGCTCGACCAGTTCCTGGAGCTGTACCTGCCGCGCGGACCGCGCGACCCGCGCTGGATGCTGTGGATCGAGCTGTGGGCCCGTACGCCGGCGAACGAGGACCTGCGCCAGGCCCAGGAGGCCATGGACCGGGCCTGGCAGGAGGACCTGGAGGCGCTGCTCGCCAAGGGTGTGACGCGGCGGCGCTTCGCGCCGATGGACATACCGGCGCACGCCTCCGAGCTGCTGGCACTGCTGGACGGGCTGAGCACGCGGGTGGTGCTGGGCCAGCGCGGCAGCGACCGGCGCCAGGCGCTGACGGTGGCGAGATCGGCCGCGCGCCGCCTGATTCCGGCCGGACCGGCTCAGTAGCTCAGCGGCTCAGTATCCGGCCGGGCGCACCAGTCCCGTCTCGTACGCGAAGACCGCGGCCTGGGTCCGGTCGCGCAGGCCCAGCTTGACCAGGATCCGGCTCACATGGGTCTTCACGGTCTGCTCCGCCACCACCAGCTGCGTGGCGATCTCCGCGTTCGACAGGCCCTGCGCGATCAGGGACAGCACCTCGGTCTCGCGTTCCGTCAGGTCGCCGACGCGGTCCATGAGCGGGGCGCGGGGCGCGTCGGTCAGCCGGGAGAACTCCGCTATCAGGCGCTTGGTGATGTTCGGGGCGAGCAGGGCGTCACCGGCGGCCACCACCCGTACGGCCTGGGCGAGTTCGGCGGCCGAGGCGTCCTTCAGGAGGAATCCGGAGGCGCCCGCGCGCAGCGCCTCGTACACGTACTCGTCCAGGTCGAAGGTGGTCAGGACGAGGACCTTGACGGTGGCGCCGGCCGGTTCGGTGATGCGGCGGGTCGCGTCGATGCCGCCGAGCACGGGCATCCGGATGTCCATCAGGACAATGTCCGGGCCGAGTTCGGCGACCTTGGCGACGGCGTCGAGGCCGTCCACGGCCTGGCCGACTACCTCGATGCCGGGTTCGGCGTTGAGCAGTACCGTGAAGCCCTGGCGGACCATCATCTGGTCGTCGGCGATCAGCACTCGGATGGTCATGGACTGCCCTCCAGGGGAAGCGTCGCCAGTACTTCGTAACCGCCTGCGGGCAGCGGCCCGCCTGCGAACTCACCGCCCAGCATGGTGGCGCGTTCCCGCATGCCGAGCAGACCGTGGCCCGCGTCCCGCGAGGGCGCGGCGGCCCGGTCCGGCGCGGTGTTGGTGACCCGTACGGTCAGACCGGCCGCGTGGTACCCGATCTCCACCCGCGCCTCGCCTCCGGGCGCGTGCCGTATCACGTTGCTGAGCGCCTCCTGCACGATACGGAACGCCGAAAGCCCGACGCCGGGCGGCAGCGGCCGCGGCTGTCCGGTGGTCCGGGTGGTCACGGTGAGCCCGGCGCCGCGCACCTTGGCGACCAGTTCGTCCAGCCGGTCGAGGGTGGGCTGCGGGGCGTGCCGCGCCGCCTCCGAGAGGGCGTCCTCGGAGCGCAGTACGCCCAGTACGCGGCGCAGTTCGGTGAGCGCCTCGACAGCGTTCTCCCGTATGCCCGCGAGGTTCTCCTTCAGTTCGTCGGACGGGTTCTCGACCAGGTGCGGGGCGACCTGCGCCTGGATGGAGATGACCGACATGTGGTGGGCGACGACGTCGTGCAGCTCGCGGGCGATCCGGTTGCGCTCCTCCAGGAGGGTGCGACGGGACCGCTCTTCGGCGGTGAGCTCCTCCTGCACGACCAGCTGGGTACGGGCCACCTGGCGGCCGCGCAGCGCGGCGCCGACCACGACCGCCGTGGTGAGAATCCCGGCGGCGGGGCCGATTCCGGTGAAGGGGGCCTGCTCGACAAGCATGCCGCAGGCGACTCCCGCCAGGACACTGACCGCCAGCGCCTCGAACGCGGCGCGGGGGCGCAGCCGCAGCGCCAGCAGGAACAGCACGCCGGCCTGCGCGGCGACCCCGGCGCCGGTCCAGGGGAACAGCAGGTCGTGGGCGACCTGATTCCCCGGCCCCGCGCCGGTCCAGGGGTACATCGGGCTGTCAGGGACCTGAGTCCCCGAGACGCACGCGACGACGACCATGACGGCCGTCACCGCCCACCACGCCGGCACCGGCCGGAACGCGGCGACGACAAGCGCCACCGACTGGGTCCCGCCGAGCACGATGGCGTACCTCGTGCCCAGCCCGTGGCCCCAGTCGAAGGCGAGATCGTTCACGCTGTACAGGAGGAGGGCTGCCGCGCACACCGCCAGCGCCAGCACGATGACCGGCTGCCAGATGATCCAGCCGGGCCGTCTGTCGCGCGGCAGCGGGGCCGCGGCCCCGGTCCACAGGTCCTCGCGCAGGTTGCGTGGCACCGCCCGCACCGCCGCCACCAGCCGTTTCGTCATGCCCTCCCCCTCCCCCTCCACAAGATCCACCCTAGGCATGCGGCACCGCCGCCTCCCGGCCGGGATGCCCTTCGCGTACGACCCGGCTGCCGCTCTTGCGCGACCGCCCCTGTTCGTACGTATGGAAGGCGGCCCAGCACACGAGCAGCGCGGCCGCGAACACCGGCAGCCAGGCCGTCCGGGCGAGGATCCAGCCGGAGCCGTCCGGGACGGTGTGCAGGCCGGGCAGGGCGCCGCCAGCGAGCAGGCCGGTCGCGGTGACCGCCATCAGCGCGGTCTGGTGCCAGAGGAAAACGGTCATCGCTGACAGGTTGACCAGCGCCACCGCCGCCCGGGCGGCGGGCCGCCGCAGCGCCCGTCGCAGCGGGCCGAGCAGCAGCAGTGCCGCGCCGCACTGGGCGAGTCCGAAGGTGACGGCTGCGAGGGTGGGCGGGTTGAGGTTGGAGATGTCGGCGCCGGGCACGCCGACCATGGACGCCGGGTAGCCGGCGAACAGGACAAGGAGCGCGGTGGCGGCCGCACCCCCGGCCAGCAGCACCCAGCCGGTCGTACGGCTCCGCAGGCCGCCCCGCGCCCGGGCCGCGCCCAGGCAGTACGGGACCAGCCAGCCGGCCGCCACATTGATCCAGCCGAGCCAGGCGGGACCGCCCAGGCCGAACCGGACCAAATCGACGTGCAGGACGACCGCGAGCGGCCACAGCGGGTGCAGCTTCGCCACCAGCGGGGTCGCCGCCGTCAGCGCCGCGAAGACCAGCAGGAACCAGAGCGGGGACAGCACCAGCTTCAGCAGCGCCCGTACGGTCTCCACCCCCGCCCCGGAGGCGAGCATCACGCCCGCCGCCACCGCCCACACCACCAGCACGGCGGCGACCGGCCGGCTCAGCCGGGCCGTACGGGCGCCGAGCCACTGCCCGTACGTCACACCCCGGGCGCGGCCGGCGGCGTAACTCTTCGCCCCCACCAGCCCGCCCACCAGGAAGAAGACCGCCAGGGTCTGGAACATCCAGGAGACGGGGGCGAGTTGGGGCATGTACTGCAGCGGGCTCGCGGCGCGCACCGTGCCGCTGTCCGCGACCAGGGCGGTCACCAGCCAGTGGCCGAGGACCACGCCGAGGATGGCGAGGGCGCGCAGCGCGTCGACGGCGCGGTCACGGCCCGGCGGGGTCGCGGAGTCGATCCGGCGGACGAGGTCACGCATGGCTGCCCTCCCCGGCGTCGTGAGGGGTCCGGCCCGAGACGATCCGGGCGATGTTCTCCAGGGATGCGGAACCGGGCTTCAGGTAGTCGCTGTGGCCGCCGTCGCCCGCCGCGAAGATCCGGGCGCCGAACTCCGGCGACAGTGGATCAGGCCCTAACCCGACGGTCGTGGAGGGGAGTTGAAGTCGCGCGTGCGGTACGTCGGCGATCCAGTCACCGGCGCCCCGGCCGGCCCACACGGTGGCGCGGCTGCGCAGTCCGGCGGCGGTGCCGGCGCCGGTGCCGGGACTGCCGTACAGGACGATGTCCGCGACTTCCAGGCCTCGCGCGGCCCGGCCGCAGACCACGGAGCCGTAGGAGTGGCAGAGGAGTGAGGTACGGGCGGTGGGCTTTGCCGCCGCCAGCTCCGCCATGAACCGGCGCAGTGCGGGGGCGGCGTCGTCGGCGCGGCCGGGGGTCAGCACTTGTGGGCTCACCGTGGCCGGAGTCCGGTATCCGAGCCAGGCGATGACGGCGGACCTGCCGCCCAGCTCCCGCTGGAGCGCCGCGGCGCCGGCCCGGAGGCGTCCGTACCGGTCGAGACTGGTGTCCGAGCCGGGGACCAGCACGGCGATCCGCCCGGCGCGGGACAGGTCGCCGAAGACCTCGGCGGTGCGGCCGCCGTCGCGGCCGTCGAAGGAGAGGAAGTGGCGCGCCGGGTCCGCCATGGCGCGCAGCGCGGCTGCCCGTTTCCGGTCGCCGTGTCCGGCGGCCGTCCGCGCGGCGGCGAGGATGCCGTCCCGGCCGGTGGCGTACCGCTCGGCGAGGGCCGCCGGGGTTGCGGTCCGCAGCGGGGCGAGGGCGGCCGGGGCGGGCGCCGGAACAGCCGAGGGACGGGCCGCACCCGACACCGGCACGGCCACCGAGGCGATGACGAGTGCGGCGATCAGGGTGCGGCGCGGGCGGGGCGACATGGCGGGTGGGGGTCCTTCCGTACCGGATGACATGCGTGCTTCCGGTACGGAAGTTATGGATCAAGCCTTGTGGTCGGCGTCCCACCAGGGAGTGGACCTTGCGCGTAGCTCTGAAGTACTACGGGTAGGGGCCGCGTGTCGCCGTGCGCCGTCAGTGCGCGTTCTCGGTCGGGCGGAGGTCCTTGGGGATCTTCGCCCAGGTGAGGGCCGCCGCCGCGAGGGGCAGCGCCGCGGCGAGCAGGAACGTCGGCGTCATGCCTGCGGTGAAGGCCTCGGAGACCTTTGCGAGCAGTGCGGCCCCGGCCGGGCCGCCGGTCTGTCCGGCCAGGTGCGCGGCCTCGCCCACGGAGTCGCGTACGGCCGCCGTCTGCCCGCCGTCCAGGCCGAGTTCGGGCAGGTGGGCCCGGTACAGGGCGGAGGCCACGCTGCCCAGGATGGCGACGCCCATCGCCGCGCCGAGTTCGTAGCAGGTCTCCTCGATGGCGGCGGCGCCGCTGACGTCGCGCGCCGGGGCCGAGGCCATCAGGGTCACCGAGGCGACCGTGGTGGCGATGCCGACGCCGCAGCCGAGTACGGCCAGCGCGAAGGCGACGGACGGGTAGCCGAGGGTGCCGGTGCGGTGGAAGATCCAGGGCAGCGCGAGGCCCGCGGTCATCATCAGCAGGCCGCCGCCGAGTACGTGACGGATCGGGAGCCGGTGCATCAGGGCAGGGGTCACGAGCGAGGTGACGACGAGCCCGAGGGGCGCGGGAAGCAGCCGGATACCGGCCTCCAGCGGGGTGTAGCCCTCGCCGTACTGGAACCACTGGGTGATCAGGAACAGCGCCGAGCCCAGCGCGATCATCCCGAGGAAGATCGCTGCGGCGGCGATGCTGAACGAACGGCTCGCGAACAGCCGTACCTGCAACAGCGGCTGGGCAAGCCTGAGCTGGCGGCGCACAAACACGGTCAGCGCGACCGCGGCCAGGGCCAGCAGCGTCCACGCGAGGGGGTCGGCGGGGCCGCCCTTGCCGAGCTGCTTGATGCCACCCGCGAGGGCGAGCATGCCGACGACCGACTGGCCGACGCCCCACCAGTCCCAGCGGCCCTGGCGCGGCTGACGGGATTCGGGGAGCAGCCACAGGCCGAAGGCGATGACGGCCAGTGCGACCGGCACGTTGAGCAGGAACGCGGACTGCCAGCCGTTCTTCTCCACGAGCAGACCGCCCACGACCGGGCCGAGCGCCATGCCGCCGCCGAAGACCGCGGCCCAGACGGCGTACGCGAGGGCGCGCTCACGGGCGTCGGTGAAGACGTGCCGCAGGATCGACAGGGTCGACGGCATGATGGCCGCGCCGCCGACGCCGAGCAGTGCGCGGGCGGCGATGACCTGCCACGGCGCGGTGGCGAACACGGCGATCAGCGAGGCGAGCGCGAAGACGCCGAAGCCGATGAGCAGCATGCGCTTGCGTCCCCAGCGGTCGCCGAGCGCGCCGGCCGTGACCAGCACACCGGACAGGGCGAGCGCGTACACGTCGATGGTCCACAGTTGCTGCACGGAGCTGGGCTGCAGGTCGGCGACGAGGGAGGGGAAGGCGACGTTGAGGATCGTGGTGTCCATCGCGATCAGCAGCAGGCTGCCGGAGAGGATCGTGAGGACGGCCCAGCGCCGGGGATCGAGCTGAGCCCGGGTGTCTTGCCGGGCGGGGGCGGGGTGCATTGGGTTCCTGTTCGGGTCGTGCAGCGGGTGCCTGGTGACACCGTACGGTCTCGCTTGAGACGCCAGTGTCTCAAACAAGACGGCAATGCGCACATCCATTACCCGAGGGCCCCTGAACCCCCTTCGACAGCGGTGTGCACGAACCGGTTTCAGGCGCCGGCGTCCGTGAAGGCTCCGTTGGCGGTGAAGGCCAGCGTGGCGAAGCGTTCGCCGATGCGGCGGTGGGTGGCGGCGTCCGGGTGGAGCTCGTCGGGCAGCGGCAGCTCGGCGGAGTCGGCCTCCCCGTAGAGGTCACGGCCGTCGAGGTGGTACAGGTTCGGGTCCTCGGCCGCCCGCTGCTGCACGATCCGGGCCAGTTCGTCGCGGATCACACCCAGGGCCAGCTTCCCGCTCGCCCGCTCCGCCGGATCGCCCGCGGCCCGGAACCGCAGTCGGCCGCCGCTGAGGGCGGTGAAGTCCGGGACGCTGGGGCCGGGCGTCTCCTCGTGGATGGGGCACAGGATGGGCGAGACCACGAGCAGCGGCGCGGTGGGGTGGCCTTCGCGGATGGTGTCGAGGAAGCCGTGGACGGCGGGGGTGAACGCGCGCAGGCGCATCAGGTCGGTGTTGACCAGGTTGATGCCGATCTTGATGCTGATGAGGTCGGCGGGGGTGTCCCGAAGGGCGCGGGCGGTGAACGGGTCGAGCAGGGCGCTGCCGCCCAGGCCCAGGTTGATCAGTTCCACGCCGGCGAGGGAGGCGGCCAGTGCGGGCCAGGTGGTGGTGGGGCTTGCGGCGTCGGAGCCGTGGCTGATCGAACTGCCGTGGTGCAGCCACACCTTGCGGCCCCGGTCCGGTACGGGCTCGATGGGGGCGTTGGTGCGCAGCTCGACCAGTTCGGTGGTCTCGTTGTGCGGCAGCCAGATCTCGACGTCCTTGTCGCCGTCGGGCAGTCCGGTGAAGCGGAGGGTGCCGGCCGGGCCGGGCCGGTGCGTGGCGGAGCCGGTCGTCATGTCGATGGTCAGGGTGTTGCCGCCGGTCACGCCCGCCTGGCCGGTCAGGCGGCCGTCGACGAGCAGGTCGTACACGCCGTCCGGGCGGGGCGGGGCACCCACGTAGACGCGCTTGGTGGGCAGCGTGTCCAGTTCGACGGCGGTGGCGCGGGTGCGGAAGACCAGTCGTACGCCGGAGGGCTGGGCCTCGGCCATGGCCAGTTGCCCGTCCGCGCACTGGGCGCGGGCCCGGGCGGGCAGCCGGTGCGGCAGCACACCGTGCGCGGTGTGCTCCAGGTCGAGGGCGCCGCGCAGGAGCTCCGCGGTGATGGGCGTGGTGATCCAGTGGTGCGTGGTGTCCATGACCTCAGCCTGTTGATCGAAATGGTGGGGTTGCCCTGACTCGATGGCGGGGGTGCCCTGACTCGCCGGTAGGCCGCCCGGTCGACGGCCTCCTGCTGGTGCGGGCCCTGGTCAGGGCGCGGGCCAGTTCCGCAGCAGGGCGTCGAGGGCGTCGAGGATCCGTGCCCACGATTCCTGCGAGTCGGGGGCGCTGTGGCTGAAGCCTCCGCCCATCTCCAGGCTGACGTAGCCGTGGAAGACACTGCCCAGCATCCGCACGGCGTGGGTCTGGTCCGGCTCCGTCAGGTCGTAGCCGCGCAGGATCGCCCGCGTCATCTGCGCGTGCCGCCCGCCGGCGCTGGCGGCCGCCGCCTCCGGGTCCAGCCTGAACCGGGCTGCGGCGTAGCGGCCGGGATGCTCGCGGGCGTAGTCGCGGTAGACGTTCGCGAAGGCGGCCAGGGCGTCCTTGCCGGCCCGCCCGGCCAGAGCGGCCGCGCCCCGGTCGGCGAGTTCCTCCAGGGCGAGCAGGGCGATCCGGGTCCTGAGGTCCTGGGAGTTCTTCAGGTGCGAGTACAGACTCGCGACCTTGACATCGAACCGCCGGGCGAGCGCCGAGACGGTCACCTGGTCGAAGCCGACCTCGTCGGCCAGCTCCGCCCCTCCCTGGGCCAGGCGTTCCGGGGTCAGTCCTGCGCGTACCATGCCCGTCCTCTCATTCGGCGTAACCGATTATGCATTTGCCTAATGCCTTTAGGCAAATGGCGACAGGCTTGGGCTGCTTGGCGAGCCAATCGCCTGATCGGGTGCCCGGCCCCTTCCGGGTGATCGAACGCCGGATAACAGCCGCGCATCCCGGACGCCGACCGGCAGCGGGCGGCGCAATCGAATCTCCGCGCGAGAGTTCGCCCGGCGCCTCCCGTTACGCCGCCTTGATCAGGTGCGTTGTCCGACCGCCAGTCCGCGTGCACCGCGATCCAGGAGGAACCATGCATCCCGTACCCGCTGCCGTCTGTGCCGCCGGCGGACACTCCGTGTTCGAGTACGGCCCCACCCCGCGCATCCGACGCGTGCGCCCGGTTGACGCGAAGGCCGTCCTGAGCCGGTTCGTTGTCGTCGTTGCGTCGTACGTCAGCACCGCCCACCCGAGGAGGCCACGTTGAGCAGCACCGCAAGCGGCAACAGCGGTGGCGCCGGTCCCGGCTCGCCCAAGGCCGTGATCCCCGCGCAGCAGCACGACAGGCCTCAGCCGCCCGCGCCGCCCGAACTCAGCTACAACGGGCGCGTCCACGGCAACGCCATGCAGGGAGCCACGCTGTGGGAAATGGCGCGGCGCATTCCTGGAGCACTCGGCCAGACCTTCCGGCTCGCCTGGTCGGTGGACCGGCGCATGGTCGTCACCGTTCTGGTGTGCCAGTTACTGTCAGGGATCGGTACGGCCGTGATGCTCACGGCCGTCGCCAGGGCCATGGGTCCGCTCTTCGGATCCGTCGACGCCAGGGTCGGGCTTCACGAGGCGCGTCCGGCGCTGATCGTCGCAGCCGTCGCGCTGGCGGCGGGAGCGCTGTCGTGGATCCTGGCCGACTGGGCGACGCGCCGCCTCAACCCCCAGGTGGCGTCCGCGGCCGATCTGACGATGGTGGACCTGCACATGAAGGTCGAGCTGTCGACGTACGACCAGGAGGGTTTCACCGACCGGAGCCAGGCCGCCGAGATCGGTGCGCTGCGGGCCGCCGACATCGCGGAGGACGCCAAGACGCTGACGAACGGCTTCGTGCAGCTCGTCTCCGCCGCCTCCGTGCTCACTGTTCTGCACCCGCTTCTGCTCGTGGTGCTCATGCTGTCGGTCGTCCCGCGCGGTCTTGGCGGCGTGATCGCCGCCCGTATCGACTACCGCGTGTTCGACGCGTCGGTCTCCGCGCGCAACGTCCGGGGGATGATGCGCTGGTATCTGACGACGCCGACGCTCGCGGACGAGCTGCGCGCCAACACCATGCGCCCCTACCTGCACTTCTGGTACCGCACGATGTGCGACCGCATCGAGGGCAAGGCGCTCGCGGCGGCGCCGCGGTACCTGCGCGTCAACCTGGCCGCAGCGGCGCTGAGCGGCGTGTTCATCGTGGGCATGTGGGCCTCTCTCGCCGGGCTGGTGCTGTCCGGGCGGATGGGGCTCGCCATCGCCGGCACGGCGATCGTGGCCTCGCAGACCGCGGGCCGGGCGCTCAACTCGATCGTCAGGTACGGGGCGGCCATGTTCCACCACGGTCTCTATCTCGACGACTATCACCAGTTCCTCGCGCAGGCCCGCGAGACGACCACCCGGCGCGGCAGCGTCACCGTGCGGGCTCCGCAGGAGATCCGGCTCGACGAGGCGTCGTTCACCTACCCGAAGAAGACCGCGCCGGCGCTGCACCCCGTGTCGCTCACCCTCCGCCGCGGAGAGGTGGTCGCGCTGGTCGGGGAGAACGGCGCCGGCAAGTCCACGCTCGTACGCCTGCTGACCGGGCTCACTCTGCCCACCGGCGGCCGCGTGCTGTGGGACGGCACCGATCTGGCCGTGGCGGACGCCGAATCGGTGTGGGGTCACATCGGGCTCGTACCCCAGACGAACGGGCACTGGCCGCTCGCGGTGAGGGAGAACATCACGCTCGGCCAGCCCCGCCGGCACGGCGACGAACTGGTCTGGGAGGCCGTCGAGCGGGTCGGCATGAGCGAGGCTGTGGCCGAATTCCCGGACGGGCTGGACACGTTGCTCGCCCGGTCGCTGTGGGGCGGCCACGAACTGTCCGGCGGGCAGTGGCAGCGGCTCGCGTGCGGGCGCGCGCTGTACCGGCGGCCGGGATTCCTCATCCTCGACGAGCCCACGAGCGAGATGGACGCCCGCGGCGAACACCAGATCTTCAACGCGCTGCGGGAGATGGCACCGGACCGCATCACCCTCGTCGTCACCCACCGGCTGGAGAACGTCCGTATGGCGGACCGGATCCTCGTACTCGACAAGGGCCGCATCCGGGAGGAAGGCAGCTTCGATGAGCTGGTGCGCGCCGAAGGAGGCCTGTTCTCGGAGCTGTACGCCCTGTCCCAGGACCGGTGAGCCCACTCGGCCCCCGCTGATCACGTGAACGTGGACCCGGCGCCCGCACGCCGGGTCCACGGACTCGCGTTCCGGGCGCGTTCCCGGCTGGTCCACAGCCGGGGAGTCTCCCCCGTGGTCATCACTCCATCCTGCCGGATCTTGCAGAATCGATCCTTCCGGCATAGATCGTTTACGCGCGGGGCAGGCTGGTAGCGCCATTCGATCAATGAGCATGACAAACCGTTTCGCTCGCAGGCGGGGGGACCTGCGCGCCTCCCCCCACCAAGGAGCACCCGAGTGCCGCAGGACGTCCGTTTCGATCTCCCCTTCACCACCCCGGTCAGCGCACACCTGGAGTACGCGAGGGAACAGCATCTGCGATGGGTCCGGGACATGGGACTCGTCAGGAGCCAGGCCGGTTTCGAGGAGTATCAGTCCTGGGACCTGCCGCAGGCCGCGATACGTACCTACCCGCACGCGTCGCCCGACGACATGGTCGTCCTGATGAACTGGTTCTCGCTGGCCTTCCTCTTCGACGACCAGTTCGACGCGGCGAGCCCCGACCGCGCCGACCGGGTGACGGAGGTCGCCAGGGAACTCATCGTGACCCCGCTGCGCCCCGCCGGTACACGCCCGCGCGTCATCTGCCCGATCACGCTCGCCTGGGCCGAGGTCTGGGAACAGCTCTCCGACGGCATGTCGCTGACCTGGTGCACCCGTTTCGCCGCCTCCTGGGGACGCTTTCTCGCCGCGCACGCCGAGGAGGTCGACCTGGCCGCCCGTGGCACCCTGCTCGGCGTCGGCCCGTACACCGCGTTCCGCAGGCGCACGGTGGGCATCCATCACAGCATCGACGCGGGCGAGCGCAGCCGCCGCTTCGAGGTTCCCGCGCAGGCGCAGGCGCACCCGGTCATGGAGGGGCTGCGGGACGCCGCCGCGGACACCATCGGCTTCATGAACGACATCCACTCCTTCGAGCGGGAGAAACGCCGGGGCGACGGCCACAACCTGATCGCCGTGCTCCACCGCGAGCGCGGGTACTCGTGGGAGAAAGCCGCCGCCGAGGCGTTCCGGATGACCGTCGAGAGCCTCGACACGTACGTGAGGCTGGAGGCGCGGGTGCCCGCGATGTGCGGCGAACTCGGCCTGGACGCCGACGGACGCGACCGGGTGTGGATGGGCGTGGAAGCCATCCGGCACTGGATCAGCGGCAATTACGAATGGGCGTTGACCACCGGCCGTTACGCCGCCGCGAAGAAGGGACCCGCGGCCGCCGCCGAACTGGCGGGCCGCGGCTGCCTGGACGACCTGCTCACGGTCTGACGCACCGCCGCCGGCCGGATCCCGCCCCGGGGGCGGTCCGGCCGGCGGGCGCAGCGGTCAGACCCCGGCGGCCTGCGGCACGAACTCGACCGGGATACGGTCCAGTCGCGCCTCCCACGTCGAAGCGGTGGAGGTCAGCTCCTCGGCGGGGGCGGCGAGGCGCAGTCCGGGCAGCCGGTGCAGCAGGACGTCGACGGCCGTCTCGATGATGGCCTGGCCGACGTTCTGGCCGGGGCACTCGTGCGGACCGCTGCTGAACGCGAGATGCGCCTGGTTCCCCTGGACGGAGACGCCCGCGTCGGGCCGGATCTCCGGGTCCAGGTTCCCGGCCGTCAGGCCGAGTACGAGCAGGTCTCCGGTTTTGATGTGCCGGCCTCCCAGTTCCAGGTCGGCCGTGGCGAACCGCCCCGGACACACGGCCAGCGGCGGCGTGTTCCACATGACTTCCTCCACCACCGCGGAGATGTTGAGCTGCCCGCTGACCAGTCCTGACAGGTGCGAGCGGTGGGTGAGGAGCAGTTGCAGCACGCGCGCCAGCAGGTTGCTGGTCGTGGTGTGCGCGGTGATCAGCACCAGGCGCAGGTGGCTCAGTACCTCGTCGTCGTCCAGGCCCGCCTGATGCTGCATCAGGCCGGTGGTGAAGTCGGACCCCGGCTCGTCGCGCTTGCGCTCGGCGAGTTCCGCGAGGACCCGCATGATGACGTCGTTGTGGTGGAGGGCCTCCTCGCCGCCCTTGATGACCTGCGCGCAGGAGGTGGCCAGTCGCCGCCCCTCGCCCTCCCCCAGGCCGAAGAGCCGCGTGAGTACGAGCATGGGCAGGTACTCGGCGTACTCGGCCACCAGGTCGGCCCGCCCGGACCCGGCGAACGCGTCGATCTGCTTGTTCGCGAAGTGCGTGACATGACGGCGGATGCCGCGCCCGGCCAGCGCCTGGAGGTTGTCCGTGACCGCCCCGCGCAGCCGCCGGTGCGGCTCGCCGTCCTGGGAGACGCAGTCGGGGCGCCAGCCCAGCATCTGGATGAGCGGCGAGGTGCTCTCGATCCGGCCCTCCTCCCAGTCGCGCCAGATCCGGGAGTCGCGGGTGAACTGACGCGGGTTGTCCAGGACCCGCCGGTTCTCCCGGTAGCCGAGCACCAGCCAGGCGGGGACGTCACCTTCGAGCAGTACGGGGGCCACCGCGCCGTACTGCTCACGCAGCCCGGCGTAGATGCCGTGCGGGTCGACCGACGCCTCGGGCCCGTACAGCCGCGTGATCCCGCCGGATGCGGCGGAGCGTACGGGGCAGCCGGCCGGCGCGGTCTCGGGCGGTGTGCCGGCGTACGAACCGTATTCGGACGGGGAGTTCATCGGGGCTCCAGAGCGGCGGCAGAGCGTTCCTTGAGATGACGTATCAGCGCGATGAGCACGTCACGGCTCGATCCCCGGTCGCGCGCGTCGCACGCGACGACCGGTATGCGGTCGGTGATGTCCAGGGCGTCCCTGATCTCCTCGACGGGGTGGTCCCTGGAATCGGGGAAGACGTTGAGGGCGATGACGAAGGGAACGTCGAGGCGCTCCATCTCCTCGATGGCCCGGAAGCTGGACTCCAGGCGGCGGGTGTCCACCAGGACGACGGCGCCGAGTGCTCCCTTGAACAGGCCGTTCCACAGGAACCAGAAGCGTTCCTGGCCGGGCGTACCGAAGAGGTAGAGGACGAGCTGCTCGCTGAGGCCGATCCGGCCGAAGTCGAGGCTGACCGTGGTCTTCTCCTTCTCCGCCACGCCGACCAGGTCATCGACGCCGGCGGTGGCCTGGGTCAGCGTCTCCTCGGTGGTGAGCGGCTTGATGTCGCTCACCGAGCGCACCATGGTGGTCTTACCGGTGCCGAAGCCACCGGCGATCATCACCTTGACCGAACGGCTTTCGGCCGGCAGTGATCCGGACGACTTGGGCCAGTCCGGGCGGTCAAAGCCTTTGTAATCCACTGAGTACCTCCTCGAGGAGCGCGAAGTCCGGCCCGTGGCCGGCGGATGCCGGGATGGGGTCACGGGCTTCCACCCGGCCTGCTTCCAGCAGGTCGGCCACCAGCACCGCGAGAATGTTGAAGGGCAGCCCGAGGTGGGCGCCGAGTTCGGCGACCGACAGCGGATCGCGGCACCAGCGCACGATCTGCTCGTGCTCGTGCTGCATGCCCGCGACGGGCGCGGAGCGGGACACGACGAGAGTCGCCACGTCGAGGCCGAGTGCGGCCCCGCCCGGTCCGCTGCGACCGCCGGTGAGGACGTAGTAGCGCTCGAGACCGGACGGGTCCGTGGGCCGGTGGGGGTCACTCATTCAGAGTGCTCCTCCAGCCGCGGTGTGGTGCCGAGGAGTTCGCCCATCCTGCGGGCCAGGTCCCTCATCTGGTGGCCGAGCAGGCCCTGGTCGAGGCCCTCCTTGGCGAGGACGCCGAGGTACGTCTCCACTCCGGCCCGGACCACGAAAAGGTGTCCGCCGTCGACTTCGATCATCGCCAGGCGCAACTGCCCGCTGTACTTCGGGAACTGCGCGGCGACGGGCTGTGCGAGTGCCTGGAGACCGGCGACGACGGCGGCGAAGCGGTCCACGTCGTCGGGGTCCTCGGCGCCGTACGAGGTGATGGCCTTGCCGTCGCTGGACGCCACGAGGGCGAAGCGGATCTCCTGGATGCTCTCCGTCAGGTCGCGGAGCGCCCAGCTCACGTCGGTGTGCTGCTGCGTCATGGGGCTAGTCGCTCTCTTCGGTGCGGGACTTCTCGTGTGTGTCACGTCCGGCGGTGGTGGCGAACGCGGCCAGGCCGGAGAAGGACGAATCCGGTGGCACGGCCGCGGCGTCGGCGGCGGCGCCGGCGGCGGTCGGTCCGATGGTGGAGGCGCCGGCGGGTGCTGCCGCCTCCGCCGGTTCGCCGCGCCGGCTCCTGCGCCTGGGCAGGCCGCCCGGAGTGGTCTCGGTGGCGGATTCGGGGCGGGGGCCTGCGGCCGGCCCGGCGGGGGCGGGCCGGCCGCTCAGCGCCGGTATCGCCACCGATCCGGTCGGGCTGTCGGCCAGGCGGCCCGCGGGCAGGGGGCTGAAGTACTTGTGCGGAACGACCACGACCACGGAGGTGCCCAGCCAGGGCGAGTCCGCGAAGGTCACCCTGATCCCGTACTTGCGGGTGAGCTTGCCCACGACGCGCAGGCCCAGGTTCGCGTCCTCCGAGAGGCCGCCGAGGCCGGGGCCCGCCGCCACGCCTTCCAGTGACTCCATGGCCTGGCGCTTCTTCTCCTCGGTCAGCCCCTTTCCGGCGTCCTGGATTTCGATGCCGACGCCGTTGGGCACCTCCTTGCCCGACACGATCACGGGCTCGGTGGGCGGTGAGTACCGGGTGGCGTTGTCCAGGAGGTGGGCGAAGATCAGCGTGAGGTGGTCCACGAGACCGCCGTCCACGCCCAATTCGGGGAGGTGGCGCAGTTGTACGCGGTCGAAGTCCTTGATACGTCCGACGCCGCCGCGGACCACGCTGAGCAGCCGCTGCGGCTCCTGCCACTGACGGCCGGGGCGGTCGGATCCGCCGAGGACGCCGATGCTCGCGGCCAGACAGTCCGCAGGGCCGATCTCCTGGTCCAGGTCCATGAGGCCCTGGGCCACGGCGGGCAGACGGCCGTGTTCGCCCTGCATTTCGTGCAGCCTGCCGCGCAGCTTGCTGGTGAGGACGTGGATGCGGTTGCCGATGCTGATGACGGCCTGTTCGGCGGAGGTACTGCGGTTGAACTCCTCCTCGACGGCGATCAGCGCGGTCCGCAGGATCTTGCGCAGTTCGCGCCTGAACTCCGGCGACACGTCCGGGTCCTGGGCGAGGGGAGAGAGTACGTCGTCGATCGATTCGCCGTCGCGCAGCCGCTTCAGCGCGTCGGGGAGGAATTCGTCCCCGAGCCGGGCGACGAGCGCCCGCTGGTATTCGAGCCGCTCCTGCCAGGCGCGGGCCTCTTCGGCGAGCCGCGCCTCCTGTGCGGCGCGCTCGGCGGCCCGCTGCCCTTCCAGGACGGTCATGTGCTGCTGCCACTCCTGGGAGTGCTGGGCCTGCCTGGCCAGGAAGTCCCCGGCGGACTGGCGCAGTCGTAGCTGGGACCGGAGCAGGAGCCGGACGCAGGCGGCTGTCGCCGCTGTGGCCGCGAGCCCCGCCAGGCCGGCGGGTATTCGCACGTGTTCGGGTCCGGCGGCCACGGCGACGACGGAGGCGACGCCTAATCCGAGTGGCAGCAGCCACCAGGTGTGCCAGGCGGCCGGGGCCCGGGCCGCCTGCGGCGTAGTGGCAAGTTCCATCTGCATCCTCAAACCCACGCGATCGAACAGGGAAGTGAAGGGCGCCCTCGTCGCGTGGCTGGTGCCTCGGTGTGGCGGCACTCGCCGGTCCACGGGGGTGATCCGCGTCGCGACAGGCGTGGCTGCACAGCAGGACACGACGGGGTCAGGGTCACGTCAACTGGCAGCGCTTCAACGGAGCTTAGCGGGTCGGGAAATGAAGTGATCAACTGCCTTCCGCATCGGTGGGCACCCCCGGAGGATCGCGGGGGCACGCCTGCGGCTGGGGCAATCGACTGGCGCAGCTTGAGCAAGTGCGGCATAGAATGACCGAATGATCTTCATTGTTGTTAAGTTTCCAGTGAAGCCCGAGTACGCCGACGAGTGGCCGCGGCACGTCGAAGCCTTCACCGAGGCCACCAGGGCAGAGCCCGGCAACCTGTGGTTCGAATGGTCGCGCAGTGTCGAGGACCCGAATACGTACGTCCTGGTCGAGGCGTTCCAGGACGACGCGGCCGCGGCGCATGTCAACTCCGGCCACTTCAAGGCCGCCTTGGACACGATGCGCCCGCTGGTGCGCCGTACGCCCGACATCGTCAGCACGAGCATCGAAGGCGCCGACGGGTGGAGCGCGATGGGCGAACTCAAGATCGACTGACCGGCTGACTGACCGACTGACCGACCGGCAAGGGAGTGCAACATGTCGAAAATCCTCTTCGTGGTGACCGGCGCCGACCACTGGACCCTGGCCGACGGCACGCGCCACCCCACCGGCTTCTGGGCCGAGGAGGTCGTCGCCCCCTACGAGGCGTTCACCGGCGCGGGCCACGAGGTCGTGGTCGCCACTCCGGGCGGCGTCGTGCCGACCGTGGACCGGGCCAGCCTCGCCCCGGAGGCCAACGGTGGCCCGGAGGGAGCCGACCGGGTCGTCAGAGGCCTCGCCTCCTTCACCGGGCTTCAGCAGCCGCTGAAGCTGGAGGAGGTGGATCCGGCCGACTACGACGCCGTCTTCTACCCCGGCGGCCACGGCCCGATGGAGGACCTGTCGGTCAGTGCCGAATCCGGCAGGGTACTGACCGACGCGCTGGCGTCGGGCAAGCCGCTGGGCGTCGTGTGCCACGCGCCCGCCGCGCTGCTGGCAGCCAAGCTGCCCGACGGAAGCTCGCCGTTCGCGGGCTACCGGCTGACCGGCTTCACCAACGCCGAGGAGACCCTGGCCGGTCTCGCGGACAAGGCGAAGTGGCTGCTCCAGGACCGCCTCGTGGAGCTCGGCGCCGACTTCCGCGAGGGCGAGCCCTGGGCGCCGTACACGGTCGTCGACCGCAATCTCTACACCGGTCAGAACCCGGCGTCGTCCGGCCCGCTGGCGCGGGAGATGCTCAAGGCGCTGCGCTGAGGCCGGTCACGCGAGCTGGCGCCGCACCAGTTCGTGCAGGCGGCCGCCCGTGTCGGCGAGTAGCTGGGCGGGCGGCCCCTGTTCGACGATCCTGCCCTCGGCCATGACGATGACACGGTCGGCGTCCATGACCGTGGACAGCCGGTGGGCGATCACCAGGCGGCCGGCGCTCAGCCTGCGGGTGCTCTCCATGACGATGCGCTGGGTCTCGTTGTCCAGCGCGCTGGTGGCCTCGTCGAGGAAGAGGACGCGCGGGCGGCGTACCAGCGCCTGAGCGATCATCAGACGCTGCCGCTGCCCGCCCGAGATCGCGCCGCCGCCGGAGATCATCGTGTGCAGCCCCATCGGCATACGCCTGATGTCCTCGGCCAGCCCGGCCATCTCGGCGGCCTCCCACACCTCCTCCTGCGAGAAGACCTCGGCGCCGCTGATGCAGTCCAGGATCGATCCGGTGAGCGGCTGCGCGTTCTGGAGTACGACGCCGCACTGACGGCGTACGGCGGCCTGGTCGAGCGCCGCGAGGTCCTGGCCGTCGTACAGCACACTGCCCGAGACCGGCTTGTCGAAGCCGATGAGCAGCCGCAGCAGGGTCGACTTGCCGCAGCCGCTGGGGCCGACGATCGCCACGAACTCGCCCGGCCGTACTTCGAGCGACACGTCGTCGAGGACCAGGGGCCCGTCGTCGGTGTAGCGGAACGAGAGCTTCCTGGCTTCGATGGCGCCGGACAGGGTGCCGGGCTGCGCGCTGGCGCCGCGTACCTCCGGAGCCTCGTCCAGGACCGGCTTGATCTGCTCGAACATGGGCAGCACCGCGGCGACCGAGATGAGCGCGCCGGTGAGCTGGGTGACCGACGTCAGCAGCATGGTCACGGCCGTGCTGAAGGTCAGGAACGCGCCGGCCGACATGCTGCCACGGGCCGGTCCCGCCAGCAGCATGAACATGATGAGTGAACAGAGCGGCAGGTAGACGGCGTCGAGAACCGTGGTGAGGTTCTTGATGCGGCCCGCGCGCTGCTGAAGTTCGCGGGTCCGGGCGAATTCGCGGGCCCAGGCGGCGTACGCGAAACTCTCGGCGGCCGCGACCCGCAGTTTGGGCAGTCCCCGCAGCGTCTGGAACGCCTGGTTGTTGAGCTTGTTGCCGAGCTCCACCAGGCGTCTTTGCCAGCGCACCTGCCACAGGCCCATCGCGAGGAACACACCGCCGATGACGACCAGCATGGCGATCGCCGCCAGCGCCAGCGGCACGCTGAACCAGAACAGCAGCGCGACGTTCATCGCGCCGACCGTGCTCGCCTGTACGGCCACCGGGCCGAGCCCGGACAGCACCCGGCGGATGGCACTGATGCCCATGGCGGCGCTCGCCAGCTCGCCGGTGGACCGGGCGGCGAAGAATTTCGTCGGCAGTCGCAGCAGCCGGTCCCAGACGGCGGGCTGGAGGGTGGCCTCGATGCGGCCTTCCATCCGGAGGATGGTGAGGTTCTGGAGCAGCATGAAAGACGCGGTGACGATGCTGGTGATCATGACGGCGAGGGAGACCTGGACGATGAGGCCGCTCTCGGCGTTCGGTACATACACGCCGAGCACCTGGCCGGTCGCGATGGGCACCAGTGCGCCGAGGCCGACCGTCACCAGTCCGCTGAGGAGCAGGTTGCGCAGGTCCACGCGGGTGTCGCGGAGGCTGAAGCGCAGCAGGCTCCACGGTGTCATGGGGCGTTCGGGCAGGGGGCGGTAGAACATGACCGCGCGGGGCTCGAAGTCGTCCGCGTTGTCCTTGCCGATCCGTATCCGCATGCCCGAGGCCGGGTTCACCGCCTCGTACCGTCCGCGGCGCCACAGCAGCGCGACCGGGGCTCCGGACTTGGCCCGGTGCCCGACCAGGGGTCCGGAGTCGGTCCGCCACCAGCGCCCGTCGAGCCGGACCGCGCGGGTACGGACGCGGGAGACCAGGGCGATGCGTTCGACGGGGGTGACGCGGTCGTTGACCGCGCCGCCCTTCGGCGGCTCGGTGAGCGTGATCCCGGCCGCCTCGCCGACCCGGCGGCAGACGGCGAAGGTGGCGTCGTCGGTGGCGCGGTCGGTGCCCGCCGTCGCCCGCCCGGACCGGTCGGGGCGGCCGATGGAAGCGACCAGGGCCTGGTCCGCCCGCGCGCGGACGGCCGCGCCCGCTTTGATGCCGGCCGCCGTACGGTCCTCGTGGGCGCGTTCGAGCTCTTCGATCCAGTGGTCGACGGCGGACAGCAGCCGGTACTGCTGGTTCACCAACTGCTGCCACATCGCCGTTTCGATCAGCAGGTCGCCGGCGGCGTCCTGGCTGTAGGAGGCGCCGTACTGCACGCTGCCGGGAGAGACCGGCATCCACAGGACGTCGTCGTCGGCCACCGCCCCCTCGATGTCGGGACAGCCGTCCAGCGGGGCCTGGAACAGCACGCCCAGGCCGCGTCCGACGCCGAGGGCGAAGGCGTGGTCCAGCGGGCTCTCGTACGCCGCGCAGGCATCGGCGTACTCCGGCGGGTGGTACAGCTCCCGCAGCGGGATCCGCCGCAGCAGGCAGTCCTGCGACGGCTTGCCGACCAGGGTGTGCTGCGGGCCGCCGACCGGGCCGAGCAGCAGCGCTCCCGCTTCGAGGCGGCCGAGGAAGTGCCAGTGCCCCTGCTCGGCGGCGTCGACCGCGAACAGGTCGAGGGCGCCGCCCACGACGAGCCACAGCACCTGCGGCCCCTCCAGCGGCAGACTGCGCAGACCGGCGCAGTCGACGGGTGCGCCGAGTCCGCCCAGCGCGTAGGTCACCGCGTCGACTTCGGCGAAACGGTCCTCGACCGCGTTCGGGTGTACGGACGACATGTCAGTGCTCCTTGACCAGCTCGGCGTACGCTCCGCCGGCGGCGACCAGGTCTTCGTGGCGGCCGCGTTCGACGACCGAGCCGTGGTCGAGTACGACGATCTCGTCGCTGTCGCGCACCGTGCTCAGCCGGTGGGCGATGACGACGCAGGCGCAGCCGCGCCGCCGCAGGTTGTCGATGATGACGCGCTCGGTCTCGGCGTCCAGCGCGCTCGTCACCTCGTCGAGTACGAGGATGCTCGGCCGCCTGACCAGCGCCCGGGCGATCTCCAGGCGCTGCCGCTGGCCGCCGGAGAAGTTGCGGCCGTCCTGCTCGACGCGGCTGTGGATGCCGTCGGGGCGCCGCGCGATCACGTCGTACAGCGCGGCGTCCTGGAGGGCGGCGACGACGGCCTCGTCCGGTATCGAGGGGTCCCACAGCGCCACGTTGTCCCGGACCGTGCCCTCGAAGAGGAAGACGTCCTGGTCGACGAAGGAGACGGAGGCGGCCAGTGCGCTGCGGGAGATGTCCTCCAGGCGCTGTCCGTCGATACGGATCGTGCCCTCCCAGGGGGTGTAGAGCCCCGAGATCAGCCGGGAGACGGTCGACTTGCCGCTGCCGGAGCCGCCGACGAGGGCGACCTGCTGCCCGGGTCCGACCGCCAGCGAGAAGCCGTTGAGCAGCGGCTTGTCGAGGGGGCTGTAGCCGAAGGTGATGTCGTCGAGCGTCACGTGCCCCTTGAGCCTGCGGGTGCTCTCGTCCGGCTCGCGGCGCGAGTACAGCACATCGACGGGGAAGCTCTCGACGTCCTTCAGCCTGGCCACATCGGCGGCGAAGTCCTGGATGCGGCCCGCCACTCCGTTGAGCCGGCTGATGGGCGCGGTGAAGCGCGCCACCAGCGCCTGGAAGGCGACGAGCAGGCCGATGGAGATGTGGCCCTCGACGGCCCGCAGACCGCCGATCCACAGGATGAGCGCGCTGTTGAGCGTCGCGAGGGTCGGTGCGACGACGGCGAGGAACGCGCTCGGTACGCCGAGCCGCTGCTGCACGTCCAGGGTGGTCGCGTGCTGCCCCGCCCAGCGGCGGAAGAACCCGTTCTCGCCTCCGGTGGCCTTCATCGTCTCGATCAGCTGAAGACCGGTGTACGAGGTGTTGGTCAGCCGGGCGCTGTCCGCGCGCAGCTTCTGCGTGTGCGTGGCCCGCAGCCGGATCACGATGCGCATGGCGACCACATTGAGCAGCGCGACGGTCACTCCGACGAACGTCAACTGGGGGTCGTACGTCCACATCAGGAAGGCGTAGAGGATCACGACCACCCCGTCCACCCCCGCGGCCGCGAGGTCGCGCGCCAGCGTCTCGGCGACGGCGTCGTTGGACTGCAGCCGCTGCACGAGATCGGCCGGGCTGCGCTGCGCGAAGAAGGTGACGGGCAGCCTCAGCAGGTGCCGCAGGAACCGGGCGCTGCTCAGCGTGGAGGAGATGATGCGGCCGCGCAGCAAGTTCGCCTGTTGCAGCCCGGTCAGCACGGCGGTGAGTGCCACCATGGTGGCCATCGACGCGAAGAGCGGCCCCAGCATCGACGTCTGGTTGCCGATCAGGAACATGTCGATGTACGTACGGCTCAGCGCGGGCACAGCGGCGCCGACGGCGACGAGCAGCAGGCTGGCGAGGAGCGCGGCCAGCAGGGTGCCCGTGGTGCCGCGCATGCGTGCGGGGACGGCGCTCATGACGCCTGGTCTGCGGCCGCCGCGGCGGAAGGACTCGGAGGGTTCGAAGACGAGGACGACGCCGGTGAAGCTGGTGTCGAAGTCCTCCGCCGGTACGAAACGGCGGCCCTTGTCGGGGTCGTTGATGTGGACGCCCCGGCGGCCGAACCTGCGCCCCGTGCCGTCGTAGACGACGTAGTGGTTGAACTCCCAGAAGAGGATGGCGGGTGCCTGGACCTCGGCGAGAGCCGTCGCCTCCATCTGCATGCCCTTGGCCTGCAGCCCGTAACTGCGGGCCGCCTTCAGCAGGTTGCTGGCCCGCGAGCCGTCGCGCGACACCCCGCACGCGATGCGGAGCTCTTCGAGCGGCACGTGGCGGCCGTAGTGGGCGAGGACCATGGCCAGCGCGGCGGCGCCGCACTCCACGGCCTCCATCTGGAGAACGGTGGGCGTGCGGACGGCCTTGCGTTTCTTGACCTGGACGGGCCGCGCCCGGCGGCGCCCGCCCGACGCGGGCTCCGGGCGGTGTCTGCGGCGTCCCGGCTGCTGCTGCGGCGGCGCAGCGGAATCGTTCGGTGCGGTCACGGAAGCAGCCAATCGATCGGATGCTGCTCGGCGAGGTGGATGGCGCCGGTGGCGAGGGTCATGGATTCGACGGCGTACGGCGGACCTTGGGAAGTCGACCAGGAGTAGCCCGACTTCGAGGCCTTCGACCGGTCGAGCTGTACGAGTACGGACACGGGCTGGCCCTGCTTCGAGAACTCCTCGCCGAGCTGGCTGCTGCCCAGGAAGCCGGTGATCCGCTGGCGGGTCTGGGCGGTCCTGCCGACGGATGCGACCCGGCCGCGCAGTACGCCGTACTGCTGCGTCGCGACCGACTGGACGGTGAGGTCGACGGCGGCGCCGACGGGCACGGTGGCCCCGCGCTCGGCCGGTACGTACAGCATCGCCATGAGGGGGTCGCCGGCCTTCGCCACCCGTTCCACCGCCGCCACGTCCGCTCCGGTGGTCACCACGGAACCGATGGCGGTGACGAGCGTCGTCAGCCGGCCGGCGGCGATGGTGCGCACGACGGTGTCCCCCTGCGCGGTACGGACCTTCAGCAGGGGCGCGTTGGCGGCGACGCGCTCGCCTTCCTCGGCGAGTACGGCGGTGACCTGGCCGGCCACGGGGCTCTGGAGGACGTAACTGCCCTGGGCGTGGGTGAGGATTCCGGGGGCGCCGAGTGTGGACGACACGGTGCCGGTCACGGCCCAGACGGCCGAGGCAATCATGACGATGACCGTGACGGTCAGAACAAGCCGGCCCTGGGGGCGGGCGAATCGCACCGGCAGATCAATTTCTTCGGGCGATTGCAGCTTGGAAAGCGCCTGTTGGCGAAACTGCACGACACTCTTCCTCAACCGCGAATGGGCCGACTGCGATGGTCTGTCAGGAAATTCGGAACGGCCGTACGCCCCCGGCCCTGGGCGGATCCGGGGGCGTACGGCCCGGCCTGTCGGCAAGGAGGGGGCGCCGACGGGCCGTAAGTCACCGCTGGTGACCGCGCCGCTCGGCGGCGCAGGGCGACATCAGACGCCGGCAACCGTGGCGGTGGCGATGCCCGTGACCGCGCCCGTGTTGAGGCCGGTGACGCCCTCGACGGTGCCGACGGCGGAGCCGACGGTGCCCGAGACGGGGACGACGGAGTTGAGGACGCCGGTGGCGTTGCCGACCACGCCGCCCAGGAGGCCGCCGGACACGTTGTCCAGGTCGTTGTCGGAGATTTCCTGGGTGGCAACCCGGGAGAAGTTCATGATGCGAGTTTCCCTTCGCGGTGAATATTCGAATTACCGGGACCGGCCCTGACGGACAGGCCCTCAGTGCGAAGGATCAAAGCACGTGAGCGCGTTGGGCAGCCAGTCGTGTCATTGCGGGTCCGGGCACATCTCCGCGTGGAATTACCGCGACGTGCACGGCCGTCCATGGCTTGGTGACAGGTTCTTCACGAGATCGCCCGAGATGAATGCGGGACGGCCTTCGCCCGGCGCGAGACCGATGGGGACATTCCCACGCAGACCCACATAACCGCAGGTCAGCGCGGTGCGGCAATTTGGAGACCGTGTGCCGCCTGCGCATTCGATGTGCAGATTCGCTGATGTGACCCGCTCATCACGGAAAGCCACTTCGCAAAGAGGGGAGAAACTGAGCGACTTCCTGCCGGAACGGGCTGCCTAGGTCATCAGCGACATGGGTAGGAAACCGGTCACGAGCGAACGTCCGCCGCGAACTGCGGCAAGAGGGGGCACCCATGGAGCTGAGCGAGGTCACGTACGACGATCCCGACGACGAATGCGGCGAGGCCGCCATGCGTACGCATGCCCGGCGGGCCTGTGAACTGACCGGCATGGACCCGGAGTACGGCGTGCCCGCGCTCGTCACGATCGCGCTGCGTGAATCCGCGTCCAACCACCCGCGCTGGCGGGTGAACACCAAGGACTCCAACGCGCACGGCCCGGTCGTGGCCGACGGGCATCCGCAGAACTGCTCGCGCGGGGCCACGCAGCGCATCCCGCCGACGTTCGCCGCGTACCACCAGGAGGACACCGCGACCACTCCGTACGACGTGGTGGCCTGCATGTGCGCCACGATCAACTACGTGCGCGCGAAGTACGGCGTCAACCAGTCCGGGTCGAACTTCGCCGAACGGGTCCAGCAGGCCGATCCGGACCGGCCGCCCAAGGGGTACTGAACCGCCGCACCCGCTCCCTCACTCCTTCTGGGCCAGCACCAGCCGCCAGTTGGGGCTCCCGTCGCTACGGCGGCCGAATTCCTCCAGGGGCCGCAGCCGCACCGTGAACCCGGCCCCGGCCAAGTCGTCCCGTACACCCCGCAGCGGGAACGTCCGGTAGTACATGACGAACCGCGGCCGCCACAGCGCGTTGCGTACGCGCATGACGGAGTCGAAGCCGAGCAGCGCCCAGTACAACGGCGAACGGATGGGCTGCGGCGCGCCGATGGGGAAGGCGAACAGTCCGCCGGGCCGCAGCGCCCGGTGGACTCCGGCGAACAGCGCGGGCCGCTCGGCGGGCAGGAAATGCCCGAACGCCCCGAAGCTCACCGCCAGATCGAATTCCTCGGTGAACGGCAGGGCGCGGGCGTCGGCCCGCGTCCACTCCACTGCGGGCGTCCGCCCGTCGTCGAAGGCTTCGCGGGCCGCGGCCAGCATCCCGGCGCTGAAGTCGACCCCGGTGACGCGCTCCCGGCACAGCGGGCGCAGTACGCGTGCGCCCGCCCCGGTGCCGCAGCAGACGTCGAGCCCCGCGCCGAAAGGCCCGAGAGGCTCCAGGGCGCCGGCGACCGCGTCCAGGAACCGGTCCGGCGTGCGGAAGGGGGTGTGGTCGAACTTCGGGGCCAGCAGGTCGTAGCCGCGCTCGATGGAGGAGAGAGCCTGCACGGTCAGCTCGCGGAAGGTGGGTCCCTGGGAGGTGAACACGGAGCCCAGCGTAGCCAGAGATCCATTCGCGCCCGCCCCACCCGTTGACCAAAATGGGCGATTGAGCGTTAATGATGACGTAAAGGGCAGATAAGGGCTTTCTACGTGGAGGCAGCCTGTCATGACCACTCACCCCAGCAGCATCGAGCAACACCCCGACGTCGCCGAGATGCGGTCCCGGTTCGAGCGGGCGACCACCACTCCCCGCGCCCAGGCGATCGAGACACTGGCCCTCCTCACGGGTGTGTACCTCGCGGCGTCGCCGTGGATAGCCGGGTTCAACGGCCTGACCACCCTGGCCGTGTGCAACCTGATCACCGGTATTGCCTACGCCCTGTGCATGGGCGGGTTCAGCTCGGCGTACGAGCGGACCCACGCCATGGCCTGGACCGCCGCCGCCATCGGTGCATGGACGATCGTCGCCCCGTGGGTCGTGGCGGGCAACGTCGACACCACGCGCAGCGTCGTCAGCAATGTGATCGTCGGTGCCGTGGCCCTGCTGCTCGGCCTGGCCATGGCGGCCATGCACGGCAGCGAATCCGGCCGTAGCCGCGCCCGTGGCCGCGGGCGCCGGAACACCGACGTCGGCACGATGGGCTGACACCCCCCGCAGCCCCCCAACCACCTGGGCCCCGGCCGGCAGCACGGCCGGGGCCCGGGCTACGTCGGGTCGAGGTCGGCACGAAGGCTCTCCGGCGGCCGGGCGGAAACCGGGACCAATGGATAGAATTCGAACATGGGACAGCGGCCAGTCGCGCCGACCGCGCCCGAGCTGGTCCTCGAAACCGAGGCAGGCTCGACGCTGATCAGTCCGAGCAGGGACTACCACGTCGGGCGCGACCCTCTGAGTGACATCGTCATCGATGACGCCCGCGTGTCATGGCATCACGCGGTGCTGCGCCCGGAGGCGGACCACTGGACGCTGGAGGACGAGCACAGCACCAATGGCACGTACGCCGAAGGCAGGCGGATCCACGAGTGGGACGTCGGCCCCGGCAGCGTCATCCGCTTCGGCAGCCCGGCCGACGGGCCACGCGCGGTTCTCCTGGGACATGACACCCCGCCCTCCGCGCCGGAACGCCCGTCCGCCGTCTCCATGCCGTCCGCGACCGGCACCTTCCGGCAGCCGACCACCGTACGGCCGCTGCCGGCCCGTACCGTACGCATCGGCCGGGCCGCCGACAACGACCTCGTCGTCGACGATCTGGTCGTCTCGCGCAGGCACGCCGAGCTGCGGGCGCGTCCCGACGGTACGTACGAGATCGCCGACCTCGGCAGTCACAACGGCACCTTCCTCAACGGCCTGCCCGTCACCGTCGCCGAGGTCTCCCCCGGTGACATCGTCGGCATCGGACACTCCGCGTTCTGCCTGGTCGGCGACACGCTGCAGGAGTTCGTCGACACCGGCGAGGTCTCGCTGGACGTGCAAGACCTGGCGGTCACGGTCGACAAGGGCCGCAAGACACTCCTCGACGACGTGTCGTTCCCCGTCGGTGAGAAGTGCCTGCTCGCGGTGGTGGGGCCGAGCGGATCCGGCAAGTCCACCCTCCTCAACGCGCTGACCGGGCTGCGCCCCGCCGACCGGGGCACGGTCCTGTACGACGGCCGTGACCTGTACCGGGACTACGCCGAGCTGCGCCAGCGCATCGGCCTCGTACCGCAGGACGACATCCTGCACTCCCAGTTGACCGTGCGACGGGCCCTCGGCTACGCCGCCGAGCTCCGCTTCCCCGAGGACACCGCGAAGAGCGAACGGCGGGCGCGGGTCGCGGAAGTCATCCGTGAGCTGGGTCTTGAGCAGCGGGCCTCCCAGCCGATCCACAGCCTCTCCGGCGGCCAGCGCAAGCGGGTCAGCGTGGCGCTGGAGCTGCTCACGAAGCCGTCGCTCCTCTTCCTCGACGAGCCGACCTCCGGGCTCGACCCCGGCATGGACCGCTCGGTCATGCACATGCTGCGCGGCCTCGCCGACGACGGCCGCACGGTCGTCGTCGTCACGCACAGCGTGCTCAGCCTCGACGTGTGCGACCGGCTGCTGATGCTCGCCCCGGGCGGCAAGATCGCCTACTACGGGCCGCCGGAGGACGCGCTCGCCTTCTTCGGGTTCGAGCAGTGGCCGGAGGCGTTCGAGGCCTTCGAGAACGACCGCGACCGCGACTGGGCGGGGCAGTACCGCCAGTCCCCGTTCCGCCAGCAGTACATCGCGAACGCCAGCACGCAGCCGCACCTGCCGCGGGCCCCCGCCCCGGCCGTCGTCGCGCCGCCGCCGCGGCCCCGCAGCCGGGGCGCGCAGTTGCGGACGCTGATACGGCGGTACGCCGCCGCGCTGAGCGCCGACCGGACCTTCCTGGCGATCATGATCGCCCTGCCGTTCGTCATGGGAGCGATGGCACGGGCCCTGGCCGGCTCGAAGCTGACGCAGGACACCGCGATGAACGCGCTGCTCATCCTCTGCGTGGGCGGGGTGCTGACCGGCGCCGCCAACGCGGTGCGCGAGCTGGTCAAGGAACGGGTGATCTACCAGCGGGAACGTGCCGTCGGCCTGTCCAGATCGGCGTACCTGATGTCCAAGGTGGTCGTGCTGGGCACCATCACGGTCCTTCAGGCCGTCGTCCTGACGCTGGTCGCCCTGGTCGGCGTCGATCTCAGCGCGCCGGGCGGCGAAGGGGTACTCATGCCGCCACTGGCGGAGATCACCGTGGCCGTCGCCATGCTGTCGTTCACGGCGATGATGCTGGGTCTGCTGGTGTCGGCGCTGGTGCGCAAGGAGGAGGTCACCATGCCGCTGCTGGTCCTCCTCGCCATCGTCCAGGTCGTGTTCTGCGGCGCGCTGCTGAAGCTGGACGGGGTCGCCGGGGTCGAGCAGCTGGCGTGGCTGGTCCCGTCGCGGTGGGCGCTGGGCGCGATGGCCGGGACCATCGGTCTTGGCAGCATCGTTCCCGGCGAGCTGACGGCGGATCCGCTGTTCGGGCACTCGGCGGGGGTGTGGCTGCTCAACATGGGGATGATGGTGGTGCTCTGCGCCGTCTTCGGGTACTTCGTCGCGAAGCTGCTCCGGCGGCACGAACCCGCCGTCATGCGGAAGTAGGAACGGGGCGCCATGACGACTGCCGACTTCCGCCCCACGCATGTCGTCCCACGGGACGGGCTCGCCGCCTGGGAGGAGCCGGACGTGTCCCGGCCCACGGAACCGCTCGACCCGCTGCTTCCCGTGCAGCTGATCGGCCGGCGGGGGGAGTGGGGGCAGATCCTGTGTGCCAACGGCTGGTCGGCCTGGGTGGACGGCCGCCTGCTCGTGTCCGTACCGCAGGAGCCCCCGGCGGCGGGGCAGCCGATGGCCCGTACGGCGGACCCGCGGCCGCTGCTGGCCCGCGTCGAGGAGTCCGTGAGCCAGTACCGGCGAGCGGCGGAGGACCTGACCGCGGGCCGCACGGACGGCGAGGGCTTCCGCCGCCGCACGCGCGGGCTGCGCGTGGGGATGGTGGTCGACGGCGAATCGGTGTGGCTGTACGACGCGGAGCACGAGCGGTGGGTGTACTGCGACGGCACACACCTCATTACGTACGCAGCCCCGTCGTCCCCCGCCAACAGCGACAGCGACCCACCGCCCCGCGAACCCACCGAGGTCACCGCACGCCCCCCCGAACCAACCCAAGTGGTCACCCCCGCCACCCCCGACGACCCCCGCCCGTCACCACCGAACCCCAACCGCACCACCACCCCACCCCCGGAACCGACCCAAGTGGTCACCCCCGCCACCCCCAACGACGCCCGCCCGTCACCACCGAACCCCACGCGTGCCGCCGCCCCGCCGACGGCCGGCCCCGAGGGTCGGCCCGGCGACAGCCGGGCCCCGGATCCGGCCCCGCCAGAGCCCACGCGAATCGTCGACCCCGGTAACGGGCAGGCGGGCGACGGGCGAGCGTCCGAACTCAACCCGCCGACCGGCCCCACCACCGGCCCGAACCGCTCGCCCGGCAGCAGCAGCGCCGCCCAGCCGGAGCCCACGCGGGTTACCGGCGGCGGAGCGGGGCCGCCGGACGATGCCGGGGGCGACGGCGACAGCCGTGGCCGCGAGGCCACGCGGGTCGTGAAGCCGCCCGGCGACGCGCCCGCCCCGCATCCGCCCACCCGGCCCGGTGACGGGTAATGGCACGCGCCCCCCACCAGTCCGGCCTGGCCGGAAGGCCGTCCGAACTGCTCGGAACGCAGATCGCCGGCTACCTCGTGGAGAGCGAAATCGGCCGCGGCGGCATGGCCGTCGTCTACCGTGCCAAGGACCTGCGCCTGGACCGTACGGTCGCCCTGAAGCTGCTCGCGCCCGAACTCGCGCGCAACGACACCTTCCGCCGGCGGTTCACCCACGAGTCGCGGGTGGCCGCCGCGATCGACCATCCGCACATCGTGCCGGTCTTCGAGGCCGGCGAGACCGAGGGCGTCCTCTACATCGCCATGCGGTTCGTCGCCGGTCAGGACCTCCGTGCTCTGCTCGACCGCCAGGGCCCGCTGCCGATCGGGACGGCGTCGCGGATCGCCGCCCAGGTGGCGTCCGCGCTCGACGCCGCCCACGCCCACGACCTCGTGCACCGGGATGTGAAACCCGGCAACATCCTGGTCGCGGAGGGCACGGACAGCGACCACCCGGAACACGTGTATCTCACGGACTTCGGCCTGACGAAGAAGTCGCTGTCGCTGACCGGTTTCACCACCGTCGGCCAGTTCGTCGGCACGCTCGACTACGTGGCGCCGGAGCAGATTTCGGGACGCCCGGTGGACGGCAGATGCGATGTCTACAGCCTCGCCTGCGTCGTCCACGAAACGATGGCCGGGACACCGCCTTTCCAGCGCGACGACGACATGGCGCTGCTGTGGGCCCATCAGTTCGACCCGCCGCCACCCCTGACCGGGCAGCGTCCGGACCTCCCGGCCGCTGTCGACGGCGTACTGGCGAAGGCGCTCGCCAAGAGCCCGGACGACCGGTACGGCTCCTGCCTGCAGTTCGTGGCCGCGCTGCGCGCCGCGGCGGCCGGCATCGGACCCGAGGGCCGTCCGTCCACCCGCGCGGACCAGTACGCCGGCAGGCGGTCCGCCGCCGCCGAAGCCCCGCCCCCGCCGCCGCGCTGGGCCCTGCCGGTCTTTCCCGAGGGGTACGGCGAGTAGCCGGGCCCGCGGCGTCAGGAAGCCTCTGTCGCGACCTCGCCCCGCCGGCGGACCCGTGCCGCCGCCAGACTGCCGAGGAAGCCGGCCACCAGCCCCCACAGCACGGCCAGGCCGAGCGTCGTCCACAGGCGCGGCCGCAGCGAGACCTCCCCGCCGAGACCGCCCCCCAGGTCCAGAAGCTCGCCGATGCCCAGCAGCGACAGGCCGTAATGCGCGGAGAGGCGCGCGACCAGGCAGATCATCAGCACCGTCAGGGCCAGGGCGACGGCCATGTGTACGGCGTGCTGCCAGGGCCTCGTCCGTGCGGGTGAGCGGACGGCCATCAGGAACGCGGCGGCCGGCACCAGGACCACGGCGGCGACCAGCAGCCACCACGCCCGTCCGTCGTGCTCGGTGAGCGTGCCGAGATTGAGGGTGGAGATGTCCGGCGTACGGAGTACCTCGTCCAGAACCCGCGGCATCGGCAGCCCGAAGGGCCCGTCCACCTTCCCCTCCCAGGACCCGCCGAGACCCAGCGTGAGGGCGAGCCAGGCGAGGTTCGGCAGTCCGAGCAGGATCACGGCGAACGTCTCGGCCCGGTGGCCGTGCGTCACCACGACGACGAGCGCGAGGATCAGGCCCAGGACGACGTACGAGAGCAGCAGCACGACCATGGCGAAGGCGGCCGGGCGTACGGGCTCCTGGAAGCGCACGAGGCGGGCGGGGAGCGGGGCTCTGCGCGACACCAGGAGGGCGAGGACGAGGAGGCCCGCCAGCCAGAGCAGTCCGAAGAGCAGGGTGACGGGGATGTCGGTCCGGAACCCGACCTCCGGTGCGGCGTCGGCGATCACGTCCTCGAGGAGGCCGCCCGTCGGGTCCTGCAGCGGGATGCTGAAGGTGTGCCGCGCGAGGAGCGAGAGGACGAGGAGCGCCAGTACCCACACGGCCGCGAGCCACGCGGCCCGCCCGGCGAGTTCGCGCGTACTGGCGACGGCCCGGTGCCGCAGCGGCCGCAGGAAGAGCGTGGCGATCACCAGAGCCCCGGCGAGGCTCACGGAGAGCGGCAGCACCGACAGATCGGCCCGTGTTTCCGCGAAGGCTCCCGCGTCGCCGGAGATGTCGACGGAGCCGCCGGCCGCCATCACGACGACGGCCGCGACGACGCGCGGGAAAGCGCCTCCCGGCAGGTCGGCCGCGCCCGCGGCCCACAGGCCGAGGGCCGCCGTAGCGGCCATGGCCGCCAGGCCGGCGAGCACCGCCACGAGGGCGTCACGCCAGACGTGTGCGGCGCTGGTGGCGCGGCTGTGGTCGCTGAACTCCTGCTGGCTCACGCTGCCACGCTAAGCACACGCCGGGCACTCCGCCGCTGGAGGGGGCCGACCGCGTCAGCTTGCGGGCCGTACGGGTGCGAAGCGCGCGACAAGCACGCAGGGTGGGAAGAAGTTCACGCATCGCGACCGATCCCTACGTGGGGGAGAACCGCCAGTGAGTGCCCAGCCGCCGTCGTCCGACCGCCCCAAAGGGCCCCCCTCCGGCCCGCTCTCCGGTCCTTCGCGACCGGGCGCACCACCCCCGCCCGGCACGCCTTCCGGCCCGCCGTCCGGCCCTCCGGGCGACGGCGGTACGGGCGGTCCCGGTGACGCGGGCGGACCCGGAGGCCCCGGCCGCCCCTGGTGGCGGTCCGTGCCGCGGATCGCGGCCATCGCGGCCGCCATTGTGGTCGCGGTGGTGCTGACCGTCGTCCTCACCCGCCCGGACGGCGGTCAGGTCGCGAGCGGCGAGGTGTTCCTGGAGCCCGCCGCCTCGTCCGGGCCCGATCCGTACACCGAGTCGACGGCGCGGAACACCTCCGCGGCGACGGCGTCACCGACCACACCGCCGGGCGTGCAGCCGGGTGTGTCCCCGACCCGGACCAACGTCACCCGTGCGGTGGACGGTTCGGCCCCGGGTCTGTACGGCGGGACCCGGAACGTCGCCAGTTGCAACGTGGAGAAGCAGATCTCCGCGCTCACCTCCCAGCAGGACAAGAACGCGGCGTTCGCCTCCGTCCTGGACGTCGATCCCACCGGCGTACCCGCGTATCTGCGGTCGCTGACACCCGTGCAGCTCCGGATGGACACCCGGGTCACCAACCACGGCTACCGCAACGGCGCTCCCACGCCCTACCAGGCCGTACTGCAGGCCGGCACCGCGGTCCTCGTCGACGACCGGGGCGTACCGCGGGTGCGCTGTGCGTGCGGCAATCCGCTGCGCCCGCCGGTCGCCATCCAGGGCACGCCCAAGCGGGCGGGCACATCGTGGCCCGGGTACCGGCCCACGGACGTGGTGACGGTGGCGCCCGCGGACAAGCCGGTGAAGGAATTCATCGTGTACGACCCGGAGAACGAGGACTGGTTCACCCGCGACAGGGGCGACACGGGCGACGGCGACGAGCAGACCACGCCGCCCACCACGACGGACACGACTTCCCCACCGCGGTCCCCGGACGAGTCGCCGTTGACGCCGGCGTCGCCCGAATCGCCGTTGCCGGAGTCCCCCGCCTCGGAGCCGGCGTCGCCCGAGACCGACCCTGAGTCCCCGGCCCCGGACTCCCCCGCGCCGGCGTCCCCGGTGACGCCGCTGCCGCCCGCTCCCGACACTCCGGTCTCCGACCCGCCGAACGGGTGAAGTTGACGTCGCATCAGCCTCTGGGCGCGCATCGGCGTCGCGCGACTGGTTTGCTGCCGGGCAGGGGGCCGGCGGGCCGCCACACGCGAATTTCAACCGGAGGAACGTCGTAATGACGACGATGAACACCGCAGGATCGGCCGGACCGGAACCGGAGAGCTACGAGGACGAGCTTCCGGTCCACCCTCACCGGCGGGGCAGCGTCGTCATCAAGTGGCTGACCACCACCGACCACAAGACGATCGGTTCGCTCTACCTGACCACGTCGTTCATGTTCTTCGTCATCGGCGGCGTGATGGCGCTCTTCATGCGCGCCGAGCTCGCCCGGCCGGGCATTCAGATCATTTCGAACGAACAGTTCAACCAGGCGTTCACGATGCACGGCACGATCATGCTGCTGATGTTCGCGACGCCGCTGTTCGCCGGATTCGCCAACTGGATCATGCCGCTGCAGATCGGCGCGCCCGACGTGGCGTTCCCGCGGCTGAACATGTTCGCGTACTGGCTGTACCTCTTCGGCTCGACCATCGCGGTGGGGGGTCTGCTCACTCCGGACGGCACGCCGGACTTCGGCTGGTTCGCCTACTCCCCGCTGAACGACGCGGTTCATACGCCGGGTGTCGGCGCCGACATGTGGATCATGGGTCTGGCCTTCTCCGGCTTCGGCACGATCCTCGGCTCTGTCAACTTCATCACCACGATCATCTGCATGCGCGCACCCGGCATGACGATGTTCCGGATGCCGATCTTCACCTGGAACATCCTGCTGACCGCGGTACTGGTGCTGCTCGCCTTCCCGGTGCTCGCGGCGGCGCTCCTCGCCCTGGAGGCGGACCGCAAGTTCGGTGCGCAGATCTTTTCCCCGGCCAACGGCGGATCGCTGCTGTGGCAGCACCTGTTCTGGTTCTTCGGGCACCCGGAGGTGTACATCATCGCGCTGCCGTTCTTCGGCATCGTCACCGAGATCATCCCAGTCTTCAGCCGCAAGCCGATCTTCGGTTACATCGGTCTGGTGGGCGCGACGATCGCGATCGCCGGTCTCTCGGCGACCGTGTGGGCGCACCACATGTTCCCGACCGGCGCCGTGCTGTTGCCGTTCTTCTCGTTCATGACGTTCCTGATCGCCGTGCCGACCGGGGTGAAGTTCTTCAACTGGATCGGCACGATGTGGAAGGGCTCGCTCAGTTTCGAGACGCCGATGCTGTGGGCGACCGGCTTCCTGGTCACGTTCCTCTTCGGCGGTCTGACCGGCATCATCCTGGCCTCGCCGCCGCTGGACTTCCATGTTACCGACACGTACTTCGTCGTCGCGCACTTCCACTACGTCGTGTTCGGCACCGTGGTCTTCGCGATGTTCGCGGGCTTCCACTTCTGGTGGCCGAAGTTCACCGGCAAGCTGCTGGACGAGCGGCTTGGCAAGATCACCTTCTGGACGCTGTTCGTGGGCTTCCACGGCACGTTCCTGGTGCAGCACTGGCTCGGCGCCGAGGGCATGCCGCGCCGGTACGCCGACTACCTAGCCGCCGACGGCTTCACCGCACTGAACACGGTCTCGTCGATCAGCTCGTTCCTGCTGGGCATGTCGCTGCTTCCGTTCTTCTACAACGTCTGGAAGACCGCGAAGTACGGCGAGCCGGTGAAGGTCGACGACCCCTGGGGTTACGGCCGCTCACTGGAGTGGGCCACCTCCTGCCCGCCGCCCCGCCACAATTTCGTCACCCTCCCCCGGATCCGTTCCGAGTCCCCCGCCTTCGACCTGCACCACCCGCTGATCGCCGCCCTCGACCAGGCGCACAACCGCCCCGACGCTTCCGCGACGGTGGCTCCGGGAGACAAGCAGTAGGACACCGCCCGGAATGGGCAGGGAGGAGCGAGCGTGGAGCCCGAGATGGAGAGCGACCGCGGTCTGGCCCAGTTGGAGGGCTATCTCCTGTGGAGTGCCGAGGTGGCGGATGCGCGCCGCCATGCCGGCCGGTTCACCGAGCAGCTGCCGTGGCTGACCACCGCGCAGCGCGAGGACGTGGAGCGCGTCTACACGGCCGAGCGGCTCGCCGCCTCGCGCGCCATGCTGGTGCGCGTGTCGGCCCGCGCCACAACACTGCGCGGGGAGTACACCGAGCGCTACCGGCAGCTCAGGGCGCGTTGCGTGGCGGTGGCCGTCGTGTGCGCCGGCGCGGCGAGCGGGGCGTGCGCCGCGCTCACTCTGCTCGTCCGGTAACACCCCGCCCGGCCGCGCGTTGGTGAGGACCGGCGGTGGCGCGAGGGTACGTGAGCAGGGCTGCCGGGCCGTCCGTTTCACCCGTTCTGTTCTGGGGACCCGAAGGAGGTCCGCCTGGTTCGGGAGCACGGCAACGACGAGCAAGGTCACGGAGTGCCTCATGAACGAGACAACAGGGCTGCGGGTGGTCGTCACGGGCGCCACCGGAAACGTCGGCACGAGTGTGGTGCGCGCACTCTCGGAGGATCCACAGGTCGGCTCCGTCCTCGGCCTCGCGCGCAGGGTCCCCGACCTGACCTTCCCGCGGACCGAATGGGCCGCTGTGGACCTGGGCGAGGAGGAGAACGGTGACGGGCTCGCCGGTTACTTCGCCGGCGCCGACGCCGTGGTCCACCTCGCCTGGCGCTTCCAGCCGACCCACGACCCGGTGGTCACCTGGCAGACGAACGTCCTCGGCTCCCTCAGGGTCTTCAAGGCGGTCGCGGTCGCCGGAGTGCCCGCACTCGTCCACGCCTCGTCGGTCGGCGCGTACTCGCCGGGCCCCAAGGAGGCCCCCGGCGTCGACGAGTCCTGGCCCACCCACGGCTGGCCGGACGCCGCGTACTGCCGCGAGAAGGCCTACCTCGAACGGGTGCTGGACACCTTCGAGTACGAGCACCCGCACGTCCGCGTCGTACGCATGCGTCCGGCGTTCCTGTTCAAGGAGACGTCGGCGAGCGAGCAGCGGCGCATCTTCGCCGGACGGTTCCTGCCCGGCCCGCTGGTACGGCCGGACCTGCTGCCCTGGGTGCCGGACCTGAAGGGACTCGTCCTGCAGGCCCTGCACACCGACGACGCCGCGCAGGCCTACCGGCAGGCCGTGCTGCGCGAGGTGAGCGGCGCGTTCAACCTGGCCGCCGATCCCGTCGTCGACCCGCGGGTTCTGGGGGACCTGCTGCAGGCGAAGGTGGTGCGGGTGCCCACGGGAGTGGTCCGCGCCGCGCTGGCGGCGGCCTGGACCGCGCACCTCGTCCCCGCGTCGCCGCACCTGTTCGACGCGGTGCTGCGGCTGCCCGTGCTGGACTCGTCCCGCGCGCACCGGGAACTCGACTGGCAGCCGCTGCGTACGTCCACCGACGCGATCCGGGAGTTCCTGGACGGCGTACGCAAGGGCAGCGGCGAACAGACGGCGCCGCTCGCGGGCCGCAAGGTGAGCTAGTCGGCCGGGCGAGGCCCGGTCCTCGCCACACGCCTCGCAAGAAAGCGACTAAACGCCCATTTGGGTAAGATATCGGCAGGACGCTCGTACGACGGTTCCCCCAGCGCGTCGAAGGAGCCTCATGTCCAGCCGACTGCGTACCCGTGAACCCGAATCCGAATCCGAATCCACCGCCCCCGGCTCACGACCACCGGGACTGGCCGGTTTTCCGGACATCCCGGATCCACGCACCCTCTGCACGCTGGACGCCCGCACCCTCTCCGACTCACTGTTCGAGCGCCTGGCGTCACTGAAGGAGGGAACGCCCGAGTACGCGTACGTGCGCAACACCTTGGTGGAGATCAACCTCAGCCTGGTGAAGTACGCCGCCTCACGGTTTCGCAACCGGAACCAGCCCATGGAAGACGTCGTCCAGGTGGGCACCATCGGGCTGATCAAGGCCATCGACCGTTTCGACGTCGGGCGCGCGGTGGAGTTCCCGTCCTTCGCGCTGCCGACGATCGAGGGCGAGATCAAACGCTTCTTCCGCGACAACAGCTGGGACGTCCGCGTACCGCGCCGGCTCCAGGAGCTGCGGATCGACATCGCCCGGGCGTCCGACATCCTGGAGCAGGGTCTGGGCCGGGAGCCGACAGCGGCCGAGCTGGCGGCCCATCTGGGCGTGGACGAGGCCGAGGTCCGGGAGGGCCGGCGGGCCGCGAACGGTTACAACGCCCGGTCCCTCGACGTGGTCTTCGAGGACGCGCCCGCGGGCTTCGCGCAGTGCTGCCTCGGCCAGGAGGTCCGCGCGTACGACACCGTCGAGTGCGTCGTGGCGCTGAAACCGCTGGTGACCGGCCTTGCGGAGCGGGACCGGATGATCCTCACCATGCGGTTCGTGGAGGAACTGACCCAGCGGGAGATCGGCGAGCGGATGGGCATCTCGCAGATGCAGGTGTCCCGGCTCCTCACGCGCATCCTGACGACGCTGCGCGAGGCGCTCCTGGCGGAGGACGACGGCCTGGCCGCTAGGCCCCCCGTTGCCGGGAGCCGCGCGGCGCCGCCACCTCCACCCACACCGTCTTGCCGCTTCCCCGCGGCAGAGAGCCCCAGCTCCGGGCAAGGCGCCGCAGCACGGTCAGGCCGTGCCCGCCGGGGGCGGCCACACCGGACGGCCGGGGCGACGGATGCACCGGGCTGCCGTCGGTGACCTCGATGCGCAGCCGGGCGGCTGTGCAGTTCAGTACGAACTCCCGAGGCCCACCGGCGTGCAAACAGGCGTTGGTGACCACCTCGGACACGAGCAGCAGCACATCGTCGACGACCGCCTGCTCCTCTTCGCCGGCAGCCGGGATCCACTGCCAGTCGGCCAGGGCCTCCCGGCTGAAGTCCCGGCAGCGCCCCACCACGTCCTCGGTGCCGCACAGGGTCAGCCGACGGGTCTGCCCGCGCGACTGGAGGACGTCACTCAGGACCATGACGTACCCCCTCGTCTTGGTTCAGGTCTCAGGGCCCCGGAATATCAGGCCTCAAGCCCCGGAATCTCAGGCCTCAAACTTTTGAGGGCCTCTTTTGAGGGCCTTTTGTGGCTTTGGCCACCGGGTGCCCCAAAAGCGGCGCTTTACCCACTGTCCCGGTCGCCATATGCGCCGGCGTCGCTCTCCACCGGCGCGAGCTCGTACAGGAGTTGCTGCGACTCCGCGACGAGTCCCCCCAGCGACGTGGCCGTCTCGCTGTCCTGCTCCAGGAGCTGCCGCTTCAGCCGCCCGTGGGCGGCCCAGGCGGACTCCAGTGCGAGCCCGCGTTCTTCCCGCGCCCTGCGGTCCCGGCCTTCGAGGACAGCCAGATCGGCCGCGCACACGTCGCCCGCCGCCCGCAGGAGGTCCGAGAGGTGCGCCAGGGCCGCGTCGGGAAGCGGCCTCAGCGTGGGCTCGTCGCTGACCGTACTGGCGAGGGTGCGGGTGAGGGCCACGAGCGGGTCGGCGATCCGTTCCCACGCCTGGTCCCACTCGGCGGGGGGCAGCGCCGGGCCGGTACGGCGCATCCTGCGGCCCGGATTGAGGCGGTAGCTCTCGCGGGTCCACAGCCGCGCGTCGCGCAGGTCCGACAAGATGCCCGTGAGCCGCCGCGCACGGTCGTGCCAGGCCTCGGCCTGCTGGCGCCCGTACCCTTCCCGCAGACCGTCGGCAATGGCGTGCAGCAGCTCCGCGCTCTGCGCGGGCAGTCTGCGCAGCGAGTCCCGGACGCTGCGCAGGTGGACCGGCGGGAGAATCAGCGCGTTCACCGCGATGCCGATGACCGCGCCGACGGCCGACTCGAACAGCCGGTGCAGGACGTCGAGCGCCGAGTGGGACCCGTAGGCCAGTACGAACAGTGCGGTGGTCGGTGCGTACAGGCCGTGCTCACCGAAGCGCGCGTAGTTGCCGAGCAGGACGGCGACCGGCAGCACCAGGGCCATGGCGGCCATGGTGTTGCCCGTCAGATTGGCTGCTCCCGCCGCGAGTACGGTGCCCACGGCGATCACGGCGAGCTGCTGCACCCCGGACCGCAGCGACCGGTAGACGGTGCTCTGTACGAGTACGACCGCCGTCCAGGGGGCCATCAGGGCCATGGGCGCCTTCCACCACCAGCCTGCCAGCGCCCAGGCGGCCGCCGCGGCGCCTGCCGCCTTCAGGGACTGGGTGACCACGTCGCGCTCCGGTCCGGGGCCGGCTGCCGCGCGGCGGGCGGAGCGCCCGATGGCCGACGCCTCCGAGGACAGCCACCGCCACATACGGCCGAACGCGGCGCCACCCGTGTGCGACCGGTGGTCACTCTCCATGCCTGCCACTGACGCCTCCGGAGCCGTGCCTGCCTACGACGGGGCACGCGTTCCCGTACGAGCGCCGTCCAATCACGCCCGCAGCCGGGCGACCGGACTGTCGTCGAGCCGCGCGAGCAGGTCGGCGGGGTCCCGGTAGACGGCTGCGGCCCCGGCTTCCTCCAGGTCGCGCTGGGGGATGCCGCCGCATCGCAGCGCCACAGCGAGCACGCCCGCCCGGGTGGCGGCCGCCATGTCCCACACCGTGTCGCCGACGAACACCGCGCGGTCCGCGGGCACGCCGGCCAGTTCCAGTGCCCGCTCGACCGGCTCGGGAGCCGGCTTGCCCTCGTCGACGTCCTCGGAACTCGCGGTGGCGGTGATCGCGTCGTCGGCGTCGATGGCACGGCGCAGCGCGTCGAGTTCCCCGCCGCTCGCCGAGGTGGCGAGGATGACGGTCCAGCCCTGCCCGGCGAGAGTGCGCAGCAGCCGGCCGGCCCGGGGCAGGGCGGACAGCCGGTCCGCGTACGTCGCGTACAGCGTCTTGTGGGCGGCGCTGATGCGGTCGTCCTGGCCGGTGTCGCGTTCTTCTCCGAGCAGATGGGCGATGAGGTCGTGGCCCGGCAGGCCGACGGCCCGGTGGATGTCGTGCATCACGACGTCGTGTCCGGCCTGGCGGAACGCCTCCCACCAGGACGTCACATGCAGATGGTTGGTGTCGACCAGTGTTCCGTCGACGTCGAAGACAGCCGCGCGGTCCATGTCGCCGTTCCTTCCTCACGGAGCAGACCAACGGGCCGCGCGGCTGGGGCCGCGCGGCCCGTTTTCCGTACCTGTCCGGTACGGGGGTTACTTGTTGGGCGACTTCTTGACCCGCTCGCCGGCCCTCGCGGCCGTTTCCTGGGCCTTGCCCCGCAGCTGGTCGCCGCGGCCTTCCGCCTGCATGGACCGGTCGTCGGCGGTCTTGCCCGCGGCTTCCTTCATCTTGCCCTTGACCTGCTTCGCCTTCGCTTTTGCCTTGCTCACGAGGGTTCCTTCCACAGCGATCAGAGGTGACTGACCTGGCTCGTCCACCTTGCGCCGGTCACCCCGTGCCTGCAATCCGGGAGCGTTCCGTCACGTTGCGCTCATTCAGCCGGACGGCTCGTCGGGGACCGGCCCCTGGCCGGTGTCGGGTGCCTGCCCGGTCTCGGGTTCGCGTGCGTCCTCAGTACGGCCGCCGGTCTCGTCCAGCGGGTCCTCGCCGTCTCCTGCCTGCTGATCGGGCAGGTCCCTCGGCAGGGGCTTGCCGGTCTCCTGCGGGTCTTCGGTCGCCGGGTCACTCATGGGTTTTGGTCCTCCTCTTCGCGGCAGAGGCAGAACGGGTGGCCCGCCGGATCGGCGTACACCCGAAAGCCCCGCTTCCCGTCGTTGTCGTCCACGTCGAGCGGGGTGGCGCCGAGTGCGAGCACCTGCGCCTGCGCCGCCTCGATGTCCGGTACGTCGAAGTCCAGATGCATCTGCTGCGAGTTCTCGTCGGCCCGTGGCCAGTCCGGCGGCCGGAAACCCGGCGCACGCTGGAAGGCGATACGGGCGCCGCCCGGTACGTGCAGCTCGTACCAGTCCTCGTTGTCGTTCTTCACCTCGCCGCCCAGCACCGCGGCGTAGAAACCGGCGAGTGCCTGCGGATCCGGACAGTCCACGGCCACGAGGCAGTACTTCGCGATGGCCATACCGGTCTCCTCGCTCTTGCTCTGGCGTGCGTCCCACCCCAGTACCCCTCCAGGACCGGCTGAACCGAAACGCGCAAAGGGGAACATTTTGATAGGAAGAGGTACGAGGCGAGACCTTCGGACCGAAAGGCGCGACGGAGTGGAGCCAACCAGCCAGCAGGAGACCGCGCACAGCTCTGTCCTCACCCTTCACGTCAACGGCACCCCGCACACGCTGACGCTCGACCACCGCACCACGCTCCTGGACGCGCTGCGTGAGCAGGTGGGCCTCACGGGTGCGAAAAAAGGGTGTGACCACGGCCAGTGCGGTGCCTGCACCGTGCTCGTCGACGGCCGGCGCGCCAACAGCTGCCTGCTGCTCGCCGCCGCCCACAACGGCGCGCACGTCACCACCGTCGAAGGCCTCGCCGACGGCGAGCGGCTTCATCCGGTCCAGCAGGCGTTCGTCGCGCGGGACGCCCTGCAGTGCGGCTACTGCACGCCGGGGCAGATCTGTTCCGCCGTCGGGATGCTGGCCGAAGCCGCCGAGGGGCACCCCTCGTACGTCACGCCCCCCGAGCACCCTCCCGGCGCTCCCGCCGCCCTCACCGCGCACGAGATCCGGGAGCGCATGAGCGGCAACCTCTGCCGCTGCGGCGCGTATCCGAACATCGTGGACGCGATCGGGGAGGTGGCGACGTGAAGCCGTTCGCGTACTTCCGTGCCGAGAGCGCCGACGAGGCGATCGGCGCCTTCGCCGGCCATCCGAGGGCGCAATACCTCGGCGGCGGCACCAACCTCGTCGACCTGATGAAACTGGGGGTCGCGGCGCCGGACTTCCTCATCGATGTCAGCCGGCTGCCGCTGGACGGGATCGACGAGACGCCCGACGGCGGGCTGCACATCGGCGCGACCGTACGCAACAGCGATCTGGCCGCCCATCCGGCGGTGCGCACGCGCTACGCCGCCTTGTCGCAGGCCCTGCTCTCCGGCGCCTCGGGGCAGTTGCGCAACACCGCCACGACCGGCGGAAACCTGCTCCAGCGCACCCGCTGCACGTACTTCCAGGACGTCTCGAAGCCCTGCAACAAGCGCGAGCCCGGCACCGGCTGCCCCGCCCGCGAAGGCGTTCACCGTGATCTCGCGGTGCTCGGCCACTCGGCGCACTGCGTCGCCACCCATCCCTCCGACATGGCTGTCGCACTGGCCGCTCTCGACGCCGCCGTCCACCTGCACGGCCCGCAGGGCGCCCGCACCGTCGCGGTCACCGACTTCCACCGGCTGCCCGGCGACCGTCCCGATCAGGACACCGTCATCCGTCCGGGCGAGCTGATCACCGGCGTGACCCTCCCGCCCGCCCTGCCCGGCACCCGGTGCGGCTACCGCAAGGCCCGCGACCGCGCCTCGTACGCCTTCGCGCTCGCCTCTGTCGCCGCCGTCCTGCGCGTCGAGGGCGGCGTGGTCCGGGACGCCGCACTCGCCTTCGGCGGGCTCGCCCACGTGCCCTGGCGTGCCCGCGCGGCCGAGGAGGTGCTGCGCGGGGCGCCCGCCACCGAGGAGACGTACGCCCGCGCGGCCGACGCCGAGCTTGCCGCGGCCGAGCCGCTGCGTGACAACGGCTTCAAAGTGCCGCTCGCCCGGAACCTCGCCATCAGCGTGCTGGCCGAGCTCGCTTCCCGTACCTGAGGACGTGACCATCCGTCATGACGCACCCACCGCCCCCACTGGGCACGCCCGCCGTCCGCTCGGAGGCCCGCGACAAGGTCACCGGCGCCGCACGCTACGCGGTCGAGCACACCCCGCCGGGCTGCGCCTACGCCGTGCCCGTGCCCGCCACCGTCGCGCGCGGCCGGGTCACCGCCGTACACGCCGAAGAGGTGCTGGCCCTGCCGGGCGTGCACGCCGTGCTCAGCCACGAGAACGCGCCGCGCCTCAAGGAGCCGGACGACCCCACACTCGCGGTCCTCCAGAACGACCGCGTCCCCCACCGCGGCTGGTACGTCGCCCTGGTGGTCGCCGACACGCCGGAGAACGCCAGTGCGGCAGCCGAGGCGCTGCGGGTCGAGTACGCGGCCGAGGAGCACGACGTACGGCTGACCGCGGACCACCCCGGCCTCTACACACCGCAGGAGGCGAACAGCGAGGTCCCCGCCGTCCGGGAACGCGGCGACTTCGACGCGGCCTATCCGGCGGCCGCCGTGCGCGTCGACGCGACGTACACCATGAGCGCGCTGCACAACCACCCCATGGAGCCGCACGCCTCGACCGCGTGGTGGGACGACGGACATCTGACCGCGCGCGATTCCAGTCAGGGCTCCACGAAGGTACGGGACACCCTCGCCCAGGTCTTCGGTCTTGAGCAGGGGCAGGTCACCGTCGTCTCCGAGCACGTGGGCGGCGGGTTCGGCTCCAAGGGCACGCCGCGCCCGCAGGTGGTGCTGGCGGCCATGGCCGCCCGGCACACCGGGCGGCCCGTCAAGCTGGCGCTCCCCCGCCGTCAGCTCGCGGCGGTCGTGGGCCACCGGGCGCCGACCGTGCAGCGCGTGCGGCTGGGGGCCGGGGCCGACGGCGTCATCACCGCGCTCGCCCACGAGGTGGTCACGCAGACGTCGACGGTCAAGGAGTTCGTGGAGCAGGCGGCCGTTCCGGCGCGGGTCATGTACACCTCTCCGCACAGCCGCACCAGTCACCAGGTCGTCGCCCTGGACGTACCGTCCCCGTCGTGGATGCGTGCTCCGGGCGAGGCGTCCGGGATGTACGCGCTGGAGTCGGCGATGGACGAACTCGCCGTCGCCACCGGTCTCGACCCGGTGGAACTGCGCCTGCGCAACGACCCGGACACCGAACCCGACAGCGGCAAGCCCTTCAGCAGCCGCCACCTGGCCGAGTGCCTGCGGGACGGAGCGCGGCGCTTCGGCTGGGACCGGCGCGACCCGCGGCCCGGCATCCGCCGCGAGGGCGATCTCCTGCTCGGCACCGGAGTCGCCGCGGCCACCTATCCGGTACTCATCAGCCCGTCCGCCGCCACCGCGCACGCCGCCCCCGACGGTACGTACGTGATCCGGGTCAACGCCACCGACATCGGCACCGGGGCCCGGACCGTGCTCGCGCAGATCGCCGCCGATGTGCTGGGCGCGCCCCTGGAGTCGGTGCGCGTGGAGATCGGCAGCAGCGACCTGCCCGCGGCGCCGCTGGCGGGCGGCTCGTCGGGGACGGCGTCGTGGGGCTGGTCCGTGCACAAGGCGTGCGCGCTGCTGGCCGAGCGTCTTGAGCGGTACGACGGTGTGCCGGCCGAGGGTCTCACCGCCGCGGCGGACACCGAGCCGGAAGTGGCGGAGGATTCGCCGTACGCCCGGCACGCGTTCGGCGCCCAGTTCGCCGAGGTGCAGGCGGACACCGTGACGGGCGAGGTCCGCGTACGCCGCCTCCTCGGCGTGTACGCCGCCGGGCGCATCCTCAATCCCCGTACCGCACGCTCCCAGTTCATCGGCGCGATGGCCATGGGGATCGGCATGGCGCTGACCGAGGAAAGCACCATGGATCCCGCCTTCGGGGACTTCGCGGAGCACGATCTGGCCTCGTATCACGTGCCCTCGTGCGCGGACGTGCCGGCGATCGAGGCGTACTGGATCGACGAGGACGATCCGCACCTCAATCCGATGGGCAGCAAGGGCATCGGTGAGATCGGCATCGTCGGCACGGCGGCGGCCATCGCCAACGCCGTGCACCACGCGACGGGAGCCCGGCTGCGGGACCTGCCGCTGACGCCGGACAAGGTGCTGCCGTATCTGGATCCGGCGAGCTGAGCGCGGCGCCCGGCGGGGGACGGCGGCTTACGCCCTGGCCGCCTGCTGGATCCGCACCATGTTGCCGGAGGGGTCGCGGAACGCGCAGTCGCGCGGCCCCCAGGGCTGATCGATGGGCTCCTGGAGCACCTCGGCTCCGGACGCCCGTACCCGCTCGAAGGTCGCGTCGAGATCGTCGGTGCTGAAGACGGTCATCGGCAGGACGCCCTTGGTGAGGAGTTCCTGCAGGGCGTCGCCGTCGGACCGGGAACGGCCGGCGTGCGGCTCCGAGAGCACGATTTCGAGGCCCGGCTGAGTCGGGCTGCCGAGAGTGACCCAGCGGAACCCGCCGGAAGCGACGTCATTGCGCACTTCGAGGCCGAGCGCGCCGCGGTAGAAGGCGAGCGATTCGTCCACGTCGTTGACGGTGATGTGGCAGTACTGGAGTGCGATGGTCATGTCGCCCACACTAGGCAGCGCCGGCAGGGCCCGCTTCTCGGATCCTGCTCGGCGGATTTCTCGTCGGGCGGGTGTGCACCTTGGCCACGCACGCGGGCATCGCCGCCACGGCGTGGTGCTCCCGGCCGCGGTACGCGCTCGGCGTCTCCCTCACGACCTCGGTGAACCGCGAGCTGAATGAGCCGAGCGAGGTACAGCCGACCGCCATGCACGCGTCGGTCACGCTCATCCCCCCGCGCAGCAGCGCCATCGCCCGCTCGATGCGGCGGGTCATGAGATAGCTGTACGGCGTCTCGCCATAGGCCGCCCGGAACCGTCGCGAGAAGTGCGCCGGCGACATGAGCGCGTGGCGGGCCATCGTCGGCACATCGAGCGGCTGGGCGTACTCCCGGTCGATCAGATCCCGCGCCCGGCGCAGGTGCGCGAGGTCGGCGAGGTCTTCCGGGTTCATGTGACGACGCTACCACCGGAGGAATGACCGGCATGCGGCGGGGAAAAAGGCCGGTAGCGGCACAGCCACCCGAACTACGCGTGGTGCGCCGTCAAGTGGCAGGAGAAGCACATGCTGGCATTCGCGGCGGCGGTGGTCTTCATCATCGCCTTTATCATCCACGCGACCGAGACGTCGACGGAAGCGGTCTTCGGACCGATGAGCCTCATGCTCGTCGGGCTCGCCCTTCTCGCCCTGCATGTGGCGGGTGTGGGCGCCGGGTGGTCGGCCCGCCGACGCTGACGGGAGCAGCCGCGGGGCGAGGCGGTGGCCCCCTCGCCCCGCGGGTTCACGGCCCGTCAGGGGCCAGATGTATTGAGGATGTCTCATGGGCACACCGCCGAACGATCCCGTCCCGCCCACCCCGACCCCCGCGCCGGGTCCCGGTCCGCAACCGGGGCCGGCGCCCGGTCCGGTGCCGGCGCCCGGCCCCGATCCGGCGCCCCCGGCTCCGCCCCGGCCCGAACCGGACCCGCCCGCGCCGGTCCCGCCGCCGCAGCCCAAGCCTGAGCCCGGCCCGCTGCCGGGGCCGGTCCCGGCCCCGGAGCCCGTGATCTGAGCGAGCGGCCCGCGGACAAACCGGAGCCCCCGGTGGCACCCGGGGGCCCGGCTCAGCAACTCCGCTTCGGGGGCGCTTACTGAGTCAACGGGCAACACCCTGCCCGCGCCGCGGAGGGGGATACGGCAGCCACACTTCGCCGGAACGGCGCGCCACCCGTTCGGCTGCCCGGTTCCGGCGGTGGCCGCTCTCGGGTCACGTACCGCGTATCGGTCAGGTACTACGTATTGGGTGCGGCGGCGCTCACGTCGCCCAGAGCGGAGCCGGGGTCGCGCTCGATCGCCAGGTCCCCCAGGGATACGATGCCCACCGCGGTAGTTCCTTCCACCACCGGCAGCCGGCGCAGCGAGTGTTCACGCATCAGCTCGATGGCGCGGTCGACCTCGTCGTCAGCCGTGACGGTGACCAGGTCGGGGCTGCACACGTCGCGCACCGTCGTGTCGCCCGGATCCTTCCCTTCGGCGAGTACGCGGACCACCAGATCCCGGTCGGTGACCAGCCCGCGCAGTTCGTCGCCCTCGGCGACGAGAACCGCGCCGATGTTCTCCTCGCGCATCCGGTGCGCGACCTCGCTCACTGCCGTGAGTACGCCCACGGTGACCGGGGCGCTCGTCATGATTTCTCGAACCTTCTGACCCATCGGGTCCTCCACTGGACGGGCGGCGGTAGCCGCGGCCCCCACTGGTGCGCGGATACCCGTGCACGGCCCTCCCAAGCGTCCCGCGCCGCTTCCTGGCCGGACGGCTGAATTCCGCCGACCAACTGGGGCACCCGTATCTCACTCGTATTGGTTCGATCGGAGAGAGGGGTGAGCTCCGTGCCGGGAGAGCAGGAACTTCCGTCGACCCTGGAGCGGTCCGCCGAGGAGGCGCAGCGCACCTGGATCAAGGCGCACGACTCCGCTGTCGAGGAGTACGGCGAGGGAGAGCGCGCTCACCGGGTGGCTTTCAGCGCGCTCAAGCACAAGTACGAGAAGGTCGGCGATCACTGGGAGCGCAAGGAGAAGGGCCGCAAGGGGCCGTCGGATCCCAGGGCGGCGCGGCCTCGGGAGCTGGGCGGGCGCAGCGGCGAGGGCGTGGACGAGCAGGCGTCGAAGCAGCATCTGTACGACCTGGCCAAGCGGCTCGGCGTCGACGGGCGTTCCCGGATGACCAAGCCCGAGTTGCTGGAGGCCATCCGCAAGGCGAACCGCGCGAAGACGCGGCAGGCCCGGACGGGTAATTGATTCGGGCATTTTGGGGCACTTGCCCGATATGAATACACCACAGAACCCAGATCCCGAGCCGGACCGGACCCCCGGCCTCGAACCGGGCGGCGGCGTGCCTCCCGGCGAGACGCCGCCCGGCGAGGCGAGCACCAGCTCCGGCACCGGTCCGCGCGTGGAACCTCCGCGTGGCTGGTCCAAGGGCCCGCTGATCGCCATCGGCGTGATCGTGGTGCTGTGCGCGGCCTTCTTCCTGGCGTTCGCGGTACTCATGTAGCCGCAGCCCGGACCTTCAGGGACGGCGCCAGGAGTCGTCGTCCAGGTGGGAGCCCGCCATGGGCCCCATGCGCAGCATGCCGCCGTCGACCTGCCATGACGCGCCCGTGACGTACGAGGCGTCCGGGCTCGCCAGAAAGGCGATGACGGAGGCCACCTCGCGCGCGTCGCCGGGGCGCCCCAGCGGAATGCCGCGGCGTACCTCCGTGCGTACGTCCGTGTCCTCCTGGCCGGTCATCGGTGTGGCGATCTCGCCGGGAGCGACCGCGTTGACCGTGATGCCGTACTCGGCGAGCTCGAGGGCCATCACCTGCGTCAGCAGGCCGAGACCGCCCTTAGCCGCGCAGTAGGGCGCCGCGCCGACGCGGGGCGCGGTTTCGTGGACCGAGGTGACGTTGACGATCCTGCCTCCGTCGCCCTGCTGGATCATGCGGCGTGCCGCCCGCTGACCGCACAGGAACGGGCCGATCATGTCCACGTCGACAACCTGGCGGATCTTGGCGAGATCGAGGTCGAGGAACGGTGTGGCGGTGCCGGTGCCCGCGTTGTTGATCAGGACGTCGATACGGCCCAGCTCGCGGGCCAGCTCATCGATCACGTCGGCCGCGTCGGGCAGCAGCCTGAGATCCAGGGCCGCGACGCACGCGCGGCGGCCGTACCCGCGTACCTCTTCCGCCGTCGCTTCGGCGCCCTCCCGGTCGGTGTGGAAGGTGATGCCGATATCCATGCCCTGCGCGGCGAGGCGGACGGCCGTGGCGCGCCCGATACCGGAGTCCGCGCCGGTGATGACGGCGACTGGCGAGGCTGCGTTCCCGGGACTGGACATGCGCGGGATCCTTCTCGTGAGCGGGACGGATGGCGGAATCAGGGCCAGGACGGCTCCTTGCGCGGTACGACGACCAGTTCGGACACCGCGCTGCCGGCCGGGACGGACAGGGCGTACAGCACCGTGTCGGCCACGATGTCCGGGCTCTGCAGCATCGAGGTGTCGGCGTCGGGAAAGCGCTCCATGATGAACGGTGTTTCCATACCGCCCGCGATGATGCCGGTGACGCCGATCCCCGGACAGTCCCGCTGCGCCTCCTGGAAGAGCGTGTGGGTGAAGGCGCGCAGGCCCGACTTGCCCGCCGCGTACGGGCCGGCCTCGGTCCAGGTGCGGTTCGCCGCCGTGGAGAGGATGTTGACGATGTGGCCGCCGCCGCGCGCGACCATGCGCCGGTAGGTTTCCAGGCACAGGTACATCGGCCCCAGCAGGTTCGTCGTGACGACCCGCGTGACTTCGTCGGCCGTCAGGTGCTCGATGGGCTTGGAGACGTCCACGGCCGCGTTGTTGACCAGGATGTCCACCGCCTGCCCTTCGGCCTCCAGGTCCTTGAAGACCTCCGCGACCGCCGCGGCGTCGCGGACGTCCAGCTCGACGAAGCGCGCGTCGCCGCGCCCCACCGCGCCCAGTTCGTTGCAGAGGTCCCGCGCCAGGTCCTTGCGCAGGTCCGCCACCAGTACGGATGCCCCGGCCCCGGCCAGCCGCCGCGCGATCGAGGCCCCCAGCCCCCGCGCGCCGCCGGTCACCAGTGCCTGCTTGCCGTGAAGGTCGACCCGCACTCCGCTTTCCATGCCGCTGCCTTCCGTTGCCTCCGTCGTGCCGGACGGGGCGATGTGCGCTCGGCAACCGCCCCGTACCTCACTGTGAGGCCCGCGGGCGTGTCCGGCACGCCGGAGTACGCCACCGCGCGGGGGCCGGCCGGGTGTGGTCGCGGTCACGCCTGCGGGCCCGGCGGCTGACGCGTCGCAGGGCCCGCCCGGTTCCTGTGAGCAAGCCCACCAGCAGTACCGCATCCCTTACGCCACACGGGATCGTGGCCAGCGGCGACCGTGGCGCGATGCCTTACGGACCGCACCGGCCGAACCCTTCTGCCACGATGGTCCAGGCCGTCCCCCGGACCGGACCTTCTCGCCCCGAACAGGCGTCATGGGTCCGCCGGGCAGCGGCCCAGCACCAGCCAGATCCGGTGGAGCGGCCGCGCAGAGCAGCCGGTGTCCCGAGCTTCCGCCGTTCCGCCACTTGAGCCCCGGCTCGTCTCCGAATACCTCACTGTGCCTTCTTCGCCTGCCGGCCCCGCGCCCGCCCCTGCCCTTGTCCCCGCCTCCGCGCATGTCCCCGACGCCGTCGAGCCGGCCCACCGGCTGCGCTTCGGCCGTCCCTCGAAGACCGGGGCGGACGACCACTCGCCGTGGCGCTCCCTGAAGTACCGCAGCATGCGCTGGTGGTCCGTCGCCAACTTCGTTTCCAACGCCGGTACCTGGATGCAGCTGACGGTCCAGAACCTGCTGGTCCTCCAGATCACCGGGTCCGCCGCCGCGACAGGACTGTCCATGTCCGTCCAGGCGGCTCCCGGCCTGCTGATGAGCCTCGCGGGCGGCGCCGCCGTCGACCGGTGGCCCCGCAAGCTCACGGCCGCCGTCAGCCAGGCGCTGCTCGGCGCCGTCGCGTTCGTGACGGCCGTCCTGGTCGCGGTGGACCAGCTCAACCTCGCAGTCCTGATGACCCTGGCCGCCGTCACCGGGCTGATCGCAACCGTCGACGGACCGGCCTGTTCGCTCCTCGGCAACGATCTCGTCCGTACGGAGGACGTCCCGTCCGCCATCGGCGTCGGCTCGCTCGTGCACAACGCGGGCCGCCTCGCCGGTGCCGCTCTCGCCGGTATCACGGTGGGCTTCCTCGGCACGGCGGCCGCGTACGCCGCCAACGGCTTCTCCTTCCTCTTCGTGGCCTGCGTCATCCCCTTCCTCCGTCCGGTGCACAAGGCGGTCCGGGGCGCCGGGACCACCCCGCCGGCGGCGCCGCGTACCGCGCTCGGCAAGGAGGACGCACGTGATGCGGGCGGCGCGGACCAGGACATGACCGTGCGGCAGGGCGTCGTGTACTTCATGCGCCGCCCCCGGCTGGTCGCCCTCGCGGGCATCACCGGACTCAGCGCGGTCTTCGGACGGAACTACGGGCTCACCCTGGCCGTACTCGTCACCGGCCCGCTCGCCGGCGGCGCCGGGGCGTTCGGCACCGTCTCCACCGTCCTCGCCGTCGGCGGCATCGTCGGCGCGGTGCTCGGCGCCCGGCTGCGCAAGCCGTCCGTACGGCTCGTGGGTACGCTCGCGGCCGCCGGGGCACTCCTCCAGGTCGTGGCCGGATTCTCGCCCTCGCTGGCGGTGCTGCTGGTGCTGGTCCTGCCCATGGCCGTGGTCGAGTCGATTTCCGACACCGCGGGCACGACGGTCCTCCAGACGGACCCGCCCGCCCACATGCGGGGCCGTGTCCTCGGCGTCTGGGGCACCATCCGTACGTCGTGGGGTCTCGCGGGACCGCCGGCGCTCGGCCTGCTGATGGAGCTGGCCGGGGCGCGGGGCGCCCTCGTGTCCGGTGGTCTGATCATCGCCGGCGCGATCGGGGCGGGCTTCGTGCTCCGCCGCCGGCGGACGGCGGCGACCGTCATCGTGCGGACGGAGCAGCCTGTCCTGGCCGGACAGCCGGCCCTGATTCCGGCCGCCTGATTCCCGCCGCCTGATTCCCGCCGCCTGATTCCCGCCGCCTGATTCCCGCCGCCGCCCCGGCGCACCGGGCGGCGGGGCGGCCGGCCGTCAGCGGCTCACGACGACGTCTCCAGCAGCCGGATACGACGCTCCACCCGGCCCGGCACCCGGCGCCGGCGCGCCAGCGCCGCGGGCAGCCGCCGTGCGGCGTCGGCCAACGCGAGCCGCGCCTGCGGATCGTCCCGGCTGTCGAGGGCCAGCCGCACCGTCTGCGCGAGGGCCTCCCGCAGTGGCCGCCGCAGCCACGCGGTGAGCAGTTCGTTACGCCGCATCCGGGCGACCCGGCCGGGGCGGGGCGCCCCGTCCGGGGCGTGCCGGGCCACGACGCCGGGGCAGTGCGCCACCCCCCAGCCGTGCGTGTCGAGGTCGATGGCGAGCAGTTGCTCCTCACCGCCGATCCCCAGCAGTGGGTGGAAGCCGCCCACCTCCAGGAACGCCGTCCGCCGCACCACGGCCGCGCACGCGAGGAAGCCGAGCACGGAACGGCCGGGCAGGTCCGGCTCCTGGCCCAGCGGCGAGTTGCGCAGTGCCGCGTTGAGCGGATCGGGCCTCGCCTCGGGCCCCACGAGTGTGGCGGCGGACACCAGCCCCAGGCGGGGATGGGTGTCCAGCACGTCGGCGGCCCGGTCGAGGGCTCCCGGCTCCCACCACGAGTCGTCGTCGCTGAAGGCGATGTACGGCGTGCTGAGTGCGGCGGCGCCGTACGTACGCCCTGCCGCGGCCAGGTTGCGGCCGGGTGTGAGCAGTCGCACGGCCGGGTGCAGGGCGCGCACCGCGTCCGCCGTGCCGTCCGTGGAACCGTTGTCGACCACCACGACCGGTGGCCGTTCCGGCAGCGCGGCCAGCCGGTCCAGGGTGGCCAGCAGGCTCGTACGCCGGTTCCTGGTGATCACCACGATCCCGGTCCGCGGGTGCTGCGCCGGCTGTTCGCCGGCCACGGTGCCGGTCCGGGTGCGCCGCGTCGGCTGCCCGCTCACCACGAGCCCTCCGGTACCAGTGGCCGGTCCGCCGCCGGGCGGTCGGGGTCCGGCAGTCCTCGTACCGCGTCGACGACCTCCTCCACGGTGATCCGCAGCAGCCGTTCGTCCGGCAGGGGGCCGTGGGCGTCACCGGGACGCGGCGAATCGTCGCCGCCGGGATGCCACAGCACCCGGTGCCGTGCGCCGGCCGGCGGGCCCCACAGGCGCGGGGCGACCGGGCCGAAGAGGACGACCGACGGTGTGCCGAGCGCCGTCGCGAGGTGGGCGAGACCGGTGTCGCCGACGACCACGCAGCGGGCCCGGGCGACGAGCGCGGCGAGCCGGCCGAAGGGCACGTCGTCCGCGCCGCCGAGCACCGCGTCCGGGGGCAGTCCCGCCTCCGCCGCCACATGCCGGGCCAGCGGCCCCTCCCCCGCCCCGGCGGTCACCACGATCTCGTGGCCCGAGCGGTGCAGCGCCTGCGCCACGGCCGCGAACCTCTCCCTCGGCCAGCGGCGGGCCGCCGCGTCGGCGCCGGGGTGCACCACTACCGCGCCCGGCGCCGGGGAGGCGGCCGTGGGCGGCGGGATCCACACGTCGCCGGGGTCCGCCGGGATGCCGTACCAGTCGAGCAGCCGGCACCAGCGGTCCCTCTCGTGTTCGTCGGCCCGCCAGGACGGGCCCGCGATGCCGGGTGTTCCGGGGTGGGCGTACGCGAAGAGCCGCCGCGGCCGCAGTCGCTGGAGCAGCAGGTGGCTCGGGGGGCCGTTGCCGTGCAGGTCCACGGCGACGTCGGGCTCGGGGCCGTCCCAGGCCAGCTCGGCGGGCACCGCCCGTCCGGGGGCGGACGCGGGCAGCAGCCGGTCCACCAGGCCGGTCGCGGCCGCCGCCGCGGCCAGCCGCCCGGGCGCCGCCAGCACCACCTCGTGTCCGGGCAGGCCGCGCCGCAACGCCCGCAGGGCAGGCACCGCCGTCAGCAGATCGCCGAGCCCGAGCGCCCGCAGTACCAGCACACGCGGCCGGGCGTCGCCGCCGCGCGTGAGCGGCTGTGTCCGCTTCTCGGCACTCATGTCGATGGATGCCTCTCGTCATTGGCCTCATGGGCGTCGTTGGCGTCAGGGCGCGGACGGCCGCACCCGTACGGCCGCCTGCGCCGCCCGGTGGGCCAGCAGCGTGGTGGAGCGGCCGACGAGGTAGGGGAGTACGACCGCCTGTCCGCCCCACGCGCGCAGCACCTCCGCCTCGGGAAGGTCTTCGACGGAGTAGTCGCCGCCCTTCACCCAGACGTCGGGCCGCAGCCGGCTGAGCAGCGCCGCCGGTGTGTCCTCCTCGAAGACCGCGACGGCGTCGACGCTGCCGAGTGCCGCGAGGACGCGCAGCCGGTCCGCCACCGGGTTGAGCGGGCGCCCCGGCCCCTTGCGGCGCGCGAGCGACGCGTCGGAGTTGAGGCACACGATGAGGCAGTCGCCGATACGCCGGGCACTCTCCAGCAGCCCGACATGACCGGCGTGCAGCAGGTCGAAGCAGCCGCCGGTCGCGACCACCGTGCCGCCGCGCGCCCTGACCCGCTCCGCGAGCGCGAAGGGGTCCGTCTCCGGCGCCTCCTCGTCGGGGCCGGACGCGGACTTGGTCCGCCACAGCGCCGGGTTGCCCGCGCCGCCCGCGCCGACGAAGGCGGCGGCTTCGGCGACGGCCCGCTGCACGGCCTCTTCCGGGAGCAGCCCGTCCGCCAGCGCCGCCGCCGTGGCGGCGGCGAAGCAGTCACCGGCGCCGCACGGGTCGCCCTGGGCGCGGTACGGCGCCGGGACGAGCATCGGCGTACCGGCGCCGGGCCGGGTCAGCAGGACGCCGCGCTCCCCCAGCGTCACGGCGACGGCGGCCGCCCGCCAGCGCTCCGCCAGGTCGGCTCCGCGCCGGGCGTAGGCCCGCAGGGACTGGCCGTCGGCGGGGCTGAGGGCGCAGGCTTCCGCACCGTTCGGGGTCACGATCCTCGCCCCCGGCACCGGGTCGTCGCCCCTGAGGTGGGGGTCCCACACCAGCGGTGTGCGGCGGGCCACGGCCTCCAGGTGCGGGCGTACGGCGCTCGCCGTGTGCCTGCCGTAGTCGGCGACGAGTACGGCGTGGGCCTGGGCGAGCGCCTCGCGCACCGCGTCGTCCGGTTCGCCGGGTGTTCCGCCGCCGCGGTCGATCCGCACCAGCGGACGGCCGCCCGCCAGTACCCGTGTCTTCACCGGCAGGGTGCCTTCCAGCGGGATCTCCACCAGCTGGACCCGGCCGCGCAGGGCACGGCGTACGGCTTCACTGGCCGGGTCGTCGCCGAGCGCGGTCACCAGGATCACCTCGCGGCCGCCCCAGGCGGCGAGCGCCGCGGCCAGCCCGGCGCCGCCGGGATGGCTCTGGTCGCCGGTCACGTCGACGACGGGGGCGGGTGCGTCCGGGGACAGCCGGGTGGAGACGCCTTCGATGTCCTCGTCGAGCAGGACGTCCCCGACGACCACCAGGGGCTTGCGGGCACTCATGACATCCTCCGGTCCGCTGCGACGGGCCGCGCCGAGGCCCCGGCGGGCGCCCCGCCCGCCGCGTCGAAGCACTCGCACAGCAGGTGTACGGCGACGAGATGCGTCTCCTGCACGGTCGCCGTCGTGCCGGCGTCGACGCACAGCGCCTCGTCGGCCGCCTCGGCCAGCGGGTTGGGGCCCGGCCCGGTCATCGCCCATACGCGCAGTCCCGCCGCGCGGCCCGTCACCGCCGCCGTGATCAGGTTGGCGCTGCGGCCGGAGGTCGACAGGAGCACCAGGATGTCGCCGGGGCGGCCGTGGGCGGACACCTGGCGGGCGTACACCTGGTCGAACCCGTAGTCGTTTCCGATCGCCGTCACGCTGGAGGTCTCGGCGTGCAGGGCGATGGCCGAATAGGCGGGGCGCTCCTGCCGGTAGCGTCCCACCAGCTCCGCGGTCAGGTGCTGGGCCTGGGCCGCGCTGCCGCCGTTGCCCGCGGCCAGCAGCCGGCCGCCGACGGGCAGTACGGCGGCGAGTTCTCTGCCCCAGGCGGCGAGCGTGCCGAGGCTCTGGTGGCGGAAGCCGGTGAGCGCGTCCTGCAGTGACTGGCAGTGCCGGTGCGCCGCGTCGCGTACAAGGGATTCGTTCATGCTGGTCGGGCGTACCGCGTCCGGGGGACGACGGCCGGACCCGCACCTCCTTCGGACATCGGTGCTGCGCGGTCGGGAACGCTGCGGGGGACCGGGGTTCAGAGCGCCCCCGTGACGGCGGGCTGCGGGGCGAGCACCTCGCAGTACACGGACTCGGTGGCCGCCGCGACTCTCGCCCAGCCGTAACGGCTCAGCACCCGTCGGCGGCCGGCCTCCCCGCACGCCTCCCGCAGCGCGGGATCGGCGAGCAGTTCGCCGACGGCGTGGGCGAGTGCCTCGGGGTCGCCGGGCGGCACCAGCCGTCCGGTGGCCGGGTCGGCGACGGTGTCGAGCTGCCCGCCCACCCCGCTGGCGACGACCGGCTTGCCGCAGGCCATCGCCTCCAGCGGCACGATGCCGAACGGCTCGTAGTCGCCCGGGCACAGCACCACATCGGCGGTCCGCAGCAGCGGCGCCACCTCCTCGCTCGGTACGCCGCCCAGGAAGCGCACCCGGTCGGCGGCCCCGGCGTCCTGGGCGATGCCGCGAAGTCTGCGTACCTCGGGGTCGTCGTCGAGCCGGTCCGCCGTGGGCCCGCCGACGATCAGGAGTTCCGTGTCGGGCAGGCCGGCCAGCGCGCCGATGGAGACAGCGGCGCCCTTGCGGGGTACCAGGCGGCCCAGTTGGATCAGCCGGTGCCGGTACGTGCTGTCCCGGTCCGCGACCGGACCGTACGGCGTGAACTCACCGGTGTCGACGCCGCACGGTACGACGCTGACCTTGCCGGCGGGAATGCCCATCCGGCCGAGTTCGGCTACCTCGTCGCGGCACGTGGCGACGATGCGGTCGCAGCCCAGGCCCACCTCCCGTTCGCAGGCGATCCGCGCGGGCGGGCTGGTGTCGGCGCGCCGCTGGTGGCGCCGCTTCACCGTTCCGAGCGCGTGATACGTGTGCAGGAGCGGCAGCCGCAGTTCGCGCGTGGCGTGGAGCGCGGCGAGCCCCGACATCCAGAAGTGCGAGTGGACGAGGTCGGGCGGCCGTACCTGCCACTCCCTCGCCAGGTAGCGGCCGAACGCCAGCATGTGGGGCAGGAGTTCGTCCTTGGGGATCTGCTCCGGCGGTCCCGCGGGCACATGGTGCACCTCGACGCCCGCTCGCAGTGGCACCCGGTCCGGCAGGTCGCGCGCGTCCCGCCGGGTGTAGACGGTGACGCTGTGACCTCGGTCGGCGAGTGCGCCCGCAAGGCGCGCGACATGGACGTTCTGGCCGCCCGCGTCCACTCCGCCGAGTACGGCGAGCGGGCTCGCGTGCTCGGAGATGAGCGCGACCGACAGGGCGGCGGTGTTGCCGGCGCTGGCGCTGATGGGGCCGAGGGATGTCATGAGCGCACCTCCGTCATCACGCGCTCCCAGTCGTTGAGGAAGCGTTTGAGCCCGTACCGTTCGAGTGCGGCCTGGCGGCCGCGCGCGCCGTCCTCGGCCGCGGCTTCCGGCTCCTCCAGGTAGTGCCGGGCGGCGCGCGCCAGTACTTCGGGCCGGGTGGACAGCGTCCCGGTGCCGGGCGGGACCGCCTCGACCGCCTCCGTGGTGGCGAGGGCCACGACGGGCATGCCCAGGTGCATGGCCTCCAGCAGGGACAGACCGAGCGACGTCCAGCGCACGGGGTGCAGATACAGCCGGCGCTCGGCCAGGGCCGCGTGCATCTCACGCTGGGGAAGATCGGTGGCGTGGCACCGGTCGTCGGGTATGCCCAGGTGCCGGGCCAGGCCCTCCGTCCGCATGCCGAAGACGTCCAGCGGCGTCGACTCGGACAGGGCGGGCAGCAGGTCGGTGCCGGTGTAACGGCCGCGCCGGACCGGGTCGTTGACGACGACGGCGGCGCGCGGGAGCCAGCCGGTGTACTGGTGGCCGGGGTCGACGATGCCGTGCTCGATGACCTCGGTGCGGGTGGAGCCGTTGTCCCAGAACAGCCGGTTGAAGTGGGTGACGTGGACGAGCGTCAGGTCGTCGCGGTCCGCGAACGGGTGGCGGGTGTCCGGGACGTCGCCGTCCGGCGCGTTGTGCTCCAGATACACGGCGGGTACGTCGCGCCCCGGCCGGCGCCCGCCCAGCCAGCGTTCGGCGAGTTCCATCTCGTGCGGCCGCTGGAGGACGACGAGGTCGACCGGCGCGTCGCGTAGCTGCTCGGGCGTCATCTCACGTACCGAGTCGGGCCAGGTGAAGGTACGGGCCCGGCCGAGCCCGTCGGGATCGCGGCCGGGTGTGACGGGAACGAGATAGGTGTGCGGTCCCTGGACGAACGCCGTGGTCCAGGAACCGTGTACGTGCCACAGCAGGATGTTCATGCGCTCGCTCCTCCTCGTTCCTTTTCGGATACGCCGCCCGGTACCGCCGGGCAGCCCGCTTCGGGCCGCGTACGGCCGCCGAGCGCGGCCACGGCGGCGAGCACCTCCGCGTCGCCGACCCCGTCGAGGCAGGGGTGCCCCGGTGCCGGGCAGCGCCGGGCCCTGGTCCCGGCGCACGGCGCGCCCTGGTCGCCGAGCAGTACGTGGGGTACGCCGTACGGGCCCCAGCGCTCGGCCGGTACGACCGGCGCGAACAGGGAGGCGACGGGCGTACCGACGGCGGCGGCGAGGTGCGCGGGGCCGGTGTTGCCGACCACCGCGACGCGGGCTCCGGCGAGGACCCCGGCCAGTTGGTGCAGGTCGGTGGCTCCGCCGAGGTCGAGGGCGTGCTTTCCGGCGACTTCGGCGGTCAGGTCCTTCTCCGTCCGGCCGCCGGTCACGACGACCCGGTGGCCCTCGGCGCAGAGTGCGGCGGCGGCCCGTGCGGCCCGTGCGGCGCTCCACGCGCGGGCCGGGACGGCGGCGCCGGGGTGCAGGACGACGTACGGGCCGGGTCCGGTGAGGTGCGTGGTGTCGGGCGGGGGGCTGATGCGCAGCGTCCCGTCGTCGCCGGGGGGCAGCGCGAAGCCGGCGTCCCGCGCCAGGTCGAGGGCGGCCTCGGCCTCGTGACGGTGGGGCAGCCGGTGGTGCCGCAGGTCCAGGAGGACGCCGGGGTAGTCCTCGCTGTCGGCGGCCGTCCATCGCACACCCGCGAGTTTCAGCAGCAGGGCGGCCGGGAGGGGGCTCTGGTGGTACGAGACGAGTACGAGGGCGCGGTCGAAGCGGCGGGCGGCCAGCGTCTCCAGGAGCTTCCGGGTCGCCTCGCGGGTCACGGGCGCGGGCTCGACCCCGACCCAGGGAGCGTCGTACACCAGCACCTCGTCGACACCGGGGAGCAGCCGCGCCGCCTGGACGCCGAGCGGCCCGCACAGCAGGGCGGTGTGCGAGGATCCGGCGGCGACGGCCCGGACGGCGGGACCGGCGAGCAGTACGTCGCCGGCGCTGTCCAGGCGGACGACGAGCGTCCGGGGTGCGGTCATCGCGGGCCCCCCGTCCGGTGGGCGGCGTCGGCGGACAGCACCAGCCGCACCGCCTCAAGCAGGCCGGTGGCCGTCTCGCCGGCCGCCGCGGTCTCCTCTGGACGCGTCACAGCGGTCGGTACGAGCACCCCGCGCGCGCCGGCGGCGCGGGCGGCCTCCACATCGGAGCCGATGTCCCCGATGACGACGGTGCGTGCGGCGGACACGCCGAGCCGTGCGCAGGCGGCCAGCACGAGACCGGGTGCGGGCTTGCGGCAGCCGCAGCCGTCGTCCGGCGCGTGCGGACATACCGCCCACACGGCGAACGGCCCGAGGAGATCCTCCACCCGCCGCTGCACGGCCTCGACCTGCCGCCGGGTCAGCAACCCACGGCCGACGCCCGACTGGTTGCTCACCACGCCCACCGGAATCCCGCGGGCCCGCACGGCGGCGACGGCTTCCCGCGCCGACGGCATGAGCTCCACCCGCGCCGGGTCCCCGTTGTACGGCACGTCGACGACCAGCGTGCCGTCCCGGTCGAAGAGCACCGCCTCCGGAACCCCACGGCCCTCGGCCACCGCCGCGGGCGGCCCGTCCGGGCGGGCGCCGGGGGAACGGCCGGCGCGTGCGCCCGGACTTCCGCCCGTGCTTCCGGCCGGGCACCCGCTGGGCGGTCCGTCCCCGGCCGACGACACCTCCTGGCCGCGCACCTCCGCGCGACTACCGGCACAGGCAACTGGGCCCCTGTCCGGGCGCCCGTCACGAGGAGCGTGCGAGCCAGGAGCCACGGGGGCGCCCCCGGCCGGTGGCCCGTCGGTGTGCCCGGATGTGTGCCCGGAGGTGTGCCCGGACAGCCCGGCGCGGCCGTTCGGGAGGCACTCGAACAGCCAGGGGCCGCTCGCGGATGCCGGCGCGGCCGCCGTCGGCCGGGGCCCGGGGTGGCAGGTCATGGGCGCACCCGTACCTGGACCGGCTCGTGCGGGGCGCGCGGCGGGGCCGCGGCCTCGTGCGGGCCGAGCGGGAGGGCCCGGTGGTACTTGGCGTGGCCGCGCAGCCAGTGCCACGTGGCGGCGGGCGGGATGAGCACGCTGGTGAGAACCATCGTGGCGACCTCGTCCGGGGTTCGCGGGCCGGGTGCGATCCGCGCCCAGGCGAATTCGGCCGTACCGGCCAGCCATCCGGCGGCGCACACCGCGGCCGCGCCGCGCCGGCCGGCGACGGCGCAGGACAGGGCCGTCAGCGCGGAGCCGGTCACCAGGAGGTGGCGGGGCAGGCGCCCGCGTGGCGCGTCGGAGCGGGTCCACCAGTCGCGGCCGTGCCGCCGGTTCATCAGCACGTCGTCCGCGTTGCCCCGCTGGAGGCGTACGGAGATCATGCGGTCGGCCGGGCGGACGGGATGGACCGTGTTGCGCTGTCCGGCGTCCACCGTCCAGCCCGCCGCCAGCACCCGCAGCGCGAGGTCCGCGTCCTCGCGGAAGGCCCGCCGGAAGCGTTCGTCGAAGCCGCCGACGGCTTCGAGTGCTTCCCGGCGGTAGGCCATGTCGGCGGTGATCCACCGCGCGGTGGCCAGCCCGGCGGTGTTGCGTTCCCAGTCCGTGGGCCGCCGGTCGGCCGGCAGCGGCACGGTGATGCGCGCGGTGACGGCGGCGGTCCGGTACGTCGCCGCCGCCAGGTCCCTGGCGAGGTCCTCGGCCCAGGTCGGGCCCGGCACGACGTCGTCGTCCAGGAAGACGGCCCACGGCACGGGCCCGGCTTCCCGCCAGCCCCTGTTGCGCGCCGCGGCCGGCCCCCGCGCCCGGCCGGCCACCACGGTGGTGACGGACCGCAGGGCCTGCGGGATGTCGACCGGCAGGGGTACGCCGCCGGGCTCGCGCCGGTCGTCGACGAGGACCACCTGGGCCGGCTTCGGCCCGGTGGCGTCGGCCAGGGCCCGCAGGCACGCGTTCAGGCTGCGGCGTCCGAGCGTCGGAATCACCACGGCGTACGCGGGGGCCACCGTCTCCTCTTCGTAGGGAGTCATCGCGTCGCCCCGTCGTTGTACGTGTCCGACGAGTGGAAGAACTCACCGCGCCGGATCGCGTAGGGGCCGATCGCCAGCAGGTCCACGGGTGAGGAGCCGAAGCACTCCAGTGCGTCGCGCGGGTCGTCGACCATGGGCCTGCCCGCCGTGTTGAGGCTGGTGTTGACCACCACGGGCAGACCCGTGAGCCGCTCGAACTCGCTGAGCATCCGGGCCACCAGCGGCTCGGTCGCCGGGTCCACGGTCTGGATGCGGGCGGTGCCGTCGACGTGCACGACGGCCGGGATGCGGCCGCGCCACTCCTCGGCCACGTCGTGGACGAACAGCATGTACGGGCTCGGCATCGGGCCGTCGAAGATCTCGGGGGCCCGGTCGGCCAGCACCATGGGCGCGACCGGCCGGAACTGCTCGCGGCCCTTGACGTCGTTGAGCCGTTCCAGATTGCCCGCGTGGCCGGGGTGGGCCAGCAGCGAGCGGTGGCCGAGCGCCCTGGGTCCGTACTCCGAGCGGCCCTGGAACCAGGCCACGATGGCGTTGTCCGCCAGCGCCCGGGCCACGGTCGCGGCGATGTCCGCCGGCCGGTCGAACGGCACGGCCGCCGTCTTCAGCCAGGCTCCGAGCTCCGCGTCCGACCAGTCGCGGCCGAGGTCCGCGCCTGCCATGGGCTCCGGCTCGTCCCCTCCGTCGGCGGCGAGCAGCAGGGCGCTGCCCAGCGCGGTCCCCGCGTCACCGGCGGCGGGCTGTACCCACACGCGGGAGAAGGGGCCTTCGCGGGCGATCCGGGAGTTGGCGACGCAGTTGAGCGCGACGCCTCCGGCGAGGGTCAGGACGCTGTCGTGCGTCTTGCCGTGCAGCCAGCGCACGAGGTCGAGCAGGGTCTCCTCCAGGACGGCCTGGGCGCTGGCCGCGACGTCCGCGTGGTCCTGGGTCCACGGTTCGTCCGGGCCGCGCGGCGCGCACAGTTCGTGCCAGGGCACCGCCGTGGCGTGGAAGCCGCCGTCGCCGGTGGGATACACGTGGCGGCGCAGCTCGGGCAGCATGCGCGGTGTGCCGTGCGAGGCGAGCGCCATGACCTTGAACTCGTCGGAGGAGCGCAGGAATCCGAGGTGCTCGGTGAGCTCCTCGTAGACCAGTCCCAGCGAGTGCGGCAGGTCTTGTGCGTGGTACGCCTCCAGGCGGCCCTGGATCCGGCGGGCGGCGAGGTGCGAGGCGCGTTCCCCCCGGCCGTCGAGGACCAGTACCGACGACGTCTCGGCGTCCGAGGCGGCGAACGCGCTCGACGCGGCGTGTGCCATGTGGTGCGGTACGAACCGGACGATGCCGGGGTCGAGGCCCGGCAGGGCGGCCTTGAGGAACGCGGGGGCCTGCCGGGCGTACGTCAGCCGCAGGTGGTCCCAGGGGTCGTCCAGGCCCATGGCCTCGGCGGCCCTGGCGAGTTCCGGGTCGAAGGAGTAGGCCACCGCGTCGAGGTCCTGCGGGCGCAGGTTCGCGCGCTTCAGGCACCAGGCGGCGGCTTTCTCCGGCAGTTCCCAGGCGGAGAAGGGCACCGGCCGCTTGCCGTGCTTGCGCCGCGAGAACCGCTCCTCCTCCGCCGCGGCGACGGTCCGGCCGTCGATGACGAGGGCGGCTGCGGGGTCGTGGAAGAGAGCGTTGATTCCGAGGATGCGCATGGGGGTCCCAGGCCTTTCGGCGAATCGGGGCGAAGCCGGGTCGCGCCAGGGGCGCGGGCGGGAGGGCGTTCGGCCGGATCAGCTGTCCATGTGGGCGCGATACCAGGCGATGGTGCGTCGCAGGCCTTCTTCGGCGGGCACGCGCGGCTCCCATTCGAGCTTGTCGCGGGCCAGCGTGATGTCCGGGCAGCGCACGGCGGGGTCGTCCGTCGGCCGTTCGATGAAGCAGATCTCGGAGCTGGATCCGGTGAGCTCGATGACGAGCCGCGCCAGTTCGAGCATGGTGATCTCGGTGGGGTTGCCGATGTTGACGGGACCGCGCATGCCGTGGGCCGCCGCCGCGAGAATGCCGCGCACGGTGTCGTCGACGTAACACAGCGACCGGGTCTGGAGCCCGTCGCCGGTGACGGTGAGCGGCTCGCCGGCGAGGGCCTGGCGGATGAAGGTCGGTACGGCGCGGCCGTCGTAGCCGCGCATGCGGGGCCCGTAGGTGTTGAAGAGCCGCACGATGCCGGTGTCGGTGCCCTGGGCGTCGGCCTCCGCGGTGGTCAGCGCCTCACCGAAGCGCTTCGCCTCGTCGTACACGCTGCGCGGACCGACCGGGTTGACGTTGCCCCAGTACCGCTCGTTCTGCGGGTGCTGCTGGGGGTCGCCGTAGACCTCGGAGGTGGAGGCGAGCAGGAAGCGGGCTCCGGCGCCGTGGGCGAGGGCCAGGGCGTTGCGCGTACCGAGACTGCCGACCTCCATGGTGTGCAGCGGCAGCCGCAGGTAGTCGGCGGGGGACGCCGGGGAGGCGAAGTGCAGTACGAGATCGGGCGGCCGTCCGACGTCGAACGGCTGCGAGACGTTCGCCCGCACCAGGGTGAATCCGGGGCGGTCGAGCAGTGCTGATATGTTCTCGGGCCGGCCGGTGCTGAAGTCGTCGACGCAGGTGACGGCGGCGCCCGCGTCAAGCAGCGCGGTGCACAGGTGCGAACCGACGAAGCCCGCACCGCCGGTGACGACGGCGTGTTCCCAGTCCCGTGAGAAAGCGGCGTTCATTTCGATCTCCTCCGACCCGAGGGGTGAGCCTCCGATCAGAGTCGGCCCCCGCGCGGCATGAGGCGCGGTGATGTAGAGCATCCGAGTGACTCACGGAGAGTGAGGAGCCTCGGCGGCCGGAGATTCCTTCACGGCCGGGGGTTCGTGCGATGCCACGCGGGGCGGGCATCGGTGCCCCGCCGCCCGGCGACGGACGCGCAACGCGGGCACACGCGCTGGACGCGGTCGGCGGCGCCTCCGGACTCCGGCAGCACGTCGGACCAGGCGATGTGCGCGAAGCGCCCAAGTTGTGAGCGGCTGAGCGACAGGCCGCACACGGTCTGGTTCATGCCCTGCTCCCAGGCGTGGACCTCACCGGCGGGCAGCCGACGGCCGTCCTCGTCGTCCACCCACTGCCCGGAAGCGGCGACCGCGTAGCGCTTGCTGCGTGCCATGGGTTACCGGTTTCCCCTTTGCGCACATGCATGCCTACGGTTCACAAGGGACGACCAAGTGCACGTGCCGAGGAGTGAGTACTGGCATGAATACCCCGGACGACCTGCCTGTTCTGCGCACGCTCGACGACTTGACCGTCCTCGTCGAGCGCCATGATCATTTGTACGTACGCTGGTCACGCGGCCCCGCGGCGGACCTGGAATCGGTGTCGAGCCGGGACGATCTGACGGGTGTCCCCATGCCGGGTCTGAGCGCGAACTCCCTGGACGTCGAGCCGTGGTGGCAGGACCGGCCGGTGAAGGTGTGGGTGGCCCGCAGGCTGCACGACTACTCGCATCTGCCGCGCGAGAAGGGTCCGGACGTGCATCCCTGGGCGCTGCGCGGCCGGGAGACGGGCCGGGGCCCCGACAACGAGCCGCTGGTCGGGGACGTCGAGCCGGTGGGCTGGATCGACGTACGGGTGATCGAGGAGGCCGCTGACGAAGTCGCCCGGCAGGAAGGTGTGTGGGGCTCTCTGCGGCGCGAGGCCTAGCGGGCGGGCGCGCGCTTTGCTCCATCGTGGTGACTGCGTCGGCGGAAGGTATCCGCGCGCGGCGGCCGTGGCATATATCGGCCCATGAACGTGAACCCGATCGAAATGCAGAAGTCCCTCGGCGGCGTGAGTTACCCCGCCTCCAAGAAGGAGATCCTCGAAAAGGCGGAGAAGAACGGCGCCCGCCCGGAGATCAAGGAAGCGCTCAAGGCTCTGCCGGAAAAGGAGTACGACTCCCCGGCGGCCATCAACAAGGAAGTCGGCAAGTAATCCTGCCCCCAGCCGGGCCGGCTCCCCTCAGCCGGTCCGCGTCGGCCCGGGTTTCAGGCGGTCAGCGCCGGCCCGGGCTTCAGGCGGTCGAGAAGCCGGTCGTGGTGGAGCCCGGCCACGGGCGCGAGGAGATCGGGGTGCCGCAGGAGCGCGGCGGCCCGCCGGTCCCGTGCATCGGGCGCGACCAGGCGCCGGAACTCGACCGGCGGGCTGTCCGCGTGCCGGGAGTCCGCCAGCGCGGTGACCGCTGCCGCGGCCAGTTCGGGGGCGCTGAGCAGGCATGCCGCCCAGCTCGCCACGACCTCGTCGACCCAGGTACGCCAGGCGTACGCGTCCGGGCCGGCGTCGGTGGCCGCGCCGTCGGCCCCGGAGACCCATTCCAGCCGGGCAGAGCCGCCGGGCCCCGCCACCGAGACCAGGGCGGCGTCCATGGGGGTCGGATAGCACAGCCAGGCCGCGACGGTCACCGCCTGCCGCGCCTGCGCCTCGCACAGGGCGGAGTCCATCGCGCCGCCGCCCGGCGGGTAGGCGCGGGTCAGCCACTGAGCGGTCGCCGCTATCAGCGGGGAGAGATCTGCGGGCATGTCCGGGCCGTCCGAATTCATGGGGGAGAAGTCCGGAACGCTACCCCCCGGCTTTCCGCGGGGAAATGGCGCGGGTCACGAACGGACAGTGTCCTGGGCCACATCAACCACACAGAGGAGCGACACCATGGGACATGGCGGAGACGTCATCGCGGAATTGACCACTGACCATCAGGAAGTGGAGGAGCTGTTCACCAATATTGAGGAACTTCCGGTCGGCGACAGCCAGCGGAAGGTGTACGCGGACCAGGTCACCATGGAACTGGTCCGGCACTCGGTGGCGGAGGAGGCGTACCTCTACCCGGCGGTCCGCCAGCACATCCCGGGCGGCGACGCGCTGGCGGACAAGGAGCTGGAGGACCACGCCGAGGCCGAGCAGACCATGAAGGACATGGAGAGCTGCGAGGCGGACGACCCGCAGTTCGACATGCTCGTGGGCAAGCTGATGACGGAGATCAGAACGCACATCCTGGACGAGGAGAACAATCTCTTCCCCCGGCTGCGCGAAGCCTGTTCCGCCGAGATGCTGAACGAACTGGGTGACAAGGTCCGGCAGGCCAAGAAGATGGCGCCGACCCGTCCGCACCCGTCCGCCCCGGACCAGCCGCCGGCCAACAAGCTGCTGGCTCCCGGAATGGGACTCGTGGACCGGATGCGCGACGCGATGTCCGGCCGGGGCAAGAGTTCCTGACCGTTCTGAGGACGCATACCGGCGCCTTCACCGGAGCGCCGCACCCGGGCCGGACGCGACATAAGACGCGTCCGGCCCAGGCCGTTCCGGTCCCGGGCCTTTCCGGTCCACGATCCGCCGGACCGGCCCTAGGAGTGCAGGACACCGTCCAGCACCGTGACGGCGTTCCCGGTGAGGTGAACGCGGTCGCCGCGCACGGCCGTGCGGACCAGTCCACCGCGCGCCGATGCCTGCAGGCCGGTGAGTCCGTCGCGGCCCAGCCGCCCGGACCAGTACGGGGCGAGCGCGGTGTGGGCGCTGCCCGTGACGGGATCCTCAAGGATGCCCTCGGCCGGCGAGAAGAAGCGGGAGACGAAGTCGTACGCCGCGTCTGCCCCGGCCGGGGCGGTGATGATGACGCCCCGCAGGCCCTCGCGGCGCGTCAGGGCGGCCACCGCGTCCAGATCGGGCGTCACGGCGCGGACGGCGGCCTCGTCGCGCAGAACGGTCAGCAGATCACCGAGCGCGCCGGTACGGAAGGTGGCTTCGGGCTCGGTCCCGAGCGCCTCGGCCAGTCCTTGCGGTACGGGCACTTCGGTGCCCGGAGCGGCCGGGAAGTCCAGCGTGATGCTGTCTTCGTCGTCGGCATGCGCGAGGAGGACGCCGCTCTCCCGGCTGCTGAAGCGCACGGTACCGACGAGTCCCCGCTCGGCGCGCAGCACATGTGCGGTGGCCAATGTGGCATGGCCGCACAGATTGGTCTCGACGAGCGGGGCGAACCAGCGGATCTCCCAGTCGGCCTCGGCGGTGTCGGGCAGCGGGAGAGCGAAGGCGGTCTCGGAGTGGTTCAGTTCGGCAGCGACCTGCTGCATCCAGCTGTCTTCCGGCCACTTCCCGGCGGGCAGGAGACACACACCCGCCGGGTTCCCGGCGAACGGACGGTCGGTGAAGGCATCGACGATGTAGATACGCATGCCCGAACCGTAGCGATGCCAATAGAAGCCCGACCAAGTCCAATCCGCGATGAGTGGACCTTTTTGGCAGGCTGTGTCAGTCGGTGGAAAGGGCTTCGAGCAGGTCGCCCACCTGCGGATCGGGCAGGGCCCGGGCCACATCGGCCTGCGCCACGATGCCGACGAGGTCGTGGCCGTCGATGACGGGCAGCCGGCGGACCTTGTGCGAGGTCATCGTGCGCAGGATCTCGCCGGCGTCGTCGTCGGCGCCGATCGTCACCGCCTCGCCCTGCGCGAGTTCCCCTGCGGTGGTCGTGGCGGGGTCCTTGCCTGCCCCCAGGACCTTCACGACGATGTCGCGGTCGGTCAGCATGCCCTTGAGCTTGTTGTCGGTCCCGCAGATCGGCAGGGCGCCCACGCCCAGCTCCGTCATCTTCCGGGCGGCGACCAGCACCGTCTCCTCCGCTCCGATGCACTCGGTGCCGGGGGTCATGATCTCTCTGGCAGTTGTCACGTGTCGTCTTCCCATCCTCGTGGCGAAGGGAGCCGCCCGGGGCTTCGCCACCCCGGACCGGCTCCCTCACCCTTCCTACGCCCGCCCACGGACAGCGGCCAACACGCCACGGCGTCACCGGACCGGCGTCATCCGATTGCCCGGCCCGGCGCTCGGACCAGCGGCCGCGCACCGGGCGGGCGGACCCTGGGGGCCGAGCGGGTGAAAGGCGAAGCGCGCCACGGGCAGAAGGGGTACCTCTGCGCGGACGAACGGTTGGTGCGCAAGGAAACGCGAGGACGCGAGGAAAGAGGAGTACATGCAGATCGGATACAAGCTTGCCGCCGAGGCGTTCGGCCCGGCGGAGCTGGTGCGGCAGGCGGTGCTGGCGGAGGAGGCCGGCTTCGACTTCGTCGAGATCAGCGATCACTACCATCCCTGGCTCGACAACCAGGGCCACTCCCCGTTCGCGTGGACGGTGCTGGGCAGTATCGCGGCGAAGACCTCGCGGATCGGGCTGGCGACCGGCGTGACGTGCCCGACCGTGCGCTACCACCCCGCGATCATCGCCCAGGCGGCGGCGACCCTCGCCCTGTTGTCGGACGGCCGCTTCGTGCTGGGCGTCGGCTCCGGTGAGCGGCTCAACGAGCACGTCACCGGCGTGGGCTTCCCCGACACCGTAGCCACGCGGCACGAGATGCTGAGGGAGGCCCTGGAGATCATCCGGCTGCTGTGGCGCGGCGGCTACCAGTCGTACGACGGCAAGCACCTGCGGTTGGAGGACGCCCGCGTGTTCGACCTCCCCGAGGAACTGCCGCTGATCGCGGTGGCCGCGAGCGGCCCGGCGTCGACGCGGATCGCCGCGGAGCTCGGTGACGGTCTGTTCGCCACCGAGGACAAGCCGGAGATCGTCCGGCAGTACCGCGACGCGGGCGGCAGCGGCCCGCGCTACGTGGAGGTTCCGATGGCCTGGGCGCCCGACGAGCACGCCGCCGCGAAGGCCGTCCTGGAGACGTCACGCTGGGCTGTGACCGGGTGGAAGGTCATGAGCGAGCTGCCCAACCCGGTCAACTTCGAGGCGGCGACCACGACGGTGCGCGAGGAGGACATCCTGGAGAAGTTCGCGTGCGGCGCGGACCCGGCCCGGTACGTCGAGGTGGCGCAGCAGTTCGTCGACGCGGGCTTCGACCGGCTGGTCATGCAGAACGCGGGACCCGATCCGGACGGCTTCATCGACTTCTACCAGCGGGAACTCGCGGGCCGCATCCCGCGGTTGAAGCCGAGCGGCGCACGCGCCTGAAGCCTGTGGAAACGGGTCCGCCCCGGCCCGCGTGACGCGGGCCGGGGCGGACGGCAAAGCAGGACGTGACAGGTGCTGTCGCGTCAGGCGAGCGTCGCGATGGCCTGGTTGAACGTCTTCGACGGACGCATCACGGCTTCGGCCTTGGCCGCGTCGGGCCGGTAGTAGCCACCGATGTCGGCCGGCGATCCCTGCACCGCGATCAGCTCGTCGACGATGGTCTGCTCCTGCTCGGCCAGCGTCTTGGCGAGGCCTGCGAAGGCCTCCGCGAGCTGCGCGTCCTCGGTCTGCTTCGCCAGCTCCTGCGCCCAGTACAGCGACAGGTAGAAGTGGCTGCCGCGGTTGTCGATGCCACCGACGCGACGGCTCGGCGACTTGTCCTCCTCCAGGAAGGTCGCGGTCGCGCGGTCGAGGGTGTCGGCGAGCACCTGGGCGCGCGCGTTGTCCGTCGTCTGCGCGAGGTGCTCGAAGCTCACCGCGAGCGCGAGGAACTCGCCCAGGCTGTCCCAGCGCAGGTAGTTCTCCTTGACGAGCTGCTGGACGTGCTTGGGCGCGGAGCCGCCGGCGCCGGTCTCGAACAGGCCGCCGCCGTTCATGAGCGGGACGATGGAGAGCATCTTCGCGCTCGTACCGAGCTCAAGGATCGGGAACAGGTCGGTCAGGTAGTCACGCAGGACGTTGCCGGTGACCGAGATGGTGTCCTCGCCGCGGCGGATGCGCTCCAGGGAGAACGCGGTCGCCTCGACCGGCGACATGATCTCGATCTGGAGGCCCTCGGTGTCGTGCTCGGCGAGGTACGTCCTGACCTTCGCGATGAGCTGCGCGTCGTGCGCGCGGGTCTCGTCGAGCCAGAAGACGGCCGGGACGCCGGTCGCGCGGGCGCGGGTGACGGCCAGCTTGACCCAGTCCTGGATCGGCAGGTCCTTGGTCTGGCACATGCGGAAGATGTCGCCGGCGCCGACGGCCTGCTCCAGTACGGCGTTGCCGGCCGCGTCGACGACCCGGACCGTGCCGGTGGCCAGGATCTCGAAGGTCTTGTCGTGGCTGCCGTACTCCTCGGCCTTCTGGGCCATGAGGCCGACGTTCGGCACCGAGCCCATTGTGGACGGGTCGAACGCGCCGTTCGCGCGGCAGTCGTCGATGACGACCTGGTAGATGCCGGCGTAGCTGCTGTCCGGGAGGACCGCGAGGGTGTCGGCCTCCTGGCCGTCCGGGCCCCACATGTGACCGGATGTGCGGATCATCGCCGGCATGGAGGCGTCGACGATGACGTCGCTCGGTACGTGCAGGTTGGTGATGCCCTTGTCGGAGTCGACCATCGCGAGGGCCGGGCCCTCGGCGAGCTCGGCCTCGAAGGACGCCTTGATCTCGGCGCCGAGGTGGGGCACCGAGTCCAGGCCCTTGAGGATGCCGCCGAGGCCGTCGTTGGGCGACAGACCGGCGGCGGCGAGCACCTCGCCGTACTTCGCGAACGTCTTCGGGAAGAAGGCGCGCACCACGTGGCCGAAGATGATCGGGTCGGAGACCTTCATCATCGTGGCCTTCAGGTGCACCGAGAAGAGAACGCCCTCGGCCTTGGCGCGGGCGACCTGCGCCGCGAAGAACTCGCGCAGCGCCGCGACGCGCATGACGGCCGCGTCGACGACCTCGCCCGCCAGGACGGGCACCGACTCACGCAGGACGGTCGTGGTGCCGTCGTCCCCCACGAGCTCGATGCGCAGCGAGCCCGGCTCGGCGATGACCGCGGACTTCTCGGTGGAGCGGAAGTCGTCGGCGTCCATGTGGGCGACGTTCGTCTTCGAATCGGCCGTCCAGGCGCCCATGCGGTGCGGGTGCTTCCGGGCGTAGTTCTTGACCGACGCGGGGGCGCGGCGGTCGGAATTGCCCTCGCGCAGCACGGGATTGACGGCGCTGCCCTTGACCTTGTCGTAGCGCGCGCGGACGTCCTTGTCCTCGTCGGTCTTCGGGTCGTCCGGGTAGTCCGGCAGCGCGTAGCCCTGCTGCTGGAGCTCGGCGATCGCGGCCTTCAGCTGCGGGATCGAGGCCGAGATGTTCGGAAGCTTGATGATGTTCGCGCCGGGCGTCTTGGCCAGCTCACCGAGCTCGGCGAGGGCGTCCTCGATGCGCTGGTTGTCCTGGAGGTACTCGGGGAAGAGGGCGATGATGCGCCCCGCGAGCGAGATGTCGCGGCTCTCCACCGTGACCCCGGCCGTCGAGGCGTAGGCCTCGACCACAGGCAAGAACGAATACGTCGCCAGGGCCGGGGCCTCGTCGGTGTGTGTGTAGATGATGGTCGAGTCAGTCACCGGGTGCTCCGCTCCACGTCTGCAACATTGCTTGACATCAAGATATCTCTAGACCGTACCTCTCTCGACAGGGGCCGGTCAGCCCGCCAGCGCCTTCGATACGACGGCCTTGGCCTCCTCCTGGACACGGGCGAGGTGGTCCGGGCCGAGGAAGGACTCGGCGTAAACCTTGTAGACGTCCTCGGTGCCCGACGGGCGGGCGGCGAACCAGGCGTTGTCGGTGGTGACCTTGATGCCGCCGATGGGAGCGCCGTTGCCGGGCGCCTCGGTCAGGACTGCGGTGACGGGCTCCCCCGCCAGGGTGCCGGCGGTGATCTGCTCGGGCGAGAGGCGTGCCAGTACCGCCTTCTCCTCGCGGGTCGCGGGGGCATCGACGCGGGCGTAGGCGGGCTCGCCGAAGCGGGCAGTGAGCGCCGCGTAGTGCTCGGACGGCGACTTGCCGGTGACCGCGAGGATCTCGGAGGCGAGCAGGGCCAGGATGATGCCGTCCTTGTCGGTGGTCCACACCGAGCCGTCGCGGCGCAGGAAGGAGGCTCCGGCCGACTCCTCCCCGCCGAAGCCGAGCGAGCCGCCGGCCAGTCCGTCCACGAACCACTTGAAGCCCACCGGTACTTCGACGAGTTCGCGGCCGAGATCGGCGGCGACCCGATCGATCATTCCGGAGGACACCAGTGTCTTGCCGACGCCGGCGTCGGCGGGCCACTGGTCGCGGTGCGCGTAGAGGTAGGAGATGGCGGTGGCGAGGTAGTGGTTGGGGTTCATCAGACCGGCGTCCGGCGTGACGATGCCGTGCCGGTCGGCGTCGGCGTCGTTGCCCGTGGCGATCTGGAAGCGGCCGCGCCCCTCGATCAGGGAGGCCATCGCGTAGGGCGACGAGCAGTCCATGCGGATCTTGCCGTCCCAGTCCAGCGTCATGAAGCGCCAGGTGGGGTCGGTCCGCGGGTTGATCACGGTCAGGTCGAGACGGTGCTGCTCGGCGATGCGGCCCCAGTACGCGACCGACGCCCCGCCCAGTGGGTCGGCGCCGATGCGCACGCCCGCGGCGCGTACGGCGTCCAGGTCGAGGACGGACGGCAGGTCGGTGACGTACCTGTCCAGGAAGTCGTACCGCCCGGTGGTGGGCACGGCGAGGGCGCGGGCGTAGGGCAGGCGCCGTACGTCCTTCAGGCCGTCCGCGATGATCGCGTTGGCGCGGTCCTGGATCCAGCCGGTCGCCTGCGAGCCGGCGGGGCCGCCGCTGGGCGGGTTGTACTTGAACCCGCCGTCCGCGGGGGGATTGTGGGAGGGGGTGACGACCACGCCGTCGGCGAGGCCCGAGGTGCGGCCGCGGTTGTGGGCGAGGATGGCATGGGACACCGCCGGGGTGGGGGTGTAGCCGTCGGCCGTGTCGATGAGCACGGTCACGTCGTTGGCGGCGAAGACCTCGACGGCCGTCACGCGGGCCGGCTCGGACAGGGCGTGGGTGTCGGCTCCGAGGAAGAGCGGGCCGTCGACGCCCTGTTGGCTGCGGTACTCGCAGATCGCCTGGCTGGTCGCGGCGATGTGGTCCTCGTTGAACGCGGTGGCCAGCGACGATCCACGGTGCCCGGACGTTCCGAACGCGACCCGCTGGCCCGGTTCCCGTGGATCCGGGTGCAGCGCGTAGTACGCGGTCACCAGCCGGGCCACATCGGTGAGATCGTCCGGTCCGGCCTGCTGTCCCGCTCGTTCGTGCGTCATCTGCCCACTCCTCCAGATCGTTGGTGCCGGTGTCGACGTCAGTCACCCGTGGGTACCACACGTGCCTTTCATTGTGGTGCCGCGTGGTGATTGACCAGGCTTTCCAAGTCATCCACGGCTGTTTCGAGGGTGGGCAGAGCCAGACAGGCCAGGCGGGCCTGCTTCACTCGCCGCAGGACCGAGCCGTCGTCGAGCAGGCGGCGGCAGGTCGCCGCGATGCCGGACGGGGTGGGATCGGTGATCTCGCCGCCGATGCCCAGCTCCGTGACGCGCCGGGCGTTCATGGGCTGGTCGGCCGTCTGGGGCAGCACCGCCATGGGGGTCGCGGTGCTGATCGACTCCAGCACGGCGGTGTATCCGCCGTGGGCGAGGAACAGGTCGGCCGCTTCCAGCAGGAGCGGTTGCGGTACGTGGTCGACGACATGCACATGGGGCGCGGGATCGAGACCGGCGACGGTCACCCCGCTGGTGGACACCACGGCTGTGCAGTCCAGCCGCGACAGTCCCTCGGTCATGGACCGCAGTACGGTCGCCGGGTCCGGCTGCCCGGGCCGTGGCTGTTGCCCGTCGGGCGAGGGCGCGAAGAGCGGCAGTGCGCAGCCGGTACCGGCGTACACGAGTGGCCGGTCAATGGGCAGGCCGACCATCCAGCTGGGGAGTTTCGCGCGGGGGTCGGCGAAGGCCGGCTGACGGTACGCGTGCGCGGGTGGCAGATGCGGAGCGAAGGTGCAGGAGGGCGGCAGGTAGTCCAGGTGCCCGTGGGGCGTCAGGGACATCGGATCGTCCTGCGGCGGCAGACCGGCGGTGGAACGCCACTGGTTGAGGTGCGGCAGCAGAGCCGCCGGGTCGGTGAAACCCTTCGCGCCGGACACCATCGCCACCTGCGGGATGCCCAGTTTCTCGGCCACGAGGCAGGCGCCGAGGTCCATCGCGTCACGCAGCAGCAGATCAGGCTTGAAGTCGCGGGCCGCCGCGTCCAGTGCCTCGATCTGACCGAGCAGGTGCGGACCCGCCAGTACGAGCGCCGCCGCGTCCGGGGACGCCGCACCGGTCCGCAGGAGCCCCACGGCGTCCCGCGTTTCCTCACCGGCCGTCATCGCCTCGCCGAACAGGTTCGGCAGGCACGCCGTGGCGGCGACGCCCTGGTCCAGGAAGAAACCGAGCAGGTGCTCCTCGGTGGCGACGTGCACTTCATGACCCGCGCCGGACAGCAGGCGCGCGAAGCGAAGGGCCTCACGCGTGTGGGACGGGGAGAGAATCGCAGTACACAGGACGCGCATGCCAGAGATCACCGTTCGCCCGCTCGACAGCACTTTCCGGTCAAATCATCCTCTTTGGTACACCACGCCGGTGCGGTGACGCACCGACCGATGTGATCAACGGGTTGGGGTGGGGGACGTTCCGGTGATTCGATGTGACCTGTCCTCGTGCCAACAGGCGCTGGGGGGACCGGACATGTCTGGAGGTCGCGCGCGATGGTGGCGAGAGGACGTACGGCCCCGCCCACGCTCGAAGAAGTCGCCGCGTTCGCGGGTGTCGGGCGGGGCACGGTCTCCCGTGTCATCAACAACGCGCCCGGCGTGCGGGCCACGACCCGGCTGACGGTCCAGCGGGCGATCGCCGAGCTCGGTTACGTTCCCAATCAGGCCGCCCGCGCCCTGGCCGGCAGCCGCACCGGTGCGGTGGCGCTGGTGATCACGGAGACCGAGCGGCGGTTCTTCGCGGAGCCGTTCTTCTCCGACATCGTCCGCGCCGTCGGCGCCGCACTGGCCGACACCGAGATCCAGCTGCTGCTGACGCTGGTGCGCGGCGAGAAGGAACGGCAGCGGTTCGTGCAGTACGCGCGCGCCGGCCGGGTGGACGGGGTGCTGCTCGTGTCCGTACACGGCAGTGATCCGCTCCCCGACCTGCTCGCCGAGCTGGAACTGCCGACCGTCCTCAGTGACCGGCGCTCCAGCGACGAGCCGGTGTCGTACGTCGACTCCGACAACGTCGGCGGCGCCCGGTCGGCGGTCCGCTACCTGCTCGACGCGGGGCGGCGCGCCATCGCCACGGTGACCGGCCCGCCGGACATGTACGTCGCGCAGTGCCGGCTGCGCGGCTACGAGGACGCGATGCGAAACACCTTCGGTGAGGTGGAGGCGTCGTGGATCGCGCAGGGCGACTTCACCGAGGAGAGCGGGCGCCGGGCGATGGCCGAGCTGCTGGAGCGCCATCCGGGGCTGGACGCGGTGTTCGCCGCGTCGGACATCATGGCGGCGGGCGCCCTGTACACCCTGCGGGCGGCAGGCCGCCGGGTGCCCGAGGATGTGGCCCTCGTGGGTTTCGACGACTCTCCGCTCGCCCAGCACACCGATCCGCAGCTCACCACGGTCCGGCAGCCGGTGGAGGAGATGGGCCGCGCGATGGCACGCGTACTGCTGGAGGACATCGACGACCGCGGTGCGGCCTGTCGTCACGTCATCCTGCGTACCGAGCTGGTGCGGCGCGCCTCTGCCTGACGCGCGTCGCATGCGCCGTTCCGGTACGGGTCCACATCCAACTCCCTTGTGCGTCAGGACACTTGTCGCCCCTCTTACCTCTCGGAATACTGGGAGCGCTCCCATCGCACCTCCCCGCATGCTTCTCACCGAAGGAGCCACATGAGACCGCTACCCCGCTGTGTCCGCTCCGTCCGCTCCGTCCGCACCGCCGTCATGACGATGCTGGTGGCCCTGGCGTCACTGGCCGCTCTCGTGACGACGGCAGCACCCGCAGAGGCCGACACCCTGATATGCGATCAGTTCGGTACCACCACCATCCAGGGCCGCTACGTGGTCCAGAACAACCGCTGGGGCACCGGCGCCACGCAGTGTGTCAACGCGACCGCGACCGGCTTCGAGCTCACGCGCGCCGACGGATCCGTACCGACGAACGGGGCGCCCAAGTCGTACCCCTCCGTCTACAACGGCTGCCACTACACGAACTGCTCCCCCGGCACCAGCCTGCCGAAGCGGGTGAACTCGATCAGCAGCGCGCCGAGCAGCATCTCCTACGGGTACGTCAGCAACGCCGTCTACAACGCGTCCTACGACATCTGGCTCGACCCGACGCCCAGGACGGACGGCGTGAGCCAGACCGAGATCATGATCTGGTTCAACCGGGTGGGCCCCGTCAATCCGATCGGCTCGAAGACCGGCACGGCCACGGTGGCCGGCCGCGGCTGGGAGGTCTGGACCGGCAACAACGGCCGCAATGACGTGATCTCCTTTGTGGCGCCCTCGGCGATCGCGAGCTGGAGCTTCGACGTCATGGACTTCGTCGACCAGGCCGTGGCGCGCGGGCTGGCACAGGAGTCGTGGTACGTCACCAGCGTGCAGGCCGGCTTCGAACCCTGGGAGAACGGGGCCGGCCTGAAGGTGGAGTCCTTCTCCTCCACCGTCAACGGCGACGGCGGCGGTCCGGGTCCGGGTGATCCCGGAACCCCGGCCGCCTGCCGTGTCACGTACGCCACGAACTCCTGGCCGGGCGGCTTCACCGCCCATGTGACGGTCACCAACGCGAGCGCGACACCCGTCAACGGATGGAGGGTGGTCTTCGGCCTTCCCGCCGGCCAGCGCGTCACCCACGCCTGGAACGCCGTCATCAACCCGTCGTCCGGGACGGTGACCGCGACGAACACCGCCTCCAACGCCCAGATCGCGGCCAACGGCAGCCAGTCCTTCGGTTTCCAGGGGACGTACGCGGGCACCTTCGCCAAGCCGACGCAGTTCAGCCTCAATGGGACCGCGTGCGCGGTGGCCTAGAAACGGGCCTGCACCGTCCGGCCGGTACGGCGCCCGGCCGGACGGTGCAGGAGGCCAGTGCGCCGGGGGGCGATTCGAGTGCTCGGCTCGGGGGAACGCAAGTGTGGTCAAACCCAACCAAACAGGAGGCCGGCATGAAGGACGAGAGCCGCGAGGTGGAGAACCCCGTCACCAAGCACCCCCAGCCAAAGCTCCCTGACCAGGAACAGGCGCACCCCGGCTGGACGGGCCCGATGGACCCGCCGCCGGATCACGGCGAGGACTCCTATCGGGGAAGCGGGCTGTTGAAGGGCCTCGCCGCAGTGGTGACCGGAGGCGACTCGGGAATCGGCCGGGCGGTGTGTCTGGCCTTCGCGCGTGAGGGCGCCGACGTACTGCTGACTCACCTGCCGGAGGAGGAGAAAGAGGCCGCGGAGACCTCACGACTCGTCGAAGAGGCGGGCCGCAAGGCTGTCGCGGTGAGCTGTGACATCCGGGACGAGGAGCAGTGCCGGGCGCTCATTGAGCGCGCTGTCGCGGAATTCGGCCGCATCAACATTCTGGTGAACAACGCCGCGTATCAGATGTCCCAGCCGGACGGCATCGGCGCCATCACGACCGAGCAATTCGACCGGGTGATGAAGACCAATCTCTACGGCATGTTCTGGCTGTCGAAAATGGCTCTCCCCCACATTCCCGAGGGGGGATGTGTCATCAACTCGACTTCCGTTCAGGCGTACAAGCCCAGCCCGCATCTGCTCGACTACGCCATGACGAAATCGGCCATCGTGGCCTTCACTCAGGGGCTTGCGCAAATGGTCGCGTCCAGCGGAATCCGCGTCAACGCGGTCGCTCCCGGCCCGGTGTGGACGCCGCTGATTCCGGCGACCATGCCGGACACCACGGAGTTCGGAAAGCAGTCTCCTCTGGGGCGGCCCGCCCAGCCGGCCGAAATGGCCCCGGCGTATGTATTCCTCGCTTCCCCGCGGGCGAGCTACATCACGGCCGAGATCGTCAACGCCACCGGCGGCACGCCACTTCCGTAAAGCGACGCGCACGGGGCTCACTTCGATTCACCGGATCGGGGTTCTGCCATTTTCCGGTGCGCGGCCGCCTTGACGCTGTCAGGGACGATCTTGCTCACGAGCCCCTGCGCCTTGGTCTTCACGGAACCGGCCACGATCTTCTTCCGGCCCGCCATCAGCGCCTCGAAGCCCTGCCGGGCCACGTCCTCGGGGTCGTCCTTCTTCTGCCGCCCGACCCGGGTGTCGTCCATGCCGGCGCGGTGGAAGAAGTGCGTCTCCGTCGGGCCGGGCATGACGGATGTGACCGTCACCCCGGTGTCCTTGAGTTCGTTCTGCAACGCCTGTGCGAACGACTGGACGAAGGACTTGGTGGCGTTGTACACGGCCTGGAAGGAGCCCGGCACGGTCGCGGCGATGGAGGACGTGAACAGGAGCCGTCCCTCGTCACGAGCGACCATGTCCGGCAGCAGGCCCTTCGCCAGCCGCACGGTGGACGTGATGTTGAGGTCGATGACGCGCACCTCGTCGGCGAGGTCCGTGTCGAGGAAGGCCCCGCCCTGTCCCACGCCGGCGTTGAGCGCGGCGGCGGCAACGGGGCGCCCGGTCGCCGCGATGGCGCCGAGCAGTCGTTCGGCGCCTTCCGGTGTGGCCAGGTCGGCCTTCACCATGTGCACGTCGGCTCCATGAGCCCGCACTTCGTCCGCGGCAATACCAAGACCGGAGTTTTCGGCGGACAGCACAAGGTCGAATCCATTTTCGGCGAATTGCTTGGCCAGCTCGAAACCGATTCCGCTGGAGGCACCGGTAACGACGGCCAGAGGCCTGGTTTCGTTCATGAGCGGCGAGTACCCGCGCAAGCCGCGATGTATCAACATGTCCCTGTTTGTCTTGTGCGGTGGGCGACCGCCCGGCAGCCCCGGTGCGGTCCCGCCACCACTCCCGCGATACGTCGAGCTACGGGCCAACCCCCCTTGACAGGCGGAAGATTGGGGAAAATCACCCTCAAGTCGACCCGTGATGCGCACTTCCGGCCAGGAATGACCGCTGTGGGCGGTTTGCCTGAAAGGTCGTTGCGCGGTCGCCGCCCCGTGATGCGAGTCACGTCGGCAACGGAATGTGGTAGTTCGTTCGGCGTCAGTTTCCTTCCAGAGGAAGAAAGTTGGCTTTGCCGCCCACGGACAGTGACGGGAGTTCCCCCGTTCTGATACGCCACACGTTTGCGCTACGGAATGCGGGGCTTGTTCTTCCCCGCCTCTCTCGCTTAACGTCACCGTCAATCCGGGTGGACCGCCGAATCCTGCCGCCGTCCGGAAACCGCACCCACTCACACTCACGTACGGCAGGAGCGGGGGACCCAGGTAAGCCGCCGGTCCGGAACGAATCCGGAACGGCTTGGGGTGAAGTCGCACAGACCGCGCGACCGGGCATCTCCAGCCCGAACCCGACAGCTCACCTCGCAGGCGACGGAGAGGAATTCGTCATGCCCCCCAAGGGTAAGCACCGTCGTTCCAAGGTCAGATCGCTCACTCGCGGCTTCATCGCCGTGGGTACGGGTGGCGCCGCACTGGCTCTGCCGCTGATCGGCGCGACCACGGCCGCCGCGGCACAGCCCGCCGCCGCCGAGAAGGCCGCGACCTCGGCCGCCGCCGCCCCGGCCGCCGCGAAGAAGGCCGGGCCCACGACCTATTCCGTGGTCGCCGGCGACTCGCTTTCCAAGATCGCGGACGCGCACTCCCTGAGCAGCTGGAAGAAGCTGTACCAGGACAACCGGGAAGTCGTCGGTGACGACCCGTCGCTGATCCACCCCGGTCTCAAGCTGACGATCGGCGCGAAGGCCGAGCCCAAGGCCAAGCCGAAGGCCAAGCCGAAGGCCAAGGCGCCGGCGAAGGCCACCCCGGCCGCCGAGCGGGCCGACCGCTCCGAGACCCGCGCCGCCGTCGCCAAGACGACGACGTACACGAACGACCTGGACGGCTGGATCAAGGAGTCGCTGGCCATCATGGCCGAGCACGGCATCCCCGGCACGTACGAGGGCATCCACCGCAACATCATGCGGGAGTCCTCGGGCAACCCGATGGCCATCAACAACTGGGACTCCAACGCCGCGGCCGGTACGCCGTCCAAGGGCCTGCTCCAGGTCATCGCGCCCACGTTCGCGGCCTACCACGTGCCCGGTACGTCGATGGACAGCTACGACCCCGTCGCCAACATCACCGCCGCGTGCAATTACGCCGCGGACCGGTACGGCTCGATCGACAACGTGAACGGCCCGTACTAAACCGGCACTGACACATCACGGCCTGCCTGCTCCAGCAGTGCCCCTGAGGGCGCCTCGCTGGAGGAGGCAGGCCGGTCGTCGTCCACGAGACACGAGTGCCCCCAAAAAGCCTCGTAATGCTAAAAATGGGGCATGAGCGGACGTCCCGGACGACCCAGGGGTGTCGGGTCACCGCGCTCGTCTCGGCGAGGAGTGCGTTCCCGGCTGCACGTGCGCAGTGCCGCCGGCCAGGTGCTCTTCCTGCAGATCGTGGTCGCGGTGCTGCTGATCACCGCCGCGGTGGTCGCGCTCGCGTTCCAGACACGCCAGGACAGCGAGGGCGACGCCCGCAACCGGTCGCTCGCCGCCGCTGAGGCCTTCGCGGACGCCCCGGGCACCGCCGAGGCCCTGCGGTCGCCCGATCCCACCGCCGCGCTGCGCGCGCACACGGAGGCGGCCCAGCGTGGGGCGGGGGTGGATTTCATGGCGGTGATGGCACCGGACGGCACCCGGTACGTCGACACCGATCCCACGCTGATCGGCAGGCGCGCCGAGGGCGTGGAACGCGCCACGTCCGGGACAGCCTTCACGGAGATCTTCAAGGGCGCCCCGAACGACGCGGCGCGGGCCGTCGTCCCCGTCACCGACGCCGACGGCTCCGTCGTCGGCCTGGTCACCGCCGGTGTCACGGTCAAGAACGTCGGGGACGCGGTCGACCGCCATCTGCCGATGCTCCTCGCCTCCGCCGCCGGCGCGCTGGCCCTCGCCACCGGCAGTTCCGTGCTGGTGAGCAGGAGGCTGCGGCGGCAGACGCACGGCCTCGGGCCCACCGAGATGACCCGAATGTACGAGCACCACGACGCGGTTTTGCACGCTGTCCGGGAAGGCGTGCTCATCATCGCGGACGACGGCCGGCTGACCCTGGTCAACGACGAGGCACGCAGGCTCCTGGAACTGCCCGCCGGCCCGGAGGGGCGGCACGTCACCGACCTGGGCCTCGACGCCCCCATCGCGCAGCTGCTGACCTCGGGCCGTGCCGTGACCGACGAGGTCCGCCTGGCCGGTGACCGGCTGCTGGCCGTCAACACACGGCCCACCGCCCCGTACGGCGGTCCCCCCGGCACTGTCGCGACGCTCCGCGACACCACCGAGCTGCTGGCGCTGTCCGGCGCGGCCGAGGTGGCCCGCGAGCGCCTGAAGCTGCTGTACGAGGCTGGAATGCGGATCGGGACCACGCTGGACGTGGGGCGTACCGCCGAGGAGCTGTCCGAGGTCGCGGTCCCCCGGTTCGCGGACTTCGCCACGGTGGAGCTGCTGGACCCCGTTCTGCGCGGTGAGGAGCCGACGGGCGCCCACACCGAGATGCGCCGCGCCGCCGTGAGCGGCGGCAGCGAGGACCGCCCCTTCCAGCCGGTGGGCGACCTGATCAGGTTCGTCGTCCCCACGACGCCGATGGCAGCGGCCCTGGCGAGCGGCCATGCGGTGCTGGAGGCCGATCTGACGGTCGCCCACGGCTGGCGGTCCCAGGATCCCGTGGGGGCCGACCGCGCTCTCGCGTACGGCATCCGTTCCCTGGTGTCGGTGCCGTTGCAGGCGCGTGGTGTCGTTCTCGGCATGGCCAACTTCTGGCGCTCGGAGTCCACCGAACGTTTCGGGGAGGAAGATCTGGCCTTCGCCGAGGAGCTCGCCGCCCGCGCCGCGGTCGCCATCGACAACGCGCGTCGCTTCACCCGCGAACACGCCATGGCCGTGACCCTCCAGCGCAGTCTGCTGCCCCGCGTCCTGCCCGAGCAGGACGCCCTGGATGTCGCGTACCGCTATCTTCCCGCGCAGGCCGGGGTGGGCGGCGACTGGTTCGACGTCATCACCCTGCCGGGGGCGCGGGTCGCTCTGGTCGTCGGCGACGTCGTCGGCCACGGCCTGCACGCCGCCGCCACCATGGGCCGGCTGCGCACCGCGGTCCACAACTTCTCCGCTCTCGACCTGTCGCCGGACGAGCTGCTGGGCCATCTGGACGAGCTGGTCTCCCGCATCGACGAGGAGGAGGGGGACGACGGCGGTGACGGCATCGCGGGCGCCACCTGCCTGTACGCCATCTACGATCCGGTCTCCGGACTGTGCACCATGGCCACGGCGGGGCACTTCGCCCCCGCGCTGGTGCATCCCGACGGCACGGTGGAATTTCTGGAAGTGCCGGTCTTCCCGCCCCTGGGCCTTCACGGCCTGCCCTTCGAGACCGCCGAAGTGCGGCTGCCCGAGGGCAGCCGGCTCGTCCTGTACACCGACGGCCTCATCGAGCACCGCGGCCGCGACATCGACACCGGTCTGCGGCTCCTGCGCCACACGCTGGAGGACCCGGCGAACCCGGCACCCGAGGAGACCTGCCAGGCCGTGTTCAGTGCGATGCTGCCCCCGCACCGCAGCGACGACATCGCGCTGCTGGTGGCCCGTACCCATCTGCTGGACCCCGCCCGGGTCGCCGACTGGGACGTCCCCTCCGACCCCGCGGCCGTCGCTCCGGTCCGCGCCGCGTGCGGCCGTCAGCTCGAGACGTGGGGGCTCGGGGAGATCGGGTTCTCGACGGAGCTCATGCTGAGCGAGCTGATCACCAACGCGATCCGCTACGGCTCCGAGCCGATCCACGTGCGGCTGATGTACGAACGCGGTCTGATCTGCGAGGTGTCCGACGGCAGCAGCACCGCCCCGCACCTGCGGCGCGCGGCCACGACGGACGAGGGCGGGCGCGGTCTGTTCCTCGTCTCCCAGTTCGCCGGACGGTGGGGAACCAGATACACGCCGACGGGCAAGGTCATGTGGATCGAGCAGTCCCTGACCGACGGTCAGCGGCCCGTGCCGGAGCCGGATCTGGATGATCTGTCCTGGTTGCCCGGCGAGCCGTTGTGACCGATGCCGGGACGGACCGTGCCCCGTGCGACGGGCGGGAGGGCGAACGGCATACTTGCCGACCGGGCGCGATCATTTCCGACACACCAGGAGCAGCAATGGCTGACCGGATCGCCACCGAGAAGACGACTTTCAAGACGGTCTTCGAAGTGGGGTCGTCTTTCATGGACCGGGCACGGAGCATCGAGGCGGGGTTCCAGCACGCGATCGCCCCGGCGACCGTGGACTTCGACTTCGGTGAGATCAGCCGGGCGGCGAGCGGCATCCCCGGCTGCTCGACCGTAAAGATCATCCGTGGCTGGGGTCTGCAGGAAACCGCCCCCGTCAGCGTCATGGTCCTCTCCCTGAAGGAGGCGGTACGCCAGGCTCTTCCGCTCCCGTGCGCCAGCCCCGTCTTCTGGGACAAGGCCGAGCAGGCGCTCACCGAAGCCTTCGTGGACCTTGGCCGGCAGGAGGGCACGCACCTCTCCTTCTACCGGGAGGAGGCGGACCGTACGAGCTACTACTACAACCTGCTGTTCGCGCTCCAGGACGAGGAGACCGGGGACTCTCTCTACGCCATCGCCTTCTGCGCCAATGTGACCGTCGCGCTGGGCGTGGAGGACGTCCGGTCCCTGACCGTCGCGGACACCGCGCGGTACACGATCCGCCTCAACGCGATCACTGTGCGCCAGGAGGTGCCGTCCGCGGCCTGACCGGCGAAGCCGCCGCGTCTCACCCTCCGGCGGGGTGGGGCGCGGCGCGTTCCACCGGCACGCTCAACGGCGCCCGGAAGGACAGCAGCCCCAGCATCTCCGGGGCCGGGGAGGTGTCCGCGAGCCGCAGGCCGGGCAGCCGGGCCGCGGTCATCCGCAGCATCACGCCGGCCTCCGTCCTGGCCAGTTCGGCGCCGGAGCACCGGTGCCGGCCCACGCCGAAGGACAGATGACTGCGACGGTTCGGCCGGTGGGGACACAGCCGCTCGGGGTTCTCGAACACGTCGGGGTCCGAGCCGGTGGAGGCCAGCATCAGCAGCAGCGGCGCCCCCGCCGGGAGGTCCACCCCGCGCAGGGTGACCGGCCGACCGGTGACCCTGCGCCACGTGGTGATCGGGGGCTCCCGCCGCAGCATCTCCTCGGTCCAGGGCTCGACGCTGCCCGGCTCCTCGGCGAAGCGCCGCCACACGGCGGGTTCGCCGAGCGCGCGCCGGTACATGATGCTCATCATCTGCCTGGTGGTGGCCTGACCGGCGATGAGCATGAAGTAGAGCACCGCGGCGGACTCGGCCACGCCCAGCGGCTCGCCGTCCGGCAGCCGGTGCGCCGCCAGTGCGCCGAGCAGTGTGTCCGCCGCGGGGCCGGGCTCGGTCACGAGGTCCCTGAGCCAGGAGTAGAAGTCGGCCGCTTCCCCTGCCAGCTCGCGCTGGCGGGCGTCGTCCGGGCGTCCCCAGAACAGCTCCAGCGAGGCGTCGCTCCACCGCGCCAGGGTGTCGGTGCCGACGTCAGCGGCCTGTTCGAGGCTGAGGATCCGCAGCAGTACCCGCAACGGAACGTCGCGGGCGAGCGTGGTGGCGAGGTCGCACACACCGTCGGCGTCGAGCCGTTGCTCCAGCTCGTCCAGGCACTCGCCGGTCACCTGCTCGACCATCGGCACAGACGCGGTGACGGCCCGGGCACCGAGCAGCCGGTTCATGATGCGCCGGTATCCGGCGTGGCTCTCGCCGCTGTTGCTGGCGAGGGTGGGCGGCAGGGCGAACCTGACCTTGGCGAGGACGCGCAGGGTAGGCACCGAGAAGCGGCCGATGGCGTCCATCGCGTTGTCCGGCAGGAAAGTGTCCGTGTCGAGCAGTATCGCCCGTACGTCGTCGTACCGGCTCACCAGCCACAGTCCGGTGTCCGGTTCGTAGTGCACCGGCGCGTTCTCCCGAAGAGCGTCCCAGACCGGGAAGGGGTCGAGCACGTACCCCTGGTCGAAAAGATCCACAGTGCCCATGGGTATGGCCATGACGGAACCCACCCCCTTCCTCGCATCGGCCGTGGTCAGCCACCTCTCGGGCCGCACAATATCGCCTGCCGGGTGTCACTGCTCCGCCGGCCGGGCGCAGGCCCGCCCACCGTGCGTTCAGCTTCGCGGTGTGTCCCGCCCGTGGGGTGCGACGTGCTCGCCCGGCGTCGCGAGCTCCGCGACCGCGTCGGCGCCGACCACCGCGCCGGTGGATTTCTTGCCGCGCCGCAGTCTGCCCTCCAGCCAGCTCGCGAACGTGGTGAGCGCGAAGTTCAGCAGGACGAAGATCACGGCGACCACGGTGAAGCTGGCGATGGTGTTCGCGCCGTAGTTCGCGCTCATCGGGCGGACGGATGCCAGCAGTTCGGCGAATCCGAGCAGCGCCCCGCCGAGCGCGGTGTCCTTCACGATGACCACGAGCTGGCTGACGAGCGCGGGCAGCATCGCGGTGACCGACTGCGGCAGCAGGACGTACCGCATCATCTGGCCCTTGCGCATGCCGATCGCCTTGGAAGCGTCGGTCTGTCCGGCCGGCAGGGACAGGATTCCGGCCCGCACCACCTCGGCGAGCACCGAGGCGTTGTAGAGGACGAGGCCGGTGACCACGGCGTACAACGGCCGGTTCTCGGGACTGACGTCGGTGAACTCGGCGTACGCCGCGTTGGCGAAGAGCATCAGGATGAGCACCGGGATGGCGCGGAAGAACTCCACGACCGTGCCGGCCACGCCCCGCACCCACCAGTGGTCGGAGAGCCGGGCGATACCGAAGAGCGCTCCGAGGGGCAGCGCGATGACCATGGCGAGGGCGGCGCCGATGAGCGTGTTCTCCAGACCCGGCAGGATGTACGTCGTCCAGGCGCGGGAGTCGGTGAAGAACGGCTCCCACTTGGTCCATTCGAGCTGCTTCTTGTCGGCGAGGCTGCGCACCACCCACCAGACCAGTGCGGCGAGCGCGACCAGGAACACGACCGTGAACAGGACATTGCGCCGCTTGGCGCGGGGCCCCGGTACGTCGTACAGAACGGAGGTCATCGCCGCACCGCCACCTTCTTGCTCACCCAGCCGAGGAGGAGCCCGGTCGGGAGGGTGAGGCAGATGAATCCGAGCGCGAAGATGGCCGAGATGAGAATGAGCTGCGCCTCGTTCTCGATCATTTCCCGCATCAGCGTCGCAGCCTCGGCGACACCGATCGCGGCAGCCACGGTGGTGTTCTTGGTCAGGGCGATCAGTACGTTCGCCAGCGGGCCCACCACGGAACGGAAGGCCTGCGGAAGGACGATGAGCGACAGCACCTGGGGGAAGCTCAGGCCGATGGCGCGCGCCGCCTCCGACTGGCCGACGGGCACCGTGTTGATGCCGGAGCGCAGCGCCTCGCAGACGAACGCGGAGGTGTAGGCGATCATGCCGAGCACGGCGAGCCTGAAGTTGATGGTCTTGAAGTCGTCGGCGCCGAGGCTGACGCCGAGCGTCTGGAAGAGGCCCAGCGAGGTGAAGACGATGATCACCGTCAGCGGAATGTTCCGCACCACGTTGACGTAGCCGGCACCGAAGCCGCGCATCAGGGGGACCGGGCTGGCCCGCATGGCGGCCAGGAGCGTTCCCCAGATGAGAGAGCCGACGGCCGAGTAGACGGTGAGCTGGACCGTCACCCAGAAGGCTCCCAGCAGATCGTAACCTTCAAGAAAGTCGAACACGATCTCCCGCACTTCCGCAGGGGTCAAGGGGGTGGCGCGCCACAGCGTGGTGCGGCGCGCCGGTCAGTGATCCGCTTCAGCGGACGACGTTGCCGATCTCCGGGGCCGGCTCGTTCTTGTAGTTGGCCGGGCCGAAGTTCTTCTTGACGTACTCCTCCCAGGAGCCGTCCGACACCATCTTCTCCAGGGCGGTGTTGATCCTCTCCTTGAGCTCGCTGCCCTTCTGGACACCGATGCCGTAGTTCTCGTTGCTCAGCTTGAAGCCGCCCAGCTTGAACTTGCCCTGGTGTTCCTTCTGGGAGGCGTAGCCGGCGAGGATGGAGTCGTCGGTCGTCAGGGCGTCGATGACCCTGTTCTCCAGGCCGGTCAGGCACTCCGAGTAGCCGCCGTACTCCTGTAGCTGAGCGCGCGGCGCGAGCTTCGTCTTCACGTTCTGCGCGGAGGTGGACCCGGAGACCGAGCAGAGCTTCTTGTCGTTCAGGTCCTCGGGCCTCTTGATGGAGTTGTCGTCCGCGCGTACGAGGATGTCCTGGTGGGCCAGGAGGTAGGGACCGGCGAAGTCGACCTTCTTCTCCCGCTCCTCATTGATCGAGTAGGTGGCCGCGATGAAGTCGACGTCACCGCGCTCCAGGAGCGTCTCGCGGTCGGCGCTCTTGGCCTCCTTCCACTCGATGTCGCCGGGCTCGTGGCCGAGTTCCCTGGCGACGTAGGTCGCCACGTCGACGTCGAAACCCGTGTACTTGCCGTCCGGGGTCTGCAGGCCCAGGCCCGGCTGGTCGAACTTGATGCCGACGGTGATCTTGTTGCCGCCACTGCCCGGAGCACTCTCGTCACCGTCGCCGGAACCGCAGGCCGTGGCGGTCAGGGACAGTGCGAGCGCGGTGGCCGCCGCGGCAGTGACCTTGAGCATCTTCATGGTGATCATCCCTGGGGATTGATGTGGGGGAGATTGCGGGCGAGTCAGCGCCGGGGAGGAAGGGGCCCACGGAGACCTCAGTGGTGGAGGATCTTCGACAGGAAGTCCTTGGCCCGGTCGCTGCGCGGGTTGGTGAAGAACTGGTCGGGCGTCGTCTCTTCCACGATCCTGCCGTCCGCCATGAAGACCACACGGTTGGCGGCCGACCGGGCGAAGCCCATCTCGTGAGTGACGACGACCATCGTCATGCCGTCACGGGCGAGCTGCTGCATCACCTCCAGCACCTCGTTGATCATCTCGGGGTCGAGCGCCGAGGTCGGCTCGTCGAAGAGCATGACCTTCGGTTCCATGGCCAGCGCCCGGGCGATCGCCACGCGCTGCTGCTGACCGCCGGAGAGCTGCGCGGGGTACTTGTCCGCCTGGGTGGTCACGCCCACCCGTTCGAGGAGCGAGCGGGCCCGTTCCTCGGCTTCCTTCTTGTCCTTCTTACGGACCTTGATCTGGCCCAGCATCACGTTCCGCAGCACGGTCATGTGGGCGAAGAGGTTGAAGGACTGGAAGACCATGCCCACGTCGGCCCGCAGCGCGGCCAGCTCACGGCCCTCGGCCGGCAGCGGCCTGCCGTCGATGGCGATCTCGCCGGAGTCGATGGCCTCCAGCCGGTTGATGGCGCGGCACAGCGTGGACTTGCCCGACCCGGACGGCCCGATGACGACGACGACCTCGCCACGGGAGATGGTCAGGTTGATGTCCTGGAGGACGTGCAGCGCGCCGAAGTGCTTGTTGACGCCTTTCAGCACGACGAGGGCGTCGTTCGTGCCCGGCGTCGGGTTTCCCTTGGTCACAGCTACTCCGCTCATCGGCTTCATACTCCGTCCGACTTCGGCCGGACGCACGCCGAGAAGGCCAAGCGGGAAGGGAGGCCCGCGCGGCCACCGGGGGCAGAGGCGGGTGCTAGACCGCCGCGGCCGTGCCGGCCTTGGCGATGAGCAGGTCGAGGAGCGCGAGCAGGGCGTCGCGGACGTCGTCACGGGAGCGGGCGTCGAGCATGAGGATGGGCGTGTTCGGGTCACGCAGATGCAGCGCGGCCCCGATCTCCTCAGCGGTGTACGGCTGCTCGCCGTGGAAGCAGTTCGCGCCGACCACGAAGGGAAGCCCGCGGCTCTCGAAGAAGTCGACGGCCGGGAAGCTGCGGTCCAGGCGCCGGGTGTCGACCAGTACGACCGCGCCGAAAGCGCCGTTGAGCAGGTCGTCCCACATGAACCAGAAGCGTTCCTGGCCCGGTGTGCCGAACAGGTAGAGGACGACTCCGGCGTCGGTGAGGGTGATCCGCCCGAAGTCCATCGCCACGGTGGTGACCGTCTTGGACTCGATGCCGTCGAGGTCGTCGACGGCGGCACCCGCGGCCGTCAGCCGCTCCTCCGTACGCAACGGCTCGATCTCGGAGACCGTCTCGACCAGCGTCGTCTTTCCGACGCCGAAGCCACCGGCGATGAGGATCTTGACGGGGGCGGCTTCCCGGGCAGGGGTGTCATAGGTGGGCAAGGCTGTCCCTGATTCTCATGAGCAGGTGGACATTGGTGGTCTCGGCCCCTTCCAGGGGCGGCCGGTGGTGGATCAGCCCGCGATCCACGAGTTCACCGAGCAGGACCGTCATCGGAGTGAGGCGCATGTGCATCCGGGCCGCGATCTCGGCGACGGCCCGCCCGTCCGGAGCGGGGCACATGGAGAGGATGGCCTGCCACTCGGTGGGCAGACCGCCATGGGCGTCCGCGGCGACCGCCGCCGTGATCGTGGTGTCCATGGTCAGGACGGTGTGCGGAGCGGCTGTACGGCCATCGGTGAGGGCGTACAGCCGCGTCCGGCGGCGGTCGCGGTGCTGCGGATCGTCCGGCATTACGACGGGAGCGCCTGGGTGCGCTCAGGTGTGCCCAGCCACTCGCCGAGCGCCTGAGCCGTCCGTACCGCCTCACCGCCCAGCTCCCCCAGCCGTGCCTTGCGGGAGGTCACGACGATGAGCGTGCTGCCCTCCCCGCAGCCCACGATGCACAGATAGCGGTCGTCCATCTCGACCAGCTGGCGGATCACCCCGCCGCCGTCGATCTCTCTGGATATCGCCTTCATCGTGGCCGCGATGCCGGAGGACGCGGCGGCGATGCGCTCCGCCTGGTCCCGTTCCAGGAGGTAGGCGCTGAGCTTGATCCCGTCGTTGGAGAGGAGCACGGCCCCCTCGATGCCGGCGATCCTGGTCAGGTTGTTGTCCAGGATGCTGTAGATCATGTCGTTCGGTGTCGTCGTCATGGCTGGTCCTGTCGGAGCTCTGCTTCCACTTTCTGGGTCCCTTGTTCGTAGTCGGCCCAGGCGTCGGCCACCTCTTCGGGTGTCGCCGTGTCCTGACCGGCCGTTGCCTGCGGCGCGCGTGGTTCGCGGAGCTGTTCGGCGATGTGGGTGTGCGGTACGCGCTCGGGCAGGGCCGGACGCGAGTCGCCGACCGGTGCCGTGGGCCGGGCCGGGCGCGCGCCCTCTGCCGGCCGCTCGTGCGCCGGCTCGTCGGTCCGCTCGTGCGTCCTCTCGGGGGCCCGCTCCGGCGTCCGGCGGCTCGGCAGCGCGGACTTGGGCGCCCCTGGCGGGGACGGCTCGGGCTTGCGTTCGCCGATGCGGCGCGGCTGGGGGCCGGGGCGTTCGGGGACGGCCTGCGGGCGGACGGGCGATGCCGGCTCGCGCGCCGGTTCCCGCTCCGTCGGTACGAGCAGCTCGCTCGGGATGATGACCACGGCCGAGGTGCCGCCGTATACCGAGCGTCGCAGGGTGACCGTGGCCGGGAGGTGGTCGGCGAGGTGGCCGACCACGAAGAGACCCAGGCGGTGCGCGTTCTGTGCCAGGACGGCGTACGGCGGAGCGGAGTGGAGCCGCCGGTTCATCTCCTCGTAGCTCGCGGGCGTCACGCGCGGTCCGCGGTCCTCGATCTCGATCGACAGACCGTCGGCGACCAGTTCGGCCCGGATGACGACCTTCGACCTCGGCGGGGAGAACCGGGTGGCGTTGTCCAGCAGCTCCGCCAGCAGGTGGCTGATCTGGCTGATCACACGCGGTTCCACGCTGATCTCGTCCAGGGCCTGACGTTCGATCCGCCGGAAGTCCTCGACCTCCGCGGCGGCCTCGCGCAGCAGGTCGGCGACGCGCATGGGCTCGGTGTGCGGGTCCGGGATCTCGCCGCCCGCCAGGATGAGCAGGTTCTCGATCTGCCGCCGCATGCCCACGGTCAGCTGGTCGGAGCGCATCAACTGGGCGAGGAGCGATTCGTCGTGGCCGAAGGCGTCCTGCATGTCCTCGGTGAGGCTGAGCTGACGGCTGACCAGGTTTCCGGTGCGTGAGGCGATGCCCGCGGCGAACATACCGAAACCGTGACGCTCGTCGGAGAGCTGCCTGTGCCCGTCGACGGACACGGCGACGACCCGGGCGAAGGCGTCGCTGATCCGTCCCACCTCGTCCTGCTCACCGGTGGGACTGGGCAGCGCGCCGGCGTCGACGGGCTGCCCGCGCTGCAACCGGGCCACGACGTCCGGAAGTGTCTCCTCGGCGATGGCCACGGTGCGCTCGTGCAGGCCGCGCAGGCGGCGCAGCACCGAGCGCGTGGTGAACACGACGACGCCGGCGACGACCAGCAGCGCCCCGCCGCTTCCCGCGAGCAGCCAGGTGACCTCGGCCTCCAGCTCCGCGGCCTTGGCGTCGGCGCGTGCGAACACGCCTCGCGAACGGGCGGCGTTGAGCGTGGCCAACTGTGTGTCCAGCTTGTCGTGCGCCGTCCGCCAGCCGGCGGCCTCCAGAGGCAGACGCACGCCGGAGGCGATGTCTTCGTGCTCGGACATCACGATGTCCTCGATGCGGGTCTTCGCCTGCCAGGCGCCCGAGCCGGTGATCTCCTCGAAGAACTTTTTGTCCTCTGCGGGCAGATACGGCACAACCGACGTGTCGTACAGGTACCTGTGGGCTCCGACGGCGTTGACGTATTCGGCGAACCTCGTCGCTGTCATCTCCCTGGACGGCCCGGCCGACGCGAGGATCGCCTCCTCGCGTGCCACCAGCTCCGACGCCGAGAACATGGTGGCGACCAGCCGGCTCTCCTGCGTGAGCTCGGCGTCCTGCGTGTGGCTGAATTCCTGTTGGTAGACGTGGATCATATGGCTGATCACGCCGGAGTAGTAGCGGATCGTACGGTCGACGCTGCCGCTGCGGGCATCCGCGCGCTCGCGGTAGGTGTCCAGATCGTCGAGGCCCTCCCGCACCTCGCTGACGTGGTGGTCCGACTGGGCCGACCTCGCCTGCCCGGTGGTCACCGCCCTGCGGAATTCGGCGGCGGCCCGGTCGGTTGCCGCGCGCCGGCCGCGCAGCTCGTTCCGGGACACCGGGGAGCCCGCCCACCGCGCGGCCGTCATCGTCCGCTCGGCCTGCAACTCGACCATGAGGTCGTACGCCGGTACGCCGATCCGCTCGCCGGCCGCCACATCGGCGCGCAGGTGCTCGGACTGGCCCAGCAACCTCTCGGCGGTCACGGCCACTTGGGCACTCATCGCGGTGGTGGGGACCACCGCCAGCCAGATGAGCATGGTGCGCAGGCGAACGGTACGCCGGCGGCGACTTCTCGGCGTAACGCGTGAGCCTTCGGGTGCTATGGGAGACATCAGTCCTCGGGGACGCAGGGAGAGCGGAGAGAAGGACCAGCGGCCGGGCCGGCGGGAGACGGGGAGCGGGACTTGGGGACGACCGGACCGGCAGGGGGTGAGACGTGGGGATGCAGATCATAACCAGCCATGCCGGGAAGGGGAGTGGTTGCCTCCGCGATCAGTGCGTGGTAATTGCGGCGAAGGCCGTTGCGGACCGGAGGCCATATCGGAGTTCAACCGATACGCCCCGCGTGACCGTCTCCGCGCGCGTGCGTCAGTTACCACCGGTACGGTCCACCAACCGGGACAGCTCCACACGGGAGCGCACACCCAGCAGCGCGAAGACATTGCGCAGGTGGTGGTCGACGGTCCGGGGGCTGACGGACAGGCGCAGCGCCACTTCACGGTTGGTCGCACCTTCGGCGACGCAGTGGGCGATCCGTAGCTGCTGGGGCGTCAGGCAGGACAGACTCCCCGCCGGTTCACCCCCGGCCAGGTCGCCGGTGGCCCGCAGCTCCGCTCGCGTCTGGTCGGCCCACGTACGGGCTTCGGAGCGCTCGAAGGCGACCAGCGCGTCCCTCAGGCGGCCCCTCGCCGCACGCGGACGACGCCGGCGCCGCAGCCACTTCCCGTACAGCAGCTGGGTGCGGGCCCACTCGAAGTCGCCGTCGGCCAGTTCATGTCTGGCCAGGGCGTGGGCGTACAGGGCTTCGGCCTCCTCAGGGCCCGCGAGCAGCGCACGGCAGCGGGCGAGCAGCGCGGGTGCCTGCGGATCACCGCCGTGGGCCGTCCAGGCGGCGAACTCCGCGACGGCCGCACGTGCGTCGTCGGGCTGCCCGGCGAGCGCGGTGGCCTCGACGAAGCAGGGAACGGCCAGCATGCGGACGGCGAAATGCCCCCGGCGCGGTCCCGCTCGTACCAACGGGCCGAGCCGGGCCGCGGCTTCGACAGCGCGGCCGCGCCCCAGATCGGCTCGGGCCGAGGCCCACTCGGCCAGGGTGGCGGCCTGGACGAGTCCGTGCGGGCCGGCGGTTGCCATGGTCGCCGCGACATGTGCGGCCACGGCCGCGGCGTCGCTCTCGACCGATGCGACCAGCGCGAGGATCGCGTGCTGGTGGGCGGCGGCGTTGCGCTGCCCGGCGCGGTGGGCGGCGCGCAGTCCCTCGCGGGCGTGCGCTCCGGCGCGGGCGTGCCGGCCGGCCCGTAACTCGGCGTAGGCCAGGTGCTCCAGGAGTTTGGGCACGAGGGCGACGAGCCCCTGGGCCCGGCCGACGGCCAGACCCCGCGCGTTGACCCGGCATGCCGCCCGGATGTCACCGAGGACGAGCGCGGCGGCCCCGGCGCGCAGCAGCCGCACCGGATCGTCGTCGCTGACGGCCCGGTCCAGTACGCGGCGCAGCGCCCGCCGGGCCTCGTCGGGCCTGGCCTCCAGGGCGGCCAGCATTCCGGCCCGGTAGTCACGGCCCGCCCCGTCCTCGCCCAGGGCGGGGGACGGCGCCCGCGCCGGTGGGTCGTGGCGTGCCCGGTACGTCGCGGACCTGACCGGCGCCGGGTCCGCGCCGCCGCCGAGCGCGGCCACGCAGGCCGGCGCGTCACCGGCGGCCCAGGCCGCTTCCATGGCAGCGAGCCGGGCTTCGAGAGCGCGTTCGGGCTCGTACGGGCCGAGCAGGCCGGCCGCCACCAGCAGCGCCCCGTAGGCGTCCCCGGCGGGGCCGTCGCCCAGCGCCAGGGCGCCGGTGACGAGTTCCGCCCGACCGCGTACGGCGTCATGGGCCGTCCCCTCACGAGCGGCGGCCAGCAGCTCGCGCGCCCGGTGCGGGTGGCCGGCCAGCCGGGCCTGCTCCGCCGCGTCCGTCATGCGTGACATGCGGACGCTGTCGTCGGCCGTGGTGAGTTCGGCCGCCCGGGCGAGGGCCAGAGAGCGCCGCAGACGGGGAATCCACGGGTCCGCGGTGGCGGCGGCCGCGGCCAGTTCGGCGGCGAGGCGGGGGGCGGGGCCGTCGGCGGCCAGGGCGCGGTGCAGCAGCCGCGGGAAGCGGTGCCGGTCCCCCGCGAGGGCGTTCGCGAGCAGTTGGTGGGCGGCGCGACGGCGAGCCGAAGAGGCACCGGAGTGAACGGCGCGTCGCAGCAGCGGGCTCTCGAAGCGGATCAGGTCCCCGTCGGTACGTGCCACCCCTGCCGCCTCCCCCGTGTCCAGCGCATCCGGGTCGATACCGGCGTTCCGGGCGGCGCGCAGGACCAGGTCCGCGTCCGCTCCCCCGGCTTCGGGGGTCTGCTCCTGTGCGGCGGCTGCCAGCAGCAGCACAAACGTGGTGTCCGGCGGCAGGTCGGCCAGCCTGCCACCGACCGTGCGCAGCAGGGCGTCTCCGCCGGCGAGCGGCCGGGGCAGCGGCGCGTGCCCGGAGAGCTGGTCCGGTGACAGGCGGCCGGCGAGTACCTCCAGCAGGGCCGGGTTGCCCCCGGCCTCGTACAGCAGTGCCTCCCGTACCGCCGGGTCCGTGCCCGCCCCCGCCAGCTCGTCCAGCAGGTCACGCGCGGCGCTGTCGGGGAGCGGGCCGAGGCGGACGACGGGCACCCCCTCGAAGTCGGGATCGTACGACCGGTGTCCGGCCGCGGACAGCAGCAGCCCGACCGCGCGCAGGGCGTCCGGGCGCCGGGCCGCGAATCCGAGGGCGGCGCGCGACTGGGCGTCCCACAGGTGGGCGTCGTCGACGCAGACGAGCAGCGGCCGCCCGGCGGCGAGTGCGCGCAGTAACTCCAGCAGGCCGCCCGGCCCGAGGCCGGAGCGCAGGATGCCGGCGGGTGCGGCGCCGAGCACGTCACCGGCGGCACACAGCAGCGCGTGCACTCCGCTGTAGGGCAGGCGGCTCTCGGCCGGTACGGCTCTGGTGTGCAGGACGGGACCGGCCCCGAAGTCGCCGGCGGCGCGGCCCAGCAGCGCGGTGCGGCCGAATCCGGGCTCCGCGGCGAACAGCAGCGCGCCGCCGCGGCCGGACCGCAGCCGGTCCGACAGGGCTGCCACGGCTTCCAGTTCAGAACACCGGCCGTATAGCCGGAGAGGGCTGCTCACGGTCGTTTTCCGGTCACGCCACTCACGTTACTTCCGCGTAAGCAGTGACGGAAGCCTGGTGTCAGTGGGAGCGCGGGAGGTCCGGACCCCCGTCTCACCTGGGCAAACGCGGGGTCGGACGGGTCGGTGCTGGGCGCGTGCCCAGCGTCGGCGGGCCAAGTCTGTGCCGGCGCACACGGTACGGACGAACGGCGTGCCGGTGTACCGGCCGCGGGGCACGCGACCGGCACCGGCGTCGCTGGACTGCGGAAGAACGTCAGGAAGCGTGCGGGCAGTTGCCGCGGTACTCCTCGATGGTCAGGCTCGGGCGGGGCAGCGGGCAGAGGAACTGCTCGTAGCGGGTGTCATTGTCGATGAACCGCTTGAGCCAGGAAATGCTGTACTTGGCGATGGTGGTGTTGGAGGAGTTCGGCGTGTAGTGCGTCGCGTTGTTGAGTTCCAGGTACGCCTTGTCGAGCGAGGAGGGCAGGCTCTCGTAGAAGGGCTCGGAGTGCGAGGCGACCGGCGCGACCGTGTCGCCGTCGGCCCCCACGACCAGGGTCGGGGTCTGGATCTCCGGCCAGGTCTTGTCGGTGTTCCACCCGGTGAGCGGGATGGCGGCCTGGAGGGACGGCCGGCTCTTGGCCGCCTCCAGCGAGCCGCCGCCGCCCATCGAGTGGCCCATCACGCCCAGTCTGCTGCTGTCGATCCGGCCGCGTACGGTGCTGCGCTCGGTCAAGTAGTCGAGTGCGGCGAGCAGTTGGCGGCCCCTGCTGCCGGGCTGGTCGTACCTGGAGAGGGTGTCGATGGTGAAGACCACGAAGCCCTGGGAGGCGAGGCGCGGACCGAGCCAGGCGATGGACGACTGGCTCGCGGTGAATCCGGGAGAGACCGCCACGGCGCCGAACGTGCCGTCGCTGGTGGAGGTCGGGTAGTAGACGGTCCCGCCGCCGAAACCGGTGACGCCCAGGGAGGAGACGGCGGTCCGCGAGACCGCGTAGGGGCCGGAGGGCGCTTCGATGCTCGCTGTGGTGGGGGCGGGGCCGCGTTCGTACGGATTGTCCGCCGCCCGGGCCGCGGGGGTCGCTACGGTGCTGAGCCCGCCGGCGACAAGGAGCGCCGCCAAGCCGGCCATGAGCGACCGGAAGCGGCCCTTTCCGTGTCGGTGGTGCGCCGGGGCGCTGTGAGCGCCACCGCTGTTCTCGCTGGTGAACTGCTGCACGACTGAGTCGTCCTCTCGGTCGTGGCGGAGCCGCTGCGCCGGGCCCGGCACGGCACTCGTCGCCGAGGACTGGGCCGGTCGTACGTGGGGGGCGGGCACCGCCGTATTCGCTGGCGGGTGCCACTGTCGCCGTACGCCCGGCGCGGTGGCATCGGCGGAATCACCTGCGTCGCGCTGCCCCGTGTGCCGCGTGTGCCGTGTGCCAGAGAAACGCCACCTCCCGCCACCCCTTCCATCAGCCAGAAATATCTATGAATATGACCAGGGCGTGGCCAGGGAATTGGTAGCGGTCCACTCCCCCGGCGGTGCTGTCCGCTCATTCGGTTTCTGGGTCGAAGAGGAGAGACATGAGAAATACGCCTCCCGAACAAGCTCTTGAGTGGCTCGCCGCGTCCGCGACGGACCCCCAGGCGTGCAAGCGGGAATGGGCCCACGGAGAAAATGGCACAGTATTACTGCCCGCCGGACGGTTCTGGGACGTGCTCAGCGTGCCGGAAGAACTCGGCCTTCTCGCCCTCGACGCTCTCCTGCGGATCCCCTTGCCGAAACCCGGCCCCACACTCGCGGACTTCGCCGCCCACCGGGTCGGGTTCTTCCTCCCCCCGGATCCGATGACCTCCTGGATCGGGCGAGGTATCCGCTACGCCGGCGAAGGTGCCTGGATCTCGGTTCCCCCGCCCTGCCGGGCCGCGGGTTCCCTGCGATGGCTCGTCCCTCCCGACGGCAGCGGCGCGCTGCACCTCCCGACGGCACTGGAACTGGCGCTCCATCAGGCGGTCGGGAGGCTCGCCGCTCTTGTCGACGAGTAGGCATCCCCTTGCGCTTCGCCCGGTCCGGGATTCCTCCGCTCACCGGCCTGCCGATCAGCGGCGCGCGCGGAGTAGATCGGTGAATCCATCCAGTAGGCACCGGCGAGTTCGGCGTACGACCGAGACGGAATGGCGTGACTCGCGAAATTCGCGTTGGCGGTGAATGTGCTGTCCATGCCGTTACAACGGCATTTACGCGCGAGTGGTACGCCCACGGCCGGCCAGAAAACCGGATCGAGTGAGCGCGACCGTCTCCTTCGGGCAATAAATAAATCGGACTAGAAGATACTGCCAGGGCCGTATTTTCCGCCGTCGACTCCGGCAAGGGCCTTCTCACCAGCTCTCGCGGCGCACATCGCACAAGGGGCCAGACGGGGCGCACCATTGCAAACCAGGACATACATCTCACGCGGATGAGACCGCTTGAATGATCAAACCAACGTGGGGTTAGCATATGAGCGCCGCCTAGCTCGAAAGATAAACCTGTGACTGTCAACGACGACTCGTTCACCAACTGGAAGACCCGCGAGGAGATCGCGGAGTCGATGATCCCCGTCATCGGGAAGCTGCACCGGAAGAGGGACATCACGGTCCTCCTTCACAGCCGCTCCTTGGTGAACAAGTCGGTGGTCAGCATTCTCAAGACCCACCGATTCGCCCGGCAGATCGCCGGTGAGGAACTCTCGGTCACCGAGACGCTGCCGTTCCTGCAGGCTCTGACCACACTCGATCTCGGCCCTTCCCAGATCGACATCGGCATGCTCGCCGCGACGTACAAGAGTGACGACCGCGGTCTCTCGGTGGAGGAGTTCACCGCCGAGGCCGTCGCCGGCGCCACGGGTGCCAACAAGATCGAGCGCCGCGAGCCCCGCGACGTCGTCCTCTACGGCTTCGGCCGCATCGGCCGCCTCGTCGCCCGCCTGCTCATCGAGAAGGCAGGCTCCGGCAACGGCCTGCGGCTCCGTGCCATCGTCGTCCGCCGGGGCGGCGACCAGGACATCGTCAAGCGCGCCTCGCTGCTGCGCCGTGACTCCATTCACGGCCAGTTCCAGGGCACGATCACCGTCGACGAGGCGAACAGCACGATCATCGCCAACGGCAACGAGATCAAGGTGATCTACGCCGGCGACCCGTCCGAGGTGGACTACACGGCGTACGGCATCAAGGACGCCATCCTCATCGACAACACCGGCAAGTGGCGCGACCGCGAGGGCCTGTCGACGCACCTGCGCCCCGGCATCGACAAGGTCGTCCTGACCGCGCCGGGCAAGGGCGATGTGCCCAACATCGTCCACGGCGTCAACCACGACACGATCAAGCCGGACGAGCAGATCCTGTCCTGCGCGTCCTGCACCACCAACGCGATCGTCCCGCCGCTGAAGGCGATGGCGGACGAGTACGGCGTCCTGCGCGGCCACGTGGAGACGGTCCACTCGTTCACCAACGACCAGAACCTGCTGGACAACTACCACAAGGCGGACCGTCGCGGTCGCTCGGCGCCGCTCAACATGGTCATCACCGAGACCGGTGCCGCCTCCGCCGTCGCCAAGGCGCTGCCCGACCTCAAGGCGCCGATCACCGGCAGCTCGATCCGCGTCCCGGTGCCGGACGTCTCGATCGCGATCCTCAGCCTGCGCCTCGGCCGCGAGACCAACCGCGAGGAGGTCCTCGACTACCTCCGCAACGTGTCGCTGACCTCGCCGCTCAAGCGCCAGATCGACTTCACCACGGCCCCCGACGCGGTCTCGAACGACTTCATCGGCTCGCGCCACGCCTCGATCGTCGACGCCGGCGCCACCAAGGTGGACGGCGACAACGCGATCCTCTACCTGTGGTACGACAACGAGTTCGGATACTCCTGCCAGGTCATCCGCGTTGTCCAGCACGTCTCCGGGGTGGAGTACCCGACCTTCCCGGCCCCGGCGGTCTGATCTCGGCGGACTGCGGAGGAGCAGCCTGCGGGCTGCCCGGCAAACCGGGGTACGCAGGACGTACGACGTATCGGCCGCGTCGATCAGATGACGGTTCCTGCGGTGCCGTCACCACGGTCGGCGCGGCCGCGTTGGCAGGGAATGAACTGTCAAGACAACGATGTGCGAACGACGAAGCCCGTGGAACAGAACTGGCCGGACAATGCTCCCTTGCTTGAGGATCCCGCTCACGGAGCGGACCGGTGGGAGCGCGTGGTGTCGTCCCTGCGGCTCCTGGTGCTGACTCTGGCCCTCTTGGCCACCGTCCTCAGCCTTGCTGCAGCGCTCGTCGGTCCCTCCGGCCTCTGACACAGCATCAAGAGACCGTGCCCGTGACTCCGGCTACGTCGGCTTCCCGCTTTGGCTCGCGGGGCGTTGGAGTGGGGAGGCGGGGCTCCTGTGGCGGGGCGCGGTCTGGCGGGGTGGCCGGGTGAGGGTGATCTGGCGGACGAGTTGCTGGAAGCAGGCAAGAGCGGCGAGGGAGGGCAGTGCGGCTGCTGCGGCGTCGACCGGGGTGCGGGGCGCCTGCGCTACGCAAAGAACCATGGAGACAGTGGAGAAGAGCAGTACGACTCCCCAGGAGTGTGCCGCTCGGCGTTGGTGGAGGGCGGCCCGCAGGATGGACAGGGATGCGACCATCCACGGCCCGTACACGAGCAGCGGCCACCAGCTGACCGCGCCTGCTGTGGTGCGATACCGGGCGAGGTGGCGCAGCGGGTCGTAGGTGACCATGCCGCCGAAGACGCACACCATGGAGACGACGACGGCGGCGAGCGCGGCCAGGGCGAAACTCGTCCGCTGCAGTGCGCCGGTGGCCGGGCGCTTGCGCGAGCGGGGTCTGCGACGGCCCGGCGTCGCGGGGCGCACGGGCGGTAGTTCTGCCGTGATCTCCGTCAGGCCCGCAAGCGGTAAGTCGCCCAGCCCCTCGGGCTGGGCGTCGTCGGTTTCCGTGCCCGAAGGCGCACCGGCATCAGTCAGGGTGGCGGTGCTCGCCTCGGCGGCGATGGCCTCTTGCAGAAGGTGGGCGAGTTCCTCTGCCGGGTCCCACGGGTCGATCGAGGAGAAAAGCTGATCGCCGGCTCCGGTGTACGAAGTGCCGGTAACGGGCGGGGTCCAGGCGGCGTCAGAGCTTGGAGGTGAGGGCGGGTCGACCCGGCTGTGGCGGCCGCGCCGCGTCTCATGCATGAAAGCTCTGCCCCGTCCGGTCATTGTCGTGCCGCTCAGGCAGGGCGGAGGTGGACAGGGCGGCGAAGTCATCCTCGATGCTTGCCATCGCCGTCAGGAAATCTTCAACAATCGAGGACGAGTACTGTAGATCGACGCACCGGTCTTTGTCGTGCAAGGTGGCGTTCGCTTGCCGAGCCAGGCGGGCAGAGGCCGGCGTGAACACCCACGACCCCATCCGTACGACAGAAACAGTCATATCTCCGACCCGTACGGCAGGGGCGGTCGTATCGCTCATGGAACTGATCAAGCGGTGCAAGCCTGTTTCGGAGTGGTTTGACTTCGTCATAGTCCATCCAACTGTCTGCCGATTAAGCAGGATGCGCGGCAAACGGGTGGCGGCCTTGTCGCATATGGATGACTTCCTTCAAGTGGTTTATCAGTTCTGCAGGGACATGAGCTATAAGCCTCCCGGCTTCCACCTGCGCACTTCGCGCCGCAGATGACGCCTGAGTCTTGACGTTGGCGTGCGTTACCCCGGACTGTTGAACTGAAGATCCTCATACATGAGGAGCAATGCTGTGACACCGTCACGGAGGCCACCGTTAGTCCGCTTATGTCTTCCGTGGGTCCTCACGGCTGTAATCGAAGAGATCGACGTAACCCGGAATATGCCCGAGCGTTATGCGGACTGTCGCCTTCAGGGATAGAACTTGCGGAAGTGCTGGTCTTCGATTGCCGCCATGATCGGTGGCGGGAACAGGAATTCTCATGGCAGACACCATGCTGTGGCTCACCCTTGCCGGCGTTTCGGCATGCACCGTGCTGTGGACTGTCGTCCCGTCGCCGGTCGGCCGGATGCCACGCGCCGATGTCGCCGAACTGCGGCGGCGCCGCAACCTCAGCAGGGTTCTGACGGACTCACACCCTGGCCCCCAGGCACCGCCCAGATCCACCACGGCGTGGAGCGCACCGCGCACCAGGCCTTCGGGGAGCTCGGACTGCCGGCCCAGCGGGGTGTGCCGCGTCTGTGGCAGCGAGCCGTACGCACCGGAGTGTCAACGCCCAACCGATGACCAGGCTTCCGAGACCGGCTCTTCGGCCACCGCTCACGCTGAGCGCTGATCGAGGCCACCCCAGTCGCACACCTGCGTGACGAGTGCCTCGGCGGTGCTCCAGACCGTAGCTGATCATAATCAGATTCAAGAGCGTCCCGTCGCTGTCTCGCCGCGTTAAGCTTCGGCGGCCACTTGGCCAACCACACCGGGGATCAGTAAGGCGCGAGCACCGAGGGACACGGAATGAACCAGGGACGAACCGAGTGGATACGCGTTCCGGTCGGGAACGACGCCGTTCGGTGGGCCACGCGGGGGCAGTGCCAGAAGGTGCTGCTCGTGGCGCACAACGTCACCTCGATCACACGGCTGCTGGACGTTCTCCCGCTGTTCCATGACGACTTGCGCGTACAGCTCCTGGCCACGTGCCCGGAATCCTCCGCTTTCCGCTCAGGAATCGCCGCACTCCTCGCTGACACAGGGGTGCCGGTCCTGCCCTGGGAACAGGCTCGCGATACGCCGGTCGACCTCGCGATCTCGGCCAGCTTTGGCGGTCAACTCCAGGGATTGAAAGGGGCATTGGTAGTCATTTCGCATGGTGTTGGGTACACTAAGAGGCTGGCGAAGCCGGAAGCCGGAAGCCGGAAGCCGGAAGCCGGAAGCCGGAAGCCGGAAGCCGGAAGCCGGAAGCCGGAAGCCCCGGTGCCGGTCTTCGGGCTGTCCCCGGAGTGGCTCCTGTCGGACGAAACCGGTCTTCCCCTCGCGGACGCCCTGGTTCTCTCCCATCCCGAGCAGCTCGATCGCCTGCGGGCCGCATGCCCTGAGGCTGCCCCTACAGCCGTAATCGCCGGGGATCCCTGCTTCGACCGGATGCTTGCGGCTCGTCCGTACCGGGAGAGGTTCCGCAGGGCGCTGGGGGTGCGGCGCGGCCAGCGGCTCGTCGTACTCAACTCCACCTGGAACCCGGAATCCCTCTTCGGCGACGGCGGCGGTGATGACGTTCTGCCGTCTTTGCTGCCACGCCTGACCGCCGAGCTCCCGGCGGACGAATACCGCCTCGCCGCCGTCCTGCACCCCAATACCTGGCATGGGCACGGTCCCGGTCAGATTCGTGCCTGGCTCGACCGGGCCCGGCGCGGTGGACTGGTGCTGATCGATCCGCTGGAAGGCTGGCGACAGACGCTGATCGCGGCTGACGCGGTCATCGGCGATCACGGGGCCGTCACCTACTACGCGGCGGCTCTCGGCACTCCCGTACTGCTGGGTGCCGCTCCTTTGTCCGGGCTCGACCCGCTGTCACCGGCGGCCGATTTCGTCCGCAGGGCGCCGCGTCTGGACCCGTGCGCCCCGCTGTTGCCTCAGTTGGAGTCACTGGGCGCGCAGCGCAGTCCGGTGCCGGGACCCGGGGAGTTCACCAGCTCGCTGCCCGGCGAGTCCGCTGCCAGGTTGCGTCAGCTCTTCTACGACCTGATGGGTATGCCCGAACCGTCCTGGCCCGCGCTCCTGGACCCGCTGCCACTCCCCCCGTACGAGCCCGTCTGCCGTACGGCGCCCTTGCGTGTTCTGACGCGGTTGCCGGGGGCCCGAGAGGTTGTGGTGGAGCGCTATGCCGGTGCGGCGTACGAGCCGGCAGGCGACGGTGACATACATACGGCTGTCCATGAGGACACGCGCGATGTGGACGCTCTCGGCCTCGCCGATGTCATCCTCCGGTACGGCGCCCCTGAGGACCCGCGCCTCGGCTCGCCCGCACAGTGGACGGCCGGGGTACTGCAACTGCACCCGGACTGCGCCCTCGCCGCCTACATCACCGGGCCCGGCGCCTGCACCGTCCGCTTGCGCGAGGGTCGCCTTTTGCGGCTGGATTCCCAGCCGTCGGCGGACGTCGATCCCGCGGCCTGCGCTTCCGCGCTGCATGCGTGGCTGGCCGCCGGCAACCCACTGGACACACTCGTCGCCCAGGGGCTGATCGTCCGGACCGGCACCGCCAGTCATCCCGTCACTGTCACCCCTGAAACCGGCTGAGGCACCGCTCGCGCATGGCCCTCAGGTAGGCGAGGTGGTATTCCCCCCCTTCACCCACGAGTTTCGCGATGGCCTCCTCGACGAGCGGCAGCGCTGCGGCATGGTCCTGTGTGTCGAGGCGGGTCTCAGCGAGATCGGTGAGCACACGTGCCGTGTTGTACGCCTCTCCGCACTCCCGGAAGAATCGCAGCGCGCCCTCCAGGTGCTCGCGCGCTTCCTGGTGCCTTCCCATGCCCCGCAGTGCACGGCCTCGGTGGCGTTCGAGCAGGGCGCGGGCGCGGGGGAGGTCGGCCGCGCCTTCGTCGTCGGGGCCGATCCCGTCGTAGATCTCCCCCGCTTCGTCGAAGCAGGCGTACGCCTCGGCGAAGCGCCACTGTCGCAGCCGCAGCAGCCCGAGGAACTCGACCGATGAGGCACGGCCTCGGATGTGGCCGGCCGTCCGCTCGTCCGCGGCGGCCGCGAGCGCCAGCGCCTCCGCTTCTTCGTAGCGCTGCAACTCCGTCAGGGTGTGGGCGAGTTGCGCCTTCAGTGCTCCTGCGGCGCGGGAGCCGGGCTGGTGCGCGGCGGCTGTGCTGGACGCGAGGCGCAGCGCGGGCAGCAGTTCGTCGTGGTGGCCTGCTTTGAGCTGCAGCGGCCAGAGAGCCTGGCCGAGGGCCATGACGGTGTCATGGTTTCCGAACTCCTCGGCTGCTCGCATCGCCTCGACGATATTGCCGGACTCGGCGGCGAGAACCGACAGCGCTTGTCCACGGTCGGTGTAGTCGCTCCGGTCCGGCGGTACGGGCAGTGACGGGACGCGCCAGCTTTCCGGCAGGGCGCCGCGTGCCGCGCTCAGGGCGAGATACAGGTACCCGTCGACGACCCGCGCCACGGCGCTCGCGCATGCCGGGATGCCGTCGTCGCGTACAGCGGCCTGCTCGGCGTGCCGCCGTACGGCTGGGCGGTATCGGAAGCGGCCGTCGTCCGTGTGCTCCAGCAGCTGCCGGCCGGCGAGTTCAGCGAGGATGCGGGCGGCGTCGCGGTCGTCGGTCTGGGCGGCGTGCGCTGCCGCGGCTGGGGTGATGGCGGGCCACGCACGCAGGCTCATCAGTCGGTACACGCGGGCCGCGTCCGCGTCCAGTGAGCGATAGGCGTCCTCGACGGCGGTACGGACAGGCTCGTCCTCGTGCATCGCGGATTCCTCCCGCACGTGGGGCGCCGGCATCGGCTGGGCGAGCCGGAGCGCGGCAGCCCGCAGAGCGTAGGGCGAGCCACCGCACCGGGCGAGGAGAGGCGGCAGCACGGCACGCGCCGCGGCGACCGCCGGCTTGCCGGCGATCTCGGTCAGCAGTCTCCTCGCGTCCTTGTCCGCCAGGGGGCCGACGGGGATGCGCAGCGCGTCGAGGCCGGGCAGTGGGTGGCGGGAGACCACGAGGGTGAACAGGCCGGGTGCCGCGGTGATGAGCGGTCGGAGCTGAGCGGCGGAATGGGCATGGTCGGCAATGACCAGCAGTCGCCGGCCGGAGACGAGGCGCCGGAATTGCTCGATCCGCCCCTCGCCCGAAGGCGGAATCTCTTCATCGGGCACACCGAGCTGCCGCAGCAGACGGCGCAACGCCGAGAAGGCGTCGAGTGCGGTGCTGCTGGATCCGCCGTGCAGGTCGACGTAGAGCTGACCGTCTGGATAGCGCTGTGCCTCTTTGTTTCCCCAGTGCACAGCGAGGGTGCTGGTGCCCATGGCCTCGGCGCCGTGCAGGAGCGCCACCCGGGGCCGGCCGTCGGCGGGGCGCGACGCCTCCTCGTCGAGAAGCTTCATCGCCTCCCGCCGGTCGGTGAAGAACCGTACCGAGGGCGGAAGCTGGGGACGTCCGGCGGCGCCACGCGTCGGTGGCATGCCCCGGGTGAACGCCTCCCACGTCAGGGCAAGCTGAGGGTCACGGTGTACCCCCTCGAAGACCACACGCGCCACGGCCTCCCTTTCGGCGCCGCTGGTCGGTGCGGCTACGTCTCGTCCGGCGATCCGCCGCACCAGTCCGCCCGCGGACTCCCAGGCGCGCTTCCCCGCCTCGTTCGCCATCCCCGACCCGGCCGCGCCCAGCACCGCCGTAATGGCCGCCAACGACATGGGATCCAGCATTGCGTTTCCACCCCAGTCCTCCCGAAGTCGCGGCCCGTGGTGCCACGCGTGCACCGTGTACCGCATCCGACATCAGGCCCCAACGGTAGCTGCTGCGCCATGCGCGGATGGTGTGCCTCATGAGTACAACCGCTCCGACGCCAGGGGGTGTTCGGTCGGCAGTCCCCTCCGGGGTGAAGTATGAGCAAAAGGAGCGTAATGTAATGAAAGTGCCGTAATGCACTGCGGACGGGCGCTGGAGGCGGCGCGTATGACAGATCCCTACGGCTTCCTCAGAACCCCCCGCAGGCCCAGCGGGGCACGCCCCGTCGGGGAACGGCTGAGCGACTGGAACGAGGTCCACTCGGGGCAGCCGCTGCTTCCTCTGGTGTCCGAGCAGGCGGGGCGCTGCATGGACTGCGGCATACCGTTCTGCCACAGCGGCTGTCCGCTGGGAAACCTCATCCCCGAGTGGAACGCGTACGCGGCGCGCGGCGACTGGCGCGCCGCGGCCGAGCGGCTGCACGCGACCAACAACTTTCCCGAGTTCACCGGGCGGCTGTGCCCGGCACCGTGCGAGGACGCCTGTGTACTGGCCGTCAACGCCGATCCGGTCACGATCAAGAACGTCGAACAGGCCATCGCCGACCACGCCTGGGAGCGGGAGTACGTGCCACCGCGGCCGCCGCAGCGGCTGAGCGGGAAGACCGTCGCCGTCATCGGGTCGGGGCCGGCCGGGCTGGCGGCGGCCCAGCAGCTCACACGGGCCGGTCACACGGTCGCGGTGTACGAGCGCGCCGACCGCATCGGCGGGTTGCTGCGCTACGGCATTCCCGAGTTCAAGATGGAGAAGCGGCACCTGGACCGCCGGATCGAGCAGATGCGGGCCGAGGGCACGAAGTTCCGCACCGGTGTGCGGGTCGGCAGCGCCCTGGACGCCGCCGCGCTGCGGAGGCGCCATGACGCGGTGGTCGTGGCCGTCGGCGCCACGGAGCGGCGGGAACTGTCTGTTCCCGGCCGCGAACTGAACGGCGTCCATCAGGCGATGGACTACCTGACCCTGTCCAACCACACCAGGGAGGGTGACCGCGCCTCGCCGCCCCTCACCGCCGAGGGCAGGCACGTGGTGATCGTCGGCGGCGGGGACACCGGATCGGACTGCCTGGGCACCGCGCTGCGCCAGGGTGCGGCCTCCGTGACGCAGCTCGACATCAACCCCGTGCCGGGCGACACCCGGCCCGAGACCGAGCCGTGGCCCGTGTACCCGAAGGTCTATCGGATCTCCCACGCCCATCACGAGGCCCGGGAGCGCCACGGCACGGACCCGAGGGTCTTCTCCTGCGCCACCTTCCGCTTCGAGGGGGAACCGGCGGGTCACGTATGCGCTGTGCACCTGACGGAGGTGGAGCCGGCGTCCAGGAGCCCGCTGGCGGGTACTGAGCGGAGGATTCCGGCCGAGCTGGTGCTGCTCGCGCTCGGTTTCCGCGGCCCCGAGCGGGACAGCGGCCTGATGGAGCAGCTCGGGCTCACACTGGACGGCCGGGGGAACTTCGCGCGGGACACCGCCTTCGCCGCCGTGCCGGCGCAACAGCGGACGCAGAACGGGCGCAGCGGGGCGGAGGGCGTGTTCATCGCGGGTGACGCGGGACGCGGCCAGTCGCTGGTGGTGTGGGCCATCGCGGAGGGACGCGCCGCCGCCGCGGCCACCGACCGTTACCTGACCGGCTCCACGGTGCTGCCGGCGCCGGTCTCCCCGGCGGACCGGCCCCTGACGGCGTAACTCTCCTCTGACCAGTCATCAACTGTCCGTGTTCAAACGGGTTTGACCGGCGACCGGGCCCGAGTCGAGTGGCAGCCCGGCGGTGGACGACGGAGACTGGGTGAGGATGATGTGCGACCGGAGGAATTCTCTTCAGGGGTTCGCATGGAAGAAGAATCTGTCGAGGTTCTGCCGCCCGCGCCGGATGAATCAGCATTCGCCGAGCGCGGATATGCCGGCCCGCTGACCGACACCGAGAAGAACCTTGCCGCAGTACTGGCCGAGGTCGTCCGTGTCGAGCGGGTGTCGGTGGACAGCCACTTCTTCGACGACTTGGGCGCCAATTCCCTCGTCATGGCTCATTTCTGCGCGAGGGTCAGGAAACGCGCGGACCTCCCGTCGGTCTCGATGAAGGACATTTACCGGACTCCGACGATCCGTAGTCTCGCGATGGCACTTGAGGAAACCGCCCCCGCTCCTGCTGAGCCGTCGATTCCGGTGCAGACCCAGGAGGTGGAACCGGCCGGCACGCTGCGTTATGTCCTCTGCGGAACGGCCCAGTTGCTGCTGTTCCTCGGCTATTCGTTCCTGGCGGCAGCCATCACCGGCCGGGGGTACGCGTGGGTCTCCGACGCTTCGGGGCCGGCCGGTATCTACCTGCGTTCGCTTCTCTTCGGCGGTGCCGCCTTCGTGGGTCTGTGCACCTTCCCGGTCGTCGCCAAATGGATCCTGATCGGCCGGTGGAGGGCCCGTGAATTCCCGGTATGGGGGCTGACGTATCTGCGCTTCTGGACCGTCAAGGTTCTGCTTCACGCCAACCCGATGGTCTTCTTCGTCGGCAATCCCCTGTACGTGCTGTACCTGCGGGCACTCGGTGCCCGGATCGGCAAGCACGTCACGATCCTCTCCCGCACCGTTCCGGTCTGCACCGACCTGCTCAGAATCGGCACCGGTACGGTGATCCGCAAGGACTCGCACTTCCTGTGCTACCGGGCCCACGCCGGACGTATAGAGACCGGCCGGGTCACCCTCGGCCGGGACGTATTCGCCGGCGAGAAAACCGTCCTCGACATCGACACGTCGATGGGGGACGGCGCGCAACTGGGCCATACGTCGGCGCTGTACAGCGGCCAGCGGGTCCCGGACGGTGAGCGCTGGCACGGATCGCCCGCCCAGCGCACCGAAGTCGACTACGTGCGGGTCGCTCCGGCGCACTGCGGCACACTGCGCCGTGCCTGGTACGGCGTACTGACCCTGCTCCAGCTTTTCCTGCTGTACGTGCCACTGACCGTGGGGGGCTTGTACATGCTGTTGACCGAGGTCCCGGCGCTGGGCGACGCGCTGGCCCCCGGCACCGTGGGCTTCACGTCGCCAAAGCTCTACCTCGACGCGCTGATCACGTCCCTCGTGCTGTTCTTCGGCTACGTCGTCGTCGGCCTCGCCACGCTGCTCACCGTTCCACGCCTGCTGAACCTCGTGATGCGGCCCGAAAGGATCTATCCGCTGTACGGCCTCCACTACTCGGTGCACAGGGCGATCACGCGCCTGACGAACGTGAAGTTCTTCCTCTGGCTCTGCGGTGACAGCTCCTACATCGTCGACTATCTGCGCGGTCTCGGATACGACCTGTCGCGAGTGGAGCAGACCGGGTCGAATTTCGGCTCGGACGTACAGCACGAGACCCCGTATCTGGCCTCCGTGGGCAGCGGAACGATGGTTGCCGACGGTCTTTCCATCATGAACGCGGAATTTTCCAGCACGTCATTCCGTGTGTCGCGGGCGTCGATCGGGCCGCACAACTTCCTGGGAAACCACATCGCCTATCCCTCGGGCGCGAAGACCGGCGACAACTGCCTGCTCGGGACGAAGGTGATGGTCCCTCTCGATGGCGCAGTACGGGAAGGCGTCGGGCTGCTCGGCTCCCCGTGTTTCGAAATTCCCCGCTCGGTGGAACGCGATTCCCGGTTCGACCATCTGCGGACCGGAGACAACCTGCGCCGGAACCTCGCCGCGAAGAACCGCTACAACATCCGCACCATGGGCTGCTGCCTCTTCGTACGGTGGCTCCATGTCTTCTTCCTCACGGTGCTCGGCCTCGCCGCCGTCGACCTGCACGGCGTAGCCGGACAGCTTGCGATAGCCGTGTCGCTGGTCCTCGGCCTCCTGTCCACCGCGGCCTATTTCGTCCTGCTGGAGCGCTGCTTCACCGGATTCCGCCCGCTGAAGCCCCGGCTGTGCTCCATCTACGACCCGTACTTCTGGTGGCACGAACGCCTGTGGAAAGTGCCCGACCACTACCTGAACGTATTCAACGGCACTCCTTTCAAGAACATGATCTGGCGGTCGCTCGGAGTCCGGCTCGGCAGCAGGGTGTTCGACGACGGCTGCTATGTGACGGAGCGGACGCTCACCACCATCGGAAGCGACTGCACCCTCAATGCCGGGAGCAAAATCCAGTGCCATTCGCAGGAGGACGGCACCTTCAAGTCCGACCACAGCGCGATCGGCGCCGGTTGCACCGTCGGTGTCGGTGCCCTCGTCCACTACGGCGTGACGATGGGCGACGGCGCGGTGCTCGCCGCCGACTCCTTCCTGATGAAGGGCGAGGACATGCCGCGGCACGCCCGGTGGGGCGGAAATCCCGCCGCCGCGTCGCGCGACGACGGCCACGACGATCCCGCGACGCGGCGACGGTGAGCGGAGGGAGAACGGGCATGCGGACCGAGGCCGGCCGGAAGTTCTGGAGCGGTGTGCTCACCGCCGGTGGCTCCACCGTGCTCCCCCGCTGGGCGCCGGACCCTGCGCCGGGGATCGCCACGTACCAGGCGGCGGTCCCGGACGGCGTCGCGGCAGCGCTGCACCGGCTCGCCGGGGACCTGGCGATGCCGTTGACCTCGGTGGTGCTCGCCGCGCACACCAAGGTGCTCGCGGCTCTGGCCGGCGATCCCGACGTCAGCACGGGCTACGTCACCGCCGGGGGCGGCCCGCCGCTGCCCTGCCGGCTGACCGCCGCACCGGAATCCTGGCGGGAACTGCTGGTACGAACCCGCCGGGCCGAGTCGGAACTGCTGGCGCACAAGGACTTCCCGGTCGACGAACTCAGGCACGAACTGCGCCTGGCCGGGCCGTCGACCGAGGCGGTGTTCGACCCGGCCGGCGGCGACGGCGGCCTCCCCGGACACGTCGTCGTGGGGCTGGGGGTGTCGCGAGACGACGGGGGTCTCTCGCTGCGGTTGCGGTACCGCTCCGACGCGTTGGACGCGGACGCCGCCGGCAGGATCGCCGGCTACCACCTCACCGCGCTCGCCCTGATCGCCGCCGACCCGGACGCGGAGCACCGGCGGCAGACCCTGCTCTCCGCCGAGGAGCTCCGGTTCCAGACCGAAGGACTGGCCGGGCCGCACCGGGACCTGCCGGACCGCAGGGTCCACGAGCTGTTCGAGGAGCGGGTACGGGCCCACCCCGAGGCCGTCGCGGCCGTGCACGGCGACCGGCAGTGGACGTACCGGGAGCTCAACGAACGAGCCAACCGGCTCGGCCGCGCCCTGCTGGCCAGGGGCCTGCGGCGCGAAGGTGTCGTCGCCGTGGTGACCGAGCGCAACCTGGACTGGATGGCCGCCGTTCTCGCCGTCTTCAAGGCCGGCGGGGTGTACCTGCCCATCGAGCCGCACTTCCCGGCCGAGCGCATCGCGGCCACCCTCTCCCGTGCCGGGTGCGGGCTCGTGCTGACCGAACGCGGCAGCACCGCCACGCTCGACCAGGCCCTCGGTTCGTCGTCCCCCGGCTCTCCGTCCCCCGGCTCGTCACCCGGAGTGCGAAAGCTCCACGTACACGAGGCTTACGCCGAGGACCGCACCGGCGCCGATCTCGGCGTCCGTGTGGCACCGGACCAGGCGGCGTACATCTACTTCACCTCCGGCTCCACCGGCGAGCCCAAGGGTGCGATGTGTGAACACGCGGGCATGCTCAACCACCTCTACGCCAAGATCGACGACCTGGAGATCGGCGAGGGGCAGGTGGTCGCCCAGACGGCACCCCAGTGCTTCGACATATCGCTGTGGCAGCTCCTGTCCGCGCTTCTGGTGGGAGGGCGGACCCTGCTGGTCGAGCAGGAGGAGATCCTGGACGTCCGGCGGTTCGTGGACAGGATCGCCGACGGCCGGGTCACGGTGCTGCAGGTCGTGCCGTCCTACCTCGACGTCGTACTGTCCCGCCTGGAGCAGCACCCCCGTGAGCTGCCGGACCTGCGGTACGTGTCGGCCACCGGCGAGGCGCTGAAGAAGGAGCTCGTACAGCGCTGGTTCGCGGCCGAGCCGGGCATCCGGCTGGTCAACGCCTACGGCCTGACGGAGACCTCGGACGACACCAACCACGAGGTCATGCACCGGGTTCCGGACACCGAGCGGGTGCCGCTCGGCCGGTGCGTCAACAACGTGCGCGTCTACGTCGTCGACGAGCAGCTGTCACCGGTGCCGCTCGGGGCCCCCGGCGTGATCGCCTTCTCCGGCGTCTGTGTCGGCCGCGGGTACGTCAATGACCCCGAGCGCACCCGGCAGGCCTTCATGACCGATCCGCACGGCGCCGGGCGGCGCCTCTACCGGGGCGGCGACTACGGCCGCTGGCTGCCCGGTGGCAAGCTGGACTTCCTCGGCCGCCGGGACAGCCAGGTCAAGATCCGTGGCTTCCGGATCGAGATCGGCGAGGTCGAGAACACGCTGCTGCGGGTGCCCGGTGTCCGCGACGGTGCGGTGGTGATCACCGAGCGGCCCGGCCGGAGCGCGCACCTGGTCGCCTTCTGCACCGGCCCCCGGCCGCTCGACGCCGGCGTCCTGCTCGACCGGCTCGGCGCGTCGCTGCCCGAGTACATGATCCCATCGGCCGTCCACTGGCGGGAAAGTCTGCCGACGACCGCCAACGGCAAGACCGACCGGAAGACGCTGACGGCGCTGGCCGGCGAACTCGACGCGGCCGGCGAGGACCGCAGCACGCCGACGACGCCGGCCGAACAGCGGCTGGCGGCCGCCTGGGCGGAGGTGCTCGGCATCCCGCAGCACCGGATCGGGCGGCTGGACCACTTCTTCGACCGGGGCGGCACCTCGTTGTCGGCGGTGAAGCTGGCGGTCGCCCTGGACCGCGCGGTGTCCGTCAAGGACGTCGCACGTCACCCGGTGCTCGCCGACCTGGCCCAGCTGCTCGACGGCGGACCCGAGCAGTCCGCCGGACTGCTGCAACCCCTGTCGGAACCGGACAGTGCCCGGACCGGCGCCCTCATCTGCTTCCCGCCCGCCGGCGGCGGCGCGGTGAGCTTCGAGCCGATGGCCAGAGCCCTGCGGGGCATCGGACCGGCGGTGTACGCCGTCGAGCCGCCGAGCCACGACGTGAGCGCCGGGGGCAGAACCTTCGCTTCACTGTCGTACGTGGTCGAGGAGGTGAGCGCCGAGATCAGCCGCCTCGGCCTGACCGGGATCCTGCTGTGGGGCCACTCCTCGGGTGCCGCGCCGGCACTGGAGACGGCGCGCAGACTTCAGGAGCAAGGGGTGGATGTCCAACGGGTGTTCGTGGCGGCCCAGTTGCCCGGTGACGCCGCCGGCCGGCGCGCCGCCGTCACCGAGCTGACGGGTTGGAGCGACGCCAGGATCGCCGCCGAACTGAGCGCGGACAGCGCCTACTTGGGGCTCGGTCGGCTCGATGCCGGGCAGGTCGAGCACATTGCCGCCGCCTACCGGCACGACGTGGTGTCCGCCCACCGCTATTTCGCGGACGCTCTGGGCAGCCCCCCGGCGGTGAAACTGGCCGCACCGGTCACGGTGATCGTGGCCGCCGACGATCCGGTCACCACGGGGTTCCGGGAGCGGCACCGCGACTGGCAACTGCTGGCCGACCACGTCGACCTGTATGAGCTCACCGACGGCGGTCACCACTTCCCGCGCACCCGCCCGGCGGAAGCGGCGAAGGCCGTGCTGCGGGCCGTCGACGACCGGCTTCCTGACGTGGCGGACATGAACTGACGCACAGGAACTGACGCACAGGAAGTGACCGACGCGAACTGACCGGCACGAACGAAAGGAGAACGCGATGCCGACCTCATCCCCGGCGTCACCGCTCGACCTCGCGCTGGAAGCAGGCAAACCCCCGGTGTTGCGGGCCGGGACCGCAGGCGACCCGGCCCGCTGGGTGGCCGAGCACCGGGAGGAACTGCACGCCCGCGTCACCGAGTACGGTGCGGTCCTGGTCCGAGGCCTCGGCCTGCACGACGCGGACGTGACGGGCACCGTCTTCCGGCAGTTGGCCACAGCCCTGATGGCCGAGAAGGAGGCCTTCGCGGCCCGGCGGACCTACGCCCCCGGCGTGTACTCCTCGTCCCAGTGGCCGCCGAACCAGCCGATGTGCATGCACCACGAGCTGAGCTACGCCCTGGAGTTCCCCGGTCTGATGCTGTTCGCGTGCCTCGACGCGCCCACGGAGGGCGGGGCGACCGCGGTGGCCGACTCGTCGGCCGTACTGGAGGCGCTGCCCGCCGAGCTGACCGAGCGGTTCGAGCGGGAAGGCTGGCTGCTCACCCGCAGCTACAACGACGAGATCGGGGCATCCGTGGCCGAGTCGTTCGGCACGGACGACGTCGGCGCTGTCGAGAGCTACTGCCGTGCCAACGCGATCGCATTCGACCGGCAGCCGGACGGGTCCCTGCGCACCAGGCAGCGCCGCAGCGCTGTGGTGCGTCACCCGGTCACCGGCGCACGCTGCTGGTTCAACCAGATCGCGTTCCTCAACGAGTGGACGATGGCCCCCGAGGTGCGCGAGTACCTCGTGGACGTGTACGGCGCCGACGGTCTGCCGTTCAACACCCGGTTCGGCGGCGGCGATCCCATCGGCGAAGACGTCGTACAACTGCTCAACAAGGTCTACGAGGACAACACCGTACGCGAGCCGTGGCAGGCCGGCGACCTGATGATCGTCGACAACGTCCGCACCGCACACAGCAGGGAGCCCTACGAGGGACCCCGCGAGGTGCTCGTCGGGATGGCCGACCCGTTGCGCCTGGCCGACTGCTCGCCGACCGTGGAGGTGACCACGCCATGACTGCCAGGCGTTCCCCCGCGATGGAATTCACCCTGCGCGAGCCGGTCGGCGTGCCGACGTTCGCCGTCGTCTCCGGCGCCCAGGTCGAGGGCGTACTGCAGGGGCGCGAGAAACAGATCGTGGAGCTGGTGGAAGCCACGTACCGGCTGCACAGCGCCGGTGACAGCGTGAACCCGCCGTCCTACTTCCTGCGGTTCCCCGACCGCCCGTCCTCCCGGATCATCGCGCTGCCCGCCTCGATCGGGGAGCCGATGCGGGTGGACGGCCTGAAGTGGATCTCCAGCTTCCCGGACAACGTGGCGGCCGGCATCCCGAGGGCCTCGGCGGTGCTGATCCTCAACGACCATGGCACCGGCTACCCGTTCGCCTGCCTGGAAGGCTCCATCATCAGTGCCACCCGGACGGCCTCCTCGGCGGTCCTGGCGGCCCAGTGGCTCAGCAACGACCGACCGCGTCCGACGCGCGTCGGGTTCGTCGGCGCGGGCCTGATCGCCCGTTACGTGTACGACTTCCTGGCGGCCACCGGCTGGTCGTTCGACGAGGTCGGCGTGCACGACCTGTCCGCCGACAGCGCGGCCGGGCTCCGCTGCTACCTGGAGCAGTCGCGGACCACGGGGCGGATCACCGTGCACGACAGCGCCGAAGAGCTGATCCGTTACAGCGACCTGGTGGTCTTCGCCACCGTCGCCGCGCAGCCGCACGTCAGCGACCTGTCGTGGTTCGAGCACAACCCGCTGGTGCTGCACGTGTCGCTGCGGGATCTGGCACCGGAGATCATCCTCGACTCGTTCAACATCGTCGACGACGTCGAGCACTGCCTCAAGGCCAACACCTCGCCCCACCTGGCCGAGCAGCTCACGGGCAACCGGGACTTCCTGCACGGCACGCTGGACGACGTGATGGAGGGACGGGTCACGGTTCCGAGCGACCGGCCGGTCGTGTTCTCGCCGTTCGGCCTGGGGGTTCTCGATCTGGCGGTGGGCAAGTACGTCTACGACGAGGTGGCCCGTTCCGGGGGACTGCACGTCGTCGACGATTTCTTCCACGAACTGCGGCGACACGGCTGAACCGACAGACGCCCGAGAGCGCTTCGCAGCAGATGAGGAGGCCATCGTGCCCGTCATATCCGTTCCCCAGGCCTTCAACGAGGAGGACCTCTACGTCGACCTCCGGCCGATCTTCGGGCACTCGCTCTTCCTGAAGTGCGAGGGCTTCAACTTCGCCGGATCGATCAAGCTGAAGACCGCGATCGAGATGGTCGAGACCGCCGAACGGGACGGCGTCCTGAAACCGGAGTCGGTCATCGTCGAATCGTCGTCCGGGAACCTGGGCGTGGCGCTGAGCGTGATCGCCGCGAGCAAGGGCTACCGGTTTCTGTGCGTGACCGACTCCCGCTGCAACCTGGCGACCAGGCTGATGATGGAGGCGCTGGGCAGCCAGGTGCACGTCATCGCCGCCCAGAACGAGCGGGGCTTCCTCGGCGCGCGGCTCGACTACGTCCGCGCGCTGTGCGACTTGGACGACCGGTACGTGTGGCTCAGCCAGTACACCAATCCGAGCAACTGGAAGGCGCACTACCGCAGGACGGCGCCGGAGATCGCTCGCGGGTTCCCGCGTCTGGACGTGCTGTTCATCGGGGCCGGCACCACGGGCACCCTGATGGGCTGCGCGCGTTACTTCCAGGAGTGGCACCGTCCGGTGCGGATCGTCGCGATCGACAGCGTCGGCTCGGTGTCGTTCGGCGGGCCCCCCGGCCGCCGGATGATTCCGGGACTGGGCATGAGCGTCCGTCCACCGCTGCTCGACGAGTCGTACGTCGACGAGGTCATCCACGTCGAAGAGGCGAACACCATCCGTGCCTGCCGTCGTCTGGCCAGACGCGGATTCCTGTTCGGCGGCTCCACCGGAACGGTGGTCAGCGGCGCGATGGGGTGGCTCGACCAGCACGACACCCGTGACCTCACCGCGGTGGCCATCGCCGCGGACCTCGGGGAGCGCTACCTCGACACCCTGTACCAGACCAACTGGCTGCAGGCCCTCTACGGCGAGGACGTGTTCGACTCCGACGAGCCACCGGCCGGTTCCCGGCCTGCCGGCACCGACCCTCGCGGACGAGGCGCCACCACCACCTGACCGGCAACAGCGGACGGCAGCCGGTGACAAGGCCCAAGCCGGCTGCCACCGCGCGAAGGGGGCGCATCAGGTGGCCGTGTGGACGGCGTCGGCTCGTTCCGCCTCCGGGGCAGCGGCGGGCGCCGGGTTGGCCGGGCGGCGGGTGAGGCGGCGGGCGAGGGGTTCGGTCCAGCGGGCGGCGAGCGGGCCGATGATGACGAGGATCAGTACGTAGGCGGTGGCCAGGGGGCCGACGCGGGGTTCAACGCCGACGGCGAGGCCGGCGATGACGATGGAGAACTCGCCGCGGGCGACGAGGGTGCCTCCGGCGCGCCAGCGGCCACGCGTGCCGATGCCAGCGCGGCGGGCGGCGTACCAACCGGTGATGATCTTCGTGAGGGCGGTGACGACGGCGAGGATCAGCGCGGGGACGAGGACGGGCGGGATGTCGGCAGGGTCGGTGGACAGACCGAAGAAGACGAAGAAGACGGCGGCGAACAGGTCGCGGAGCGGGGTCAGCAGGTTGCTGGCACCTTCGGCGACCTCTCCGGACAGGGCGATGCCGACGAGGAAGGCGCCGACGGCCGCGGAGACCTGGAGTTCCTGGGCGATCCCGGCGACGAGGAGCGTGAGGCCGAGGACGACCAGGAGGAGCATCTCGGCGTTGTCGGAGGAGACGGCCTTGCTGATGAGGCGGCCGTGGCGCAGGGCCAGGTACAGGACAGCGCCGACGGTTCCCAGCGAGATCAGCAGGGTGATCGTGCCGCCCGCGAGGCTCACTCCGGCGAGCAGGGCGGTGAGGATGGGCAGGTAGACGGCCATGGCCAGGTCTTCGATGACCAGAACGCCGAGGACGACGGGGGTTTCCCGGTTGCCGAGGCGGGCGAGGTCGCCGAGGACCTTGGCGATGACGCCGGAGGAGGAGATCCAGGTGACTCCGGCCAGTGCGACGGCGGCGACCGGTCCCCAGCCGAGGATCAGGGCTGCGGCGGCGCCGGGTACGGCGTTGAGGACGAAGTCGACGGCGCCGGAGGGGTATTGGGTCTTGAGGTTGGTGACGAGTTCGGAGGCGCTGTACTCCAGGCCGAGGAGGAGGAGCAGGAGGATGACGCCTATTTCGGCGCCGGTGGCGATGAACTCCTCGCTGGCCTGGAGCGGGAGTATGCCGCCGTGGCCGAAGGCCAGGCCGGCGAGCAGGTAGAGAGGTATGGGTGAGAATCCGACTCGGCCGGCGAGGCGTCCCAGGATGCCCAGACCAAGGATGACGGCCCCGAGTTCGATGAGCATGGCGGTGGTGTCGTGCACGGGCGGCTATCCTCCGGTGATCAGTTCGGCGACGGCGTCGACGCCTTCTCGCGTACCGACGACGACGAGGGTGTCACCGATGGCGAAGCGGAAGTCGGGGGCGGGTGACGGGACGGCCGTCGTACGGCGCAGGACGGCGACGATGGAGGCGCCGGTGCGCGAGCGCGCCCGGGTCGAGCCGAGCGTGCGTCCCGCGTACGGCGAGCGTTTGGTGACCTCGATGTGTTCGGTGACCAGGTCGATCTCCATGTGCTGATGGAGATGTGCGACCGGGTCGGGGGTCAGCAGCTTGCCCAGGGCCGTCGACTCGTGCGGCGCGAGCGCGGCCGAGTCCCGGCAGTTGTCGTCCTCTTCGGGATCGTGGAAGGCGAGGATCCGCCGCCCGTCCTGGTGGATGACGACCGAGAGATGGCGGCCGGCTTCGGTTTCCAGGTCGTAGCGGGTGCCGACTCCGGGCAGGACGGTTTTACGGGTGTGAGCCGTGGGCTCCATGGCGTGCTCCAAAACAACGTGGGTGCAGGTGTGCGGGTTTCACGGCGGTCGCTCGGGTACAGCCTGTCAGCGCGTGCACGAGTGCCCGTTGGGCAGGCGATTGTGCATCACGCAGGTTTACGGCGCGGATGCGGCAAGCCATGTCTGCTCGAGAGGTACGCGGCTCTGCTCCCCCAGCGGTTTTTCCTGCTCCGCCGCACACACGAACTTGGCGAAGACACTGACCCTCATCCGGTGCCGCCCCGGTATTCCGTGCAGGCGTCGACGAGCCAGGTGGCCAGGTAGGACGCGAACGAGGAGCGGACCAGCAGCCACACGCTGGAGGCTGCGTCTCCCCGTACCACCAGGGTGATCGGGGCCTGTGCCAGCACCGTTGTCAGGCACGAGCCGACGGGCGTCACCCGCGGATCCAGATCAATCGCACAGCCCTGAGCCAGCACCTCGCGGACGAGGTGCCCGGACAGGGCCAGCGTGGTGCGCTGCGCCGACACGTCGGTGACGGTGGCGAACTCGTCACCGATGGCCGACCGCAGTTGCGCGACGAGATCGTGCTGCCGGCCCTCGGGCGCCACCAGCAGCCACTCGTCCGGGCCCATCCACAGCAGCTTTACGTCGCCGGACATCCCGGCGCGCAGGGGGCCCGGCAGCGTGAGGCCCAAGGCAGCCTCGACGGCCTGTGCCGCAGCACTGCCGGGCTGCAGCCGCAGGTTGAGCTGGGTGAGGAAGGGCAGTTCCCTCACCTGCACTCCGGTGGGCAGGCGGGCCAGGGCGTCCTGCCACGCGGAGAGCGGGCTGTAGCGCGTGGGCGTCTCAACCGTCACGGCGAGTTCCCTCCTTGTCGAAGAGCACAGGTTCGGTCACGGTCACAGGGACGGTCCGACCGTCCAGCGGGACGTAGAGGGTTTCGCCGATGCGCCGAGTTCCCGAGCGCACCAGGGCGAGGGCGAACGTCCGCTGCAGGGCGTCGCTGCGGTAGCTGGAGGTGACGTGGCCCAGCATGGGTACCGGTGGCGCCGGAATGCTGCTGGTGGCGATGATCTGGGCGCCTTCGGGCAGGAGGACTTGCTCGTCGGCGGGCAGCAGGCCCACCAGTTGCTTGCGGTCGCCGCGTCGGTTTTCTTCGCGGGAGAAGGACCGCTTGCCGATGAAGTCCGGCTTCTTCTTGGAAACGACCCACGACATGCCCAGATCCTGCGGGGTGATGGTGCCGTCGGTGTCCTGCCCGATGATCGGGTAGGCCTTCTCGGCGCGCAGTACGTGCATCGTCTCTGTGCCGTACGGAGTGATGCCGTACGCGCTGCCGGCCGCGTACAGGGCCTTCCATACGGTGATGCCGTCCCAGGCGGGCACGTTGATCTCGTAGGCGAGTTCACCGGAGAAGCTGATGCGGCACACCCGCGCCGGGATGCCGGCGACGGTGGCGTCCCGCCAGGACATGAACGGGAAGGCGTCGTTGTCGACGTCCAGGCCGGGAGCCACCACCGCCAGCACGTCGCGGGAGCGGGGGCCGACCAGGGGGATGGTCGCCCAGTGCTCGGTGACGGAGGTGAGGTGGACGCGCAGGCCGGGCCACTCCGTCTGCAGCCATTCCTCCATCCATTCGAGGATCCTGGCCGCGTTGCCGGTGGTGGTGGTCAGCAGGAATTCCTGCTCGGCCACACGGATCACGGTGCCGTCGTCGAGGGCCATGCCGTCGATGCCGCACATCACGCCGTAGCGGACCCGGCCCACCTTGAGCGTGCTCATCATGTTCGTGTAGAGCCGGTCAAGGAGCACGCCGGCGTCCGGGCCCTGCACGTTGATCTTGCCGAGTGTGGAGCCGTCCATCAGCGCGACGCCCGTGCGGGCCGCCCGGCACTCGCGCAGGACCGCCTCGTCCATGGTCTCGCCTGCCTGCGGGTAGTACCAGGGACGCTTCCACTGGCCGACGTCCTCGAACAGGGCGCCGTGCTCGACATGCCAGGGGTGCAGCGCGGTCACCCGTACCGGATCGAAAAGCTCCCCGCGGTTGCGGCCCGCGAGGGCGGCGAAGGCGACCGGCACGGCGGGCGGGCGGAAGCGGGTGGTGCCGAGCTCGGCGACGTCCATCCCGAGCGCCTCGGCGACGATGCCGGAGGCCATCACGCCCGACGTGCGGCCCTGGTCGTGGGCGGTGCCGATGGTGGTGTAGCGCTTGACGTGCTCCACCGACCGCAAGCCTGCCCCCGTCGCCCGCAGCACGTCGGCGACGAGCGCGTCACGCTGCAGGTCGACGAACTGGTGCGAGCCGTCCGGGCTGTCCCGCGGGCTCGGGACCCGCCACAGCACCCTGCCGGGTGCCGCGTCCGGAAGCGGGGCGGCGGCCGGCAGGGCGACCGTCCGGCCGGTCCTGCCGATGGCCGACAGGGCTCGCCGGGCGGCGTCCGCGCCGTCGGCCAGGCAGCCGGTCAGGGTGAAGGTGCCGCTTGCCGCTCCCGCCGTACGGACATTGCCGGGCGCCTGCGCGGGCACGAAGGCACCGATCCCCGCGTCGTAGTCCAGGGTGCCGCGGGCCTGGCTGAACAGCGCCACGGCCGGATTCCAGCCACCGGAGACGAGCAGCAGATCGCAGTCGATTCCCTGCCGGTCGCCGAGGCGTCCGTGGCTGAAGGCCGCGACGTGGGCGCGGGAGAGGCGCTCGATCCCGCTGGTTCCGGTGACGACGTGGCCCGCGCGTACGTCGATGCCCCGCTCGTCGCACGCGGTGCGCCAGTACGCCGGCACCTCCTCGCGGGCGTCGATCACCGCGGCGGTCCGAAGGCCCGCGTCGGCCAGTTCGAGCGCTGCCGGATAGACGCTGTCGTTCGTGGTGAACACGACGGCCTGCCGCCCGGACAGTACGCCGAAGCGGTTGAGGTACGCACGCGCCGATCCTGCCAGCATGACACCGGGGCGGTCGTTGTCGTCGAAGGCGACCGGCCGCTCGTAGGCACCGGTGGCGAAGACGACTTGCTTGGCACGGATGCGCCAGATCCTTTGCCGCGAGATGTGGGCGGGCGCCGCGGCACCGAGGTGGTCCGTGCGCTTCTCCAGGGCCAGGACAAGGCCGTCGTCGTAGCAACCGAACGCGGTGGTGCGCTGCAGTACCCGCACGTCGGAACAGGCGGCGATCTCCGCGGCGACATCACTCACCCACGCGGTCGCCGGTACGCCGTCGAGCAGTTCCCGGGTGCCGAGCAACGACCCGCCGGGCCGGGGAAGTTCGTCGACGAGAACCACGCGGGCTCCGGCCCGGGCGGCCGCCAGGGTGGCGGCCAGTCCGGCCGGGCCGGCGCCGACGACCAGAATGTCGCAGTGGGCGTGCATGGTGTCGTAGCGGGCCGTGTCCGGCCGGCTGCTCAGCCGGCCCTGGCCGGACAGCCCCCGCGCGACGAGGCCTTCGTACAGCTCCACGGTGGTGGCCGTGAGCATGGGCTCGGGGAAGGGGACTTCGATCTGCACGAGCGCGTTGGGCTCTTCGGCTCCGGCGGCCAGGACACCGCGCGGCCTTCCGTACTTGATGCTGCGGGCCACCTGGTGCACCCCGTTGGCCAGCAGGGCCGAGGCGAGGGTGTCGCCGGGGTGCCCGGTGTAGGCGGTGCCGTCGAAGGTGAAGGAGAGTGTGGTGTCACGGTCGATGTGCCCGTGGCCACGGGCACGGAATGGGCTGTTCATCAGATCGCCTCCTGACCCTTCCGCTGCTGCGCGGCGGGTGCGGTGCTCGTGGTGAGGGGGTGCTGGGCACTGATGACATAAACCCTGAGGAACTCGTGGGTGACGGTGTCGCGCAGGGCGTTGAACCAGCGCCGGCAGCCGGCCGAGTGCACCCACCGCTCGGCGAACGGGCCCTTGGGGTTGTCGCGGAAGAAGACGTACTGGGCCCACTGCTCGTCATCGAGCGCGTACGGGTCGTCGGGGTAGGCGACGTGGGCCTGTCCTCCGTAGCGGAATTCGGTCTCCTCGCGCTCACCGCACCAGGGGCAGGCTATGAGCTGCATGTCGGTCTCCTTGGCCGGGGTGGCGGTCAGTGGGCGACGCCGGCCGCGCCGTGCTCGTCGACCAGGGCGCCGGTGGTGAAGCGAGAGAGGGTGAAGGGCGCGTTGTACGGGTGCGGTTCGCCGGTGGCGATGGTGTGCGCGTAGCACCAGCCGACGCCCGGTGTGGCCTTGAAGCCGCCGGTGCCCCAGCCGCAGTTGAGGTAGAGGTCCTGGATGGGGGTCTGGCCGACGATGGGAGAGGCGTCCGGCGTGACATCGACGATGCCGGCCCAGGTGCGCAGCATGTGGGCGCGGGCGAAGACGGGGAAGAGTTCCAGCGCGGCGGCCATCTGGCGTTCCAGGATGTGGAACGCGCCGCGTTGTCCGTAGCCGTTGTAGCTGTCGATGCCGGCTCCCATGACGAGCTCGCCCTTGTGTGCCTGGGAGACGTACACGTGCACGGCGTTCGACATCACGACGGTCGGGTGCACCGGTTCCAGCAGTTCCGAGACCAGCGCCTGAAGCGGGTGGCTCTGCAGGGGGAGCCGCAGGCCGGCCATGGAGGCCAGTACGGAGGAGTGCCCTGCGGCAGCGAGTGCGACCTTCCCGGCGGCGATGTGGCCACGCGTGGTCCGCACCCCTGCCACGCGGCCGTTGTGGATGTCGATGCCCGTGACTTCGCAGTCCTGGATCAGGTCGATGCCGTAGCTGTTGGCCCTGCGTGCGAAGCCCCAGGCGACGTAGTCGTGCTTGGCGATGCCCGCACGGGGCTGGTAGGTGGCACCGAGCACCGGGTAGCGCACGTCGGGTGAGATGTTGACGATGGGGCAGACCTTGGCGACCTCGTCCGGTTCCAGCCACTCGGCGTCGATGCCGTTGAGCTGGTTGGCATAGACACGGCGTTTGCTGTCGCGGATGTCCTGCAGGCTGTGGGCGAGGTTGAGTACGCCGCGCTGGCTGAACAGGATGGGGTAGTCGAGGTCCTCTTCGAGGGTCTCCCACAGCTTCAGCGAGTGCTCGTAGATGCCGGAGCTTTCGTCCCACAGGTAGTTGGAGCGGATGATGGTGGTGTTGCGGGCCATGTTGCCGCCCGCGAGCCATCCCTTTTCCAGAACCGCGATGTTGGTGATGCCGTGGTTCTTGGCCAGGTAGTAGGCGGTGGCCAGGCCGTGTCCGCCGCCGCCGACGATGACGACGTCATAGGACGGCTTGGGGTCGGGATTGCGCCACAGGAATTCAGGGTGGTCGGGCAGGACGTCGCCGGGCGTGGGGGGAGCGTTGTCGTGGGGGCGCATTACTGACCAGCCTCCTCGGCCGCACCAAACTAAAAGCCGACTGATATATCAATTTTCTGTTGCGATACCCTAGGAGGGCGGATCGGGCCGCGTCAAGGAAGGATGTGGAGTGACTTCGTCGACCGTCGCTGGTCAGGGCCTTGGAACGCTGGCCGACCAGGCCTATCGCTCCATCTCGGACCGTCTTGTGACCCTCCGGATCCGCCCTGGAGAACCCATCAATGACGAGCGGATCGCCGCCGAACTCGGTTTCGGGCGCACCCCGGTCCGGGAGGCGCTGAAACGGCTGGAGCACGAACGCCTCATCGTCTCCTACCCCCGGCGCGGGACCTTTGCCACCGAGGTGCAGATCGCCGATCTCAGACACATCTCAGAGGTCCGTCAGCAGCTTGAGCCCCTCGCTGCGGCCCTGGCGGCCCAACGCGCAGGCGAGGGCGACCGCGGCGAACTCAACCGGTTGCTCGCACAACTGGCGGACACATCCGACGGCGGCGAGGACCTGATTCGGCTCGACATGACCGTGCACCGTGCCATCTACGCCGCAACCCGCAATCCCTACCTCGAGGACACCTTGGTCAGGTACGACAATCTGGCCACGCGGATCTGGTGTCTGTTCATCGACCGGCTGCCGGGTCTGGCAGGTCACGTGCACGAGCACGGGCCGCTGTTGCGCGCCATCATCGACCACGATGCACAGAAGGCCGCGGCCCTTGCCGCAGGCCACGTGGAAGGGTTCGAGGCGGCGATCCGCAGCGTCATCTGACCCCGCAGGCCACGCCCGTAGAGACTCGCCCGCACGCCAGTAGGCCGGGGGGTGGCGCCGCTTCGCAGGAGATTGTCCGTCCACAGCGGACGAGAAAGGGGGAAAGGGGAGTACCCGCTCCTTTCCACTCTCAACATATAGCGCACGGGGGGCCTTGCGGCAAGACCCGGTCTATGCCGCAGAATCGGCGGCCGAAGCCAGAACCTGCGGGAATGTGGGAGTCACGAAGTGCGTGTGTTGTTGTCTACGTATGGGTCGCGCGGCGACGTTGAACCGCTGGTGGGACTCGCGGTGCGGTTACGGGCACTCGGCGCGGAGGTTCGGGTGTGCGCGCCGCCGGACGAGGACTTCGCGCAGCGGCTGGCCGGTGTCGGCGTGCCGCTGGTGCCGGTGGGCCGGTCGGCGCGCGCGCTGACCACCGGTTCGCCGCCGCCGTCGCCGGCGAACCTGCCCCGGCGCGCGGCCGAGTTGATCGCCGGCCAGTTCGAGGCGGTCACCGCGGCGGCCGAGGGGTGCGATGTGCTGGTGGCGACCGGCGCGATGCCTGCGGCGGCCGGCGCGCTGTCCGTGGCCGAGAAACTGGGCATCCCCTCCGTGTCCGTGACGTTTCAGCAGCTCACCCTGCCGTCGCCGCACCACCCGCCACTGGCGTATCCGGGCCGGCCGTTCCCGCCGGAGGTGACCGACAACCGGAAGCTGTGGGACCTGGACGCCCGGAGCATCAACGCGTTGTTCGGTGCGGCGCTCAACACGAACCGGGCGTCGATCGGCCTGTCCCCGGTGGCCAACATCCGCGACTACGTCATCGGCGACCGGCCATGGCTGGCGACAGACCCCACCCTGGACCCGTGGCAGGAGCCGGCGGACCTCGATGTCGTACAGACCGGCGCGTGGTTCCTGCCCGACGAACGCCCGCTCCCCGCCGAGTTGGTGGCGTTCCTGGACGCCGGGGATCCACCGGTGTACGTGGGCTTCGGCAGCATGCCCATGCGCGACTCGCAGGACGCCGCCCGGGTGGCCATCGAGGCGGTCCGTGCGCAGGGCCGCCGCGTGGTGGTGGCCAGTGGCTGGGCCGACCTGGCCCTGATCGACGACCGGGACGACTGCTTCGCCGTCGGCGAGGTCAACCAGCAGGCACTGTTCGGCCGGGTGGCCGCTGTCGTGCACCACGGCGGTGCGGGCACCACGACGACGGCCGCGCGGGCCGGCGCGCCGCAGGTGGTGGTACCCCAGGTGGCGGACCAGCCGTACTGGGCCTGCCGGGTGGCCGACCTGGGCATCGGCGCGGCACACGACGGCCCTGCTCCGACCACCGAGTCCCTGTCGGCCGCGCTCAGGACGGCCCTGACCCCCGAAACCCGCGCACGAGCGACCGCCGTGGCCGGCACGATCCGCACCGACGGGACAACGGTGGCCGCGAAGCTGCTGCTCGACGCGGCCGGCTGAGAAACGCCGCCGGTGTCCGCGTGAACCACGCGGGACCACGGAGCGAGGCCCGAGGACCGAGGGCGCGGGACCCAGAGCCCAGAGCCCAGAGCCCAAGACCCCAGAACGCGAGAACCGCACACCCTGGCGAGCTGAGCCGACAACGGCCACGGGTCCACGTCAGGCGGAGCGTTGCCCGCCATGGCCGCCAGGTTCGTCACGCCGGTCCAGACGCCTTGCCGCGCGCAATGGTCGCGAGCGACCTCATATCGGAGCTGATGCCGTGAACCCCCTGCACCCCCTGACCACCAGCGCGTTTGACCTTCCCGACCGCCTCTCCCCCAAGGCCGACCCAACGCTGATCGCCGGCGATGAGCAGCACTTCGCGGCCATCGCGCAGTGCCTGGAGCAGTCGGTCGGCGAGCTGTCCGACCGCCTCGATGCCGAGCGCAAGGCGCCCGGCGGCATGGGCCGGCAGGCGATGGACCGGGACGTGGAGATCCACCGGCTGACCGCCCGCCTGCGCGCACTGCGTCGCTTCGGTCTGGACCTGTGCCTCGGGCACATGGTCAGCGCGGACAACCCCGAGCCCGTGTACGTCGGACGGCTCGGCCTTACGGACAGCGCGGGCCGTCGGCTGCTGCTCGACTGGCGCTCCCCCGCGGCTGAGCCGTTCTTCGGAGCCACCCACGCCAACCCGATGGGTCTGGCAAGCCGCCGCAGGTACCGCTGGACCGGCGGCCGGATCAGCGACTACTGGGACGAGGTGTTCACCTCGGACGGGTTTGCCGGGCACGCCGCGCTCGATGACCAGTCCGCCTTCATCGCCGGCCTGGGCAGCAGCCGGTCGCCACGGATGCGAGACGTGCTCGGCACCATCCAGGCCGACCAGGACGCCATCATCCGCGCGGGATCCCGCGGCGCTCTCGTCGTCGACGGCGGTCCGGGCACGGGGAAGACCGTCGTCGCTCTGCACCGCTCCGCCTACCTCCTCTACTCCGACCCTCGCCTCGGTCACCGCCGGGGCGGCGTGCTGTTCGTCGGTCCGAGCCGGCCCTACCTGGGTTACGTCGCCGATGTCCTCCCCAGCCTCGGAGAGGAGGGCGTGCAGACCTGCACCCTGCGGGACCTCGTCGCCGAGGGTGCCGCAGCACTGCTCGAGGACGACCCGAAGGTGGCCCTCCTGAAGTCGTCCGCGAACCTGGTGAAGGCGATCGAGACGGCCGTCAGGTTCTACGAGGAGCCGCCCACCCGGGGGATGACGGTCACTACCCACTGGTCCGACATCTGGCTGAGCGCCGACGACTGGGCCGTGGCGTTCGAAGCAGCAGAACCAGGTACTCCGCACAACGAGGCGCGCGACCAGGTCTGGGAGGAGCTGCTTACGATCCTGATGGACAAGCACGACGGCGACGCCCCGGCCGACCTGCTGCGCAAGTCGCTGCTGAAGAACCGGGAGTTGCTCACGGCCTTCAACCGCGCGTGGCCGCTGCTCGAAGCGGCTGACCTCGTCGGAGACCTGTGGTCGGTACCCGCCTACCTGCGGAAGTGCGCTCCCTGGCTCAGCCCCGACGACGTACAGCAGTTGCAGCGCCGGGACGCCCAGGCCTGGACGGTGTCCGACCTGCCGCTCCTGGACGCGGCGCGGCAGCGGCTCGGTGACCTGGAGGCGTCGCGGCGTAAGCTTCGGCACAACGCCTTTGTCGCCGCCGAACGCGAGCACATGGCCAGCGTCATCGACGCCCTGCTTGAGGCCGATGCCGATGGGGAAGGTGCGGTGACGATGCTGCACGGGCAGGACATGAAGGACACCCTGGTCGACGCGACCGCGTCGCCCGCCGCCGCCCCGGACCTCCTCGCCGGTCCGTTCGCGCACATCGTCGTGGACGAGGCCCAGGAACTGACCGACGCGGAGTGGCAGATGTTGCTGCTCCGGTGCCCGTCCCGGAGCTTCACCATCGTCGGAGACCGTGCCCAGGCGAGGCACGGATTCACGGAGTCGTGGCAGGAACGGCTCGAACGGATCGGGCTCGACCGGATCAGCCTGGCCTCCCTGAGCATCAACTACCGGACGCCGCAAGAAATCACGGCGGAAGCCGAGCCGGTCATCCGGGCCGTGCTCCCGGACGCCAACGTGCCGACCTCCATCCGGAGCAGCGATATCCCCGTCGTACACGGACCCGCTTCGGATCTGAGCTCGATGCTCGACACCTGGCTCGCCGCACATGCCGACGGGATCGCCTGCGTCATCGGCGCTGGTGAGATTGAGGGCAGCACATTCCGGACGACGTCCCGCGTCCGGTCGCTGACCCCGGAGCTGTCGAAGGGGCTCGAGTTCGACCTGGTCGTCCTCATCGACCCAGAGGCGTTCGGCAAGGGCGTTGAGGGAGCGGTCGACCGTTATGTCGCGATGACCCGGGCAACCCAGCAACTCGTCATCCTCACGAGCTCCTGACGACGCCCGGACGAACCGCCCTCCCATGGCGGCGCGGGGCGCGACCAGGTGTTTTTCTCCGTGCTGGTGGCAGCGCTGGTCGTAGCCATCTCGGTGGTACGGGACCGACTCCGCGCCGGTACGGGTGACGCGGTCACGAAGCCGTAGCGCGTTGCTGTGCCGCTCGGGCTCAACCTGCCGGGAAGGTTCCGGGCGGCCATGGGCGGCCATGGGCCCAGTGCTCGCGGACGTGCGGCGGTAGGTGTCCGGAGCACGCCGGCCGTGCGGCTGAAGTGCCGGCGCAGCGCCGTGGCGGTGCCCGGCCTTACCGGTAGCTGCCGCGATGGCACCGCGCCGACCAGGTCGGCGGGGCGGGCTCTCGTCGACGTCCGCCATGGCAGGGGACGATCACAGTGTCGGCGCGAGGGCGAGCCGGTCGAGCCCGCGATCCGGCTCCAGCCGGAACCGGCCGACCCGCACGGCGTCCGGCCCACAGATGGCGACGTCGTACGCGAGCAGCCCCCGCCGGCGTGGCGTACGGTCGCCGACCCGCTGACCGGCAGTCCTCCGGACACGCGCGGCTCGTCTAGCCGTTGGCCTCGATCCGCGCGTCGAGTTCCTTGACCTGCTGCTTGAGGGCGACGGTCCGGTAGCTCTCCTCAACCCACTCGCACAGCACCTCGGCCGTCGGCGCTCCCTTCTCTCCCAGTGGCACGGAGACCCAGCCGGCCTTGCCGAGTCCGTAACCGGTGGGCTCGGCCCCCGGCGCGGTCATCGCGTGCTCGTGCAGCGCCGGGTCCTTCAGCTTGACGGACAGTCCGGGAGGCTGGGGCCCGTCCGCGTTGCCGAGAAAGACGAAGATCTTTTTGTTCACCTTCACTACGCAGTCCTCGGGGCCCCAGGGGAATTCTTCCCCGGCTCCCGGCAGCCCAAGAGCGAACGCCCGCACCGCCTCCCACTTGCGCACCGCAGCCTTCACTACGCCTCCTCCTACCGCAGGTCACACTGCCCGCGCGGACAGCCGTTCCACCACGCTAGCCCGAGCGAGCGGAAGCATCCGGGAGGAGCGGCTACGGACCCACCGGGTCACTCGACTCACGGCGCGGCGGCAGCGGGCCGCGTGCGCCCTGGGCTGATTCAGAGGTGCACAAGGGTTGTCAGTGCAATTTCACATTACTATGTTACGGGTCACATCGCAGAGCGTGGGTCCTCTCAACTCCCGCGTGCGTTACGTCGTTTCACTGCTCCGTACCGCTGTCACACCCCCCTTCGTTCACCTCCCACACAGGAGTCACCGGTGTCCCAGCTCAGAACCGTGCGCACCTCTCTGCTCGCCGGCGCCATCGCGGCGACGCTCCTCGCCACAGCCACACAAACCGCCCAGACCGCCCAGGACGTCCAGGCCGTCCAGGCGTCCGAAGACCCGCGGAGCCTCCCCGCCACGTTCGGCGGCCGACCGGCCGCGGCCGCCGCTCCCGTCGCCCATGGTGACAACCCGTTCGACGAGGTCCAGCGACTGGCCGAAGCCCCGAAGGCCGTCGCACGCCCCGCCCCGGCCCCCGGCGGCAGCCGCAACGCCGCGGGCCGCATCCCAGGGCCGCAGACCGCCCCTGGCGCCGCTCCCCGTACCGGCGTTCATGCCGCCGGAGTCCCCTGCACGCTCGACGGTGTCGCCGGCCTGAGCCCCGAGCACTTCGCCGACTTCCTCGCCGACCCCGCGGTGACCGCCGACGGCTGCCTGCGCACGCTCATCTGGACCTGGGATCCCAGGCTCGCCCGGGTCATGTCGGACGCCCACGTCCAAGCCGTCGCCCGCCGCGTCTCCGCGCTGGCCGCGTCGCACGACGGAAAGAACGGCAGCCACCTGTACGAGATGTTCACGTTCCTGCACGCGGCGGCGTTCCACGACTTCTCGCGTGACGAGATCGACCTCACCGACACGCCGACCGTCGAGGCGATACGCCGAGCCGTCAACGCCTTCGGTACGGCCGCCCGTACCTTCGACGTCACGCGCTCCAACGCCAACACCCTGCGCGAAGCGCTCTACGCCGCCAGCGCCCCCGGCCTGCGCCACTCACAACTGGGGCTGATCAAGAAGGTGCTGGCCACGATGGACCGGTACCACCCGGAGACCAACAAGGACTCCGCCTGGGGCAACGCGGCCCTGGCCGCGCTCTCCGTGAACTACCTGGGGGTCTACCCCGGCAACAAGGACACCGCCTTCCACACCGTGGTCACACAGAACGCCTCGTACCGCAACGCCTTCAAGGCCTTCGCCGGTCACGTCCATCTCAAGGGCACCGCCAATGAGTGGGTCGTGCGCGACGCCCTCGGCGAGTACGGCCGCTTCGGGCAGATAGCAGCGCTCAAGCCGACGATCGTGCCCGACCTCGGCGCGCTCCTGGGTACGACCGAGAGCAACTTCGGTCTGGGCAGCGAGCCCTGGGGAAAGACCGTCTCCTGGCTCAACTTCTACGAGGCGTGCAAGCCGTACCAGGTGTGCACGGAGGACATCGAGCGGCGGATCTTCCCGTACACGTACACCTACGACAACGGAGCCATCAAGGTCCGCACTGCTCTCGACCGCACCACCGTCGACCAGCTCTACTACGCGAGCAAGCAGGTCAAGGCGCAGTTCCACCGAGTCCTCGGCACGAAGCAGCCGCTGACCGGCGACACGAACACCACGCTCAACATCGTGCTGTACGCGTCCCGCAGGGACTACGAGGTCTACCACCCGATCCTCACTGGCATGGGGACGGCGAACGGCGGCGTCTACATCGAGCGTGGTGCGACGTTCTACACCTACCAGCGCCGGGTGCCACAGGACTCGTCCCTCACGCTTGAGGAGCTGTTCCGGCACGAGTACGTGCACTACCTCAACGGCCGGTTCGCCGTGCCCGGTTACTTCGGCGAGGGTGCCTGGTACACCGGTGACCGTACGACCGCGATGGACGAGGGTACGGCCGAGTTCTTCGACGGTGCGACGCGGGACGACGGCGTCGCGGTCCGCAAATCGCTGGTCCGCAGCGTCATCAACGACACGGCCGGCGGCGGCCCCCGGATGACCGTCAACGAACTGCTGCACGCCACGTACGACGGAGACGGTTTCCGCTTCTACTCCTACGCGGGCACCTTCTTCGAGTTCCTGTGGCGGGACCGGCCGGCGCTGCTCCAGGAGATGTACGGGCACCTGCGCGCCGACAATCCGACGGCCTTCGACGCCTGGCGGGCCCGGCTGGGTGCGGACGCGGCGCTGCAGCGCGCGTACGACGCGTTCCTCGACGCGCAGATCGCCAAGGTGGACGACCTGTTCGTGCCCAACACCTCGTTCCTGCCGACGGCTTCCCTGCGGCATTCGACGGCCGAACAGATCCGGTCGGCCTTCGTCTCCGCCACACAGTCCACGCCGGCGTGCAAGGACACGGCGGACACCACGGGCAAGCGCCGATTCGTGTGCACCGGGCGTATCACTGCCAACCTCAGCGACGCCACCAGTCCTGATCTCGTCTTCAAGGACATGTCGGAGACTGTCGACTACTTCGTCCTGGAGCGCAGTGAGAGCGGCGGGGACAACTTCGAGGACATGAACTGTTCGTTCGGACCGGTCGACATCTGGCCCAACGGCCGTTCGGGCACGGCTCGTTACGCCTGCGAAGGGCCCCTGCGCAGCTGAGATCCAATTGCTGGACGAACAGGCTGCCCGCCGCGGCCTCCACGCGCAGGCCGTGTTCGAGGAAGGCCGTGACCGCCTCCTCCAGCCGTGCGCCGTCCTCCCCCGCTCACGCAACGGGGCCTGTCATTGGTGGACGAGGCGTTCGCCGACTGCCGGGGTCTGTACGACAGCGGTGCGCAGGACCGGAAGCGGTCGTAGCCGACGCGGTGCATCAAGGGCGGGCGGCTGGGGCGAGTTGGGCGGCGTACGGTCCTTCCTGGTAGCGCGCAATCGCTCGCGGAGGCAGGCGGCTTGGGCGATTAGGTGGCCGCGGCGGGGGCGGACAGGCAGGGCGCGAGGAGGAGCGCTGGGGCAAGGGGCGGCGGGCGGCGGGCGGCGGGGCGGTTTGACCATGCCTCTCCCGTCGGAGGCAGGTCGAGGAGTCGTGTGCGGAGTGTTACGCGTTACGCGCGGCCCGCCGCCAGGTCCATCAGGCGCGACAGCACACGGTCACCGGAGGCGGTGACGCCGTCGTGCTCCCATTCGTTGGTGACCCACACGCGGGTGGCGCCGACATCGCGCGCGGTGCGCAGGGAGAGCTCGGCGTCCACGTACATGTCGTCGTGGTAGACGATCGCGGCCAGCGGGACCCGGTTGGCGGCGAGGCGGCGAGGGTCGTACAGCGGCGGCCAGTCCGCGCGTTCGGCCAGGAGGCCGGCGGCGTCGGCGAAGGGGCGCAGGCCCTTGATCTCCCGGAACATCCAGGGGTAGATCATTTCGCCGGTGAGGAGGAAGGGGTCCGCGTCTTCGGCGAACTCCGGAAAGCCTGTCATCGCGCGGGACGCTGCCCAGCCGGTGGGCTTGTCCCCCTGCCCGTACAACGTCTCCTGCAGGACGGCGAACAGTGGGTTGTCGGTGAAGCCGGTCAGGCCCATCACCTGCTGGAGAAAGGTGTCGGTCAACTCGCCACGCATGTCCAGGGATTCGTCGAGCAGCTAGTGGATCCGTTCGAAGCCGTCCCCCATGCCGAGGGCGAGACCGAGGGTGAGCAGGCGGCGGGTGGTGAGCCGGTCGCCGTCGGGCAGGCGAACGTCGGTGGCGGTCAGGATGCGGGCGATCTCGCGCAGCCGGCCGGCGTCGTCCGGGTAGCGGGCGTAGAAGTCGAGGACGCGGTCCCGTACTCGGGGGTAGGTGCGCGCGTACACGTCGTCGGCTGTGGCGGACAGGCCGGGAAGGCCTCCGGTTACGTAGCAGGCGCGCAGCCCTTCTGGTGCCTGCGACAGATAGGTGAGCGTGATGAAGCCGCCGTAGCTCTGGCCGAGCGTCTCCCACGGTTCGTCGCCGCACAGCCGCCGGCGGATCAGTTCGGCGTCGGCGACGATCGCGTCCGCGCGAAAGTGGCTCAGGTGGTTGGCGAGTCGGGCCGGGGAGGAGAAGCGGGAGGCCGCCCGCGCTGTGACGGGTGTGGAGCGGCCGGTGCCGCGCTGGTCGAGAAGGAGCACACGGTGGGTCTTGAGCGCATGGGGTAGCCAGCCGGGTGAACCGGCGTACGGGCGGGGTGACTTGCCTCCCGGACCGCCCTGCAGGTAGAGCAGCCACGGCAGTTGATCCCCTACCCGGCCCGGATCGGCCACCTCGCGGGCGAAGAGCTGGATGGTCGGGCCGTGCGGGGCCGAGTGGTCCAGGGGGGTGGTGAAGACGTGATCGACGGTCGCGTACGCGGGGTTCATGGATCCCTTTCCCGGTCGAGTCCGGTCGAGTAGCCGCGCGATGTGCGGTGTGACATTGCGTGTCTGGGCACGATTCGGGCTGTACCGCGGACGGGGATTGTCGGGAAGCCCCCACGTGCGCATAACGCGCGTTATGGAGACCTCCCCTGTCAGCCGGTCGCGGCCCGCTTCGCCAGCCGGGATCGCCGGCCTCCGGAGCCCTCCGCGCTCTCACCCCTGGCCCACAGGGAGCGGACGTGGCCCAGGTGCCGGGTCATGCACTTCTCGGCACCCTTCGCGTCGCCCGCCAGCATCAGGTCGAGCAGCTCCAGGTGCTCGTCGGCCGAGGAAATCAGCTCGCCGCTCTCGTCCAGGGCTGTGAGCCCGTACAGGCGGGACCGCTTGCGCAGGTCACCGACGGTTTCGACCAGCCTCTCGTTGCCGCAGAGTGCGAGCAGCGAGAGGTGAAAGCGACGGTCGGCCTCCAGGTAGCCGATCAGGTCGTGGTCGCGGGCGGCCCGAACGATCTCCTCGGCGACCGGCCGCAGCGCCTCCAGCTCCTCGCGGGTGGCGCTGCGGGTGACCTGCCCCACCGTCGGTACCTCGATCAGGGCGCGGATCGCCGTGTACTGGTCCAGGTCGCTCTCGGAGACCTCGGTGACCCGGAATCCCTTGTTGCGGACGGGCTCGACCAGGCCCTCCCGAGCCAGGTCGAGCATCGCCTCGCGTACGGGCGTCGCTGAGATCCCGAAGTCCTCGGCGAGTGCGGGTGCGGAGTACACCTGGCCCGGCCGCAGTTCGCCGGAGATCAGGGCAGCTCGCAGGGCGTGGGCAACCTGGTCGCGCAGCCGCTCGCGGGTGGCGTTGAGGTCGCGCTGTGTCAAGTGCCCCATGGTGTTCCCTTCGTACCGCCGAGATCACCAGAGTACAATGTCACGTTGCTCCAGCGGGTGACAGGGGGTGTAGGTGCGACTCGCGGTGCGGAAGTCCAGAGCCGACCGGCCCTGTTCGCGGTGGCCGTGGCTTGACGCCTTGGCGCGTTGGCGCTTGGGCGCCTTGACGCCGCCGAACGGCAGGTGGAAGTCGACGCCGGAGGACGGGGAGTTGTCGTACGGAACCGAGTTGGTGAGCCGTACCGCGTGGGCGAGGTCATCGGCGGGCAGCAGGGCCGCCATGGGACCGAAGACCTCTTCTCGCAGCAGCCGGTTGGCCTGGCGGCACCGTCTCGACCAGGGTCCGTGCCGCGTACCAGGTGCCGCGTCCCAGCCGGGGCCTGGGGAGACGGTGCCGCCGACGAGCGCGCAAGACCGTGCCAGGAGACGCTGACCTGCCGAGGGCGTGTTCGCTGATGAGCGGCCCGCATACCGTCGCCGCGTCGGCCGGGTCCCCTACCGGGACCGCCCGCAGCGGCTCGTCGAGCGCCTCGCCTTGTCGGTCGAAGGCGGCGGCCGACCGTACCCGGAGATCGCGGCGGCGATGTGGGCCGCCGCCTGCTCGATGTCGGCGTCCGGGAGGACCACCGCCGCGTTCAGGCCGCCCATCTCGGCCTGAACGGGGACGGTGCGCGCCAACGCCCGGCCGAAGGTGGTCGAGCTGGTGAAGGAGGCGGCGTCGGGGCGGAGACGAGCGCGTTGCCTTCGGTGGCGCCGCCGGGCAGCAAGTGAACACACCGGCGGCGGGCAGGCTCTGTTGGGGGGCTCGACGAGGCGCTGAGCGCAGGCCGTTGCTCGGGAGCGGGCTTGAGCACGACCGCGTTGCCTACCGCGAGGGCGCGTGCGGCCTCCAGCTCGGGATGGCGAAGGGGAACTTTCCACGGGGTGATCAGGCCCGCCACCCCGTGCGGGCGGCGACGGGTAAGGAGCAGCCCCGCACCGGCTGCGGGGTCGTGGGCTGGCCCCGGTGGGCTCGTAAGGGGCCTGGGCGTACTACCGCCAGATCGCGGCGGTCCGCGCGACTTCGGCCCCCTGGCTTCGGTAAGCGGCTTGCCCGCCTCGCGTGCGGCGAGCGCGGCCAGTTCGTCGGCCGTCGGCCCTCGACGGCGGCGCCGACCGCGCCGAGGGCCGACGGCCGGGCGACCTCCCCGCCGGTCAGCCAGCCGGGCTGGGCCGCGCGGGCCCGCCCCACGGTATCCACTGCGGCGAAGGCACCAGGGGTGGTGATCCGGACGGGTACGTCGGTTGGGTCGGCCGGATGGCGGGGGAGATGAGAGAGGTGACGTCTGCGGTCACAGGAGGAAGCCTCCGGGAAACGGATCGGCCGGGTCGAGGAAGTACTGCGTGGTGCCGGTGATCCAGGCCCGGCCGGTGACGGTGGGGACGACCGCGGGAACACCGCCGACCTCCGTCTCCCCGATCAGCCGGCCGGTGAACTCCGTACCGATGAACGACTCGTTGACGAAGTCACGGCCGAGGGGAAGCTCGCCTCGGGCGTGGAGCTGAGCCATGCGGGCGGAGGTGCCGGTGCCGCACGGCGAGCGGTCGAACCATCCCGGATGGATGGCCATCGCGTGGCGGGAGCGGACGGCGTCGGAGCCGGGCGCCGCCAGGTAGACGTGCTTGACGCCGGCGATGTCCGGTTGCTCCGGATGGACCGGCCGGGTCGGCGACGCGTTGATCGCCTCCATGATGGCCAGGCCCGCGGCCAGCAGGTCGTCCTTGCGGGTACGGTCGAAGGGCAGCCCGAGTTCGTCCAGTCGCACGAAGGCGTAGAAGTTGCCGCCGAACGCGAGGTCGTAGGTCACCGTCCCGTAGCCGGGGACGTCCACCTTGCGGTCGAGCCCGGCGCAGAACGCGGGCACATTGGTGAGCGTGACAGAGGTGGCCGCACCGTCCGTCACCTGTACGTCGACGGTGACCAGACCGGCCGGGGTGTCGAGGCGGACGGTGGTGACGGGTTCGGTGACCGGCACCATGCCCGTCTCGACGAGGACCGTGGCCACCCCGATGGTGCCGTGTCCGCACATCGGCAGCACACCGGAGACCTCGATGTAGAGAACGCCGTAGTCGGCGTCGGGGCGGGTGGGCGGCTGCAGGATCGCGCCGCTCATGGCGGCGTGGCCACGCGGCTCGTACATCAGCAGCGTCCGTACGTGGTCGAGGTGTTCCATGAAATGGAGACGGCGCTCGGCCATGGTGGTGCCGGGGATCACCCCGACGCCACCGGTGATGACGCGCGTGGGCATGCCCTCGGTGTGCGAGTCGACTGCGTGGAAGACGTGGCGGGTGCGCACGGAGGATCCTTTCGGCGATCAGGTGATCGGTGATCGGGGGTGATCAGGTGATCGGTGATCAGTGACCAGTGATCAGTGGTGACCGTCGGCGACGGCCTTCTCGGTCGCCTCCCGTACCCCGGCCTCGACCGGGCCCGTGAGCGGGACGCGCGGAGGGCGGACCGGGCCGCCCTGACGCCCGACGATGTCCATGGACAGCTTGATCGACTGCACGAACTCGGTCTTCGAGTCCCAGCGCAGCAGCGGGTGCAGCGACTTGTAGAGGGGAACCGCTGTCCGCAGGTCTCCGGCCATCGCTGCGTGGTAGAGCGTGGCGCAGGTGGCCGGGAAGGCGTTGGGGTAACCCGCGATCCAGCCGACCGCACCGGCCACGGCGAGTTCCAGCAGGACGTCGTCCGCACCGACCAACAGGTCAAGGTCCGGGGCGAGTTCGGCGATCTCGTACGCGCGGCGGACATCGCCGGTGAACTCCTTCACCGCCACGATGTGCCCGTCGCCGTGGAGCCGGGCGAGCAGGGCGGGGGTCAGGTCGACCTTGGTGTCGATGGGGTTGTTGTACGCCACCACGGGGAGGCCGGCCCGGGCCACGTCGGCGTAATGTGCGCGTACGGCCGCCTCGTCGGCGCGGTAGGCGTTCGGCGGCAGGAGCAGTACGGAGCCCGCGCCCGCCTCGGCCGCCTGCTCCGCCCAGCGCCGGGCCTCGGCACTGCCGTACGCGGCGACGCCGGGCATCACCCGTGCTCCGTCGCCCGCGGCCTCTACCGCGGTGTGGACCACGCGGGCCCGCTCCTCGTCGGTCAGGGTCTGGTACTCGCCGAGCGAGCCGTTGGGGACCACGCCGTCGCAGCCGTTCTCGATGAGCCGGCGGACGTGCTCGGCGTAGGCGTCGTAGTCGACGGAGAGGTCCGCGCGCAGGGGGAGCGCGGTGGCGACCATGATGCCGCGCCAGGGTCGGGAGTTGTTCCAGGTGGTGGCGGTCATGCCGGTGAGCCCTTCTATGGCGGGTGACATTTACTTGGATGGCGCGGTGCCGCGAGGGAGGGGCACGGGGGAGGTTCAGCCGTCGGCCTTCCCGGCGGGATCCGCGGCGTCGGGTACGGCGCCCCTCTCGGTCGCCTCAGCCGCCCTCAGCCCCTCAGCCACCACGACCGCCTCAGCCCCCTCAGCCGCGACGGCCGCCCCCTGGGGCGAGCCGAGGGCGCCGAGCACCCCGAGCGGGACGGGAACGGCGAGCGGGCGGCGCTCGTCCGGCGGCGGCACCGCGCCACCGCCGGCCGCGAGGCAGGCCACGGCCGCACCGCACATCCGCCCCTGACACCACCCCATGCCCGCCCGGGTGAGGAGCTTGACGGTCCGCGCGTCACGGGCGCCGAGGTCGTCGATCGCCTCGCGGACGCGTCCGGCGGTGACCTCCTCGCAGCGGCACACGTCCGTGTCGTCGGTCAACCAGTGCGCCCATCCGGGTCCGGCCGCGTGGGCGGCGGCCATGACATCGGCGAAGACCCGCATGCGGTCGCGGTGATGGCACAGTTCGTCCACGCGCCCGCTCCGGGCGAGCCGGGGCCGTCCGAGCAGCCGGGCGGTGATGGCGGTGCCCGCCAATTCCCCTTCTATTTGGGCTAGTTGGGCGCCGCCGACCCCGCCGGTCTCCCCCGCCGCCCACAGGCCGGACACGGAGGTCTCCTGGAGGTCGTCCAGGGCGAGGGCGGTGGTTCCGTCGGCGGTACGGCGGGTGGCGCAGCCGACTGTGGTGGCGAGCTCGATCTGGGGCACGAGGCCGTGCCCCACGGCGAGCGCGTCGCACTCGATGCGACGGCCCGACCCCTGTACGGGCCGCCAGCTCGGGTCGAGCCGGGCGACCGTAACGGCCTCCACCCGTTCGGTGCCGTGCACCTGGATGACCGCACTGCGCGTACGCACCCGCACGCCGTGGCGGAGCAGCGCGGCGCCATGGGTCGCCGCTTCGGCGAGTTTGTGCGGATTGGCGGCCAGGACGCGGGGGTGGCGGGCGTACCGCAGATAGCCGGACGCCTCCACCACGGCGGGGACGCGTGCCCCGGCGGCGGCGAGCGAGGAGGCGACGGCGAGCAGCAGCGGGCCGCTGCCCGCGACGACGACCCGCCTGCCGGGCAGCGCGAGCCCCGACTTGAGCATGGCCTGGGCGCCTCCGGCACCCACCACACCCGGCAAGGTCCAAGCAGGGAAGGGAAGTTGACGTTCGTACGCCCCGGTAGCGAGGAGGACGGCGCGGGCCCGCACACACACGGGACGCTCACCGTCGCCGTCGGCCCCGGTCACGGCGTGCACCGCCCACACACCCCCGCCTTCCCGCGTCACCGCCCAGACGTGATGCCCCGCCAGGTGAGCGATGTCGCTCGCGCGCTGGCGTCGGCACAGCTCGGTGAAGGCCGACCAGTCATGGTGCAGGGCCTCGGGGCGGACCGCTCCGAGTGCGGGTGCGGGATGCCGGTAGAACTGGCCGCCGACCTGGCCGGACGTATCGAGAAGGGCGACCGACAGGCCGGATTCCGAGGCGGTGACGGCGCCGGACAGTCCGGCTGGTCCCGCGCCGATGACCGCGAGGTCGTACGGTTCAGACGCTGAGGTCGGCACGGCCGTGTCCCTCCTGGGTGGTGATCGCGTCACCGGGGCGGGCCGGGACCAGGCAGGCCCTCCGGTTGGGCTCTCCGTTGACGGTGGCGAGGCAGTCGTAGCACTGGCCGATGCCGCAGAAGGCGCCTCGCGGCCGGCCGCCGACGCGGGTGGTGCGCCAGGCGAGGATGCCCGCCGCCCACAGCGCGGCGGCGACGGACTGTCCGGTCAGGGCGGCTACGGGACGTCCGTCCAGAGTGATCTCGAACGGCGGCTCGGGCTGCGCCCCGACCAGTTCGGCGGGGGTACGGGCCACTGCGGGCCTCCTCTCGTGTGCGGGTCTCGGACGCGGGTCTCGGTTACGGATCTCGGATGCGGGTCTCGGACGCGGGTGGATCAGACGGCGGCTGGGAAGCGGTCCGGCCTGAACGGGGCTGTGTCGAGAAGCGGTTCACCGCCGGTCAGGTACCGGGCGATGACCAGCCCGGTGGCCGGTGCGAGGCCGATTCCCGCGCCCTCGTGGCCGCAGGCGTGCAGCAGCCCGGGGACGCGTGGATCGGGACCGATCGCGGGCAAGTGGTCCGGCAGGTACGGGCGGAAGCCCGCGTACGTCCGCATCACCCGCACCCCGGCCAGCGCTGGGAACAGAGCCGTGGCCCCGGCCGCGAGGCGCCGCAGCACCTCGACCGACAAGGACCGGTCGTAGCCCACCCGTTCTCGGCTGGCGCCGATCAGGACCGGCCCCGCGGGCGTGCCCTCGACCACCGCCGAGGTCTGCAGCGCGGCGGACCCACTGGCCACGTCGGCGACGTAATCCGCCGCGTACACCTTGTGCCGCACCACGCGCGGCAGTGGTTCGGTGACGAGCACGAACCCTCTGCGGGGCAGCACGGGGAGCTCCACCCCCGCGAGCCGGGCGAGTTCACCGCCCCAGGTGCCGGCGGCGTTGACCACGTACGGGCCATGCACCTCCCCCGACGCCGTGCGCACCCCCCGGACCTCGCCACTGGCCCCGGTGAGCAGACCGGTGACCTCCTCGCCGAGCCGCAGCCGCACCCGCTCGCCCGCCGCCTTCAGCAGATGGGCCGCCGCCAGTGCGGGCTGGACCTGGGCGTCCTGCGGATAGTGGAAGCCGCCCGCCAGAGCGGGGGTGAGGTGGGGCTCCAGGTCGTGCAGCCGGTCCGCCGGGATCTCGTGGGCCGTGACCCCCGCGTTCTCCTGCCCGGCTGCGAAGTCGCGCAACGCGGCCATGCCGGCCTCTCCGGAGGCGACAACGAGGCCGCCTTTGGGCTCGTACTCGGTCACGGGTGGCAGCAGTTCGGCGAGCTCGCGCCACAACTGCGAGGAGAGAAGGGCGAGTTCGAGTTCGGGTCCGGGCTCCTTGTCGGAGACCAGGAGGTTGCCCTCACCGGCACCCGTGGTGCCACCTGCCACGGGGCCGCGGTCGAGCACGGTGACGGTGAGGCCGGACCGGGCGGCGTAGTAGGCGCAGGCGGCGCCGACCACACCTGCTCCGATGACGATGACGTCTGACGAGTCTCTCGTGAGCACGCCTGTAACATTTCACATTGCACTACTGCTTGCCAAGACCCCCTCGCCGGTCAACCGACCGCTCTGGGGGCCAAGCACCCGGCGGCGGCCAGGGCAGAGCCAATGGGACGAACCCGGCAACGGGCAACGTCGGGGCGGCAGTCGGCGGAACTCCGCAGAATTCGACCCGACCCGCAACCGGGTCATGGGCGCGGGGGGCCCCGGCAAGCTCGCGACTGTGAACCATCGAGCAGACCACACGAGGGAGGGGCCTCGTGTGGTCCGGACCGACGACCAGCCAGGAACGACCCCGGCTATACGTGGCAAGGCGCAATAAGCCCCGGCCCAACGTCAAACCGCATGAGCAGCCGCCTCTACGAGTTGCTGACCGCCTCGCCGAACCGGAGCCTGCGGTGGCCGCGTCGCGGCGCCGGTGGTAACGCTTGCTTCGTTCCGGCACGTTCAAGACCAGCAAGGCCGAGGCCTTCGCCAGCGACCATGGCGCCTCAAGGGGCAGTTGTCCAAGTCCGAGGCACCGGGGGTCGCATTTTGCGGCCGCTGACATGAGCTGCTGTTGGAGGAGTCGACAGCCCACGCCACTCCCGAGGTCAGTTCACCCGCCGACGGGCCTGCTTCACCTCGCGGTCGATGGCCCAGGCGTCGGCGACCGGCCCGAGGTGGCCGAGCTTGTCGGGATTGATCACCCCTCGGATCGTCTGAATCTGTCCGTCGAGCACCTCAAGGGCCAGGATGTGCACCACCTTGCCGTTCCGGTCGCGGGAGATCGCACCAGGCTGGCCATTGATCTCTTGCAGCTCGAACGTCACGTCTACTTCGATCAGCCAGGGGAAGACCGAGCCCAGCAGCCGAGCCACGTTGTCCGCGCCCATGACGGCCTTGACCAGCTGCGGGGCCTTGCCGCCGCCGTCCCCGATCAGCAGTACGTCGGCGGCCAGCAGATTCCGCAGCCCGCCCACATCGCCGTTCTTCAGCGCGTCGAAGGACCGCGTCGCCAGCTCCTGTCGCTTTGACGGTCCGCTGCGAACCGCGGCCGCCCGGCGCCCATATGCCGCCGCGCCCGCACCACCAGCTGCCGGCACGCCGCCTCCGAACGCCCCACCGCCGCGGCCATCTCGTCGAACCCGAAGGCGAACACCTCCCGCAGCACAAACACCGCCCGCTCCAGCGGGCTGAGCCGCTCCAGCAGCAACAGCGCCGCCATCGACACCGAGTCGGCCAGCTCCACCGACCGCGCCGGATCCTGATACGGATCGCTCAGCAACGGCTCGGGAAGCCACGGCCCGACGTACTCCTCCCGCCGCACCCGCGCGGAACGCAGCATCGATCGAGATCCGTGTCACCGTGGCCGACAGAAATGCCTTGGTCGACGTGGGCCGGGTCGCCGAGCCGTCAAAGCGCAGCCATGTCTCCTGGACCGCATCCTCGGCCTCACCCACACTGCCCAGGATCCGATAGGCGATCGAAAACAACAGCGGCCGTAGCTCCTCGAACTCCTCGACCTTGCTCACGCCGAATCCCCTTCCCCTTGAGACGCTCCCACCCGGCCGTACTCGCCGGCGCAGGCGTCCTCTGGTGATCATCCGGGCGACCGGCAGGCGCGGAGCAACGCCCGAGCCAGTTACTGATGCTGGTGCTGATGCTGTGCTGGTGCTGGTGCTGCTCAGTGGAACTGCCCGAGCTCGTAGTTGCCGGCGGGCTGCTGCGTCATGATGTTCAGCCGGTTCGCTGTGTTCATGAAGGAAACCAGGATCACAAGGGCGGTGAGCTGCTCCTGGTCGTAGTGCTTGGCGGCATTCGCCCAGACCTCGTCGCTGACCCCACCGGCCGCATCCGCGACCCGCGTTCCCTCCTCCGCCAGCTCCAGAGCGGCACGCTCGGCCTCGGTGAAGACCGTGGCCTCCCGCCACGCCGCGACCAGGTGCAGCCGCGCCGAGGTCTCGCCGGCAGCGGCGGCCTCCTTGGTGTGCATGTCGATGCAGACGGCGCAGCCGTTGATCTGACTTACGCGAAGCGCCACCAGTTCCTGTGTGGCGGTCGGCAGCGGCGAGCTCTTGAGCGCCTTGCCCGCCGCCATGAAGTGCTTGAGGAACTTGTCGGCGGTCGGGTCGGAGAAGTAGTTCAGTCGCGCGTCCATGGTGTGCTCCTCTGTGGTCGTCAGTGGCTACACCCCCTGAGACGGGGTAGCCCGACGCCCTGTGACATGGACGAATGTGACCTGCGTCTCCCGGCCGTCGGCGCGCGTCGCCATCGACATCCCCGAGGTGCTGGTGCATCCGCGCGAACGTACGACCCAGGGCGGCACGGCCACTCGAAACGGCGCCGGGGTCGTCCTCAAACCGGCGAAGGCGTAGGCGGCCGAACGCAGCAGCAACCAAGTGTCCATCGGCCTGGTCACTGCGAAGGTCTGTAATGGTCGGAGTGGCGGAGGCAGGAAGCGACGACCACAAAGGGCCACAGGGACTGAATGGATGTCACGAGACGTTCAGCAACACCTGCGGCACCGTGATGATGCATTTCGATCATGAACCAGGCCGCGCCGACGCACATAGAAGCAGTCGCCACGATTGAGGGCACGGGCCGGAGTCCCCATGGTGCGGCTCCCCCGCGATCGGCGGCCAGAAGCGGCCACACCGCCAGGAGAGCGAAGCCGACCGCGGCAACGGAACCATGCCGCAAGGAACCCCCACTGCTCGGCGCCGGGAGCAGAGCCACCACCCACGCCGTCACTCCCCCGCTGCCCAACGCCACACGTCCGGCGAGCGCGGCCGCGCGCAGCGCCCAGGCGGTAAGCAGGTGGCAGGCGCCCAGGGCGAGGAACGCTCCGGTCATCACCCAGAATCCCGCAGCCCCGTAGGCCGCCAAGACGCTGATCGTCTGAGTGACAGGGTCGTAGGCGGGCCCCTCGAGCAACGCCGCGATCGTCCAACCTCCAACCAACAGGACAGGCGCACACCCCGACGAAAGCAAGGCCCACCTAGGCACAAATTGCATCAAACAACCATAAAACGCCCAAGCATTCCTCCCTCGTGCACACGCGGGCGAGTGGAATACGAATGGGCTGGTGCCCAACTCAACGCGACCTGGACGGTCGAACGGCAAGTGATGGCGGGCCGGAGCGCCGTCGGTCGGCGGACCGCCCCGCGCATGCCGGAAGGCGCCGACCGTAAGCGGCGGCCGAGCGGATGCGGTTCGCCACCATCTCTTCACGTTGGCCAGCGGGATGCGGTCGCTGTACCACCAGCCTCGCCGCCACCGGCCTGCGCGGCCACGAGCCCTGGCCAGGCACCGCAGCCGCTCCGACACGCGGATGACACGCGGACGGCACCGAGGCGTTCGCCCCGCTCGGCGAACCGCACACCATCGAGAACCCCAAGCCGGGCGAGATCACAACGAGGTCGCGCCGCTGGAAGGACTCGGGGTCGAGGTCGCGGGCGATGATGACCTTCATGTCGTGCTGCGGTGCGTGGGGGAACGGTGTGCGGTGGAGACCGCGGCGGTGTTAGCTCCGACGATCACGGCGATGGCCAGCGCGGCGGGCGTGGGCGGGTGGTGCCACAGCGCCCACGCGCCGACGGGCAGGTAGAGGACGCCGGAGAGGGCCGCTACGGCAGCCGAGCCTTCCAGGCCGGGCAGGCGGGCCCCGACGGTCCGGTTGAGCAGGATGTAGCAGGCCCAGCATGTCGCGGCCAGCGGAGCCAGGCCGATGCCCAGATAGCCCAGATAGTCGGTGGAGGGTGTGGGGCGCGTGCGGACGGCCACCGCTCCCGCACCCGCCACCGCGGCGACCAGGTCGATACGGCGGCGGGAGCCGGCCAGGGCTACGGTCAGCGGGCCGAGGAACTCCAGCGTGACGGCCAGTAGGAGCCCGATCCGCTCGATCGCCCCGCCGGCACACCACCGAGTTCCAGCGCCGCTGGCACGAGCAGCAGCCCGAGAAGAGACCTGCGCCTCATCCGCCACAACACTCCCACCGGCGGCCTCGCCGAAGGACTGTGCGACCTCGCCGTCATCCGTGCCCCGATCGACCTGAAACCTTGGTCCCACGCGCTGATCGGCCACAAGGCCCGTTACGTCGCTCTGGCGTCCGACGATCCCTGGGCCCGCCGCCGGAGTATCCGCCTGGGCGCTCGACCGCCCAGTGGTGGCGCCCCAGCCTCGAATCCGATCGGTCCTCGAGAGACCGCGGCAAACCTCTTGACCTCTGTGGCCCAAGCCACTAGTTTGCGGTAATCGTCGACCCATAACTACCGGAAGGAGGCGACCAGCAGATGTACATCAGCTCTGATCTTGGTCGCCTCGCCCAGTGCACAGCCTGGGTTCCGGGTCGGATCGCGCACGGCTGCTGAGCACGCCGTTCTGATGTGCCCGTCTGTGGCACATTCCGGGTTTCCCGTCACCTCCTTCCGGCACGTCGCTGTTACGTGCCGTCTTGCGCCCGCTCCTCTCACGTGGCGCGTCTGAACACAGAAAGCTGCCTGAAATTGGCGAACAATGAATCGACCGATCTCGCACCAGAGCGAAGGCCTGTCATGACAGAGGCGCGGATCACGGTCAACGGGAAAGAAGCACCGATCTCACCGGCTGCGCCCCACACCACAGCGCTGGATTTCCTGCGCGAGCGTGGCCTCACCGGAACCAAGGAGGGCTGTGCCGAGGGTGAATGCGGCGCCTGCTCGGTCCTGGTGGCGCGTCCCGGCGTGCACAAGCCCACCGACTGGGTGGCGGTCAACGCCTGTCTGGTTCCGGCCGCGGCGCTCGACGGTCAGGAGATCATCACCTCCGAAGGCCTCGCCACCGTCGGCGAGCCCGGCACGCCGCCCGCCCTGCACCCGGTGCAGGAGGAGATGGCGGTCCGCGGCGGCTCCCAGTGCGGTTACTGCACGCCGGGCTTCATCTGCAGCATGGCCTCCGAGTACTACCGGCCCGACCGGTGCGCGCACGCGGATTCGGGCGACAGTGCGGACGCGGCCGGGAGCACCGATGCCGAGCACGGTCCGAACGGTTTCGATCTGCACTCGCTGAGCGGAAACCTGTGTCGCTGCACCGGTTACCGCCCGATTCGCGATGCCGCGTTCGCCGTCGGTACGCCCACCGACGAGGACCCGCTGGCGCAGCGTCGCGAGCAGTCCCCGCCCGCACCGGTTGCCACCGAGTACGCCCAGGACGGCAGCACGTTCCTGCGCAAGAGCACCCTGGCCGAAACGCTGCAGCTGTTGCGCGAGCGGCCCGACGCGGTGGTCGTCGCCGGCTCCACGGACTGGGGCGTCGAGGTGAACATCCGGTCCCGCCGGGCGGATTGCGTGGTCGCCATCGACCGGCTTCCCGAACTGCGGGAGCTGCGCGTCGAGTCCGACTACATCGAGATCGGGGCGGCGCTGACGCTCACCGAGATCGAACGCCGCCTCGACGGCGACATCCCGCTGCTGGCCGAGCTGTTCCCGCAGTTCGCATCCCGGCTCATCCGCAACGGTGCGACCCTCGGCGGCAACCTGGGCACCGGCTCCCCCATCGGTGACAGCCCGCCGGTGCTGCTCGCCCTTGAGGCGTCGGTGGTGCTCGCCGACGCCGACGGTGAGCGCGTGGTCCCGCTGGCGGACTACTTCACCGGATACCGGCAGAGCGTACGCCGTCCCGGCGAGCTGATCCGCGCGGTGCGCATCCCGCTGCCGCTGTCGCCGGTCGTGGCCTTCCACAAGATCGCCAAGCGGCGCTTCGACGACATCTCCAGCGTGGCGGTCGCTTTCGCGCTCGACATCGAGGACGGGATCGTCCGCAAGGCACGTATCGGCCTGGGCGGCGTGGCCGCCACCCCGATCCGCTCCCTCGCCACCGAGGCGGCCCTGGAGGGCAAGCTGTGGACGGCGGAGACCGCCGACGCCGCGGCCCGCGTGCTGCGGGGCGAGGGCACACCGATGAACGACCATCGCGCCAGCGCCCTCTACCGCTCCGCGATGCTCGGCCAGAGCCTGCTGAAGCTGTACGCACAGACCACCGAGGCGGTTTCCTCATGAGCCATCTGTCCGAGCGCCCCGAAAAGCCTGTCGTCGGCGTCTCGATGCCGCACGAAAGTGCCTTCCAGCACGTCACCGGCACCGCGCTCTACACTGACGACCTGATCCATCGGACCAAGGACGTGCTGCACGCGTACCCGGTCCAGGTCATGAAGGCCCACGGCAGGATCACCGCGCTGCGCACCGAGCCGGCGCTCGCCGTGCCCGGCGTGGTCCGCGTGCTGACCGGTGCCGACGTACCCGGTGTCAACGACGCCGGGATGAAGCACGACGAACCGCTGTTCCCCGACGAGGTCATGTTCTACGGCCACGCGGTCGCGTGGGTGCTCGGTGAGACCCTGGAGGCGGCCCGGCTCGGTGCGGCGGCCGTCGAGGTGGAACTCGACGAACTGCCCTCCCTGGTCACACTGCAGGACGCCATGGCGGCCGGCAGCTATCACGGCGCCCAGCCCCTGATGGTGCACGGTGACATCGACGCAGGCTTCGCCGACTCCGCGCACGTGATCACCGGCGAGTTCCAGTTCGCCGGTCAGGAGCACTTCTACCTCGAGACGCACGCGGCGCTGGCCCAGGTCGACGAGAACGGGCAGGTGTTCATCCAGAGCAGCACCCAGCACCCGTCGGAGACCCAGGAAATCGTCTCGCACGTGCTCGGCGTGCCCGCCCACGAGGTGACCGTGCAGTGCCTGCGGATGGGTGGCGGCTTCGGCGGCAAGGAGATGCAGCCGCACGGATTCGCGGCCGTAGCCGCGCTCGGCGCCAAGCTGACCGGCCGGCCGGTCCGGTTCCGGCTCAACCGGACCCAGGACCTGACCATGTCCGGTAAGCGGCACGGGTTCCATGCCCAGTGGAAGGTCGGCTTCGACGCCGACGGCCGCATTCAGGCCCTGGACGCCACCTTGGTCGCGGACGGCGGCTGGAGCCTGGACCTCTCGGAGCCGGTGCTGGCCCGAGCGCTGTGCCACATCGACAACACCTACTGGATTCCCAACGCGCGCGTCGCCGGTCGCATCGCCAAGACCAACACGGTCTCCAACACCGCCTTCCGCGGCTTCGGCGGACCGCAGGGCATGCTGGTGATCGAGGACATCCTGGGCCGCTGCGCGCCGCAGCTCGGCCTGGACCCCATGGAGCTGCGGGAACGCAACTTCTACCAGCCGGGGCAGGGCCAGACGACGCCGTACGGGCAGCCGGTCACGCAGGCCGAGCGGATCTCCGCCGTCTGGCAGCAGGTCCAGGAGAACGGTGGCATCGCCGACCGCAAGCGCGAGATCGCCGCCTTCAACGCCGCGCACCCGCACACCAAGCGGGCGCTCGCGGTCACCGGCATCAAGTTCGGCATCTCGTTCAACCTCACCGCCTTCAACCAGGGCGGCGCGCTGGTGCTGATCTACAAGGACGGCTCGGTCCTGATCAACCACGGCGGCACCGAGATGGGCCAGGGCCTGCACACCAAGATGATGCAGGTGGCGGCGACCACGCTGGGCATCCCGCTGCACAAGGTCCGCCTCGCCCCGACGCGTACCGACAAGGTGCCCAACACCTCCGCCACCGCCGCCAGTTCCGGGGCGGACCTCAACGGTGGGGCCATCAAGAACGCCTGTGAGCAGCTGCGCGAGCGGCTGCTGCAGGTGGCCGGCTCCCAGCTCGGCGCGAACGCTTCGGACGTACGCATCGTCGAGGGCGTCGCGCGCGCCCTGGGCAGCGACAAGGAGCTGGCCTGGGACGACCTGGTGCGCGCCGCGTACTTCCAGCGAGTGCAGCTCTCGGCGGCCGGTTTCTACCGGACCGAGGGACTGCACTGGGACGCGAAGACGTTCCGGGGCTCGCCGTTCAAGTACTTCGCCAACGGCGCCGCCGCGACCGAGGTGGAAGTCGACGGCTTCACCGGCGCCTACCGCATCCGGCGGGTGGACATCGTGCACGACGTCGGCGACAGCCTGTCCCCGCTGATCGACATCGGTCAGGTCGAGGGCGGTTTCGTGCAGGGCGCGGGCTGGCTGACGCTTGAGGACCTGCGCTGGGACACCAGTGACGGCCCGAACCGCGGCCGGCTGCAGACCCAGGCTGCCAGCACGTACAAGCTGCCGAGCTTCTCGGAGATGCCCGAGGAGTTCAACGTCACGCTGCTGGAGAACGCCACCGAAGAGGGCGCGGTGTACGGGTCCAAGGCGGTGGGTGAGCCTCCGCTGATGCTGGCGTTCTCGGTGCGAGAGGCGTTGCGGCAGGCTGCCGCGGCGTTCGGGCCGAGCGGGGTCAGCGTCGAGTTGGCTTCGCCCGCGACCCCGGAGGCGGTGTACTGGGCGATCCAGGCGGCTCGCCAGGACGATGCCTCCCGGAACGGTGACGCCCGTAACGGGTTTGCCGCCGACGGCCACACCGGCAACGGGAACGCCGCCAACGGCAAGGTCCGAACCGGCGCCGAAGCGTTGAGCGGTGCCTGACATGACCTGGATCGCCGCGGTCGCACGGTTGCGGGCACGCCGGGAGTCCGGCGTGCTGGTGACCGTCGCGACCGTGCGCGGCCATGCCCCGCGCGACGCCGGTGCGAAACTCGTCGTGGGGCAGACCGGGACGTGGGGCTCGATCGGCGGCGGCAATGTCGAGGCCGTCTCGATCGACCGGGCCCGTGAGATGATCGCCGCGGCCAAGCCCGAGCCGGAGCTGTTGGATTTCGCTTTGAACGACAAGGTGACCAACCAGCATGGTGTCCAGTGCTGCGGCGGCACGGTCTCGGTGCTGCTCGAACCACTGCCGGTGGTACGGGCGGTGGCGATCTTCGGCATCGGGCACGTCGGGCTGGAACTGGCACGCGTACTGGCACGTCAGGACCTCGACCTCCATCTGATCGACAGCCGCGCCGACATCCTCACCGAGGAGCGGCTCGGCGTGCTGGCGGACGCGGTGGCGCAGGTGCACGTGCATCACACGCCGCTGCTGCCGGAGGAGGTGCTGGAGGAGTTGCCGCACGGCACCCACGTCCTGATCATGACCCATGATCACGCCGAGGACGCCGCTCTGTGCGACGCCGCCTTGCGTACACCCCATCTCGGCTCCATCGGGCTGATCGGGTCGGCGGCCAAGTGGGTGCGGTTCCGCAAACGCCTCGCCACCGAGGGGGGTCACGACGAGGCCACCATCGACCGGATCAAGACCCCGATCGGGCTGGCCGACATCGCCGGCAAGGAACCCGCGACCATCGCCGTGAGCGTCGCTGCGGATTTGCTGCGCACCTTCGAAACCGAGGGGAACTGACCTCTCGACCCGGAACGAAAGGGTGCCCCGCGCTCGTGCGAACGCACACCCGCGGGGCACCCTTTCGGCATGACTGTGCCCGTCGCCTCAACAGGCATCGGCCTCACAGGGCAGGGAACTGGTCCGGGTCGCCGGCGGAAAAGCAGAAGCCCCAGGTCACGGCGAGTGAGTCCTGAGGCTTCTACAACTTGTGGGGCGTTTGATCAGGTCAGTAGTCCGTGCGGTCGGACTTGGCCAGCCACGCGTCGAACGGCGCCGTACGGTTCGGCATGTCCACTCGCTCGACCGCCATCGGCCACAGCTCCGCGGGCTTCTTGTCGAACAGGTCGTAGAACTTGCGGTCGTCGAAACCGGCCACCGCAGCGTCATCCCGGTCAGCGGCGAAGATTATCCGGTCTACTCGCGCCCACAGGGCAGAGGAAAGACACATCGGGCACGGCTCGCACGAGGTGACCAGGACGCAGCCCTCGAGGGAGAAGCTGCCCAGCTTCAGGCAGGCGGCACGGATCGCGCTGACCTCGCCATGCGCTGTCGGATCCAGATTAGAAGTGACCTTGTTGTTCCCGATCGCGACAATCTCGCCATCCTTGGCGATCAGTGCGCCGAACGGACCTCCGCCGTTCTTCACGCTGTTGGTGGCAAGGCCGATGGCCTCGTCCATCCAGGTGCGCTCGAGTTCCTGGATGCTGGTTTCTTGGGTGTGCGCGGTCATGGTCACTCCTTTGTCGCAGACGGTGGGGACTCCCCGGGTGCTCTGCCCGTGCGGTGTCCCGCACGGGCAGAGCACCCGGGCAACAAGTGGGTTTTGCGGGTGCCGCCTTGAGATCTGCTCGGCCGGCGACACCCGCGGGAGATCAGCGCGGCTGGGCGCCGACAATGTGCTCCGGTGAGACCGGGGTGTGAGTCAGGTTCAACCCCGTCGCATTGCGGATGGCGTTCACGACCGCCGGGGTGGCGGAAATGGTGGGCGGCTCGCCGACACCACGCACGCCGTACGGCGAGTTGGGGTCAGCCCTTTCGATCACATCCACCGTCATCGGCGGCGTGTCCAGAATGGTCGGGATCAGGTAGTCGGTGAACGACGGGTTGCGGATCTTGCCGTCCTTGACCTTGATCTCCTCCATCACGGCAAGGCCGAGCCCCTGGGTGGAACCACCCTGGATCTGTCCGACGACGGCATCCGGGTTGATCGCCTTGCCGACGTCCTGCGCACAGTCCAACCGCACGACCTTGACCAGGCCGAGCTCGGTGTCCACTTCCACCACCGCGCGGTGCGCGGCGTAAGCGTGCTGGACGTGCACCCGCCGGCTCTGTCCGGTCTTCGGGTCCATCGGGTAGGTCCGCAGGTGGTGGTATTCCCTGGTTTCCTCGATCACGTCATCGCCGAGCACGTCGACCAGATCGGCGAGGACCCCGGTGGTTTTGGAAACAACCTTGCCGCCGGCAACCGACAGATCCGCGGGGTTTTCACCGAAGCGCTGGGCGGCCCGGTCGAAGAGCACCTCGCGGACGGCTTCACACGCGTTCTTGACGGCACCGCCGGTGATGTAGGTCTGCCGGGAAGCCGAGCTCGACCCCGCGTCGCCGACGTTGGTGTCGGCCGCGTGGACGGTGACCCGCGCCACACCGAGTTCGCTGCGGACGATCTGCTGCTTCATGGTGATCAGGCCCTGGCCGACCTCGGCCGCCGCGGTGTGCACCAGCGCAACCGGCTCGCCGCCCATGACCTCCAGCCGCACCCGCGCCGTGGAGTAGTCGTCGACGCCTTCCGCGTAGGAGACGTTCTTGATGATCACGGCGTAGCCGACGCCCCGGACAACGCCTTCGCCGTGCGAGGTGTTCGACAGGCCGCCCGGCAGTCCGCGCACGTCGGCCTGGCCGTCGGGGGTCTTCCAGGCGTCCTCCGGCGGCAGCGGCATGTCCTTGACGCGCTGCAGCAGCTCGGCGACCGGCGCGGGAGAGTCCAGCACCTGCCCGGTGTGCATGGTCGAGCCCTGGGAGACGGCGTTGAGCTGACGCAGCTCCACCGGGTCCATGTCCAGCGCCTTGGCGAGCTTGTCCATCTGGGACTCGTAGGCGTACGCGGGCTGCACGGCGCCGAGGCCACGCATCGCACCGCACGGCGGGTTGTTCGTGTACAGGCCCCAGCCCTCGATCTTGACGTTGGGGACCTCGTACGGCCCGACGCCCAACGACGTGGCGTTGCTGACCACGACGGGGGTCTTGGAGGCGTACGCGCCGCCGTCGAAGTACATCTTCGCCTTGACGTAGACGAGCTTGCCGTCCTTGGTCGCGCCGTGCTCGTAGTACATCTTCGCCGGGTGCCGGTGCACGTGGCCGTAGAAGGACTCTTCCCGGTTGTAGACCATCTTCACCGGCTTGCCGGTGTGCAGCGCCAGCATGCAGGCGTGGATCTGCATGGACAGGTCCTCGCGGCCGCCGAAGGCACCGCCGACACCGGACATGGTGAAGCGCACCTTCTCGACCGGGAGCCCGAGCGCCCGCGCCGTCTGCTTCTGATCCACGTGCAGCCACTGGGTGGCGATGAACAGGTCGACCCCGCCGTCCTCGGCCGGGATGGCCAGGCCGGACTCCGGCCCGAGGAACGCCTGGTCCTGCATGCCCATGGTGTACACATCGGACACCACGACGTCGGCCCTGGCTTCCGGGTCGCCCTGGATGATCGGCTGATAGCGCACGACGTTGCCACCGGGGTGCTCGGGGTGCAGCTTGGGCAGCGTGTCGTCGTGCGCGGCCAGCTCCGGGTCGGTGATCGGTTCGAGTACCTCGTAGTCGACCACGATCTTTGCCAGCGCGCGCCGGGCCGTCTCCGGGTGATCGGCGGCTACGAGGGCAACCGGCTCGCCCTTGTAGCGCACGATGTCCGCGGCAAGCGCCGGCGTATCGGCGACCTTCAGGCCGTAGACGTTCTCGCCGGGGACGTCCTCGTGGGTCAGCACCGCGTACACGCCGGGGTGCCTGACGGCCTCGGTGATGTCGATCGAGCTGATCCGCGCATAGGGGTGCGGGCTGCGCAGCGTTCCGCCCCAGAGCATGTCCTGCGCCCACAGATCCGAGGAGTAGGCGAACTCCCCGCGCACCTTGAGCGTTCCGTCCGGCCGCAGCGGGCTGTCGCCGATCCCACCGGTGATCGACTCATTGAGATCTTGGGGGGTGCGGGCGGGAGAAGTCAGCTTGGTCATCAGGAAGCCTCCACTGTCCCGTCCGTCACTCGTTCACGTGCTGTTAATGCGGAATAGCGCAAGTACATCCGCCGGGCCCTGTCGAGGGTCAGTCACCGAAACCATGAAGGCGTTGCCTGGTGGGGTGGCCCCTCTTGTAGATTCGTACGAAGGGGGGATCAGTGAACCCTTCTCGTCCTGAGCGCCAGGCGATCTCGATGGCGTGAACGGCGGCGATGGGTGCTGTGGCATTCGGGCAGGTCGCGGCCGTAGCGGGGGACGGACGGTGGCCTTCGCGCCGCGGTATGCAGGCGGATGTCACACATGAGCAGCAACGGCACCAGCGCCGACGCCGCAACGGCCCGGCTCCGCGCCGCCGAGCCTCACCCCCCCCCGGCCAGGCCGGGCCGACAGCCCCGCTTCACCTCACGACGACCGTGCCCGGACGATGTGGCCTGCGCGGGGGCGCGGCCCACGTGGCATCGGGCGGCGGGTGCGTGGCGGGGATCGGGAAGAAATCTGGCCGACGAGTGAACCCGGCCCTTCCTTTTTCCGTCTGAGAGAGGCGGGAACCAATGTCGGGAAACAGAGCGCGAGTTGTCGTCGACGGAATTGCGCACTGATTCTTTGACGTGCTCACATTAGGGCTTCTAATGTAGGTCGGCGTCACAACACCCGCTGCATACAGGGTTTCTGACGATCCGTGGGTCGTCATGCGCCCGTATGCCGTCGTGGTGTCATTTCACCGAATCGGAGAAACCCCCCATGCGAATTCCATTCCCCCGCCGCTCCGGGCGGACGACCGTCGCCGGTCTCGCGGCCGGCGCGGCGCTCACCCTCTTCATATCGGGCGCGAGTACGGCCCAGGCGGCGCCGGTGGCGGTGGCGAAGGACGGCGACCGGCCCAGCGCCTACATCATCGGCGGCGTCGAGAAGCCCAACGGTTCGTACCCGTTCATGACCGCGCTGCTGAGCAAGGGCAGGGGCAGCGCCGTGGACCGGCAGTTCTGCGGCGGCAGCCTGCTCTCGCAGGACGTCGTGATGACCGCCGCGCACTGCGTCGAGGGCACCAAGGCCAAGACCATCGAGGTCACGGTCGGCCGCACCCTGCTGTCGGACAAGCGTCAGGGATCGCTGCGCAACGTGGCCGACATCGTCGTCCACCCCCGGTACGCCAAGGGCGACCAGGCGTACGACATGGCGCTGCTGACGCTGGACAAGCCGGTCCGGGGCACGGCTCCCGTCCACCTGCCGACCGCCGGGACCGACGCCCTGATCCGGCCCGGTGCCTCGGCCACGGTCGCGGGCTGGGGCAACACCGACACCGAGGTCCCCAAGTACCCCGACCGGCTGCGTGCGGTGAAGGTGCCGGTGCTCTCGCACATCGAGTGCAAAGCCAGTTACCCCGGCTACGACAAGAAGGTCAACGTCTGCGCCGGCGTAGAAGGCAAGGACTCGTGCCAGGGTGACAGCGGCGGCCCGCTGTTCCGCAAGCTGCCCGGCCGTCAGGGCGTCTACCAGATCGGCATCGTGTCGTACGGAGACGGCTGCGCCGAGCAGGGAGCGCCGGGCGTCTACACCTACACCGGCTCCGCCAAGCTGTGGAAGACGCTGGACGAGTCGCCCAGGGGCAAGAAGGTCAAGCGCCTGCTCGGGCGCTGACCGGCCCACGGCCAACTGCCGATGACGGCCCCGGCGCCGGGGGGCGCCGGGACCGTCCTGCCGCGGGTGGGTCAGGGGCTGCTCGTCGCACAGGCAGGGCCGGGCACAAGGCGTGCCCCGCGTGCCCCGATGCCGCACACCGTCCCGGTGTGCTCGTGCGTCAGCGCATGGAAGGGGCCTGCCCCTCGGCCCTGTCGTCGACCAGGATCACCTCAAGCATGCGCGGGCCGTGGACGCCCTCAACCCGGTTCAGCTCGATGTCGCTGGTGGCGGAGGGACCCGAAATCCAGGTCTGCGGCCGCCCGGGGTCCAGCCGTTCGAGCGCTTCAGGTACGGACCCGACGACCTGGTCCGGCACCCGTACGACGCAGATGTGGTGGTCGGGCACCAGAGTGATCCGGCGCCTGCCCTGGTCGGGACCGCCGTCCAGGACGAGCGTGCCGGTCTCGGCGATCGCGACCGCGCAGCCCGTCACCACGCTGTCCACGGTGTCGAGTTCGTACGCCGTGTCCGCCTCCCGGTCGGGCACCAGGGCCGGATCGGCGGCGGCCAGCCAGCGGGGCGGGAGCCCCGGCGGTACGAGCACCGACTGCGAGCCGTGTGCGGCCAGGAGCCGCTTCAGCAGCCGGGGCAGTCCTGCGGCGTCGACCCGGTGCACGAGCGCCCGGTAGTCCGCCAGGTTCTCCGCGAGCAGTTCGACCGTCTGCTCGGTCGTCCGGTCGCCGTGCACGCGCAGATAGCCGCGTTCCACCCGGACATCCTGCGGTCGCTCGTCGCGCGGCACATCCGCCAGCGCCCTGCGCACCCGCGCCAGCACCCGTTCCCTGCTCCCGCTGCTCTTGCTGCCGCTACTGCTGCTCACTGGGCTCCTCCGCGCGTGCGCTGCCACCAGTCCCTGAACGATTCCGCGGGCATCTCGGGCAGCGTGCGCGTGTCGCTCCACGCGCGCCCCGGCCCCGGCAGCCGCTTCGGATGGATGCGGCGGGTACGGGACGCCAGCCGCTGCCCGGCCCGCAGCGCGCCCGGATGGTCCAGTGCCCAGCGTGCCGCGCGCATCGCCGCACGCTCGACCGCGTGCCCCTTCGCCGGCTTGATGGTGACCCGCTCCCCGTTCCTGGTCACCTCGCCGCCCTCCACCACACGCTCCCGCAGATGTACGAGCACCTCCGGGATGTCGATGGCGACAGGGCACACGTCGTAACAGGCGCCGCACAGCGAGGACGCGTACGGCAGTGAGGCGTCGACCTCGCTCCCCGTGCCGCGCAACTGCGGGCTGAGGATCGCGCCGATCGGCCCCGGGTAGACCGAGCCGTACGCGTGGCCGCCCGCCCGCTCGTACACCGGGCACACATTCAGGCAGGCCGAGCAGCGGATGCAGCGCAGCGCCTGCCGCCCGACCTCGTCGGCCAGTGTGTCCGTACGGCCGTTGTCGAGCAGCACCAGGTGGAAGGTCTGCGGCCCGTCGCCGTCCGTCGTACCCGTCCACATGCTCGTGTACGGGTTCATCCGCTCCGCCGTCGAGGAGCGCGGGAGGGTCTGCAGAAACACTTCGAGGTCCTGCCAGGTCGGAACGACCTTCTCGATGCCCACGACCGAGATCAGCGTCTCGGGGAGGGTCAGGCACATCCGCCCGTTGCCCTCGGACTCGACCACGACGAGGGTGCCGGTCTCCGCCACCATGAAGTTGGCGCCGGAGACGCCGACCTTGGCGCGCAGGAACTTCTCCCGCAGGTGGACGCGGGCCGCCTCGGCCAGTTCGGCCGGGTTGTCGGTCAGCCCGGCCGGGGCGGGCCTGCCCCAACTCCCCATCTTTTCCTCGAAGATGTCGCGGATCTCGCCCCGGTTGCGGTGGATGGCGGGCACCAGGATGTGCGACGGCCGGTCCTCGCCGAGCTGCACGATGAGCTCGGCGAGATCCGTCTCGTACGCCGCGATACCCTCGGCCTCCAGCGCCACGTTGAGCCCGATCTCCTGTGTGGCCATCGACTTGACCTTGACGACCTCACGCTGCTCGCTGTCACTGCCGCCGGCCGCCTTCACCAGATAGGTGACGATCCGGTTGGCCTCCTCGGCGTCGGCGGCCCAGTGCACCGTCCCGCCCGCCGCCGTGACGGCCTCCTCCAACTGGAGGAGGTAGCGGTCGAGGTGACGCAGTGTCCGGTCCTTGATGTCCTTGCCCGCCGTCCGCAGCCGGTCCCAGTCCGCCAGCTCGGCCACGGCCTTGGCGCGCTTGTCGCGGATGGTGTGGGTGGCATGGCGGAGATTGCCGCGCAGCGTCTCGTTGCGTACGGCGTCCTGTGCCGCCTTGGGGAACGCGGGCATTCCCAGATAGGTACCGCTCATGCGTAGGGCTCCTCCTCGGTGGCGGCGAGAATCTCCGCGATGTGCACGGGCCGGACCGTGCAGCCCAGCTTGGCGAGCGTGCCTCCGATGTGCATCAGGCAGGAGTTGTCGACCGTGCACACCGCCTCGGCGCCGGTGCCTACGATGTCGCGTACCTTGTCCGCACCCATCGCCGCAGATACGGCGGGGTTCTTCACGGCGAAGGTGCCGCCGAAGCCGCAGCACTCCTCGGCGCCCGGCAGCTCGCGCAGTTCGAGGCCTTTCACCTGTTCCAGCAGCCTGCGGGGCCGGTCACGCAGGCCCAGCATGCGCAGGCCGTGACAGGTGGGGTGATAGGTGACGGAGTGCGGAAAGTACGCCCCGACATCGGTCACGCCCAGCACGTCGACCAGGAACTCGGTCAGTTCGTACGTCTTGGGAACCGACCGGGCCGCGGCCTCCGCGAGTGCCTGGCCGCGCCCCTCGGCGGCGGCCCTGGCCCCGATCCGCGGGTAGTTGTCGCGCACCATCGCGGCGCACGAGCCGGACGGGGTGACGACGTACTCGTACTCCTGGAAGGCCGTGTCGAAGCGCCGTACCAGCGGCTCGGTCTCGTGCCGGTAGCCGGTGTTGAACTGCGGTTGCCCGCAGCAGCTCTGGGCCTGCGGGAAGCCGACCTCCACGCCCAGCCGTTCCAGCAGCCGTACGACGGCCTGCCCGGTGTGCGGATAGAGCGTGTCGTTGACGCAGGTGACGAAGAGAGCTACGCGCATGTTCCGTCCTCCTTCCCTCGGCCTGTGGCGATGCGGCCTGTGGCGATGCGGTCCGCGGCCTCGTCCCAGGCCGTACGGTCGCCCGCCGGATCGTAGTACCGCAGGGGCTGGGTGTTGCGCAGCAGCGCCCGCAGCCGGTCCAGTCCGCCGCTGATCACCCCGGCGGCGCGGGCCTGGACCAGTACGTTGCCGAGAGCTGCGGCCTCCGCGGGTCCCGCGACGACCGGCAGCCCGATGGCGTCCGCCGTCAACTGGCACAGGAGGGTATTGCGCGCGCCCCCGCCGACGATGTGTACGGCGTTGACCTCCCGGCCCGAGAGCGTCCGGGCGTCCTCGACGGCCCGGCGGTGGGCCAGCGCGAGGGAGTCCAGCACACAGCGGGTGGTCTCGGCGGGCGTACGGGGCTGCGGCTGCCCGGTGCGGGCGCAGGCGTTCGCGATACGGCGCGGCATGTCGTCCGGGGCGAGGAACGCCGGATCGCCCGCGTCGACGACGGAGCGCAGCGGCGCGGCCCGTGCGGCGTCGTCGAGCAGTGCGGGGAGCTCCTGCGGGGTGCCCTGCGCTTCCCAGGTGCGCAGGCACTCCTGGAGGAGCCACAGGCCCATGATGTTGCGGAGGTAGCGGACGGTGCCGTCCACGCCGAGCTCGTTGGTGAAGTTCGCCGCCCTGGACTCCTCGGTGAGCACGGGACGGTCGAGTTCCAGGCCGGCCAGCGACCAGGTGCCGGTGGCGATGTACGCGAAGTCGTCGCCCGCCGCCGGTACGCCGACCACCGCCGAGGCCGTGTCGTGCGACCCGACGGCCGTTACCGGGACCGGCCCGGTCAGGCCCGTCTCCGCCAGCACCTCGGGCCGCAGGAGTCCGGCGTGGTCGCCAGGGCTGCGCAGCGGCGGGAACAGGCCGAGGTCGAGTCCGAGGCGGGCGGCGACGACCGGTGACCAGTCACGGGTGCGCGGGTCGACGAGCTGAGTGGTGGAGGCGTTGGTGATCTCGGTCCCGGTCTGGCCCGTGAGCCAGTACGAGATCAGGTCGGGGACCATCAACGACCGGTATGCCGCCGCGAGTTGCGGTGTGCCCTGGGCGGCGACGAGCTGGTAGACGGTGTTGAAGGGCAGGTGCTGGAGCCCGGTGGCGGCGTACAGCTCCTCGGGCGGCAGCACGGCGGCGACCTTCTCCCGTGCGCCTTCCGTACGGGTGTCCCGGTAGTGCACGGGGTTTCCGAGCAGCGCGCCGTCGGCGTCGAGCAGCCCGTAGTCGACGGCCCAGCTGTCGATCCCGATCCCCGCCAGCCGCCCGCCCGCCGCTGCGCCGGCCGCCCGCAGCCCGTCCAGCACGCCGCGGTACAGCGCGAGGATGTCCCAGTGCAGGGTGCCGTTGACCCTCACGGGTCTGTTCGGGAAGCGGTGCACCTCTTCCAGGTGCAGGGATTCAGGGCCGACCCTGGCGACCATGACGCGTCCGCTGGAGGCGCCGAGGTCGATGGCGGCGAAGGTGTGGGTGGGGTGCATGGGCCCTCGTAGTGGTGCGGGTTCGGTGGGGCGGGTGGCGGTGCGGGCGGGGGCGGGTGGGGGCGGGTGGGGAAGGCCCGCCGCCGCCCGCGCCCCCTACCTCAGGAACGCCGCCGCCACGCCCGCGTCCACCGGCACGTGCAGCCCCGTCGTATGCGTGAGCTCACCGCCCGTCAGTGCGAACACCGCGTTCGCGACGTGCTCAGGCAGCACCTCCCGCTTCAGCAGGGTCCGCTGCGCGTAGAACTCGCCGAGCTTCTCCTCCTCGACCCCGTACACCGCGGCCCTCTTCGCACCCCAGCCGGCCGCGAAGATGCCGGACCCGCGCACCACACCGTCCGGGTTGACGCCGTTGACGCGGATGCCGTGCTCGCCCAGCTCGGCGGCCAGCAGCCGCACCTGGTGGGCCTGGTCGGCCTTGGTGGCGGAGTACGCGATGTTGTTGGGGCCCGCGAAGACGGCGTTCTTCGAGGCGATGTAGATGATGTCGCCGCCCATGCCCTGGGCGGTCATCACGCGCGCGGCCTCCCGTGAGACCAGGAAGGAGCCGCGGGCCATGATGGCGTGCTGGAGGTCCCAGTCCTTGGCCGTGGTCTCCAGGAGCGGCTTGGAGATGGAGATTCCGGCGTTGTTGACGACCAGGTCGACTCCGCCGAAGGCGAGCAGCGCGGCCTGGAACGACTCCGCGATCCGCTCTTCGGAGGTCACGTCGACGGTGACCGCCACCGCCTTGTCGGCGCCGCCCAGTTCCTCTGCGACGGCCGCGGCGGCCTCGGCGTTCAGGTCGGCGACGACCACGCAGGCGCCCTCCGTCACCAGCCGGTGGGCGATCGCCTTGCCGATGCCCGAGCCGGCGCCCGTCACCAGCGCCACCCGCGCCGCCAGCGGCTTGGGCCGGGGCATCCGCTGAAGCTTGGCCTCCTCCAGCGCCCAGTACTCGATCCGGAACTTCTCGCGCTCCTCGATCGGCGCGTACGCCGACACGGCTTCGGCGCCGCGCATCACGTTGATGGCGTTGACGTAGAACTCGCCCGCGACCCGCGCGGTCTGCTTGTCCTTGCCGAAGGAGAACATCCCCACGCCCGGGACCAGGACGATCGCCGGGTCGGCGCCGCGTATCGCGGGCGAGTCGGCGTCGGCGTGCCGCTGGTAGTAGGCGGCGTACTCCTCGCGGTAGGCGGTGTGCAGTTCCTTCAGCCGGGCAACCGCCTCCTCCAGGGGCGCGGACGGCGGAAGGTCGAGGACCAGCGGCCGTACCTTCGTACGGAGGAAGTGGTCGGGGCAGGACGTGCCCAGGGCGGCGAGGCATGGGTGTTCGGCGCGGGCCAGGAAGTCCAGGACGGCGTCGGAGTCGTTGAAGTGCCCGACCTGGGGCCGGTCCTGGGACGCAAGGCCCCGGATGAAGGGGGCGAGTGCGGCTGCCCGCTCCCGGCGCTCGGGCTCCGCCGGCGGCTCGTACCCCTCCAGCAGCGGCCCGAAGGGCTCGGGGCGGCCGCGCTCGGTGAGGAACGCCTCGGCGGTACGGATGATGTGCAGCGAGTTGGCTTCGCACTCCTCGGAGGTCGCGCCCCACGCGGTGACGCCGTGTCCGCCCAGGACGCAGCCGATGGCCTGCGGGTTGGCTTGCTTGATGGCGGCGATGTCCAGGCCGAGCTGGAAGCCGGGGCGCCGCCAGGGAACCCAGACCACCCGGTCGCCGAAGCACTCGGCGGTCAGCTTCTCGCCGTCGGCCGCACAGGCCAGCGCGATCCCCGAGTCGGGGTGGAGGTGGTCGACATGGGCGGCGTCCACGAGTCCGTGCATGGCGGTGTCGATCGAAGGCGCCGCCCCGCCCTTGCCGTGCAGGCAGTAGTCGAACGCGGCGACCATCTCGTCCTCGCGCTCCCCTCCGGGGTAGACGCCGGTCAGCGCCCGCAGCCGGTCCAGGCGCAGGGCGGCGAGGCCCTCCGCCTTGAGGGTGCCCAGGTCGCCGCCGGACCCCTTGACCCACATCAGTTCCACGCCGTCGCCGGTCACCGGGTCGACAGCGGTGCCCTTGGCCGACGTATTGCCGCCCGCGTAGTTGGTGTTGCGCGGGTCGGCGCCCAGCCGGTGTGAACGCTCCAGCAACGCGTCGACCGCTTCGTGCTGTGCCATGTCGGTCAAGCTCATGTCGATCAAGCTCCCCATCCGGCCTGGGTCCCGCCCACGCGCTCTTCGGTGATCTTCTGTGCCCAGCCCGAGCGGTGGTACGCCGCGATCGGGTCCGGGTCGATGCCGATCTCCTCGCGCACCTCGGCGAGCAGCGGCCGGACATCGGTGTTGTACGCGTCCATCAGGACGGCGTTGGCGGCCAGCACATCGCCGCAGACCTGGGCCTCGGCCAGCGCCGTACCGTCGACCAGCAGCGCCTTGGCCGTGGCTTCCTGGACGTTCATCACGGACCGGATGATCGCCGGGATCTTCGCCTCGATGTTGTGGCACTGGTCGAGCATGAAGGCCACGTCGGACGCGAGACCGCCGCCGCGGATCACCTCGTACATGATGCGGAAAAGCTGGAACGGGTCAGCAGCGCCGACCATCAGATCGTCGTCGGCGTAGAAGCGGGAGTTGAAGTCGAAGCCGCCGAGCTTCCCCTCGCGCAGCAGCAGCGCCACGATGAACTCGATGTTGGTGCCGGGCGCGTGGTGCCCGGTGTCCACGACGACCTGCGCCTTGTCGCCGAGCTGCAGGCAGTGCGCGTAGGCGGTTCCCCAGTCGGGCACGTCGGTGGTGTAGAAGGCGGGCTCGAAGAACTTGTACTCCACCAGCATCCGCTGGTCGTCGCCGAGCCGCTCGTAGACGGCGGCCAGGGCCTGGGCGAGCCGGTCCTGGCGCGAGCGGATGTCGTCCTGGCCCGGGTAATTGGTGCCGTCGGAGAACCACAGCTTGAGGTCGCGGGAGCCGGTGGCGTCCATGATGTCGACGCATTCCAGCAGGTGGGCCAGGGCCTTGCGGCGTACGGCGGCGTCGGGGTGGCAGACGCTGCCGAGCTTGTAGTCGTCGTCCTGGAAGACGTTGGAGTTGATCGTGCCGAGACGCACGCCCCGCTCCTTCGCGTACGTCGCGAGGGCCCCGTAGTCGTCCGCCTTGTCCCAGGGGATGTGCAGGGCGACGGTCGGTGCGACGCCCGTGTGCTCATGGACGCGGGCGGCGTCGTCCAGCTTCTCCTGCGGCGTGCGCGGGACTCCCGGCTGGGCGAACACCTTGAAACGTGTGCCCGAGTTCCCGTAGGCCCAGGACGGTGTCTCGACGGCCTGGGCCTTGAGGGCTGCCTTCACGGCTGGGACGTCGGATCGGCTCGTCATCGTCAGCGCTCCTGTATGCCGTGCGGGAACATGGATCGACTTATGAATCGTTTCATCGGGGGGAAGCTATGGGGGGTCGCTGGCACTGTCAAGGGTCGAGGCGGGACGACCGTGCACACAGTACGAATGGGCAAGCTGCGTAAGTTCCGGCTGCTGAACCATTGACTGACGCGGGTAACGCCGCCTAGCTTCCGTGAAACCTCGTTGAAACCTTTCACGGCGTGCTGGTCATCGACCGCAGCCGTTGAGGAGTCCCCCATGAACCATCCCGACACGGGCCCGGCCCCCGCCCTGGCCCTGAAGGACGTTTCCAAGTCCTTCGGCGCGGTGCGGGCCTTGCAGGATGTGTCCCTGCGGCTCTTTCCCGGTGAGGCACATGCCCTCGCCGGAGAGAACGGAGCGGGGAAGTCCACGCTCATCAAGACCCTCGCGGGGGTGCACCGTCCAGACACCGGCCAGGTGCTCCTCGACGGCGAGCCCGTGGCCTTCCACGGCCCGGCGGACGCTCGGGACGCCGGCATCGCCGTGATCTATCAGGAGCCGACTCTCTTCCCTGATCTGTCCATCGCGGAAAACATCTTCATGGGCCGCCAGCCCCGCAGAGCGCTCGGCCGCATCGACCGCAAGGCCGTGCACGCCGCGACCGCCGCGCTGACAGGCCGCCTCGGCGTCGACCTCGACCCGCGGCGTCCCGCCCGCGGCCTGTCCATCGCCGACCAGCAGATCGTCGAGATCGCCAAGGCGCTCTCCTTCGACGCCCGCGTCCTGATCATGGACGAGCCGACCGCCGCCCTCACCGGCAGCGAGACCGCCCGGCTGTTCTCCGTCGTCGAGGCGCTGCGCGCCGAAGGCGCGGCCGTCCTTTTCATCTCCCACCGCCTGGAGGAGATCTTCCAGCTCGTCCTACAATGGCAAGATCGTCATCAACGGCCTGGGCACGCCCCACCAGATGCGCAAGTACGTCAAGGACGGCACGGTCGAGCAGTTCGCGCTGTGGAACCCGAAGGACCTCGGCTACCTCGGCGCGTACGCCGCGGCGGCGCTGGCCTCCGGGCAGATCACCGGCGCGGAGGGCAAGAAGTTCAAGGCCGGCAGGCTCGGCGAGTACGAGGTCGGCAAGGACGGCGAGGTCATCCTCGGTTCGCCGGCCGTCTTCGACAAGAAGAACATCGACGAGTTCGACTTCTAGACGGGACAGGCTGGTACGAGCACATGCAGCGCGTCTGCTTTCTGCTGAAGGTCCGCCGGGAGCGCCTCGACGAGTACCGCGAACGGCACGCGGCCGTCTGGCCCGGCATGCTCGAAGCTCTCTCGGCCACCGGTTGGCACAACTACTCGCTCTTCCTGCGCGACGACGGTCTGCTCGTCGGCTATCTGGAGACCGAGAACTTCGCCAGGGCACAGGCCGCCATGGCCGCCACCGAGGTCAACGCCCGCTGGCAGGCCGAGATGGGTGAGTTCTTCGAGGCGCTCGACGGCGACCGGCCGGACGAGGCGATGAAACCGCTCACCGAAGTGTTCCACCTCGCTTAGCGCTGTGTCCCTGTCCGGTATGGCGGCGCAGGGGCTTGGGCGTATCGGTGGAGTTCGACGTCAGGCACGGTCCGGTGACGCTGGTGGGGCCGGGCCAGACCCGTGACGGAAGGTACAAGCTCGTCGCCTCCGAAGGTAAAGTGGTCGGCGGCCCGCTGCTGGAGATCGGCAACACGACATCACGCGTCGACTTCGGCTGCGACCCCGGTGAATGGACCGACGCGTGGAGTGCGAGCGGTGTCGCCCACCACTGGGCGCTCGCCACGGGCAGCCTGCTGCCCGACCTGCGCGCGCCGGCCGGTCTGACCGGACTGGAGCTCGTGGAGGTCTCTGCCTGATGGCACAGTCGGTGGGTATCAAGGACGTCGCCCGGCTCGCCGGGGTGTCCGTCGGCACGGTCTCCAACGTGATCAACCGGCCGGAGTCGGTGACCGAGGAGACGCGGGCGCGTGTCCTGGCCACCATCGACCAGCTGGGTTATGTACGCAGCGAGTCCGCCCGCCAGTTGCGGGCGGGCCGCAGCCGGATCATCTCCCTGCTGGTGCTCGACATGGCGAACCCGTTCTTCGTGGACGTCGCCTCCGGCGCCGAACGTTCCGCGCGGGAGGCCGGGCTCGGGGTGATGCTGTGCAACAGCGGCCAGAGCGCCACCGAGGAGAGCGAGTACCTCGGCCTCTTCAGTGAGCAGCGGGTGCGGGGCGTACTGATCACTCCGGTGGACCCCACCGGCCGTAACCTGCGCGCCTTCAAACGGCAGGGCATCCCGTACGTGCTCGTCGACCGGGTGGCTCCCAGCACCGAGGGGTGCTCCGTCTCCGTCGACGACGTCACGGGCGGAGCCCTGGCCGTACGTCATCTCATCGCCGGGGGCCACACGGAGATCGCGTACGTCAGCGGCCCTCTGCACCTGGACCAGTGCCGGGACCGGCAGGCGGGAGCCCTCCAGGCGCTGGCCGAGGCCGGTCTGCCGGCCGACCGGCTGCGGCTGATCGAGGCGGAGCGGCTCGACGTAGCGGCGGGTCGCGACTCGGGAGCCCGGCTGCTGGGCATGTCGTCCCGGCCGACCGCGGTGTTCTGCGCGAACGATCTGCTGGCGCTGGGGGTGCTGCAGGCGCTGTACGGGGCGGGGGTGAGCGTGCCCGACGACGTCGCCCTGGTCGGTTATGACGACATCGAGTTCGCCTCGGCGGCCGCTGTGCCGCTGACCTCCGTACGCCAGCCGGCCTTCCAGATGGGGCGGATGGCCGCCGACCTGCTCATCGAGGAGACCGGCGACGCGGCGGACGCGCACCGGCACCAGCGGATCGTGCTCCAGCCGGAGCTGGTGGTACGGGACTCGTCGCTGCCCCGCCGCCGCTGAGACCGGGCCCCCGGCGGCGCGTAGGCAGTCGGGGACGGCCGGCCGACCCGCACGGGCCGCAGAACGTGGTGCGTGTGCGGCCACTCGCCCTCAACCGGCATGTCATCACGCCGCGTTGTGAGTACGCGCGCGGGCACGGCGATATCCGCGTCCCGCTCCAGGAGCCGCCGCGCGATGCGGCAGAGGCCGGTGATCACAATCACAAGGGGCCGCGTCCTCGCGGGCGTTCGGGGCCAGTTGACCGTCCGGGCTCGTCCCGGCTCGTCCGGACGAGTCCGGACTCGTCCGCGCTCAACCCCGCTCGGCCGGAGTGAGCCGTTCGGTCAGGGCCGCCGGGCGCGCTGCCGGCATCTGGATGGAACGCGTCCGCCGCTCCAGCTCGATCAGGAGCATCGCAAGCGACGTGCCCTCGCGGCCGAGCGCCTCGCGGAAGCGGCGCAGTACGGCGTTCTCGCGGGCGAGTTCGATCTCCGGGCCTCCCGCCGCCCGTCGCAGCGCCGCCAGCTCCCCGCACAGGTCGGTACGCCGGCGGACGAGGTCGATGATCGCCTCGTCCATCTTGGAGACAGCCCGGTGACCGTCCTCAGCGAGCGCATCCGAGTCCCTGGACATGCCGACCGCCTTCCGCATGAGAGCGCCGGGGGGGGAATGAGCGACCAGTTCATCGTAGCGCCCCATTGCAGTATTTAGGTAAGGCTTGCTTTACTGATCGTGTTTCTCCGCGGGGTCACAGGAGGAGACCCGCGAAGGGCGCCTCCGACATGCCGCCGCACCGACCCGAGCAGCTCCGGGCGGGCCCGGGCCACCCCCGGCGCCCTGTCCACCAAGACGAGTGACCGACTCTCAACCACTCACGATCCTCAGGGACTTACACCCATGCGCACAGCACGTCCCCGGCACTACCTCATGTGCAGGCCCACCTACTTCGACGTGGTCTACTCCATCAACCCCTGGATGGACCCGCGAAAGCCCGTCGACACCCCCTTGGCCATCGCACAGTGGGAGCGGCTGCGTGAGGTCTACCTGGAGCTGGGTCACACCGTTGAGCTCATCGACCCCGTGCCCGGTCTCCCGGACATGGTCTTCGCCGCCAACGGCGCCACGGTCGTCGACGGACGCGCCCTCGTCGCCCGCTTCCGTGACGCCGAGCGCGTCGACGAGGCACCGGCCTACCGGGACTGGCTGCGCGCGCACGGCTTCACCGAGCTGCGCACGGCGGAGCTGGTCAACGAAGGTGAGGGGGACTACCTCCTCGTGGGCGACCATCTGCTCGCGGGAACGGGCTTCCGCAGCGACCCCCGCTCCCACAGCGAGGCCCAGGAGTTCTTCAGCCGTCCGGTGATCAGCCTGACGCTCGTCGATCCGGACTACTACCACCTGGACACCGCACTGACCGTACTGGACGAGGACACGATCGCGTACTACCCGCCGGCCTTCTCCCCCGGCAGCCTGGCCGTTCTGGAGCGGCTGTTCCCGGACGCCGTCGTCGCGACGGACGACGACGCGGCGGTCTTCGGCCTCAACGCCACCTCCGACGGCCGCAACGTCGTACTGCCGCACAACGCCACGGGCCTCGCCGAACAACTGCGTGGCCGTGGCTTCAACCCGATCGGCGTGGACCTCTCGGAGCTGCTCAAGGCGGGCGGCAGCGTGAAGTGCTGCACGCTGGAGCTGCGTTCAGGCGACCAGGAGACCCACAACTCCTGAGCCCCGACTTCCCGTCGCTGCGCGTCCGTCGGGAATTGACGGTGCGGACGTACGGGGCGGCCGGCCGCGCTCACGAAGGTGCGCGACCGGCCGTCCCGGTCCTTCCCCGTCGAGCTCAGCGGGCCAGCGCTGCGGACTGCTCGTCCAGGGCGGACGCCAGGGGCCCTTCCCCGGTCTCGGCCGCCGGGACCAGGAAGCGCGAGACGCTGCGCAGCTTCTCGCGCGTCTCCTCCAGCTCACGCTCCGGGGTCGAGTGCGCCACGATGCCCGCGCCGGCCCGCATCCAGGTCCGCCCCTCGTGACGGTAGACACTGCGCAGCACCAGGGCGGCATCGACCGTGCCGTCCGCGTCGACCGTGAGCACGGCGCCGCTGTAGAGCCCGCGGGGCCGGCGCTCGGCGCGGCGGATGAGTTCGCACCCCTCGGCCTTGGGTATGCCGGAGGCCGTCACCGCGGGGAACAGGGCGCCGAACGCCTCCCACGCGGTCCTGCCCTCGGCGAGGGAACCGGACAGGCGGGAGGCCAGGTGCTGCACACTGCCCCGCTCCTTGATCGACATGAAGTCGTCGACGGCGACGGACTCGCGGGTGCAGACCTGTTCCAGTTCCTCGGCCACCAGGCGTACGGAGACCGCGTGTTCGAAGACTTCCTTCTCGTCGCGGTAGAGCTCGGCGCGGCGGCCTCGGTCCGCCTCCGGGTCACCCTCCAGGGCGCGGGTGCCCGCCAGGGGCTGGGCGACGACATGGCCGTCCTCGCCCGTGACACGGGCGACGATCTCGGGACTGAAACCGGCTGTCTCCCAGCCGCCGAGGCGCAGCAGGAACGAGCGGGCGGGGTCGTTGCCGCGACGGCCCTCAAGGTACGTGGCGGGCAGGTCGATGGGCGAGGTGACGGGCACGACGCGGGAGAGGATCACCTTGGTGAGGTGGCCGGCGCGGATCTCCTCCACGGCCGCCGCCACCGAGGCCCGGTAGACGTCGGCGTCATGCTGCTCGACGTCGGCGGTCACCCGCCGTGTGCTGCCGACCGCGCCGCCGAGGGCGGCCGCCGAGCGCACCCGCTGCTCCAGCGCGTCGAGGTCCTCGGGGTCCAGTACGCGCAGCAGGGCGGCGCCGTCCTCGATCCTGACCTCGCGCCGGGGTACGGCGAGGTGGGCGAGCGGGGTGTCACCGGGCGCGGCGGGCAGGCCGTGCAGGGGGTAGCTCAGCTCGAACGCGGCCCAGCCGTACGCCCGCCAGCCCTCGACCCGCACGGCGGCCAGGGCCTGGTCGAGCGCGTGGAGCACACCGCGGTCGGCGGGGAACTCGACGGGGTCGGCGTCGCCGAGGCGCAGGGTGGTCCCGCCGGAACGGACGACGACCGTGCCGTACTCGCCTTCCGCCCAGCCGACGGCGCCCCGGTTCTCGTAGAGAACGTAGGCGTCGGCCGAGGTCTCCGACAGTGCCGCCGCGGTGCTCAGCGCGTCGCCGGTCAGCGATATTCGGCGCTCGTGGTAGGCAGGGGCGAAGGTCACGGCTTCTCTCTCTTTCCCGGAGTCGGCTCGTCCGGCGTGGCGGGCGTTTCCCTCGTGGGGATGGGTGGGGCGGGGCGGGTCGGCGGGCGGTACGGCGGCGGGCGCGCCGGTTCCGTGGAGCGACCGCAGCACGTGGTCGATGACGGCGGGCCGCTCGGGCACCAGGTAGGAGTGGCCGCCGGGCAGGACGTGTATCCCGCTCAGGCGGGTGGCGACCTCGCCCCAGCGCGGCGCGTCCCAGGCCGGAACGGACTCGTCCTGGTCACCGAGCAGAACGCGCAGCGGGGTGCTGACGCGGGGGTGGAGCTCGGGGACGTACCGGCCGATGACCTGGAAGTCGGCCCGGCAGGGCGGCAGGATCAACTCCCGTGCCTCCGGGTCGTCGAGCAGCTCGTCCGGCGTGCCGCCGAGGCCGCGCAGGTACGCGACGATCTGGTCGTCGTCGTAGTCCGCCACGGGCGAGGGGCGCTCCAGCAGACGGCGGGGGCTCGGCCTGCCGGAGACGACGAGGGCGGCGGGGCGGGGCCCGCCGGACGCCTCCAGACGGCGGGTCACCTCGAAGGCGACCGAGGCCCCCATGCTGTGACCGAAGAGCACGGTCGGCCGGTCGAGGACCGGAAGCAGCGCGGCGGTGGCGGCGTCCGCGAGCGTCTCCATGTCGGTCAGCGCCCGCTCCGCGGCGCGGCGTTCGCGACCGGGGAGGACCACGGACAGCACTTCCACGTCGTCGGGCACGGCACGGGCCCAGTCGCGGTAGAAGGCGGGGGCGCCCCCGGCCGGACCGAAGCACACGATGCGTGCCGTGGCATCCGGCCGGGGCGCGTACCGCCGGAACCAGGCGTCGGCGGGGGCGCCTGCCGCCGGGCCGGCGAGCGGCTCAGCCATCGGCGCGCTCCGGAACGTCCTCGCCATGGGCCAGTTGGGCGTCGATCTCGTCGTCCGACAGGGAGTCGATCTCCAGGTAGACCTCGGCGACGAGTTCCAGACGGCCGTCGGCGTCGCGGGCCGCGAGGGTCCGGGCGAGCTCCGCGACGGTGAGGGACGCGAGGACGTCGTGGACGGACACGCCGTCGGTGTCGAGGGCCTCGCGCAGCCGCGCGGTGATCCGGGTGGCGAGGATGGAGTCGCCGCCGAGCTGGAAGTAGTCGTCCTGGCGTCCGACGCGCTCGGTGCCGAGGACACCGGCCCAGACGCGGGCGATGACCTCCTCCAGCGAGGACCGTGCCGCCTCGTGCTCGCCTTCCTTCGCCCGGGCGGCGAGCAGTTCGCGCAGGGCGCGGCGGTCGGTCTTGCCGTTGGCGGTCAGCGGCATCTCGTCCAGTACGGCGATGGTGTCCGGCAGCATGTGGGCGGGCAGCCGCTCGGCGGCCTTGGCCCTCAGGTCGTCCTCGTCGAATCCGGCCCCGGCGCCGGTGGCGACGACGGCGCACAGGCGCGGCGTGGGTCCGGTGCGGACGACCAGGGCGGTGACCTGGCGGACGGCCGGGTGCTGTGCCAGCGCGGCCTCGACCTCGCCGAGTTCGATGCGGAAACCGCGGATCTTCACCTGGTCGTCGGCGCGGCCGAGGAACTCCAGGGTCCCGTCGGGCCAGTAGCGGGCGCGGTCACCGGTGCGGTACCAGCGGTAGCCGTCGATCTCGACGAAGCGGTCGGCGGTCCGCTCGGCGTCGCCCCGGTAGCCGTCGGCCACTCCGGCGCCGCCGATCCACAGTTCGCCGGCCACCCAGTCGGGGCAGTCGCGGCCCCGGGCGTCGACCACGCGGCAGCGGACGTTACGCAGCGGGGTTCCGTACGGGACGCTCGTCCACCGTGCGGGCACCTCGCCGCCCACGACTTCCTGGATCGTGGAGTGGATGGCGGTTTCGGTGGTGCCGCCGAGGCCCAGGAACCGGCAGCCGGGAACCTGGGCGTGCAGCCGTACGGGCAGGTCCACGCCGACCCAGTCGCCGCCGAGCAGCACGGCACGCAGGCTGGTGCCCATCGGGTCGTGTTCGGCGGCGGTGAGCAGCATGTCGAGCAGGCTGGGTACGCAGTTGAGGACGGTGACGGCGTGCTGCCGGACCAGCCGGGTCCACGCGGTGGCGTCCTTGCGGGTCCGTTCGTCGACCGTGACGACGGCTCCGCCTGCCGACAGGGGGGCGAAGATGTCGAAGACGGACAGGTCGAAGTCGAGGGCGGAGAGCGCGAGGGTGCGGTCGGCTGGGCCGAGGCCGAGGCGTTCTACGAGGTCGTCGATGGTGTTGGCGGCGGCGTGGTGGGACACCTCGACGCCCTTGGGTTCGCCGGTGGAACCCGAGGTGAAAAGCACGTAGGCCACGGATCGCGGGTCGGCGAGGACCGGTTCGGCCAGGGGGGTGGGCCAGACGGCGGCTTCGGCCAGCGGGAGGGTGGCGGCATCGCCGTCGGCGGTGGCGAGGACGACCTTGACTCCGGCGCGGGCGCGGATGGACTCGGCGCGGGCGGCGGGCTGTTCGACGCCGATCGGCACGTAGTGCGCGCCGGCGGCGTGGACGCCGAGCACGGCGACGAGCTGGTCGGGCCCCTTGGGCAGGCGGATCGCCACCGCGTCACCGGGCTGGACACCACGTGCGCGCAGGGCACCGGCCACGCGGAGCGCCCGCTCGGCGAGCTGACCGTACGTCAGGTACATGGCGTCGGCGGCGAGGACGGCCGGGGCGTCCGGGGCGGTGGCGGCGCGGGCGAAGAAGGCCTGGTGGAGCGGCTGCTCGGGCAGGGGGCCGTCGGTGCGGTTGGCCTCGGCGCGGACGGCGAGCCGGTCTTCGGTGACGAGCGGCCCCACGGGGACGTCCCAGGCGGTGCCGTCGGCCACCGTGCCTATGAGATCGGTGAACGCCGCGAACATGGCCTCGGCGGCGCCGTCGGGGAACGCGTCCGCGCGGACGTCCCAGTTGACGAGGAGGCCGTCGTGCAGCTCGGTGATCTGGGCGTCGAGGAGCACCTGCGGGCCCTGGGAGACGATCCACACGGGTTCGCCGAGGCAGCGCTCCACGTCCTGCCCGAACAGCTCGCCGAGGTCGAGGGCGCTGGTGAAGACGACGGGGGCGAGGACCTGGGAGCCCTGGTCGCGGGAGAGGTCGCGCAGCACCTCGACGCCCGAGTACGAGGAGTGGGCGGCGGCGCGGTGCATACGGTCCTGTGCGTCCCTGGCGCGTTCGGCGAACGTACGGCTCTCGCTCAGGTCGACGTCGAGCAGCACGGAGCTGGTGAAGTCGCCGACGAGGCGGTCCACGTCGGCGTGGAGGGGACGGCGGTCGAACATCGGGACGTTGAGCAGGAACCCGGGCTCCCCGCTCCAGGCACCGAGCACCTCCGCGAAGGCGGTGGCGGCGGCGACCGCCGGGGTGACGGCGTGACGCCGCGCCTGGTCCGTGAGCCGCGCGCGCTGTTCGGGGCTGAGCCAGTGGTGCAGGCGGGTCACCCGGTGCGCGGTGCCGCGCTCGGCCTCGGGACGGGCGGGCAGGGTGGGTGCGCCGGGCAGTTCACCGAGACGCTCGCGCCACCAGCGCACGTCCTGGTCACGCGGCGGCTGAGCGCGGCGCTCGGCCAGGTACTGGGCGTAGGTGTAGCCCAGGGGCGGCAGGGGCCGCTCCGGGTGCTCGTAGAGGTGTACGAGGTCGGCCAGCAGGGTGCGGTAGCTGCGGGCGTCGGCGGCGAGCATGTCGACGTCCACGTGGACGCGGGTGCGGCCTTCGGGCAGCAGAGTGACACGGATGTCGAAGACCTGCCCCGCCTCGACGTCGAGCAACTGATGCGACAGCAGCTCGCGGAGGCCGGTGGTCTGCTCCTCGACTTCCTGGGGAGAGGCGTCACGCAGGTCGAGGACGGGGAGCGCGGTGCCACGGGTCCACGCTCCGACGACTTGGCGGCCGTCGTCCAGGATGCGGGCGCGGAGCATGGGATGACGCTCCGCCAGCGCCGCCACGGCGGCACCGAGGCGGGCAGGGTCGACGCCGGAGCCGTCGAACTCGGTGTACAGATGGGCGGCCACCGCTCCGAGGGCCTGGGAGCCGCCGCGGCCGACCCAGTACGCGTGCTGCATGAGCGCCAGCGGGAAGGGTTCCGTGTCCTTCGCCGTCGAGGGCTCGGGGGCCGCAACCGCCGGGGCGGCCGACGGGGTGGCGTCGGGCGACGGTGCGGCGGCCGCGGCTGCGCCCCCCGCCTCGGCGAGCAGGCCGCTCCAGCCGGCCAGCGTGGGACGCCGTGCCAGGTCGGCGAAACCAATGTCAAGGCCTGTCCGTCGGCAGCGGTCCGCGATCCTCATCAGCTTGAGCGAGTCCAGGCCGAGTTCGATGAGGTTGTCCTGGTCGCCGGGGAGTTCGGCACCGGGGCCGAGCAACTCGGTGACCACACGCCGGAGGTCGTCGATCGACAGCATGAAACGGCTTCTTCCTAGGAACGTCGTGTCGTGAGGAGAGTCGCGTTCCGGACGGTGGTGAGCATCCGGACCGTTCGGCGCGAGAAACGGGCGAACCGCCCTCAAATCGCCCCTGACCAGACAGGAATGGACACCAGTAGCACCCTTCGCGACAGGAGGTGTGCAACGACAGGAGTTAGGTTAACCTAACCACACCTGTTTGTGGATGCCGGGAACGTCCCCGGTCTCCGCGCCCATGACGAGCGGAAACCAGCGAGGAGCGCCAGTCGCCCTCCGGCCACGAGAGTCGAGCCGAACGTGACCCCTATCGCCACCGAGCCCCCCTCGCCCCTGCCCTCCGGGCTGACCCCGTGGCCCGCGGAGACCGCGGCCCGCTATGTCGCGTCCGGCCACTGGGACGGCCGGCCCCTGGGAGCCCTGCTGCGCGACTGGGCCGCCCAGTACGGCGACCGCCTCGCGCTCGTAGCCGGGCGGGAGCGGCTCACGTACCGTCAGCTCGACGAGCGGGCCGACCGGATGGCGGCCGGCCTGGCGGACCTGGGTATACGCGCCGGTGACCGGGTCCTGGTGCAGCTGCCCAACACCGGCGCGTTCCCGGTCCTCTTCTTCGCGCTGGTCCGCCTCGGCGCGATACCGGCCCTCACGCTGCCCGCGCACCGCATCACCGAGATCGGCCACCTGGCCCGGCTGTCCGGGGCCGTGGCGTACGTCATCGCCGACGAGTACGCGGCGTTCGACTACCGGGAACTGGCCGCCGCCGTACAGGCCGAGGCGCCCGAGCTGCGGCACATCCTCGTCGCGGGAGACCCGGGGCCGTACACCTCGCTCGCGAAGGTCGACGCGGAGCCCCGCCTGTTCCCCGACCCCGACCCTGCGGACGTCGCCCTGCTGCTGGTGTCCGGCGGGACCACCGGCGTCCCCAAGCTGATCCCCCGCACGCACAACGACTACGGCTACAACGCGCGGGCCAGCGCCGAGGCGTGCGAGCTGTCGGACGAGACCGTCTACCTCGCCTGCCTGCCCATCGCCCACAACTTCCCGCTGGCCTGCCCCGGCATGCTGGGCACCCTGTCGGTGGGCGGCCGCGTCGTACTGTCCGCCTCCCCCGCACCCGGCGACGCGTTCCCGCTGATCGAGACCGAACGCGTCACGCACACCGCTCTGGTGCCGCCGCTGATCCCGCTGTGGATCGACGCGGCGGAGTGGGACCCCGCGGACCTCTCCAGCCTGCGCGTCCTCCAGGCCGGCGGATCGAAGCTCTCGGCCGACCTGGCCCGCACCATCCCCGACGCGCTGGGCTGCTCGGTGCAGCAGGTGTTCGGCATGGCCGAGGGCCTGCTCAACTACACCCGCCCGGACGACGATCCCGAGACGGTGGCCCTCACCCAGGGCCGGCCGCTGAGCACCGACGACGAGCTGCGCATCGTGGACGCCGACGGCCGGCCCGTCGCGCCCGGCGAGGCCGGCGAGCTGCTGGTGCGCGGCCCGTACACGCTGCGCGGTTACTACCGCGCGCCCGAGGTCAACGCCACCGCCTTCACCCCCGACGGCTACTACTGCTCCGGCGACCTGGTCCGTCAACTCCCGTCCGGCCACCTGATCGTGGAGGGGCGGGTCAAGGACACCATCGACCGCAACGGCGAGAGCGTCTCCGCCGAGGAGGTCGAAAGCCACGTCGCGGCCCATCCGCAGGTCCGGCGATGTGCCGCCGTCGGCCTGCCCGACCCCGCCGGGGAGGGCGAGCGGATCTGCGCGGTGGTCGTCCCCGACGGATCGTCCGCGCCGACCGTCAAGGCGCTGCGGGCCTTCCTGCTGGAGCGCGGCGTGGCCGCGTTCAAACTGCCCGACCGCGTGGAGAGGGTCGCGGACCTGCCGCTCACCGCGATCGGGAAGATCGACAAGCGGGCTCTGCGCCGCGTGCTCGCAGAGCGCGACGGCAGCGGCGGGGCCTGACCGCCGCCGGCACCGCACCTGAGCTCTCCCTCCCGTACCGCCCCACCCAAGAAAGGCGTCTGCCCATGACCAACCCCTTCGACGACGAGAACGGCTCCTTCCTGGTGCTGGTCAACGACGAGGGTCAGCACTCGCTGTGGCCGTCGTTCCAGACCGTGCCCGACGGCTGGCGGCCGGTCCTCGGCCCGGTGAGCCGCTCCGAGGCTCTGGCCCACGTCGAGGCCCACTGGACCGATCTGCGGCCCAAGAGCCTGATCGACGCTCAGCAGTAGACCGGAAATACGCATCGGCCCCTGCCGCGCGCGCGGCAGGGGCCGATGCGTTCGACCGGGAGAGCGTCACACGACGTCGGTGCGGGCCTTGCCGACGGTGGCGGCGAGGTCGTTCAGCACCTTGGTGAAGCGCTGGTACGTGAACGGCGTCTCCGTCTGCCAGTCCGACACCTGACCGGCCTTGACCGCCGGGCTGCCCTTCCACGTCGGGTAAGCGCCGAGCTGCCGGTGGGTCAGGCCGCCCTCGGGACGGGCGTCCTCCAGGACCAGGTCGGCCTTGTAGCGGCCGGCCTCCTCCCAGCTCAGCGTCTCGAATCCGGCCTCGGGCTTCTTCGGCTTGACGATGTCGAGACCGAGCTGCTGGAAGTACTTCACGTCGCCGTGGAAGGCCGGGTCGGCGACGAAGAAGTTCTCCTTCGTGCCCGAGACCACCGCGACGGACAGGCCCTTCTTCGCCTTGGCGGCCGCGGTGACGCCCGCCGCCGCCTTCTCGAAGTCGGCCTTGGCCTTCTTGACCTCGGCGCTCTCCGGGTCCGCGCCGAGCGCGGCGGCCAGCTCGCCGAAGCGCTTCACCGCGTCCGGTACGGCCACGCCCATCAGCTGGATGACCGCGATCGGGGCGACCTCCTGGACCTTCTTGTAGACCTCCTCGGGGATGTACCAGACCATCGGGCCGTAGGCGATGGTGACGATCAGATCCGGCTTGAGGGAGATCAGCTTCTCCATCTGGAACTCGCCGAACGCCGTGCCGACCGAGGTGGTCTTCGACAGGTCGACGTTGCCGATCTGCGGGCTGGTCCTGCCGTCAGCGGTCTTCTGCGGGCCGAAGAGGCCGACCGGCTGGATACCGAAGTCCCACAGGGCGGCGGCCGGGTGGGACTGCGCGACGATCCGCTCGGGCCGCTTGGGCAGCGAGATCTTCTTGCCGCGGTCGTCGGTGAAGGTCCACGGGCCGGAGGCGGCCTTGCCGGAACCGTTCTTGCCGGAGCCCTTGCCCTTGTCGGAGTCACCGCAGGCGGCCAGCAGTCCCGTGGCGGCGAGCGCCCCGCCGAGGGCGAGGAAACGGCGGCGGTCCAGCCGGGCCACCTGACCGGACTCGATGGCGGGAGTTCTGAAAAGGGGCATGACGGTCCTTCCGAGCGGACGTGCCGCAGGTCGTGCAGGGTGGGCGGGGCGGAGGTACGTGCGGGGGGTTGGGGGGTGCGATCGTGGCGGGCGGTTTCAGCGGGCGGTGACGGCCGGCTCGTGCCCGGTCCGGCCGCCATGGTGACGGCCGAACGGGATGATGAGGGGGCCGCCGCCTGCCGGGTCCTCGATGACCGTGCAGCTCAGGCCGAAGACCTCGGCGATGAGCTCCCGGTTGATCACCTCGGGCGGGGCGCCCTCGGCGATGACCTGTCCGTCCTTCATGGCGATGACGTGGTCGGCGTACCGGCAGGCGTGGTTGAGGTCGTGGAGCACCAGGACGACGGTCCGTCCCTGCTCATGGTTGAGGTCGACGACCAGGTCGAGGATGTCGATCTGGTGCGCGAGGTCGAGGTGGTTCGTGGGCTCGTCGAGCAGCAGGACCGGTGTGCCCTGCGCCAGCGCCATGGCGATCCAGGCGCGCTGGCGCTGGCCGCCGGACAGTTCGTCCACGCTGCGTTCGGCCTGATCCAGCAGGCCGGTGGCATCGAGGGCACCGTACACCGCCTGCTCGTCGTCGGGCGACCACTGACGCCACCACGACTGGTGCGGGCTGCGTCCGCGTTTGACGAGGTCGAGTACGGTGATGCCGTCCGGCGCGACGGGCGACTGCGGCAGCATGCCGAGTTGGCGGGCGAGCTCTTTGCCGCGCATGGTGTGGATGAGCCGGCCGTCCAGGTAGACGGCGCCCTCCTTCGGCGTCAGCAGCCGCGACAGCCCGCGCAGCAGCGTCGACTTGCCGCAGGCGTTCGCACCGACCACCGCGGTCACCCGCCCGGCGGGGATCGTCACGTCGAGGGCGTTCACCACGTTGTGGCCGTCGTACGCCAGGGTCAGGCCCTCGGCGGTGAGCCCCTGCGATCGCTTTTCCACGGTCACCCTCCTGAACCGGTGCGGTTGGACCTGCCGAGCAGCCAGAGCAGGCAGGGGGCGCCGAGTACACCGGTCACGACGCCGACGGGAAGTTCGGTGCCCGGCAGAAGCTGACGTCCCGCCACATCACCGGCCAGGACTACGAAGGAGCCGACCAGCGCGGACGGCAGCAGCGCGGGGCCCGGTACGCCGACGAGACGCAAGGCGATCTGCGGCGCGATCAGCGCGACGAAGGCAATGGGGCCGGCGGCGGCCGTCGCGAACGACACCAGGCCGGCGCCGACGGCGAGCAGCGCGATCCGCGCGGTCTGCACCGGCAGTCCCAGCGCTTTCGCCATCTCGTCGCCGAACTGCAGCCCGCCGAGCCACGGCGCGAGCAGCACCACACACGGCAGCAGCACGGCCAGGGCGATGGCGAGCGGGCCGACGTGTTCCCAGTCGCGCGCGTTGAGGCTGCCGGTGAGCCACATCAGGGCCTGCTGGGCCTGGTAGACGCCGGCCTTGAGGAGCAGGTAGCTGGTGGCGCTGGTGCACAGTGCGGCGATGCCGATGCCGACGAGCACGATGCGGTAGCCGGTGGTGCCGGACTTCCAGGCGAGGACGTAGATGAGCGCCGACGCGCCGAGGCCCCCGACGAGTGCCAGTGTCTGAATGCCGAGTCCGGAGCCGAGGCCCATGAGCAGTCCGGCGGTGGCGGCGGTACCGGCTCCGGCGGAGACGCCGATGACGTCCGGACTGGCCAGTGGGTTACGGGTCAGCGTCTGGAAGATGGCTCCCGCGACGCCGAACGCCGCCCCGCAGAGCAGCCCCACCAGGGCGCGGGGCAGGCGCAGGCTGTGGACGACCAGGGCGGTCGTCGGGTCGCCGCCGCCCGCGAGGCTGCGTACGACGTCGGGGAGCGGCAGGTCGAGTTCGCCGAAGGCGACCTCGACGACGAACGCCGCGGCCACCGCGGCGGCCAGCAGCAGGCTCACGAGGACGCTGCGCGGCCGGACGATCCAGGAGGCCCCGGTCCGCGGCAGCCGGATCACCACCCCGCCCGCGTTGCGGACGGCGGCGGCGCCGCGCGTGGTGTCGGTGACGGTCACGGCTCACAGCTCCCGAAGTCGACGGCGGCGCACCAGCGCGATGAAGAACGGCGCCCCGATCACGGTGACGACGATGCCGACGTGGAGCTCGTCGGGCCGGGCGATCAGGCGCCCGGCGATGTCGGCGGCGAGCAGCAGACTGGGGCCGAGCAGCGCGGAGTACAGCATGATCCAGCGGTGGTCGGGGCCGGTGAGGAGGCGGGCGAGCTGCGGAATGACCAGGCCGACGAAGGCGATCGGCCCGCACAGGGCGACCGCGCCTCCGGCGAGGAGCGTGGCGGCTGCGGCGCCGCGCAGCCGTACGAGACCGACGTTTCGCCCCAGGGCCGTGGCGACACCCTCGCCGAGGGCGAGGCTGTTGAGCGCGGGAGCGGTGGCGGCGGCGAGGACCGCTCCGACGGCGATGAAGGGCAGTACGTCGACGAGGACTTCGGCGGGCTGTCCGGTCAGCGAACCCACGACCCAGAAGCGGAAGTCGCCGAGCGCCGCGGCGTCGAACAGGAGCACGGCGTTGACGAGGGACTGGAGCAGCGCCGTGACGGCGGCACCGGCGAGGGCGAGTTTGGCGGGAGTCGCTCCGCCTTTTCCGGCACTGCCGAGGGCGTAGACAAGTGCGATCGCGGCCAGGGCTCCGGCGAAGGCGAACCACACATAGCCCTGGGGGGCGGTGATGCCGAGCAGTCCGGTGGTGAGGACGACGCCGAGGGAGGCTCCGGCACTGACGCCGAGGAGGCCCGGGTCGGCGAGCGGGTTGCGGGTCAGACCCTGCATCAGGGCTCCCGCCATGCCCAGAGCGGCGCCGACGACCAGGCCGAACTCGGTGCGTGGTACGCGCATTTGATGGACGATCCCGGACTCCTCGGAGCTGTCCGGGCTCCACAGGAGTTCCAGGACGCGTTCCGGTGCGATCGACTTGGTGCCGAGGGCTATGGAGCACAGGCAGAGCAGCCCCAGCACGATCAGGCACACGGGGACGGCGACGAGGTGTACGCAGGTCCGTCGCGGAACCGTCTCGGGTGGTCGAACGGGCGACGCCGCGGACCGGTTCTGCGAAGAGGAGAGCACGAAGCAAAGGATAGCCATACCTAAGTACCGGCCATCAAGGCTCAGGTGGCCGCCGTTGCGTCACTGTTACTCCGCGGGCCGCCGTCACCTGCCGGAACGTCCTGCGTACCATCGCTCTCCCGTACGGTGGACTCGCCGGTTTCCCGCCACAGTTGGCGGTAGAGCAGCGCGACGACACCCAGCGAGCCGACGCACAGGGCGCCGCCCGCGGCGACGGCCGCGGACGGGCCGACCGCCGAGGCGGCGAGGCCGGCCAGGACACCGCCCAACGCCGGTGCGGTCATGGCCTGGGCGAGCCAGAGGCTGCTCACCCGGCCCTGGAGGGGGTCGGGGGTGTGCCGCATCAGCAGCGTACGGCGCATGATCTCCGAGAAGGTGTCGGCCAAGCCGCCGAGGGCGAGGAAGAACAGACCGAAGCCGAGCAGCGGACTGAGACCGAACCCGACACAGGCAAGGCCCCACACGGCAACCGCGGCGCACAGCACCCGCCACTGGTGGCGCGTACGGCCCGTCCAGCCGGAGACGAGCGAGGCCACGGCCGCGCCGATCACAGGAGCGGTGGTGAGCAGGCCGACCAACTCGGGCCCGCCGCCGAACCGCTCCTGCGCGAACTGCGGGTAGAGAGCGGTCGGCGTGGCGAAGAGCGCGGCGCACAGATCCACGACGAGCACGGCGGCGACGACGCGGCTGCCCCGGATGAAGGCGAGCCCTTCGCGCAGCGACTCCAGCACTCCGGGCCGCACCGGCACCGCCTCCGCGGCGGCCGGCGGCTCGCTCTCCTTCGCCCCGGTGAGTGGTACGCCGGACGGCGGTGCGTCCGCGCCCGTCGGCGGCATGGGGGCGAGGCGGGTCAGCAGCAGCGTGGTGATCGCCGTGCCGGCAGCCGCGAGGCCGAAGGTGGTGGCGAGGCCGGGTCCGGCGATGAGCACACCGCCGAGCATAGGACCGGCGATCGATCCGAGGGTGGTGGTGACCGTGATGAGCGCACCCGTGGCCGGTATGTGCTCTTCGCTCACGAAGGTGGGCACGACGGCGGTGAGCGCGGTCTCCGCGACCCCCTCGGTGAAACCGAACAGGGCTCCGGAGAGGTAGACGACCCACAGCGCGGGCCGGTCGGCCGCCGCGTTCGCCGACAGAGCGGCGAAGGTGACGACGGCCCAGCCGCTGCCGATGAGGATGAGCCCCCTGCGATCCCTGCGGTCGGCGAGGACCCCACCGACCAGGAATCCGAGCAACAGCCCCGCGCCCAGCACCAGACTGACGGCGCCCACCTGGACCGACGATCCGGTCTGCTCGTAGACCTGTACGACCACACCGACCGAGGTGAGTCCGATGCACAGGAGGGCGAGCACGCGGGTGGCGAGAACCAGGCCGAGGGGGCCGCCGGCCCGCAACGGGGAAAGATCCAGGGCCAGTTCTCTGATGCGCAACGCCGGTCCTCCACCTCTGGGGTTTCCCCCGCCGAGGCGGCAGCCCGGCGAGCGGGCTCACAATAGCAAGATAAGGCTATCCTAAGTTATGGTTCGGCCCATCAGTCATGTTGAGGGGACGTGAACCTTCTTGTCGGGTGCGAACATCGGCCACAGCGCAGACGCGAACGAACGACGCCGGGAGCTGCTGCGTCGTCAACTGGCTGCCCGTGGAATAGCCAGGCAGCCCGGCAGCGAGGACACATCCCCGCAAACTCCCCCGGTCCGGGCAGAGGGACCGGCTCCACTGTCCTCGGCGCAGCGCCGGATGTGGTTGCTGCACCAACTGGAGCCGCACGGCACCGCCTACAACATATGCGTTGCGGTGCGCCTTTCCGGCGAGTTGTCCGTATCCGGACTGCGGCAGGCACTGCGCACCGTCATCGAGCGGCACCACGTCCTGCGTACCGTCTACCGGCCCGGTGAGGACGGCGAGCCCGTCCAGATCCTGATACCGGACGCCGAGCCGGTCATCGGCGAGAGCGACCTGTCGGCGGTCGCACCCGCGGACCGCGAGGCGGCGGTGGACGAGGCCGCGGCCCGGCTGGCGGCGCGCCCCTTCGACCTGTCGGCGGACACGCCCGTCCGTCTGGAGATCCTGCGGCTCGCCGAGGACGCACACGTCCTCGTGCTGGTCGCCCACCACATCGCCTGGGACGACGGCAGCTGGCAGGTCCTGCTCCAGGAGGTCTCCGCCGTCTACACCGGCCGCCCGCTGCCCCAACTCCCCCTCCAGTACGCCGACCTCGCCGTTCGCGAACAGCGGCGCGCGCCCTGGACGGACGCCGACCTCGCCCACTGGCGCGAGCAGCTCGCGGACCCGCCCGCGCCGCTGCCTCTGCCCACCGACTTCCCCCGCTCACCTGACCGGGCCGAGGAGGGCGGGCGGCTGGTCCGTACGCTGCCCGCCGAGCTGCGCGAACGCATGCACGCGCTGTGCCGGGCGGAGGGCGTCAGTCCCTTCATGGCTCTCCTCGCGTCGTTCAACGCGCTGCTGCACCGAGCCGCCGGCGCGCCCGACCTCCTCGTCGGTTCGCCCGCCGTGCTGCGCACGGACTCCGGTGCCGAGCGGCTGGTGGGCAACTTCGGCAACACACTGGTGCTGCGTACGCGGGCCACGCCGGACACCACGTTCCGCTCGTTCCTCCAGCAGGTGCGGGAGGTCTGCCTGGGCGCGTACGCGCACCAGAGCGTCCCCTTCGACACTCTGGTCCAGGAACTGCGCCCGGAGCGCACGGTCGGGCACCACGTCTTCTTCGACGTCATGTTCTCGCTGCGCAGCGACGTCTGGGAGGGCTTCGAGCTGCCCGGCGTGCGGCTGGCCGAACGGCCGGTGCCGGGCAACGCCGCCGCGTTCGACCTGGCCGTCTCCGCGGTGCTGGACGCAGCCGGGACACTGACCCTGGACACGACGTACCGCCGCGACCTGTACCGGGACGAGACGGTCGGGCATCTGCTCGGCCGCTTCGAGCGGCTGCTGGCGGCGGCGCTGGACGCCCCGGACACGCCGCTCGGCGACCTGGACCTGCTCGGTGAGGAGGAGCGGGAGCGGGTCCTGACGACGTGGGGCAGCGACCGGCGCGCCCTGGAGCGCGCCACCATCCCGGACCTCTTCCGGGACCGGGTGCGCGAGAACCCCGACGCCACTGCGCTCGTCTGGGAGGGTGACGGCAGCCGTGAACAGCGGCTCAGCTACGCCGAACTGGACGAGCGGTCCGACCTGCTGGCCGGCGAACTGGCCGCGCTGGGCGCCGGACCGGAGCAGGTCGTCGCCGTGGCCCTCCCCCGCTCGGGCGACTTCCTGGTGGCGGCGCTCGCCGTCATGAAGGCGGGAGCGGCGTATCTGCCGGTCGACCCCGAGTACCCGGCCGACCGTATCGCCCTGATGCTCGGCGACGCCCGGCCGGGCCTGCTGGTCACCGACTCCCGGTCCGCCGGCCGGCTCCCGCAGGGTGAGATCCCCGTCGTCCTCCTCGACGACGCGTCACGCCCCACCGGGGGCACGGGGGCTCCGCCGCGCCCCTCGGCGCCTGACAACGCCGCGTACCTCATCTACACCTCGGGCTCCACCGGGCGCCCCAAGGGCGTCGTCGTCACGCACGAGGGCATTCCGAGCCTGGTCTCCACCATGGCCGAGGAGCTGGGGGCCGGTCCGGGCAGCCGAGTCCTGCAGTTCGCCTCGTTCAGCTTCGACACCTCGGTGTGGGAATGGACGATGGCCCTGCTCACCGGCGCCACACTGGTCGTCGTCCCCGCCGACAAGCGGCTGGGGCCGCCGCTCGCCGAGTTCTGCGCCCGGCACGCGGTCACCCACCTGACGCTGCCTCCGGGCGTGCTGGCGACGCTGCCGCACGAGCGGTCGCTGCCCGCCGGGGCGACGCTGATCGTGGCGGGTGAGGCATGCCCGGCCGAGCTGATGCGACGCTGGTCGGCGACCACCCGGATGTTCAACTCGTACGGCCCCACCGAGACCACGGTCGACGCCACGCTGTGGACCTGCCGTCCGGACCACACGGGCCCGGTCGTGCCGATCGGCGCCCCGGTGCACAACACGGCCGTACGGCTGCTGGACGAGCGGCTCCACCCGGTGCCGCCGGGCTCGCCCGGTGAGCTGTACGTCTCCGGTGACGGGCTCGCCCGCGGCTACCTCGGCCGTCCGGGGCTGACCGCGGAGCGGTTCGTCGCCGACCCGTTCGGCGCCCCCGGCAGCCGGATGTACCGCACCGGTGACCTGGCCCGCTGGACCGCCGACGGTGTCCTGGAGTACCTGGGCCGGGTCGACCACCAGGTCAAGATCCGGGGCTTCCGTATCGAACCCGGCGAGATCGAGCAACTGCTGCGCCGGGAGCCGGGGATCGCGCAGGCGGCCGTCATCGCCCGCGAGGACCAGCCGGGCGACCCCCGCCTCGTCGCCTACGTGGTGCCCGCCGACGCAGCGACCGCGCCCGACACCGACCGGCTGCGCGCGGACTTGGCCGCCGCGCTGCCCGCGCACATGGTGCCCGCCGCGATCGTCACGCTGGAGCGGCTGCCGCTGACCAGCAACGGCAAGCTGGACCGCCGGGCGCTGCCCGCGCCGGTGTACGGGCGTGCCGCCGGCCGGGAGCCGGCCACGGCACGCGAGGCGACGCTGTGCGCGCTGTTCGCCGCCGTGCTGGAGCTGCCGGCGGTCGGGCCGGACGACGACTTCTTCCTGCTCGGCGGCCACTCCATGCTCGCCGCGCGGCTGATCACCCGAGTCGAGGCGGAGTTGGGCATCCGGCCCGCCCTGCGGGCGCTGTTCGACGCGCCGACACCCGCCGCGCTGGCCCGGGTGCTGGACGGCGCCGGAGGCCAGGACCCCGCCCGCCCGGCGCTCACCGCCAAAACGGCCGGTGAGCCCGTGCCCCTGTCGTTCGCGCAGCAGCGGCTGTGGCTGCTGCACCGCCTTGAGGAGCCGGGCCCGGCCTACAACATCCCCACCGCGCTGCGCGTCGACGGGCCGCTGGACACGGCTGCTCTCGCCGACGCGGTCGCCGACGTCGCCGTACGCCACGAGAGCCTGCGTACGGTCTTCCCGGAGCGCGACGGATCGCCGTGCCAGGTCGTGCTGGAGCCGGAGCGTGGCCCCCGGCTGGAGGTGCGCCGCTCGACGCCCGCCGAGGTGGACGCCGATCTGGCCGCCGCGGCGGCGCATGTGTTCGCCCTCGCGGACGAACCGCCGCTGCGTGTCGTCCTGTTCGAGACCGGCACCGAGGAGCACGTCCTGCTCCTCCTGCTGCACCACATCGCCGGCGACGGCCAGTCCCTCCCCGTCCTGGTCCGCGACCTCGCCGACGCCTACCGGGCACGGCTGGACGGCAGGGCGCCGGTCTGGGCTCCGCTTCCGGTGCGGTACGCCGACTTCGCCGTCTGGCAGCGGCAGCTCCTCGGCGACGCCGGTGATCCGCGCAGCCTGACGGCACAGCAGGCCGCGTACTGGAAGGAAGCCCTGGGCGGCGCCCCCGACGAGCTGCGGCTGCCCACCGACCGGCCCCGCCCGGCCGAGTCGTCCAACCGGGGCGGCATGGTCCGCTTCACGGTCGAGGCCGACCTCGCCCGCCGCGTACGGACGCTCGCGGCGTCGCTCGGTGTCACCCCGTTCATGGTGTACCAGGCCGCGGTGGCCGCCCTGCTGACCCGGCTCGGCGCCGGGGAGGACATTCCGGTCGGCACGCCCGTGGCCGGGCGCGGCGAGGAAGCGCTCGACGACCTCGTCGGCTTCTTCGTCAACACGCTCGTGCTGCGCACCGACACGTCCGGGGCGCCGTCGTTCGAGACGCTGCTGCGGCGGGTGCGGGACACGGCCGTCGCGGCGTTCGAGCACCAGGACCTGCCGTTCGAGCGGCTGGTGGAGATCCTCAACCCGCCTCGGTCCACGGCCCGTCACCCGCTGTTCCAGGTGATGGTGGTGCACCAGAGCGGTACGGCCTCCGAGTTGCCGGTGGAGGGTCTGCGGACCCGGCCGCACGTGGTGGCCACCGGCACGGCGACGTTCGATCTGAGCCTGACGTTCATCGAGCGGTTCGACCCGGACGGTGACACGGACGAGGTCGGCGGCTTCGCCGAGTACAGCGCGGACCTGTTCGACGCGGAGACGGTCGAGGTCCTCGCCCGGCGTCTGGTGCGGCTGCTGGCCGCCGCCGTCGCCCGGCCCGAGCTGCCGGTCGGCGACCACGACATCCTGGCGGAGGAGGAGCGGGGCGCGCTGCTGGCACCGCCGGTGGCCGCGCCGGAGGCGCCGCCGCTGCACGAGGCGTTCGCGCGGCAGGTCCGCGAGACGCCGGACGCCGTCGCGCTGGTGCTCGGCTCCCGGTCGGGTGCCGTCGAGCGGGTCACGTACGCCGAGCTCGACGCCCGCGTGGAGCGGATCGTCCGGCTGGTGGCCGCGCACGGCGCGGGCCCGGAGCGGTTTGTGGCCCTGGCGCTGCCCCGCCACGAGACCGTCGCCGCGCTGCTCGGCGTGCTGCGGTCGGGGGCCGCGTTCCTGCCGCTGGACCCGAACTACCCGGAGGAGCGGCTGGCGCAGACCCTGGACGACGCCCGGCCCGTGTGCCTGCTCACCACCCGTGAACTGGCCCGGACCCTCCCCCGCCGGCCGGACCTCCCCGTGGTCCTTGTGGACGTCGTGTACGCGGAGGAGCCGGCGGCGCCGGTCACCCTGGCGCAGGCCGGGCCCGGCGATGCCGCGTACGTCATCTACACCTCGGGCTCCACCGGACGCCCCAAGGGGGTGGTGGTGACCCACGCGAACCTCGCCAACCTGTACGCGGCGCACACCTCGACGCTGTTCCCGCCCGAGGTGCCCGAGGCCGGCGGACGCCGGCTGCGGGTCGGACACATCGCCTCGTTCGCCTTCGACGCCTCGCTCGACCCGGTGTTGCTGATGGTGGGCGGGCACGAGCTGCACGTCCTGGACGAGTCGACGTACCCGGACGCCGAGGCGGTGGCCGCGTACGTCGCCAGGGAGCGCGTCGACTACCTCGACCTCACCCCCGCTCATCTCCAACAGCTCATCAAGCACGGGCTGCTGGACGAGGGCAGGCACCGGCCCGCCCTGCTGGGGCCCGGCGCGGACGCCATGCCGGACTCGCTGTGGCGGGAGCTCGGCGCGCACCCGGCGACGACGGCGTACAACTTCTACGGTCCGACCGAGTGCACCGTGGACTCGGTCGTCGCCCGTGTCACCGGTGAGGGTGCGCCCCGTATCGGACGGCCCATCAGGGGCGCCACGGCGTACGTGCTGGACGACCGACTGCGGCCCGTGCCGCCGGGCGTCACGGGTGAGCTGTACCTCGCGGGCGCCGGTCTGGCCCGTGGATACCTTGGCCGGCCCGCGCTGACCGCCGAGCGGTTCACCGCCGACCCGTCCGGCCCGCCGGGGTCCCGGATGTACCGCACGGGCGACCTGGCGCGCTGGACCGCCGACGGCGAGCTGGAGTGCCTGGGCCGGGCCGACCACCAGGTGAAGATCCGCGGTTTCCGCATCGAGCCGGGCGAGATCGAGGCCGTCCTCGGACGGCACGAGAGCGTCGCGGAGGTCGCGGTGATCGCCCGCGACGACTTGCCGGGATCGCGCCGCCTGGTCGCGTACGTGGTGCCCGCACCGGGCCACGCGGCCGGCACCGACGTGTGGCGCGCCCACGCGGCGGCCCTGCTGCCGGAGCACATGGTGCCCTCGCTGTGGGTGCCCATGGAGCGGCTGCCGCAGTCGGCCAACCGCAAGGTGGACCGTGCCGCGCTGCCGGTGCCCGAACTGCCCGAGCAGAGCAGGGGGCGGGCACCCGTCACCGACGCGGAGAAGCTGTTCTGCGAGCTGTTCGCCGCCCTGCTCGGCCAGGAGACGGTGGACGCCGACGGCAACTTCTTCGAGCTGGGCGGGGACAGCATCATCTCCCTCCAGCTCGTGAGCCGCGCCCGCGCGGCGGGCTGGAAGCTCGGCCCCCGTGACGTCTTCCGCCACCAGACGCCGGCCGCCCTGGCCGCCGTCGCCCAACCGGCGCAGACGGCGCCGGACCGTACGTCCGACGACGGTGTGGGCCGGGTGCCGGAGACGCCGATCATGGCGTGGCTGCGGGAGCTCGCCGAATCGGACCCCACCGCCACCGCCGCCTCCATCGACGGCTACAGCCAGGGCATGACCCTGTGCACCCCGGCCGGGCTGACGTACGAACAACTCACCGCCGTCCTCCAGTCGGTGCTCGACCGGCATCCCGCGCTGCGTGCCCGTCTGGTGCGCGCGGCCGACGGCACCTGGGAGCTGGACGCCCCGGCGCCCGGTGCGGTACGGGCCGGGGACGTGCTGCGGCGCGCCGGGGCGGACCCCGCGACCGAGGCCGCCGCCGCCAGGGACCGGTTGCGTCCCGAGTCCGGCGTCATGGTGCAGGCGGTGTGGTGGGAGCCGGAGAACCGTCTCGTCCTAGTCATCCACCACCTGGTGGTCGACGGTGTCTCCTGGCGGGTCCTGTGCGCGGACCTCGACGCCGCGTGGCGCGGCGAACAGGCCCCGCCCACCGGCACCTCACTGCGTGCCTGGAGCGAGCTGCTGCGCGCGTACGCCCGGCGCGAGGAGACCGTCCGGCAGGCCGACGACTGGGCGCGTGCCCTGAGCGGCGGCGGGACGCCGCTGTCCGGCCGTGCGCTGGACCCGGTCCGGGACACCTCCGCGACCTCCAGCAGGCACACCGTGTCCGTGGACGCCGAGGAGACCGAGGCGCTGCTGACCCGGGTGCCCGCGGCGTTCCACGCGAACGTCGAGGACGTCCTGCTCACCGCGCTGGCCCTCGCCGTCGCCGACCACCGTCGCCTCGCGGGAGTCGCGGACGCGGGCGTGAGCGTGCAGTTGGAGGGCCACGGCCGCGAGGAGACGGTCGCCGAGGGAGTCGACCTGGCGCAGACCGTCGGGTGGTTCACCACCGTCCACCCGGTACGGCTGGACCCCGGTCCCGTCGACCTCGCCGAGGCGCGTGCGGGCGGTCCCGCCGCGGGCCTGGCGCTGAAGGCGGTCAAGGAGCGGCTGCGGGCCGTGGGCGACGGCGGTCTGGGGTTCGGCGCGCTGCGCCACCTCAACCCCGGGACCGCGGAGCGTCTGGCCGCGCTGCCCGTGCCCGAGATCTGCTTCAACTACCTGGGGCGGTTCGGTTCCGGCGACGCGGAGAGCCCGTGGCAGCCGGTCGCCGGTGACGAGGGTTTGTTCCACGGCGTCGACCCGGCGCTGCCGCTCGCGCACGCCCTGGAGATCGACGTCCATGTGGCCGCCGCCCCCGGTGGGCCCAGGCTGAGCGCCACCTGGTCGTACGCGGGCGAGGCCCTGGACGCGGATGTCGTCCGGTCGCTCGCCGACGGCTGGCTGGCGTACCTGGCGGCTCTGGTGGAGCACACCGACCGGCCCGACGCGGGGGGCTGGACGCCTTCCGACCTCTCCCTGATCTCCCTCTCCCAGGACGAGATCGACGACTTCGAAGCCGACTGGAGGCTTTCGTGACTGGCCGCACTGCCGCCCGCTCCAAGCTGAAGGACATCCTTCCGCTGACCCCGCTCCAGGAGGGCCTGCTGTTCCGGGCGGAGCTCGACGACGACGGCCACGACGTGTACGCGGGCCATCTGACGCTGACGCTGCGGGGGCCGCTGGACGAGCCGAGGCTGCGCTCCGCCGCCCAGGCCCTGCTGGACCGTCACCCGGGCCTGCGGGCCGCGTTCCGCCGCAACCGGCAGGGCAAGGCCGCCGCGCTCATCCCCTCGCGGGTGGACGTGCCGTGGAGCTTCACCGACCTGTCCGCGCTGCCGGACGCCGAGCGGGAGCGGGAGACCGAACGGCTCACCGTCCTGGACGCGGAGCGCGGGTTCGACCTCGGGCAGCCGCCGCTGGTCCGGTTCACGCTGCTGCGGCTGGGCCCCGAGCTGCACCGGCTGGTCCTGACGAACCACCACATCGTGCTGGACGGCTGGTCGCAGCCGCTGCTCGTGCAGGAGCTGTTCGCCCACTACACCGGGGGCCGTCCGGGGCCCGCCGCCTCCCCGCGCGTGTACCTGGACTGGCTCGCCGCGCAGGACCGGGACGCCGCCGAAGCCGCGTGGCGGACGGCGCTGGCGGACCTCGACGGCGCGACGCTGGTCGCGCCGGGCGCCTCGGAGTCGGTCACGGTTCAGCCGCGCAAGGTCGTCGTCGAGCTCGACCAGGAGCTGACCGCCTCGGTCACCGCCGTCGCGCGGTCCCGTGGCCTGACCCCGGGCACCGTGGTCCAGGGCGCCTGGGCGCTCACTCTGGCCAGGTCTCTCGGTCGCGGTGACGTTGTCTTCGGCACCATGGTGTCCGGCCGGCCGGCCGACCTGCCCGGCGTCGAGTCGATGGTCGGAGTGTTCGTCAACACCGTCCCGGTACGGGTCACCCTGCCTCCGGCGGAGCCGTTCGCCGACGCCCTGGCACGGCTCCAGGACGAACAGTCCGCACTGGTCCCCCACCAGCACCTGGGCCTGGCGGAGGTGCAGCGGCTGGCCGGCGGCCGGGACCTGTTCGACACTCTCGCCGTGGTGGAGAACTATCCGTTCGACCCCGAGTCGCTGACCGAACTCGCCCCCGGACTGCGCCTGGAGGACGCCGGCGGCGACGAGGGCGTGCACTACCCGCTCGCGCTGACCGTGCTGCCCGGCACCCGCCTGCGCCTCGAACTGGGCTACCGGCCCGACGCGCTGGCCGAGGACGAGGTGCGGGCCGTCGCCGGCCGGCTGCGCCGCGCCTTCGAGGCGTTCGCCACCGCTCCGGACCTGCCGCTGGGCCGCGTCGACCTGCTGGGCGAGGACGAGGCGGGGCGGCTGACCGCGCCCTGCACCGCCCACCCCGTACCGGACACCACTCTCACGGCGCTCCTCGCCGAGCAGGTGGCCCGCACCCCCGACGCCACCGCCGTGGTCTTCGAGGACTCGGAGCTGAGTTACGCCGAACTGGACGCGCTGGCCGCGCGGGTCGCCGGCTGGCTGACCGGGCAGGGCGCGGGCCCGGGCGCGGTCGTCGCGGTCGCGCTGCCGCGCTCCGCCGACCTGGTCGTGGCCCTGGCGGCCGTGCTGCGCGCCGGTGCCGCCTACCTGCCCGTGGACCCCGGTTATCCGGCGGACCGCGTCGCGTTCATGCTGGACGACGCACGCCCGGTGGCCGTGCTGACGGACACCGCGACGCGTGGCCTGCTGCCCGACGCGTCCCCTGTCCTCACCTTGGACGACTCGGAGGCACTTCCGCCTGCGGAGTGCACCCCGCCGTGCGCCGTCCGCCCGGCCGATCCGGCGTACGTCATCTACACCTCCGGCTCGACGGGCCGCCCCAAGGGCGTCGTCGTGCCGCACTCGGCCATCGTCAACCGGCTGCTGTGGACTCAGGGCGAGTACGGCCTCACCTCCGCCGACCGGGTGCTCCAGAAGACGCCGTCCAGCTTCGACGTGTCGGTGTGGGAGTTCTTCTGGCCGCTGATCACCGGCGCGGCGCTGGTGGTGGCCCGCCCGCAGGGCCACCTGGACCCGCAGTACCTGGCGCGGCTCATCCAGGAACAGTCCGTCACCACGGCGCACTTCGTCCCGTCGATGCTGCGCGCCTTCCTCGCCGAGCCGGACGCGGCGGGCTGCACGGGCCTGACGCGGGTGCTGTGCAGCGGTGAGGCGCTCACCCCCGACCTGGTGCGCGGCTTCCACGGCCTCTTCGGCGGCGCGGTCGAGCTGCACAACCTGTACGGGCCCACCGAGGCCGCCGTGGACGTCACCGCCTGGCCATGCCCGGCCGACGGCGGGGACCGCGACGGCGTACCGATCGGCCGCCCGGTGTGGAACACCTCGGCGTACGTCCTGGACGCGGCCCTGCGCCCGGTCCCGGCCGGTGTACCCGGCGAGCTGTACCTGGCGGGCCCTCAACTGGCCCACGGCTACCTGGGCCGGCCGGCGTTGACGTCCGAGCGGTTCGTCGCCGACCCGTACGGTCCGCCCGGCACCCGGATGTACCGCACGGGTGACCTGGCCCGGCGCGGGACGGACGGGGTGATCGAGTACCTGGGCCGGACCGACGACCAGGTGAAGATACGCGGCTTCCGCATCGAACCCGGTGAGATCGAGGGCGCGCTCGCCGTGCACCCCGGCGTGCGGGAGGCCGCCGTGGTGGCCCGCCGCGACCTCGGTACGGACGGCGACCCGGTGCTGGTCGCCTACACGACCGGCCCAGCCGATGCCGCGGAGCTGCGGCGCCATCTGGCGGCGGCGCTGCCGGAGCACATGGTGCCCTCCGCGTTCGTCGTACTGGACGCGCTTCCGCTGACGCCCAGCGGCAAGCTGGACCGCCGGGCCCTGCCCGCGCCCGAGCTCGGCCCGGCCGTGGCGGGCCGGCGCCCGCGCAATCCGTCGGAGGAGATCCTCTGCGACCTGTTCGCGGAGGCCCTCGGGGTGCCCGAAGTCGGCATCGATGACGACTTCTTCGCCCTGGGCGGGCACTCGCTGCTCGCGACCCGGCTCGCCAGCAGGGTCCGCTCCACCATGGGGGTGGAACTGCCGCTGCGGACGGTCTTCGACGCGCCGACGGTCGCCGCGCTGGCGCAGCGCCTGGGTACGCGCAGCACCCGGCCGCCGCTGCGGGCCGGGGAGCGCCCCGATCCGCTGCCGCTGTCGTTCGCGCAGCAGCGGATGTGGTTCCTGTACCGGCTGGAGGGGCCGAACCCGGCGTACAACATGGCGTTCGCGGCGCGGCTCACCGGTGCCCTCGACGCGGACGCGCTGCGGGCCGCGCTCGGTGACCTGACGGACCGGCACGAGGCGCTGCGGACGGTGCTTCCGGACGACGCGGGGACGCCCCGGCAGGTGATCCTCGACGCGGAGTCGGCGCGGCCGGGGCTTGCGGTCACGCCGGTCACCGAGGCGGAGCTGCCCGGCCGGCTCGCGGACGCGGCCTCACGCCCGTTCCGTATCGATGAGGAAGCGCCTTTCGCGGCCGAGCTGTTCGCCGTCGGCCCCGAGGAGCACGTACTGATCCTGGTGCTGCACCACATCGCCGCCGACGGCTGGTCCGCGCTGCCGCTGCTGCGGGACCTGGCGGACGCGTACACCGCACGGAGCCGGGGCGAGCACCCCGCCTTCGTCCCGCTTCCGGTGGGGTACGCGGACCACGCGGTGTGGCAGCGGGCGCTGCTCGGTGACGAGTCGGACCCGGACGGGCTGCTGCACCGCCAGGCGGAGTTCTGGCGCAAGACGCTGGACGGGCTGCCGGAGGAGCTCCCGCTGCCCACGGACCGGCCGCGGCCCGCCGCGCCGAGCCTGCGCGGCGCGACCGTCGACGTCGAGGTTCCGGCCTCCCTGCACCGGGCCGTGCGGGCGCTGGCCCGCCGCTGCGACGCCAGCGTCTTCATGGTGCTGCACGCGGCGCTCGGCACCCTCCTCACCCGCCTGGGCGCCGGTTCGGACATCCCCGTCGGAACTCCCATCGCGGGCCGCGGCGACGACGCCGTCGACGACGTCGTGGGCTTCTTCGCCAACACGCTGGTGCTGCGTACGGACACCTCCGGCGACCCGGGCTTCCGGGAGCTGGTGGCCCGTGTCCGGGAGACCGACCTGGCCGCGTACGCACACCAGGACCTCCCCTTCGAACGGCTGGTGGAACTGCTCAACCCGGCGCGGTCCATGGCCCGGCACCCGCTGTTCCAGGTCATGCTGAGCCACCAGGCGAGGCCGCCGATGGACCTGGCGCTCGGCGAGGTCGCGGTCAGGCAGGAGCCGGTGGACATGGGAACGGCCAAGTTCGACCTGGCCTTCGAGATCACCGAGGAGCACGGCCGGGACGGGATGCGGCTGGGCGTGGAGTACAGCACCGACCTGTTCGACCACGAGACCGTCGCGAACATGGCGATCCGCTTCCTGCGGGTGCTTCAAGCCGTCATCGAGAACCCCGACCGGCCCCTCGGCCGCCTGGAGCTGCTCTCCGCCGACGAACGCCGCCAGGTGCTCGTCGACTGGAGGGGTGACCTGGTCGAGGCGCCGGTGGCGACGCTGACCGAGCTGTTCACCGGTCAGGTGGAGCGGACGCCGGACGCCACGGCGCTGGTCTGCGGCGACATCGCGTACACCTTCGCCGAGTTGGAGCGGCGCACGGCACGCCTGGCCCGGCTCCTGAAAGACCGGGGCGTCGGGCCTGAGCGGATGGTGGCCATGCTGCTGCCCCGGCGGGCCGACACCGTGGTCGCGCTGCTGGCGGTGATGCGGGCCGGTGGCGCGTACGTCCCCATCGATCCGGGCTACCCGGCGGGGCGGATCGAGCACATCCTCCAGGACTCCGCGCCCACGCTGCTGATCACCGCCGGGGCGCTCGCGGGTCTCGCGGGCGACGGCGGGCCGGAGACCCTGATCCTGGACGCGGCGGAAACGCAAGCGCTGCTCTCCGACGAGAGCACCGCTCCGGAAGCGGGCGAGCTGCCGCATCCGCTGCCGCAGCACCCGGCGTACGTCATCTACACCTCCGGTTCCACGGGCCTGCCCAAGGGCGTCGTCGTGGAGCACCGCAGCATCGCCAACCTCTTCCACAGCCACCGCGAGCTGCTCTACCGGCCGACCGTCGCGGCGGCGGGCGGGCGGAGCCTGCGGGTGGCACACGGCTGGTCGTTCGCCTTCGACGCGGCGTGGCAGCCGCAGTTGTGGATGCTGGACGGCCACGCGCTGCACATCGTCACCGAGGACACGCTGCGCGACCCGGACCAGCTGGTGTCGTTCATCGAGGCGAACCGGATCGACTTCATCGAGGTCACGCCCTCGCACGCGATGCAGCTCGCGGGCGCCGGCCTGATCAAGGACGGCCGCTCCCCGCTGCTCGCGCTCGGTGTGGGCGGTGAGGCCGTGCCGTCCCCGCTCTGGCGGGACATGCGCGAGCTGGAGGGCACGGCCGGGTTCAACCTGTACGGGCCGACCGAGTGCACGGTCGACGCGCTGGCCGCCAGTGTGGCGGGCAGCGAACGCCCGCTGGTGGGGCGGCCGACGGCGAACACCACCGCGTACGTCCTCGACGCCCGTCTCCAGCCGGTACCGGCCGGTGTCATCGGCGAGCTGTACCTGGCCGGGGCCGGTCTCGCGCGCGGCTATCTGGACCGGCGTTCGCTGACGGCCGAGCGTTTCGTGGCGGACCCGTTCGGCCCGTCCGGCACGCGGATGTACCGCACGGGCGACCTGGTGCGCTGGATGCCGGACGGCACCATCGACTACCTCGGCCGCACCGACGACCAGGTGAAGATACGCGGCTTCCGCATCGAACTCGGCGAGATCACGGCGGCTCTGGCGGCCGGACCGTCCGTCCTCCAGGCGGCGGTCGACGTACGCGAGGACGGCCCGCGCGGCAAGCACATCGTCGCCTACGTCGTCCCGGTGGCGGGCGCCGAGTTCGACCCGTCCGCGCTGCGCGCCGAGTTGACCCGGATGCTGCCGGACTACATGGTGCCGTCGGTGTTCGTGGAGCTGGACGCGCTGCCGCTGACCGACCACGGCAAGCTCGACCGGCGCGCGCTGCCCGCCCCGCAGGCGGTGGAGTCGCGGACCGGCCGGGGACCGCGCGACCTCACCGAGGCCCTGGTCTGCGAGATCTTCGCCGAGGTACTGGACCTGCCCGAGGTCGGCATCGACGACGACTTCTTCGGCCTCGGCGGCCACTCCATGCTGCTGGTACGGCTGCGGGACCGGCTGCAGCGCGCCACCGGACGGCAGATGGCGGTGGCGGACCTCTTCCGTCATCCGACGGCGGCAGCGCTCGCGGGCCGGCTGCGGTCCGCCGGGGGCACGGACCAGGGACTCGACGTGCTGTTCACGCTGCGGTCCTCGGGCGACCGGGCGCCGCTGTGGTGCCCGGCGCCCGCGACGGGACTCGGCTGGCGGTACGCGGCACTGCGGGCGCACGTTCCGCAGGAGGTTCCGATCCACGCCCTCCAGGCCCCGAACCTGGCGGGCGGCCCGGCCGTGGAGTCCCTGGAACAGCTCGTCGACGCCCACCTGGCGGAGCTGTCCCGGCTCCAGCCGCACGGTCCGTACCGGCTGCTGGGCTGGTCGCTTGGCGGTGTCGTCGCCCACGCCCTGGCATGCCGTCTCCAGGAACGCGGGGAGCGCGTGGAGCTGCTGGCGCTGCTCGACTCCTGTCCCGGTGGCGGGGACGAGACCGGGGACTCGGCGGCGGGCGAGGCCGGCGCGGCTGCCGTTGAGGCGGCGGTGGACGGGCTGGGTCTGGAAGAGGCGACCGTGACGGCCATGCAAGCCAACTACGCGGCGTCCACCGGCCTGTTGTCGGCCCACTCCTCCCCCCGGTACCGGGGCACGCTGTTCCACTTCCGCGCGTCGGACGCCCCACGGCCCGCCGAGGACTGGGCGGCGTACACCGATGGCGAGGTGGTCGTGCACACCGTCGCGGACGACCACGACGGTCTGCTGGACCCGTCGGCGCTGCGGAGGATCGCCGCGGTGCTGTCCGAGCACACCGACAACTGGCAGTAGGCATACGCGAGGAGGCCGCCCTCCCGCCCGTAAGGGTGGGGAGGGCGGCCTCCTCGCATCAGGGGCGCGTGCCGGTCAGCCGAGCAGCGCGTCGATCTCCCGGCCACGGTCGGCGCGCAATGCCTGGGCGGTACGGCGCAGCAGGAGGGAGTCGGCGATCTCGCCGGAGCGAACGGCCAGGGTGGACAGCAGCGAGGACGTGACGCCGTGCGTGTGCTCGGTGCCGCCCTGGAGGTAGACGCCGACGTCCACGTGGTCGCTCATCAGCACGCGGTGGTCGCGGTCCACCCGCACCCGGCCCCGCTCGTCGGTGAGGCAGGCGGCGGCGAGGTCGCCGAGGAGGTCGCGCGGGTCGACCGGCCGGTAGCCGGTGGCCATGACCACGGCGTCGCAGTCCAGGGTCTCCTGCTGGCCCGTCGTCAGCGAGCGGACCAGGACGCGGGCGCCGTCGGGCAGGGCCTCGACACCGCCGAGCTCGGTGGTGTTGAGGAACCGCAGGCGTTCCCGGCCGCTGACCCTCTCCTGGTAGTGCGTGCGGTACAGCTGCGTGATGAGGTCGCCGTCGACCACGGAGTAGTTGGTGTTGCGGTGGTAGCCGTCGAGGTCCTGCTTGACGTTCTCCGGCGCGGTGAAGAAGTCGTCGACCGCGGAGGGGTCGAAGATGCGGTTGGCGAAGGGGCTGTCGTCGGCGGGGCTGTAGCCGTAGCGGGTGAAGACCGCGTTGACCTCCGCGTCCGGGAAGGTCCGGTGCAGGTAGTCGACGGCTTCGGCGGCGGACTGTCCGGCACCCACCACGACGAACCGGCGGTGCCGGAGGTCCGTCAACTGCGGTGCGCGGAAGAGCAGGTCGCGGGTGTGCCAGACGTGTTCGCCCTGGGTCACGCCTTCGGGGAGGCGGGGCTTGAGACCGGTGCCGACGACGACGTTGAGGGCCCGGAGCACCTCCCGGTCGGCCGGGTCGGACACGCTCTCCGACACGACGTCCACGGCCTCGACGCGGTCTCCGTTGCGCACGGGGCGGATCTCGGTGACCCGCCGTCCGTAGTCGACGCTGTCGCCGAACTCGGCGGCGCACCACTCGAAGTAGTCGTGGAACTCGATCCGGGTGGGGAAGAACGTCTTCTGGTTGATGAAGTCGGCCAGCCGTCCGCGGTCCTGAAGGTACATCAGGAAGGAGAAGCGGCTGCTGGGGTCACGCATGGTGACCAGGTCCTTGAGGAAGGAGACCTGCATGGTCGCCCCCTCCAGGAGCATGCCGCGGTGCCAGCCGAAGCGCTCCTGCTGCTCCACGAAACGTGCCTGCAGCGCTCGTTCGGGGTCGCGGCGATTGTGGTCGGCGACGGCGATGGCCAGAGCCAGATTCGACGGACCGAAACCTATGCCGACCAGGTCCCGGGCGGCGCCCTCGGCCTGGCCGCTGTCCTCGCGGCGTCCCGACATGCTGGTCCTTCCATCGATCGTACGACTGAGCGACCGCGCACCACACGGCCACAATCAAAGACTGGATACTAAGGTAAGGCGTGCCTAAATTCCCCTAGACCGCACGGGGTGTCAAGTCCGCGCGTACCGCCCTGCGCCCTGTCGGACCCTTTGACACGGGACGCAAGTCAAGGGCGCGGGGCCCGTCCGCCTGAGCGGACGGGCCCGGCCATGGGCAACGGCCCGGATCTACGCGGCGGGGCGGTTGCCGCGCCGTGGGCGGGTCCGGAAGCCGAACACAGTGGCCCCGAGTGCGAAGAGGAGCACCACCAGAACGAGACCGTTTCCGTCCGTCAGCCTGTCAGCCTCGTCTTTGAGCCCCTCCCAGAAGCCCTCCTCCGGGGAACGGATGGAGCCGCCCAGCCAGATGGAACCGTCGGCTGCGGTCACCGGGCGGCCGGCAGAGGTTTGAGCGGACTGGTCGAGCTGCGGGTACCGCGCGTCCATCTCCTGCGCGGTGACGGAGGTGAGCTGTACGTTCGTGAGGTCCGCGCCGCCGTACACGTACCGGGTGATGCGCTCGCTCGCTCCGTCACGGGTCTTGCGCGTGATGTCGAACTCGTGGTGGCGGTAGGAGTGGACGTAGTCGTCGAAGACCTCCTTGGGGCGCCAGTTTCCGTCCAGCTCGGACGGGCCAAGTTCCTTGGAATCGATCAGGTCGTCGAACGAGGTCCGGTGCCCCTGCTGGTGCCGCTCGCGTACCCATTGCGCGATGATCCGCGCCATGAACGCGCGGCGCAGGGGCGCGTACTCCGGTGCGGTGTTGACCGCTTTCACGATCTCGGGCAGAACGAGGGTGCGTTCCAGGTCTTCGTTGTGTGCGTCCGTGACGGGATCGGCGTCGCATGACTTGGAATAGGGGTCGTCGATATGCTCGGACTTTGTCTTTACGTCGAGCTGGGCCTTGAGGATGTAGAGCGATCCGCCGTCCTCGCGCACCTCGACCTGTCCGGGGGTGATCCACATCCGGGAGGAGAGACAGCTGGAGCCGTCCGCGGAGGGTCGAAGCTCTCGCCAGTACCGCTTGCCCGTCACCGAGTCGGGGTGAAGGATCTTCGCCTGGGTGCGCTTCATCTGGAGGTCGGCTTCGAGCATGACGCGGCCGGCGTTGGTCCGTCCCAGGGCGGAGTCCACGATGCGGTCCGGTTCCGTGGGGTTGAGATTGACCCAGAATTTCTGCGGATCGAGCACCAGCCAGGTCCGCAGATCGGCGCTTGCGGTTCGCACCACTCTCCTCCCCAGCTCGGTGTCCTGCTGGTAGCCCTCGGGCAAGGGCCGGGAGGAGTACGCATACCGCATCCCGTCCGAGCCGTCGGAGATGTAGCGCATCTCCAGCGTGGAGAAGTCCACTCCCCCGTAGGCGTCGGCTCCGGCCGGGCCGGTCAGAGCCTGGCCGAGACCGCCCGGCTGCGCGCTCTTGCCCTCACCGCATCCGTCGGCGGCAAGGGGCGCGGTCATGGCCAGCACGGGACGTCCCGTGCTCCTCCCCATGGCGGTGCAGTTGGTGTCCGGGTTGCCCGGGGCCGGCAATGGCTGCTTCGGCTCGGCCTTCTTCTTTTTCTCTTCCCGTTTCAGGAGAGTGATGGCCTTGCTCGTGATGCCGAACACCCGGTTCGCCGACGCACCTCTTTGCTGCCTGGTCTCGTACGGCGTCGCGGACACGAAGTTCTTTGCGGGGATGCCGCTGGTCAGTTTCAGGCATGCCGGACAGCGCCCCCGGTCGGAGAACCCGCCCCGCCCTGCCTTCAGTAACCTTTGGATGGCCGCGTTCCTCATGCCGAGCCGTGAAAGGACCGGGGTCAGGCTCTTCTCGTAGATGATGGCCTCGGAGTGGTCCTTGCGCGGGTCATTGACCGCGGCGAATTCCAGCAGTGGACCGTTGCCCTCGATAGCCATTCGGTCGTAGAGCGCCTCATTCCCCTCCGGTTTCAACAGTCTGCCGTATCCGATGTAACCGTCGGTGTACGACGGGGCCTCTCCGAACTGGCGTGTAAGTGACTTCACATGCGAGGCCTGGAAACCCGTGAGGTCGAACCAGATGACGGCGAGATTGCGGTTGCCGTCCTGCATGTTGAGAAGCCGGTGGGCATTCATGCCACCTCGGCCGAGCGGATCGTCCAGGAGTTCTCGAGCGATCTCTGCGAACTCCCCGCCGACCTCGGGGGTCGCGGACTGACCGGCAGCGGGAGTGTCGGATGCCACCGCCGTGGGAGTCGACAGGCCGGTCAGTACGGCGACGGCCAGCAGAGCGGCGCCGAACCGTCCCAGCCGGACGGCGGGGCTACAGCGACGTGTCCGCATCGTGTCCCCTCGTTCCATGCTCGGTCGGGTGCAGATAGCCGGACAGCGGGTCTTCCTGGCCGTCGAAGGTCTCGGCGGTTTCCCTTCCCTTGCGAAAGGCGATGGTGCCGGCGGCGGCGAGAGCGGAGGCGGCCAGGAGGGCGAGGATCGCGGTGCCCGTCAGCGAGGTGCCCGCGGAGCACGGTTTGACGCCACCGAGGCCGGACCCGCCGAACTTGATCTCAGGGGTGTACCGGTAGCTGACGTCGCACGCGGAGGCCGATGGTGAGGTCAGCAGGAGCGTGCAGAGGCTGGCGGCCAGGACGCAAAGGGCCCCGACGACGCGAAGCACCGCCACGGCGGCTGCGCGGGGCGTCATGACGCCACCAACCGGTGCATAACCGCCCGCAGTTCGAGAACCTTTCCCTGCAATTTCTCGCCCTCCACTTCAGAGTTTGGCGTCCCGTCCGCACCGGCGCGCTGCTGCTGCCAGCGCCAGCCGGCCAGCTCCAGTTGGGCGCGCTGCAAGCGCCGCAGCGCCAAGGCGGCGGGCCGTCCGTGCCGCCGCCATGTGCTGACCACGGTCCAGAACCGCAGCGCCGGATCAGCCAGGAACGGGGCCTCACGTTCCGTGATCGCACCACCGTCCGCTGCCGCCTCGTTCTTGACGGCGGTACGGGCAGCACCCAGGCGTACCCGCAACCCGGACCTCAGCAGCAACACGCACACCACGAGGAATGGCACCTGGGGGGCGATCCAGAGGGACGGAGAGATCACCAGGGTGTCGAGCGTCGAGCCGATGTCGACGTGGTCGCGGGCCATCTTGGACAACCAGGCCGCGCATACCTCGGTGGCCACTGCCCCACCGGTCGCCGCCACCAACGTGGCCACGACGATCCTCACGCGTTGCGAGCGCCGCCGTGCCTGGGCCGCCAGCCCGATCCCCGCCCCGACGAGTGCGCCGAAGGCGACCTGCCCGCCGAACAGGGCAACCGACTGGCGGATCCAGTACTCGAAGCCGCCCGTCGCGCCATTGAAGGTGCCCAGGATGCCCCACAGCTGGATGAACAGCACGCTCTCGCTGCAGTTGTAGCCGAGCCCGGTGGCAGCGCCGATCACGAGACCTGTCACGACGTCGGTGACGCGGTGCCGGAACATCAGGATCAGCAGCACGATGCCGATCGCGGCCGCCAGTTGGTTGACGAAACTCAAATGCAGCAGCGTGTAGTCGAGCACCCGATAGGAATCACCGAGCCGGGCAGTGAGCCCGCCTTCCATGCCTTTGTTCAGGTAGCCGTTGATGGTTCCGTACGCCAGACCGGTGAAGGCACGGCCGAGACCGAACTGGATCAGCGCTCCCCAGCCGAATGCCGTGAGCAGCATCGGCACCGGAAGCCAGGCGAACCGTTGGGACCGGTACACCAGCCACAGGGCGAAAGCACTGCTGGGAACACACGCGAGAGCGATCAGAGGAGCGCCGGCCAGGACAACCAGAGAGAACAGCGCGAACGAGCCCACAAGCGTGGCCAGGGTGGCCCAGGTGAGGACGGTGGCCTGGCGGCCCTCCGGAGGTCTGCGCACGGCGATGATCTGAAGGACGATGCCCACCGCGATGCCCGCGAGCACCAGCCAGAAGGCGGCCCGCGGGATGGCGAAGAGAGAGCCGAGCGATTCCAGGGGGCCCTGTTCCAGTTCCCCCGGAAGCTGCCAGAAGATGGTCAGCGACGGCTCGTTCGGCGCGATCCGTGGCCGGGCGAGGTTGAGCAGCACCTCGACCAGGTACAACCCGATCGCCAGCCGGACCACCAGCAGGGCCCGTGCACGGGCCACCTCATCGGCATGCTCAAGCCCTAAGGCGGCTGGGGCGGTACGGGCCGGTCCACCGGCCGACAGACTCTCGGTCATGTGGCATCCCCCGGCAGACTGGGCAGGTCGGTGGGCAGCTCAAGGTCCGTAGGGAAGCCCGAGGGAAGCCCGCTGGGCCAGGAGGAGGGGAACTCGGTCGGCAGCGACGGCGGGTCGCCTGGTTCGGTGGGGAGGCCGGACGGGGCGTTTGGCACCTCCGGCGAGAGAGACGGCAGACTCGGCATCCGGGGTGGCTCGGGATCGATGAGTCCGGCGGACTGGATCACGAGGGACGCCCCTAACGCCACTGCGCCGATCGCCGCGGCGATCATCAGTAATCGCACCTGCGGGCGTGGTGCGCCGTCGGCTAACTCCGCGCCATTGTCTGGTTCCACAGTCACAGTCCCCCTCGTTCGACACCTCGGCAGAGGCTAGCCGCAAGCCATTGCTGCCGCACCGCTCATTGAGAAATGCATATAGGTCCGCTGCATCTTGCCCACCCTCTGCACAATCCAGCCGTCGAAATCGCGCCGCAGACGCCCTCTCGGAGGCAAGCGGCCCTTTGGGAAGACCCTTCCGGTGGACACACCCCAATGGGCAGGCATGAATGCGAGGATTCCCAAACCGCTCTTGAGCCACCTGATCGGAACGTCAATCTTCAGCACCGCGGTAGAGGCTGCCCTGCGGTGATGCGCTGAGCTCGGGCGACGCGGACCGGGTCACCTGTGGACCCGGAGGTGGCGTGGGCCCGGGACCGGATCGGCGTAAACCGCGGCTGTGTGCGGATCGAGGACCTGGCGCTCGACGTCGAATGGGACTGACGCCGGCGACGCTGGCCAGTGACCCAGAGCTGGCAGGAGACGACCTCGCGTGGGCGAGCCACGGAACATTCGTACAAGACAAGCGTCCGTAAGGCAGACGAGGGTGGGGGCATGCGGCAGTCACGATCGATCCCAGCACCATCGCCAGGAATCTCTCACCGTCCGCATTCCGGGAGCCCGCGCCATTCAGGGGCGCCCCTGCCCGCATGTACTACGGCGACCGGCTCGACCGGTCCGACTGGAACCTCCACTCCGGTACGGATGCGTGGGGTCGGCTTTCCGAATACCCGAGACAGGAGTATGTGACATGGATCTGCGCGGCGCGAAGGTGTTGGTGACGGGAGCCACCGGCGGGATCGGGCAGGCGCTGGCGGGGGCCCTGGCCGCCCGCGGCGGCGAGGTGGTACTCACCGGCCGCCGTACGGACATACTTGAGCCGCTGGCTGAGAAACTGGGCGGCCAGGCCCTCCCCGCCGACCTGGCCGACCGGGACTCGATCGAGGAACTGTTAGCGGAGGCAGGCGAGATCGACGTTCTCGTGGCCAACGCCGCGCTGCCGGCGAACGGTCTACTCGCCGACTACTCCATCAGCGAGATCGACCGCGCGCTCGACGTCAACCTCCGCGCGCCCATCGTCATGGCGAAGCTGACCGGACAACGCATGGCCGCCCGCCGTCGCGGTCACCTGGTCTTCATCTCCTCACTCTCCGGCAAGACCGCTTCCGCGCAGTCCTCCCTCTACAACGCCACCAAGTTCGGGATGCGCGGATTCGCCCTCGCGCTCCGCGAGGACATGCGGCCCCACAACGTCGGTGTCTCCACCCTCTTCCCCGGCTACATCAGCGAGGCGGGCATGTTCGCCGATTCCGGCGCGACCCTGCCCCGCGGCGTCGGCACCCGGTCACCCAAGGACGTGGCCCGCGCGACCATACGAGCCATCGAGAACAACGTGGCCGAAGTGGACGTGGCCCCGTTGAACCTGCGCCTGATCGCCCTGCTCGGCGGCGCCGCCCCAAGCCTGACCGCCGCCATCCAACGCCGCATCGGCGCCGACAAGACCACCGAACAGCTCGTCAGGGGACAACGCCACAAACGCTGACACCCTCGGCTCCGTCCCCGCCGGTCGGTCGTTGCAGAGGTGCTGCGCTGCGGCCAGGGCGTGGGTGCGGACGGTGTGCCGTACGCCGGTTGCGCTTGGGGCTACCATCCCCCTCCGTGCTGCGAAGCATCGGGACGAAGGAGGCGAGCGTCCGCGCCGGAACCAGGTATTTCACCCAGTACGTCCGCCACGGCGTCAGCGGGGTCGGGGGTTGTCCTGTGCCCGCTGCCCCATTCGCTCCCAGAACTGGCGCAGCTGGGCGACGTTCGTGCGTCGCTGCCACGGTGCCTGAGGGCGGAGGAAGGACCGTGACAGCAGGGTGGACTGCGCCCGGCAGAGGGCCTCGCTCAGCTCGACCCGGTGACCGTCGAGGCCCTTGGGCGGGTATGGGCACAGCTCGAACGCGCAGTCGTCACGACAGTTGGAGCCGGCCTGGGAGGCGGCCGTACGGACGACCGTACGACCTGGGTCGAGCGGGTTGCGGTCCCGGGTCAGGCACGGCGGCAGGTCCGGTCGTGCCGTGTGCCGAAGGCGCCGGAGGCGGTCCTTGGGCCAGTCGCCCCGCTCGGCGAGGTTGAGGAGCAGGAGCACGTCCGCGAGGAGCTGTTGGGCGCGCGGGTGCAGGGTGCTCCAGCCGGTGGAGGGCGGGATCCACAACTGGTGCTTGCGTGCCTCGCCCTGCGGCGCCGTCTGCGAGCCGACGTGGGCGGCGACACCGGATTCGTCGATCCAGAGGAACCGCTCGGGCTGCCCGGTCTCCAGGGCCCACACGCAGAGCTGGGCGGCTTCCTCGACGAACGGGTGCTCCTCTTTGCCATCCGGGATGGCCAGCCACTGACGGACCTGTTCCTCTGGGTCGGAACCCTGTCCGTGCATGGGGCGCGTCACCGTGACCCCGTCGGGCAGGTCCCACAGGGTCAGCGCGTGCAGGAGGGTGAGGCGGGTGAACCAGAAATTGGTGCGCTTGAGCATGTCCCAGGCCTGCCCGCTGAGGTACTCGCGGGCCTCGGTGCGGGCATGTGGATGGCGGTGGCGGCGGTTCGCCGCGTACTTGAAGCCCTGGGCAAGAGCGACCTCCACGGTCAGGTCGAGCGCGGGTGCGCCCGACCCGTCGGGTGCACCGACTCGGCGTACCCAGCTTTCCAGGAACTCGTAGGGCGTGTTCTGGTGGCGCTGTGTCGTGACGGAGCCGACAAGCAGGGGGACCAGCCACGCGCACATGGTGTTGTCCCGCCACTGTTGTTCCTCCCCCTCCCGTTCGGACTCCTCCTGCCTGCGCTCCTCGCGCCGCCGTTGCTCGCGTTCGCGCATCTCCCATGGGGAGTGCTCCCCGTCGCGCTCCGCCCGACGGTGCCCTCGGCGCTCCCCCTGCGCGTCCGTCTCGGGCTCCTGGGTCTCCCACAGGTCGAGCATCCAGTTCGGGTCGCGGTCCATCCTCTCGTCCCGGTCGACTTCCGGGCCGCGCAACCGAGCCTGCAACACTGCGAAGGCGCTGTCACCGCCCGCGCCGATCTCCTGTGCGATGGCGACGCGGATGGGGTACGACGGTTCCAGGCGCGCGATTTCGAAGAGTTCCAGGTAGGCGGGGACCACGGTGCGCTTCCGTGCGACGCCACGCATGGCGTCGCCGAAGCGGGAGACCAACAGCCCTTTCGCGACGCGCAGAGTGTGCGGATCGCGGGCACGCAGGTCCGGCCAGGCCGTGGTCAGCCGCATGGCGATGAGGTGCTGCTGCGGTTCGGCGTCCACGCTGTCGATCTCCAGGGCGGCGGCGTACAGCTCGAGCGCCTTGGCATGCAGCGTACGACCGGACAGCTGCCGCGCGTCCGGGGCCTGGCCTTGCCGCTCCGATGTCCGTCCTTGTGGTTCCGTGCTCTCGCCGGAATCAGGTGTGTCCTCCCCGGTCGCCATCTGCGCCTTGCAGGCCGCCCGCACCAGGAGATCGCGTGCGGCGGACACGGGGCACCACAGCTGTCCGCCGCCGTGCGCCTCCGCCTCCGCCTCCTGCTCGCTGTGCGCCTCCTCCGCGTGGCGGCAGGAACCCTCCGGCGTACGGGAGTAGAGCACCATGGCGATCAGCAGTTCCCGGCCCGGCCTTTCGAGCGCCGCGGGGAAGAAGCGTCCCTCCCTGGAGTTGGTGGGGACTTCCGGATGGATCACGGCGTTCATGAAGCGTGCTCCGAGGTGGGCCTGGATCACGCTGTGCTGGAAGCGGACCTTGTCACCGCTGACCTCCACCAGTCCCATGCGCGCCCCCCAGTGTGCGGCGAGGCGAACGTCCAGCCTGCTGTCCTCGACCCTTCGCACCAACTCCGCCAGGATCTCGGGGTAGCGGGGCCGCGAGGGGTTCTGCTCGTCCACCACGTCGGTGAAGTGCACTTCGCAGGAATCCGAGGCCAGGCCCGCGCACGCGAGCGCGGACAGGTAGTGGATGACCGCCCGCCGCTCATCCTGTCCCAGTGGCAGTTCGGGCCGGAAGCGTCCGCTGATCAGGGCGGCGATCCAGGTGTCCAGCAGGTGGTAGCGCAGTGCCGCCCGATCCCCGCCGCGCGTCTCCACCGCCTCCTCTTCGGAGCGGGCGGTAAGGGCGCGCTCCAGCAGGCCCTCCTCATGGAGTTCACTGGCGATCTGCAAATACGTGGGCGCCTCCGCGATGCCGGCCTTCTCGACGATCCAGTCCAGCCGCTGCCGGTCCTCCCAGGCGTTGCCGGAGGAGATGTACGTGAGCGCGGCCTCCTCACTCAGCGGTTCCAGGTCCGTGAGGGAGGCTTCCATCCCGCGAAGCGAGTCGTGCGGGCGTGAGGTGATGATGAGCGGCAGCCGTTCGTCGGTGGCCCGTCGGATCGCCAGCCGGATGACGCTGTCGCGCTCCTCCGCCATGTCCTCACCGGCCAGCGCCTCCTCCAGGCCGTCCGCGAGGACGACGATCCGTCCCTGCTGCCACAGCCGGCGCCACGCCTTCTCCGCCTCGGCGTCGGAACGGATGTAGCCCTGCACCTCTCGGGAGAACCGTTCAAAGGCCAGCCGGCGGAAATCCAGGTCTTTGTCGGCGTTCCGCAGCCGCAGCGGCACGGGAAGTGCCTTGCGCCGGGCGAGCTGCTCCGTCAACAGCACGATCAGTGCCGTCTTGCCCGTACCGACGCCGCCGACCACGACATGCGTACGGCGGAACCGGCTGTCCCGCTGGTCCTCCATGAGGACCTCGCACAGCTGGTCGCGGCCCACGACCCTGCCGAGGATGCCACCCGCCGTCTCCACCAGCTCGTGCGGCTCTTCCCGGGCTTTCCTCAGATACGCCCTGCGCACCCGGGCGAACCGGAAGGAGAGGTACGCGACGGTGGCCAGGGAGAGAGTGAGGAACGGCATGATCAGCGACTGGAGGACGTTGCAGGCGTAGCCGCTCTTCTTGCAGTGCTCGTCGAGCCCCTCGATGGGCGTCCAGAACGCCCTGTCGTTCACCAGCGTGACCAACGCAGTCACGGCCAGGAACAGCAGGATCAGAGTGCCCACGACCGTCGCCGCGAGCGACACGTAGTACCACCCGCTCTTGCGGACCCGCCACGGCCGGGCCTTGCCGTACCCCTGCTGCATCAGCCGACGCGAAGGACTCCTTCCAACGTTCACGTGGTGACTGGTTCCGTGTCAGGTGGCCGCTCCACCCTCATTCACCCGACCAGCGCAGTCACGGCCTGTGCCCCCGCCGCGCCCGCGGGCACGGGGTCGATGCCCCCGCGCATGCGGGGATGGACCAATTGCCACCGCCGACCGCTCCCTCCGTGACCAAGGCCATATGGAACGAAGAGTTCCTCCGTGTGTGGCCCACGCTGGGGCCGGCGCGAATGACCCTCATCACCGGATTCACCCACCCGGCGGTCCCGATCCGCGCAGGTGGAGCGCGGTGGCCAGGATCCGCTCGGCTGGGGTTAGCTTGGCTTTGGCGCCTGTTCCGGGCGCGACCAGAGGCTCGTGGCCACGACGTGTGCGGAGTACTTCCTCGCGTTGGACCTCCAGCGCAGGCGTCAGGGCGTCAATGAGTTCGCTGAGCTGTTGGCGGGTCATCCCGGTCAGTTCAGGGTCTCCGCAGTGAAAGCTGCGTGAGGCGACCCAGCCCGTTCACTGAGGTCCGGCCTGAGGTACCTGGATGCCGGTGGGCACGAGTTGGTGTCGAGTTCGGCAGGACGGTGCTCGATCCGGTTCCACTTCGCTGTTCCGGGAGGCAGGTGGCAGACCGTGATCGCCAGTGCGGCCTCACCCGCAAACCGGGCGAGTTCGGTCTTCCAGGTACGGATGCGGTAGCCGTTGGACCCGCCGGCGTCGGCGGTGATTAGCAGTCAGCCGGCCGTCGGATAGGCGGCCCGCGCGGCTCCGGTCCACCAGCGGCGGATGGATTCGACGGCGAACGCGGCGGTGTCGTGGTCGGTCCCCACGCTGACCCAGCCGGTCTTCGCTGCGACGTCGTAGATGTCGTAGGGCACCGCTCTACCCAGTTCACGGTCAGGGAAGTTGTGGGTGTCGACCCACACCGGCTGGCCTCTCGGCTCCCATTCACAGCCGCTGTTCCCAGTTCCTTCTGAGCGTCTGGCGATGCGGCGCCCGAGACCACCCGTTCGTAGGCGCCGCCGTAGAGGAGCGGGCCCGCCGTCTCGGACTCACCGGAGTGTGACGCGGGGTCGACCCCAGGGAGGACCTGTCGGGGCCGGCCGCCGGTGCCATAACCGGGGCGATGGGCCACCGTTGAACAGAGCACCGCGTGCGTGAACATCCGCCCCCCGCGGATACGGGAGCGAGCCCAGGACCAGCGGTCCTGGGCTCGCAACGTGTTCGACCGGCGCTGGATTCACTGGACACCCTGTAACGGCAATGCCGATGGCTTCCGGCTCGACGCCATCGCCGCCCAGGCCCCGGCAGCCCCCTGCACCCTGGACTGTCTGGGGAGGCAACGCAGCCGACCGGTCCACCTAGGCCCTCCACTACATGTGGTGCTGAAGCAACTCTCAACCATGTGACTGGCGAGTGACCGACGCGTCGAGGCGGCCTTGCCACGCTGCCAGTTCCTTGCGGGCGGCTTCGATGGCCTGACGGTGGCGTGTGAGGTTGTCAGTACTGCGTGGGCGGACTCCGGTAGCCTCGGCTGCGCTCCCGGCGAGCCTCCGACTTGCTTCGTCGCTGGCCTTGGCGACCATGTCGAGGCGGATTTCCAGCCAGGCGGGAGAATAGCCGTTGACGCTTGCGGGCGCCAGGTTGCTGTCGATCTCCTTGCACGTCCCGCGCATCCTCCGTCGGGTATAGCCCAGGTGCCCACCGCCGAGGTAGTGGAAGCCCGCGCACATGCCCCAGGTCGTGGGCAACAAAGCCAGTGCGAGCCCCATCTTCCCGTCGTTTGCCAGCTCGGCCCACGCATCCCCCATGCTCGTGTAATCGTAGGTCCCGACCCGGAAGGTACGTATATCCTCCGCGGTACCGGACGTCTCCGTGGCGCCGACCGGGATCCGGGCGTCGAAGGCCGCGACGCCCTCCTCCGTGACCTGCTCCAAACGGGCGGCGAGCCGTGCGAAGGACGGTGCGACCGCCGCTGCCAGGGAGTTCTGTGCCTCGGCCAAGAGCTGCTGGAGCTCGCTCTCGACGGCCGCGGCCTCGGCCTTGGCCAGCGCCCAACGTGTGCTGAGCTGGCCTTCGATGGTGTCGAATCCACGGCGCAGCCGGTCGGCCACCCGGAGCATGCTCGGTTCGAATGCGAACCAGTCTTCGTTGCGGAGGCTCGACTCCGTCTCGTACAGGAGATCGCGCGTCGACTCAGCCACCTCTCGGCGCACGGTCTCGGCGGTCTCCGTTGTGACTGTGTGCCCGAGGACCCCGTCGATCAGCCTGACCCGGTCCGCGAGCGCTCCATCCAGCAGCGGCAGCGCCTGCCGTGCAGCGGCCACCGCGGTCACCGACACGTTCCGGCGTACCTGTTCGGCGACCTCGGTCCGGAAGGCAGTCCACTGTGCCGACTGCTCGGTGCCCGGGCCCCGGTCCCCGTGGTGAGGAGACCTGAGCAGGGACGGCAGGTGCAGGGTGTACGTCCCCGCCGTGCTGACGCCGAGGGCGTCGTCCCGGTCGACGGGCAGCAGGCACTCGGTGACGCTGCGTCGGCGCATCGTGAGGTGGTCCGTCAACCGCTCCGGCGTGAGCAGCCTGGCGTCGGCCTCGTTAAAGACGACGGCGGCGACCTTCACGTCGTATGGGCTGTCGGCGAGCTGTCGCAGAACGTCGGTCACGGCGGCGATACTGACGCGGCCGAGATTGACGAGTACCGCGGTGAAGGCGCTGCCCTCCAGGTCTTCGGCCGTCTGCGCGGAAACCACGGGTGACACGCTGTTGGCGCCCGGGAGGTCGACCAGCCGGAGCCCGTCCCGCAGCAGGTCGGCTCGTAGGCTGATTTCGCCGCGCAGAACGCGGCGGCAGTTGCCAGGGTTGTGGTCCTGGAGCATCCACCGCTCGAAGTCCTGCCGGTCGGTGTCGATCGTGGTAGGGCCGGCCACTTCGTGCATGTGAAAAACCTTGAAACGCGGTGCCGGGTGATCGCCGTAGACCACGTGGACCGGAGCCACGGTGCCGGGCAGGTAGGCAGAGGTGGGGGCGACCTCTGTCCCCACCAGGGCGTTGATCAGAGTGGATTTCCCGGCGCCTTCCGGTCCGACGACGGCCAAGTGGCTGCGTTCGTAGGCCCGCCGTACCGCGTTCAACGAAGCGCGGAGCCCGGGCGCGGGCAGTGGCAGCAGCCCGCTGTGGCGGTCCATGACGGCCAGCATGTCGATGACCGGCGTAATGGGTGTGATGGGCGTGATCGGCGGCTGGTCAGTCATGCAGGGCTCCTGACATGTCGTCCAGTTCCCGGCGCAGCGGATCGTGGTCACTCAGGGCGTCGGCCGTGGCGTTGATGGCATTGCGCAAGGCCTGGGCGTAGAGCGGACCGGTGGCGGGCAGGTGCTCTGCCGCCTCGGCGACCGGGGGGAAAGGCGGGCCGGTCACTGCGTAGTCAGGGTGGCTGAGAATTGCCAACGAATGGCGCAGCGAGACGATGGCCTGGCTGGCCTGCCCTCTGCTCGCCTGGCGGGTGGCGACCTTCAGCAGATGAAACGCAGGGTCGGCGACCCGGCTGAGCGGCACGCCCAAGTCCGCGGGCCATTCGGTGAGCGCGGTTGGGCCGAGCATGGCCGCGGCCTCGTCGAAGTGCTGAGGGTAGCGGACGGAGTTGCCCAGATAGTACGCGTCGACCGCGGCGGTCACGACCGCGGTGACGGCGCGGGCCGCGATCTCGACGTCCAGCCCCAACTGGCCGGCCTCATCCTTCGGAACGGCCAGCAGATGGCTCTTGGGTGCCTTGGCATTGAGGTCCTCGATCGACTCGGGTGTCCACCGTTCCGGGCGCGCGATGCGGTGGCGGTAGACGCTGTGCAGTGCCTCGGCGGGCGATTCAGTTTTGGGCCGCAGATGGCAGCCCCCCAAACTGACGTCGAGAACGTCGCGGAAGTAGCGGACCTGCACTATCAGGGTCGGGATGCCGTAAAGGTCGTTCCAGTAGAAAGCGGCGTGCGGCCAGCTGAACGTCCGCAGGGAGTCTTGGAGTTCGATCAGGCCGTCGGTCGCCAATCGCCGACGCAGCGCGTCGACGACCGCGCCGCGCAGCCCCTCCCACGTGCCGTCGGGTGATCCGTGGAAGGTCGGCAGGAGGACCACCAGCGGCAGGGTGGAGAGGTCGGCGGAAAGCAAACGTAGGCTCTGCCTCAGGTGCCCGGGGCCCTCCTCCACCGGGTAGGTGTCGAAGAGCTTCCTTGCCTGAAGCGCCGCGAGGTCGTTGTCCTGACGCAGGCGGCTGTCGAGTTCGGCGAGGTCGGCCAGGCGCATGTGCCGGACGGCCTCCAGCTGAAGTTCTCGGTTGAAGCGGACTCCCGCCTGGGCCCGCTCGAAGTCCTGCTGGGAGGCCATGGCCCGTTCGGCGGCCTTGATCTGCTGTCGGGTGTTGAAGATCGAGGCTGCGGCCTGGGCCGCCGACCCCACATCGAGGGACACGGCTGGAGTGTCCACAATCCCCCCAGTGGCTTTGCGGTTCCGGATCCGACATGTCATTCATGTCCTGTGTCCGCCGGGGTATGCCGTCGGCCGCCGCCCAAGGTCGGTGCCTGTAACGCGGGCCTCCGTGCCGACGTCTATGGCCTCGTCGATGCCGGCACGGTCGCCGACGGTGCGCCGGTTTCTTTGTCATTCAGAAACCACCCGGTTCATACGTGCTTGTGAACCCGCGCCCCAGTGCACCAGACACCTCGGCACACACCCGGCTGCTTTCCTCCGCGGCAAAGTCGGCCAAGCCGAAGGCCACACGAGCCAACCCAGCGCCTGCCTGATCGACAGCGAAAACATCAAAACCTCCGCCACTGTCCCTCTGACCAGCCAAGGCATTGACCCAGCTCGCTAAGGAGCCAGGCATCGATGGCTTTGCGCTTCTTCGGAGCGTCATCATCCTGGGTGTCCACCCAGTCACTGAAGCGCTGGTTGGCCTCGGTCCAGCGGCCGCGGGACCCCGTTCGCCGCCCTCCGCATCCAGCACGGCACCACCAGATCGTGCCCGAATAGCGCTACTCGGACAGTCCCTTCGGGGCCTCGGCGAGGCGGCCCTCAAAGAGCCCCGGCCGCCGCCCGAAGGTGCCCCCATGGTGGCCACCGCGCACACCCGACCCCGAGAACTATGGTGCCCCGCCACATGGGACGCTCACCTGCGCGTTCCTACGGTGTGGCGACACGGAAACGTCCCCGCCAACTGTCCAGAAGTGGTGTTCATGGCCTCCCCAGCAACCGCTCCCCCAACGCCCAGTTCACTCAAGCGCATTGTCGCCGCGAGCCTCATCGGCACAACGATTGAGTGGTACGACAACTCATCCGATCAGGGCTACGACCTGCGGCTTCCTTGCCAGCGCCCCTGCTAAGTCAGCACCGAACCAGCACCGGGATCGTTCGGCGTTGAGGTGCCCGTCTAGCCGCTCGTCGAGGACACCCTCAAGCGCATGTTCCTCAATCGCGGCCTGTCTAACTCTCCGTAGCCGTCACAGCGGACCCCGGCCCGGGCCTGGGAGCAGGCGCGCAAGTCTGCCGAGAAAGAGCAGGCGGACCGTGCCGCAAGGCGGAACAGGTCGTACGTGACCCGGAGTGCCGACAGGCTGAGCGCGAGAGGAAGCTGCGCAGCCTCGGAAGGCCCCCTGGAAGAAACCTGCGACAGCGCGCTGATCACCCTGCTCCCCGGCCACCGTACCGACGACGCCGCCCTTCTGCTGGCCCGCACCCATGCTCTGGGAGCCGATCAGGTCGCCGCATGGGAACTGTCCACCGATCCTGCGACCGTTGCCCATGCCCGCGAGTTCGTCTGCGGCGTACTCACCGCCTGGCATCTGGAGGACTTGTCCTTCGTCATCGAACTCATCGCGAGCGAACTCGTCACCAACGCCATTCGTTACGCCCGTCCCCCGCCCAACTACGGTTGATCCGGGACGCCAATACCGTGATCTGCGAGGTGAGCGACGCCAGTAGCACCGCGCCTCACCTGCGACGTGCCCGTGTCTTCGACGAAGGTGGTCGTGGCCTTTTCATCGTCGCCCAACTCGCCCAGCGGTGGGGTAGCCGTCACCATGGCACAGGCAAGACGATCTGGGCAGAGGTGCCCCTTGTGGGGAACGCTGCCGGGGAACATGGAACATTCGCGTGAACCGGGCATGTGGTCTCGCCCTGGAGGGCCAACGGCCTCCGGTGCGGCGAGCCCTGGACAGGCTCGCCACACCGTGAAGCAGCACCTCGGTCATTGACCGCGTGTATCCACAACGCTCCTGATCGCTGCTCTCAAGCGTCGCGGGTGGGCGGATCGGCCGCGGGACGCCCGTGTCTCATCGCGATGGTGAGGGCTACGGCCACCGCAAGCCCGATGGGCACAACGGTCAGCAGAATGACCTTCTGGCCGGTAAGGCCGGCCGCGAGCAGGGCACCGGCGGCTGCCGGACCGGCCACGGAGCCTGCTCGGCCGAAGGCGGCGGCCCACGCTATTCCTTGCGTGCGCACGGCCGGTTCGTAGAGGGTGACCGCGAGGGCGGCTTGGCCGATGACGCCGCCCGTGATGCCTGCGCCCGCCACCGCCAGGGTGAGGAAGAGGGCCGTGCCCGCGGACGAGAGCTGGCTGGCGACGATGAGGAACAGGGCTCCGACCAGTACCGAGCCCATCAAGCACCGGGGTATGCCGAACCGAGCAGCGAGGACGGCGAGGAGGATGCCGCCCGTGACGCCGCCGAAGCCGAGCACAGCGGAGCCCAGCGGTGCCTGCGCGGGTGCGAGGCCGTAACCCGTCGTAAGCAGGGTGGGGAGCCATGCCTGGAGCGCGAAGGTGGTCGTGAAGGCAAGGAACGCGAACGCCCACAACAGGATGGTGTTGGTGGCCGAGCCGTGCGAGAGAAGGGTGGACACCGAGACACGGGGGCTCCGACGGTCGGAGGGCATTGGCGAGGTGTCCTCGTCCGAGCGCGGAAGGCCCCAGTAGAGGGCGGGCAGCATGATGAGGGGAAGGGCCGCGCCGAGCCAGAACACCGAGGTCCAGCCGAAGCCTGCGATCAGGCGGCCGCCGAGCAGACCGCCTGCCATGGCGCCGACGCTCAGGGCCAGGGTGACTCCAACGGTGACCATGTCGCGTCGGTGTCTGGGCGCATGATCCGCGGCCAGCGATATGGAGGTCGGCAGGACGATTCCCAGTCCGAGTGCTGTCACCAGTCGCACCGCTGTGAGCTGCGGAATGCCGTGGGCCAGGACGGTGAGCGGGGAGCCGACGGCAAAGATGGCTGTGCCGGCGACGATGGCGTTCCGGCGCCCGAATCGTGCGGCAAGAGCGCCGCACAGCAGGTAGCCGATCACGACACCGGCATTGGTCGCGACCAGGGCGGGTGTGAAGGAGGCAGGGGGAAGGCCCCATTCGCCGGCGAGGGAGGGGACGACGAATCCGAGGGATGTCGTGTCGTATCCGTCGAGGAAGAGGACGGTGAACAGCAGGACGATGACGCGGCGGCCAGTGGGGGTGATGCGTTCTGTTCCGTTTGCAGCGGAAGCGGCTGAGGACTGCGTGGGTGTTTCTGCCATGGGAGACCTCGGCATGGTGCGGTGGTTGGCGCTGTCGGGTGGTTCGGTGATGCGGATGTGGGGAGGAGCGGCGGGCCGGGAATCGCGTGGTCCCCGTCGTTCGAGAGGGCGGGGTCCGTCTCTCGCCTAGCGGGGAGCGACGCTCCACGCGAGGTCGGGGATGTAACTGGGGGCCGCTGTGAAGCCCGTCAGCTTCTTGGCGTTGTACGCGTACAGGCCGTCCATGCGCATGACGGAGACGAGCCACGCCTGGTCGACGACGTACCGCATGACGTCCTGGTAAAGGGCGGGTTGCTTGTCGGCGGGTGCTGCCGCGGCTGCGGTCAGCATGCGGGTGAGCTTCGGGTCTGAGGTGGCGAAGGGGTTGAAGGCCGTGGCGTGCGGCAGCATCCAGTCGAGGGACAGGGCGTAGCTGGTCGCGCCGCCGTAGCCGAAGCCGAGGGCCGGATATTTTTTGGAGGTGGCGTTGGCCAGCCATTGGCCCACGCTCGTGTCGGTGGTGACGTCGGCGGTGACACCGATCTGCTTCCACTGCTGGACCACGGCCTGGGTGACGAGGTCGACGCCGAAGAGGCTCTGGGTCTCCATCTTCAGGGAGAAGCCGTTGGGGTATCCGGCTTCGGCGAGGAGCTTCTTGGCCTTGGCCGGGTCGTATGGGTAGCGGTTGTCGTAGTCGGCCGCGAAGCCGTCGAGTCCCGGCAGGGAGATCTGGCTGGTCGGCTGACCGTACTTCTGCACGATGGCCTTGGTGATGGCGGCTCGGTCCACCGCGTGGTTCAGGGCTTGGCGGACGCGGAGGTCCCCCAGCGGCTTGGAGACGGTGCCCTTCCGGTCCGCGAGATTGACGCCCATGAAGATGTTCGGGGCGCCGACGACCTTCAAGCCGCCGGACTTGGCGGTGTCTGCTTGGTTGGCGGTGATGGCCATGGCATCGGCCTGGCCCGTCTTGACCGCCTGGAGTGCGGAGTTGGAGTTGGCGACGACCTTGACGACCACCTTTTTCCAGTGGACCTTCTTCTTGTCCCAGTAGTGGGGATTGGGGGTGTAGGTGTAGTGGTCGCCAGAGGCGGTGTGCGCCGTGTCGAGGACGTACGGACCGGCGCCGAAGGACCGGGTGCCCATGGTGGCCGGGGACGCCAAACCCTTGGGGCTGATGACCGAGCCGATCATCAGGACCTGGGTCATCAGCTGCGGCAGGTTGGGGTGCGGGCTGGAACAGTGGATCCGTACCGTCAGCGGGCCGGTGGCGGTGACCGACTCGATGGCGGAGGTCCAGGAGACGTTGAGTCCGTTCTTGCGGCCGTAGTTGAGCGAGGCCGCCACGGCTTTGGCGTCCAGCGGCGTGCCATCGGCGAACTTCAGCCCTTGGCGCAGGGTGAACTCGAAGTCGGTGTTTCCCGTGCCGATGTAGCCCCACGTGGTGGCCAGTCCGGCCGACACCTTTCCGTTGCGCCCCTGTCTCAGGACGGTGTCGTAGGCAAGGTTGACGAACCAGTTGTCGGAGCCGACGTTGGCCTTGGCCGGGTCGAGGCTGGCGGGCGCTCCGGCGGCGACGACGGTGAGTGTGTCCTTCTGACCGCCGCTCGTGCCGGCACCGGAGGACCCGGATCCGCTGCACGCGGTGGCGGCCGCGACGGCGAACGCCGCCAGTACCGCAAGCCTTCTGGTCATGGGTTTCGTGAGCAAGGGATTTCCGGGCATGGGGCGTCCTTACGTGTGCGGCTGGGACTGCGGGACAGCGGGGAGCGGGTGAAGTTCCGTACTGCGATGGCATGCTGCGGCGCGGCCTCCGGTGAGGGGCAGCAGGGGAGGTCGCTCGCTGTGGCACAGGTCGATGGCATGAGGGCAGCGGTGTGCGAAGGCGCATCCTCTCGGGGAAGCGGCGGCCGACGGGCTCGATGCCGTGCGTTGCCCCGCGCGGGCGCGTTGGGCGCGTTGGGCGCGCGGATCGGGCTGGGGTACGGCGGCGAGGAGTGCCCGGGTGTACGGGTGGACGGGGAAGGTGTACAGCGCCCCGGCCGGACCGGTCTCCATGACCTGGCCTCGGTAGAGCACCACGATGCGGTGGGAGAGATGGCTTACCACGGGCAGGTCGTGGGCGATGAAGAGGTAGCTGAGATCGAGGTCGCGCTGCAGATCTGCCAGCAGGTTCATGACCTGTGCCTGGATGGACAGGTCCAGTGCGCTGACCGGCTCGTCGCAGATGACCAGGCGTGGTTCGGGCATGAGGGCGCGGGCAATGGCGATGCGCTGGCGCTGCCCGCCGGAGAACTGGCCGGGGTAGCGGTCCGCCGTGTCGGCGGGCATACCGACTCGCTCGAGCATCGCCGCGACGCGTTGTCCTATGGGCCGTTCGTCGGTCCTGCTGTGGGCCAGGAGGGGTTCGGCGAGGGTCTGGCCGATGGTGCGGGCGGGGTTGAGCGAGGAGTACGGGTCCTGGAAGACGACCTGCAGGCGGGCGCTGAGTCCGCGGCGGGTGCGGGCGGAGGCGCGGGTGATGTCGCGGCCTTCGAAGTGGATACGGCCGGAGTGGACGGGGTTCAGGCCCAGGACGGCGCGGCCGATGGTGGACTTGCCTGAGCCGGATTCGCCCACGAGTCCGACGGTCTCGCCGGGCGCGATGTTGAGGGACACCTTGTTCACGGCCCGGAGGGGCGGGGTGCGACGGCTCTGCCGGAATTCGACCGTGAGGTCCTCGACGTCGAGGACGGATGGCGAGGTCATGCGGGAGTGCCTTCCACGAGGAGCCGCTGGGAGTGGACGCACCGGGTGAGCCGGCCGCGCAGCGGCTCGGCGAGCGGCACCGGTTGTGTCGTGCATGCGTCGTCGGAGAGAGCGCAGCGGGCGGCGAAGCGGCAGCCGATCGGCCAGTCGCGCGGGGTGGGTACGGTCCCCGGGATGGTCGGCAGGGGTTCTCCCTCACGGGCGAGGTGTGGGTTGGCGGCCAGGAGACCGGCGGTGTACGGGTGCAGGGGCCTGGTGAACGTCTCCTCGACGTCCGCCTGTTCGACGACCTGGCCCGCGTACATCACCACGGCCCGGTGGCACAAGTCCGCCACCACGCCCCAGTCGTGGGTGACGATGAGCACCGCCATGCCGGTCTCGGCCTGGAGGGTACGCAGCAGTGTCAGGATCTCGGCCTGGACGGTCACGTCCAGCGCGGTGGTCGGCTCGTCGGCGATCAGTAGCTTGGGCCGGCCGGCGAGTGCCAGCGCGATCGCCACCCGCTGCGCCATCCCGCCGGAGAGCTGGTGCGGATACCGCCGGACCACCGCCGCGGAATCGGGGAAGTTCACCAGGTCGAGGAGCTCTGTGACGTGTCGGCGGGCGGCGCGGCGGTCACACCGCTGGTGCCGGCGCACCGCTTCGGCGAGCTGGTGCCCCACCATGAACGTCGGGTCGAGGGCGACCATCGGCTCCTGGGAGACGTACGCGATACCGGCACCGCGCACCTTGGCGAGGGCGGTGGGTGAGCGAACGAGGTCGACTCCGTCGAAGAGCACTTGGCCGTGTGTGATCCTGCCGCCCCCTGGTACGAGTCCGAGGATTCCGAGCGCGGTCACGGACTTGCCACAGCCGGATTCGCCGACCACGCCGAGGGCCTCCCCCGCCGCGATCTGGAAGCTCACGTCCTGTACGACGGGGATTCCGCCGATCTCGACAGACAGGTTCCGGATGGAAAGTAGTCCGGCCTCTTCCGATGGCAGCTCTTCCTCAGTGGTGGCGGGTGCGTCGACGGCCACTGCGTGCGCAGCGGTGGGCACCGCCGCCGTCTTGGTGACCGCCCAGCCCTCGACAGCCGCGTCGCGGACCGCGTCACCGAGCAGCGCGAGAGCCATCACGGTGAGAACCAGTGGAACACCGGAGGGGATCAGCATCCACGGCGCGCGGTCGAGGACCTGCGAGGCGTCGGCCACCAGTCCGCCCCAGGACGGGTGGGGAGGCTGGGCGCCGAGACCCAGGAAACCCAGTCCGGCCTGGATGGTGACGACGATCGCTGCGAACAGGGCTGCCTGGACGATGACCATGCTGGTCATTCGGGGCAGGATGTGGCGCCGCAGGATCTGATGGTGCTTCAGTCCGGCAACCTTGGCGGCGGCGACATACAGCTCTTCGCGGATGCTGAGGGTCTGGCTGCGCAGGATGCGGATCAGGCCAGGACTGCCGAGGACCCCGAAGGTGATCATCGCGGCGTGCAGATTGCCCGGGAACACGGAGAGCACGACCAGGACGATGATGATGCCCGGCAGGGCGAAGAGCAGGTCGGCCGTGCGCACGGTCAGCCAGTCCACCCAGCCTCCCAGGAAGCCCGACGCCAGGCCGAGGGTGACGCCGATGAGGAGGAAGACCAGCAGTGCCTCACCGACGGCCAGAAGGGTGGAACGCCCGCCGTACAGCACGCGACTGAGCAGGTCTCGGCCCAGGTTGTCCGTGCCCAGCAGGTGGTCGGAGGTGGGCCCGGCCAGTACGTGGCCAAGATCCTGGTCCAGCGGGCCGTGCGTCGTGATGAGGGGTGCGGCAAGAGTGGCCACCGTCATCAGAACCAGCCACGCCAGGGCGAGCACTCCGACCGGGCGGCGCAGCACCCGACGCATCAGACGGGGCCTTCTCACCGTGCGACCGGCCCCTGTTGTGGTGATCCGCTTCAAGAGGCACGCACCCTCGGGTCGAGTCTGCTGTAGAGCAGGTCCACCAGCAGGTTGACGATCACGACCAGAACCGTGACATACAGGACGGCTCCCTGGATGACGGGGATGTCGTGCTGCACCGTGGCCTGTTGGGTGAGGCTGCCGAGCCCCGGCATGGCGAACACCGTCTCCACGAACACGGCAGCGGCGAGAAGATTGACGAGCACCACTCCCAGCACGGTCACCAGGGGCAGGGCGGCGTTGCGCAGCACATGCCGGTAGAGGATCGACAGCTGGGAGAAGCCGTTGGCCTGCATGACCCTGACGAAGTCCCGGCCCAAGGTGTCCAGCACCGAGTCGCGGGTCTGCTTGGCGATGATGGCCACCGCGCCCAGCGAGAGGGACAGGACCGGAAGGACCAGCGAGCGGCCCCACTCGGCGGGGTCGTCCGCGAACGGGACGTACCCGGTGACAGGGAACCAGCGCAGCTGCACGGACCCGATGGCGATCAGGACGAGGGCGAACCAGAACGCCGGCACTGCCAGGCCGAGGAGCGCCAGGCCGTCCACGACCTTCACCAGCAGACCGCCGCGTCGCGCGCTGAGCAGGCCGAGCGACACACCGAGAATCCCGGAGACGATGGTTCCGGCGATGATCAGGGAAAGGGAGACGGGGAGCCGGTTGTTCAGTACCGACGTCACGGGCTCCCCACTGAACAGTGAGGCTCCGAGATCGCCGTGGAAGACCCGTACGAGCCAGTCCCCGTACTGAACCGGCAACGGCTCATCCAGGCCTAGCCGGCCGCGGACGGCCTCGTACTGCTCAACCGTGGCGTGCTGGCCGACGATGGTGCGGGCCGGGTCTCCGGGGACGAGGGACACCAGCACGAACGTCAGGGCGGAGACCAGGAAGAGGAACGGGGTCGACGACAACAGCCGCCTGACCACTAGTCGGAAGGTTGCCATGCTCACCTCGTCGAAGGAGTGCAACTCACAGACGAACAGTCGAAGTCGAGGTTGAACGCCCTGGAAGGGACCCCATTACGAGGGGCCGGGCGACGACTTGAGTTCTCCGCTCCGCTGCGTCGAGGGGATGCAGAGGCGGAGAGGGAAGGTATGAACGTGGATTACGCAGGCAGCGACCGGGCTCGCGACGGGTTCGCACGACGGCCAGGCCGGGGGCCGCACTCCGCATCTCGGAGGCGACGAGTGGAGGGCTTCTTCACCTGACACGGAGGCTATAGCGAACTTTTGACCGCCGCCAGGATTAGCGCATAAACGTTGTGTAACTAGCAAGAGGCCACCCTCCCGCCCCCTTGTGGGCTCAAGCCGTGACGGAGGACACTGATTACACGTGTTGATACGTCGGATCGGAGGAGGGCGCGTGCAGCTCAACGTCCACGAGCGCGGAGCCGGCGGGAAGCGGGTCCTGCTGCCGCCTCAACAAGCGAGCGGTGTACAACGATCCGGGTTTCCGACCCGGCGCTCGGTGCTCAGCGACGAGATCGGCGGACAGTCCGTCACTCGAAGTCGGCGAAGCTACACGTTTTAATAGCCTAGACATGCCCCTGAGTGGCGAGGCCTAGTTCCGTTCGCGATCACCCTTGCAGTCCGGTCACTTTCTGTAGGTGTCGCAGACTCGGCTCCGCAAGTACGGCGTGCAGTTGCTGGAACAGCTGACGCGCCGCGACCGCATTCCAGTCCTCCGGCAGGAGTTCTTTCGGCAGGCCGGGGTCGAGATAGGGCAGCCGCCGCCACTGCGTGAGCATCGGAACGTAGTGGCGGAACGCCTCCGCGGAGTCGATCTCGAACTGTTGGGTCAGCCGCGCCGCCACGGGCCCGTAGGTGTCGGTGAACGCGGCGTATTGCGCCTGGATGGCGGGGAAGTCCCACCAGGAGCTGACCGAGGTGCGCAGGTCGCTGAACGCCACGTAGTCCGACGCGAACAGATGGACGTAGGCACTCAGCCCGAGCCGGTCGAGGGTGGTGCGGGCGTCGTCGAGGAGCCGTCCGGGTGCGAGCCACACGCCGGACGTGATGTTGCCGAAGCCGAGCCAGGTCAACCGGGTACGGAGCTGGTAGCGGTGGGAGCGTTCGGACTCGGGTACGGAGAAGACGGCCATCACCCAGCCGTCGGCCAGATCCGCCGGCTCCAGGCTGCCGAAGATGCGGCGATCGCCTTCGTCGAAGACGGGGTGGACGGCCGGGCTCAGGCGGTAGCCGCTGGCGCCACCGCGTCGCTCGGGTTCGAGGATGCCCCGCTTCTTCAGCCGGGAAATCGCCGAGCGCACGGCCGGACCGTCCACGTCGAGCTCGGCCATCAGGACGATCAGGTCGGCGATGGAGATCCAGCCCCCGACGCGACGCAGGAACGCTCCGTAGACCGTGTTGATCAACGAGCTGGGCCTGAGGGGGCTGTCCGACATGATCGCCTTCCGTCGTGTGTGGCGGCGATCCTACCGAGCGCTCGGTTCGGCACGGTCATCCGGCGGGGGCCTCCCACCGGGCGAGTGGCGTCTCGGCGTACGCACCGGACAGCAGGTGACCCGCTCCGGGCGCCACGGCGGGAAGGTCCAGGGTGCGAAGCATCTGGTGCGCTGTGCACACGGCCGCTGAAACGACGGGTTTGCCCAGGAGTTGCTCGGCCTCGTCGATGGCGCCGAGGGAGGGCATCTGTACGCAGGCGGACAGGACGACGGCGTCCGCGTCTGTGTACTGCAGGGCGCGGGCGATGCCCGGCAGCTTGGCGGGGTCGTGGGCGGCGACGTCGAGATTGTCGGGGATCTCCAGCGCTTCGTAGTCGAGCACCTCGATGCCCTCGTGGGTCAGGTATCCCACCACCGTCTCGGTCAGCGGCCGCATGTAGGGGGCGACGAGGGCGATCCTTTTGGCGCCGAGGGTATGCAGGCCGTGGACGAGGGCGCCGGCGCTGGTGACGACGGGCGCGGGGGCGCCGTTCTCGGTCGTACGGGTGTGAAGGCGTTCCTCGGAGGTGCGGTGGTAGCCGAGGCCCATGCTCATGATGGCGACCAGGCACGCGTAACCGAGCACGTCCACGCGGGCGTCGGAGAGCTCGACGGCGCACCGGTCGGAGTCGGCGTCCATGGCCTTGAGCTGCTCGGGCGTGACGTGCGTCATCCGCATGCGGCTGGAGTGGAAGGTGAACCGCTCCGGCGCGACGCTCTCGCGGGCTCGCAGGATGGCGGGTATCTCGGTTTCCATGGTGACGTTGGAGCTCGGCACGATCTGGCCGATGCGGTAGGTGCGGTGGGACACGGGGGCTCCTGGTCGTGTGGGCTGGGGAGGTCAGCGGGCGTCGACGACGGGATTGGTGAGGGTGCCGATGTGTTCGACGCTCGCCTCGACGGTGTCGCCCGGGACGAGGAACTCCGGTGGCACCATCCCGGCGCCCACCCCGGAGGGCGACCCGGTCGCGATGACATCGCCCGGCTCCAGTGTCACCCCGGAGGTGATGTCGGCGATGAGGCGGGCGATGGGGAAGAGCATGTGGCGGGTGTTGGACTTCTGCTTGGCGACGCCGTTGACGCGCAGTTCGAGGTCGAGCGCCATCGGGTCGGGGATGTCGTCCGCGGTGACGACGGCCGGGCCGAAGGGGGCGTAGGAGTCCTGGCCCTTGGAGAAGAACCACTGCCCGGAGCGGCGCTGGTCGCGCGCGCTGATGTCGTTGACGATGCTGTAGCCGAAGATGTGGTCGTACGCGTCCTCCTCGCTGACGCGGAAGGCGGTACGCCCGATCACCACGGCGAGTTCGCACTCCCAGTCAAGCTGGCTGGTCAGGTTGCTGTTGTGCAGGATGGGGTGTCCGGGGCCGGTGACGGCGGTGGCGGGCTTGCTGAAGAGCACCGGGCGCGGGGGCAGGTCCTTGTCGGTGTCCAGGCTGCGGCTGGACTCCTCGACGTGCTCCACGTAGTTGAGGCCGACCCCGATGATCTTGCCGGGTCGCAGCGGAGCCCGCATGGCGGCGTCCGCGAGGGGGTGGATCGCCTCGGTGGGCCACCCGGCCGGGTCGTCGAGCAGGCGTCGGGCGGTGGCGTGGGCCGAGGCGCCCTCCTTGATGAAGGAGAGAAGGTCGGCGGGCAGCGTTGTGCCGTGGTGGCGGGCGAGGGTGGCGAGGTCGATGACGTGGTCGTTGACCTCTGCTCCCAGACGGGGGGTGGTGTCGTCGAGTGTGTAAGTCACCAGTCGCATGGCGACTCCTTCGCGGGCAGAAGGGGCGGGTGGGTGGCGGAGGAGGGTGAAGCAGTCCGGGGCGGCGGTGAAGGCCAGGTCTCCTCACCGCCGCCCCGGACCGGGGGCGATACGGGGCTGGACGAGATCGCTCCCGGTGCACCGCCGCGCCGGCAACCGGTGTCAGGGCCGGCGGTTCGGCGCGGCGGCGGTTCAGACGATGGGCTGGTGCCCGCCGTTGTCGGTGTACGCCTCTTCGCGGTGGAAGCCGAGGGCGCGCATCACGGAGAAGTCGTTGAAGGAGAAGAGGCAGGCGTCCTCGCCCTGGTCGGCGTTCGCGTGCTCGTGCCAGGCCCATGAGGGGACGCAGAAGATGTCGCCCTGCTGCCAGTCGTAGCGCTGCCCCGCGATGATCGAGTAACCCCGGCCCTTCGCGGCGGTGTAGACGACCGACCCGGTGTGGCGGTGCGCCTTGGTGGCCTGGCCGGGCCGCAGGAGTTGCATGTGGGCGCCCATGGTGGGCATGACGGAGCCGCCGGTGACGGGGTTGGTGTACTCGGCGATGACACCGTCGTACGGGGAACCCTCGGTGGCCCTGGCGAGGTTGCGCAGCGACTCGTACGTTGCCTCCCACGGGTAGGCGAGGAGCGGCGAGTAGGGCCGGGTCCACTTCTCCACCCCGTACGGCAGCAGGTTCGCCCCGTACGTCAGGACGGAGGAGTTGATCACCTTTCCGGGCTGCTGGTACAGCTCCGGGTGGACCTCGTAGAAGCCCGCGTCCAGGGCGTTGACGAGGGGGATGTCGAGGCCGTCCTGCCAGATGACGGGCGCGTCGGCGGCGTCGTTGCCGTGCTCGTGCCAGGTGCCGTTGGGGGTGATGGCGAAGTCGCGCGGACCCACCTTCAGCTTCTGGCCGTCGACGATGGTCCAGGCGCCGGTGCCCTCGTGGACGAAGCGGAGGGCGGCGGCCTGGTGGCGGTGGGCGGTCATGGACTCCCCCGGGCCCATGATCTGGAGGCCGGTGTAGAGGAGTCCGACCGCGGCGCTCACGTCCCTGCGCTCCGGGTTGACGAGCATGACGACGCGGCGTCCGGCGTCGTCGGCCTTGACGAGGTCGAGTGCCTTGCGGACCAGCGGCCGCAGTGCGTCGTAGCGCCACAGGGCGGGGACGGACTTCGGCTGCGGGTACCAGGGCTCGATGTCGTTGGCGACGGTCCAGAGCGCCCCGGCCTCAAGTTCGGCGAGTTCGCCGTAGTAGGCGGTGAGTTCGGGGGTGTCGGACACGCGGGCCCGGCCCAGCCTGTCGTCGTCGTACTCGGCGGTCATGACTCCTCCTTCGTGGTGCCGGCGGTGCCGGCGCTGTCGGTCGGAAGCGGCGGGACACCGGCGTGGTGGGCGGGGTCGGTCGTGAAGGTGACCGGGGTGCGTGGGGTGTTGTCGACGTGCAGGCGGAAGATGTCGAAGCGGTTGTAGTGGCCGACGATGTCGTGCATCTGCTTGGGCTGGATGCACTTGGCCAGGTCGATCTCGCCGTAGACGATGCCTTCGTCGTCGATGAGCGGCTCGGTGACGGGACGGCCGTCGGGCCCGAAGATGCCCGACAACGCGCTGCGGCGGCGGGCGAGCATGCGGCGTACGTCCTCGTCGTCCCCGGCGACGGTGTCCACGATCTCCGGGGAGATGGTGGAGCAGGCGACGACGGAGAAGACCTTGCCCTCGAAGCTGTGGGCGGCGGTGCGCACGGCGATGGCGTCCGCCATGTCGTAGTCCTCCGGTGCGACCGGCAGTGCGATGTAACCGGCCGCGTGGACGTGTTCGCCCTGAGCCAGCAGAGTGAAGCGAGCCAGGGTGTTGGTGTTCTCACCGCAGGCCAGGACGCCGAGCCGCCCGACGGGTGTGTCGTGGACCTTGAGGGAACTTCCGTCGCCGCCCGTCCAGGTCAGCTTCTCCGCCCAGGTGGGAACGAGCTTGCGGTGGACGCCGAGGAGTTCGCCGTCCGGGCCGATCGTGAGGAGAGTGTTGTAGAGGATGCCGAGGCTGTGCGGGCTGCGTTCGTTGACGCCGATGACCACGACGACCCGGTGCTGGCGGGCTGCCGCGCGCAGTGCGTCCACGTGCGGGCCGGGGATGTCGACGGACGCCCGCCAGAGACGCTCGAACCACGGGGACCCCTGCACGGGGTTCATGGTCCAGTTCCAGTACGGATAGCCGGGGACGAAGACCTCGGGGAAGACGACCAGTTCGGCGCCCTGGGAGGCCGCCTCCGCCAGGAGGGACACGGCCTTGTCCACCGTGGCCGCCGGATCCAGGAATACGGGCGAGGACTGGACCGCGGCGGCCTTGAAGCGGGGCAGTGGGTCCCACTGTTTCTCCATGTCAGATTCCTCCTGCCGTGGCGGCTGCTCTGCGTTGCGGTAGCCATCGCTGGTGCGCGGGGGCGGGGAGGTCCCGCAGCAGTTGGAGGCGGGGCGGTACGCGGTCGGTGCGGGCACCGGGTGGTCTGCCGCTGCCCGCCCTCCACGACGCCGGCCAGGGTGCTGCCGGGCCGGTGTACTGCTGGGCGGCCGCGGCGTGGAGCGTCCACAGGGGGTCGTGCAGTTGGGCGCGGCCAACGGCGCACAGGTCGGCACGGCCGGCCAGGATGAGGGAGTTGACGTCGTCGTACGTGGAGATGGCGCCCACCGCGATGACGGGTATGCCGGTGGTGTTGCGGATCAGATCGGCGTAGGGCGTCTGGTAGCTGCGGCCGTACCGGGGCCGTTCGTGGGCGACGACTTCGCCGGTGGACACGTCCACTGCGTCCGCCCCGGCCTCCGCCAGCGCGTGGCACAGGTCGACGACGTCGGCTTCACCGATGCCGCCCTCCGCCCAGTCGGTCGCCGAGATGCGGACGATCAGGGCCTTGCCGGAGGGACAGACGGCACGCACGGCGCGCAGCACTTCCAGCGGGAAGCGCATCCTGTTCGCGAGGCTGCCGCCGTGGGAGTCGGTCCGCTGGTTGGTCAGCGGTGACAGGAAGCTCGACATCAGGTGGCCGTGGCCGTATTGCAGTTCCAGGACGCCGAAGCCGGCGCGGTCGGCGCGACGGGCCGCGGTGACGAAGTCCTCGGTGATGGCGTCCATGTCGGCGCGGGTGGCCTCGCGAGGTGTCGCGCTCGCCTCGTCCCAGGGGAGGGCGGACGCGGCGACCAGCGGCCACCCCTCCTGGCCGAGGGGGAGGCACCGGCCGTCCGCTTGCGGCGTACTGGTCGCGGCGCGGCGCCCGGCGTGGGTGAGCTGAATGCCCAGGCAGGCGTCCGACTGCCCGCGGACGAAGTCGGTGATCCGGCGCCAGGCCGCTTCCTGCTCCTCGGAGTACAGGCCGGGGCAGCCGGGCGTTGCCCGCCCGTCGGCGCTGACGGCCGTCATGCCGGCGATGACCAGGCCGGCTCCGCCCAGAGCTTGGGTGCTCAGGTGTGCGAGTTCGAAGTCCCCGGGCACCCCGCCCCGCGCCGAGTACAGCGCGGTGGGCGGGAGGACCACCCGGTTGCGGAGGCGCAGGCCGCCGAGTTGGAACGGCCGGAACATCGGAGGCGTGGTGGCAGCGGCGCTCTGCCCGCCGACCACGGAGCGGTCAGCGTGCCAGGTGTCCACCGCGTCGGTGAACGCCTGGTCACGTACGCGCAGGTTGTCGTAGGTGACCCGGCGGCTGCGGGTGAGCAGGTTGAACGCGAACTGGAGGGGTTCCTGCCCGGTGTAGCGTCCGACGTTCTCGAACCATTCGAGGCTCGCCTGGGCAGCCCGCTGGGTGGACTCGACGACAGGTTTGCGCTCGGCCTCGTACGCGGCGAGGGCGCTGGACACGTCGGGGTGCTCGTGCAGACAGGCGGCCAGGGCGAGGGCGTCTTCCATGGCCAGCTTGGTGCCGGAACCGATGGAGAAGTGGGCGGTGTGCGCCGCGTCCCCGAGCAGCACCACGTTCTCGTGGCGCCAGGTTTTGTTCCGCACGGTGGTGAAGCGGATCCACTTCGAGCTGTTGGGTATCAGCCGGTGACCGTCGAGGTGCTCGGCGAGGATCTCCTCGCACAGCCGGATGCTCTCCTCGTCGCTCGTACCGGGCGGATGGTCCGCGGCGGCGAACGCGTCGAATCCCGCCCGCCGCCACGAACTCTCGTCGATCTCGACGATGAACGTGCTGCGGGTGTCGTCGAAGGGATAGGCGTGGACCTGCAGCGCGCCGAAGTCCCCCTCCTCGACGATGAAGGTGAACGCTTCGAAGACCTTGTCCGTGGCGAGCCACATGTAACGGCAGTGCCGTTCGTCCAGGTCCGGTGCGAAGGTGTCGGCGAACGCGTGTCGCGTCGCCGACCGTACGCCGTCGCTCGCCACCACGAGGTCGTACTCGGCTGCGAGTTCGGCCGCGGACGGCGCGTGCGTGCGGTAGCGGACGCCCACCTCCAGCTCCGCGCACCGCTGCTGAAGGATCTGCAGCAGGCGCTTGCGGCCCAGCGCGGCGAATCCGTGGCCGCCCGAGGTGAGGACCCGGCCCTTGTAGCGGACGTCGATGTCGCTCCAGCGGGCGAACTCGGCCGACATGGCCTCGTAGATGTCCGGGTCGGCCTGCGCGATGCCGTCGAGGGTCTCGTCGGAGAACACCACGCCGAAGCCGAAGGTGTCGTCGGCCGCGTTGCGTTCCCAGACGGTGATCTCCCAGTGCGGGGAGAGCTGTTTGGCCAGGGCCGCGAAGTACAGCCCTCCGGGCCCTCCGCCGATGACTGCTACGCGCACGGCGTCCTCCTTGTGGTTCGAGGAACAACGTATGCCGTAATTCCTGCGCTCGTCAACAAAACGCTATACGTGGGGGCGGTTTGCATGAAGTCCTCGGCTCACGTGAGGGTTTCGGTGCCTGCGGGCCTGCCTTGGTCAGCAGGTCGCGCACCTCGTCCGGCCAGGGTGTGGAGCCCGAAGCCCTGGCGGCGGAGTGGGCGATCGACATCCGGCCGGTGGCGGCCTCCTCCTCGCCCTGGCCGCGGACCGTGAAGACGTAGTGCAGGGAAGCGGTCCCGACCCTCTCGACGCGCAGTTCGACGCGCACGAGGTCCCCGAACCACAGCCGCGCGCGGTAGTCGGCCTCGAAGTGGACGCGCGGCGTACTGCCGAACAGATGGGCCAGACCAAGGCGTCGCAGCAGGACTGCCTCGGCCGCCTCCACCCAACGCACCACCGTGGAATGGTGGTAGTGACCGGCGGCGTCGGTGTCAGGCCACTCCACGTGCCGCTCGATGACGACACTGGGTAGGTGCGTCTCGCTGGCTTCGGGGGACCCGTCGGCGCAGCTGCCGGCCGAAGGAGTTGTCCTACTGGAGGTGTCCATGGGTGCCTTTCGTCCGCCGACCCAGGCGGCGGGATGCGGTAGAAGTAGCCGTGAAGCTGTGGCGAGGAAGATCGCTCGCTGCGGAGGCACAACACGTGCTAGCCGGCTGTGTCGGCAGCCCGCCGGCGCAGTGTGCCGCGCTGGAGCTTTCCGGTGCTGGTGCGCGGCAGTTCGGTGACGAACTGGACGGCGCGCGGGTACTTGTAGGGCGCGATGGCCTGCTTGACGTGGTTCTGGAGTTCCTTGACGGTCACCTCGTCGGCGGCGACGCCGTCGCGCAGTACCACGTACGCCTTGACGACCATGCCGCGCTTGTCGTCGGGTGCGCCGACGACGCCGCAGTCCGCCACGTCGGGATGGGTGAGGAGCGCCTTTTCGACCTCGGGACCGGCGATGTTGTAGCCGGAGGAGACGATCATGTCGTCACTGCGGGCCACGTACCAGAAGTAGCCGTCCCGGTCGCGTATATAGGTGTCGCCGGTGATGTTCCAGCCGTTCCTGACGTACGTCGTCTGGCGTGGATCGTCGAGGTAACGGCAGCCTGTGGGTCCCGTGACGGCGAGGAGGCCGGGGGCCCCGTCGGGAACGGGCGCGCCCGTCTCGTCGACGACCCTCGCGCGGTAGCCGGGGACAGGTCTGCCCGTGGCTCCGGGGCGGATGTCGTCGTCGGCGGCGGAGATGAAAACGTGCAGCATCTCGGTGGCGCCGATGCCGTCGATGATGCGCAGTCCGGTCGCGGCGTGGAAGTCCTGCCAGACCTGCGCCGGCAGGGCCTCCCCCGCTGACACGCAGCGGCGCAGACTCGCCAGGCGGTCCACGGCGCCGGCGGCCATGATGGCCCGGTACGCGGTGGGCGCGGTGAACAGGACCGTGACGCCGTGTTCGGCGACGAGGTCGGCCAGTTGCTCCGGTGACGCCTGCTCGATCAGGAGTGTCGCCGCCCCGACGTGGAGCGGGAAGACGACCAGGCCGCCGAGTCCGAAGGTGAAGGCCAGTGGCGGAGTACCGGTGAACACGTCGTCCGGGCGCGGCTTGACGATGTGCCGGGAGAACGTGTCGGCGTTGGCGAGCACGTCCCGGTGGAAGTGCATCGTCGCCTTGGGCCGGCCGGTCGTACCGGAGGTGAAGGCGATCAGGGCGACGTCATCGGCGGCGGTGGCGACATGGGAGAACACCCCGTCTTTCGTTGCGCAGCGACGCGTCAGGTCGCGGTCATCTGCTCCTCCGTAGGCCAGGACGGTCAGGCCCGGTGTGTCGGCGGCGTCGAGTTCGTCGACGTACCGGTGGTCGCAGAGGGCGACGGTGGGCCGACTGATGTCGTGCAGCTGGGCGAGTTCCGCGGCTCGCAGCATCGGCATCGTGGTGACAGCGACACCGCCCGCCTTCAGCACACCGAACCAGGAGGCGACGAGCCAGGGGTTGTTGGGGCCGCGCAGCAGGACGCGGTTGCCGGGCCGCAGCCCGAGGTCCTCGGTGAGGACCTGGGCGACCTCGTTGGCGTGCCGCAGCAGTTCGCCGTACGTCCAGTGGCCGGTCGGGGTGAGCAGACAGGGCCGGTCGGAGCCCCACCGTTCGACGGCATCGTCGAGCAGACGGACCGCGCAGTTGAGGCGGTCGGGATACATCAACTCCGGTAGGTCGAAGTGGAGTTCGGGCCACAGGGGAAAGGGCGGTAGCCGGTCACGGCAGAACGTGTCCACGTGGGCGGACGGGGAGAGCTCCATGGGGCGCACACCTCGGTTTCGGGGGCAGCGGAGGGAGTGCGGCAAGTATTTCGACAAATTGACGGGCGTCAAGATTTCACGACACAGTTTTTCGTGATGGCCCGTCATATGGCACTCACCGAGGTCTGGCACCAGGCGAAGGCGAGCAGCAGACGGAGGCGGGGATCCGGACTCTGACGACCTTGCCGCCGCCTGCCCGGAACGCCATCAGCCGACCTCCGGCCTCCCGGACCAGGCAGTCCACGATCACCAGGCCGCGTCCACTCTCGGCCTCCGCCGGCGACAGCTCGACCTCCAGGGCGGTGGGCGGCAAGGCGGAGTCGCCGTCGGCCACGTCGAGCTGCAGCCATCCCGCGGCGAGAGTGATGGCAACTCGCAGCCGGTCCGTCGTGGCGCCGGCATGCCGGATCGCGTTGGACACGAGCTCCGTCACGGCGAGCAGCATGTCCTCAGCCCGGTCGGGCTCGATTCGCCAGCCTCCGAGCACGGAACGCACAGACGCACGCACCCTGGGGACCGCCGCGACAGTCGGCTCCATCGCCCAGCAGGCGCCGGCACTGCCGCGAGCGGAAGCGGGAGGAACGGACACCGAGCACAGTGAGTCCGAGGTCGGACGGGCAGCGGAGGGGATGGCGCTGATCATTGAGTCTCCCTGGGCGGGAAGGGCGGACTGCTGGCTCGTGTAACTTTTCAGCGGACCAATCGCTGGCAAGGCGGCCTACTTGGCGTACACTGCGTCGCCTGAGGGTGTTACACGTGTAACAGCGTAGGCGGCACCCTTCATGAGCACAAGGCATTTCGGACATTCGCTGAGAAGTCACCGGATCTGCAGGTGTAGTCGGCGCATCGCGCCCTGCCCAGGCCGGGGCCCCCACCGGCCCGACTCCATCTGCTTCACGCCCATCGGAAAGAGGCGGACATGACGCAATCACCTCCGGTATCCCCGGCCGTACAGCCGGCCGTCGACCTGGACACCGGCTGGCCGCCGCCTGCCTTCCTCCCCCCGCCTCCACCACTGGTCGGCCAGGACGGCGTGCGCCACTTCGACGGTGTCACCTATGCGAGCACACCCGGATACCGGCCCCGCCTGCTCGATGCGTTCATACCGGCGTCCGAGTCCCCGGTACCCGTCGTGGTGTGGATCCACGGCGGCGGCTGGCTGGAGGGAGACCGCCGCTACCCGCCGCCCACCGTGCCCGTCGAGCTGCTGCACGGCGCCGTCCTGGGGGCCGGTCTCGCTCTGGTGAGCATCGACTACCGGCACAGCCTGGAGGCGCCTTTCCCGGCCCAGCTGCACGACGTGAAGGCGGCTGTCCGGTACGTCCGCCGGTTCGCCGCCGAACTGGGCGTCGACAAGGACCGGATCGGCGTCTGGGGAGAGTCGGCCGGGGGCCACCTGGCCGCCCTGGCCGGCCTCGTCCGCGCGGACAGCGCCGAGCGGGGCACGCCGCTGGAGGGCGACATCGGCGTGTGTGACGAGGACAGCGGCGTACAGGCCGTCGTCGACTGGTACGGGGTGTCGGACCTCGTCCCGCTGCTGGCCCACGCCCTGCCGCCGTCACCGACCGGCGCCGAGTACCCCAATCCGTTCACCGCTCTGCTGGGCGGCACCGCCGAACAGCACCCGCAGCTCGCTCGCGCCGCCAGTCCCGTCACCTACGCGGACACCGCTGCCGCGCCACCCTTCCTCCTGATCCACGGGACGGCCGACGGCCTCGTGCCGTACAGCCAGAGCGAAGTCCTGGCCGACGCTCTGAGGCGCGTGGGCGCCGACGTCACTCTGCAGCCCGTACAGGGCGCCGACCACATCTTCCTCGGCGCCCCGGACGTGACGCCCATCGTCTCCCAGAGCGTCGCCTTCCTGGCCCGGCATCTGGGCGTATGACACAGCACCGCTGAATACCGCGCGGGGCATCGCCATGACGATGTCCCGCGCCCCCGACCTCGCTCCTTCGATGCAGGGCGTTCTTGCACCCGTGCGCGCGAGTCGGCCACCCCGCTTTCATTCCACTGGCAGGCGGCACACGGCGGCCGCGAGAGGCACCCCATGACCAGCACTCCGGCTGCTGCACCCCAAGCTCCGACTCCCGCTTCGGCCCCAGCATCACCACCGCGCTGGCCGCCGCCGTCCTCGCGCACCCGTCGAAGCCGCCCTTCCAGCGCATCGACGACGTCTGGCCGCAGTGGATGGGAGGCCCGCACGACGGCCCCTACGCGGCCGTCGCCACCGTACTCAACTGGTTCGGCGGGCCTCCGGGTGTGGTGGTACCCCTGGGACTGCTGCGCGGCGGACGGACCGATGGCTCACGAGGACTGACGTTGCACAAGGACGGGCTCCATGCCCGGCACCTCGGGCGGTACGCCACGCTCGACCAGCTCGTGCAGGGCGTCGGCGACCTGCGCGGGCGCGGGCATGTCCAGCCGCACGGTCGTCAGCGGGGGCTGCTGAAGTGCCGACACCAACAGGTCGTCACACCCGACGACAGACACCTCCTCGGGCACGCGGACGCCCGCGTCGCGCAGGGCGTGCAGCAGCAACGCCGCGTACTCGTCGTTGTACGCGAACACCGCGTCCAGGCCCAGTTCGGGCCAGCGCTCGGCGAGTTCGGCGGCCGATCCGCGGGTGTAGGCCATCTCCACGGGGGTGACGCTCGCCGTGGTGCGGGAGGCGACGCTCTGGGCTCCGGCCAGGCGCGGCCTGGCGAAGGTGTCCAGGCCGCGCTCCTGCGGCATGATGACGCCGAGGTTGCGCCGCCCTCGGGAGACGAGGTGCTCGGCTGCGAGGGCACCGACGCGTGTGTGATCGAAGTCGATGGTGTGGATGCCCTCCGCCCGTCGGGAGGCGAACGCCAGCACGCCACGCACCCCGGCCTTGGTCAGGACGTCTGCGGCCTGGCCGGTGAGGCTGTCGCCTTCGAGGGCCACCACCGCCGCCGGGCGCAGCTCGGCCCATGCCCGCGCGGCGCTCACGGCGTTCGGGAACCGGCCGGCGTGCAGCACGGTGATGTATCCAAGCTGTTCCAGTTCGCCTTGCAGGTCGTCGATCCAGGTACTGACCAGGCGCCCGACCGCCGACACGGACGCGGGCATGAGGACCAGGTTGCTCCGGCCGGCCCTGAGCGACCGTGCGGCCGCGTGCGGTACGTAGCCGAGCTGGTCGGCCGCCGCGAGGACGCGGGCGCGCGTGGTGTCGCTGACCCGGTGTGCCTGGGTGTTGTTGAGGACGAAGGACACGGTCGCCCGCGACACGCCGGCCAAGCGCGCCACATCCGCGCTGGTGACGGCCGCGGGTGCCGTCCGCTCCTTGCCCATGGATTCCCCATCTCGCTTCCTGGCCGGTCCTCTGACCTGCCACTTCCAGGTTACACGCGTTACCGACCCGGCCTGCGTGTGCCTTCCGCGGCCCCCACCAGACAGCACTGGAGGTGTTCGATGGATCCGAGGAACCATAGCGATGACGAGGTCGAGTGCCCGTACTACCCAGAGCTCATCCCGCTTCACGGGCCGGTGACTCGACAAGACCTGGCCACCGTGTACGAAGAGCTGCGCCGTCAGCGAGGGCCGGTTGTCCCCGTGGAGATCGCTCCCGGTGTCGCGGCCTGGTTGGTGTTGAGCCACCAGGAGGTGCTGGAGGTCATCTGGAACGCGCGGCTCTTCTCCAGCGACCCACGCCGCTGGAGCGCTGCCCTCCACGGAATGCTGCCCGAGGGCGCACCGATGCTCGCGCTCCTGGGTCCGCGTCTCTCGTTGTTCCAGCTCGACGGGAAGGAGCACCTGCGGCACCGCCGAGCGATGACCACCGCCCTGGACCAGATCGATCCACGGCGGCTGATCCGCATGGTCCGGCATGAGGCCGACGCCCTGGTGGACACGTGGGCGGCACGGGAAAGCGCGGACCTCATGGCCCACTTCGCCCGGCCTCTGGTGTGGCGCGCCTTCACCTATCTGATCGGCGTGTCCGAGTCCTCGATCAGCGCTCTCGACTCGCTGGTCGAGACCATCGTGTACGACGACCTGCCCGGGACCGCGCGCGCGGAGGGCGAGTTGCTGAGCGCCATGCGCCGCCTGGTGGCTGAGCGAAGCGTGGCACCGGGGCCGGACCTCCCGTCCTGGCTCACCCAGGCCGCCCGCCTGACCGATGAGGAGATTGCGCACAACCTCGTCGCTCTGCTGCTGCACGGTCCCGCGAGCATCATCAACTGGATCGGCAACACGATGCGATCACTGTTCGGCCACCTCGGACCGATCCGCGCGGCGGCCACCGGCAACCTCGTGGCCGACATGGTTGAGCACGCCTTGCGGGCCGGCGCACCGGTGCCGAACATCACCGGACGCTGGGCAACGGCCGATGTGACGCTCGCAGGATGCCGTATTCGCGCCGGTGACCTGGTCATCCCGTGCGTGGCGGCCGCCAATACCGACCCGTGCCTTCAGGACGCGCCGCTCTCCCACACGCGCGCTCACCTGGCCTGGGGCACCGGCGCACACGGCTGCCCCGCCAAGGACACAGCTCGCCTGATCACCGAAACGGCAATCGAGGTACTGCTGGACCGGCTCCCCGGCGTCCGGCCAGCCCTCCCGGACGCTGTACTGCGCCGACGGCCATCGCTCTGGTGCGGGGCACCCGCCGAACTACCGGTGGTGTTCTCCGCGGCCACCCGGTCGTACACCAACCAGGTCTCGGCCCCACCGAGTCAGCTCACGGTCATGGACGCGCCGGCCAGGGTCCGCCGTGACGCCGTGGGACCGGAATCGGCGCCACAGCGCTGGAGCTGGTGGAACTCCCTGGGCGGCTGGTAGCCACCGCACAAGAGCGGGGGCGCCGCCGGACACGAAACGTGACCGGCGGCGCCCCTCCACGTCGGCTCACGGCGTGTGCGGCTCCACATCCAGCCCGTGGCCGTACGGAAAGAGCGGGTCGCCCGAATCGTTCGGCACATCCTCGCGTCCGGCGGCGACCGCGTCCATCGAGCGGGCGAGCTCGAACGGGAGACGCCCCTCGGCCCTCGTACGGCCGAAGAGGACGTCCAGGAGCGCGGCGTCGGAGGCGCCGTAGTCGGCCACAAGGGCCGCTGCCCGCCGCGCGATCTCCGGGATGACCGCAGGGCGGTCGAGGAAGATGTCGAAGACCGTCGGCACGGCCGCGGCGATTTCCAGCAGCGACCGCAGCTCCTCGTCGGTGAAGGCGAGCCGGCCCGCGCGGAAGAAGCTCTCGAAGCCCTCGGTCCGTTGGTCGTACGGGGTGGCGATCCGAATCAGCGCGACGTCGGCCTCTGCCGGGCTGTCCACGACGGTGGCGTAGCGCCCGGCGATCTCCCGGTCGACGCCTTGGACATGGATCCGAAGGCCGGCGGCCAGGGGCAGCAGTGGTGCTGAGGATCCGCTCGGGCGGTCCTTGACTATCGTGATCGAGCGGCTCTGGGCGGCGAGGCCCGCCGCGGCGAACTCGTCGCTGCCGCAGATCTGTTCGGCGGCGTCCGGGTCGACGTACGGGTCGTCGAAGAGGCCGAGCAGGAACTTCTCGCGCAGCAGGCGCGCCACGGAGACATCAATGCGTTCGGCGGTGACCCTTCCGCTGCGGACCAGTTCGACGACGAGTTCGGGCGCGGCCTCCCCGCCGAGCTGGTCGGCGCCGGCGTCCAGGATGCGCTCGACGCGCGTGAGCCGGTCCAGGTGCTCCACGCCCCAGGCGCGAGCGGGAAAGGGCGCCCCGAAGATCTGGGCGTCGGTGACCAGGCCCCAGTCGGTGCAGACGATGCCGTCGAAGCCGTACTTCTCGCGGAGCAAGCCGGTGATGACGCCCTTGTTGAAGCCGAAGCCCACCTCTTCGTACGGGGTGCCGACGGGCATGGCGTAGTAGGGCATGATCTGCGACGTGCCTGCGGCGAAGGCGGCCTCGAAGGGGATGAGGTGGTAGTCGAAGTTGCCGCCGGGGTAGACCTGTTCCCGCCCGTACGGGAAGTGGGCGTCGTCCCCGTTCAGCTGCGGGCCGGCGCCGGGGAAGTGCTTGGTCATGGCGGCCACGCTGCTCGGGCCGAGCGTCTCGCCCTGGAGGCCCCGGATGTACGCCCCGATCATGCGGGCGGCCACGTGGGCGTCGGAGCCGAAGGTGCCCATGACGCGCGCCCATCGGGGCTCGGTGGCGAGATCCGCCATGGGATGCAGGGCGACGCGGATGCCGACGGCGAGGTACTCGCGGCGGACGATGTCGGCGTGCCGGCGTACCAGTTCCTCGTCGTCGATCGCTGCCAGGCCGGGCGGCTCCGGCCACAGCGAGAAGCCTTCGGTGTGCGCGCTCGCGGCGGGGTTGTCCACGAAGCCGTGGCGGGGGTCGGTGGAGATGGTCACCGGGATGCCCAGCCGCGTGGTCGCGGCCAGGTCCTGGAGACGGTTGTTCCACTCGGCCATCCGGCGCGGGGCTGCGGCACCGAAGAGGTTGAAGTGGCTCATGAGCTTGCCGGTCACCATGGTGGTGGTGGAGGCCCGCATCGGATCGTCGTCGGGTGCTCCTGGCTCCGGCTCCACCAGCGACCCATCGGAATTGATCGCGATCATCGTGTGGAAGAGCAGGCCGGCCTTCTCCTCCAGGGTCATCCGCCCGAGGAGGTCGGTGACGCGCTCTGCGACCGGCAGACACGGGTTCTCATAGGGCTCCATCACACCGTTGCCGTTGAGATCACGGAAGACGGTGCCGTCGGGAGCGGTGAGCGTACGCGGCCGGGCCGCCGCAGAGTGGACCATGGACTTCTCTTCCGTTCGTCGGGGTGGCGAGTGCCGGGCGGGACCCGTCCCGAGCTGGTCGACGCCCGGGGCCGGCCCGGCCGCCGGTCCCCTATTCGGCAGCCGGGTTGGAGATTACACGTGTAACTAAATGAAAGGAAGGGCGGCGTTGAGGAGGGACGGATGACACCGATTACTTCGGTGCCAATGCCCGCTGATGGAGGCGGCGTGCGTGCCCTGCCAGGTCGTCCACGGGAAGGGTGACGGAGTCGAAGCGCATCGTGGTGCGGGTGTCGGAGCGGTACGGATCCCAGGCAGCCATGTCGGCATGGTTGGGGTCCCCGGTCCTGGCGAAGGCGATCCACGCTTGATGCATGGTCCTCGCGAGCCCTTCGCCGACAGCCGGATCGATCCCTTCGACAAGGGGAGCGTGGGACCACTTGTCGAAGTTGGCGAAGACGAAGGGGAGTTCCAGGCAGTGCGCGGCGGCGAGCCTGCCACCGTGCGCCGGAGTGGGGAAGTCGAACTGATACGCCCACACCGGACGCCCCAGGGCCGCCCTGCCCTCCGCCAGCTTCACGCAGGGAATCCGGAACAGCTCATCCGTGATCAGGTCCATGAGGACATCCACCGGCTGGGCTCCGGGGCGGCTGCGGGCGTATTCGGCGTACACGTCGGCGGCCGCCCCCTCGCCGAAGCTTTCCGCGATCCTCCCGAGCACCTGCTCACGGGTTGCTGTGGCGTATCCGCGGTCCAGGGCGAAGCCGAAATTGGCTTCTTCCCGGGTCCAGCCGATGAGGACGTCGAGGTCGGCCGCGGCGCCGTGAAGGAGGGCCTCCATGGGGTGACGGAAGAGGGTGACGTCGTCGCGCACGGGAAGGAAGGGGGTGGGCCAGTACCCCCAGCGCATGGTGTGCGCGAACAGCCCTCCGGCAGCCTCAACGAGCTGGGGCCACGGCAGTTGGCGCAGTTCGTCGACGGTCTTCACGCCGGCGCACTCCAGGTAGGCGGATACCCGGCGGCGGTAGTCGTCGCGGGTGGGGATGTGCAGACCGAAGGGCGGGCTTTGGAGGATGGCTCGCCGAAACAGCGTCTGGGCTTCGGGGTGCCCGGCGAGGGCGGCGGTGGACATGGCACCGCCGGACTGACCGGCGACGGTGATGGCCTCCGGGTCTCCGCCGAAGTGGGCGATGTTGTCCCGCACCCAGCGCAGTGCGGCCAGCTGGTCCGTGAGCCAGATGTTCGCGGGGTGCTCTTCTCCCGCCTCGTCCTCGTCGTCGTCGTCGTCGAAGGAGAGGTACCCGAGCGGACCGACACGGTAGTTGAGGGTGACGACCACCAGGTCACCGTCGCGCGCGAAGGTCTCGCCCGAGTAGATGGGCAGCGTGCCGGAACCCGAGACGAAACCGCCGCCGTGGATCCAGACCAGGACGGGCCGGCGGGCGTCATCGACCGCCGGCGTCCACACGTTGAGCGTCAGGCAGTCATCGTCGAAGGGCGGGAATCCATGACCGCCCAGAACGGGGTCGCCGCCCTCCATGAACATCTGCGGTGAGCTCGGGCCGTACGCCGTCGCGTCCCGCGTGCCGTCCCAGCCGGGGTGGGGTCGCGCGGCGCGCCATCGCAGGTCCCCCACTGGGGGCGCGGCGTACGGCACACCCTTGAACACCGCGAGGCCGCCGTCGATTTCGCCCCGCAGGCGGCCGGCCGGCAGCCGCACGACAGGCGGGGCATGGCCTTGCGTGTCATTCATGATGGTCCTCCTTCGTCAACGCTTCACCAGACGCGCCGCCCTCGCCATCGCTGGCGGTCCGGGCCCGCCGGACAGAAGCGACCGTGTGCCGCGGCGCCACAACCCTGCGAGGTTATGTCGAAAAAACTCCGACCGTCAATCATTCAACAGATGGGGACTGAGTGCGCTGGTGCTAATCCAGCAGGCGGCCGGACGCCGCCCGCACCGCTTCCTCCCGCAAGAGGCGAGCGAATGCCGACCACAGCAGCAGCACGACACCCACTCCAGCGGCGGCGCCCGCCACGGTGTCGCTGAGCCACTGGGCATGCAGCCATGTGCGGCTCCACATCATCGCGATCACGAGCGCGACGGCGAGGGCCCACCAGCAGCGCCGCGCGACCGTCGGCAAAAGCACCACGCCGGCTGTCAGCACGAGGGTCGTCACCGTGAAGACCTGGCCGGACGGGAAAGAGCCGTCGTTCACCAGCACCCACGGCTGCGGCGGACGCGGGCGGTCGACGAGCCACTTCAGCGGCAGGACCACGACGATGTTCCCCATGACGCAGGCAGCAAGAACGAAGACCGAGGACCTCCACCGTCCATAGACAGTGAGGCAGCCTGCCAGGATGAGCGGCACAATCATGCCCAAGGGCCCGCCGAGCCTGTCGAGGGCGCGCGCGAGGCCGGTGCCCGCGTCACTCGAAGATTCACTCATCAGATTCATCCACTGATCATCGAGGCCCTGGAACACCGCCCGCCCCTCGCCGAGCGTGCCGAGCCCCATCGCAAGAACGCTGATCAGCAGCACGGCACCGCTCATTAGTGCCCCGCGCGGTGGGGCAGCCGGGACCGGCCGGCGATCAGCCGTCTCGGACGGGGGCGGGGGAATGGCTGGCGAACGGGGCATGGCTGACCTTCCGGGAACGACAGGAAGCCGCGGTCGGCGACAGAGGCGACAGCGGTACAGGCGGAACGGGAAATGCCGACGACGCCGACGTGTCAGCGCGGCAGCACGCGACTGACACAGCGGCTCGCGACCCACAGTGAGGACTCTTTCCAGCCACAGTGGCGCAGACGCAAGGGGTCACACAAGAGCGACTCAGCGGTAGCTACACGAGTAAGCAGTCATGAGCGGTCAAGCCATCCGGATAGTCGGCCGATGCCCGCTCACCTCTATCGCCGAGGGGCTTCAAGGTGCTACACAAGGCGATACCGCGCCTCCTAGTGACACGTGTAACCAGTTGGTTCCGTTCCGGGGTCGGCGCCGTGCAAGGACGTTCATTCCGGCGCTGCTTCCTCCATCTCTCCCGCTCAGCGCTCCGCTCCGTTGTCGAGGAGTCGACATGTATGCCCTGATCCCCTGCCGCGCGGCCCGCGTGCCCGCACTGCTCGGTGGTCGACGTGACCACTGATGAACTGATCCAGCCGAAGGCGTCCGGAGAGGTGCCTCCGCCACGCCAGCGCGGCCTCATGCTGTTGCTCCTGGTGGCCAACTCATCCATGCTCGCCGTCTACATGGGCGTGGGCGCGGTGCTGCTGCCGACCCAGATCGCCATGATCGACCCGGTGAACAAGGTGGCGATCCTGGGCATCGTGGGCGGTGTGAGCGCGGTCTTCGCCACCGCGTTCAACCCCATCGCCGGCGCCCTGTCGGACCGCAGGGGGCCCGTCAGGTCCGGGGCCCCGGCCGCAGGAACCCGTGGATTCTCGGCGGCGCGCTCGCCTCCTTCGCCGCACTGGCGTTCCTCGGCAGTGTGCACACCGCGCTGCTGGTCGGCATCGGCTGGTGCCTGGTCCAGGCGACGATGAACGTCTACCAGGCCGCCGTCACCGCCGTCGTACCCGACCGGATACCGGCCGCCCGCCGCGGCACGGCCTCCGCGCTCGTCGGACTGGGCCTGCCGATCGGCGGCACCGTCGGCGTCATGATCGCCTCCCAGACCACGGGCCGGCTGACGATCGGCTACCTGGTGCTCGGAGCGGTCGCGGCCGGCGCGGCGCTCCTACTCACCACCTTCTGCCGCGACATACCGCGGCGCGAGCCCCGGCCTGCCGTCCCGCGGCGCGAGCGGATCGCCGCCTTCCTGTCCGCGCTGGCCCACCACGACTTCCGGTGGGCCTTCATCGGACGGGCCTTGATGGTGCTCGGCTACTTCTCGGTGGTGGGCTACCAGCTGTACATCCTCGAGGACCACATCGCGCTGCCCACGGGCATGGAACCGGCCGAGGCGATGGCAATTCTCACCCCGGTGTCGATGGTCGCGATGGCGGTGTCCACGGTGGTCGGAGGCCTGCTGTCCGACCGCTGGGACCGGCGGAAGGTCTTCGTCGGCGTGTCGGCGGCCCTCGCGGGGGTCGTGATGGCGGTGCCTGTCATCAGCCCGTCCTGGTCCGGCATGCTCGTGTTCAGCGCGCTCAACGGCCTGGCCTTCGGGTGCTTCATGGCGGTGGACACGGCGGTGGTCACGCTGGTCCTGCCCCGTGCGGAGGACGCCGCCCGCGACATGGGCGTACTGAACATCGCCAACGCCGGGCCGCAGATCATCGCCCCGTTCGTCGCCTCGGCCGTCGTCACCGTGCTCGGCGGCTACACGCCGCTGTTCCTCGTCGGCGGCGCTCTTTCCCTGCTGGGTGCCCTCGCCATTCTCCCGATCCGCGGGGTTCGCTGACCAGCCACCATCGCCCCGCGACAAGCCCCGGCGGGCGCGTGCCGGGGGTCGTGCGCCCGCCGGTTTTCTTCCTCCCCCTCTCCTCCTGTCCGAAGGAGCACTCTGTGAGACGCAAGCGACTTCTGCCCCTGGCCGCCCTGCTGCTGTGCACCCCGGCCCTCGCCGGTACGGTGCCGGCGAGCGCTGCCCCGCAGGCCGCGCCGACCGGCGCCCTGCGCATCCTGCTGACCAACGACGACGGATACAACGCCCCCGGCATCCGCATGCTCTTCCAACGGCTCACCGCCGCGGGCCACAACGTCACCATCGTCGCCCCGCTCACCAACCAGAGCGGCACCGGGACGAAGATGATGAGCGGCACCACCGTCACGGTCAAGCACCCCGAGCCCCGGGTGTGGGCCGTCGACGGCACGCCGGGCGACTCCGTCTCGTTCGGCATGTCCGAGGTGTTCGCCGACCACGCCCCGGACCTGGTGGTCTCCGGCACCAACTTCGGCCCCAACGTCGCCGCTCTCGCCACCCACTCCGGGACGGTCGGCGGCGCCGTGGCCGCCCTGGAACACGGCGTGCCCGCCATCGCCGTGAGCACCGGAGGGCTGACGGTGCCGGTCCCGGAGCCGATCTTCAACGCCATGAAGCCCACCAACGACTTCATCGTCAAGCTCATCGAGCGCCTCCAGACCAAGGCGAAGAACGGACCGCTGCTGCCCGAGGGCGTCGGCCTCAACGTCAATCACCCGGTGGTGGGCGCGGATGGCAAGGGGACAGCCCGAGGTGCCTCCGTCACCACCCAGGACCCGCAGCCCGTCCTCAAGGCGGATTACACCGACTCCGGTGACGGGACCTGGAAGGTGAACGTCAACGTGGTCCAGGCGCCCGCCCAGAAGGGCGGCGATGTGGAAGCGATCAGCGCCGACAAGGTCTCCATCGCACCGATCTCCCCCAACTGGAACACCGGCAACGCGGACTTCGCCAAGACCGCCACCCTCCTCTCCGGCCTGCGTCCATAGGACAGTACGGCCTCTCCGCTCCCCCGTCGTGGCTGCCTCGGCCGCCACGACGGGGACCCCTGCCCCCAACGACTCTGTCATGCATATGACCTACCTTCGGAGGAGAAGTGAAGAGGTCACGCTCAACCGTCTCCTCGGCGGTCCTGGCTCTGGCGCTCACGCTGACAGCGCTCACGGCACTGCCCGCAGCCGCTCCTGCGGCCCAGGCAGCCCCCACCACCACTCGCCCGCTCGTCGGCACCGCCCAGGGCCGGCTCGCCGGACAAACCCATGACCGGGCGGAGGAGTTCCTGGGCGTCCCCTATGCCGCCCCGCCACTGGGCAATCTCCGGTTCCGCCCACCTCAGCAGGCCGCCCGCTGGAGCGGCATCCGGGACGCCACCCGGCAGGCGTCCGCGTGCGTGCAGTTCTCGCCCTTCGGGCTGCGTGACCCCGATGCCGTCAGTGAGAACTGCCTCTACCTGGACGTGTACCGGCCACGCCACACCCGCCCCGGCGACCGCCTGCCCGTACTCCTCTGGATCCACGGCGGCGGCTACAGCCAGGGCACGGGAACCCAGTTCGGCGGCCGCACCATGGCCGAGCTCACCGGCAGCGTGGTCGTGAGCATCAACTACCGGCTCGGGCAGCTCGGCTACCTGGCCGCCCCGGAACTCGTCCGCGACAACGCACTCGGCTCCGGATCGTACGGGCTGATGGACCAGATCGCGGCGCTCAAGTGGACGCGCGGCAACATCGCGGCGTTCGGCGGGGACTCCGACCGCATCGCCCTCTGGGGCCAGTCCGCCGGCAGCGGCTCCATCTGCGCCCTGCTCACCTCACCACACGCCGCCGGACTGTTCGCCCGCGCCGTCCTGCAAAGCGGGCCGTGCACCCTGCTCCGTACTCCGGACCCCGCCCAAGCGGCTGACGAGGCGCGTGCCTTCGCCACCGCGGCGGGCTGCCCCGACCCGGCCACCCGAGCCGCCTGCCTCCACAAGGCGCCCGCTTCCGATCTCATCACCGCCGCCCGTACGCATCCCACGTCCGGGCCCGCCCACGGTGACGGCCTGCTCCCCACGCAGCCCTCCGAGGCCATCGCCGGCGGCTCGTGGAACAAGGTGCCCGTGCTCATCGGCAGCACCCGCGCCGAAGGCCGGTTCTTCGTCGCGCTCACCGAACCCCACCTCACGGCGCAGCAGTACGCCGACCGGGTCAACGCCACCTACGGACAGGCGGCCCCGCAGGTGCTGGCCCGCTACCCCGTAGGCGCGTACCCCACCCCGTACGACGCGCTGTCGGCCGTCCTGACCGACTCTACCTTCGCCTGCCACACGCTGAGCACGGCGCGTACGATCGCCGCCCAGGCGCCCACGTACGTCTACGAGTTCGACGACCCGCGCTCCCCCACACTCCACGGAGCCCAGGTGCCGGGCGTCGACATGGCCAACGCACACAGCGCCGAACTCGCCTACCTGCACGACTTCACCATGGCCGACCGCCCGCTCACGGCGGAGCAGATCACTCTCGCGGACCGGATGAAACGCCACTGGGCGGCTTTCGCGCGCACCGGCGATCCGAACCTTCCCGGCGGGACCCGCTGGCCGGTGGCAGGCGCTGAGCACACGGTCCTGACCCTGAATCCGCAGGCCGTCCGCACCTCGGCGACGTTCGCGGCCGAGCACCAGTGCGGTTTCTGGTCCGGCGCGGCCGCCCGCCCCGGCCGGCAGGGCGGCTGAGCGCGGATGGCCGCTCCGGAACCCAGCGTTGCGCCGCTCACCGGAGCGGCCAAATTCAGGTGTCAGGCGGCGACGCCGAGTTGGCTTGTCCCGCGGAGCAGAGCGCGGTGCGTAGTAGCCGCAGGCCGTTCTGACGAGGGCGGTGTGCGGGTTGCTGTCTGCCGCGACCGCGGGATACGTCACGGAGCAGAGGTTATGGACGGGGTCTGATGTTGTCCGAGGGGGTGGCCGTCCAGCTGGCGAGGATTGGTGGGTGAACCCGGTCCTCATCTCCCTGTGAGTTCGCTTCGCAGGCCAGGCGCCCACTTTGGGTTCAGCATTGACCGTGTCGGCGTGCAATCTCGGCACCGCAATCGGCTCCTGGATCGCCGGACTCGCTCTCGAATCCCCCTTGGGTGCCACGGGCCCCGCTGTCATCGGCACCGTGATTGCCGCGTTGACCCTGATCCCCACGATCGCCATCGCGCTCACCCAGCGCCGGCGATGGTGGCCCCGCGCACACCTGCCCCCAGAACTATGGTGTCCCGCCACATGGGACGCTGACCTGCGCGTTCCTACGGTGTGGCGACACGGAAACGTCCCCGCCAACCGTCCGGAAGTGGTGTTCATGGCCGCCCCAGCAACCGCTCCCCCAACGCCCAGTTCGCTCAAGCGCATTGTCGCCGCCAGCCTCATCGGCACGACCATCGAGTGGTACGACTTTTTCCTCTATGGGTCCGCCGCCGCGCTGGTCTTCAACAAGCTGTTCTTTCCCGACTCCGACCCCCTCGTCGGGACCCTGCTGTCCTTCCTGACGTACGCGGTCGGCTTCGCCGCCCGGCCGCTCGGGGCGCTCGTCTTCGGGCATTACGGCGACCGGCTCGGCCGTAAGAAGCTGTTGGTGCTGAGCCTGCTGTTGATGGGTGGTGCGACCTTCGCCATCGGTCTGCTGCCGACGCACTCCGCCATCGGCTCCGCCGCGCCCGTCCTGCTCACCGTGCTGCGGCTCGTCCAGGGCTTCGCACTCGGGGGCGAGTGGGGCGGGGCGGTTCTGCTGGTGTCGGAGCACGGGGACGCCGGGCGGCGTGGTTTCTGGGCTTCGTGGCCGCAGACCGGGGCGCCCGCCGGGCAGTTGCTCGCCACCGGGGTGCTGTCCGCTCTGACCGCCCTCCTGTCGGACTCCGCCTTCCTCTCGTGGGGCTGGCGCATACCGTTCCTGCTGTCCGGTGTGCTGGTGATCGTCGGTCTGTGGATTCGTCTCTCCGTAGATGAATCGCCGGTCTTCAAGGCCGCGTTGGCCCAGGCAGAGGCCCGTAAGAGCGCGTCAGCCGCCGCCGAGAAAATGCCGCTGGTCGCCGTCCTTCGTCACCACTGGCGCGATGTTCTGGTCGCGATGGGTGCCCGTATGGCGGAGAACATCAGCTATTACGTCATCACCGCCTTCATCCTCGTCTACGCGACGACAGAGGCACAGCTCAGCAAACAGACCGCTCTCAACGCGGTACTGATCGCCTCGGCCGTCCACTTCGCGGTGATCCCCGCGTGGGGCGCCCTGTCGGACCGGGTCGGGCGCCGTCCCGTCTATCTGCTCGGCGCGGTCGGCGTCGGTCTGTGGATGTTCCCGTTCTTCACGCTCATCGACACCAAGACGTTCGGAAACCTGCTGCTCGCCGTGACGGTCGGACTGGTCTTCCACGGCGCGATGTACGCACCGCAGGCAGCCTTCTTCTCGGAGATGTTCGCAACCCGTATGCGTTACTCCGGCGCTTCGATCGGCGCGCAGTTCTCCTCCGTGGCGGCCGGGGCCCCGGCGCCGCTGATCGCCACCGCTCTCCTCGCCGACTACGGCTCCTCGACGCCGATCTCCCTGTACGTCATCGCCGCCGCGCTCATCACGGTGGTCGCGGTCGGATGCGCCAAGGAGACCCGGCACCGGGACCTGGGGGACATCGAGGCGAAGCCGAGCGGGGAAGAAGACGCTGCCGAACGGACCGCCGGCGCTCGCACCGTCTGAGCGGACGCGCAGACGCGCAGACGCACACGTACTACGCGAACGGCCGTGTACGGGAACGCCCGAACAGCGTTCCCGTACAGGGCCGTTCTCAGCGCGTGATCGCCGCCGACAGTCCATGCAGCCGCAGCGCCAGCTGCACCTCCAGTGCGCGCTCCGGCGACTGCCAGTGAGCGCCGAGCAGTCTGCCGATCCGCTCCAGGCGCTGCGCCACCGTGTTGACGTGGACGTGCAGTGCGTCTTTCGTCCGGGCGGGGCTCATTCCGCACGCGAAGTACGCGTCCAGCGTGCGCACCAGGTCGGTTCCCCGGCGCCGGTCGTACGCGATCACCTCGCCGATGGTGCGGCGTACGAACCCTTCGATGGCGCCCCCGGAACGCCCGTCCCGGCTGTCCGCGAGCAGCAGGCCGAGGAACCCGAAGTCCTCCGCCGCCGCCCCTTCCCCGCAGCGGCCCAGCAGCCGCAGCGCGTCGACACAACGGCGTGCTTCCTCGTACGCCCCCGCCACCGCACCGGGGTGCGCCGCGGGTGCGTCCACCGGCCCCGAGGCTCCGACCGTGACCGGCTCGCGCAGGGCGCCGCCCAGGTGCTTCGCCGTCCGGCGCGCGAGGGCCGCGGCGCTGTCGCCGCTGTCCAGCGGCAGCAGCAGTACGGTGCCGCCGTCGCGGGCCGCGGCGAGGCCGTGCCCGGTGGCCGCGAGGTGCGAGGCCGCGGACCAGAGCCGCCTGCGGTCCGCGCTCTCCCGCTCCACGGTGGCCGTCCGCGGCGCTTCGATGCGGGCGGCGAGCACCACATGGGGGGCGTCGAGGTCGGCGCGCAGCCGGGCAGCGCGTTCGCGCAGCAGGCGGGGGTCGCGGTCGGGTGCGTCGAGGAGGTCGTCGAGGAGTTCGCCCCGTACGCGTTGCTCCGCCTCGCCCGCCGAGCGCCTGGCCAGCAGCAGCAATGACGTCACCATGGCGGCGCGTTCGAGCGTTCGCTGATCGACGGGGTCCAGGTCGGGGTGGCCGTGCAGGACGAGCGCGCCGAGGAGTTCACCCCCGGCCGAGACGCTGACGACCCAGTCGTCGCCGCGCCGTACCGCATGGCCGTCCGTGCCCGCGGGTTCCCCGTCGGCGTCCGTGAACTCGACGTTCCCGTCCAGCACTTCCGACACCGCGCCGGCCACGTCGTGGACGCCACCGCCGCGCAGCACCAGTTCGGTGAGCCTGTCGTGCACCTCCGAGGCGCGCTCGATGACGCCGCTGCGGTCGCGGATGATCTCGTTGGCCTTCTCCAGTTCGGCGAGCGCCGAGCGCGTCTCCGCCAGGAGGTTCGCGGTGTCGATGGCGACAGCCGCATGGGCGGCGAACGAGCCGAGCAGCGCGATCTGTTCACGCTCGAAGACGCGGGCGCGGCGGTCGGCGGCGAAGAGCACGCCGATGACCTGGCTGCCGAGCGTGAGCGGTACGCCGAGGATCGCGACCAGGCCTTCGTCGCGTACGCCCGAATCGATGGTCCAGGTGTGCTGGAAGCGGGCGTCGTCGAAGTAGCTCTCGGTCGCGTAGGGACGGGCGGTCTGGGCGACGAGTCCGCCGAGCCCCTCCCCCATGCCGAGGCGTAGCTGCTGGAAACGCGCCGACACCGACCCTTCGGTGACCCGCATGTACGTGTCGCCCGCGACCGGGTCGTTGAGGCTCAGGTACGCGACCTCCGTGCCCAGCAGTGACCGCGCCCGCTGCACGATCGCCGCCAGTACGGCGTCCAGGTCGCGCAGCCCCGCGAGGTCGTGTGCGGTCTCGTAGAGCGCGGACAGCTCGGCTTCGCGCCGTCTGCGCCCCTCCAGTTCGGCGCGTACCCGCAGGGCGTGCGTCTTCGCGGTTTCCAGGGCGGCGAGCGTCCCGGGCGGCGCGCCGTCCGCGCGGGCGACCAGCACGGGCCGCTCGTAGGCGTCGGCGGCGGCCCCGCGCGCGAGAAGTTCCAGGTACGGGACTTCGCTTCCGCTGTGTGGCTGATCGTGGGACATGGACATACTCAACCAGCTAGTGAGCGGTCCAGCCGCCGTCGAGGGGCAGTGAAGTTCCGGTGATGAACGATGCCTGCGGACCGCACAGGTACGCGACCGCCTCGGCGACCTCGTCCGGTTCGAGGAGGCGCTTGAGCGCCGAGTCCTTGAGCAGTACGTCGGCGAGTACGCGTTCCTCCGGCAGCCCGTGGGCGGCCGCCTGGTCGGCGATCTGGCGCTCCACGAGCGGGGTGCGGACGTACCCGGGGTTGACGCAGTTCGATGTGACGCCGTGCTCGGCGCCTTCGAGCGCGGCGGTCTTGGAGAGCCCTTCGAGCCCGTGCTTGGCGGCGACGTACGCCGACTTGTAGGCGGAGGCACGCAGTCCGTGCACGGAGGAGATGTTGACGATACGTCCCCAGCCCTGTCCGTACATGTGCGGAAGCGCTCCCCGGATCAGCCTGAACGGCGCCTCCAGCATCACGGTCAGGACGGTGTGGAAGACGTCCGGCGGGAACTCCTCGATGGGGCGGACCAGTTGGAGGCCCGCGTTGTTCACCAGAATGTCCGTGCCCGCCGCCGCCTGTTCCGCCGCGTCGAGGTCGGTGAGGTCGAGGGTCTGCGGCTCCACCACTCCGGCGAGGCCCCGTGCCTGCCCGGTGAGGGCCTTGAGCCCTTCCGCGTCCCGGTCGACGGCTCTGACCTTGGCTCCGGCGGCGGCGAGCCGCAGCACGCAGGCACGGCCGATGCCGCCCGCCGCGCCGGTGACGAGCGCGGTACGGCCGCCGAGGTCGAGTCCGGGGTGGTGAGCGGGGTGTGTGGTGGGCGCGGTCATGGCCACGACCCTAGGCAGCGCTTCCGTCGGCACCGATGTGGTCGTGACCCATACTTCAGAGCTGAGTGGTGGGCTCGAACCATGTGGGTTCATCGGTGAGGGCCTGCTTGATCCTCAGGAGAGCGAACGCGTGCAGGTCCGGCAGGGAGTCCACCGAGAACCAGGCCACGTCCAGCGACTCGTCGTCGTTGACGCGTGCCTCACCGCCGACCGCCCGGCACCGGAAAGTGATGTCCATGTACTGGCACCGGTCGCCGTTCGGGTACTCGACCGGCTTCAGCGCCTGTACGAGAACGACGCGTTCCGCCACGCACTGCACGGCGGTCTCCTCGTACACCTCGCGCACGGCCGCGGCCGCCGGCTGCTCCCCCGGCTCCGGGATGCCGCCGATGACCGACCACTTGCCTGTGTCGGCGCGACGGCCGAGCAGCACTCTGCCCGCGTCGTCGAAGACGATGGCGCTGACGCCCGGCAGGAAGAGGAGCTGGTGGCCGGCGGTGGCCCGGAGCTCGCGGATGAATTCGGGAGTTGCCATGGCCCGACCCTAACGGGCCCTGCCTGACGGGGAACTCGCCCGGAACGCACAGGGTCGCGCAGGGATCGCACAGGAAACTCACAGGGGAATTCACGGGGAACTCCCTGGGGGCTTACACGGACGTACCCCGGCGGGCCCGTACACCGCGGAACGCGGCCCACCCGAGACCGGCTCCGGCGAGCACCACCAGTACGCCCTCGGGGATCGTACCGAGACGCGTCGCGGGGGTCAGCGAGGAACGCAGCGGCACCTCGGCGACCAGTGCGTCCGGCGTGAACATCCGTGTCTTCTGCACGACCTCGCCGTCCGGCTGGATGACGGCACTGACTCCACTGGTCACGGGAACGACAACAGCCCGGCTGTGCTCGACCGCCCGCACCCTGGACATGGCGAGCTGCTGGTACGTCATCTCGCTGCGCCCGAAGGTGGCGTTGTTGCTGGGTACGGTGATGAGCTGGGCCCCACCCGTGACGGTGTCCCGCACCGCCCAGTCGAAGGCCGCCTCGTAGCAGGTGGCGAGCCCCACCTTGGTGCCCGCGAGGTCGAAGACGCCCACCTTGTTCCCCGGCCCGAAGTCCCTGCGTACCCGGTCGACGTCGGAGCTGAAGAGCCGTACGAAGGAACGCATCGGGATGTACTCGCCGAACGGCTGGACATGCCGCTTGTCGTACGTTGCGACAGGGCCGCGCTCCGGGTCCCATTCGATGAGTGTGTTACGCAGCTTTCCCGTCTCCGGGGTGAGTACCGCTCCCACGACCGTCGGTGCGCCGATCGCGCGAACGGCGCGGTCGATCACCGTGCGGGCGTCGCTGTTGCGGTAGGGGTCGAGGTCGGAGGAGTTCTCCGGCCACAGGACGAAGTCCGGCCGGGGCACCTTGCCGGCTTCGACGTCGGCGGCGAGCTGTTCCGTGCGGCGTGCGTGATTGTCCAGTACGGCCCGGCGCTGTGCGTTGAAGTCGAGGCCCAGGCGCGGCACGTTGCCCTGGATCGCGGCGGCCGTCGCGGTGCCGTCCTGCGCGGAGTCGTCGACGAGCGGCACGGCGGCCAGGGCGGCCGTGACCGGCACGATGATCGTCAGAGCGGCGACGGCAGCCCCCCGGCGAGGCAGTTCGCCGGTCGTGTGATACGTGAGGAACCGGCGCACCGCTTCGTAGAGTCCGAAGCCGCACAGTACGACCGCGAACCCGAGCACCGGGGTGCCGCCGACCGCGGCGAGGGGCAGGAAAACGCTGTCCGCCTGCCCGAAAGCGATCTTGCCCCAGGGGAACCCGCCGAACGGTACGCGCGCCCGGACCGCCTCACCCAGGATCCACACGGCCGCGCCCCATACCGGCCACAGCGGCAGCCGCGTCACCATGGCGATACCGGCACAGCACGCCGCGACGAACAGCGCCTCGGCGGCGGCGAGCGCCAGCCACGGCACCGGGCCGACCTCCTCGCCGGTCCAGCTGAGCAGCGGCAGCAGGAAGCCGAGACCGGCGAGCAGACCCAGCCCGAACGCGGCTCGCGCCCTGCGCCCGTACAGACACCGGGCGAGCAGCGCGAAGCCGGGCAGCACCAGCCACCACAGCGGGCGGGGCGGGAAGCTCGCGTACAGGAGCAGACCGGAGAGAACGGCCGCGGCCGGGGCCACGAGCCGGGTCAGCATTCTTCTCCCGCGCGGGGTGGCATCGGAGTGCGGGGCCAGCTGTTCTGCGGGCTGGTTCATGGCGGTGGGGGTGGCGCTCACCAGGCGGAGTCTACGGTGGCCGGGCGGGGTAGGGAGAGGGCGGTCCTGGCATGTGAAGCAACGTTCCCGCGCTTCTGAAGCAACGTTCCCCTTCTGATGCAACGTTCCTGCGCTTCTGAAGTAGCGTTCCTGCGCGATCTGTACACAAATCATCGTCCCTGCCATTACCGTGTGCGCCAGCCCCTGGCACCCAGCCCGGTCCGGCCGTGGTGGGCGGGGCCCGTCTCAGGTCGGGGGGTCGACGGGATGGCCGCACCGGCCGTACGGTCCGGCGCGCGCGAACGCGGCGCTCTCACCGATGCCGCCGGAGTCGTGATCCTCGGCGGCTGCGCCGTCTGGTCGCTGGTCGCCGCGGCGGGGCGGGAGGCGAGGCCCGAAGGCGTGCTGCTGGCCGTGCTCGCCGTCGCCGGGGGTTACGCCTGCGGCCGGATCTGTGGCTCGCTGCTGCCGGTCGCCGCCGCGTCGGCCGCCGCACTCACCGCGCTCGCCCTGGCAGTCCCGCTGCGCGCGGGCCATGGCTTACCGGGTGACCTGGCGGGCGCGGCCGCCGCCGGGGAGCGGTTCGGGAGTACGGGCGCGAGTGCCGCACTTCTGGCGCTGGCCTCGGGCGCGGCCTGCTGTGCGGCGTGGGCGGCGCGGCCGCGGCCGCTGCGGTTCGCGCTCAGGCTGCTGGCGCTCGGTGTCGCCGTGGCGGCGCTGGTGCTCGGTTCCGTCGCCGGGTTCGCGGCGGCGCTCGGTGTCCTGCTGTGTTCGCTGGCGGCGGGCCGGGTGCCCCGCCGGGGCGCGGGGCTTGTGGGCCTTGCCCTGGTGGCGGGGCTCGTGGTGGGTGGTTCGTGGGCGGTGACCGAGGACGCGCTGCCGCGCGGTCTTACGGTCTCGCTGGAGGGGCCGCTGACGGTGAACCGGGTGCTGCTGTGGCGGGACGCGCTCGACCTCGCCAAGCAGCATCCGACTCGCGGCGCGGGCCCCGACCGGTTCGGCAGGCTCAGCCCCACCGCGCAGCAGACGCCGCAGTCCGACGGCAAACCCCATTCGGCGCCGCTGCAGCTGGCCGCCGAGCAGGGTGTTGCCGGGGTTGTTCTGCTGGGCGCCGCCTTCGGCTGGCTGCTGTACGGGTTGTGGCGCTCGCCCCGCGACACCCCGGTGGTCCTGAGCGCGGCGGTGGCGCTCACCGCCGTCGCGGCCCTCGCGGGCGTCGGCAACGCGCTCAGCTTCACGGCGGTGACGGCGGGCGCGGGGGTGCTGGCCGGGCTGGCGACGGCGCGGCGGCTGTCGGACGACGGGGGTGGCGGTGGTGGGGGTGTGGGCCCTTCGTGGGCGGGGTCGGGGGCGGGGGCGCGCAGCCGTTAGACCAGCGGTGTGGCCGACGGCTTTTTCCCCACCCCGCCCCTTCCCGAAACCGGGGCTCCGCCCCGGACCCCGGTCCTCAAACGCCGGACGGGCTGCACTCACCGTAAGCGCGGTCGCGCCCGCTGCGGCTCGCAGCACATGCGCGGGCGACGCGCCCGGTCACGGGCACGGGCCCGTACGCGGGCACGGACCGTTCACGGCCGCCGACCCGACGCGGGCACGAACCCGCACGCGGCATGAACCGCACGCGGGCACGAACCGCACGCGGACGCCGACCCGTACGCGGCACAAACCCGCACGGCGGGCACGGACCCACACCCACACGCCAACCCGCACGGCAGGCACGGACCCACACGCACACGCCGATCCGAAAGGCGGGCACAGACCCGCACGTGGACACCGAGCCGTTCGAGAGGACGGTCGGCCCGTGCGTGCCTGCCGCCGAGCTGGTCAGCTTTCGGCGGTTGGGCGGGTTGCGGTGGCGTGCAGGCGGGCGCGGATGATGCGTACCGCCGTCTCGGCGTCGTCCACGGTCACCGTGAAGATCCGGCCGTCGCCCAGACGCAGGACGACTCCCTCGCCCCTGCGGACGATCACGGCCATCCCTTTTCCGGGACGCCAGCGATAGCCCCAGCCGCCCCACTGCCGTGGCGTGACGCTGGGCGCGAACTCAGCCCGCACCACGTGGGCCAGCGGGATGCGACAACGCGGCAGGCCCATGTGGCCGCAGCGGACCTCGAGCGCGTCGCTGTCGACCTTGACCGCCACGTGAACGAAGGCGAGCGTCCCGAAGAGGATGAGCAGGCCCGCCGCCAGGCAGCCGACGACCGACATCACCAGCGGGACGAGGCCCGAAGTCCAGGTCGAGTCGACGGCCAGCTTGATACCGAGCGCGAGGCAGCCGGCGCCGGCGGCTGCGAGCAGCCACTGTGCGCGGTTGGTCGCGCGTCCGGTCCAGATCGCGGGAAGAGGCTCCGTGGTACGACGCCCCTCGCTGTGGGGGTGGTCCCTCATGCGCAGCAGCGTACTCACGTTCCGCATCGCGGGCAGCGCCAGGCATGGCGGCGCCAGGCACGGCCGCCCCCAACCGGACGTGATCAGCGCGCGGCGTCGACCGTGTCCAGCAGGCGGCCCTCGGCGTACGCGAGCGCGGCGCCGGGCAGCGCGGCGTCCCTGCCGCCGATCAGCACGGTGAGACCTGCCACGGGTGCGGCCGCGGGGGCGGGCGCGGCGCCGATGCGGCGCAGCGCCTGCGCGGCCACGGCGTCGGCGGACCCGTGGAGCACCACGGGCGGCAGTCCGTGCGGCTGAACGGCGGCGCGGATGCGCTCGGCGACCAGTTCGTAATGGGTACAGCCCAGGACAACGGCCCTTACATCGCGCGGCGTAAGGGCGGCTGCCGCGGCGATGGCCCGGTCGATACCCTCCTCGTCGGCCCACTGCACGGCGTCGGCGAGGCCGGGGCAGGGCACTTCGGTGACGGCGGCGCCGTCGGCGAAGTCACGGATGAGGTCGCGCTGGTACGGGCTGCCCGTGGTGGCGGGCGTGGCCCAGATGGCGACGGACCCGCCGCCGGCGGCGGCCGGCTTGATCGCGGGCACGGTACCGATGACCGGGATGCCCGGCTCCAGCGCCGCGCGGAGCGCGGGCAGGGCGTGCACGGAAGCGGTGTTGCAGGCCACGATCAGCGCGTCCGGCCGGTGCGCGGCGGCGGCGCGTGCCACGGCGAGTGCGTGCTCGGTGATTTCGGCGGGCGTACGCGGTCCCCAGGGCATGCTGTCGGGGTCGGAGGAGAGGACCAGATCGGCGTCGGGCCGCAGCCGGCGCACCGCGGCGGCCGTCGGCAGCAGGCCGATTCCCGAGTCCATTAGCGCGATCTTCACCCGGTCACCATAGTCGACCGGCCTCGCGCGGCCGCCGGGGTGGTGCAGACTGCGGCGAATGACCGCTGTTGCGTGGATTGCCGTGGGATCGCTGGCCGCGTGGGGGTGGCTGCTGCTGGGCCACGGGTTCTTCTGGCGTACCGACCAGCGTCTGCCGCGCCGCGAGGAGCCGGACGTATGGCCGGATGTCGCCGTGGTCGTCCCGGCGCGCGACGAGGCGCGCGTGCTTCCCCTGAGCCTGCCGTCGCTGCTCGCACAGGACTATCCGGGCCGTGCGGAGATCATTCTGGTCGACGACGGCAGCGAGGACGGTACGGGCGCACTGGCGCGGGAGCTGGCTGCCCGGCGCGGCGGGCTGCCGCTGACGGTGATCTCCCCCGGCGATCCGGAGCCGGGCTGGACCGGGAAGCTCTGGGCCCTGCGGCACGGCATCGCGCTGGCCCGTGAGCGGGGGCGCGAGGACGGGCGCGAACCGGAGTACCTGCTCCTTACGGACGCCGACATCGCGCACGCGCCAGGGAGCCTGCGCGAACTGGTGGCCGCCGCCTGCACCAACCACCTCGACCTGGTCTCCCAGATGGCGCGGTTGCGTGTTGTCAGCGCGTGGGAGCGGTTGGTCGTTCCCGCGTTCGTGTACTTCTTCGGGCAGCTCTATCCGTTCCGGTGGGTCAACAGAACGGGGGCACGGACCTCGGCGGCCGCGGGCGGCTGTGTGCTGCTGCGCACGGAGGCCGTCGTACGCGCGCGCGTGCCCGACTCGATCCGCCAGGCGGTGATCGACGATGTGTCCCTCGCCGGAGCGGTGCGGCGCAGTGGCGGCAGGATCTGGCTGGGGCTCGCCGACGGCGTGGACAGCGTGCGCCCGTATCCGCGGCTCGGCGATCTGTGGCGGATGGTGTCGCGCAGCGCGTACGCGCAACTGCGGCACAGTCCGCCGCTGCTCGCGGGAACGGTCGTGGGGCTCGCGCTGGTGTATCTCGCGCCCCCGCTCACGCTCTGCGCCGGTGTGCTGTCGGTTGACGGTGTGGCGGCATGGGCGGGCGGCCTGGCATGGGCGGTAATGACCGCTACGTACCTTCCTGTGCTGCGCTACTACCGGCAGCCGCTGTGGCTCGCTCCGCTGCTGCCGTTCACCGCTGTCCTCTACCTGCTGATGACCGTCGATTCCGCCGTGCGGCACTACCAGGGGCGGGGCGCGGCCTGGAAGGGGCGTACGTACGCTCGTCCTGAAGCCGCGCCCGAGCGCTGAGCGGGCCGCCGGAGGGTCACTTTCTGCCGGGCGACCAGTTCATGCCCCACCCGTAGGCGTGGTCGATGGTGCGCTGGGGGCTGACACCGCGTTCCGGTACGAGATAGCGCGCTTCGCGGCGCACGGTCAGATCGCCGCCCTCGTTGGTGATGAGGGCGAGCGCCGCGACGGTGGACGGCACGGTGCACTCGTCGAGCGAGAAGTCGATCGGTGCTCCGTTCTGCGGCGTGAGGGTGACCGTGGCGTGCAGGTCGGCGAAGGAACGGGCCCCTTCGTAGACAGCGACGAAGATGACGACGCGACGCAGCTTGTCCTGGTGGTCGAGGTTGATGGTCAGGTTCTCGCCGGTCCGCACGGATCCGGTGCGGTCGTCACCGTCGAGCTGGATGTACGGCGGCTGCTGCAGCGACCCGAAGGCGTTGCCGAGCGCCTGGACAACCCCCTTGCGGCCGTCGGTGAGTTCGTAGAGGGCGCACAGGTCGAGGTCGAGGTCGCCGTGCATGGCGACGGCCCTGCCGAGCTTGGCGGCCCAGCCCTTGAACTGCTTGCGCACTTCCCAGTTGAGGTTGACGCGCATCATGCCCGTGGTGCCGCCCCGCTTGGTCAGGGAGACAGCGGGTGATTCCTTGGTGAGCGTGATCTTGCTGAAGCTCACGGGAGCGGACGGCGGCGGGACCGGGGGCGCGGCCGGTGTCGCAGCCGCGACCGGCGCCAGGACCGGTGCGGGTGCTGGTGCCGCCGCCGTCGCGGATGCCTGCTGCTGGGGCTCGTCGACGCTGATGCCGAAGTCCGTGGCCAGCCCCTGGAGTCCGCTGTCGTAGCCCTGGCCCACGGCGCGGAACTTCCACGCGCCCTGCCGCCGGTAGAGCTCGCCGAGGACGAAGGCCGTTTCGTCGCTCGCGTCCTGGCTGTCGAACCGTGTGATCTCCGTGCCGTTCGTCGCGTCCAGCACCCGGACGTAAAGGCCCGGCACCTGCCCGAAGTTGCCGCTGTCCGCCGAGGCCGCCACCACGACGGTCTCCACGGCGGCCTCGACCCGCGCGAGGTCGACGGAAAGCGTGTCCGTTACACCGTCCCCGGCAGGGGTCTTCCCGTCGTGCCGTACCGCGCCCGACGCGTGCGCGGGCTGGTTGTAGAAGACGAAGTCGGCGTCCGTACGGACCTTTCCCGACACCAGCAGGAGAGCGGAGGCGTCGACGTCCGGTACACCGGCACCTGAACGCCATCCCAATTCGATACGCACAGCCTGCGCCGGCACCGGCACATTGGTTCCTTTAAGCATGGACATGATCGCCCCCATCGCGGCTGCGGGTGTCTGAGGATTTGTGTACGGCCAACGTATTCCCCCGCGTTCCGGGGCCCCTCGACGACGGGCTCAAGATCACCCACCGACCTCGGGTAACCCATGGCCAGCGCACTCTTTACACGATCCCAACGCCGCGCGGCGACCGTTTTTCCCAAGTTCGCTCGGATTAGGGATCCGCCGTCACTCCTAACTCGTAAAACAACCCTCTTATCGGGCTCCCCAACCACAACATCTTCGGCTTAACTTAGGTGCCATGACCTCCCCCCGCGCCACCTACGGCGGCGGTTACTACTCCGCCCCGTCCTTCCCGGACACCCCGATCTACGACTCCCTCGTCGCAGAGCGGGGCACACCCCAGATCGCTCCCATCCGGGTGCCCGCGGCGTACGACACCGGAAACAGCTATCTGCCGGCTCTCCCAGCGGCGCTTCCCGCGCTTCCCCCGGCGCCTTCCTACTACTCCCCCGCTCCTTCGTACGGCTACCCGCAGCAGGCCGCGCCCCAGCCGGCGCCGCTCCAGCACGCGCCCGCGCCGTACATCCCGCAGCAGGCATCGGGCCCGCGCGGCTACCCCGGCCCGCAGCAGTACCAACAGCAGCAGCCGCGCCAGGCCGCTGCCACCGGGTACGAGGCGATGCGCCCCGCGGCGCCGCGTCCGATGCCCGCGGCCACGCCGTACGACGACCCGTACAACCAGCAGTACCAGGGCCGGGGGTACTGACCGGATACTGACCGGGCGTACGACTGTCAGACCCGGCTGGCAGGATTGGCCGCATGCCGAATTCCCTGCTGCACGCGGTCCATGTCTATCCGGTCAAGTCGGCGGCGGGGTGTGCGCCGGGCGAGGTGAGGGTCGAGCCGTGGGGTCCGGCCGGGGACCGCAGATGGATGCTGGTCGACCCGGCCGGCAAGGTCGTCACGCAGCGTCCGCAGCCGCGCCTCGCGCTCGCGCGCGCCGAGCCGCTGCCGGACGGCGGGATACGGCTGTCCGCCCCCGGACGCGAGCCGCTGAGCGTGACGGTGCCCGAGCCCGTGGCCACGGCGGTCGCACAGTTCCCGAAGGACAAGGTGGAGGCGGTCGAAGCGGACGCGGAGGCGCACGCCTGGTTCAGCGACTTCCTGGGCACCGAGGTGCGTCTCGTCCATCTCGACGACCCGGCGCGCCGCCGTCCCGTCGCCCCGAAGCACGGCAGGCCTGGCGAGACCGTGAGTTTCGCCGACGCCTACCCCCTGCTGGTCACCACCCTCTCGTCGCTCGACGCCCTGAACTCCCTCATCGCGCAGGGCGACCACGCCGACGAGGGCCCGCTCCCGATGGCCCGTTTCCGGCCGAACGCCGTCCTGGACGGCACGGCTCCCTGGGCGGAGGACGGCTGGAAGCGGATCGCGATCGGCGACGTCACCTTCCGGATCACCGAGCCCTGCGCCCGCTGTGTCGTCACCACCACCGATCAGCGGACGGCCCAGCGCGGCAAGGAGCCTCTGCGTACGCTCGCCAGGCACCGGCGCTCCGGGGACAAGCTGCTCTTCGGCCAGAATCTCGTACCGGAGACGACCGGAACCATCCGGGTCGGCGATCCGGTGAGAATCCTCGAACAGGCCTCCTGACGGTACGAACAGCGCCACCGGACGACGGCGTCGTGAGCACGGCTGACCGGTCAACTCGCCCGCCCCGCGCGCGCTACGGTGGAGCAGCCAGTTCATCAGTACGTCTGCACAAGGTGGGGGCACAGCAACGCCATGGCACAGGGCACGGTCCAGGTGACGCACACCGGCACATCGCGGTGGCGGCGCCGCACAGGCGAGTACGCCTCCCTCGCCGCAGCCCTGGAGGCCGCGGGGGACGGCGATGTGCTCACCGTCGCCCCTGGTACGTACCGGGAGAACCTCGTCGTCGAGCGCGCCGTGACCCTGCGCGGCCCCGAGGGGACGGCCGGTTCGGTGCGGATCGCCCCCGTCGACGGTGTGGCGCTGACCGTGCGCGCCTCCGCCGTGGTCCAGGACCTCCACATCGAGGGACAGGACACGGCCGCCCCTGCCCTGCTCGTCGAGGACGGCACCCCCGAGCTCGTCGATCTGCGCATCGTGACCCGTTCCGCCGTCGGCATCGAGGTGCGTGGTGCGGCCCGGCCGACCGTGCGCCGCTGCACCGTCGACAATCCGGCGGGCGTCGGCATCGGCGTACTGGAGGGCGCGGGCGGGGTGTTCGAGGAGTGTGAGGTGGTCGCGGCCGGCCAGTCGGGCGTCTCGGTGCGCGGCGGCGCGCACCCGCGTCTGGACCGGTGCCGTATCCACCACACGTCGGGAGCGGGCCTGTCCGTGAACGGCGAGGGCAGCGGCCTGGAGGCCATCGGCTGCGAGGTGTACGAGGTCAGGGGCACCGGCGTACAGGTCGCCGCCCGCGCCTCGGCCCACCTCACCGACTGCTCCGTGCACCGCACTTCGGCCGACGGTGTCACCCTCGACACCGACGCCGTACTGACGCTCTCCGACTGCGACATCCACGACATCCCGGAGAACGCGATCGACCTGCGTTCGCGTGCGGTCCTCACCCTCACGCGTTCCACGGTGCGCCGGTTCGGCCGCAACGGACTGTCCGTGTGGGACCCCGGCACGCGCGTGGACGCCAACCAGTGCGAGATCCACGACAGTACGGGCGACTATCCGGCCGTCTGGATCAGCGACGGCGCGACGGCGGTTCTGGAGGGCTGCCGGGTGCACGACGTACCGGACGCGCTTTTCGTCCTCGACCGGGGCTCGCGCGCCGATGTCGTCGACAGCGACCTGTCCCAGGTGCGCAACACGGCGGTGTCCGTGAGCGACGGCGCGACCGCGCAGCTCGACGACTGCCGGATCCGCGAGGCGTCGACCGGTGCGTGGTTCCGCGACCACGGCAGCGGCGGCACACTCTCCGGCTGCACCATCGACGGGGCGCAGACCGGTGTCATCGTCACCAAGGGCGCCGACCCGCGCATAGAGCGCTGCACGGTCACCTCGCCCGCCGAGGCGGGTTTCTACGTCTCCGCCGAGGGCCGCGGCACGTTCCACGGCTGCCGGGTGACGGGGAGCAGCGGTTACGGCTTCCATGTGATCGACGGCTGCCGTACGACGCTCACCCGCTGCCGTACGGAGCGCTGCGCGCGCGGGGGTTATGAGTTCGCCGAGGACGGGCCGCTCGTCGAGGACTGCACCAGCGACGAGAGCGGCGTACGGGCGTCGGTTCCGCAGACCCCCGCCGTGCTGACCGCGACGCAGACCACCGGGCTGCTCGGCGCGGTCCCCGGGCAACGCGCCACCGAGCCCGTGACGGGCCTTGCGCCGGACGCGGAGCCGGTCCGTACACCCAACGCCGTGCTCGGCGAACTGGACGCTCTGGTGGGCCTGGAGAGCGTCAAGCGCGAGGTGCGCGCTCTCACCGACATGATCGAGATCGGCCGGCGCCGCCAGGAAGCCGGCTTCAAGGCCGCCTCGGTCCGCCGGCATCTGGTCTTCACCGGTTCGCCCGGCACCGGGAAGACCACGGTCGCGCGGCTGTACGGCGAGATCCTCGCCTCGCTCGCGGTGCTGGAGCGCGGTCATCTCGTCGAGGTGTCGCGGGTGGACCTGGTCGGCGAGCACATCGGCTCGACGGCCATCCGTACGCAGGAGGCGTTCGACCGGGCGCGCGGCGGTGTGCTGTTCATCGACGAGGCGTACGCCCTGTCCCCGGAGGACTCGGGGCGCGACTTCGGCCGGGAGGCCATCGACACGCTGGTGAAGCTGATGGAGGACCACCGGGAGGCGGTCGTCGTCATCGTCGCCGGGTACACGGCGGAGATGGAGCGCTTCCTCAGCGTGAACCCCGGTGTCGCCTCGCGCTTCTCGCGCACGATCAGGTTCTCCGACTACGCGCCGGAGGAGCTGCTGCGGATCGTCGAGCAGCAGGCCGAGGAGCACGAGTACCGGCTCGGTACGGGAACGGCCGAAGCGCTGTTGAAGTACTTCACCGTGCTGCCCAAGGGACCCGCGTTCGGCAACGGCCGTACCGCCCGCCAGACGTTCGAGTCGATGGTGGAGCGGCATGCCGGACGGGTCGCCCGGCTCACCGAGATGAACACGGACGACCTGACCCTCCTCTACCCCGAGGACCTGCCGGAACTCCCCTGATCAAGCGGCGTGTCGGTCCGCTGCCGGGGCACCCCGCACGGCGACAGCCGGTCGAGCAGTGCGGTCCTTTCCTCGTCGAACGCGGGATCGTCCTGGTAATCGGAATGGCCGAGCACGGGAGCGGGCAGCGGCTGTTCCCTGGTACGTCCGTAGGCGAGCGGGTCCTTGAGCGCTGCACGGTCCACGTCGGGCCCCTGTCCGCCCTTCACGCGCACGGGTCCGCCTATGGGGTCGGTACGGCGCCACAGGTTCCGCCAGCACCGCACCTCGTGACTCAGCGCTTCGAGACAGGCGGGACCGAAGAACGCCGGGAACCACCGCCCGTACAGCCGCTCCAGCGGTGAGCCGTACGTGAGCAGTGCTACCCGGCGTCTGGTGCGCTGTGGCAGCTGCCAGACCGCGGCGGCCGACAGCACGCTGCCCTGGGAGTGGCCGGAGATGACGAGCCGTCCGCCGGTACGGTCGGTCCAGCTGGCCATCCGCCAGGTCAGATCGGGCACGGCCCGCTCGGCGTAACAGGGTGGCGCGAAGGGGTGGGAGGCCCGCGGCCAGAAGGTGCCGACGTCCCAGAGGATGCCGATGGTCCGCCGGGCGGCGGGGTCGCGGTAGGCCCGGCGGCCCCACGTGACGAACAGTATGAAGCCGAAGCCGATCAGCCAGGAGCCGAGCGCCTGTGCGGCCTGCGCCGCCGAGGCGACGAAGTCGGCGGTGCCCGACGCGGCCCTGCCCGGCACCTTCCCCGTCACCCAGGCACCGAGGAGCGCGGCGGCTCCGAGCAGAAAGGTGGCCCCCGAGGTGACACCGAGTATCGCGGGCCCCCGGTCGGTGAGTGCGGCCATGGCGCGGATCCTCGCGATGCGACGCGTGCGTACGAAGTCGGGCTCCGCGTCAGGGTACTCCGCCTCGATGTCGTCGGCCATCGCCCGCCGGGAGCGCCAGGTGCGTACGGCGAAGAAGGCTCCCATCGCCAGCAGGACGACGAGCAGGGGCGGGATGACGGAGGCCTGCCACGTGAGCAGCACCGGGGGTCCTTCGATGGTGCCGCCGGGTTCCCCCGGTGTGCCGGCTCCGTCGAGCCAGTCGGCGACGCGCTGGGCGACGCCGCCGGTCATGACGCCGCCGAGCGCGCAGGCGAGCATGGCGGTGGCGGGACCGCCGAGTCCGCGCATCGCCGTACGCGCGTCGGGAACCCTCCGGTACATGGTGAGCGCGACGGCGGCGAGCGCGACGACCAGGCCGCCCTGGGTGAGGGCGATGATGCCGAAGGTACGGTCGCCCGGTAGCCGGCCTTCGGAGACCCAGCCGGGGCGGGACCAGGCGGCGTACAGCACGGTCAGGGCCAGCAGGGCGAACGCGGAGCCGGGCAGCAGGGTGGTGACGGCCCGGTCGAGCTTCACGTCGAGGCGGCTTTCGCAGCGGCCTCTGCGGCAGACCACCCACACCACGAGGGCGGCTCCGGCGAGCAGGGACAGTTCGAGCAGCCGGCCGATCGCTTCGGGGAGCGGTCCCGAGTCGCGCCGGTCGTAACGGGCGACCGCTACGGCGACGGCGGCGGCGACGGTGAGGAACCCGGCGGCGGTGTGGGCGGCGCGCAGCCGGGCGACGAGGCGGCGGCCGTACCAGAAGCCGGGCATGCCGAGGGCGGGGCGGGCCGTCGGCTCGTCGGGGTCGGGCTCGGCACCGGCGGGCAGGGGACGCTGGGCCTCGTACGCGCTCCAGGTGCGGTGGGACAGGTACCAGAGCAGGCCGGTCAGCGCGGCGGGTACGACGGCGGCCAGGGCGAGGCGCCGGCCCGGCTGGGCCCACCAGCCGCCCTGCGCGGTGGAGAGGAAGCCGAGCCACGACCTGTCACCGGAGCAGCCGGGGGAGCCCGCGCACTGCCACGCGGTGAGGTCGAGCGCGACCTCGCAGGCGGCGGCGATCAGCAGCACGGTGAGGCTGAGGGCGAGGAGCCGCACCAGCACGCCGTACAGGCGCACGGTCCTGGTGAGGCCGCGGGTGGTGGGCTGCATCCAGTGGGCGAGGTTGGCGACCATGAAAGGCAGCAGGAGCAGCCACAGGGCGCGGGCGCCGTTGCCGGAGGTGAGGTTGCACCAGACGTATGCCTCGGGGACGGGCCGGTCGCGGGGCCGGGCACCGCCCTCCTCCGCGCTGTCCTCCGCTTCGGCGTCATCGGCACGGCGGAACACAGCGGCGGTCTCGTCACCGGTGACCCGGACCGTACGCGGATCGCCGAGCATGTCCTGGGGGGTGGTGCCGCCGACGCCGTGGACCAGAAGTTCGAGCGCGGCTCCTCCGTCGTCGTCGCGAGGCGGTGTGACAGGGGGCACTTCTGTGGCTCGCTCTCGTGGTGGGAGGATCGGGAGAATCGTCTTCCGCGCACGGCGCGGCCGCTCAAGGATCCCGGATCATGGGCGGCCGTGACACGGCACTCGCCGAATCTCACCGAATCTCCCCGAGGTCCGGCTTCCGCGCACCCGTGCGAGGATGAGCAATCCCCAGGCCCGTACAACGGAACGAAGGGACCGGACCGCACGTGACCGACAGTCAGAACCTGCTCGCGGAGCAGCGTCGTGCCTTGATCCTCGACGAAGTCAGACGCCGCGGCGGTGTCCGGGTCCAAGAGCTCACCAGGCAGCTCAACGTCTCGGACATGACGGTCCGCCGGGACCTGGACGCGCTGGCGCGGCAGGGTGTCGTGGAGAAGGTGCACGGCGGCGCGGTGCCGGTGGTCGAGGCGAGTACGCACGAGCCCGGTTTCGAGGCGAAGTCGGCCCTGGAGCTGAGCGCCAAGGAGGACATCGCGCGGGCGGCCGCGGCGATGGCGGTGCCCGGCAGCGCGATCGCGCTGTCCGGCGGTACGACGACGTACGCGCTCGCCCAGCACCTGCTGGAGGTGCCGGACCTGACGGTGGTGACCAACTCGGTGCGGGTCGCCGACGTGTTCCACACCGCGCAGCGGGCGGGCGACGGGAAGGGGCCGCGTCCCGGCGCGGCCACGGTGGTGCTCACCGGCGGCGTACGGACGCCGTCGGACTCGCTGGTGGGTCCGGTCGCCGACCAGGCGATCCGCACACTCCACTTCGATGTGCTGTTCCTCGGGGTGCACGGCATCTCGGTCGAGGCGGGGCTCTCGACCCCGAATCTCGCGGAGGCGGAGACGAACCGTCGTCTCGTGCGGTCCGCGCGGCGGGTGGTCGTGGTCGCGGATCACACCAAGTGGGGCACGGTGGGCCTGAGTTCGTTCGCGACGCTCGACGAGGTCGACACGCTCGTGACGGACGGCGGGCTGTCCGCCGAGGCCCGTGACGAGATGGCCGAGCACCTGCCGGGTCTGGTGGTCGCGGGCGAGCCCCGGTCCGAGGACGCCGGCTCCGCGGACATCTGACAGCAGACAACTGACTGCAGACATCCGGTCCACCACCGAACCGCTGGGGGTACACATCCCATGGCACGCCGACTCCGCCCTGTGGAACTCGACTTCGTCGGGACCGCTCCGACGCGCCTCGTCTTCACGGCCGGCCTTTCCGCGCCACCGGAAGCCGTCCACCGGGCACTCGCCGAGGACGTCACCGGCTGGCCCGCTTGGTTCGGCGCGGTGACGATGTGCCGGCCCACGGCGGGCGGCGCCGGGCGCGAAGTGCGCCTCAAGGGCGGCATCCGCTTCCAGGAGACGATCCTGGCCTCGGAGCCCGGCGAGCGGTACGCCTACCGTGTCGACGTGACCAACGCTCCGGCGATACGGGCGCTGCTGGAGGAGTGGCGGCTGACTCCGGCCGGTCCTGCCGGTACGGGCACACGGGTGCGGTGGACTTTCGCGGCGGCGGGACCGGCGCCGCTCAGGCTGGCGCTGCGCCTCGGCCGGCCGGGGCTGGGAAGAGCCTTCCGCGACGCGGTGCGCGCGCTCGACCAGCGGCTTGCTTCCACGCCCGCGTAGCAGTCAGCGGTCAGCAGTCAGGTCAGCGGTCAGCAGGGCCATTCGCCGGTTGTCAGGAACTGGTCGATCGCGGCGCTGTACGGGGCGATGTCCAGGCCCTGTTCGGCGAGCCAGGCGTCCGAGTAGTACTTGTCGAGGTAGCGGTCGCCCGGGTCGCAGATCAGCGTGACGACGCTGCCCTTGCGCCCCTCCGCGACCATGCCCGCGATGATCTTCAGCGCGCTCCACAGCCCCGTCCCGGTGGAACCGCCCGCCTTGCGGCCGATGGCCCGCTCCAGCGCCCGTACGGCCGCCACGCTCGCCGCGTCCGGCACCTTCATCATCCGGTCGACGGCGCCGGGTACGAAGCTCGGCTCCATGCGCGGCCTGCCGATGCCCTCGATGCGCGAACCGCAATCGCTCGTGGCACCCGGGTCGCTCCGGGTCCAGCCGTCGAAGAAACACGAGTTCTCCGGGTCGGGTACGCAGATGCGCGTGTCGTACTGCATGTAATGGACGTAGCGCGCGATCGTCGCCGAGGTGCCTCCCGTCCCGGCGGTGGCGACGATCCAGGCCGGTTCCGGGTACCTCTCCAGCCTCAGCTGCTGGTAGACGGATTCGGCGATGTTGTTGTTGCCGCGCCAGTCGGTGGCACGTTCCGCATAGGTGAACTGGTCCATGTAGTGTCCGCCGGTCCTGGCGGCGAGGGCGGCCGACTCCTCGTACATCTTCCGGGAGTCGTCGACGAAGTGGCACTGCCCGCCGTGGAATTCGATCAGCCGGATCTTCTCGGGGCTGGTGGTGCGCGGCATCACCGCGATGAAGGGCACGCCGATCAGCATCGCGAAGTACGCCTCTGAGACGGCGGTCGAGCCGCTGGACGCCTCGATCACGGGCTTGCCGGGCCTGATCCAGCCGTTGCACAGGCCGTAGAGGAAGAGCGACCGGGCGAGCCGGTGCTTGAGGCTGCCGGTGGGGTGGGTGGACTCGTCCTTGAGGTACAGGTCGATCCCCCACGCCTCGGGCAGCGGGAAGCGCAGCAGGTGCGTGTCGGCGGAGCGGTTGGCGTCCGCCTGGACCTTGCGGACGGCTTCCTTCAGCCAGGCCCGGTATTCCGGATCGCTGCGGTCCACGTCGATCGTCGCCATGGCGTTGCTGCCGGTACGTGCCTGGTCAGTGGTGCTCATGCGGGCCACTCCTCGTCGTAGCGTCCCCCTGGGCAGCCGTCTGGTCCTGCCCCGGAGACTCCGGTCCCCGGCTGCCACTTTAAGCCTCTCACCTGCACCAACGTTGCCTTTGGGCAGCCATAGGGATCGCTTGTGGGGCGGGTCGGTGCCGGGTGGCACCCAAGGGCGGTGCGCTCACGCGCATCATCAGCGGATCACCGAGGGCCTCTGGTGCGCGGGCCCGGCCTTGTGCAGACTGCCCAGCAGGACACCTGCGCGAAGAGGACACCTGCGCGAAGGGGGCGAAGTGGAATGGCGGAGCCCGAGTTCAGTGCTACGGGCGTACGGATAGGGCGCTGGCCCCGCTCACTGACCAAGGCCGGCCAGGTGCTGGTCAAGGACGGCAGGCTGGTCCTGCTGACGAGCACCGGACTGGAGATCGACAGTGCACCCCTGAGCTCCGTGACCGCGGGGAGGCCGTGGTTCGCCGGAGACGACAGCATGGTGGCCACAGTCAATGGCACCCGGTACCGGCTGACCATGGGTCAGCGCGGGCCCGCCAAGGACGGTGAGGAACTGGCCGGACGGTTCCTGGAAGCCGTGCGCAGCGCACAGGATGTACGCCACGTGCACGGCGTACAGGATTCGCTGGACTGATGGAATGCGAGTTGCGGAGCCGTACCGGCCGGGTGACCCTGGTCTCACATCACTCAGGGTGCAACGGCGGTAACGCTGAGAACCAGCCCCGCCGGACCAAACAGCAGACAGCCACTGCTGGATCCGTCCTTCGTCTTCTTCCGGACCTATTCGGGGAGTCGCAGCCGTGATCAGCGAGCCAAGCAGGCACTGCACGGTGGAGCTCCAGGCCCTGCCGTCGCGGATCGGTCAGGTCCGCAGAATCATCTCGGCGCAATTGCGCTACTGGCATTTGGATCCCTTGATAGACCCGGCGGCGCTCGGCGTCACCGAATTGCTGACCAACGTCCACCGGCACGCAGAGCCGGACAAGATGTGCACCGTGGAGATCGAGCTGCTGCTCGACCGCCTGACGGTGTCCGTCCACGACCACGATCCGCGTCTGCCCACCGTCCGTGCGGCCGGCGCGTCCGAGACGAGCGGGCGCGGTCTCGCTCTGATCGAGGCGGTCAGCGAGAGCTGGGGCGTACGCCCGCAGGGCGACGCCGGGAAGGTCGTGTGGTTCACGCTGCCCACGCCGGCTACCGCCGCGGATCTGCCGCCGTACCCCGTGTACGGAGCGACGACCGACGGACCGTTCTCGCACGCCGGGGCGGATCACGAGGTCATCCCGGAGACGCACGCGCCCACCGCCGCCCGGTCCGCCGTAGTGGGCTGACGGGAAGGCGGGCGCCGCCACCAGGGCCGTTGCCCGCGGCGCGAGCCGCGGGCAACGGCGGTCCTGTTCCCACCCGTACGGCGCAAGAGCAGGCGACGGGATGCGCGATACGGGCATTGCCTCGGGCTACGCGGAGCGCGCGTTCGGCGCGGAGTTCCTCAGCGGCTGACCGTCGGTCGGGCGAACCGGGCGAACCGGGCGAGAGCGCCGTCGCGGGGCGCGATGGGCGAGTACGTCGCGGTCATGCGGGCTCCCGCGAGACCGCGAGCGCGCCGAGCGGGTCGTCGAGTACCGGCTGCCAGGCCAACTCGGCTGCTCCGACGAGGCTGTTGTGGTCCAGCGTGCACGGCAGGATGGGTACGCCGCCGCTTCGTCCCCACAGGCTGCGGTCGGCGACGACGGCGCGCAGCCGCTCGGGGTCGGCGTCGAGCAGCTCGCGGTGGAGGCCGCCGAGGATGATGCGGTCGGGGTTGAGGATGTTCACGAGTCCGGCGAGGCCGAGGCCCAGGCGGTCGATCAGCTCCTCGCCCGCGGCCCGGATCGCCGGGTCGTCGTACTGTCCGCGCAGCAGCTCGCGGGACTGCTGGAGCAGCGAGACCTCGGGGCCGGGGTCGCGGCCGGCCGCGGTGAGGAAGGCCAGCGGGTCGGTTTCGACGTCGAGGCAGCCGCGGCCGCCGCAGTAGCAGGGGCGGCCGTCGGGGTTGACCGTGAGGTGGCCGACTTCGAGTGCGAGGCCCGAACTGCCCGTGTGCAGGCGGCCGTCGACGACCAGTGCGCCGCCGACGCCGCGGTGGCCCGTGGCGACGCACAGGAGGTGCTGGGCGCCGCGGCCCGCGCCGTGGCGGTGCTCGGCGAGTGCGGCGAGGTTGACATCGTTGCCCGCGAAGGCGGGGCCCGCGATGCCGGCGGCGCGTACCTGCTCGGCGAAGATGTCGCGGACCGGGGAGCCGGCGGGCCAGGCGACGTGCAGCGGGTTGAGGGCCGTGCCCTCCGGTTCGGCCACGGCGGACGGCACGGCGAGGCCCGCGCCCACGCAACGGCGGCCGCTCTCGCGCAGCAGTACGGCACCGGCCTCCACCACCGCTCCGAGGACCTGCGCCGGGTCGGCGGAGACCGTCTCACAGCCGGGCGCGGTCGCGACGGTACGGCCGCCGAGGCCCACCAGCGCCGCGCGGTAGCCGTCGGCGTGGATCTGCGCGGCCAGGACGACGGGGCCCGAGTCGTTGACGGCCAGCCGGTGCGAGGGGCGGCCCTGCGAACCTGCCGCCGCTCCCGGCCGGGAGTCGACCTGGATCAGCCCGAGGGCTTCCAGCTCGGCGGCGACCGCTCCGGCGGTGGCCCTGGTGACGCCGAGCTCGGCGGTGAGGACGGCGCGGGTGGGCGCCCGTCCCGTGTGCACCAGTTCCAGGGCGGGCCCGAGCGCGCTCCGGCCTCTCTCCAGCCTCGTTCTGATGGTGGTCGCCTTCCCGTTCATGGGGCCGAGTCTCCCACGCCGGGGAAGATCGTCCGGGTCCGGCTCCGGTTGCCCGTGGCGCTGACCACCTGCCTTGTACGGATTCCGGATGGCCCCTATGGTGACTTTGTGCCGCACCTAAACAAACCACGGACGGCCTTTCCGGGGGGCCAGGGCGCAGACACCGCCGCGGCCTCCCTGTCCCGCCTCCGCACCGCGCTGACCGTGTTCTTCGCCCTCGACGGCTTCCTCTTCGCCGGCTGGGTGGTCCGTATCCCCGCCATCAAGGAACAGACCGGGGCCTCCGCGAGCGACCTCGGCCTCGCCCTGCTCGGGGTGTCCGGAGGCGCGGTGATCACGATGATGCTGACCGGCCGGTTGTGCCGGAGCTTCGGCAGCCACCCGGTGACCGTGGCCTGCGGCGTACTGCTGTCGTTGAGCATCGCGCTGCCCGCACAGACGCACTCGACGCTCGCGCTCGGCCTCGTGCTGCTGGTGTTCGGCGTCTCGTACGGCGGCATCAACGTCGCGATGAACAGCGCCGCCGTGGACCTGGTCGGGGCCATGCGGCGCCCGGTGATGCCGAGTTTCCACGCCGCCTTCAGTCTCGGCGGCATGACGGGGGCCGGCCTCGGGGGCCTGGTCGCGGCGCAACTTCCCGCCCCCGCCCATCTGCTGGCTCTGACGGGCATCGGGCTCGTCGTCACCGCCGCGGCCGGCCCCACGCTGCTCCGCCACCCCGCGCCCACGCCGGAACGTTCGCGGGACCGTTCACCAGAGGCACCGGGGAACGGTCCGCGACCACTCCCTGGAACGGCACGTAAAGCCGTCGCGCTCTTCGGCGCGATCGCGCTGTGCACGGCGTACGGCGAAGGGGCACTCGCCGAGTGGGGCACCCTGCACCTCCAGGAGGACCTCCACGCCCACCCGGGTGTCGCCGCGGCCGGGTACGCCCTCTTCGCGCTGGCCATGGCGGTGGGCCGGCTGAGCGGGACCACCCTGCTCGAACGGCTCGGCCAGACCCGCACCCTCGTCACGGGCGGCTCGCTCGCGGCGGCGGGCATGCTGCTCGGGGCACTCGCGCCCGCCACCTGGGCCGCACTCCTCGGCTTCGCCGTGACCGGGCTCGGCCTCGCGAACATCTTTCCCGTCGCGGTCGCCAGGGCGGGCGCGCTGGCCGGCCCGAGCGGTGTCGCGGCGGCGTCCACGCTCGGTTACGGCGGCATGCTGATCGGGCCGCCCGCCATCGGCTTCCTCGCCGACTGGTTCTCGCTGCCCGTCGCGCTGACGACGGTGGCGATCCTGGCCGCGACCGCCGCGCTGCTGGGGTACTCGGCCCGCGACGCGTCGTCGCACGGACGCACCTGAGTAGGCGCACTCAGGCGGCGCCCTGCTCCCCGAACGCACCCTGGAGGCACCACACTGGACGGAGAGTTCACCATGACCGCTCGACGACCGCACGACATCGCGCGCCTGACGTTCCGCAATCCCGCCTCGCTGGTCTACCTCGCACTGGTCGCGGCGGCCGCGGTGTTCGTCACGGTCGACACCCTCTTCGTGGCCCACGAGGACGCCTCGTTCGCCGGGCTGTGGCTGATCCTCCTCAGCACGCCGACGATCTTCGTCTTCCTCATCGGCGGCGACCTGTTCGGGGAGAGTGTGGCCGAGTCGGCCTGGTTCCTGTACGCCGCCCTGCCGCTCTCCGTGCTCATCCAGGCCTTCGCGCTCGGCTGGTTCGTCCGGCTGCTGCGCGGCGCGTCGCCCGGTGCCGCCCACCCGAAGGGCGCCTGACCGCCGCCGTAACCCCTGATCGTCGCCGTACGCGCCCGGCCGTCGCCGTACGCGGCTGGCACAATCTTCCGCATGGAGATAGCCAGATTCATTGAATCGCTCGACGAACAAGGGCAGTTGATGGCCGCCGCCGCCGAAAAGGCGGGCACCGGCGCCGAAGTACCCACCTGCCCCGGCTGGCGCGTGCGCGACCTGCTGCGGCACACGGGCGTGGTCCACCGGTGGGCGACGACGTACATCGCGGGTGGGCTTGTGGAGCCCCATGCCCCCGGCAGCGAGCCGGACCTGGACGCAGACGCGCTGCTCCACTGGTTCCGGGAGGGACACGCCCTGCTGGTGGCCGCGCTGAGGGCCGCACCCGAGGATCTGGAGTGCTGGACCTTCATGGCCGCGCCCTCGCCACTCGCCTTCTGGGCGCGGCGGCAGGCGCACGAGACGGCGATCCACCGCGTGGACGCCGAGTCGGCGCTCGGCACCGGATTCTCCGCGCTGCCTCAGGAGTTCACGGCGGACGGTATCGACGAGCTGCTGCGCGGCTTCCATGCCCGCGATCGCAGCCGGGTACACACCGAGGCACCGCGCGTCCTGCGGGTACGGGCGACAGACGCGGGCGACGTGTGGACGGTGCGGCTCTCGGACGGGCCGCCGCGCACGGACCGCACCTCGCACGGCACCGCGGACTGCGAGATGAGCGGGACCGCGGAGCAGCTGTACCTGGCGCTGTGGAACCGGCTGCCGCTCTCCGAGGTCGCGGTGTCCGGTGACGAGGCGCTCGCGCGTCTGTGGCGGGAGAAGTCGGCCGTCTGACCGTCATTCCGTCGGTTCGCCCCCGGCGTTCGCGAGAGCACGGCGCACCGAAGAGGCCGGGCCTCGGCGTGCGGCGCACGCCGGCGCACGCCGGCGCCCCGGACTGACCGGCGAGGGGAACGTGCGGCCGACGGGGTGTCTCTTGCCCGTCGGCCGCACACGCTGTGACACTTCGTGGCATGGCGACGAGGACGCAGGCCCAGCGCGACGCGATGACGATCGAGATCGGTTACGCCGTGCTGAGCGCGGCGGTTCTCGCGGGTGTCACCTTCGCCGCCGTCACCGCCCCCTGGTACCTCCTCGGCGCGCCGCCCGGTCTGAACAAGGCCATGCTGGTGGCCGGTTGCGTACTGGCGACGGTCGTGTTCGTCCTGCGGGTCGCGCACGTCCTGTGGGGTTACCGCGGCGCGCCGGGTACGCGGCCCGGTCAGCCGGGACGCACCAGCTCCGGCTCGTAGGCCGGTACGAGCGGCTCCGGACCGGCGCCGCGCTCACCGCACCAGCGGGTGCCTCGTCAGGATCCGTCGTCGCTGTCGGGGGCGGCGAACGGGACGGCGCCCGCCGCCTGACCGCCTGTCAGGCCCACGGCGTGGGCGAGGCTCATGGCGCAGTGGTCGAAGAACCTGTCGCGGTCCTCGACGATCCGGTTGAACTGGCCGAAGACCTCGAAGGAGATCAGCCCGAAGAGCTGCGACCAGGCGGCGACCAGGGCGGCGACAACGGGTGGGGGCAGGTCGGGGGCGACATCGGCCGCGAGCCGCTCGGCCTCGGGGCGCAGGGCGGCGGCGAGGGGCGGGACGGCGAGGCCGCTGTCCAGGTGGGCGTCGCGCGCGACGGAGATGAGGGTGCGGCCGACGCGGGAGGCCGGGCCGACGGTTGTCGTGGGGGCGGTGTAGCCGGGGACGGGCGAGCCGTAGATCAGGGCGTACTCGTGGGGGTGCGCCAGCGCCCAGGCCCGTACGGCCCGGCAGACGGCCACCCAGCGGGCGGGGTGGCCGTCGGTTCGGGCGGACCGGCGGGCGAGGGCGGTCTCGGCGGCGGCGCCCACGGCGTCGTACGCGTCGACGATCAGGGCGGTCAGGAGGTCGTCGCGGCTGGGGAAGTAGCGGTAGAGGGCGGAGGAGACCATGCCGAGCTCGCGGGCGACGGCGCGCAGCGAGAGCTTCGCGGCGCCTTCGGCGGCGAGCTGCCGGCGAGCCTCTTCCTTGATGGCCGCCGTCACTTCGGTCCGGGCTCGTTCTCTGGCTCCGCGCGTGGTGCTCATGGCACAGCATTTTGCCACGCCGGAGAGCACTGACCAATAACGAGAGCATTGCTCTTGCTTTGGAGCAGCGATCCTGTGCACACTGCTCTCAAGCGAGAGCAGTGCTCTCGCAATCGCAGTCCCAGACCGGTGGAGGCCGTCATGTCACAGTCCCAGCCGTACTACCTCAAGGGCAGCCCCATGGCCATCAGGCTGAACAACGCCGTGGGCTGGCTCGCCCGCCACGGCGTCAGCCTGCTCGGCTCGGCCGAACTGTCCGTCCGCGGCCGCAAGAGTGGCCGGACGCAGCGCATCCCCGTGAACCCGCACACCCACGACGGCGCCCAGTACCTGGTCTCCGCCCGCGGCCACTCCCAGTGGGTCCGCAACATGCGCGCCGCCGGCCGGGGCGGACTCAGGGTGGGCCGCAAGGTCCGCGGCTTCACTGCCACGGAGATCCCCGACACCGAGAAGCCGCCGGTGCTCCGCACCTACCTGGAGCGCTGGGGCTGGGAGGTCAACCAGTACTTCAAGGGCGTGACCGCCACATCCTCCGACGAGGAGCTCCTGGCGGCCGCCCCCGACCACCCCGTCTTCCGCATCAGCGTCGCCGCCAAGGGCTGAGAGCGAAAGTCGCCGAGCCGGCTACGGCCTGTCCAGCGCACTGAGCGCGCGCTGGACGACGGGGCGCGTACGTACGATCTCGCCCAGCGTCGTCGAGCCGCGCGTGATCCCGGCGAACATCTTCCAGGCCGGCCGGAATCCGGTTATGGCCGCATGCAACAGCCCCGGCCGCCGCTCGAACAGCGCGAGCATCCGCCGCCCGACACCCATCTCCACGCCCAGCCCGGCCTTGATGGCGAAGGCGTAGTTCAGCGCCTGCCGACGCGCGTCCACGGCGTCCTGCGCCTCCGCGATCCGCACCGCCCACTCCCCCGCCAGCCGCCCGGACCGCAGCGCGAAGGAAATCCCCTCGCGGGTCCACGGCTCCAGCAGACCCGCCGCGTCCCCGCACACCAGCACCCGGCCGCGCGACAGCGGCGAGTCGTCGCTGCGGCAGCGCGTCAGATGCCCGGAGGAGACCGCCGGTTCGAAGCCGGCCAGCCCCAGCCGGGCGATGAAGTCCTCCAGGTACCTCTTGGTGGCCGCGCCGTCGCCACGCGCCGAGATCACCCCGACCGTCAGCGTCTCGCCCTTGGGGAACACCCAGCCGTAACTGCCCGGAATCGGCCCCCAGTCGATGAGCACCCGCCCCGCCCAGTCCTCGGCGACCGTCTCCGGCACCGGGATCTCGGCCTCCAGGCCGAGATCCACCTGGTCGAGCTTCACCCCGACATGTGCCCCTATCCGGCTCGCGCTGCCGTCCGCGCCGACCACCGCCCGCGCCAGCACCGTCTCGCCGCCCGCCAGGACAACGGCCACCGTGCGCCGGTCCGGCACGGCCGCGCCGTGCTGCTCGACGCGCGCCACGCTCACTCCGGTACGGACCACGGCGCCCGCCTTCTGCGCCTCCTCCACCAGCGCGGCGTCGAACTCCGGCCGGTTGATGAGCCCGAAAAGCATCTGCTTCGAACGGCGTGTCCGCGTCAGCTTCCCGCCCAGCGAGAACGTCACGGCATGCACCCGGTCCCTGAACGGCAGTTCGAAACCGGGCGGCAGCGCGTCGCGCGAAGGCCCGATGATGCCGCCGCCACAGGTCTTGTAGCGGGGCAGTTCCGCCTTCTCCAGGAGGAGTACACGCCGTCCCGCGACCGCGGCCGCATAGGCCGCCGACGACCCGGCGGGCCCGGCACCGACCACGACCACGTCCCACACCGGCTCTTCACGCTCACGTCCGGCGTCTGCGTTCTCGCTGCTCACGATGTGCTTCTGCTCCTGATCCGCCCGGTGGTCCGTACTGCTGACGCATCCTACGGCGCAGGAGCCGCCGATCTCGCTGTGGGAGGATCGGGCGGTGCTTGTCGGCCACCCCGTACGAACACATACACGTACACGCACAACCAACGTCGCACTCACGAGGAGCGTGCCCATGACCGCCCATCCGATCGCCGAGACCATCGCCTCGCTGATGCCCCGCGCGAAGACGGAGCTGGCCGAGCTGGTGGCCTTCCAGTCGGTGGCGGACCCCGCCCAGTTCCCCAGGAGCGAGTGCGAGGCGGCCGCGCTCTGGTGCGCCGACACGCTGCGCGCCGAGGGGTTCGAGGATGTCGCGCTGCTCGACACTCCTGACGGCACCCAGTCGGTGTACGGCTTCCTGCCGGGCCCGGTGGGCGCGCCGACGGTTCTGCTGTACGCGCACTACGACGTGCAGCCGCCGCTGGACGAGTCCGCGTGGCTCTCGCCGCCCTTCGAGCTGACCGAGCGCGACGGCCGCTGGTACGGGCGCGGCGCCGCCGACTGCAAGGGCGGCTTCATCATGCACCTGCTCGCGCTGCGCGCCCTCAAGGCGAACGGCGGCGTCCCGGTCTCGGTGAAGGTCATCGCCGAGGGCTCGGAGGAGCAGGGTACGGGCGGCCTGGAGCAGTACGCCGAGGCGCACCCCGAGCTGCTCGCCGCCGACACGGTCGTCATCGGCGACACCGGAAACTTCCGCGTCGGTCTGCCGACCGTCACCGCGACGCTGCGCGGCATGAGCATGCTGCGCGTGCGCGTCGACACCCTGGAAGGCAACCTGCACTCCGGCCAGTTCGGCGGCGCCGCCCCGGACGCGCTGGCGGCGCTCATCCAGCTGCTGGCCTCGCTGCGCGACGAAGACGGTTCGACGACTGTGGACGGGCTTACGGCGGACTCCTCGTGGGACGGCCTCCAGTACCCCGAGGAGGAGTTCCGCAAGGACGCGCGTGTCCTCGACGGGGTCGGCCTGATCGGCCGGGGCACGGTCGCCGACCGCATCTGGGCCCGCCCCGCCGTCACCGTCATCGGCATCGACTGCCCGCCGGTGGTCGGCGCAACGCCGTCGCTCCAGGCGAGTGCGCGGGCGCAGATCAGCCTGCGGGTGCCGCCGGGCCAGGACGCCGCCGAGGCGACGAAGCTGCTCACCGCGCACCTGCTGGCGCACACTCCCTGGGGGGCGAGGGTCTCGGTGGAGCAGGTGGGCCAGGGCCAGCCGTTCAGGGCGGACGTCAGCAGCCCGGCGTACACCTCGATGGCCGAGGCGATGCGCGTGGCGTACCCGGGCCAGGAGATGCAGACGTCCGGCATGGGCGGCTCGATCCCGCTGTGCAACACGCTCGCCACGCTCTACCCGAAGGCCGAGATACTGCTCATCGGGCTGAGCGAGCCCGAGGCGCAGATCCACGCGGTGAACGAGAGCGTCTCGCCCGAGGAGCTGGAGCGGCTGTCCGTCGCCGAGGCGCTGTTTCTCGCCAACTACGCGCGCTCCAAGCAGGAGTAGCAGCGACGGGAGCCACGCCTTAAGCGCTGAGCGTAGATCGCCGACAGCGTAGACGCAGGCGGCGAGCGGCCGGCCGGTCGTACGTTCGTCGCATGGATCTCGTGGAAGTACTTCCCGGACGACTGCACATGTTCCGCTTCCCCATCGGCCAGGCGTATCTCTGGCGCGACGGTGAGGAGCTGACCCTGATCGACGCGGGCGACAAGGACGCGGCGGCCGACATCGAAGAGGCGATACGGAGCCTGGGCCTGCGCCCGGAGAACATCCGCCGGATCGTTCTCACCCACTGCCACCGCGACCACGTCGGCGCCGCCGGGGAACTGGCCGGGCGGTACGGCGCCGAAGTGGTCGCGCACCGGCTCGACGCGCCCGTGATCCGCGGCGAGCAGCCGGTGCCCGAGCCCGTGCTGCTGGACTGGGAGCGTCCGCTGTACGCCCACGGGCTGACCGTGCCGCCGGCCCCGCCCACCCGGGTGGACCGGGAGGCCGAGGACGGCGACCTGTTGGACTTCGGTGACGGCGCGCGGGTGGTTCACGCCCCCGGCCACACGGACGGCAGTATCGCCGTCCATCTCCCGCACCACGGTGTGCTGTTCACGGGCGACTGCGTGGCGGGCGTCGGCCAGGTGATGCTGGGCGTGTTCAACACCGACCGCGAGCGCGCCGTGGAAACGTTCCGCCGGCTGGCGGCGCTCGCTCCCGCCATCGCCTGCTTCGGCCATGGCGATCCCCTGACGGACGGCACGGCTGCCGTTCTGCGGGCATCAGCCGACCGGGACTCCGGCCTCCAGGTTGAGCACGGCTGACCGCTCGCGGGCGCGCAGCGCCCAGCGCAGCCGTTCGTACCGGTTCGGCGGCAGCAGCCCGGCGGCCTCCTCTTCGGTGACGAACCGCCAGCCGCGCAGTTCGGAGCCGGGCAGCACCAGTTGGCCGGTCGTCGTGCTGTCCAGCCTGCCGCCGTCGAAGATCAGCCGCAGACCGCCGTACGCGGGCGGGCGCGGCGGCTCCCAGTCGACGACCAGCAGCCTCGGCACATCGACGAGTTCTATCCCTGTCTCCTCCTCCACCTCACGCATCCCGGCCCGCGCCGGCGCCTCCCCCTGCTCCACGACCCCGCCGGGGAACTCCCAGCCCGGCTTGTAGGTGGGATCGACGAGCAGCACCCTGTCCGCCTCGTCGAAGAGCAGGACACCCGCCGCGACGGTCTCGGCGGTCGGCTCGGGCGTCTGCACGATCTCGCAGCTGCCGGCGGCCCCCGCCCGTACGGCTTCGGCGATCCGCACGGCCGTCTCGGCGGGTGTCAGCGCGCTGGTGTCGATGACGTGCGCGTCGGCCGCGAGCCAGGAGAGCGCGGCGCGGTACGGCTCGATGTGCTCGTACGCCCATTGCCGTACCCGCTCGCTGCCTTCGGGGTCGTCGGGCAGCTCCTCGCGGGCGGCGATCCGCCCGCGAAGGATCGTTTCGTCGGCCGACAGCAGCACATGACACACCGGGATACGTCGCGCGGCGAGCCCGCCGAATATCTCGTCCCGGTACTCCTGGCGCAGGAGCGTCATGGGCACCACCAGCACGCCGCCCACTTCCGCGAGCAGCGCGGCCGCGGTGTCCACGACCAGACGGCGCCAGATGGGCAGGTCCTGGTAGTCGGTGACCTCCGCGAGCCGCTTCTGCGGCAGCAGATTGCGCAGTTCCCCGCCGATCCGTTCGGGGTCGTAGAAGGTGCTGTTCGGGATCAGATCGATCAGTTCGCGCGCGGCGCTGGTCTTGCCCGCACTGAACGCACCGTTGATCCAGACGATCACGGTTCCCCCTCTTCCGTCGCCCCCTGTGGCCTGCCCGCGACACCCTGCCGCGGAAACCCGGGGTCACCGCATCGTGCCCGCGACCGTTTGGGCACACAACCGTGCCGATGCTGTCGCATGCCAGGGGCAACGGTGCGGGGCACAGGTGGCGTCGAACCACAGGAGAAGGTGCCCCGACGGGATCCGGGAACCGTGACGCCCGTGCGCGGAGTCTCGTTGGGGCAACGGGAGCAAGAGTTCGACAGGCATGGGAGCGGGGTGCGGGATGAGTCGCATGGTGTTGGAACAGTTCCCGGCCGGCGGCCCGAGGGGCAGCTGGCCGGCCGAGGAATTCGCCATGGCACGGCGCGCGGAGGGGTGCCCGGCGGAGGTCGTGATGGACCTGGAGGCGGATGCCTTCCTGGTGGTCGTGGTGCAGCGCGCGACGGAAGCGGGTTCGCAGGGGCGGGGCTAGGGGGGCCTGTCCGGCGGATCAGGGTCGGCCCTGGTCCGCCGGACAGCCTCTAGGGCCGCTCGACGGCGTCGAGGTCGTCCGCGTACTGCTCGATCGCGCGGCGGTAGCCCCGCACCCGTGGGTCGCCGCTGGTGGCCGCGAGTGCCCGCAGCAGCGTCCGTACGGCTTCGCGGCCTTCGCCGGTGTTGTACAGGGCCATGGCCAGGAAGGCCTCCAGGGCGGGGTCGTGCGGGAACTCCTCCAGGCCGCGGCGCAGGGTCCGCAGAGCGGGTTCGTAGCGGCCCAGGACGCGGTAGGTGCTGCCCAGGCCGAGGAAGACGCCGTGCCGGTCCTCGGCGGGCAGGCCGGGGAAGCTCAGGGCGCGTTCGTAGAAGGGGACGGCCTCGCTCTCCAGGCCGAGCACGTCGTGCGCCCACGCGGTCTGGTAGGCGATCTCGGCATCCTGCGGATACCGCTCGGCCAGCGCCACCAGGCGTCCTCGGGCCTCGGCGGCCCGGCCGTCCTCGCGCAGCCGTACGGCCTGTGACAGGGCCGCGTCCCGCTCATGATCACCGTTCATGCGCACACGCTCGCACGGCGTGGACGATCCGGGCAAGGTCTTGTGTCTCCGTACGCAAGCCCCCCGACGCAAGCCCGCTGACGCAAGTCCCCTGACGTGAGGTCAGCCGTGCGGCCGGCCGACGTACGCCGCCGCCTCGTCCGGCTTCCCGCCGAGGGATGCGGCGGCTGCCGCGCCGACCAGGCCCGCGTCGGTTCCGGTCAGGGCCGGGGCAACCTTGACGCGCTGCGCGAAGGAGAGTGTGGCGTAGTCGCGCAGCGCGCGGCGCAGTGGCGTGAAGAGTACGTCGCCCGCGCCCGCCACTCCCCCGCCGATGACGGCGATCTCGATCTCGACGAGCGTGGCGGTGGCGGCGATGCCGGCGGCCAGGGCCTGGGCGGCCCGCCGGTACGACGCGACGGCGACGGGGTCCCCGGCGCGGGCTGCCGCCGCCACCGCCGCGGCGGTGGCGTCTCCGTCCGGTCCGGGACGCCAGCCCCGGGCGAGCGCGCGGCGCGCGATGTTGGGGCCGCTGGCGATCCGTTCGACACAGCCGCGCGATCCGCACGGGCACGGGTCGCCGTCCAGGTCGACGCTGATGTGACCGATGTGGCCGGCGTTGCCCGTCGGCCCCGGATGGAGCCGGCCGTCCAGGACCAGGCCGCCGCCGACGCCCGTGGAGACGACCAGGCACAGCGCGTTGCCGTAACCGCGGGCCGCGCCCTGCCAGTGCTCGGCGGCCGTCATCGCCACACCGTCACCGACGAGGGTGACCGGTCGGCCGCCCGCTGCCCGGTGCACCCGCTCGACGAGCGGAAAGTCGCGCCAGCCGGGGACGTTGACGGGGCTGACCGTGCCGGCGGAGGCGTCCACGGGGCCCGCGCTGCCGATACCGACGGCCGTGGCGCGCTCCCAGAGGGGGGAGGCGGTCAGTTGCGCGAAGACCGCGCCGACGGCGCGCATCACGCTCTCGCCGTCCTCCCGGGCGGGCGTCGGCCGCTGCGCGCGCAGCAGAATCCGGCCGTCACCGTCCACCAGCGCGCCGGCGATCTTGGTGCCGCCGATGTCGAGGGCGGCGACGAGGTCGGTGTGCATCGGTGTCGGATCTCCAGGCGGGCAGGGGGGGTGGCAGGTCAGAGCCAGTCTCCATTCAGTTGACAACGTTGTCCAGGCCCTATGCTCGACGCCACACCGTTCGAACACCGACCGCACCCGACTACGACAGGACATCGCAACTGTGGCCGAGACCGAAAGCCGCCCCGAGCTCCGTTACGGCAACCGGCCGACCATGAAGGACGTCGCCGCCCGCGCCGGAGTCGGCCTCAAGACGGTCTCGCGCGTCGTGAACGGCGAACCGGGCGTCACGCCCGACACCGAACAGCGTGTCCAGGAGGCGATCGAGGCGCTGGGCTTCCGCCGCAACGACAGCGCGCGCGTACTGCGCAAGGGCCGCACCGCCAGCATCGGCCTGGTACTGGAAGACCTCGCCGACCCGTTCTACGGGCCGCTGAACCGCGCCGTCGAGGAAGTGGCCCGCGCCCACGGCGCCCTCCTCATCAACGGGTCGAGTGCCGAAGACCCGGCCCGTGAGCAGGAGTTGGTACTCGCGCTGTGCGCCCGGCGGGTCGACGGGCTGATCGTGATCCCGGCCGGGGACGACCACCGCTATCTGGAGCCGGAGATCGCGGCGGGTGTCGCCACCGTCTTCGTGGACCGCCCCGCCGGGAAGATCGACGCCGACGTGGTGCTCTCCGACAGCTTCGGCGGCGCGCGCGAGGGCGTGGCGCATCTGATCGGGCACGGCCACCGGCGTATCGGCTTCATCGGCGACCAGCCGAGCATCCACACGGCGGGCGAGCGCCTCCGCGGCTACTACGCCGCGATGGAGGCGGCCGGGCTGCCCGCCGACGACGCCTGGGTGTCGCTCGGCAGCACGGCTCCCGAGCGGGTACGGGAGGCGGTCACCGCGATGCTGGACGCTCCCGAGCCCGTCACCGCGATCTTCGCGGGCAACAACCGGGTGACGGTGACGGTGGTACGGGTCCTCGCCGGCCGGGAGCACCCCGTCGCGCTCGTCGGGTTCGACGACATCGAACTCGCGGACCTCCTCCGGCCCGGCCTCACCGTCGTCGCGCAGGACGCCGCCCTGCTGGGCCGCACCGCGGCCGACCGCCTCTTCCGCCGCCTCGACGGCGTGAACGACGCTCCCGCGCGCGTGGAACTGCCGACCCGCCTCATCGCGCGCGGCTCGGGCGAGATCCCGCCGTACACGCGCTGAGGCCGGCGCACCGCCTCAGCAGACGGGCAGGCCGGGCACCGGCTGGTCGTTGGCGCCGCCCTTGATGTAGACGTCGCTGACGAAGACGCCGGTGTTGCCGCTGTCGTCGTCGGTCTTGGCCCACCAGACGTTCGTCCACTCGCCGGAGGTCTCCCTGCGGCCCAGGTTCTGCTGGCAGTAGAAGTAGTTGGTGCCCGCGTTCAGCACACCGGCCTCGGCGCCGGACGCCGTGTATGACTTCGCGGTCTGCCAGACCGTGCAGTTGTACTTGCCGCCGCCGATGCCGTGGCAGGCGGGCGCGGGAGCCGGGTCGCCGTGGCCACCCCCGCCGGCCGTGGTCGTCGAACCGCCGCTCGCTGACCCGCCGGCCGCCGACCCGCCCGAAACACCGGACCCGCCCGACGCGTCCGCACCGCCGGACGAGGCCGACGTACCGGAAGCGCCGCCGTCCGAGCCGCCGGAGTCCTTGCCGCCGGCCCCCTTGCCGCCCGCGTCCTTGCCGCCGTCGCTGCCGCCCGCCGCGGGCTTCGCGTCCGGTCGTGGGGTCTTCTCGGGGCCCTGCCCGGAGGGCTTGGTTCCGTCGGGCTTCTTCGGGGTGGACGACTCGCCCGCCGCCGGTGTGCGCTCGACGCCGCGGGGCGACGCGCTCTCCCCCGACCCCTTCGCCAGCTCGCCGGACGCGGTTTCCGTGCCGCCGGTGAGGACGTACGTCACGCCGCCACCGGCCAGCAGGACCACGGCGACGCCGGCCGCCACCAGGGCCGCCCTGCCCCGGCCCGGCCTGCGCTCCGGCGCGGACCCGTGCGCGGCCGCCTGCACCGCGGCCGTGGCGGGCTGCTCTGACGGCTGTGCGGGCGGCGCGGAGTGTGCGGGCGGTGGGCTGACCACCGGGCCGAATCCCTGCGGCCGGTGCGGCAGCATTTCGCGTACGGTCGCCTCGCGGGGCGCACCGCCGCCCCGGACACCGTCATCCGCCACCGCCGCCGTGTCCTCGCCGGCGGCGACCGCTTCGAGCAGCCGCGCCGCCTCCTGGGCGCCGGGGCGCCGCGCCGGGTCCTTGTGCATCAGCCGCTGGAGTACGGGTCCCAGCGGCCCCGACCGGCGCGGCTCCGGCAGCGGATCCACGACGATCGCGGTAAGCGTCGACCAGGCCGATGTACGGCGGAACGGGGAACCGCCCTCCACCGCCGCGTACAGCGTCGCGCCGAGCGCCCATACGTCCGACGCCGGCCCCGGTTCATGCCCCTGGGCGCGCTCGGGCGCCAAGTAGTCCAGCGAGCCGACCAGTTCACCACTGCGCGTGAGGTGCGTCGTGGAGCCGTCGCCCGGATCGTCCATCGCGGCGATCCCGAAGTCGGTGAGAACCACCCGCCCGTTGCGGTCGAGCAGCACATTGCCCGGCTTGACGTCGCGGTGCAGCACCCCGACGGCGTGCGCGGCGCCGAGCGCCTCCAGCACCCTGGCGCCGATGGACGCGGCTTCGCGCGGGTCCAGAAGTCCGCGCTCGCTCAGTACGTCGTCCAGGGAGGGCCCGTCGACGAGTTCCATGACGATGACCGGGCGGCCGTCGTGCTCGGTGACGTCGTGCACGGCGACGACTCCGGGGTGGCGCACACGCGCGGCGGCCCGCGCCTCGCGCTGCATCCGGATCCGCAGGCCGTCCAGTTCGGGCCCCGACGAGTCGTTGTACGTACGCAGTTCCTTGACCGCGACCTGGCGTCCGAGCACCTCGTCGACGGCGCGCCAGACGACGCCCATGCCGCCGCGTCCGAGCTGTTCGACCACCCGGTAGCGGCCGGCCAACCGCGCGTTCTCCCCCGTAGCCACCGCTGCCCCGTTCCCTGTGTTCCGACTGACCCGGGTACAGAGTACGGGGCAGCGGTGACAGCGGTGGTGACGGCCGCGAACGCCGCCCGCGGTTGTTAGTTGGCCGTTGCCGTGAGGTCCCCCCGGCGCGGCGACGCGAAGCCGTCGAGGTCCACGCGGGTCAGACCGGTGAGGCGGGCGACCTCGGCGGTGTCGAGGGCGCCGCAGTCGATGCCGCGCAGCAGGTAGGAGGCGAGCGCCTTGGCGCTGGCGGGCTCGTCGGCGATGTCGCCGCCCGCCGCCTGGCCGGCGTAGGCGGCGAGCCGGGCGGCGGCCTGCTCGAAGCCCTCGCGGTAGAAGGCGAAGACGGCGGCGTAACGGGTCGGCAGGTGGCCGGGGTGCATGTCCCAGCCCTGGTAGTAGGCGCGGGCCAGGGCGCGGCGGGTGAGGCCGTAGTGCAGTCGCCAGGCCTCGTGGACGTTGTGCGTCGTACCGACCGGCAGGACGTTGGTGGAGCCGTCCGAGACCCGTACGCCGGTGCCCGCGGCGGCGACCTGCATGACCGCCTTGGCGTGATCGGCCGCCGGGTGGTCGCTGGCCTGGTAGGCGGCGGAGACGCCGAGGCAGGCGCTGTAGTCGAAGGTGCCGTAGTGCAGACCGGTGGCGCGCCCCTCGGCGGCGTCGATCATGCGGGCCACGGCGGCGGTGCCGTCGGCGGCGAGGATGGACTGGCTGGTCTCGATCTGGATCTCGAAGCCGATCCGCCCGGCGTCCAGGCCGCGCGCCTTCTCGAACGCTTCGAGCAGCCGGACGAACGCCGTGACCTGCTCGGCGTAGGTCACCTTCGGCAGCGTCAGCACCAGCCCGTCGGGCAGACCGCCGTGCTCCATGAGGCCGGTCAGGAAGATGTCGGTGGTGCGGATGCCGCGGTCGCGTACAGCGGCCTCCATGCACTTCATGCGGATGCCCATGTACGGGGCGGCCGTGCCGTCTCCGTACGCCTGCGAGATCAGCCGCGCGGCGCGGGCGGCGTCGGCATCCTCGTCCTTGCCGCTGTAGCCGTCTTCGAAGTCGACCCGCAGGTCCTCGATCGGCTCGCGCTCCAGCTTGGCGCGCACCCGGCCGTACACGTCGTCCGCGAGCTCGTCGGACAGACCGAGGACCGAGGCGAAGGACCTGGCGTCCGGGGCGTGCTCGTCGAGCGCCGCCAGGGCCTGGTCGCCCCATGAGCGGACGGTGTCGGCGGCGAAGGCGTCACCGGGTACGTAGACGGTGTGTACGGGCTGGCGGGTGCCCGGGTCTCCCGGGTAGCGGCGGGCAAGCTCCTCGTCGACCGGTACGAGCGAGGCGCTGATGTCCTCGCTGACCGCGCCCGCGAGGCTTGTCGCCACCTTCTCCTGCTGACCCATTCCAACCCTCCAGTTTTCCGCTGCACGGAATCAACAATCCGCATGGCGAAGTTAACGGCCGGTCGTGACCTGCGTCAATGGTCTCCGGAAAGCGGCCGGGGCCGCGCGGTGAAGATCACCACACGGCCCCGGCGCCCGACGGCTTCGCCGCTGCGGAGGTCAGCCCTTGCGCGCGTTGACCTCGTCGGTGAGCTGCGGGACGACCGCGAAGAGGTCGCCGACCACGCCGTAGTCGACGAGGTCGAAGATCGGGGCCTCGGCGTCCTTGTTGATGGCGACGATCGTCTTCGAGGTCTGCATGCCGGCCCGGTGCTGGATCGCGCCGGAGATGCCGGACGCGATGTAGAGCTGCGGGGAGACCGACTTGCCGGTCTGGCCGACCTGGTTGGAGTGCGGGTACCAGCCGGCGTCCACGGCGGCGCGCGAGGCGCCGACAGCCGCGCCGAGCGAGTCGGCGAGTGCCTCGATGACGTGGAAGTTCTCGGCGCCGTTGACGCCGCGGCCGCCGGAGACCACGATCGCGGCCTCGGTCAGCTCGGGGCGGCCGGTGGACTCGCGCGGGGTGCGCGAGACGACCTTGGTGCCGGTCGCGTTCTTGCCGAAGGAGACGGCGAGCGCCTCGACGGTGCCCGCGGCCGGGGCGGCCTCGACGGGCGCCGAGTTCGGCTTGACGGTGATGACCGGGGTGCCCTTGGAGACGCGGGACTTGGTGGTGTACGAGGCGGCGAACACGGCCTGCGTGGCCACCGGGCCCTCCTCACCGGCTTCCAGGTCGACGGCGTCCGTGATGATGCCGGAGCCGATACGGACCGCGAGGCGGGCCGCGATCTCCTTGGCCTCGGCGGAGGACGGCACGAGCACGGCGGCCGGGGACACGGCGTCGTACGCGGCCTGGAGCGCGTCGACCTTCGGTACGACGAGGTAGTCGGCGAACTCGGGGGCGTCGGCGGTGAGGACCTTGACGGCGCCGTGCTCGGCGAGCACCCCGGCGGTGGCCTCGGCGCCGTTGCCGAGCGCGACCGCGACGGGCTCGCCGATGCGGCGGGCGAGCGTCAGCAGCTCAAGGGTGGGCTTGCGGACGGCGCCGTCCACGTGGTCGACGTAGACGAGAACTTCAGCCATGGAAATGCTCTCCTGCGAGTGCGAAAAGACGAATGGGGGCAGCTCTGGGGGCGCGCGGGATCAGATGAACTTCTGGCCCGCGAGGAACTCGGCCAGCTGCTTGCCGCCCTCGCCCTCGTCCTTGACGATCGTGCCCGCGGTGCGCGCCGGGCGCTCGGTGGCGGAGTCGACCTTCGTCCAGGAGCCTTCGAGGCCGACCTCGTCGGCGTCGATCTCCAGGTCGTCCAGGTCCAGGGACTCCACCGGCTTCTTCTTGGCGGCCATGATGCCCTTGAAGGACGGGTAGCGGGCCTCGCCCGACTGGTCCGTCACGGACACGACGGCCGGCAGGGAGGCCTCAAGCTGCTCGCTCGCGGCGTCACCGTCACGACGGCCCTTGACGGTGCCGTCCTCGACGGAGACCTCGGAGAGCAGCGTGACCTGCGGGACACCCAGGCGCTCCGCCAGGATCGCCGGGAGCACGCCCATGCTGCCGTCCGTCGACGCCATGCCGCAGATGACCAGGTCGTAACCGGTCTTCTCGATGGCCTTGGCGAGCACCAGCGAGGTGCCCATGACGTCGGAGCCGTGCAGGTCGTCGTCCTCGACGTGGACGGCCTTGTCGGCGCCCATGGACAGTGCCTTGCGCAGGGCGTCCTTGGCGTCCTCGGGGCCGACGGTCAGCACGGTGATCTCCGCGTCGTCGGCCTCGTCGGCGATCTGCAGCGCCTGCTCGACGGCGTACTCGTCGAGCTCCGACAGCAGGCCGTCGACGTCGTCGCGGTCGACGGTCAGGTCATCGGCGAAGTGCCGGTCGCCGGTGGCGTCGGGCACGTACTTCACACAGACAACGATCCTCAAGCTCACGCCGGCTCTCCTACTGCATCGTCTATTTCTTGACTGCCTCGTTGCAGGCAGCATAGGCGCCTGAAGGGGCGGATCCCGGTCGGGGCCAACCCCGCTCCGACTGGAATATTACTCGTCAGTACATCCAGAGCGTTCCCAGTAAGCAAGCGCTCTGAACTGTGACCTTGCCAACTCTGCGTAATCAGCGGTAATCGGCGGACACGGGAACTCTCAGTCCCGCAGCGCGTTGAAGCGTCCTTGGTGATAGAGCAGCGGCCGGCCCTGTCCCGCGGGGTCTCCGGCGACGACCTGGCCGAGCACGATCCGATGATCCCCCGCGGGCACGCGCGCCACCACACGGCACACCAGCCACGCCAGTACGCCGTCGAGCACGGGCACCCCCTCGGGTCCCGTACGCCACCGGGTGGGCGGCGCGAAACGGTCGGCGCCACTGCGGGCGAACGTGGCCGCCAGGTCGCGCTGCTCCTCGGCGAGTATGTGGACGCCGATGTGTTCCGCCTCGGCCAGCACGGGCCAGCTGGACGAGCCGGTGCCCACGCCGAAGGAGATCATCGGCGGATCGGCGGCGACGGAGTTGAGCGAGGTGGCGGTGAAGCCGACGGGGCGTGAGCCGTGCGCGGTGATCACCGCGACGCCGGCGGCGTGCTGCCTGAAGACCGAGCGCAGCAGCTCCGGAGAGGCCACCTGGACTGCCCCGGTCATACGGCGTGGCCGAGCGCGGCGATGACGTCGGCCCGGCGCGGCTGGCCGCAGGCCCTGCGCACGACCCGGCCGGTTCCGTCGAGCACGAGCACGGTGGGTGTGGCGAGGATGCCGAGTTCGCGTACGAGGTCGAGTCGCGCCTCCGCGTCGATCTCCACGTGGGCGACGCCGTCGACCATGCCGGCCACTTCGGCGAGGGTCCTGCGGGTCGCGCGGCAGGGCTGGCAGAACGCGCTGGAGAACTGCACGAGCGTCGCCCGCTCCCCCGGCTCCGCGCCCAGTTCTTCCGCGCTCAGTCGCGTACCGCCGTCGTGCCCTGACACCTTCGTCCTCCCGCTGATCTCCGCCGCTTCCTCCATCTTCGTTTCCAGCATTCACCACACAGAGACGATTCCTCATGTTTCCGTACGTGACGAGAATCTCGCGTGTGAACGCCGCCAGGACTGGCTACTCGGGCGCTCATGGGGCACGATCTGCCCAACGCGGCTAAACCTACGGCCGCGTAACCTCCGCCGGGAGAGCCCTCCCCGGGCACAGAAGGGTCCCCCCTGACATGGCAGAACTCGTCTATCGACCGGTCATCGGTGCCGCACTCACCCTGTTCAAGGCGCTGGACCTGAAGATCGACACGCAGGGTTCTGAGAACATCCCCCGCACCGGTGGCGCCGTACTGGTGAGCAATCACATCAGCTACCTGGACTTCATCTTCTCGGGACTCGGCGCGCTGCCGCAGAAGCGTCTGGTGCGTTTCATGGCGAAGGACTCGGTCTTCCGCCACAAGATCTCCGGACCGCTGATGCGCGGCATGAAGCACATCCCCGTGGACCGCAAGCGCGGCGAGGCGGCGTACGCGCACGCCCTCGACTCGCTGCGCTCCGGCGAGATCATCGGGGTCTTCCCCGAGGCGACGATCTCCGAGTCGTTCACGCTCAAGAGCTTCAAGTCGGGTGCGGCGCGCATGGCCCAGGAGGCCGGTGTTCCGCTGATCCCGATGGCGCTGTGGGGCACCCAGCGCATCTGGACCAAGGGCAGGCCGCGCAACTTCGGCCGCAACCACATCCCCGTGACGATACGGGTCGGCAAGCCGATGGACGCGCCCACGGACGAGTACGCGGGCGCCATCACGCGCCGGCTGCGCGGCCACGTGCAGGAGCTGCTCGAAGCCGCCCAGCGCGCGTATCCCGTACGCCCGAAGAACGCCGAGGACACCTGGTGGGTCCCGGCGCACCTCGGCGGTACGGCACCGACCCCGGCGCAGGTGCGCGAGGCCGGCTGACCCGGCGAGACAGCGAGCGCGAAGGTGCGGCCGGCCGGAAGCCAAGTGCTTCCGGCCGGCCGCGCCTTTGTGCGCGGCGCGCTGCTGTGCGCTACCTTGCCATCTCTTCCTTGAGCGCCTGCACGAAGCCGTCCACGTCGTCCTCGGTGGTGTCGTAGGAGCACATCCAGCGGACGTCGCCGGCGGCCTCGTTCCAGAAGTAGAAGCGGTACCGCTTCTGCAGCCGCTCGCTGACCTCGTGCGGCAGCCGCGCGAAGACGGCGTTGGCCTGCACCGGGTAGAGGATCTCCACGCCGTGCACCTGACGGACGCCGTCGGCGAGCCGCTGGGCCATGGCATTGGCGTGGCGCGCGTTGCGCAGCCACAGGTCGCGGGCGAGCATCGCCTCCAACTGCACCGAAACGAAGCGCATCTTGGACGGGAGCTGCATCGACATCTTGCGCACATGCTTCATGGCGCGCACCGCGTCCGGGTTGAGAACGATGACCGCCTCACCGAAGAGCATGCCGTTCTTCGTCCCGCCGAAGGACATGATGTCCACGCCCACGGCGTTGGTGAAGGTCCGCATCGGTACGTCGAGCGAGGCCGCCGCGTTGGATATCCGGGCGCCGTCGAGGTGCACCTTCATCCCGTGCGCGTGCGCGTGCTCGCAGATCGCCCGGATCTCGTCGGGCGTGTAGAGCGTGCCGAGTTCGGTGTTCTGGGTGATCGACACGACCTGCGGCATCGCGCGGTGCTCGTCCTCCCAGCCGTACGCCTGCCGGTCGATGAGCTCGGGCGTGAGCTTGCCGTCCGGCGTCGGTACGGTCAGCAGCTTGAGGCCGGCCATCCGCTCCGGGGCGCCGCCCTCGTCCACGTTGATGTGCGCGGTCTCGGCGGCGATGACCGCGCCCCACCGGTCGGTGAGCGCCTGGAGGGCGACCACGTTCGCTCCGGTCCCGTTGAACACCGGGAAGGCTTCGGCACGTCCGCCGAAGTGGCTGCGGATGATCCGCTGGAGGTGCTCCGTGTAGTCGTCCTCGCCGTAGGCGACCTGGTGGCCGACGTTGGCGAGGGCGAGGGCGGCGAGCACCTCGGGGTGGGCGCCCGCGTAGTTGTCACTCGCGAAGCCGCGCACCCGCGGGTCGTGGTGCCGGCGGGCGTCGGTCTTCGCCGCGTACGTCGGATCCGGATTCACGGCTTGGGAGTCAGCCACAGACGCTGTCCATTCACTTCACTGGCGGGCTTGTCCCAGACCCCGGCAATGGCCTCGGCCAGTTCCTTGACGTCCGTGAAGCCCGCGAACTTCGCGTTCGGGCGCTCGGCGCGCATCGCGTCGTGCACCAGTGCCTTGACGACCAGGATGGCAGCCGCTGTGCGGGGGCCTTCCTCGCCCCCCGCCTTGCGGAACGCGTCGGCGAGCGCCAGGGTCCACGCCTCCGCGGCGGCCTTGGAGGCGGAGTAGGCGGCGTTGCCGGCGGTGGGCTTGGAGGCGCCTGCCGCGCTGATCAGCAGATAGCGGCCGCGGTCGCTGCGCAGGAGCGGGGCCTGGAAGGCGAGAGAGGTGTGCTGGACGGTACGGATCAGCAGCTTCTCCAGCAGGTCCCAGTCCGCCAGGTCCGTCTCGGCGAAGGTGGCGCTGCCGCGCCAGCCGCCGACGAGGTGGACCATGCCGTCGATGCGGCCGAATTCCTTCTCGGTCTTGGCGGCCCACTCACGGGTGGCGCCGAGGTCGAGGAGGTCCACGGTGTCACCGGTGACGGTGGCGCCCCCGTGAGCGTACCGCGCGGCGTCGACCGCCTCGGCGAGGCGCTCGGGATTCGCGTCCGAGCCGACCACGATCGCACCTGCCTCGGCCAGCCTGAGCAGGGTGGCGCGGCCCGCCGGCCCGCCCGCTCCGGCCACCGCGACCACAGCGCCTTCCAGCGGTCCCCCGTTGCCGTTGCCGATGCTGCTTGTCATGGTCGTCGCCTCCTGGTCGCGAGGGCTCACGCGGCCACCCGCTCGGCACTCGCCGCGGTGATCCCCTTGGTAGAGGCGATCACATTCTTCAGCTTCTTGGAAAGGGCCTCATAGAACATGCTCAGCGGAAACTCGTCCGGAAGCACGTCGTCCACGAGTTTGCGCGGCGGCAGCGACAGGTCCAGGGCGTCGGGGCCCTTCGCCCAGCGGGAACCGGGGTGCGGGGCGAGGTACGTCGACACCAGGTCGTACGCGGCGAACCAGTGGACGAGCTTGGGGCGGTCGATACCGGCCCGGTAGAGGTCCTCGATCTCGCCGCAGAGCTGGTTGGTGACCTGCGGGGCCCGCTCCCAGTCGATCTTCAGCGTGTTGTCGGTCCAGCGCACCACGTCGTGCTTGTGCAGGTAAGCGAAGAGCAGCTGGCCGCCGAGACCGTCGTAGTTGCGGACGCGGTCACCGCTGACCGGGAAGCGGAACATCCGGTCGAACAGGACGGCGTACTGCACGTCACGGCCGTGCGCGTTGCCCTCGGCCTCCAGCTTCACGGCCTCCTTGAAGGCGGTGAGGTCGCAGCGCAGCTCCTCCAGGCCGTACATCCAGAACGGCTGGCGCTGCTTGATCATGAACGGGTCGAAGGGCAGGTCGCCGTGGCTGTGGGTGCGGTCGTGGACCATGTCCCACAGGACGAATGCCTGCTGGCAGCGTTCCTGGTCGGAGACCATCTTGCGGATGTCCTCCGGCAGATCGAGGCCGAGGATGTCCACCGCGGCGTCGGTGACCCGGCGGAAGCGGGCCGCCTCACGGTCGCAGAAGATGCCGCCCCAGGTGAAGCGCTCGGGAGCCTCGCGGACGGCGATCGTCTCGGGGAAGAGCACGGCGGAGTGGGTGTCGTAGCCGGGGGTGAAGTCCTCAAAGGTGATGCCGAGGAACATCGGGTTGTCGTAACGGGTGCGCTCCAGCTCCGACAGCCACTCGGGCCACACCATGCGCAGGACGACCGCTTCCAGGTTGCGGTCCGGGTTGCCGTTCTGCGTGTACATCGGGAAGACGACCAGGTGCTGGAGGCCGTCCGCGCGCTGCTGGGCGGGCTGGAAGGCGAGCAGCGAGTCCAGGAAGTCCGGGACGGTGAAGCCGGCGGCGGCCCACTTGCGGAGGTCGGCGACGAGGGCCTGGTGGTACGCCGCGTTGTGCGGCAGCAGCGGCGCGAGCGTTTCAACAGCGTTGATCACGCGGTCGACGGCCGCCTCCGCCGTGGCGCGCGTCGGTGCGCCCTCGGCGTCGAAGTCGATGGATCCGTCGGCCGACTGCCAGGGCCGGATCGCCTCCACGGCATTCTTGAGCTCGGGCCAGGCCGGGTGCTCGACCACGCGCCGGGCACCGGATATGCCCTCGGCGGCTGTGTCCTGCACAAGAATTTCCGTCATGTCACTTCCTCCACAGGAGAACCTCGCGTCAAGGCACCGTATAGGTCTTGCGCTCTCCCATTCAACCCCAGCATCCGTAAATTATCCTGCCGAGCCCCATTGATCGCCGCTGTTCTTCCTGTCTTTCACCGTACGAGCGATGGCTTCTGCCACGCCGGTCAACGCGAGGTGCGCGAGCGGCAGCCCTGACAGGTCACCGGCCGCGGCGCCGTGTCAACGCTCGCGGGGCACTCCCACGCACGAGTGACGCGGGTCGCGGATCGCCGCCCCGAGGCGGTAGGACGGGCGGGAGCCGCGTTGCCCGGCTCCCCCTCCTGTCCTCCCTCTGTCCTCCCCCTGTCCTCCCGCGACCCTCGCCGATCTCCCTGGAGCCGTACCGCGTGAGCACCCGCGCAGTTCTTGTCGCCGCCCTGATCACCGGTCTGATCCTGGGGATCGCCGGGGCCCGAGCGGAGCACTCCGCTTCCCCGCGCGAGACGGGTTCCCTCATGGAAGCGGGCCGTTAGGCTGCCCAGGAGCCGCCGTCGACGGAAGCGAGATTGCCTTGAGTTTCCTCACCATTGGTCATCGCGGGGTCATGGGTGTCGAGCCGGAGAACACCCTCCGTTCCTTCGTCCGCGCCGAGCAGGCCGGCATGGACGCCATCGAGCTCGACCTGCATCTGAGCAAGGACGGCGCGCTCGTGGTCATGCACGACGCCGAAGTGGACCGTACGACGGACGGCAGGGGCGCGATCGCCGACCTGACCCTCGCGGAACTGCGGGGGCTCGACGCCGGGCAGGGCGAGCGCGTCCCGCTCTTCGAGGAGGTCCTCGACACGGTGAAGTCGCCGCTCCAGGCGGAGATCAAGGACGCGGCCGCCGCGCGGGCCCTCGCCGAGGTGATGCACCGGCGGGATCTGGCGGGCCGCGTGGAGGTGTCGTCGTTCCATGACGAGGCGGTCGCCGAGATCGCGTCGCTCGTCCCCGGCGTACGGACGGTGCTGATCGCCAGCCGTTACGGCAACGATGTGGTGGACCGTGCCGAGGCGGTGGGCGCGGCGACCCTCGCGCTGAACATCCGCAGGCTGACCCTGGAGACGGTGGAACGCGCCCGCGCGGCGGGGTTGCGCGTCATCGGCTGGGTGGTGAACACGCAGGATCATCTGCGGCTGGTGCGGGCGCTGGAGCTGGACGGTGCGACGACCGACTACCCGGAGATCCGCCGCACGGGACGCTTCACCGCGTAGCCGCCCCGCCCGCTTCGTCCAGCGCCTTCACCAGCAGCTCGAACTCCAGGTCGTCGCGCTGCGGCACGCCGAAGCGCTCGTCGCCGTACGGGAAGGGGGTCATCCGGCCCGTACGGCGATAACCGCGCCGCTCGTACCAGGCGATGAGGTCGTCCCGCACGGAGATCACCGTCATGTGCATCTCCCTCGCGCCCCAGACTTCCCGCACGGTCCGCTCCGCCTCAGCGATGATCACCTTGCCGAGTCCCGCGCCCTGCATCCGGGGACGGACCGCGAACATCCCGAAGTACGCGGCCTCTCCCCGGCATTCGAGCTGGCAGCAGGCGACCAGCTCGCCGTCCCGCTCGACCGTGAGCAGCCGGCTGTCCGGCGACTTGATCACATCGAGGACACCCTCGGGATCGGTCCGCTGCCCTTGGAGGATGTCCGCCTCCGTGGTCCAGCCCGCACGGCTCGCGTCCCCCCGGTACGCCGACTCGATGAGCGCGACGAGCGCGTCCGCGTCGGCCTCTGTCGCGTCGCGGAAGGTGAGCTCTGCGGCGGCCGGGGGCGCCGGGCGCGGGGTGGTCTCCATCAGGGACGCTCTCCAGATCTCTACGTCGGGTCGGGCGCCCCGAGCCTAACCCGCGCTAGGGTCCGGGTGCATGGTGCATGTACTGAGCAGCAGGACCCTTCTGCGCCCCACGGATCCCGAGCGTTCGCGCGCGTTCTACGGCGGGGCCCTGGGGCTCGCCGTGTACCGCGAGTTCGGCACGGGCCCGGAGCGCGGGACGGTGTACTTCCTGGGCGGCGGCTTCCTTGAGATCTCCGGCCGCTCCGACACCCCTCCCTCGCCCGGCCTCCAGCTATGGCTCCAGGTCGCGGACGCGTCGGCGGCGTACGACGAGCTGTCGGCGCACGGCGTCGAGGTGCTGCGCCCGCCGGTCAGGGAGCCGTGGGGGCTGATCGAGATGTGGGTCGCCGATCCCGACGGAGTGCGCATCGCTGTCGTCGAGGTGCCCGCCGACCATCCGCTGCGCCACCGCCCCTGAGGCCGCCCTGAACCCCGGCCGCGCCCCCGCGCACCCCCGCGCAACCCCTTCGCACTCCCGTGCGCTCGCGTACGACGTGGCGGGAGCGGGCATCGACCGGGACGACACCGTCGATCGGGGAGGTACGCCGTGCACGGACAGACGATGTCCGGCTGGCTGCTCGTGGCGTTGTGTGCCGCGACGGGCGCGTACTGCCTGCTGGGGGTTCGCAGCGGCAGGGGGCAGGACCGTGAGGGGGCGGCCGGTGAGGCGCTGATGGGGTTCGGTATGGCGGCGATGGCCGTGCCCGCCGCGGTGCTCGCGCCGCCGGTGTGGGGATGGATGCTGTACGCCGCCGTCTTCGGCGGGGCCGCGGTGCGGGCGCTGTGGCGGGCACGCGGGAGCTCCGTCCACACGCATCACGCGCACCATCTGGTGGGGTCGCTCGCCATGGTCTACATGGCCCTGGTGATGGCGCCGGGCGGCGCCGGTTCCGGGCACGCGGGCCACACGGCCGGGTACGCGGCAGGCGGAGTTCCGCTGCTGACCGGTGCGCTGCTGCTGTACTACGCGGCGTACGTGCTGCGTTCGGGGGTGAAGCTGATGCCGGTGGCGGCGGGGACCGCGGGGGCGGGCGGTGGGACGGTCGCCTGGGGGGCGCGGCCGGAACTGGCGCTCGCCTGCCGGGTTTCGATGGGGATCGGCATGATCGCGATGTTGCTCACCGTCTGAGGCGCGCGGCGAAACAGTGTCCTGCGTCACTTGAGTGCCGAGGCCATACCTGTGAGTAGGGTCGCGCTCATAGGCTGGCCGCATGACGGTCTCCTTCGCACTTCTGCTGCTCGGTGTCGTCGCCGCCGTCGCGGCCCCGCGGCTGATGTCGCGCGCCGACTGGCGGGAGCGCGAACCCGTGGTGGCCCTGTGGGTCTGGCAGTGTGTGGTGGCCGCCGTGCTGCTGTGCTTCGGCCTTTCGATGACGTTCAGCGCGGCTGCCGCCTGGCAGGCCGTACGGGGGCAGGTCTTCGCACCCGCCCCGCACGGCGTGGTGGAGGCGTACGCGCTGGCCGCGTACGGGCCTTGGTCCGCGGTCATCGCGGTGCTGCTGGCGTGCGGCGGGGCCTGGACCGCGGCGATGCTGACGCGGGAGGTCCGCAGGGCGCGCGTACGGCGCCGGCAGCGGCGCGGCGAACTGCTCGTGCGCGCCCCGCTGCTGCCCGGCGAGGAGCCCGGCAGTGACCGTCTCGTCGTACTTGAGGGTGAGCGTCTGGACGCGTGGTGGCTTCCGGGCGCGACGCCCCGGCTGGTGATCACCACGGCCGCGTTGCGGCGCCTGAAGGGACACCAGCTCGACGCCGTACTCGCCCATGAACAAGGACATGTCCGGGCCAGGCACGACTGGCTGCTGCACTGCGCGTCCGCTCTCGCGATCGGGTTCCCGCAGGTTCCGGTGTTCGCGGCGTTCCGCGACGAGATGCACCGGCTCGTCGAACTGGCCGCCGACGATGTGGCCTCGCGGCGCTTCGGCCGGCTGACGATCGCCCTCGCCCTGGTCGAACTCAACGAGGACCGCGGCGTGTTCGGCCCGTGCCCGACACCGCACGCCGAGCTGCCACGGCGCGTCGACCGGCTGCTGGCGGCGGCGCCGCGGCTCACCGCCGGCCGCCGGCTGCGGCTCACGGCCGCGGCCTCGCTCGTCCCCGCCGTACCGCTGCTGGTCGCGTTCGTGCCGGGGCTCAGCGCGCTGGGCTAGGGCGTGTCCGGCGGCCCCGGCCATGGTCCGCCGGACAGGCCCCAGCCGCCGTGCGGCAACGGCGGGGTGGCCCCGGGCTCCGGCGGTGGGCGAGGATCTTTCCATGCGCTCTTCCCAGCTCGCTCCGCCGTCCCGCCCCGCACCGCCGCCCGCCCCCGTGGTCGCGGCGGTTGTGTTCACCGCTCTCTCCGTTTTCCTGCTGCTGCTCGTCGCGGTCGAGTGGCGCCCCCTGATGTCGCTCGACCGCACGGTCGGGGACGCGTTGCACGACTGGGCGGTCAGCGACCCCGCACTCACGCAGACCAACCGGATCATGTCCGACTGGGTGTGGGACCCGTGGACGATGCGTGCGCTGGTGGCCGTCGTCTTCGTATGGCTGCTCCGGCAGGGGGAACGGCTCCTGGCGCTGTGGATCGCCGCCACCAGTGTGATCGGTGCGCTCGTACAGCAGGGCCTCAAGGCAGCGGTCGGCCGTGAGCGGCCCCAGTGGCCGGATCCGGTCGACTCCGCGCACTTCTCGGCCTGGCCGTCCGGCCATGCGATGACGGCGACGGTCACCTGCGGGCTGCTGGTGTGGTTGCTCGTCCTGCGCGGCGCCGATCCGAGGCTGCGGGCGGCCGTCCTGGTCGTGGGAACGGTCTCCTGGGTCGGTGTCGGTGTCACCCGGCTGTATCTGGGGGTGCACTGGGTGTCCGACGTGGTGGGCGGCTGGCTGCTGGGAGCGGCCGTCGTGGCGCTTTCCGCGGTGGCGTACGGTCGGCTGGTCGCTTCGCGGGAAGAGGCCGACGGCCGACAAGAAACAGCCGGCTGACCGCTGACATGGACGAGCGTCTGTATCCGGCGGTCCCCCGCGCCGCCGGATACAGACAGCAAGCCCCCAGAACAAGCCACGGCAAGGCGCCTGTCCTGACACCACTGAGTATATTGGCTACGGGCCAGTCAACGCAGGAGTTACAGCATGTCCCCGCGCAGCGCATCGGTCAACGAGGAATTGCGTCGCCGTTCCCGGGAACGGCTGTTGCAGGCCACCGTTGAGCTCGTCGGGGAGCGCGGCTACGAGGCGACGACGCTCGGCGCCATCGCGGACCGGGCCGGAGCGGCGCGCGGACTGATCTCGTACTACTTCCCCGGCAAACGGCAGTTGCTGCAGTCGGCCGTTCACCGGCTGATGCACCGGACGCTTGAATCCGCCCTGGAGCGTGAACCGCGCACCGAGGACGGCAGTGAACTGCTGGCCCGCGCGATCGACTGCGTACTGGGCCTCGCCCGCGACCATCCGGTGCTCATGCGCACCCACATGGCCGGCATTCTCCAGGCCGAAGGCTTTGTGCAGTGCCCCGAACAGCAGCGGCTGGCGGAGCTGCTGCGGAACACCGTCGTGCGCTATGGGACGCCGGATGTGGACGCCGACTATCCGCTGCTGCGCGCACAGCTGATGGGGGCGGTGTTCGCCGTACTGCTGCCGGGGGCGCCAATGCCGCTTCCCCGGCTGCGGGCGGAGCTGTTCCAGCGGTACGGACTGGACTGGGAGCTCGGCGTTCCGCCGGGCGGAGAACCGCCCGGCGGTGCCCGTGCGCCGACCGTGGGTCAGCGGCGGTAGGCGGGCTGGGTCTGCACGTTGAGCTCGCGCAGACGGACCTTCTTCGCGCTGTCGGTGCGTTTGTCGTTGAGCTTCAGGACGTCGAAGCCCTTCGCCATGTCGTTCGAGTAGATGTAGCCGTTGTAGTAGTACGCCGACCAGGAGCCGGCGGTGACCGAGGAGGTCGCGCTGACGGGGCCGCGCTCGAAGAAGGCGATCTCCTTCGGCCTGAGCGAGTCGGTGAAGTCCCAGACGGAGACGCCGCCCTGGTACCAGGCCTGGACCATGATGTCCTTGCCCTTGACCGGGATCAGCGAGGAGTTGTGGGCGACACAGTTCTCGTTGGCGGCCTGGTGACGGTCGATCTTGAAGTAGCTCTTGAAGACGAGCTTGCGCTGGTCGCCCCTGCCGGTGAGGTCGTAGATGCCGTTGGCGCCACGCTTGGGGCCGGTGGCTTCGTTGCAGGTGGCGGCGGGGCCGCCGCCGAGCTCGTCGGTGAACACGATCTTGTCGGCCTTCTGGTTGAAGGTCGCCGAGTGCCAGAACGAGAAGTTGACGTTGTCCTGGACGCGGTCGATCACCCTCGGCTTCTCCGGGTCCTCGATGTCGAAGATGATGCCGTCACCCATGCAGGCACCGGCGGCCAGATCCTTCGAGGGCAGCACGGTGATGTCGTGGCAGCCGGTCGTCTGGGTGACGCCCGGGTTGGTGGGCGCGCCCGGGTTCCCGCCGTCGGGGAAGAGGACCGGGAAGTCGACGATCGCGGACTTCTCCGGGGCGCCGCGCGGCACCTTGATGATGGAGATGCCGTCGTGCGGCGGCTTGCAGTCCGGGAACGTGTCGCTCGGCGAGTACGACGAGACATAGACGTAGACGTTGCGGCGCTCGGGCACCAGCGTGTGCGTGTGCGAGCCGCACGCCGTCTCGACAGCGGCGACGTACCGCGGGTTGCTCTTGTCGCTGATGTCGAAGATCTTCATGCCCTCCCAGGAGGACTTCTCCGTCGCGGGCTGCGAGGTGCTCGTGCACGAGTTGTCGCTGCGGGAGGAGTCCGTGGAGAGGAAGAGCAGGTCTCCGGAGATGGAGATGTCGTTCTGCGAGCCGGGGCACAGGACCTGGGCGACCGTCTTGGGGGCCTTCGGGTCGCTGATGTCGAAGATCCGGAACCCGTCGTAGTTGCCGGAGAAGGCGTACCTGCCCTGGAACGCCAGGTCCGAGTTGGTGCCCTTGAGGGCGTCCTTGGGGACGTTCGCGAGGTGCTCGATGTTCTTGCTGTGGACTATCTCGTCCACACCGGGTATCTCGCCGCTCTCGATGGCGGCCCGGACTTCGGCCTGCTGCGAGGTGGTCAGGCTCTTCTGCTTCGCCGGCGCGTCTCCCGGATCGGGGGTCGCGGCCGCGGGGCCGGCCGTCAGCAGCGTGGCGATGAGCCCTGCTGCGGCTGTTGCCACGCCCAGGCGTCTGCGCCGCACGCGGGTGATGTGCAACGAGGTCACTGCGTCCTCCCTTGTATCCGTTCGTAGTTGAACGGTTCATACACCCCGGCAGTATGGTCGTTTGCATGCACATCTCAACAGACGGCAATGAGGACGTAGTGAAACTCATGTGTCCCAGGAGGTCGCCGTGTTGACCCATCACAACCCCACGCGTGCCCGCAGACCCGGTATCGCGCACGTGGCGACCACGACCGCGGCCGCGGTCGCCGCCGTACTGTGCCTCGGCGCGTGCGACGCGGAGGGCGGGAGCGGGCCGAAGGCGAAGTCGGCCGCCGGGCCTTCGGTGGTCGCGCCCGGCAGGCCGGGTGAGCCCGCGAGGACCATGTCGGCGCAGGAGGCGGCGAAGTCCCTGCCCGACGGCTCGCCCAACGGGGCGGACTTCAGGTACGCGCGCATGATGATCGAGCATCACGGCCAGGCACTGGTGATGACAGAACTCGCGCCGAAGCGGGCATCGTCCACGCAGGTCAAGCGCCTCGCCGAGCGGATCACAGCGGCTCAGCGCCCGGAGATCGGCGCCATGCGGGGGTGGCTGGACAACAACGGCGGCGAGAAGCACGAGGGCGGCCACGACCACGCCGCGATGCCGGGGATGGCCACGGACAAGCAGCTCGCGCGGTTGCGGGAGGCCGAGGGCAAGGACTTCGACCGGCTCTTTCTGAAGCTGATGATCGTTCACCACGAGGGCGCGGTCGACATGGCGACCGAGGTCCTCGCGCAGGGGAACAATGTCCAGGTCGAGGAGATGGCGACGGACGTGCTCGCGCAGCAGACGGCCGAGATCGGCAGGATGCGCGACCTGCGGTAGTCGCGGCGGAGCCGTACCGACGGCGCCCCATTCGGTTCATAATGGTTGTCAGCGCAAAAAAGGCACTTTCCAGCACGGTGAATACGTAACGGCACGTCCGCGCGGGGGCCGCCGTGGTTGCGCACGCGCGCACACCGCGAGGCCCCCCGCGGCGCATCTCCCCAGTCCCGCCGATCGGTGCCATGCTGGAGACCCTTGCGGGAAGGAGCCCCCGCCGTGCTTCGTGTCGCAGTCATCGGTTCAGGCCCCAGCGGGGTCTACGCCGCGCAGGCCCTGGTGCAGCAGGACGCGGTGCCCGACGTGCACGTGCACGTACTGGACCGGCTGCCCTGTCCGTACGGACTGGTGCGCTACGGCGTCGCACCGGACCACGAGAAGATCAAGTCGCTCCAGAGCAACCTGCGCACCGTTCTCGAACACGAGCGGATCACCTTCGTCGGCCATGTCGAGGTGGGAGCGGCGGGACTCACCTGTGCACGGCTGCTGGAGCTCTACCACGCAGTCGTGTACTGCGTCGGGGCCGCCACCGACCGCAGGCTCGGCATTCCGGGCGAGGATCTGCCCGGAAGCTACTCGGCCACCGATTTCGTCTCCTGGTACAGCGCGCATCCGGACGCGTCCGCGAACGGCTTCGCACTGGGCGCGCGTTCGGCCGTTGTCATCGGGGTGGGCAATGTGGCGGTGGACGTGGCCCGCATCCTGGCGCGCGCCGCGCACGAGCTGCTGCCCACCGATGTGCCGCAACCGGCGCTCGACGTGCTGGGGAGGAGCCTGGTGCGCGATGTGCACATGGTGGGCCGGCGCGGTCCCTCCCAGGCGAAGTTCACCACCAAGGAACTGCGGGAACTCGGCACACTGCCGGACGCGGGAGTGGTCGTACGGCCCGAGGAGCTCGCCCTGGATCCGGCGTACGCCGATCCCGAGTCGGCGGCCGCGGTGGCCCTGCCGGCCGTGAACCGGCGCAATGTGGAGGTACTGCGGGGCTGGGCGGCGGGTGGGGGCGAGGAGCGGGCGCGCCGCATCCATCTGCGGTTCTTCCTGCGGCCGGTGGAGGTGCTGGAGGAGAACGGACGGGCGGCGGGGGTGCGCTTCGAGCGCACGGTGCCCGACGGCAGCGGCGGCGTACGCGGCACGGGAACGTACGAGGACATCGAGGCCCGGCTCGTACTGCGGTCGGTCGGCTACCGGGGAGCACCGCTCCCCGGACTGCCGTTCGACGCGGGGAGCGGGACGGTGCCGCACGCGGCGGGGCGCGTTCTGCGGGACGGTGTGGCGTCGCCGGGCGAGTACGTCGCGGGCTGGATCAAGCGGGGCCCGACCGGCGTCATCGGCACCAACCGGCCGTGCGCCAAGGAGACGGTGGCCTCGCTCCTCGCGGACGCGCCGGCGCTCGCCCGGCGCCCGCTCCCTGACGACCCGCTCGCCGCGCTGCGCGAGTCGGGCGTACGGCCGGTGGTGTGGAACGACTGGCAGGCCATCGAGGCGGCGGAGGCGGCGCTGGGTGTCGCGCTGGGCCGGCGCTCGGTGAAGCTCCACGAGTGGGCGGGGCTGCTGGCCGCCGCGCACGGCGGCAGTTGACGTCCGCCGGGGGCCAGGGCCCCTCCCCCGCTCTCGTCAGCCGTCCGTGCCGAGCCGGTCCGCCTCAAGGGCCGCGGCTTCCAGGACGCGCTCGATGAGGCCGGGGAAGAGCGCGTCCAGGTCCTCGCGGCGCAGCCCGTTGAGTTTGGCCGTGCCCCGGTAGGCCTGGCGGATGACACCGCTCTCCCGCAGTACGCGGAAGTGGTGGGTGGTCGTCGACTTGGTGACGGGAAGGGTGAAGTACGAGCAGGCCAGCTCGGTCTCGGCCACCGCCATCTCGCGGACGATCAGCAGGCGCATCGGGTCGGAGAGCGCGTGCAGCACCCCTTCGAGGCGGATCTCGTCGCGCGTGGGATGCGCGAGGTCACGCGTGCTCGTGGCGGTGTTCACGGCGGTCTCCAGTTCATCCGGGGTGTCTATCGTACGACGCTCGTCGTAGTTTGGCGTTCCTCGCACTACCGGGCAGAGGGCCGTGGGCGGGGCGCGGCGCGGACACCGTGCCCCGCTGAGGGAGGGGCTCAGATCGCCCAGCCGTACTGGTCGGGCGTGTGCACCTCGCCGCCCAGTTCCCGTGCGGCGTGGCGGGCGAACGAAGGGTTGCGCAGCAGTTCCCGGCCGAGCAGCACGGCGTCCGCCTGGCCGTCGGCGAGGATCTTCTCGGCCTGCACCGGGTCGGTGATCAGGCCGACGGCGGCGACCGGCAGGCCGGTCTCGGTGCGGACCCGCTCGGCGAACGGCACCTGGTAGCCGGGGCCGACGGGTATCCGCGCGTGCGGCGCGAGCCCGCCCGTCGAGACGTCGAGCAGGTCCACGCCGTGCGCCAGAAGCTCGTGGGCGAAGCGGACGGTGTCGTCGGCCGTCCAGCCGTTCCGCTCGTCGTCCGGGTTCTCGGTCAGCCAGTCGGTCGCCGAGATCCGGAAGAACAGCGGCAGTTCCTCCGGCCACACCGCGCGCACCGCGTCCACGACCTCCAGGGCGAACCGCGTGCGGTTCTCGAAGGAGCCGCCGTACTCGTCGGTGCGGTGATTGCTGTGCGGGGAGAGGAACTCACCGATCAGGTAGCCGTGCGCGCCATGCAGCTCGGCGACCTTGAAGCCGGCCGCGAGGGCCCGCCGCGCCGCGTCCGCGAACTGTCCGACGATCTCCTGGATCTGATCCGTGGTGAGCTCGCTGGGTACCGGGTGCTGCTCTCCGTACGCCAGCGGACTCGGCGCGACGGTCTGCCAGGACTCGGGGTCGTCCGCGGCGACCGGGCCGCCGCCGCGCCAGGGGCGGTCGGTGGACGCCTTGCGTCCCGCGTGCGCAAGCTGGATGCCCGGAACCGTGCCCTGACTCTCCAGGAACGCCGTGATGCGGCGGAACGCCTCGACCTGCCGGTCGTTCCAGATGCCCAGGTCGGCCGGGCTGATCCGGCCCTCGGGGCTGACCGCGGTGGCCTCGACCAGGATCAGGCCGATGCCGCCGGTGGCCCGGGCGGCGTAATGCGCGAAATGCCAGTCGTGCGCCACTCCGGCGTTCGGTCCGAACACCTCCGCGCTGTACTGGCACATGGGGGCCATCCAGATGCGGTTGGGAATGGTCAGCGTGCGCAGGGTGTAGGGCTCGAAGAGGGTGCTCACGAGAGGACTCCGTTTCAGCGGGTGCGGCTGGATCGACCGGCGCTTGTACGATAGACACCGTACTACGATGGTCGTGAAATTACGAAGCCTCTCGTACAACCAGTCCGGTCAGCCTCCGAAGGGCGTGCCGGGCAGGCCCTGGCCCGCGCCCGGAAGGACCAGCAGAGAGCCGGAGAGCGGATGCGGACGGGCGAGACCGGTCCGGGCCGTGGTGACGTACAGATCGCGCAGGCCGGCGCCGCCGAAAGCGCACGACGTGGGACGGCGTACGGGAAGTGCGACGATCCGGTCGAGCCGCCCGTCCGGCGTGTACCGGCGGATCGCCGCGCCGTCCCAGAGAGCCACCCAGACACAGCCCTCGGCGTCGACGGTCAGCCCGTCCGGGTAGCCGGCGGACTTCTCGATCCGCACCCACGGACGGCGGTTCAGGACGCGTGCGCCGGCCACGTCGAAGACGTCGATACGACGGGTGGGCGAGTCGGCGTAGTACATGAGGCGCCCGTCCGGGCTCCAGCCCGTGCCGTTGCTGACAGCGGCGGTCACTTCCCGCGTCGTCGTGCCGTCCGGGGCGATCCGGGTGAGGCTTCCACCCCCCGGCGCCTCGTCGTACCGCATCGTGCCCGCCCACAGCGCCCCGTCAGGGCCGACGGCCGCGTCATTGCCGCGTCGGCCGGGCACGGGGTCGCGCACCAGCCATGAGAACGCCAGGTCGGGCCCGTACAGGCCTATTCCGTCACGGAGGTTGACGACCAGGCCGCCGCCGGCCCGCGGCCTGGCGGCGCCGACATGCTGCTCGGTGACCATGACCGTACGGCGGCCGCTCACCGGGTCGTACGTATGGACGCGCGCGGACAGGATGTCCACCCAGATCAACCGGCCGGCCGCCGCGTCCCAGACAGGCCCCTCGCCGAGCGACGCCCGCTCCCGGACGGCGACCTCCGGGCCCCCCGCGTTCACGGCCGGACCCGGTGACCGAGGCGGACCGACAGATCGCCCGCACCCTTGGCCGCCAGCTCCGCCAGCTCGTCCTCCCGCGCCTCGCTCCACCGGATCATGGGTACGGAGATGGAGAGCGCCGCCACGACCCGCCCCGCGCTGTCGCGCACCGGCGCGGCCACACAGCTCACGTCCGGGTTCGACTCCCGGTGCTCGAAAGCCAGACCGCGTTCCCGGATCTCGGCGAGGGCGGTGCGCAGATCGGCCGGATCAGTGATGCTGTTGGGCGTCATCGCGGCGAGGGACCGCTCTCCCACGCGCGCGTCGAGCTCCGCCTCGGGCAGCGAGGCGAGCAGCATCTTTCCCACGGAGGTGCAGTGCGCGGGCAGCCTGCGACCGGCGGCGGAGACCATGCGTACCGCGTGCGTGGAGTCCACCTTCGCGATGTAGATGACGTCGGTGCCCTCAAGGATGGCGACATGGACTGTCTCGTCACAGGTCTCGGCCACCTCGCGGGCGACCTGCTGTCCCTCCGCGGCGAGATCGAGCTGTTCCGCGTACCGGCTGCCGAGCTGATAGGTGCGCACCCCGAGCCGGTAGCGGCCGGGCTGGTCGGGAACGGGCACCACATAGGAGCGCGCGGCGAGCGTGGTGAGCAGCTCGTGCACCGTGGTGCGGGGCAGTTGGAGCTTTCGCGTGACGTCGGGCGCGGACAGGGTTCCGTCCCCCTCCAGGAACAGCTCCAGTATGTCCAGCGACCTCGTCACCGCCGGGACCAGTCGTCCCATGATCGGCCACCCACCCCTTCCGTTCGAAACCCCGACCATTGGCCGGCATGACGAACACAGGCTAACCACAGGTCCGTTCGCCCGGCAATGGGCGGGGCTTTCCCCGCGCGAGCCATTGACACCTCATGGAGCCGCTGATTACGGTCACGCCAGCATTTCGAACGTGTGACGAAATCTCGAACACCTTCAAGGGGCAACTGCCGTGCGTATTACGGGAATCAGCACGCATGTCGTCGGGACACCCTGGCGCAATCTGACCTATGTCGTTGTCCATACGGACGAAGGCCTCACCGGTGTCGGCGAGACCCGGATGCTCGGCCACACCGACGCTCTGCTCGGTTACCTCCGCGAGGCGGAGGCCAACCACATCGCGGGATCCGACCCGTTCGCCGTCGAGGACCTCGTCCGCAGGATGAAGTACGGCGATTACGGGCGGGCCGGCGAGATCGTCATGTCGGGCATCGCCGTCGTGGAGATGGCCTGCTGGGACATCAAGGGCAAGGCGCTCGGCGTGCCGGTCTGGCAGTTGCTGGGCGGAAAGGTCACCGACAAGGTCAAGGCGTACGCCAATGGCTGGTACACCACGGAGCGCACTCCGGAGGCGTACCACAAGGCTGCTCAGGCGGTCATGGAGCGGGGCTACAAGGCCTTGAAAATCGACCCCTTCGGGACCGGTCACTACGAGCTCGACCACGCCAAGACGCTTTACGCGGTGTCGCTGATCGAGGCCGTACGGGACGCGATCGGACCGGACGCCGAGCTGATGCTGGAGATGCACGGGCGCTTCTCCCCCGCTACGGCGGTGCGGCTTGCCCACGAGCTGGCACCGTTCCGGCCCGCCTGGCTGGAGGAGCCGGTTCCGCCGGAGAACCTCAAGGCGCTGGAGAAGGTCGCCGCCAAGGTGGACATGCCGGTCGCCACCGGGGAGCGTATCCACGACCGGATCGAGTTCCGCGAGCTCTTCGAGTCGCAGGCGGCCGACATCATCCAGCCGGACCTCGGCCACATCGGCGGCATCCTGGAGGCCCGGAAGCTCGCGGCGACCGCCGAGACGCACTACGTGCAGGTCGCCCCGCACAACGTGGGTGGTTCGGTGCTGACCGCCGCGAGCCTCCAACTGGGCGCCTGTACACCCAACTTCAAGATCCTTGAGCACTTCAACGACTTCGCCGACGCGGAGATCAAGAAGGTGGTGCGCGGAGCGCCCGAGGTGGTCGACGGCTACTTCGAGGTGTCCCACGCGCCCGGTCTCGGCGTCGAGCTCGATGTCGCGGCGGCGGCCGAATTCCCGCAGCAGCAGGCCAGGTTCGACCTGTGGGCCGAGGGCTGGGAGCGGAGGAAGAGCGAGTGAGCAGTCGCGCGATCGTCGTCGAAGCGCCCGGATCGCACCGGATGGTGACCGGGGACGCGCCGGAACCCGGCCCCGGCGAGGTACGGGTGCGGGTGGCGGCCGCCGGCATCTGCATGAGCGACCGCGAGGTATACGACGGCCATCGTGACGCGGCGTACGTGCGCTACCCGGTGGTTCCCGGGCACGAGTGGTCCGGGACCGTCGAGGCGGTGGGTGCAGGTGTCGACGGCGGGCTCGTCGGGCGCAAGACCGTGGCCGAGGGATTCCGGGCGTGCGGCACGTGTGAGCGGTGCCGCTGCGGCGATACGTCGCTGTGCACAGCCGGGTACGACGAGACGGGTTTCACCCGGCCGGGCGCCTTCGCCGACCATGTGGTCGTCCCCGCCCGGCTGCTTCATCCGCTCGCCGACGACGCCGATCTGCGGGCCGCCGCGCTGCTGGAGCCGGCCGCGGTCGTGGCTGCCGCCGTGCGGGCGGGGCACGCGGAAGCGGGCGAGCGGGTGGCCGTGGTGGGAGCGGGCACGCTCGGGCTGCTGGCGGTGCAGTTGCTGGCCGCCGCGAGCCCCGGCGAGCTGACGGTCTTCGACCCGCGTGCGGAACGGGCGGCCCGCGCCCTGGAGTTCGGGGCGACCGAGGCGCGTACGCCCGAGGAGGAGGGAGAACTCGCGGGACGGTACGACCTCGTCGTCGAGACTGCCGGAGCGCCTTCCACCGCTGCGTCGTCCTGTCTGCTGGCCCGGCGGGGCGGCCGGGTGGTTCTCACCGGGATGTTCGCGCCGGGGGCGACGGGGATCGATCCCGTACATCTGTCGCTGAGCCAGCTCAGCGTGCGGTCCGTTTTCGGGGCGCCGTCGTCGGCCTGGTCGTTCGCTGTACGAGCGTTCGGCGCCGGGTTGATCGATCCGGGGCCGCTGATCACGCACGAGTTTCCGCTGGAGGAGTTCGGTGATGCGGTGGCGTGTGTGGGGCGCGGCGACCCCAAGGTAGGGAAGGTGCTGTTGCGGCCGTAGGGACGGCCGGGGGCTCTTTCCCTTCCCCGCCCTGTCTGGCGGGCTTCGCCCCGGACCCTGGTCCTCATGCGCCGGACGGGCCGGACGGGACGTACGGGCTGAAGAGTCGCCGCACGGTGAAACGCGCGGCACGCCGAGAGACTGCCGCACAGCTCGCTGGCGGACACCGCACCTCACGAAACGATCGAACCCCGTCCGAAATCTCGAACCAAGGAGTCCCGTGACAGCCCCGTCAATGCCCCGCCACCCCGGCGCCGACGCCCTCGCCCGCATCGGCCATCCCACACCGGACGACAACCCCGCGGATTCCTCCCCGCACGCCTTCCCCGACGGCGGTACCTGGCGTACCGAGGTGCCGTCGGTGGAGGGGCCGGAGGCGCTCGCCGTCGTACTCAAGGAGAGCTCGCGCCTCGACGTCCCCATCCACCGCATCAGCCAGGGCAGCGGCATCTGGATGCTCACCGACAGCGACATCACCGAGATGGTGGAGTCCTGCGCCGAACGCGACATCGAGCTCTGCCTGTTCACCGGGCCGCGCGGAACCTGGGACATCGGCGCGGCCACCCGCACCGACTCCGGCGGCGGCGGTCTGCGCGCCCGTGGCCATGACGCCCTGGCCGGATGCGTCGAAGACGCCCTGCGCGCGACCGCACTGGGAGTGAAGTGCCTGCTCGTCGCCGACGAAGGCGTGCTGTGGACGCTGCACCAACTGCGCGCCGCCGGGGTGCTGCCCGCCGACACCACCTTCAAGGTCTCCGCGCTGATCGGGCCGGTCAACCCGGCTTCGTACGCCGTCTACGAGCGGCTCGGCGCCGACTCCGTCAACATCCCCTCCGACCTCACGCTCGCCCACTTCACCGAGATCCGGAGGGTCAGCCGCGCCCCCATGGACCTCTACGTCGAGGCGCCCGACGACCTCGGCGGCTACATCCGCATGTACGAGGCCGCCGAGCTGATCCGGCGCGGCGCGCCCCTGTACCTCAAGTTCGGGCTGTCGAAGTCCCCCGGCATCTATCCGTACGGCGCCCAACTGCGCGACACCGCCCTGGCCGGCGCCCGTGAGCGAGTACGCCGCGGACGCCTCGTACTCGACCTGCTCGCCCGGCACGGTGCGGACGGCGGGATGTCCCCGCTCGGATCCCGCCTGCCCGGCACCCTCCACCGCTTCCCCACGACCGCCGCCACCACCGCCATCCCCGCGAAGGACTGATCCGTCATGACTCGACGCGTATCCCGGACCGCGACCGCCCTCACCACCACCGCGCTCGCCCTCTCCCTCGCCGCCTGCGGCCAGAGCGCCGAGGGCGGCAGCAAGGAGAAGAAGTCCGCCGGGGACGGCACCATCGGCATCGCGATGCCGACGAAGTCCTCCGAGCGGTGGATCGCCGACGGCAACAACATGGTCGAGCAGTTCAAGAAGCTCGGCTACAAGACGGACCTGCAGTACGGCGAGGACGACGTCGACCAGCAGGTCTCGCAGATCGAGAACATGATCACCAAGGGTGTCGACGTGCTGGTGGTCGCCGCCATCGACGGCCGCGCGCTGGGCGACGTGCTCGGCCAGGCCGCCGCCCAGGGCGTCAAGGTGATCAGTTACGACCGCCTCATCCTCGGCACTCCGAACGTCGACTACTACGCCTCCTTCGACAACGAGAAGGTCGGCGTCCTCCAGGCGACGTACATCATCGACAAGCTCGGGCTGAAGAACGGCGGCAAGGGCGAGACCGCGAGCGGCAAGAAGGGCCCGTTCAACGTCGAGCTGTTCGCCGGCTCGCCCGACGACAACAACACCGGCTACTTCTTCCAGGGCGCCTGGAAGACCCTGAAGCCGTACATCGACAGCAAGCAGATCGTCGTCCGGAGCGGCCAGACCAAGCTCGACCAGGTCACCACCCTGCGCTGGGACGGCGGGACCGCGCAGAAGCGCATGGACGACCTGCTGACCAAGGCGTACGGCTCCGAGGACGTGGACGCCGTCCTCTCCCCGTACGACGGGATCTCCATCGGCATCCTGTCCGCGCTCAAGTCGGACGGATACGGTACGCCGGCCAAGCCGTACCCCGTCGTCACCGGCCAGGACGCCGAGGTCGCGTCCGTGAAGTCCATCATCGCCGGACAGCAGACGCAGACCGTCTACAAGGACACCCGGGCGCTGGCCAAGCAGGCCGTGCAGATGGCCGACGCCGTACTGAACGATAAGAAGCCCGAGGTCAACGACACCCAGACGTACCACAACGAGAAGAAGGTCGTGCCCTCCTTCCTCCTCGAACCGGTCAGTGTCGACAAGACCAACTACCAATCTGTTCTCGTGGACTCCGGATACATCAAGGCGAGCGACCTGTGACGGCGCCGGCGCCCGTCCTGGAGATGCGCTCGATCGTCAAGACCTTCCCCGGCGTCAAGGCACTCTCCGACGTAACGCTGACCGTGGCGCGCGGCGAGGTTCATGCTGTCTGCGGGGAGAACGGCGCGGGCAAGTCGACCCTGATGAAGGTCCTCAGCGGCGTACACCCGCACGGGAGTTACGAGGGGGACATCCTCTTCGACGGCGAACACTGCGCCTTCAAAGACATCCGGGCCAGCGAGGCGCACGGCATCGTGATCATCCATCAGGAGCTCGCCCTGGTGCCGTACCTCTCCCTCGCCGAGAACATCTTCCTCGGCAACGAGCACGCCCGGCGCGGGATCATCAGCTGGAACGAGACCCTCAAGCACGCGTCGGCGCTGCTCAAGCGGGTGGGGCTGCGCGAGCATCCGCAGACGCGGGTCGCGGACATCGGGGTCGGCAAGCAGCAGCTCGTGGAGATCGCGAAGGCGCTGTCCAAGGAGGTGAAGCTGCTGATCCTCGACGAGCCGACCGCCGCGCTCAACGACGAGGACTCGGCTCAGCTTCTCGACCTGATCCTGGAGCTGAAGGAACAGGGCATCACCTCGATCATCATCTCGCACAAGCTCAACGAGATAGCCGCGGTCGCCGACTCGGTCACCATCATCCGCGACGGCCGCACCATCGAGACCCTCGACGTCAAGGCGGCCGCGACCACCGAGGAGCGGATCATTCGCGGCATGGTCGGCCGCGACCTCGACCACCGCTTTCCGGAGCGGACGCCGTACGAGGGAGATCCCGGCGCCCATCCCGCCCTGGAAGTACGCGACTGGACCGTGCACCACCCCATCGACCAGCAGCGCAAGGTCGTCGACGGCGTCTCCGTGCATGTCCGGCGGGGAGAAATCGTGGGAATCGCGGGGCTGATGGGGGCCGGGCGTACCGAACTCGCGATGAGTGTCTTCGGGCGGTCGTACGGCCGGAACATCAGCGGCATCGTCCTCAAGGACGGCGAGGAGATCCGCACCCGGACCGTTCCGGAGGCGATCGGCCATGGCATCGCGTACGTCACCGAGGACCGCAAGCACTACGGCCTCAACCTCATCGACACCATCGGCCGCAACATCACCCTCAGCGCCCTGCCGAAGGTCGCCAAGCGCGGCATCGTCGACGGCCACGAGGAAACCAGGGTCGCAGAGTCGTACCGCCGCAGCATGAACATCAAGGCGCCGACGGTCTTCGAGCAGGTGGGCCGGCTCTCCGGCGGCAACCAGCAGAAGGTCGTCCTCAGCAAGTGGATCTTCGCAGGTCCCGAGGTGCTGATCCTCGACGAACCGACCCGCGGCATCGACGTCGGCGCCAAGTTCGAGATCTACAGCGTGATCGACCGCCTCGCCGCCGAAGGCAAGGCCGTCATCTTCATCTCCTCCGAACTCCCCGAACTGCTCGGCATGTGCGACCGCGTCTACACGATGTCCGCCGGCCGGCTGACGGGCGAGATCGCGCGCGCGGACGCGACCCAGGAAGTACTGATGCGCCACATGACCATGGACAAGAGGTAAGCAAGATGGGCAGCCCGGTCACCACCGAGAAGCCGGGGCGGCAAGCCGCTCCGCCCGGACCGCGCGGTTCCGCGGTCAGCACGCTGCTGCTGGAAACCATGCGCCGCAACATGCGCCAGTACGGCATGCTCATCGCGCTCGCGCTGATCGTCGTACTCTTCGCGATCTGGACCGACGGCGTACTCCTCCAGCCGAACAACGTCACCAACCTGGTCCTCCAGAACAGCTACATCCTGGTCCTCGGCATCGGCATGATGATCGTCATCATCTCGGGCCACATCGACCTGTCGGTCGGCTCGCTCGCGGCGTTCGTCTCCGCCGCGTGCGCGGTGATGATGGTCGAGCACGACGTGCCGTGGGTGCTCGCCACCGTGATCGCGCTGGTCATCGGGGCGGTCGCCGGGGCCTGGCAGGGCTTCTGGATCGCGTACGTCGGCATCCCCTCGTTCATCGTCACGCTGGCGGGCATGCTGCTCTTCCGCGGCGGTACGCAGATCTTCCTCGGCTCGCGCTCCATCGGCCCGTTCCCCGAGGGCTTCCAGAAGATCTCCACGGGGTACCTGCCGTCCCTCGGACCGGACACCAACTACCACAACCTCACTCTGCTGCTGGGCCTGGTCCTGCTCGTCTTCGCGCTGGCGCAGGAGGTGCGCGACCGGCGCAGGCAGCTGAGTCACGACCTCGACGTGCTGCCGCGCTCGCTCTTTCTCACCAAGTGCGTGGCGATGGCGGCAGCCGTCCTCGCCTTCACCCTGACGCTGGCCAGCTACCGGGGCGTACCCGTGGTGCTGCTGCTGCTCGCGGTGCTGCTCATCGGCTTCGGTTTCGTGATGCGCAACGCGGTCGTCGGCCGGCATGTGTACGCGCTGGGCGGCAACCAGGCGGCGGCGAAGCTGTCGGGCGTCAAGGACAAGCGCGTCACCTTCCTGGTCTTCGTGAACATGGGCGTGCTCGCCGCCCTGGCGGGGGTCGTGTACGCGGCCCGGCTGAACGCGGGTGTGCCGCAGGCCGGCGTCAACTTCGAGCTGGAGGCGATCGCCGCGGCGTTCATCGGCGGCGCGTCGATGAGCGGCGGCGTCGGCACGGTGTTCGGCGCGATCATCGGCGGCCTGGTGCTGGGCGTACTCAACAACGGCATGTCGCTGGTCGGCATTGGCACCGACTACCAGCAGGTCATCAAGGGTCTCGTGCTGCTGGCGGCGGTCGGCTTCGACGTATGGAACAAGCGCAAGGTCGGTTCATAACTCCCTGAAGGGGTCATCAAGATGAGCACGAGCAGACGCACCGTACTGGCGGGCGCGACGGCGGGTGCGGCAGCCGCCGCGGGCCTCGCGGGGACGGGCACGGCGTACGCCGCCACCTCCCCCACCGGGCACTCCACGACCGGGCACTCCCCCTCGCGGGAGCTCTTCGGCCGGCTGGCCGACGGCACGAAGGTGTACCGCTGGACCGTCGCCAACGGCGGGACGCGGCTGAAGGTCCTCTCGTACGGTGGCATCGTCCAGTGCCTGGAGATACCGGACCGGCACGGCGCGGCGGCGAACATTTCGCTGGGCTTCGACAATCTCGACGACTACGTCGCCAAGTCCCCGTACTTCGGCGCGCTGATCGGGCGCTACGGCAACCGCATCGCCAAGGGCCGGTTCACGCTCGACGGACGTGCGTATCAGGTGCCTCTCAACGACGGACCGAACAGCCTGCACGGCGGCGACAAGGGCTTCGACAAGCAGGTGTGGGACGTGGAGCCCTTCAGCCGGGGGTCCGACCGGGGGCTCGTCCTCCGGCGGATCAGTCCGGACGGCGAGATGGGCTACCCCGGCACGCTCAAGGTGAAGGTCACGTACACGCTCACCGCGCGCGGTGACTGGCGCATCGACTACCGGGCCACCACCGACCGGGCCACGGTCGCCAACCTCACCAGTCACACCTACTTCAACCTGGCGGGCGAGGGCAGCGGCTCCATCGACGGCCACACGCTGGAAATGGCCGCCGCCCGCTACACCCCCGTCGACGCCACCCTGATCCCGACCGGCGAGCTCGCGCGCGTCTCCGGAACGCCCTTCGACTTCCGGCGGGCGAAGGCGATCGGGAAGCAGGCCCGCACACCGCACGAGCAAGTGCTGTACGGGAAGGGGCTCGACCACAACTGGGTACTGGACAAGGGCATCACGTCCACGCCCGGCTACGCGCTCACGCTCACCGATCCCGGTTCGGGCCGGGTGATGAAGATGTACACGACCGAACCGGGCATGCAGTTCTACAGCGGCAACTTCCTCGACGGCACGCTCGCCGGAACGTCCGGCCGGCTGTACCGCCAGGGCGACGGCCTGTGCCTGGAGTCGCAGCACTTCCCGGACTCGCCCAACCAGCCGTCGTTCCCCTCGACGGTGCTGCGCCCGGAATCGACGTACCGCTCGACCACAGTCCACACCTTCTCGGCCCGCTGACGACGGCGCAGAGACCGAAGCCCCCTGCCGGATCAGGTTCCGGCAGGGGGCTTCGGTCTGTCGTCCGGGCCCAGCGGGGCTCAGCCCGTCTTGATGCGCATGAAGGTGACGGAGTGGGCGGGGAAGGTGTACGTGAAGGTGTTGTCGACCCCCTCCAGGGTCGAGCCGCGGGGCCTGATCGGCTGGTCGGTGGCGGTGTTCACCGCGTCCGGGGCGCCCTGGAGCGTCGTCAGTCGGGCCGTGGACGACGCGATGGCGGTGTCCCGGCCGAGATCGATCTTCGTACGGGCGGGCGCGTCCTGGGCGTTGACGACCTTGACGATGAGTTCGCCGGTGGCCTTGTCGCGGGTGACGACCTGGCGGAAGGGCTCAGCGGTCTTGTCGTCCGTGAAGCTGCCCCACTCCTTGCCGTCGAGGAAGAGCGTCACCTGCCGGCCGCGCACCTGGACCTTGACGTCGTAGGTGCGACCGCTTTCGATCGTCGTACCGCGCTCGATGAGGGTCTGCTTGGCGCCGCCCACTGCCTTCTCGACGACGGAACGGGTGTTGCCCCAGCCGCCGAGGTTCCACCAGTAGTAGTTGCCGGTGTCCTTGACCCCGAACGCGATCAGGAAGCCCTCCTTGCCGGACTGCTTCGTCGCGTTGAGCTTCAGGTCGTAGTCGTGCCAGGCCGGGTCGCCCGCCGTGACGAGTGTGTTCTCGGCCGCCGCGTCGGACTGGTGGTACGCCCCGTCCTTCACGGACCAGGAGCCGGTGCTCGCCGCCCTGGTCCAGCGGCTGTCGTCGCCGGAGAAGTCGTCGGCGAAGAGGCGCGCGCCGCCGGCCGACGTGACACTCACGTCGTCGTACGCCGCGGCGGTCGCCCAGGTGGAGAGGCCCACGGCACCGGTGATCGGGCCGCTGGTGGCGGGGGTGCCGGAGGCCTGGCTTCGTACGACCTCGTCACCGACGTTGTTCATGAAGAGCTTCTGCGTCTCGTAACTGGCGCTTCCCCATGAGGTGGTGTTGTCGAACCAGATCATGTTCGGCCGCCACTGCGCGTCGTTGGTGTCGGCGAGGAGCGGCGCGTACGAGGCGAGTTTGACGACGTCCGCGTTGCGTTCGAGTCCCGTCATGTAGGTGGCTTCGGCGAGGGCGTTGGAGAAGCGGTTGTCGAGTGACGCGTACTCGCCGAGGAAGACCTTGGGGCCCTGGCGGTCGTAGGCGTCGTAACGCTCGTTGTTCTCCAGGAACCACTGCGGGCTGTTGTAGTAGTGCTCGTCGACCATGGCGACCTTGGCATCACGGTTCAGCTGCCAGGCGCGGTCGAACGTGGCGCCGCTGTCGTCGGGGCCGGAGTTGCTGATGACGGTGACGGCTGGGTACTTGGCCTCGATGGCCTTGCGGAACTCGGTGAATCGCGTGAAGAACTCGTCGGGGAGGTTCTCCTCGTTGCCGACCTCCAGGTGGGTCAGGCCGAAGGGCTTGGGGTGGCCCATCCGGGCGCGTTTCTTCCCCCACGGGGAGGACACGGGTCCGTTGGCGAACTCGATGAGGTCGAGCGTGTCCTGGATGTGGCGGCGGAGCAGCTCCGGGTCGTCGGTCGCCTTGTTCTGGCCGCAGCCGGTGACGAGGGCGGGGACGACGGGCAGGGCCATCGCGCCGATGTCCTCGGCGTACTGGAAGTACTCGTAGTAGCCGAGTCCGTAGGTCTGGTTGTAGCCCCAGAAGTTGGCGTTCACCGGCCGCTGCTCGACGGGGCCGACGGTGTCCTTCCACTGGTAGGAGCGCTTGCGCTCGAAGTCCGGTGCCTCGTACGCCTCATGGCTGCCGGTGTTCACCAGGCAGCCGCCGGGGAAGCGCAGGAAGCCGGGCTTCAGGGCTGCGACCTTCTCGGCGAGGTCCTTGCGCAGGCCGTTCGGCCGGCCCTTGTAGGTGTCGCGGGGGAAGAGCGAGACCATGTCGAGCCGTACGGTGCCGCTGCCGCCAGCGGTGACGGCGAGCCGGCCGGCGCCGCTGGTCGCGCGGGCGGTGAGGGTTCCGGAGTACTTCGTCCAGCGGTCGCCGCGTGCCGTGACGCGCAAGGGCCGCGCCAGCTGGGTCTGGCCGTCGCGCAGTTCGACGCTGAGCGGGGTTCCGCGCGTCTGGTCGGTGCGTGCCCACACCGAGAAGTCGTACTTCTCTCCCGCGCGCACGGCGATTCCCGCGTTGTAGCCGGAGTTCGCGACGCCGAGGCGGCCGCTGTCACCGTCACGGTTTCCGTCGAGGTCCAGCCGCAGATAGCGGCGGTTGCGCTCGTTGAGCCGCCCGCTGTCGTCCACGACGCGGGCCGTGCCGGTCGCTCCGCCGCTCGCGGTTTCCTTCCAGGCGGTCAGGGGGGTGTACGAGCGGTTGTCGGCGGGGTCGTACTCGAAGGAACGATTCTGCACCAGCTCGGCGTACAGTCCGCCGTCGGCGGCGTGGTTGATGTCCTCGTAGAACACGCCGTACATGGAGTCGTCGATCGCGGGCCCGGCGCCGGCCGGGTCGACACTGATCGAGTAGTCGGTGACCGCCGCCTCCGCCGCGGCGGGCGCTTCACCGGGTGCGACGACAAGAGCGGCCGTCAGGCCGGCGAGGACCGCCGACGCGACGGCGAGCCGGTGTCTGGACCTTCTCTGACTGTGCATACGGGCTCCCGGTGTTCGTTCGAAATATCGGACATCGACCACAATCCCGAACGAGAACATAGGCAGGAGCCCACGGCAGGTCAACTCCCGTGCAGCAAGAGGAAATTATTGACAGCCGACTACGCGCGTCGCCGAAGGCCGATCTCCGTGTCCGCCGCGTAGCTCTGGGTCCAGTGGCGCCCGGCGTCCGACGCCCAGGTGACGTGGACGGTGTCGCCGTCGGACCGGACGCGTTCCACGGTGATCGTGCGCTCCCCGGTACGTACGTCCCCGCGGCGCAGCTCACCCGCCCTGACGGTCGGATACGTGTCCTTGACCTGCGCCTCGGCGTCGTCGGCCGCCCGCACAAGCGCCGCCGCCAGCTCCCGCGCCTGCGGGGGCGTCGCCACCAGGGAGACGTACGCACCGCTCCGCGCGCCGATGTGGATCTGCCCGGCCTGCGCGTCCATTGCCGGTCCCGTGGCGACCTCCACGAGGGCCACCGAATCGTCCGGGGTGTGCATGCGGATGTCGGGCATGGTTTTTCTCCTCAGGCGTGCGCGCCCACGGCGATCGTGCCGGCGGACGCTTCGGGAACGGCCTCCATGATCTCCCCGCCGCGGCGCACCTCACCGCCACGGACGTCCCCCGACCCGGTCCGGTCCTTCGGCCGCTACCAGTCGCCGTCCGCCACCGGTTTCCCCGGCGCGTCGCCGAGCGGCTTCACCTGGTGCGGTGACGGCTGCTGCCACGGCGTGTGGTCGTCGCCCAGCCACTCACCGACGGGCTTCACGCCGCCCAGCGTGTCCGCGGGCGCCAAGTCCTCGCCGTCGGCGTCGTAGTAGTCGAACCAGGGCAGTCCCGCCCGTGTGTACGCCGCCCGGTCGACGGGGGACGACGGGGGCTCCTCCCCGGTGATACGCCGCCATTCCGGCGGGGTCACCAGATGGACGAAGACCCGGCCCGACGGCTCGGCGGCCCAGTCGGAGGCGGGCCGGTCGTCCTTGTAGACCTCCTGACGCATGGAACCGCCCACACCCAGCCCCATCGCCGCCGCCGGGGACCGTGGCACGGGGGGACTGCCCCAGCCGCCTCCGGAGGCGGACATCACGGCCGGGGCAGCCCCCGGCATGCCGTACGGGGCCGCGGACCGCGGCATGGCGGCCCGCCGCTCGGCCGCCCGCCGCTGCTCCTCCCGCCACGCCTCCAGCGGCCCGTCCGCGAGCGTCCACGACTGCAGTTGCAGTCCGCCCCACTTCTCCTCGCCGGTGACCTGGCCCTCGACGGTCGCTCCCATCCCGAGCGGTACGGCGACGAACTGCCGCACCGTTCCCGACCCGGAGTTTATGCCGTCGAGCCACGGCTGGCGGGGCAGCACCAGGTAGTTCTGCGGGCCCCGTGACAGCCGGCCGCTCCACGGCTTGCCCGACACCGCGCACACCTTCCCGACCCCGACCTGAAGGGCGTTCGGTTCCACGGTCCCGGCGAAGCTCAGCCACATCGCTTCGCGCAGATACACGGGCAGCATGACGCCGCCTCTGTCCAGCCACTCCTGAGGGACTGTGGCGGCGTAGTCCTCGACCCTGCGCAGCGGGAAGTGGCCCAGGCCCGGCGGCAGGGAGTGCGTCCCCTTCTCGGGCAGGCGCAGCGTACGTACGAAACGCACCCGCACCCCGCCCGGCAGCAGAAGATTGTCCCCGTCGATCCGTACCGCACCGTTGGTCACCGGCGCTCTCCCCTCGCTTCGGTACTGCCGATCGCTCCCGGTGTTATAACGAGCGTCGCGTACCGTCCGGTTCCACTCGGGGCGGAGGGGGCTTGTTTTCCCCGGCATGCCGTCCTGAGCTGCGGCAACACGCTCTCCGGCGGCCGTTGTCAGTGGTGGGGTGCACACTGGCCCGTATCTGAGACAACGGCGTCCTGGAGGTGTCGGCGATGACCGACGTACTGCTCACTGTAGGAACACGAAAAGGGCTCTTCATCGGCCGCAGGCGCGGCGGCGCGTGGGAGATCGACGGGCCCCATTTCAACGCGCAGGCGGTGTATTCGATCGCCATCGACACCCGCGGCGCGATGCCCAGGCTGCTCGCCGGCGGGGACAGCCTGCACTGGGGTCCCTCGGTCTTCCACTCCGACGACCTCGGTGCGACCTGGGTGGAGCCCAGGCAACCCGCCGTGAAGTTCCCGGAGTTCACGGGTGCGTCGCTGGAGCGGGTCTGGCAGCTGCATCCGGCCGGGCCCGAGGCTCCCGACGTGGTGTACGCGGGGACGGAGCCGGCCGCGCTCTTCCGTTCCGAGGACCGCGGCGAGTCCTTCGAGCTCGTACGGCCGCTGTGGGAGCACCCGACGCGCTCGCAGTGGGTGCCGGGCGGTGGTGGCGAGGGGCTGCACACGATCATCACCGACCCGCGTGACCCACGGGCCGTGACGGTCGCGGTGTCCACGGCGGGCGTGTTCCGCTCGCTGGACGGCGGGGCGAGCTGGACCCCGTCCAACAAGGGGGTGTCGGCGGTGTTCCTGCCCGATCCCAACCCGGAGTTCGGCCAGTGCGTACACAAGGTCGTTCAGGACGCGGCCGATCCCGACCGGCTGTATCTGCAGAATCACTGGGGGGTGTTCCGCAGCGACGACGCCGGGGCCAACTGGTCCGACATCGGGGCGGGGCTGCCCTCGACGTTCGGTTTCGCAGCCGCCGCGCATCCGCACCGCGCGGACACGGCGTACGTCTTCCCCATCACGGCGGACTCCGACCGAGTGCCCGCCGACAACAAGTGCCGGGTCTACCGCACCAGGGACGCGGGCAAGAGCTGGGAGCCGCTGACGGCCGGACTGCCCCAGGAGCCGCATTACGGAACGGTGCTGCGCGACGCGCTCTGTACGGACGACGCCGACCCGGCGGGGGTGTACTTCGGCAACCGCAACGGCGAGCTCTTCGCGAGCGCGGACGACGGGGACAGCTGGCAGATGCTCGCCTCTCATCTGCCGGATGTGCTGTGCGTGCGGGCCGCGGTCATCGGTTGACCGGGCCGGGCGCGCCGCCGGCAGGCAGTGCGGCTCAGCAGGCCCGCGCTGGGGCGCGGGCCGTGCCCCCCAGCCGTTCCCCATGGACTGCGGCGTTCAGAGCGCCCCGGCCGCGGTCAGTACCGCCACCGGCAGGAGCAGAATCCATTGCGGCAGTCGTAGCAGCGGTTTGGACCACCTGGCCGCCAGCGTCACCGCCAGGAACGCGGCCGAGTAGGCGACGAAGTGGGCGGACAGGATCCAGGCGACGGTTTCGCCGCCTGGCCGGTCGCCCGGTGACAGCCAGATCAGCGCGGCAGCGGCCAGGACCAGGTCGGCGGTGACCATATGCCAGACGGCGTGCAGGACGCGTCGGGGCTCGTCGGGGAGATTGCCTGCCAGCAGGGGCAGGACGACGTCGCGACGACCGCCGACGATGTGGATCGCGGCGACCCCGGCGGCGGTTATACCGGCGGTGAGGAACCAGCCGTTCATCGTGCCTCGATTCCGCGGCCGACGATCGCGGCCAGTTGGGTGGCAAGCTTCGGTGCGGGGCGCTCGCCCACGAGCCCGACATGGAAGAAGACAGCTCCGGCCAGCGTGTCCAGGATCAGATCCACCGGTACGTCGGCGCCGGTCTCACCTCGCCGCACCGCTCGCTCGAACACCTCGGCAAGGCCGGCCTTCGCGGGGGCCAGGAAGTGGGTCCGGATGCGGGTCCGCAATACCGGGGCGGCGGCGAAGTCGGCCAGCAGGCCGGGCAGGGCGGCAGCGGCGGCCGGGGCGGTGAACTCCTGGATCAGGGCGTCGAGGAGCGCGGCCAGATCTGCCGTCAGGTTGCCGGTGTCCGGCGCCGCCATCGTGTCGGTCTCGGTGAAGACCGCCTCGTACACCAACTCGGCCTTGCCGGACCAGCGTCGATAGATGGTGTCCTTACCGACACCAGCGCGAGCGGCCACGGCCCCGATCGCGGTCGCCGCGTATCCGACCTCGACCAACAGCTCGGCCGTGGCGGCCAGGATGGCTTCGTGGGCGCGACTGTCTCTGGGGCGCCCACGAGGGGCGCTGGGAAGTGTCATGCCTTAACCATACGGGTCGATCGGTATGGTTAATAGCCGGGGGTGCCGAGCCGCGAAGCGCACCCGGCCGACAGCGAGGGGGGTGTGATGACGCAGAAAATGGGCATCCGGATTTTCTCGAACCTGGAGGATGCCATGGCCATGACGGAGCAGCCGACCAAAACCGGTACGTGCACTTCATGTGGAACGGACGGTGCTCCCGGCCACGAGCCGCCGGAAACCCCGCGCGAGCGCGTCAATCGCCGCTGGAACGAGATACTTCAGGAGACCAGGGTCGCGCAGACCGGCGTACAGATCCTCTTCGGATTCCTTCTCAGCGTGGCGTTCACCCCTGTGTTCAGGGACCTTCAGACCTTCGACCGTACCGTGTACGTGATCACCGTGGTCCTCGGCGCGGCGGCCACCGGTTCGCTGATAGCGCCGGTGTCGATTCACCGCTTCCTGTCCGGCCAGCGCATGAAAGACGAAGTGGTGGAGGCCGCCGGCCGGCTGATGATGTGCGGCATGGTGCTCCTCGCCCTGACCATCGGCTGCACCCTGCTGCTCATCCTGCACGTTGTGCTGCCGAGCCTGGTCGGCGAGCTCCTCGCCGGTGGTGTCATGCTGTGGTTCGCCCTGTGCTGGTACGTACTGCCGCTTCGGCTCCGCCGCCGCTCCGCGCGCCGCACCGACACGTGAACCACAGCCGACCGGTTGTGCCGGGAGAGCTCAGGGCAGTTGCCAGACCACCGGCTGGGCCCCCTGGCGGACCAGCAGTTCATTGGTCCGGCTGAACGGCCGCGAGCCGAAGAATCCGCGGTCCGCCGACATCGGTGACGGGTGGGCGGACTCGATCGCGGGGAAGTCCCCGAGCAGCGGCCGCAGATTGCGGGCGTCACGTCCCCACAGCACGGACACCAGCGGTTTGCCACGCGCGACCAGGGCGCGGATGGCCTGCTCGGTCACTTCTTCCCAGCCCTTGCCGCGGTGCGCCGCGGGCTTGCGGGGCGCCGTGGTGAGCGCCCTGTTGAGCAACAGCACGCCTTGTCGGGTCCACGGCGTCAGATCGCCGTTGGAGGGCCGGGGCAGGCCCAAATCCGTGTGCAGCTCCCGGAAGATGTTCTCCAGACTGCCCGGCAGGGAACGTACGTCGGGCGAGACCGCGAAGCTGTGCCCGATGGCCATTCCCGGCGTCGGATAGGGGTCCTGACCGACGATCAGGACCCGAACCTCGTCGAAGGGCTGCTGGAAGGCCCGCAGGACATGTGCTCCGGCCGGCAGATAGGTGCGGCCGGCTGCGATCTCAGCGCGCAGGAAGTCGCCCATCGCGGCGATCCGCCCGGCCACAGGACGCAGCGCCTGCGCCCATCCGGGTTCTACGAGTTCGTTCAACGGTCGTGCTGCCACGGCATGTCACCCTACCGGCCTACGGGGAGCACGGCCGACAGCCGGGATAGGCTGCCGCGGTCACTCCTCCTTCTCCCCGGAGCCGGTCCATGAGGTCACGCAGGCGTTCGCCGGACGTCCGGACGGCTGCCGTGACGCCGTGGGTGCTCGGGGTCGACTCCGGCGGTTCGGGGCTGCGGGTGGCGCTCGCGAAAGCCCCGTGCGACGGACGCTCGGACACCGGACACGCCGCAACCACCGCGTCGCGTGAGCCCGTACGCACGGGACCCGCCGGAATCGACGCGGCGCATCTCCTGGACCAGCTACTGCCCATGGCACGGGCACTCCTCGACAACGCCGGAGACGGGGACGCCGGAGACCGGACCGCCGGAGACCCGGACGTCGGAGACCCGCACGCCGGCTCCACGCGCCCCGTCACCATCGACGCCGTGGCGATCGGCGCCGCCGGTATGGCGACCCTCGGCGACGACCTGCGTGCCCGGCTGCCCGGAGCGCTGGAGAGCGCGCTGGGCGTACGGCGCCTCGCGCTCGCCGCCGACGCCGTCACGGCGTACGCGGGAGCGCTCGGCCTGCGGCCGGGAGCGGTGGTCGCGGCCGGCACCGGGATGATCGCGCTCGGTACGGACCTCTCCCGCTGGCGCAGGGCCGACGGCTGGGGGCATCTGCTCGGCGACTGCGGTAGCGGTGCCTGGATCGGCCGCGCCGGACTCGAAGCCGCGATGCGCGCCCACGACGGGCGCAGTGGTGGCTCACGCGCCCTGCTGGCCCGCGTGGAGGCGGTTTTCGGTCCGGCGCCCCAACTGCCCGGCCTGCTCTACCCGCGTGCCGACCGCCCCGCCGTGCTCGCCTCGTTCGCGCCGGAAGTGGCCCGCTGCGCGGCAGCCGAACCCGCCGATCCAGTCGCGGCCGGCATCCTGCGGGAGGCGGCCGGGCACATCGCCGACGCCGCCGCCGCCGTGTGCCCGCCGTCCGGGGAGTGCGAGGTCGCCCTCACCGGTGGCCTGTTCAAGATGGGCGACCCGCTGCTCGTACCACTGCGGGACGCACTCGCCGCGCGGCTGCCGCACGCGCGTACCGTCCCGGCGGCGGGAGATCCGCTGGCCGGAGCCGTGCGCGTCGCCGCGGCGCTCGCCACGGACGGTCTGCGGCTGCCGGCCGACGGGCGCCTGCTGCACGTACGCACAGAGCAGGGCAGTTGAACTCATAGCGACTCACGGGATAAATGCGGACAGACACCGCTGCAACGCCCCCTCCCCGAACAGCCAAGCAGACAAACGCAGTAGCATGCGGCGCCATGAGCTCCCCCACTGGGCCCGCATCCGGCCTGCCTGTACGAATGCCGCGACCACGACAGTCCGGACGGCACCGCCGGCCGGAACCCGTGGTGGCTCCCGAGGGCGCGCCCGCGCTTGTCCTCGCCGTCCCCGGCACGCCGGGCAGCGCGTCGCGCAGCCTGGCGGAGGAAGTCGTCAGTATCGCCCGTTCCGAGCTGCCCGGACTTGAGGCCAGGATCGGCTATCTCGACGGCGACAACGACGAGTACCCCGCGCTGGAGAACGTCCTCGCGCGCACCGCTTCCGAGCGCACCGCCCGCTACGAGCATGCGCTCGCCGCGGGCCGCGAGGTCTCCGAGCCGCAGGGCCCGGCCGCCGTCGTGGTGCCGCTGCTCGCCGGCCCCGAGAACGCTCTGATGCGCCGGATACGGCAGGCCGTCATGGACAGCCGTGCCGCCGTCGAGCTGACCGACGTCCTCGGCCCGCACCCGCTGCTCGCCGAGGCCCTGCACGTGCGCCTCTCCGAGGCCGGCCTGTCCCGCGCCGACCGCGCGAGGCTGTTCACGGTCGCCACCGCGGCCGACGGCATCATCCTCGCCACCGTGGGCGGCGACGAGGCCGTGCAGGCCGCCGGCATCACCGGCATGCTGCTGGCCGCGCGGCTCGCCGTACCGGTGATAGCGGCCGCACTCGATGAGGAAGGTTCGGTCGGCGCCGTCGCGGAGCAGTTGCGCGGCTCCGGCTCCACCCAGCTCGCGCTGGCGCCGTACGTGATCGGCCCCGAGGTGCCCGACAGCCTGCTGGACGCGGCCGTCAAGGAGGCGGACTGCGCGACCGCCGAGCCGCTGGGCGCCTATCCGGCGATCGGCAAGCTCGCCCTGTCGCACTACACGACCGCGCTGGGCATCGCCCCGCAGCCGGCACAGGGCATGCCGGCCCACTGAGCGCCGCCCCCCCACCGCACGCCGACCGCGGTACGGAGGGACGGGCACGCACGAAGCCCGAGGGCCCGCACCGAGTGACACTCACCGAGTGACACTCACCGAGTGACACTCACCGGTGCGGGCCCTCGGGCGCTCCTGTCAGCCGAAGACGACGCAGGACGCCGCCGGGGCCTGTATGGAGCCGGCCCGGCGCGGGACGCCCGTCTCCTGGTCGATGTCGAACCAGGTGACGTCCCCGGAGCGTTCGTTGGCGGCGTACAGCCTGCGTCCCGAGGGGTCCAGGGTGAGGTCGCGCGGCCAGTGACCGCCGCACTCCACCGTCGTCACGAACCGCGCGTTGGCGCCGGACGCGTCGAGCGCGATCACGGCGATGCTGTCGTGCCCGCGGCCGGCCGCCCAGAGGAAGCGCCCGTCGTGGGCGACGACCACCGCGGAGGGGTACGTCGCTCCGTCGGCGCCCGGCTCCACGACAGGGACCTCACCGAGCGGTACGAGCACACCCGACTCGGCGTCCCAGCGGCAGACGGTGACGGCCGGCTCCAGCTCGCCCAGGACGTACGCGTGACCGCCTGCGGGGTGGAAGGCCAGGTGGCGCGGCCCGGTGCCCGGCCGCAGCGCGGTCTCGGTGTGCACGCGCAGCGTCCCGGTGGACGAAGCGAGTGCGCAGACCCGTACGGAGTCGGTGCCGAGGTCGACGCTGAGCACCCACCGTCCCGTGGGGTCGGGCAGCACCTGGTGCGCGTGCGGTCCCGCCTGCCGGTCCTGGTCGGGACCGTTGCCCCGGTGGTGCAGTACGCCGGTGGCCGCTTCCGGGGCGCCGTCCGCGCCGACCGGGAGCACCGTGACGCTCCCCGAGCCGTAGTTCGCGGTCACCAGATGCCCGGCGGCCGGCGTGAGGTGGGTGGGCGCGGCGCCGCCCACGAGGACCGGCTCACCGGCCGGGAGCGGGGCGCCGTCGCCGGTCACGTCGAAGGCGGCGACCGCCCCGTCCTCGGTCTCGCTCACGGCGTAGAGGATCTTTCCACCGGGGGCGAGCGCGAGGAACGACGGGTCGGCGACGGCGTCGGTGGATCCGAGCACGGTCAGGGCGCCTGTCTCCGGGTCCACGGCGGCGGCGGTGATCCCGCGTCCCCCTGCCGAGGTGAACGACCCGATGAACGCCCGCCCGGCCCGCCGGGACCTCCCAGTTCGCCCAGCCCGTTCGGCCTCGTTGCTGCTGCTCACCGTGGAGCCCCTTTCCGCCAGTTGACCGCGTACAGCCGCAAGACTGTGACAGCTTCGATCACATTCTGCCGGGGCGGCGGTCCGCTCGGTGGGGGCGGTTGCCGGCCCCGGCTCAGGCGCTCACCACGGGGGCGCGCGGCGAGGTGCGCAGGGGCGTGGCGAGGTCGGCGAGCGCCCTCTCCAGCTCGTGGAGATGACGCAGGGCGGCCTCGGCCCCCGGGTGGTGCCCGGACGCCTGTACGGGCGCCAGCGGCGGCTCCGCGCCCTCGGGCCTGGCCGACGGCGATACGAGCGCCTCCACCGCGGCCTCCACACGCCAGCAGGCGGCCGCGAGGCGGGCGTCGTGGGAGGCGTCGGGGTCGGCGGCGACGGAGGCGAGGGCCCGTACCAGCCGGGCGCAGTCGTCGAGCAGGGCGATGACCTGGCGGGCGCGGGCCTTGCGGGCGCGCAGCGGGCTGAGCGGGTGCACCAGCGGGGCGAGCGAGATCCGCACCCGGCCGAGGAGGAGTTCCAGTTCGGCGACGCGGTGCGCCGGGTCGGCCGTGTCGTCCCCGGCCAGCCGGCGGGCGGCGTCCGCCGTGCAGGCGCGCACGCAGTGCAGGGCGCGCTGGATCCAGGCGTCGGTCGTGCCGTGGGTGGTGACGGGCAGGACGAGGGCGACGGCGAGGGCCGCGCCGATCGCGCCGACGGCGGTCTCCTCGAAGCGCAGGAGGAGCAGTCCGGGGTGCAGGACGCCGAGGAGTCCGTACAGCAGACCGGCCATGACGGTCACGAAGAACATCATCCAGCTGTACGAGGGAGCGGCCGTGTAGAAGATCCCGAACACGCAGACGGCGACGAGCGCGGCGGTCGGCGCGGGGGCCCCGGCGACCGGTACGGCGATCAGCAGGCCGGCCCCGATGCCGGCGACCGTACCGAGTACGCGACGGAAGCCGCGTACCAGGGTCTCGCCGCGCGCCGTGGTGTTGACGAAGATCCACCAGGCTGTGCCGACGGCCCAGTACCAGCGCTCCTGGGAGAGCAGCTGGCCCAGGGCGAGCGCGAACGCGCACGCCGCGGTGACCTGGAACGCCTGCCGGGTGGTCGGCCGGGAGAGGCCGCGCCCGGTCAGCGGCGGCGGGACGGCGGGCGGCGGGGTGCGCCGTTCGATGCACCACGCCCCGAAGCGCACGGCGGCCGCCACGGCGACGGCGAGCGCGAGTGCGCCGTACAGCTCGGGCAGCTGGCCGGGGACGGCGTGCAGGAACTGGGTGGCGAAGAACTGCATGAACGCGAAGATGCCGAGCGCGTGCCCGCGCGGCCCCCACCGCCTGGCGTACGCGCCGCAGAAGACGACCAGCAGGAACGCCAGGTCGCGCAGGAGCGGTGCGCCGTGCAGCGCTGTCGCGAGGGCGAGCACGGGGAAGCCCGCGACCGGGAGCAGGGCGGTCGTGGCGGCCTGGCGGCGCACGGTCGCGTCCTGGACGGTGAAGAGCGCGAGCAGCGCGGCCAGGCCCGCGGTGATGGAGGCGGTCAGGGACAGCCCGGCCAGTTCGGCGGCCGCCACCGAAAGACCCACGCCGATGACGGCGCGCGTGGAGACGCGCAGGCGCAGGAGGCCCGGATCAGGAGCGGTAAACATCCTCTTCACGACGGTAGGTTCCGCCCCCCTTCGGCGTACGAAGCATCCGCTTCGGACTTCAGACATGGCGAAGGCGCCGCGGGTCCGGAAGGCGGCTTCGTTGCCGTCCGGCGCTGGCGGCGCCATCAATAAGTAAAAGGAAAGCATCAAGAGGCACAGTGGCTCAACTCGTCCCCATACGACTGGACCATTGGTACAGTCGATGGTCCGGCAGCAGGGCCAGAAGGAGACCAACGGATCATGGCAGTGGACGAGCTCGACACCCGCATCCTGCGGCTCCTCATCGAGCAGCCGCGCACCAGCGTGCGTGAGTACGCCCGTCTGCTCGGCATCGCGCGGGGAACGCTCCAGGCCCGCCTCGACCGGCTGGAGCGCGACGGTGTGATCACCGGTACGGGTCCCAGCCTCTCCCCCGCCGCCCTCGGCCACCCCGTGCTCGCCTTCGTGCACGTCGAGGTCACGCAGGGGCATCTGGACGAGGTGGGCGACGCCCTGGCGGCCGTACCGGAGATCATCGAGGCGTTCTCCATCACCGGCGGCGGGGACCTGCTGACGCGGGTGGCCGCGCGTGACGCCGGGCATCTGGAGGACGTCATCCAGCGGCTGATCCAGATTCCCGGCGTCGTACGGACACGGACCGAGGTGGCGCTGCGCGAGCGGGTCCCGCACCGGCTGCTTCCGCTGGTCGAGTCGGTGGGCCGGGCGGCCGCGAAGCGGGACTGACCGGCCGGCTTGGCATGCTGGTGCCATGAGCCTCCCGCCCCGCACCTCGGTCATCTTCGATCTCGACGGCACGCTCGTGGACAGCGAGCCGAACTACTACCGGGCGGGCAGGCAGTTGCTCGCCCGGTACGGCGTCACGGACTTCGGCTGGGAGGACCACACCCGCTTCATCGGCATCGGCACGCGCGAGACGCTGGCCGCCCTGCGTGAGCAGTACGGGATCACCGCGCCGCTCGACGAGCTACTCGCCGGCAAGAACCGGCTGTACCTGGAGCTGGCCGCCGCGTCCACCGAAGTCTTCCCCGAGATGCGGAAGTTCGCGGAACGGCTGCACGCCGAGGGGACCGCGATGATCGTGGCCTCCGGCTCCTCGCGGGCCGCCATCGAGGCCGTGCTCGCCGGCACCGGTCTGGACACCCTGATCACCGAGGTTGTCTCCGCCGAAGAGGTCCCGTACGGCAAGCCCGCGCCCGATGTCTTCCTGGAGGCCGCGCGCAGGATCGGCGCCGCGCCGGCCGACTGCGTGGTCCTGGAGGACGCCCCGGCGGGCGCGGCGGCGGCGAACGCCGCGGGCATGCGCTGCGTCGCCGTGCCGTACGTGCGCGGGACGCAGGACGATCCGGCGTTCGCCACGGCCGGGCTGCTCTTCCCCGGCGGCCAGGACGAGTTCACGGCGCAGGCCGCGTACCACTGGCTCCGCCGGCGGCCCGCTGCGTCAACTCCGGCTTGAACACGTCACATCATCTGCCTTCACGCACACCCCACCGTTCCCGCGCTGCGAAGCTGATGCGAGCATGCCGTTCAACAGATGTGTCCAGTGAGTGAAACGGAGATCCATACGTGAGATCAGGGGGCATTTCAGTCCGCCGGTGGGGGACGGCGCTGGTCGCGTCGACGGCGGCATTCGCGGTGATCACACCCATGTCCTCCGCACAGGCGGCCACCGGTCCTTCCGTTCGCGCGAAGGGCGCGTTCCTGCTCGACAGCAAGCCGAACAAGACGCTGTGGAGCAAGGCCGCCGACACCAAGCGGCAGATGGCCAGCACGACGAAGGTCATGACGGCCGTCGTGGTGCTGGAGACCCGTGGCGTGGACCTCAACAAGAAGATCACCGTCAAGCAGAGCTACCGCGACTACGTCGCGCGTAACGGTGCGAGCACGGCCGATCTGAAGAAGGGCGACAAGCTCTCGGTGCGTCAGCTGCTGTACGGGCTGATGCTGCCGTCGGGCTGCGACGCCGCGTACGCCCTGGCCGACACGTTCGGCACGGGCACCACCGAGGCGGCCCGCACCAAGTCGTTCATCTCCAAGATGAACAAGAAGGCCTCGGACTTGGGGATGGCCAACACCAAGTACGACTCCTTCGACGGCATTTCGCAGGCGGGGAGCAACTACACCACGCCGCGCGACTCGGCCAAGCTGGCCCGGCGCGCCCTCGGGAACTCGACCTTCGGGTCGGTCGTGAAGGCCACCAGCACCAAGCAGACGGCCACCAACGGCCGGGTGTACACCTGGTACAACACGAACAAGCTGCTCGGTTCGTACAGCGGCGCGATCGGCATCAAGACCGGTACCGGTTCCGTCGCGGGTCCCTGCCTGGTGTTCGCCGCCAAGCGGGGCGACCGGACGGTCGCGGGCGTCGTTCTCAACAGCCCGGACCGTTACACGGACGCCAAGAAGATGCTCGACTGGGCGTTCAGGACCCGCACCACGATGAAGCTGCGCACGCTCCCGGCGGGAGCCGAGCAGGACTAGTCACACGGCAGTACGGAACGCCCCGGCCGGACGCTTTCCGGCCGGGGCGTTCTCGTCCCGTCGGCGGGCAGACCTCAGGGCTTGAGCAGCGTCTTGATCATTCCGTCCTGCTTGGTCTGGAACATCTCGTACGCCCTCGGCGCGTCCGCGAGCGGCATGGAGTGGGTGGCGAAGCCCTCGACGCCCAGGGGGTCGCCGTCGGTGAGGAGCGGCAGGATGTCGTCCACCCAGCGCTTGACGTTGGCCTGGCCCATCCGCAACTGGATCTGCTTGTCGAAGAGCGTCAGCATCGGCATCGGGTCCGCCATGCCGCCGTACACGCCGGACAGCGAGATCGTGCCGCCCCGGCGCACCACGTCGATCGCGGTGTACAGGGCGTGCAGGCGGTCCACACCGGCGTGTTCCATCAGCCGTTGGCTCACCGCGTCGGGCAGCAGGCCGGTCACCCACTGCGCCGCCTTGGCGACGGGAGCACCATGTGCCTCCATGCCGACGGCGTCGATCACGGCGTCGGTGCCCCGGCCGCCGGTCAGGTCGCGAATGGCGTCGGGGAGGTCCTTGCCGTAACCGCGCAGGTCGAGCGCCTTGACACCACGGGTGCCCGCGCGGCTCAGCCGCTCCGGCACCAGGTCGACGCCGACCACCAGGCTCGCGCCCCGGTGCAGCGCGACGCGGGCCGCCATTTCGCCGATGGGGCCGAGGCCGAGTACGGTCACGGTGCCGCCGGGCGGAATGGCGGCGTACTCGACGGCCTGCCAGGCGGTGGGCAGCACGTCGGAGAGGTAGACGAAGCGTTCGTCGGGCGGCCCTTCGGGCACTTTGACGGGCAGGCTGTCACCGAACGGTACGCGCAGGAACTCGGCCTGGCCGCCGGGGACTTGACCGTACAGCTTGGTGTATCCGAACAGCGCCGCGCCCATGCCGCGCTCCCGGACCTGGGTGGTCTCGCACTGCGAGTGCAGGCCCTGCTCGCACATGAAGCAGTGCTGGCAGGAGACATTGAAAGGGATCACGACCCGGTCGCCCGGCGCGAGCGTGGAGACGCCCGCGCCCACTTCCTCGACCACGCCCATCGGCTCGTGTCCCAGGATGTCTCCCGGATCCAGATAGGGCCCCAGGACCTCGTACAGATGCAGGTCGGAACCGCAGATGCCGGTCGAGGTGACGCGTACGATCACGTCGGTCGGCTCTTTCAGCTGCGGGTCGGGCACCGTCTCCACCCGTACGTCCCGCCTTCCGTGCCAGGTCAGTGCGCGCATCGCTCTCTCCTCCTCGCCGGCTCCCTACGTGGCTGCGGGTCCCCCCGGCGGGCGCCGCCATTCCTGAATGTCCGGATCGCGCACACGCCGGGGTTTGCCCCCGGACGGGGCGGGCACCCGGCGGCTCATGGACGGGCTCCCGATGGACCAGAGGTGGTTGCGCAGGGCTGCGTGCGCGGACACCGACCCGGAAATCTTCTTCCCCGTGGGGGTCAAGGGGCCCGCACTGGACGAGCAGGCGGCGGCCAAGGAGGTGTGCGGGCGCTGCCCCGTGACGCGGCAGTGCCTCACCTACGCGGTGCGTTCGGGACAGCGCACCGGGGTGTGGGGCGGCCTGAGTGAGGAGGAGCGCTCCGCGCTGCACCGGGCGGGTGCGCGATCCGGCCGCAGGACGGGCGCTCAGGACTGAGCCGGTACTGGCGGGTGCGCGGTCCGGCCGCCGTCTGTGCTGCCTGTGCTCTTCCGGGCCCGGAGGGCCTTGATCATCGGTGACCCGATGCAGGACAGCCCGCCGGGGCGGCCTAGCCGAGGAAACTCAGGCGGACCCGGCGGTCGGGGTTGTCCTTGTTGGTGTCGACCAGGCAGACCGACTGCCAGGTGCCCAGTTCCAGGCGGCCGCCGATCACGGGCAGTGTCGCGTGCGGGGGGACCAGGGCGGGGAGTACGTGGTCGCGGCCATGGCCGGGGGTGCCGTGGCGGTGTTGCCAGCGGTCGTCGGCGGGAAGCAGGGTGTGCAGCGCGGCGAGGAGGTCGCTGTCGCTGCCGGCGCCCGTTTCCAGGATCGCGATGCCGGCCGTCGCGTGCGGGACGAAAACGTTGAGCAGACCGTCCCTGCCCCGTGCGGCCTGCTGGAGGAACTGCTCGCAGTCGTGGGTCAGGTCGGCCACGGTCTCGTCCGTACCGGTGGTGACGTTCAGGATGCGGGTGGTGAAGGCGTCGGACATGCCTCCATCATGCACACGACTACGCACCCGGCAGGGTGTCCAGGTCCGGTTGGACCTCCACTGTGCATTCGGCGTCCTCCGGGCCGACGCCCTCGATGTCGCGCCATACGCAGATACGTACGTGATGGACGCCCGAGCCCTCGTGGTCCCACTCCGTCGCAAGGTCACGCACCACCACCGCCGCCACGAATTCGGCGTCCTCGGGCTGGGTGGCGGTGGTGATGGTGCCCCGGTAGCGGGCCCCGAGGGGGCGCCAGCCGGCGCTTCCTGCGGGTGCGTCCACGCGGTACACGTAATCGACGGGGGTCATTCCGGCACCGTACCCACATCGCGGGGAATTACGTGGGGCGGAAAGTGGCGGGAAGATCCGCAGCCCTCGGCCTGTTAGTAGAAACATGAACAATATTGGGGTGCGGGACGTGGACGTGGTCGTCATCGGCGCCGGGCAGGCCGGTCTGTCCAGCGCCTACCACCTGCGGCGGGCCGGCCTGGAGCCCGGCCGCGACTTCGTCATCCTCGACCACTCCCCGCGCCCCGGCGGCGCGTGGCAGTTCCGGTGGCCCTCGCTGACGTACGGCAAGGTCCACGGCATGCATGCCCTGCCGGGCATGGAGCTGACCGGCGCCGACGACAACCGTCCCTCCTCCGAGGTCATCGGGGAGTACTTCGCGACGTACGAACGGACCTTCGACCTGCGGGTACGCCGGCCCGTCGCGGTGTCCGCGGTGCGCGGCGGAGCGGACGGGCGGCTGCTCGTCGAAACGTCGCAGGGAACCTGGTCGGCGCGCGCCCTGATCAACGCCACTGGCACCTGGGACCGGCCCTTCTGGCCCCGCTACCCCGGCCAGGAGACTTTCCGCGGGCGGCAGTTGCACACCGCGAACTATCCGGGGCCGCAGGAGTTCGCCGGGCAGCGGGTGGTCGTCGTGGGCGGCGGGACCTCCGGCGTACAGCATCTGATGGAGATCGCCGGCGTCGCGGCGGAGACGGCATGGGTGACGCGGCGGCCGCCGGTCTTCCGTGACGGTCCGTTCGGCGAGGACCAGGGGCGGGCGGCGGTCGCGCTCGTCGACGAGCGGGTACGGCGCGGTCTGCCGCCGCAGAGCGTCGTGTCGGTGACCGGCCTGCCCGTGACCGAGGCGGTCGCGCGGGCTCGTGCGGAGGGCGTGCTGGAGCGGCTGCCGATGTTCGACCGGATTACGCCGAACGGGGTGGCCTGGGCCGACGGGGGTACGGTCGATGCCGACGTCATCCTGTGGGCCACCGGGTTTCGCGCCGTGACCGACCACCTGGCGCCGCTCAGGCTGCGCGAGCGGGGTGGCGGCATCCGTGTGGAGGGCACGCGGGCGGCGCGCGACGAGCGGATCCACCTGGTGGGGTACGGGCCGTCGGCCAGCACCATCGGGGCCAACCGGGCGGGGCGGGCGGCCGTGCGCGGGATCATGCGGCTGCTGGAGCGGCCGCCGACCGGGCGCGTGGCGGCACAGGCGGTACCGGGGCCGGCGCGGCCGGTGGCACAGCCGATGGCTCCGGAGCGCCTGGCTGCGCAGGCCGTTCCGGTGCCGGTGCGGCCGGTGGCCTCGGAGAGCGTGGCTGCGCAGGCCCTTCCGGTCGGGGGCTGAGGCGTCAGCCGCCGTTCTTGCTCACGCCTCTGCGGTTCGCGTTGAACTCCTCGACGTTCTTGCGCTGTTCGGCGTAGCTCGCCGTGAAGCGGGTGTCCCCGGGCGCGACGGTGACGAAGTACAGCCAGTCCCCCGGCGGCGGTTTCAGCGTCGCGTCCATCGCCTGCCGGCCCGGATTGCCGATCGGCGTCGGTGGCAGGCCGGTGCGCTCGTACGTGTTGTACGGGGTGTCGATCTTCGTGTCCGCGTGCGTGGTGTCGAGGGTCGAACGCTTCAGCGCGTAGTTCAGCGTCGAGTCCATCTGGAGCGGCATGCCGCGCGTCAGCCGGTTGTCGATGACCCGCGCGACCTTCCCCATGTCCTCCGCCGTGTCCGCCTCGGCCTGCACGATGCTGGCGATGACGACCTTCCGGTACGCCGCGGGCGTGGACCCGAAGTTCTTGCCCGCCGTGTTGACCATGTACGAGAGCAGACTCGCCGGTGTCGTCTTCTCGTCGACGGGATAGGTGGCCGGGAAGAGGTAGCCCTCAGGATTCTCCCTGGCCGCGCGCGGCAGCTTCAGATATGCCGTGCGCGCCGCCTTCTCGGTCGTTCCCGGTACGACGCCGAGCTCCTTGTCGACCGCTGCGTACACCTGGGAGGACCGCCATCCCTCCGGGATCAGGAGGCTCCGCGGCTCGCGCTTCTCCTCCTTGAGCAGCAGCAGAGGCACCAGGACCGCGGCGGTCACCACCGTGGCGGCCATGCCCACGATCAGCAGCAGTCGGCCGCGGCGCCCCGGACGGGGGCTGCTCGCGGGCCCTTTCTGTGCGGACTCGTTCTCCATGCGGGCACGCTAACCCGCCTCGCCCGCCGTTGCCGGGACCCCGGGGCCCCGGGGACGGCAACCGGCTCACCCCGTGCGGCATGAGCACACGAGCGCGAGGTGGAGGAGCTGTCAGGTGGCGGCCGGGGACAGCCGGGCGTCCCGGCGCACCAGCGCCGCGTACCGGCCGCCGTGGGCGAGCAGTTCCTCGTGGGTGCCGCGCTCGACGGTCTTTCCGCCGTCGAGGACGACGATCTGGTCGGCGTCCCTGACCGTGGAGAGCCGGTGCGCGATGGTGATGGTCGTACGGCCCGCCGAGAGCGCGTCGATGGCCCGCTGCACGGCGTGTTCCGTACGGGTGTCGAGCGCGCTCGTCGCCTCGTCGAGGATGAGGACGGGCGGATCGCGCAGGATGGTCCGGGCGATCGCCAGGCGCTGCTTCTCACCGCCGGAGAAGCGGTATCCCCGCTCGCCGACCAAGGTGTCGTATCCGTCGGGCAGTGAGGCGATGTGGTCGTGGATCTGCGCGGCCTCGGCAGCGGCGCGCAGCTCCTCGTCGGTCGCGTCGGGCTTGGCGAAGCGCAGGTTGTCGGCGACGGAGGCGTGGAAGAGATACGTCTCCTGGGAGACCACGCCGACGGCGCGGGCCAGCGTGTCGAAGTCCAGGTCGCGCACGTCGACGCCGTCGAGGGTGACGCCGCCGTCCGTCACGTCGTACAGCCGGGGCACCAGATAGCTGAGCGTGCTCTTGCCCGAGCCCGTGGGCCCGACGATGGCCAGGCTGCCGCCCGCCGGGACCGTGATGTCGATGCCGGTGAGAGTCGCACCGCTCTTCTCGTCGTACGTGAAGTGGACGTCGTCGAAGCGCACTTCGCCGCGGATCTTCTCCAGCCGGACCGGCTTCTCGGGCTCGGTGATGTCCACCGGCAGGTCGAGGTACTCGAAGATCCGCTGGAAGAGGGCGAGCGAGGCCTGCATCTGCACACCCGTCGACAGGAGGCTGACGGCGGGCCGGAAGAGTCCCTGCTGGAGCGAGACGAAGGCGACGAGCGTACCGAGCGAGACGGCTGCGCCGCCGGTCTGCATGGTCAGGCCGGCCGCCCAGTAGATGACGGCGGGCATGGCGGCCATGACGATGCCGATGGTGGACATCCGCCAGCGCCCGGCCATGTTGGAGCGCACTTCGAGGTCGACGAGGCGCTCCGACTCGTCGGCGAAGGACTTGGTGAGGGAGTCGGCGCGGCCCATGGTGCGGCCGAGCAGAATGCCGCTGACCGACAGCGACTCGGTGACGGTGGCGGCCATCGAGGCCATCTGTTTCTGCCGCTGCGTGGTGATCTTCTTGCGCTCGCGCCCGACCCGGCGGCTGATCCACACGAACACCGGCAGCAGGAGCAGCGAGACGACGGTCAGCCGCCAGTCGAGGGCCAGCATGGCGACGACCGTGGCCACGACCGAGGTGAGGTTCGAGACGAGCGAGGTGGCGGTGGAGGTCACCGTCGCCTGCATGCCGCCGATGTCGTTGGCGATACGGGACTGCACCTCGCCGGTGCGGGTCCTGGTGAAGAAGGCGAGCGGCATGCGCTGCAACTGGGCGTAGACGGCGGTGCGCAGGTCGTGCATGACACGCTGGCCGACCGTCGTGGAGATCAGCGTCTGGAGCACGCCGAAGACGCTCGTCACCACGGCGGTGAGGATCATGCCGAGGGCGAGCAGGCTCAGCAGCCCCGTGCGCCTCTGCGGGATCGCGGTGTCGAGGATCTCCTTGAGCAGGAACGGGGAGGCGACAGCGACGAGGGACGAGGCGGCGACGAGCAGGCCGACGACGGCCAGCCGGCCCCGGTAGGGGCGGAAGAGCCGGAGAATGCGGCGTACTTGCGCGGGCTCCTCCGGCTGGGCGGGATCGCGGGCCGGTGGTGTCCACGTGGGTCGATCGGGGTGCATGGGCTCCTTCGCGCGGGTGATATTACGGCGACTCTCAGAGCCTAGCTCATTGTTACCTGTACTCACAATGACTCTATTCACCGTGAGCAAGGTCCTGATATCGTGCGGGTATGAGCACCTCAGACGCCGACGGCCTGCTGGCCGAGCAGCTTCTCCGGCTGACGCGCCGGCTTCACCGGATCCAGCGTCAGCAGATGGAGCCGATCGGCATCACTCCGGCCCAGTCACGCCTGCTGCGCACCGTTTCGCACTACGACCTGCACCACGAGCCGCCGCCGAGGATGGCCGACCTCGCCAAGCGCCTCGACGTGGTCCCCCGCGCCGTGACCACCCTCGTCGACGGCCTGGAGGCGAGCGGCCGGGTGCGCCGCGTGCCCGATCCCACCAACCGACGGGTGATAAGGATCGAGCTCACCGACACCGGCCGGGCCACACTCCGCGCTCTTCGCAACGCGCGCCGCGACGCCGCGGAGGACATCCTGGCTCCATTGACCACCGAGCAGCGCGAGGTGCTCGGTGACCTGCTGTCCGCTCTGGTCGACGGAATGCCGGAGCGCCGCTGCTGAGCCGAGGGGACGGACCTGAATGCCGCTGCTGGAGCCGGACCCCGGATCGCTGCGCCCCGCCACCCCGCACGGTCCCGCACCGGACCGAGTGCCGGACGCCCTGGCCGGCGGCTCACCCGAGCCGCTGCGCGGCGAGCTGACCGCGCTCCTCGGTGCGGACAAGGTGCTGTGGAAGGTCTCCGACCTCGTGCGGTACGCGTCCGACGCCAGCCCGTACCGTTTCGTCCCGCGGGTCGTCGTAGTGGCCGAGAACCTCGACGACATCTCGGCGGTGCTCTCGTACGCCCACCGCAGGGGCCGCGAGGTCGTCTTCCGTGCGGCGGGCACGTCGCTCAACGGCCAGGCCCAGGGCGAGGACATCCTCGTCGACGTGCGCCGCCACTGGGCGGGCATCGAGGTCCTGGACGACGGCGCCCGCGCGCGGATCCGTCCGGGCACGACGGTCGTACGGGCCAACGCCTCCCTCGCGCGCCACGGCCGCGTCCTCGGCCCCGACCCGGCGAGCGCCCTTGCCTGCACGATCGGCGGTGTTGTCGCGAACAACGCGTCCGGCATGACGGCGGGCACCGCCCGCAACTCCTACCGCACGGTCGCCTCCCTCACCTTCGTGCTGCCGGCCGGCACGGTCGTCGACACGGCGGACCCGGCGGCCGACGAGAAACTGGCGCACGCGGAACCCGGCCTGTGCGCGGGGCTCATGGCGATCAAGGCGGAGATCGAGGCGGACGCGGAGCTGACCGCCCGTATCCGTGCCAAGTACGAGATCAAGAACACCAACGGCTACCGGCTCGACGCCTTCCTCGACGGCGCGACTCCCGTGCAGATCCTGCGCGGCCTGATGGTGGGCTCCCAGGGCACCTTCGGCTTCATCTCCGAGGTGGTCTTCGACACGCTGCCGCTGGACCGCAGGCTGTCGGCCGCGCTGCTCTTCTTCCCCACGCTCTCCGCGGCGGCCGCGGCCGCCCCGCGCTTCACCGACGCGGGGGCGGTCGCCGTGGAGCTGATGGACGGCAATACGCTGCGCGCCTCGGTGAGCGTCGAGGGCGTACCGGCGGACTGGGCGCGGCTGCCCGGGGAGACGACGGCGCTGCTGGTGGAGTTCCGGGCGCCCGACGAGGCGGGGCTGGAGGCGTACGAACGGGCGGCGGCCGAGGTGCTCAGTCGGCTGGGACCGGCCGCCCCCGCCGCCCCGGTCGCCTCGGTGACGAATGCGTTCACCCGTGACGCGCGGACGATCGCCGGGTACTGGAAGGCCCGCGAGGCGTTCGTCACGGCGGTAGGCGGCGCCCGCCCCGCCGGTACGACCCTGATCACCGAGGACTTCGCCGTACCGCCGTCGCGGCTCGCGGAGGCCTGCGAGGCCCTCCTGCGGCTCCAGGGCCGGCACGGATTCGACGCGGCCGTGGCGGGCCACGCCGCGCACGGCAACCTCCACTTCCTGCTGGCATTCGACGCCGCCGACCCGGCGGACGTCGCGCGCTACGCCGCCTTCATGGACGACTTCTGCCGGCTGACCGTCGAGCACTTCGACGGCTCGCTCAAGGCCGAGCACGCCACCGGCCGCAACATCGCGCCCTTCCTCGAACTGGAATGGGGACCGAAGGCGACGGAACTCATGTGGCGGACGAAGCAGGTGATCGACCCCGCCGGAATCCTCGCGCCGCGCGTCGTCCTGGACCGCGACCCCGAGGCGCATCTGCGCGGCCTCAAAACGATCCCCAGGGTCGATCCGATCGCCGACCCGTGCATCGAGTGCGGCTTCTGCGAACCGACCTGCCCCAGCACCGATCTGACGACCACTCCGCGCCAGCGCATCGTGCTGCGCAGGGAGATGATGCGCCAGGCCGCCGGTTCGCCGGTCCAGGACGGTCTGCTCGACGCGTACGGCTACGACGCGGTGGACACGTGCGCCGGGGACTCGACGTGCAAGCTCGCGTGCCCCGTCGGTATCGACACCGGCGCGCTGATGAAGGACTTCAGGCACCGCCGCCATTCGCCGCGCGAGGAACGGATCGCGGCGCTGGCCGCCGGACAATTCAAGGCGGTCGAGACCGCCGCGCGCCTCGCGGTGGCGGCGGCGCACCGCCTCGACGACCGGCTCCTCCAGGCGGCCACGGGTCTCGCGCGCAGGGCCGTACGTCCCGACCTGGTGCCGCAGTGGCTGCCGCAGATGCCGGGCCCCGCCGCCCGCCCCCTGCCCCGCACCGCACGCACGGGCGCGCACGCCGTCTACTACCCGGCCTGTGTGAACCGCGTCTTCGGTGAGCCGGAGCGCTACTGGGGCCCCTCGCTCCCGCAGGCCGTCGTCGCCGTGTCGGAGCGCGCCGGAAAGCCGGTGTGGATCCCCGGCGATGTCGCGGGCACCTGCTGCGCGACCATCTGGCACTCGAAGGGCTACGAGGCCGGCAACACCGTCATGGCCAACCGCATCGTCGAGGCCGCCTGGGGGTGGACGGCGGGCGGCACGCTGCCACTGGTCGTCGACGCGTCCTCCTGCACACTGGGCCTCGCGCACGAGGTGGTGCCGTATCTCACCGACGCCAACCGGGAACTGCACGCGGAGCTCACCGTCGTCGACTCGGTCGCCTGGGCCGCCGACGAGCTGCTCCCCCACCTGTCGGTGCTGCGCAGGGCCGACTCCGCCGTCCTCCATCCGACGTGTTCCATGCGCCACTTGGGCGACGAGGCGCGGTTTCGCACCGTCGCCCGGGCGTGCGCCGGGGAAGTCGTCGTACCGGACGATGTCCGCTGCTGCGCGTTCGCCGGGGACCGCGGGATGCTGCACACGGAGCTGACGGAGTCGGCTACGGCGCGGGAGGCCGCGGAGGTCGGGGCGCGCGAGTACGACGTGTATCTCTGCGCGAACCGGATGTGCGAGGTGGGGATGGAGCGCGCGACGGGCCGCGCGTACCGGTCCGTGCTGCTGGAGCTCGAACGCGTGACCCGGCCCGCGACCTGACTTGTCATCAGCTCGCTGGCCGGGCGGGCGCGGAGCGGCGGCGGTGCCGTGCCCGGCGGGCGCGCGGGTCAGCAGCGCAGCCGGTCCTCCGTCACGGTTCCCTGCGCCGTCTTCAGGCTCCGGTCGTAGCAGCCGGCCGTGCCGTGCAGCCGGTAGCGCTCGCTCGACGTGCCCACGGCGTGCCGCTGGTCGCGCGGGACGTTCGCGGTGTACGTCGCGTCGCCCTCGTACGCGTCGTCCAGCCACGACCAGGACACCCGCTTGCCGCCCCGCTCCGTGGCCGTGCCGGCTCGGTCGCCGAGCGCGAGCACGGTGCGCAGCCGGTCACCGGCGCCCAGCGTCGTCGTACCGTCCATCGTGTACGTGCGGTGGGCGCGCACGGCGGTGGCCGGGCCGCGGCCGTCGGTGGTGACGGTCTCGTTGTCCGTCCATGTGCCCTTGAGCGCGTCGGTGCTGGCGGCCGCGCCGTCGGTCCAGCGGTGGACGGAGGTGTGGGCGAGGGTGCGGTCGACGGTGGTGACGACGCGGCCGTGCGAGGTGTTCACATGACCGGAGACGGTGAGCCGGTGGCCGCCCCTGGTGTCGACGCGGTGCTGCGAACCCGCGGTGTACGCCGAGGAGTTGGCCGGGGCGCCATTGTCGTGCCGGGTCAGCGCGCCCGTGACGACCTCGCTGCCCTCGTCCTGCCACACCAGCACATTGACCGGGGTGCTCCAGCCGGTCTGCCCCTCGGGAACACCCACCACCGAGACCTCCACGCGGTGCGGGCGGCCGTCATTGAGCCTGCCCGCGAAGGGCGTCAGGTCGTACTGGACGGGCTTGACGTCGAAGGCGCGCGGGCCGGGGATCACGTACCAGAGGAAGGGGTTGGACCAGCCGCCCGTCCAGACCGTCGGGAACGGCGCGGCGATGCCCGCGAGCTGCCCGTCGATCTTGATCTGCACCTCGCGGTAGGGCCCGTCGGGCGTCATGCAGGAGTACGGCGCCTCCTCGGGGACGGACAGGTACCAGTACTCCTCGCAGCCGCCGCCCGAGCCCGTCGCGTACACCTCGGCGAGGATGCGCTCGGAGTTGCGCGGGGTGGTGAGCGACTGCCCGTCGAGGGTGAGGACGCGGTCCGGGGTGGCGGCCGGCTTGGTGCGGCCTTCGGCGGCGTAGAAGGTCAGGGTCGCCTCGACGTCGATGACGCCGGTGTACGTCTCGTTGACGACGTTGCCGATGAGCATCTCGACGGGCTGCTCGCGGCGCAGGGTGTCGCTGTAGCGCGTGACGTCCTTCTCCACGGACCAGGTGATGCCTTCGGGCGAGGGCTGCGGGGTGGAGGTGCGGAGTACCTCCACCCCACCGATGTGCAGGTGGCCGAGCCGGTCGTACTGCCGGCCCGCGACTTTGCCTTCGAGGCGGAGCACCACCTTGCTCCACCGGTCGCCGCACTCCTTCGGGGGCGCGTATCCGCCCTTGTACGGCGTGAAGTCACGGAACTGGGCCCGCGCGACCGTCACTTGGCAGGAGCGGGTGCCGGGGGTGGTGACGGGTGGCGCCGCGGTGACGGGATCGTGCCAGTCGCTGCCGAATTCGGCGGGCGGGTCGACGGGGGCCGGCGCCGCGTTCGGCGCGGTCGCCGCGCCGGCCTGCCCCGCTCCGAACGCCGATCCGGCGGCCAGGGCAAGACTCGCGAGCATGCACATGACTTTTGGTCTTCTCATGCGTCAGGAGTGAAGCGCGGGACGGACCGGAGCGCCAGAGCGAGATGTTGGATCTTGGCGTGTTCTGTGTCCCCGCGCTCATAAATCGATTGCCACTTCTGGTGGAAAAACGCGAACCTTGCACGGTTTCAGCCAGTACACCGAACCGTGGGACGTCATGCAGATTCGCGATCTTCCGTATCCCGATCCGGGCGTCCCCGACGTCAGGTCCGGGCCCCGATTCCTCTACTGGCTCGGGCGGAACCAGCTCGGCGGGCAGCTCAAGTCGCTCTCCTGGGGGCTCCTGCACCAGTGCGGCGTGGCGGCCCTGCCGCTGGGCGTGGGACTCGCCGTACAGGCCGTGGTCGACAGATCCGGCAGCCGGCTGGCGTTCGCCGCCGGGCTGATCGCCCTGCTGGGTGTGGCCATCGCCCTCGGCGACACCATGCTGCACCGGACCGCCGTCACCAACTGGATCACCGCCGCCGCGCGCGTGCAGCAACTGCTGGCCCGCAGGACCGCGGAGCTGGGCTCGGCGCTGACCCGCAGGGTCGCGGCGGGTGAAGTCGTCGCGGTGTCCACCGGCGACGTCGAGAAGATCGGCTGGTTCGTCGAGGCGCTCTCGCGCTTCGCCGCCGCCGCACTGACGCTCGTCGTCGTGTGCGTGGGGCTGCTGGTCTACCAGCCCGCACTCGGTATCGTCGTGGCCATCGGCGTGCCCGTACTGGCCCTGGCCGTGCTGCCGTTGCTGCCGAAGGCGACCCGGCGGGCCGACGCCCAGCGCGAGATGGCGGGCAGGGCGACCGAGCTGGCGTCCGACACCGTCGCGGGTCTGCGCGTACTGCGCGGCATCGGCGGCGAGGACCTGTTCCTCGGCCGCTACCGCGACGCCTCGCAGGAGGTACGCAAGGCGGCCGTGCGCAGCGCCCGCATGTGGGCGCTCATCTCGGCGGTCCAGGTGCTGCTGCCGGGACTGCTGCTGATCACGGTCGTGCTGTACGGCGCGAAGCTCGCCCTCGACGGACGGATCGCCGTCGGCGAACTGGTCACCGTCTACAGCGCGGTGACGCTCCTGCTGTATCCCCTCCGGCACTTCGAGGAGATCGCCATGGCGTACTCCTTCTCGCGGCCCTCGGCCAAGCGGGCCGCGCGCGTGCTGTCGCTGGAGCGCACGGCGAACGCGCGAGGCACCGAAGCACCGGTTCCGGTCACCGGACAGACCCCGTCCGGTGACCTGTACGACCCGGCCACCGGACTGCTGGCACCCGAGGGCCGGTTCACCGCCGTCGTGTGCGGGGACCCCGACATGGCGGGCATGCTGGCGGAACGGCTCGGCGGCCACGCCACCTCGGACACCGCCGCCGATACCGGAACCGGCGAGACGCCGCCTTCGGCGCTGCTCGGCGCGGTGGCGCTCGACGACCTGCCGCTGATCACCGCGCGGGGCGCCGTCCTGGTCCAGGACAAGGACCCGGTGCTGATGTCCGGCACCCTCGCCGAGCTGCTCGACGTACCGGCGTCGGGGAAGGTGGCGGCGGCGGACGCGCTGGACGCGGCGCAGTGCGGTGACGTACTGGCGGCGCTCGCGCAGGCGTCGGCGGACAGCACGGACGACCCGATGCGCACCCGGATCACCGAGCGCGGGCGTTCGCTCTCCGGCGGCCAGCGTCAGCGCCTGGCGCTGGCGCGGTCACTGGTGACCGACCCGCAGGTGCTCGTCCTGGACGAGCCGACCTCGGCCGTCGACTCGCACACCGAGGCGCGGGTCGCGGCGGGCGTGAAGCGGCTGCGTACGGGACGTACGACCGTCGTCTTCGCCTCGTCGCCGCTGGTGCTCGACCAGGCCGACCGGGTGGTGCTCGTCCACGAGGGCGAGGTCGCGGCGGTCGGCACGCACCGCGAACTGCTGCACACCGACCCGCGGTACCGGGCGGTCGTCACCCGCGAGACAGACGACGAAAGCGCCGCGAAGGCCGCGATCGGGCGGGCCAGGGAACACGGCGTACTGGAAGAAATCGAGGAATCGGCATGATCGGCGTGGCACCACCGGCGTACGACCCGGCGGCACCGCAGTCGGCGACGACCCTGCCGGTCGGCAGTCCCGCGACCGTGCGGACCTACGTGCGCGAGCTGATGCGGCGGCACCGCGGGGCGTTCGCCGTGCTCGTGTCGTTCAACGCGGTCGCCGTCATCGCCTCGATGGCGGGCCCCTACCTGCTGGGCTCGCTCGTCGAGAACCTGGCGGACGGGGCGCGCGAGCTCCACCTTGAGCGTACGGCGGCGATTTTCGCGCTCGCCCTGCTCGTCCAGACGCTGTTCACCGCCCGGATGCGGCTGCGGGCCGCGATGCTCGGCGAGGAGATGCTGGCCGACCTGCGCGAGGACTTCCTCGTACGGTCGGTGGGCCTGCCGCCGGGGGTACTGGAGCGGGCCGGCACCGGCGATCTGCTGTCGCGCATCACCACCGACATCGACCGGCTGTCGAACGCGATGCGCGAGGCCGTGCCGCAGCTCGCCATCGGCGTGGTGTGGGCGGGCCTGCTGATCGGTGGCCTGACCGTCACGGCCCCGCCGCTGGCACTCGCCGTACTGGTGGCCGTGCCGGTGCTGGTCGTCGGGTGCCGCTGGTACTTCAAGCGGGCGCCGTCGGCGTACCGCTCGGAGGCGGCGGGATACGCGGCGGTCGCCGCGATGCTCGCCGAGACGGTGGACGCCGGGCGGACCATCGAGGCGCACCGCCTCGGCGCGCGCCGGGTGGCCCTGTCGGAGCGGCGGGTCAGGGAGTGGACGGCGTGGGAGCGGTACACGCTGTGGCTGCGGTCGGTGCTGTTCCCCGTCATCAGTGTCACGCACATGACGATCCTGTGTTCGGTCGTGCTGATCGGCGGCGTCTTCGTCCTGGAGGGCTGGATCGACGTCGGCCAGCTCACGACGGGCGCCCTGCTCGCACAGATGCTGGTCGACCCGGTCAACCTCATCCTGCGGTGGTACGACGAACTCCAGGTCGCGCAGGTGTCGTTGGCCCGGCTCGTCGGCGTACGGGAGATCCAGCCGGACGCCGGTGACGGGCTCGTCGCGCCGGACGGGCGTGCGGTGCGGGCGGACGCGGTGCACTTCGGGTACCGCGCGGACGTCGATGTACTGCACCAGGTGACGCTGGACGTGGCGCCGGGAACGCGGATGGCCCTGGTCGGCCCTTCGGGCGCCGGGAAGTCCACCCTCGGCCGGCTGCTGGCGGGGATCTACGCACCGCGTACGGGTGAAGTGACGCTGGGCGGCGCGGAGTTGTCGCGGATGCCGGCCGAGCGGGTGCGCGAGCACGTGGCGCTGGTCAACCAGGAGCACCACGTCTTCGTGGGCACCCTGCGCGACAACCTGCTGCTGGCCCGCACCGGCGCGGACGACGCGGAGCTGTGGGCGGCGCTCGGCGCGGTCGACGCGGAGGGCTGGGCGCGGGCGCTGGACGACGCCCTCGACACGGAGGTCGGCTCGGGCGGCCACGCGCTCACCCCGGCGCAGGCGCAGCAGGTCGCGCTGGCCCGTCTGGTACTCGCGGACCCGCACACGCTGGTGCTGGACGAGGCGACGTCACTCCTGGACCCGCGCGCGGCCCGCCACCTGGAACGCTCGCTGGCCCGCGTCCTCGACGGCCGTACGGTCGTGGCGATCGCCCACCGGCTGCACACCGCGCACGACGCGGATGTGATCGCGGTGGTCGAGGAAGGCCGGATCAGCGAACTGGGCAGCCACGACGAACTAGTGGCGGCGAACGGCGCGTACGCAGCACTCTGGCACTCCTGGCACGGCTAACGACACCCCGCCGTACGGCGCGGCCTGCGGCTCGACCTTGGCGCGTACGCGCCGACCCCGCCCCGGACACGTGAGGGCGCCGGAGGGCCGGGGGCCCGCGCGACGCGCAGCCCGCCGCGGGCCCCAGCCCGGCGAGTGGGCGGGGCAGCGAGCGGGTGGCGCCTCGCGCCCACAGCACCGCCCCCCTGCGGGGCCTTACCCCGATGGCGCGGTGACGCGCAGACCGTTCGCAGCCACGCGGCCTCCGAGGCCGGCGCGGTGTCGGCGGTCTCGTGGGAGGGGGCGGTTGGTGGTGGTCTGTCGTGGGCCTCCTGCCGGTACGGCGATGAGACGGCGGGCGGGGAGGGGCGGTCAGGCGGCGACGCGTACGGGTTTCAGGCCCGCTTCGTTGTGGCGGTCCGCCCAGGTCGTCAGGGCCGCGCCGCAGGCGTGGTCCACGTGGCGCAGGCCCGAGAGGTCGAGTTCGATCAGCCGGTCGCGGGGCAGCGCCTCCAGCTCGTCGAGGAGCTTCGGCAGCCGCAGGAATGTGGCGTTGCCGAGCACACGGACACGCACCGGTCCCAGCTCGTCGTCGTCCGCGTTCGCGTTCTCGTTCTCGTCGGCGCCGGACACCTCGACGTGGACGTGGGACGTCTCCCATGCCGTCTTCGCGACCGCCAGCAGCAGGCCGATCAGTACCCCTTCGAACATGTTGGTCACGACGATCGAGAGCGCCGTGGCCCCCAGCACCACCGCTTCACCCCGGTGTTCCCGCCACAGCGGCCCGAGTTCCTTCACCGGGATCAGCTTCCAGCCCGCGTACACCAGCACACCGGCCAGCGCCGCCACCGGAATCACGCCGAGAGCCGCCGGAAACAGCGCGGCGAAGACGAGCAGCCACACACCGTGCAGCACGCGGGACGCCTTGGTGCGCGCCCCGGCCTGCAGGTTGGCGGAGCTGCGTACGATCACCGCTGTCATCGGCAGCGCGCCGAGCATCCCGCACACCGCGTTGCCCGCGCCCTGGGCGACGAGCTCCTTGTCGTAGTCGGTCCTCGGACCGTCGTGCAGCCGGTCCACCGCGGCCGCGCTGAACAGGCTCTCGGCCGACGCGATCAGGGTGAAGGCGATCACTGTGCCGAGCAGGCCGATCTCGGCGAGTCCCGCGAAGTCGGAGAGGGCCGGCGGCTGTACGACGTCCAGCAGCCCCTTGACCTCCACGCGTGCGACCGGCGGATCGAAGACGACCGCCGCCGCCGTCGCCAGCGCGACCGCCGCGAGCGGGGCGGGCAGTACGCGCGCCGCGGCCGGAATCCTCGGCCACAGCACCAGCACCAGCACCGTGCCGGCCCCGATGCCGAGCGCCGCCAGGGCAGGGCCCGACCCGAGGGTGTCGGCGGCGAGACCCGGCAGGCCGCCGATCTTCGCGAGCCCGCCGGCCGGTGCGTCGGCGTCGACCAGCGCGTACAACTGCCCGGCTATGAGCACCAGTCCGATGCCCGCGAGCATGCCCTGCACCACCGCGATCGAGATGGCCCGGAACCAGCGGCCGAGCCGGAAGGCGCCCATGAGGAGTTGCAGCACCCCGGCGGCCAGCACGATCACGCCGAGTGCGCCGATGCCGTACTCCTGCACGGCCTCGTACACGAGCACGGTCATTCCGGCGGCCGGTCCGCTGACCTGGAGGCTGCTGCCGGGCAGCAGCCCGGTGACGAGCCCGCCCACGATCCCGGTGACGAGGCCGAGTTCAGCGGGGACGCCTGAGGCGACGGCCACACCCACGCACAGTGGCACCGCCACCAGGAAGACGACGAGCGAGGCGGTGAAATCGGCCCGGAGGTCGCCCGGACCGCGCCGGCCGCGGAAGAGGTTCGCGACGGCCTTGGTGACGGGGTTCATGCCGGCGCTCACAGCGGGAGGAAGGCATCGGCGGCGGGCTGGTGGGCCAGGACGCGTCCCGTGCCCACCGCGTAGTACCAGCCGTGCAGCCGCAGTTGTCCGGCGGCCAGGCGCTCCGCCACACAGGGGTAGGCGCGCAGCCGCTCCAACTGCTCGCGCACGTGGCGCTGAACGGCCGCCGCCACCTCCGTGTCCGCGTCCGAGTGGAGTCCGTTCAGGTCGTCCGGCAGCTGGCTGTTCAGCCAGCCGGCGACCGCCGGTACGGCCCGCAGGTCCTCGCCGCGTACCCGCGCGCCGACGGCCCCGCAGTGGGAGTGCCCGCACACCACGATGTCGGGAACCTGGAGCACGCTCACCGCGTACTCGATGGTCGCGGCCTCGCCGCTGGGCCGGTCCGCCCGGTAGCCGGGCACCGCGTTGCCCGCCGTGCGCAGCTCGAACAGCTCGCCGGGGCGTGCGCCGGTGATCAAGGAAGGGACGACGCGGGAGTCGGAGCAGGTGATGAAGAGCGCCTGCGGGGACTGACCGGCCGACAGCTGTCCGAACCATTCGCGCTGCTCGTCGTGCGCCGCTATGCGTTCGCCGAGGGAGCGGGCGTGGTCGATGAAGGTCTGCATGGGGGGATCGCCTCCAGGAGCGATGACAGTGGCGTGATGACGTATCGGTGCGTAATACGGGAAAGCCGGTCCGTACGGCTCAGTGCCTGCGGGAGATCGGTCCGTACGGCCGTGTCAGCAGCGGAATCTCTGGAGGGCGATGGGGAGGTCCCCGGATCTGGAAGGGGCGTGGCAGTACGGCGCGTTGTCATCGGCCGGCAGGGTGTGCCGCGCGAGCTCCGCGGGCGGGGAAGCCAGTGCGCAGGCCACGTGGACGGCCGCTTGGGGGGCGTACGTCTCCGGCCGCTGCCCACGGCGGGCCTGGCCCGGATGGGCCTGGGTGTCGGCGTCGGCGGGCAAACAGGAACCCTGCCCGATCACCGGCGGCGCCGTCTCCGGCTCTGCGACGGCCGCGTGCCCCACGGCGGAGGCCACCGCGACGGCGTTGCCGGTCGCGACCGTGAGGGAGAGCAGGGCGAACACCGCCAACAGCAGTGCCTTGACGGCCGCGGTGATCCGCAGCATGGTTCCCCCTCCCCTCTGACGTGGTGTCGAGTGCAGACACCATTGTGTCCAGGAGAAGGCACCGAACAACAACTCGGTACTTTACAGCGGTGTTAACTCTCCGCGAACGGGGTCACATCGCACCCCGGTGCGTGCTGTGGGGGAGGCCGGCCGGATCCGCGGCCGGTCTCCCCGCGACGTGACACCGTCAGCGGCCGCCGTGGACCTCCAGCGCCACGCGGACCGCGGACTCCAGCGCCCCCTCGATCCAGGCGGGCTTGAGCGAGGTGTGGCAGCCGGCGAAGTGCAGCGGGCCTTCCGCGGTACGCATGTCCGGGAAAATCTCGGTGTGCTGTCCCGGCAGGAGGACGGACGCCTCCCCGTAGGCGTACGGGTCGCGCTGCCAGCTCTGGGTGCGGCCGACGCCAGTGAAGAACACCTCAAGACGCTGCCCGTACACCTCCTGCATGCCGCGCAGCGCCAGCGCGTACCGGGCCTCGTCGTCGTAGGAGTCCCAGCGCCGGGCGTCGTCCGCCCAGCTGTACGAGGCGAGTACGACGCCGCCGTCGCTGCCCGGCACGGGGTGCGACGGGTTGAACATGAAGCGGTTCGGGTTGTCGGTCACCGACCCGCCGCCGATGACCTCCGCCGCCTCCGGCTGGTCACGGGAGACCCAGCAGTGCGCCGCGTAGTGGGTGCGCTGCGCCTGAGTGAGGTAGCCGGGCGGTACGGAGGGGTGGGCGCCGAGCAGCCGCCCGTCGTCCGGGACCCGCCCCTTGCGGTAGGCGTCGTACAGGCCGGGTTCCATGGCGTTCAGCTCGCGCTTCCAGTCCGCCTCGCTCATCTCCCACCAGCGGCGGCTGAATTCGAGCAGGACCTTGGTCGCGCTGTCGTAGTGCACCTCGCACACGGCCCGGCGCTTGCCGTAGGAGAGCTGGGGCGAGACCTGCACGTGCCGCAGCCCGGAGAAGGGGACGGTGACGATGGCGGTGTCGCCGGAGGATCTCAAGAACTAGATCTTGGTACTCCCGGCAGCGGGTCCGGGGCCGAGTTCACCCGAACGGAAAGCGTCAGATGAAGTTGAGCGCCGCCGCGCCGCCCACTCCCCCGAGCAGCATGAACGCCGGCATCAGCACCTTCAGCTCCACCCAGCTTCCCGCGCGGAACCGCAGCGCCTTCGGCGGCCCGATGGGGTACCAGCGCTTGCGGCCGAGTGGGATGGGCCACAGGATCGGGCAGCCGGAGACCGTGAGCGCGTCGCCGATGTCGTGCACCAGCGCGCCGAGCACGATCGGCAGGCCGAGCCACAGGTACTCCTGGCCGTCGCCAGTGAACAGCCAGTCGGCGCCGTTGCCCGGTTTGTCCAGTACGCCGGCCAGAATCCACGCACTCGTCGCGCCGAGCAGCCACACCAGGACGTCGCTGGACATCCGGGCGGCCCGCCACAGCAGACCTTCCACCGCCAGCACCAGGTGGACGAAGAGGATCGCGAGCACCGCCCAGCGGCCGCCGGTGAACGCCACGAGTGACGCGCCGCCGCCGGTCATGACCGCCCACAGCCAGGTGTGGGTGAGGGTGCGGTGACCGCCGGACCTGCGCGGGTCGCCGGGCTTCTTGGTGGCCTTGTAGACGGCGTACGACAGCTTGTCGACGATCTCGCACAGGCTCCGCGAGACGGGTCCGAAGGCGCGCGAGATCGTCGCGGACTTGTGGTCGAGGTCGGGAGCGAGCGCCGCGCCCGCGCAGATCAGGGCTCCGACGGCGAGGACCGGCCAGGGCATCGGGTGTCCGGCCGCGGCCGCCGCCGCCCCCACCCCCAGCCAGGCCGCTGCTCCTGACAGTGAGTGCGCCGGTCCCATCATGGTCGTTCCCCGCCCCGTTTGCTCTTGTGGTGTGCCCCAGTTGACAGGGCAGCGTATCGCTCGTGATCTTCGTACGGCCGACCGGTTCCCTGTTCAGGGGGGAAGCCAGGCAAGATGGGGGGCGTGACCCTTATCGATCAGATGCCCCCGACCGCCGACCCCGACGCCCTCTTCGAAGCTTTCACCTCATGGGCCGAGGGCCAGGGCATCAGTCTCTATCCCGCTCAGGAGGAGGCGCTGATCGAGGTGGTGTCCGGCGCGAATGTGATCTTGTCTACTCCCACCGGGTCCGGCAAGAGCCTTGTCGCGGCGGGCGCGCACTTCGCCGCCCTCGCGCAGGACAAGGTCACCTTCTACACCGCGCCGATCAAGGCCCTGGTCTCGGAGAAGTTCTTCGACCTGTGCAAGCTCTTCGGTACGGAGAACGTCGGCATGCTGACGGGCGACGCGTCCGTCAACGCCGACGCCCCGGTCATCGCCTGCACGGCGGAGGTGCTGGCGTCCATCGCGCTGCGCGACGGCAAGCACGCCGACATCGGCCAGGTCGTGATGGACGAGTTCCACTTCTACGCCGAGCCGGACCGCGGCTGGGCGTGGCAGATCCCCCTCCTGGAACTGCCCCAGGCGCAGTTCATCCTCATGTCGGCGACGCTCGGCGACGTCTCGATGTTCGAGAAGGACCTGACCCGGCGCACGGGCCGCCCCACCTCCGTGGTGCGCTCCGCGACCCGCCCGGTCCCCCTCTCCTACGAGTACCGCCTCACCCCCATCACCGAGACCCTGACCGAGCTGCTCGAAACCAAGCAGGCGCCGGTCTACATCGTGCACTTCACGCAGGCGGCGGCCGTCGAGCGGGCGCAGTCGCTGATGAGCATCAACATGTGCTCGCGTGAGGAGAAGGACCAGATCGCCGAGCTGATCGGCAACTTCCGCTTCACCACGAAGTTCGGCAAGAACCTCTCGCGGTTCGTGCGGCACGGCATCGGCGTGCACCACGCGGGCATGCTGCCCAAGTACCGCAGGCTGGTGGAAAAGCTCGCGCAGGCGGGCCTGCTGAAGGTCATCTGCGGTACGGACACCCTCGGCGTCGGCGTCAACGTGCCCATCCGCACGGTGCTGTTCACGGCGCTCACGAAGTACGACGGCACGCGGGTACGCACGCTCCGCGCCCGTGAGTTCCACCAGATCGCGGGCCGGGCGGGCCGGGCCGGCTTCGACACGGCCGGCCTGGTCGTCGCGCAGGCGCCCGAGCACGTCGTCGAGAACGAGAAGGCGCTCGCCAAGGCGGGCGACGACCCGAAGAAGCGCCGCAAGGTGGTACGCAAGAAGGCTCCCGAGGGTTTCGTCGCCTGGTCCGAGTCGACCTTCGACAAGCTCATCACGTCCGACCCCGAGCCGCTGACCAGCCGGTTCCGCGTGACGCACACCATGCTGCTTTCGGTCATCGCCCGCCCCGGCAACCCCTTCGCCGCGATGCGCCACCTCCTGGAGGACAACCACGAGCCGCGCAAGGCGCAGCTACGGCACATCCGCCGGGCCATCGCCATCTTCCGCTCGCTGCTCGACGGCGGCGTGGTGGAGATGCTGGAGACCCCGGAGGCCGACGGCCGTACCGTACGGCTGACCGTCGATCTCCAGCAGGACTTCGCGCTCAACCAGCCGCTGTCGACGTTCGCACTGGCCGCGTACGAGCTGCTGGACCCGGACTCGCCCTCGTACGCCCTGGACATGGTGTCCGTCGTCGAGTCGACCCTCGACGACCCGCGCCAGATCCTCGCCGCCCAGCAGAACAAGGCGCGCGGCGAGGCGGTCGGCCAGATGAAGGCGGACCGTATCGAGTACGAGGAGCGCATGGAGCGGCTCCAGGAGATCAGCTACCCGAAGCCGCTGGAGGAGCTGCTGTGGCACGGGTACAACGTCTACCGCAAGAGCCACCCGTGGGTCGGCGACCACCCGGTGTCGCCGAAGTCCGTGGTCCGTGACATGTACGAGCGGGCCATGACCTTCGCCGAGTTCACCTCGCACTACGAGCTCGCCCGCACCGAGGGCATCGTGTTGCGCTACCTCGCGGGCGCGTACAAGGCCCTTGAGCACACCATCCCGGACGACATCAAGTCCGAGGACCTGGAGGATCTCATCGAGTGGCTCGGTGAGCTGGTGCGCCAGGTCGACTCCAGCCTCCTCGACGAGTGGGAGCAGCTCGCCAACCCCGAGGTGGAGACGGCCGAGCAGGCGCAGGAGCGCGCCGACCAGGTCAAGCCGGTCACGGCGAACGCGCGGGCCTTCCGGGTGCTCGTACGCAACGCCATGTTCCGCCGCGTCGAGCTGGCCGCCCTGGACCACGTCCGGGAGCTGGGCGAGATGGACGGCGAGTCCGGCTGGGACGAGGACAAGTGGGGCGAGGCCATGGACGCGTACTGGGACGAGTACGACGACCTGGGCACGGGTCCTGACGCCCGCGGTCCCAAGCTGCTGATGATCGAGGAGGACGCCGAGCACGGCCTGTGGCGCGTCCGCCAGACCTTCGCCGACCCGAACGGCGACCATGACTGGGGTATCAGCGCGGAGGTCGACCTCGCCGCCTCCGACGAGGAGGGGCGGGCGGTCGTCCGCGTCACCTCGGTCGGCCAGCTGTAGAACCCTGGCTGCGAAATTCAGCCGCGGAACCAAGGAGAAACGTGCCGTGACGACGAACCCCGCTGACCGGCTCGTCGATCTGCTCGACCTGGAGCAGATCGAGGTCAACATCTTCCGGGGCCGCAGCCCCGAGGAGTCCCTGCAACGCGTCTTCGGCGGGCAGGTCGCCGGCCAGGCCCTGGTCGCGGCCGGGCGTACCACCGAGGGCGAGCGGCCCGTGCACTCCCTGCACGCGTACTTCCTGCGGCCCGGCCGCCCCGGTGTGCCGATCGTCTACCAGGTGGAGCGGGTGCGGGACGGGCGTTCGTTCACCACCCGGCGGGTCACGGCCGTCCAGCAGGGCCGGACGATCTTCAACCTGACCGCCTCCTTCCACCAGCCGGAGGAGGCGGCCTTCGAGCACCAGCTGCCGCCGCGCCTGGACTTCCCGGACCCGGACACGCTGCCGACGGTGGCGGACGAGATCCGCGAGCACCTCGGGGAGCTGCCGGAGGCGCTGGAGCGGATGGCCCGCCGCCAGCCGTTCGACATCCGGTACGTCGACCGGCTGCGCTGGACCGCGGCGGAGATCAAGGAGGCGGACCCGCGCAGCGCGGTGTGGATGCGCGCGGTCGGGCCGCTGGGCGACGACCAGCTCGTGCACACGTGCGCGCTGGCGTACGCGTCCGACATGACGCTGCTCGACGCGGTCCGTATCCCGGTCGAGCCGCTGTGGGGGCCGCGTAATTTCGACATCGCGTCGCTGGACCACGCGATGTGGTTCCACCGGCCGTTCCGGGCCGACGAGTGGTTCCTGTACGACCAGGAGTCGCCCATCGCGACGGGCGCGCGGGGGCTGGCGCGCGGCCGGATCTACGACCGTGGGGGCAACTTGCTGGTGTCGGTGGTGCAGGAGGGGCTGTTCCGTCCGCTGCCGGCCGCCTGAGTGTCCTGTACGCCTGGATGAGGGCGCAGGCGGTGACGGGGGTCGTCCCGCCGGGCAGCGTGCCGCGCTGGCAGCCCCGGGGCGCAGAGTCAGGTGCCGGTGGTCACGCGATGCGCGGCAGGTCCTGCGCCCGTACCTGCCCCAGCAGCGGCTCGCCCCGCACGAACCGCTCCGCCTCCGCCACCGCGAACTCCCCCAGCAGCCGCACCTCCGTGCCCATCGCCCCCGCGATGTGCGGCGTGACCAGCACGTTCGGCAGCCCCAGCAGCACGTGCCCCGGCGGCAGCGGTTCCGGTTCGGTGACGTCGAGTACGGCGTCGATGCGCCCGTGCGCGCAGTGCGCCGCCAGCGCGTCGGTGTCGACGAGCCCGCCGCGCGCGGTGTTGATGAGCACCGCGCCGTCGCGCAGCAGCCCGAGTGCCCGCGCGTCGATGAGATGCCGGGTCTCGGGCAGCAGTGGGGCATGCAGCGAGACGATGTCCGAGGCCTGCAACAGCGCGTCCAGGTCCACCGGTTCGCCGCCCAGCGCCGCAGCCGCCCGGGCCGCGTCCGGGTACGGATCGTGAACCAGCAACCGTACCCCCGTTCCGGCGAGCCGCTCCAGGACCAGCCGCCCGGTCTTCGACGCCCCGACGACACCGACCGTACGGCCGAGGAAGCCGGTCGCCGGGGACACCGTCAGGTCCCGGGGCCGGCCCGCCCGGTACTCCCCCGCCGTACGGAACGCCCGCTTGGCCGACAGATGGATCGCCGCGACCGTGTAGTCGGCGACCGGCCCCGCGTTGGCTGACGCCGCCGACGAGACGGTGATGCCCCGCTCCCAGACCGCCGGTGCGAGCATCTGCTTGACCGAGCCCGCCGCGTGCATGACGGCCCTCAGGCGCGGCGCGTCCGCGAGGACATGCGCGCCGACCCGTGGGCACCCCCACCCCGAAATGAGCACGTCCGCACGGGACAGCGCCTTGCGTGCCTCCGGTCGCCCGAAGTCGTCGGCCACCAGGTCCGGTACGTCGCAGACGGCTGCCAGCCGCGCCCGTACGTCGTCGGGGAGGGCGAGCGCAGCCACATCCGGGCGCATGGCGATCAGAGCCGTAAGTCGCGGTGACACAGTGGGATTTGCCTTTCCATACCGGTGGGAGCTGCTTGCCGGACGCGACGGTCATCCCCGGTCGGGGGCATCCGGGACTGGAGCGCAGTCAGGCCAGGAGACCGTCGAGGTCCTTGAAGGCGACGCCGTCCTTCATGACGAGCCGGATGTTGGCGGGCTCGCCGAGTGCGGTGATGTCGGCCAGCGGATCGCACCGGGCGACGACGACGTCGGCCCGCTTGCCGGCTTCGAGCGTGCCGATCTCGTGCGCCAGGCCGAGGAGTTCGGCGGCCTCGCTGGTCCCGGCGCGGATCGCGCCCATCGGCGTCATCCCGCAGTCGACGAGGTACGCCGGCTCCCGCAGGTTCGTGCCGTGCTCCGCGATGCCGCAGTCCGTTCCCATGGCGACGCGGACGCCGCGCGCGATGGCGTGCGGGATGTGCGTGCGAGCGACGGACTGCCAGTGCTTCTTCTTCGCGTACGCCCAGCTCGCGGCCTTCTGCGGGTCGGGGTCGGTGTTCGCGGTGGTGAGCGTCGGCACCAGGAACGTGCCGCGCTCCAGCATCAGGTCGATGGCCTGGTCGTCGATCTCGTAACCGTGCTCGACGCTGGCGACTCCGCCGCGTACGGCATTGAGAATGCCGCTCCGCCCCTGGGCGTGCGCGGCCACCTTCTTGCCTCCGTGGCCCGCCGCGATCTCGGTGATCGTACGGATCTCGTCCTCCAGGAAGCCGTCGTCGCCCGGCTGGTCCGTCGGGCTCCACACGCCGCCCGTGGCCGCGATCTTGACCCAGTCGGCGCCCTGCCGGAGCACTCCCCGCACGGCTTTGCGGCATTCGGTGAGCCCGTCGGCGAGGCGGCCCATGGCGGGGTCGTTCTCGCCGTCGTCGTTGGCCGCCCGGAAGTCGCCGTGACCGCCGGTGGGGCTGAGCATGGCGATCGCGACGAGCAGGCGCGGCCCGGCGAGCAGCCCGGACTCGACGGCCTCCCGGTGGCCGGCGTCCGCGCCGCCGAGGTCGCGGGCGGTGGTGACGCCCGCGTCGAGGGTGAGCTTCATGCGCGGCGCGGCGAGGAAGGTCCGCAGCGAGAGCGGCATCGCGGCGATCTCGGCGTGGCTGAGGGCGCCGCCGGGCGCCGCCATGTGGACGTGACAGTCGATGAAGCCGGGCAGGATGGTGTCGCCGCGTACGTCGATACGCCGGGCCGGGGCGGACAGGGCGGGGTGTGCGGACAGCTCACCCGACGGACCCGCCCAGCGGACGAGCCCCTCCTCGATGAGCACCGCCCCGTTCGCGACCGGCTCGCCTCCTCTGCCGTCGATGAGCAGTCCGTTGTGCAGGAGTACGGGGGTGGTGCGGCCGGTCATGGCGCGGTTCCTTCCCAGGAGGCGGTGCGGAGAGCAGGAGTTTCAGCCAACGGGGTCGGGCTGCGGCGCGGGCCTCGTGCGGGATTCTTCCCCCGTACGAGAACGGCCGCCGCACAGCACGACCACACGGTGGTGTAAGCGTCCTCGGCCGGAACCGCGGTGCCCTTGAACGCGACCGCGCCCGGCCGGGGCCCGACGCTGCCCGAATGCGCCGGTGCCGAGGCGCCGTCGCCGGGCCCGCCCGCTGGACGCGGAAGGCAGGGCCGTCGGCTGCGTGCCGGTCGATCTCTGGAACAGTACGGAGCAGTGAACGACGGCCGGCAGCGTCCGGCCGCCCCGAGCCATAGGAGACGGCGATGAGCCTGTACGACATCCCCCTGCGCACCCTGACCGGTGAGCCGACCACGCTGGCGGCCTACGAGGGCAAGGCGGTGCTGGTGGTGAACGTCGCGTCCAAGTGCGGACTGACGCCGCAGTACGCCGGTCTGGAGCGGCTCCAGCAGACGTACGCCGACCGGGGCTTCACCGTGCTCGGTGTGCCGTGCAACCAGTTCGCGGGCCAGGAGCCGGGCAGTGCGGAGGAGATCCAGACCTTCTGCTCGGCGAGCTACGGCGTGACGTTCCCGCTGCTGGAGAAGATCGAGGTCAACGGTGACCACCGGCACCCGCTGTACGTCGAGCTGACCGCGGCGAAGGACGAGGCCGGCGAGGCCGGGGACGTCCAGTGGAACTTCGAGAAGTTCCTGGTCAGCGCCAAGGGCGAGGTCGTCGGCCGGTTCCGTCCGCGCGTCGAGCCGGAGGCCGCCGAGGTAGTCGCGGCCATCGAGGCGCAGCTCCCCAAGGCCTGACGGTACGGCGACACGAAGGCGCCGCCCCCCTTGTGCGATGTGGGGGGGCGGCGCCTTCGTCGTACCGCGACAGGTCTAGCGGATCGGCATGCCGGACAGGGTGCGGGCGATCACCAGACGCTGGATCTCACTCGTACCTTCGAAGATGGTGTAGATCGCGGCGTCGCGGTGCATGCGCTCCACCGGGTACTCACGTGTGTAGCCGTTTCCGCCGAGGATCTGTACGGCCTGCGCGGTGACCTTCTTGGCGGTCTCGCTGGCGAACAGCTTCGACATCGAGCCCTCGGCCGAGGTGAACGGCTTGCCCGCACTGGCCATCCAGGAGGCCCGCCACACCAGCAGCCGCGCCGCGTCGATCTGGGTGCGCATGTCGGCGAGCTGGAAGGCGATGCCCTGGTTGTCGATGATCGGGCGGCCGAACTGCTCACGTGTCCTGGCGTAGTCGAGCGCGACCTCGTACGCGGCGCGGGCGGTGCCCACCGCCATCGCGCCGACGGCCGGGCGCGACGCCTCGAAGGTGGCCATCGCGGCGTTCTTCACCCGCTCGCCGCCCTTCGCGGCGCGCTCGCGGGCGCGGGCGAGGCGCTCGTCGAGCTTGTCCTTTCCGCCGAGCAGGCAGTGGCCGGGGACGCGCAGGTTCTCCAGTACCACCTCGGCGGTGTGCGAGGCGCGGATGCCGTGCTTCTTGAATTTCTGGCCCTGGGACAGGCCGGGGGTGTTCGGCGGGACGATGAAGGAAGCGTGGCCCTTGGAGCCGAGCTCGGGGTCAACGAGGGCGACGACGACGTGGACGTTGGCGATGCCGCCGTTGGTCGCCCAGGTCTTGGTGCCGTTCAGCACCCACTCGTCCTTGGCCTCGTCGTATACGGCGCGCGTGCGCATCGCCGAGACGTCGGAGCCGGCGTCCGGCTCCGAGGAGCAGAAGGCGGCGACCTTGACGTCGTCGGGGTCGCCGTACATCTGCGGGATCCAGGTGCCGATCTGCTCCTCGGTGCCGTTGGCGAGGACGCCGACGGCGGCCAGGCCCGTACCGACGATGGAGAGGCCGATGCCCGCGTCACCCCAGAACAGCTCCTCCATCGCCATCGGGATGCCGAGACCCGTCGGGTCGAAGAACTGCTGCGCGTAGAAGTCGAGGGAGTAGATGCCGAGCTTGGCCGCTTCCTGGATGACGGGCCAGGGCGTCTCCTCACGCTCGTCCCACTCGGCGGCGGCCGGGCGCATCACATCGGCGGCGAACCCATGGATCCAGTCGCGGACCTGCTTCTGGTCGTCGTTGAGTTCGAGCGTGAACCCGTCCATCGTCCCCTCCAGGTGTTACTTGCGGTAACAGAAGTCTGTTACCGGTAAGTAAGCCATGTCAACCGCGGCAGCACGGCACACGGCCATGGTGTTACGTTTCGCAGGCGTCACGGAAACTTTTTGGGCGGGGAGACACATCATGGACACCACACACACGGACGAGCAGCAGCGCTCCGCCGCCGCGCGGCGGCGGCGGGAGCTGCTCGAAGCGGCGGACCGCGTGGTGCTGCGGGACGGTCCGCAGGCTTCCATGAACGCCATCGCCGCCGAGGCCGGGATCACCAAGCCGATCCTCTACCGGCACTTCGGCGACAAGGGCGGGCTCTACCGCGCCCTGGCCAAGCGCCACACCGACGCACTGCTCTCGGCCCTGCGAGCGGCGCTGGACGCGCCCGCCGAACGGCGCCAGCGGGTGGAGGCGACGCTCGACACCTACCTCGCGGCGATCGAGGCGCTCCCCGAGGTGTACCGGTTCCTGATGCACCCCGCCGAGGACGCGCACCAGCCCGAGCAGGGCTTCGACGTCGGCCGCCACTCGGCGCCGCTGCTGCGGCGGCTCGGCGAGGAGCTGGCCATGGTGATCGCCGAGCGCGTGGATCTCGGACCGGGCAGCGAGCAACTGGCGCGGGTGTGGGGGCACGGGATCGTCGGCATGATGCACGCGGCCGGAGACTGGTGGCTGGGCGAACGCCCTTGCTCCCGCGAGCAGTTGGTCTCCAGCCTCGCGGACCTGCTGTGGGGGCGGCTGGCCGCCGCGGGCGACCGCGCGGACGGCCCCGGCTTCTGAACCCGGCCGCCGGCACCGCCGCGTGGGGCCTTTCCCTACCCCCGGCCACCCCACGGCGCACGCCTCGCCGCACGCAGTGCCTTCGCCCGGCGCCGGCCGGTGAGACGGTCGGTGTAGACCAGGCCGGACAAGTGGTCGCACTCGTGCTGGAGGCAGCGGGCGAAGAAGCCGGTGCCCTCAACGCGCACCGGATCCCCCGTCACCGACACCCCCTCCACCACCGCCCGGTCGAAGCGTTCGGTACCCGCCTCGATACCCGGCAGCGACAGACACCCCTCGGGACCGCGTACGGTGATGCCGTCGGCCTCGACCAGGCGTGGGTTGACGATGTGACCGATATGCCGGACATCCTCGTCGTCCGGACAGTCGTAGACGAAGACACGCAGCGGTACGCCGACTTGATTGGCCGCGAGGCCGACCCCCTCGGCGGCGTACATCGTCGCGAACATGTCCTCGACGAGCCGGACCAGCGAGGGACCGAAGTCGGTCACCGTCTCGCAGGGCGCGTGCAGCGCCGGGTCACCGAGCAGTGTCATGGGTCGTACGAGCCCGGAACTGCCGGGAATCGGGCGGTGTCGCATGGCGGCAAGCGTACGTTCCGCCGGGGGCCACAACGCCCCCGGTGGTGCCGGGGTGCGGGGGCCCGGCTGGATCTCGATAGGCTGAGCCCCGACGTTGACCGGTGGACCTGGGGCAAATGCGGCGCCGGATGCAAGGAGGATCAGTGACGATGGCAGGCAACACGGAGCCGTTGTCGCCGCGGGCCAAGCTGGCCGTGACGGCAGGCAAGGCCGCGGCGGCGGTGTCCCGCGCCGCGGGACGCGGCAGCGGATCCGTGATCGGCGGCAAGGTGGCACTCAAGCTCGACCCCGACCTGCTGGGGCGGCTCGCCCAGCATCTCGACGTCGTGCTTGTCTCCGCGACGAACGGCAAGACGACGACGACCCGGCTCATCGCCGAGGCACTGCGGGCCAGCGGCCCGGTCGTCTCCAACGCGCTCGGCGCCAACATGCCGGCGGGCATCACCTCCGCCCTGGCGGGCGGCTCCGACGCGAAGTACGGCGTGATCGAGGTCGACGAGAAGTACCTCGCCGGAGTCGCACGCGATGTGACGCCGAAGGCGATCGCCCTGCTCAACCTCTCGCGCGACCAGCTCGACCGGGCCGCCGAGACCCGCATGCTCGCCGAGAAGTGGCGCGAGGGCCTGTCCGGCACGAAGGCCGTCGTCATCGCGAACGCCGACGACCCGCTGATCGTCTGGGCCGCGTCATCCTCGCCGAATGTGGTCTGGGTGGCCGCCGGTCAGGAGTGGAAGGACGACGCCTGGTCCTGCCCGTCCTGCGGCGGTGTGATGCAGCGCCCCGGCGACGACTGGTTCTGCGGCGAGTGCGGCTTCCGCCGCCCGTCCCCGAGCTGGGTGCTCAGCGGCGACCACGTCATCGACCCGCACGGTTCGGCGTGGCCGATCCACCTCCAGCTGCCCGGCCGCGCCAACAAGGCGAACGCCGCCACCTCCGCCGCCGTCGCGGCCGTGTTCGGCGTACCGCCGCAGGTGGCGCTGGAGCGGATGTACGACGTCCAGGCGGTGGCCGGCCGGTACGACGTCGTCCAGTTCCAGGAGCGCGAGCTGCGGCTGCTGCTCGCGAAGAACCCGGCGGGCTGGCTCGAAACGTTTTCCCTCATCAACCCGCCGCCCACGCCAGTGATCCTGGCCGTCAACGCGCGCGGCGCGGACGGCACGGACACCTCCTGGCTGTGGGACGTCGACTACACCCGGCTCGCCGGCCACCCGATCTTCGTGCTCGGTGACCGCAAGCTGGACCTCGCGGTGCGCCTGGAGGTCGCGAACCTGGAGTTCCGGGTCTGCGAGACGCTCGACGAGGCCGTGCAGCTCGCGCCGCCCGGGCTGATCGAGACGATCGCCAACTACACCGCGTTCCAGGACCTGCGCCGCCGCGTCGGCAACTAGGCCCGCGTACACCAAAAAAGGACAAGCAAGCATGAGCGACAACAGCCTGCGCCTGGTGTGGATCTACCCGGACCTGCTGAGCACGTACGGCGACCAGGGCAACGCCCTTGTCGTGGAGCGCCGGGCCCGTCAGCGCGGCCTCGACGTCCACCGTGTGGACGTACGCAGCGACCAGCAGATCCCCACTTCGGGCGACATCTACCTGATCGGCGGCGGTGAGGACCGGCCGCAGCGGCTCGCGGCGGAGCGGCTGCGCCGCGACGGCGGCCTGGAGCGCGCGGTGTCCAACGGCGCGATCGTCTTCTCGGTCTGCGCCGGGTACCAGATCCTCGGCCACGAGTTCATCAACGACCTCGGCGAGCGCGAGCAGGGCCTCGGGCTGCTCGACGTGGTCAGCACGCGCGGCGAGGGCGAGCGGTGCGTCGGCGACGTCCTCGGGGACATCGACGAGCGCCTCGGCCTGCCGCCGCTGACGGGCTTCGAGAACCACCAGGGCATCACCCATCTGGGCCCGACGGCACGGCCGTTCGCCCGGACCCGGATCGGCAAGGGCAACGGAACCGGCGACGGCACGGAGGGCGCGTACAACGACACCGTCTTCGGTACGTACATGCACGGCCCCGTGCTCGCCCGCAACCCGCTCATCGCGGACCTGCTGCTGAAGCTGGCCCTCGACGTCAACGCGCTGCCGCCCACGGACGACCGGTGGTACGAGGCGCTGCGCGCCGAGCGCATCGCCTCGGCGACGCAGCCCGCCTGACGAAGTGTCGCGGTTCGTACACCTTTGTGGTGTCCAGCTGTCGGACGCCCGGTTCGGCCCCGTCACTCTGCGCGAGTAGGGTGACGGGGATCCAACCGGACGACGTGGTCCGGTCTCCGGCCCACGTTGCAAAGGTATTCCGGGCATGCGCATTGGTGTACTCACTTCCGGCGGCGACTGCCCCGGCCTGAACGCTGTCATCCGTTCCGTCGTGCACCGCGCCGTCGTCGACCACGGCGACGAGGTCATCGGCTTCCACGACGGCTGGAAGGGCCTCCTGGAAGGCGACTACCGCAAGCTCGACCTCGACGCGGTGGGCGGCATCCTGGCCCGCGGCGGCACGATCCTCGGCTCCTCCCGCGTCCAGCCCGCGCATCTGCGCGGCGGCGTCGAGACGGCCCGTGGCCATGTCGCAGACCTGGGACTCGACGCGATCATCCCGATCGGCGGTGAAGGCACACTGAAGGCGGCGAACCTGCTGTCCGAGGCGGGGCTGCCGATCGTCGGCGTACCGAAGACCATCGACAACGACATCGCGTCGACCGACGTCACCTTCGGCTTCGACACGGCCGTCGGGGTGGCGACCGAGGCCCTCGACCGGCTCAAGACCACCGCCGAGTCGCACCAGCGGGTACTGATCGTCGAGGTCATGGGACGGCACACCGGTTGGATCGCGCTCCACTCCGGCATGGCGGCCGGCGCGCACGCCATCGTCGTACCCGAGCGTCCCTTCGACATCGGTGAGCTGACCGAGCTGGTCGGCAAGCGGTTCTCGGCCGGCAAGCGGTTCGCGATCGTCGTGGTCGCGGAGGGCGCCAAGCCGCGCGAGGGCTCCATGGAGTTCGACGTGGGCGGCAAGGACATGTACGGGCACGAGCGCTTCGCGGGCGTCGCCCGGCAGTTGTCCGTCGAGCTGGAGGAGCGCCTCGGCAAGGAGGCGCGTCCCGTCATCCTCGGCCACGTCCAGCGCGGCGGCACCCCGACGGCGTACGACCGTGTCCTCGCGACCCGCTTCGGCTGGCACGCGGTGGAGGCGGCGCACCGGGGTGAGTTCGGGATGATGACGGCGCTGCGGGGCACGGACATCGTGATGGTCCCGCTGGCCGAGGCCGTGGAGACGCTGAAGACCGTGCCCACCGAGCGGTACGCCGAGGCGGAGTGCGTGCTCTGATCTTGTTGCGTGTTTGACGGACTGCCCCCCGGCCGCGACCGCGACCGGGGGCAGTTCTACTCTGTACCGGACAACCGTTACGAATGGGCAGTCCCACGGGAGTACACAGATGGATCACAGCGGGCACGGCAGCGGCATGAACATGGATCTGCCGCCGTTCACGCTGGGACGGGGGCTGGAGTTCTCCCCCGATCTCTTCTTCCTGGTGGGGTGCGTGATGGCGCTCGCCCTGTACGGGTGGGGCGTGGTGCGGCTGCGGCGGCGCGGTGACGGCTGGCCGGCCGGGCGGACGATCTTCTTCGTCATCGGCGTGCTGAGCGTGGCGCTGGTGATGTGCACCAAGCTCAACGACTACGGCATGGTCATGTTCAGCGTGCACATGGTGCAGCACATGATCATCAGCATGCTGTCGCCGATCCTGCTGCTGCTCGGCGCCCCGGTGACGCTGGCGCTGCGCGCGCTGCCGGTGGCGGGGCGCGGGAACCGCAAGGGGCCGCGCGAGCTGCTGCTGATGTTGCTGCACAGCCGCTACATGAAGATCGTCACGCATCCGGCGTTCACGATCCCGCTGTTCATCGCGAGCCTGTACGCCCTCTACTTCACGCCCGTTTTCGACTTCCTGATGGAGAGCAAGCCGGGCCACCTCGGCATGATGGTCCACTTCCTCGCCGTCGGCCTCGTCTTCTTCTGGCCGATCATGGGCGTCGATCCGGGGCCGCACCGCCCGGGTTATGTGATGCGGATGCTGGAGCTCTTCGCCGGTATGCCGTTCCACGCGTTCTTCGGCATCGCGCTGATGATGGCGACCCAGCCGATGATCGGTACGTACGCGAACCCGCCCGCGTCGCTCGGCATCGACGCGCTGACCGACCAGAACGCGGCGGGCGGCATCGCCTGGGCGTTCTCGGAGATCCCGTCGGTGCTGGTGCTGATCGCCCTGGTCTTCCAGTGGTACCGGTCCGAGCAGCGGGTCGCGCGGCGCGCGGACCGGGCGGCGGACCGTGACGGGGACAAGGAGCTGGTGGCGTACAACGCGTATCTCGCCTCGCTCCAGGCGCGCGGGCGCTAGTCGCCGGTTTCCGGCCGGGTCGCCGGGCCGCCGGGTCGCCGGTAACGTCGGCACAGTAGCGCGGGAGCCTCTGAGGGGTGACTATGGCCCTCCATCAGAAGGAGGGGGTGCGCATGCCCGGTTCTGCGAAGTCGATGGGGGTGCTCACCGTCGGGACGCTGGTTGTCATCTCGGCGTACACGGCGGCACTCGGCAGCAACGGCTGGCTGTGGTTCGGCTGGGTCGTGCTCGGTCTCGTCACGGTCGGCATGGCCGCGTCGCGCAGCCGGTAGGACCTGCTGAAACGAAACTTCACCGCGCGACGCGGGTACGGGGTACGGGTGCAGGTACGGGCACTCATCGCTCAGAAGCGGAAGACCGGCCCGGTCGCCGTGTCGAGTACGCACGCGTTCGGGTAGGTCTTGCGCCATGACGTCGGCAGGCCGCGCCAGTTGCCCGCCGCGCTGACGGTCACCGGCTCGTACTGCTTGGTGCACGCGCGCGGGTTCCCCGGCAACTTGTCGAAGTCGCCCTTCGCCCTGTCGAGCGCGGCGCACGCGTCCAACGCCTCCGGGTGGGGCCCCGCGGGGCGGGGAACGCACTGCAGGACGACGCCCCGGATCCAGGTGCTCCCCGATCCCGAAACGGTGAGGAAGAGGCCGTGGGGTGGCGTGGGCCCACTGGGGACGGCCGCCGCCCGAGCGGGCAGGGCCGCACCCGCGAGGGCGAGCAGGACGACTGCGGTGACGGTGGCTGGGGAGCGCATCCGGACCTCCTGGGGCTGGGTTGCCTGGCGACTGGGTGTCGGGCAGAGCCAGGCCACTCCCCGCCGCGTCCGCCGCCAAGCGACCGCGCCGCCGCGTCCCGCGCACGAGCGCGCACGCTGCTCCGGACGGCGCACAGGTACGTCGCCACCCCCGGCCGGGCCCGCTGGCCCCGGTCCGGACAGTTACGTCGCCAGTCCCGCCCGGGCCGCTGGCCCCCGGCCCGGGCGGGACATCACCGTCAACGCGGTGGCACCCGGACCGACCGCCACCGCGCTCCGCGCCGGATCAGGGGCCTCGCTCCGATCCGGCGCGGAACGCCGCACACGGTCAGTTTTCGCCGAGCAGCTTCTTCATGCGCGTGATCTCGGCGCTCTGCGAGGTGACGATGTCACCGGCCATGTCCTTGGCGGGCCGGTAGGCACCGCCGGACCGCTCGGTCCTTGCCATCTCGACCGCCCCTTCGTGGTGCTTGATCATCAGCTCCAGGAACGCGGTGTCGAACGCCCGGCCGGAAGATTTCTCCAGATTGTCCATGTCCTTGGAGGTCATCATCCCGGACATGGAGTGCCCGGCGTGCTCGCCGCTCTCGTTCCCCTCGGGGACCTCCTCGCCCCAGGCGGTGAGCCATCCGGACAGCGTCTTGATCTCCGGCCCCTGCGCCTTCTTGATCTCCGCGGCCAGCCTCTTGACCTCGGCGGACCGGGACCGGGTCTCCGCCATTGCGGCCATCTCCACGGCCTGCCGGTGGTGCGGGATCATCCCCTTCGCGAAGGCGATGTCGGCGGCGTTCCGCTGCCCCTGCCCGGCGGAGGCCGGCGCGGTGGGCGAGGAGGTCTTTTCGTGGTCGTCGTGGCCGGCCGGGCCGTCATTACCCCCGCCGCAGGCGGCGAGTACGACAGCGGCGGTGGCCGCGGCCACCACAGCGGCGGCACGGCGGATCGGTGAACGGTGTGCGGTCATGGTGATGCGACTCCTGTGTACGCGCTGAATCAGGCATGGCTGTCGAAGGCGTGGCACCGGCCGGAGGGACCGGGCACGCGCGAGCGGCCTATATGCGCAGGAGTTGCAGTTGGCTCAATGTGGGCGGGGCCCGCGCGCCCGGCGTCGCCGCGAGGAGGAGTGCGGGAGCGTTCGCCGGTGGGCAGGCGACCACTCCGGCCGGAGCCGGGACGGGCAGTGCGGGAGCTCCGCTCGTACCGCCGGCCGCACAGGTGGGGTCGGCGTGCTCGGCGTGTCCGCCGGCACCGCCCTCGCCATGACCGGCGTGGGCACCGTCCTCACCGTCGGCAACGCCAGCGTGCGACGGGGACGCCGCGTGGCGGACCTCCGCCACGGCGGCGGACGGCCCCGGAGGGACACCGGGCGCCAGCCCGTGCATGGCCACCAGACCCGCCAGCACGGTCAGCACGAGCAGCGCGTACAGCCGCACCCCACGGGGCCGTGCCGCGCACCACGCCTGCTGACTCATACCCGCATCCTAATCAGCGCCCGTGACCCGACGCCCAGTGCCGTGCCTGATGCCAAGTCAGTAAAGTCGGAGCGGGTCAGCGCTGACCCGCCCTGGAGCCGATCCGGCAGAACTAGGAGCCGCCCCGTGTTCTACTACGTGCTCAAGTACGTCCTTCTCGGGCCACTGCTGAGGCTGCTCTTCCGGCCCAGGATCGAAGGACTGGAGCACATTCCGGACGACGGCGCCGCGATCGTGGCGGGCAATCACCTGTCGTTCTCCGACCACTTCCTGATGCCCGCGATCATCAGGCGGCGCATCACCTTCCTCGCCAAGGCCGAGTACTTCACGGGCCCTGGTCTCAAGGGCCGGCTGACCGCCGCGTTCTTCCGCAGCGCCGGTCAGATCCCGGTCGACAGGTCGGGCAAGGAGGCGGGGAAGGCGGCCATCCGCGAGGGGCTCGGGGTGCTGAGCAAGGGGGAGCTGCTGGGGATCTATCCGGAGGGCACCCGCTCGCACGACGGCCGGCTCTACAAGGGCAAGGTCGGGGTCGCGGCGATGGCTCTCAAGGCGCAGGTGCCGGTGGTGCCGTGCGCGATGGTGGGTACGTTCGAGATCCAGCCGCCGGGACAGGTCGTTCCGCGCATCAGGCGCGTCACCATCCGGTTCGGCGAGCCCATGGAATTCTCGCGGTACGCGGGCATGGAGAACGAGAAGGCGGTACTGCGCGCGGTCACCGACGAGATCATGTACGCGATCCTCGGGCTGTCCGGGCAGGAGTACGTCGACCGGTACGCGGCCGAGGTCAAGGCCGAGCAGGCCAAGAAGTTCCCGCGGCTCCTGCGCTGACGGCGGATCAGCGGACGGCGAACGTTTCCCCGCCGGCGGTCCCCGCGCGCATAGCGTCCTTCCCATGACCAAGGGAAACGCGTTCGTCATCGGAGCTACAGGACAGATCGGGCGGGCGGCCGTACGGGCGCTCGCCGCGGACGGCTGGGACGTGACGGCCACGTCGCGTGGCGGTGGCCGGGACGCGACGTGGCCGCAGGAGGTACGGGCCGTGGCGCTCGACCGGAGCGATGACGCGGCGCTGGCCGCCGCGCTCGGCGACGGCTGCGACGTGCTGGTGGACATGGTCGCGATGGAGGAACGGCACGCGGCGCAGCTGACCGGGCTGGCGGACCGGATCGGTTCCGCCGTCGTCATATCCACCGGCGCCGTCTACGCGGACGACGAGGGCCGCAGCTTCGACACCCAGGAGGAGCCGGACGGGTTCCCGCGCTACCCGGTGCCGATCCGCGAGAGTCAGGCCACCGTGGCGCCGGGTGACGCGACGTACGGGACCAGGAAGAGCGCGATCGAGCGGCATCTGCTGGCCGCCGCCGGCCGGCTGCCCACGACCCTGCTGCGGGCGGGCGCGGTCCACGGGCCGTACTGCCGGACTCCGCGTGAGATCCATTTCGTCAAGCGGGTGCTGGACGGGCGGCCGGTCAGGATCCTGGCGTACGGCGGGCTCAGCCAGTTCCACCCGGTGCACGTCTCCAACCTCGCGGAGCTGATCCGGCTGGCGGCGGCGCGGCCCGGCGCGCGGGTGCTCAACGCGGGTGATCCGGATGTGCCGACGGCCGCGGAGATCAGTTCGGCCGTCGACGCGGTCATGGGGGTGGAGAGCGAGCTGGTGATCGTGGACGGGCCCCCGCCGCGCGACGGCGTCGGGGAGACCCCGTGGGGGCCCGACCGTCCCATCGTCTACGACATGTCGGCCGCCGGGCGGGAGCTGGGATACCGGCCGGTGACGACGTACACCGAGTCGCTGCCCGCCACCGTGGAGTGGCTCGCGGACCGGCTGCGCGCCCAGGACTGGCGGGAGGCGTTCCCGAAGCTGTCCCTGCGGTACGGCCCCGGCGGCGGTCCGTTCGACTACGCCGCAGAGGACGCCTGGCTGAGGGAACAGCGCTGAGCCGGCCCGCGAAGAAGGGGGCGGCCGGGATGTCCGACGCTGTTGGTTAATTCAGCCCTCGCTGTGACGTGACGTCGGCCTTCGAGACCTGGTTGTGGTCTTGAAGGCCGACGTTGTCGTATGGGGTGGGTGTCGTTGTCTATGCAGCCGAAGGGACCGGGAGAGGTTCCGCGGGAGACGGTGCGGGTGGCGCGGGCGGCGTTCCCGAAGGGGAGCCTAGCGATCCGGATCCGGGACGAGTTGGGTCCGCTGTTCATCGACGGACAGTTCGCGGACCTGTTCCCGGCACGAGGGAAGCCTGCCTGGTCTCCGGGTCGTCTGGTGATGGTG
>NZ_AUBE01000004.1 GCF_000429085.1 Streptomyces flavidovirens DSM 40150 | reverse complement strand
CGCGGCCTGCCGGTCAGTGAGGCCCTCCACGAACTGCAGCACCAGCACCATCACCAGACGACCCGGAGACCAGGCAGGCTTCCCTCGTGCCGGGAACAGGTCCGCGAACTGTCCGTCGATGAACAGCGGACCCAACTCGTCCCGGATCCGGATCGCTAGGCTCCCCTTCGGGAACGCCGCCCGCGCCACCCGCACCGTCTCCCGCGGAACCTCTCCCGGTCCCTTCGGCTGCATAGACAACGACACCCACCCCATACGACAACGTCGGCCTTCAAGACCACAACCAGGTCTCGAAGGCCGACGTCACGTCACAGCGAGGGCTGAATTAACCAACAGCGTCTTTGATGAGCCCGACCCCTCTGCAGCTGGAGGGTGCCCCGGAAGATACCGGCGGGCGCGTAGGCGCCGGTGAGTTCGTCGAGTTCGTGGACGTGGACGACGGGTGCCCCGTCCTCGTCCTCGATGCACCAGTAGTAAGGGATGCCGGCCTCGGCGTACTTGCGGAGCTTTACGGTGTGATCCCGGTGGGCGGACTCGGGGGATACGGCCTCCACGACGAGCTTCACGTCCTCCGGGGCATACCAGGTGCGGTCCGGGTCGTAGGGCAGATCCGTCAGCAAGAGGGCCGGCTCGGGGCGGTTGCGGGCATCGAGGCGAATCGTCATCTCGCGCTCGACCTCGAAGCCGGCCGGCGCCTGCGCCATGAGCGTGGTCGTCAGGGTGGTGACGAGGCGGCCATGCCAGGACCGCTGGGGCGACATCTTGAAGACGAGGGCTCCGTCGATCAGCTCGGTGTGGCGGGGCGCCTCGGGGAGGCGGTCGAGGTCCTCCGCGAACCAGCCTTCCGCGCGCGGCGGGCGCATCCAGTCGGGCCGTGCGGTCATCAGCCAACCCTAGCGAGTGCAGGTCTCACGAGGGGGCGTTGTGCCGTTGATCGATACTCGGCGCATGGATGTCGTAGGGATGCCGGCAGCCGCCTCGCCGCTGGTGCCCTACGCGGCGCTGCGCGAGGGCTCGTATCTGCTGCGCTCGCCTGAGGGCGCCGAGTGAGGCTCGTCTTCGAGGGCCGGGGCTGGGAGGACTGCACGTCCTGGCTCAAGAACGACCGCAAGATGCTCGCTCGGATCAACCGGCTCATCGAGGACGTCAAGCGTGATCCCTTTACGGGGATCGGCAAGTTTGAGCCGCTGAAGTACCACTTGCGAGCACCGCCATGTCTACCTGGTCACGGACAAGGAGATCGTCATCCTCGCTGCCCACTACCGCTGCGGCTACTGCTCGCTGATCGCAACGGCGGCGGCCGCTTCGAGCGTTTCGGTCTGTCAGGAGGGGCGGGTCACCTGGGCCAGGACCACTTCGAATTCCTCGATGCTGCGGGTGATCACTCGCGCCTGCGAGGTGGCCTCCGCCCGTACCGCCGCTGCGGCGCTGCGGGACGCCGTGAGGGCCTGGCGGTCGGTGTAGAACGCGCCCACGGTGGCCCGGCCCCCGGCGCGGTCGATGAGGAGCGACGTACCCGCGAATCCGGGGATGTCGCGGAGCCTGGGCAGGACGGTGTTGCGGAACGTTTCCACCAGAAGGTCCGCGTCGCGGGGCTCGAATTCGAGGCGGATCAGCCGGAACCACGCACCGGGCTCCAGCCCCACCGGGGGACTGGCGACCGCCGCCTCCCAGTTGTCGGTCGCCACCGTGCCGGCGAACGGCGCGATCAGCTCGGCGCGGCGCTCGCGCAGGCGCTCGTCGCTGGCCTGCCGGCTCTCCTCGTCCTCCCACCACGACCCCACCAGGAGCTTCCCGAGCTCGCGGTCGACGAACAACCCCATCCCGCGGTAGCCGGGCTGCTCCTCCAGCAGCCTGCGCCCCTCGGTGCTGATGGCCTCGGTTACGCCGTCGAGCTTGGCCGGATCGCCTGTCGCGTAGGTGGTGCGAACGTACATGGCGGCCTCTCCGCACGTCGGCAGGGGCGAGCCCCTGATGAGCCCGCGCGTCCTGTGTCCACTCCATGCGACGGGTGGAAGGGGTGGGAATCAAGGTGGCCGGGGCGTTCGGGTGAGTCCGTGAGTCCGCGAGTGTGGTGAGTGGAGCGTGTGGTCCGACCGGCGGAGCATGGAAGGAGAGCGCGCTCCGCCCCGGACGTCGGTGGTTGCCTGGCGGGCGCAGGGAGGAAGACGAGGTTATGACGGAGCAGGCGCTCGACCCCGTACGGAAGGAACAGTTCGCGCAGCGGATGCTTCGCGTACTCAACGACTCCTGCCTGGGGTATCTGTGCAGCCTCGGCCACCGGACGGGGCTCTTCGACGTCATGGCCGGTCTGCCGCCGTCGACCAGCCCGCAGATCGCCGAGGCCACCCGCCTCGACGAGCGGTACGTACGGGAGTGGCTCGGCGGGATGACCGTCGGCGGCTTCATCGAGTACGACCCGGCTCGCGGCACCTACCGGCTGCCGCCCGAACACGCCGCCTCCCTCGTCCGGGCCGCCGGACCCGGCAACCTCGCCTCCTTCATGCAGGACCTCGCGATGCTGGGCAGCGTCGAGGACAAGGTGCTCGGCGCGTTCCGCCGGGGCGGTGGCGTCCCGTATTCGGCGTATCCGCGATTCCAGGAGCTCCAGGCGGAGGAGACGGCGCGGGTGTACGACGCCGCGCTCGTCGACACGATCATCCCGCTGGTGCCCGGCCTCCCCGAGCGGCTGAGCGAGGGCATCGACGCGCTCGACATCGGCACCGGACAGGGCCACGCCGTCAATCTGCTGGCCAGCGCCTTTCCCGCCAGTCAGTTCCTCGGCGTGGACATCTCCGACACCGGTATCGCGGCGGCGCGGGAGGAGGCGGAGCTGCTCGGGCTCGACAACGCCAGGTTCGTGGTGTCCGACTCGGCCGAACTGGCCGGGACGTACGACCTGATCACGGCCTTCGACGTGATCCACGACCTGGCGCGGCCGGAGCGCACCCTGTCGGCCGTGGCGGGCGCGCTACGGGACGACGGGGTGTTCCTGATGGGCGACATCGCCGCCTCCAGCAGGCTGGAGGAGAACATCGGCCACCCGCTCGGCCCCACCCTCTACACCTTCTCGGTCTTCTACTGCATGACCGTCTCGCTCGGCGAGGGCGGCGCCGGCCTCGGCACGGTGTGGGGCAAGCAGCGGGCGCTCCAGATGCTGGCGGAGGCCGGGTTCGACGACGTCGAGGTGCGTGAGGTGGAGGGCGACATCCTCAATGTCTATTACGTGGCCCGCAAGTCCCGCCCGTAAGTTCCGCCCCGCCCGTAAGTCCCGCCCCTAAGTTCCGCCCGTACGCCCCGTGGGCGCGGGCCTCACGTCGGTGCGTTCGGCAGGAGGCCGAGCTGTCCGAGGAAGTCCAACTGGTCGAAGTAGAGCCGATAGCTGACGATCTTGCCGTCCTCGACCGTCGCGACATCACACCCCCGCACCCTGACGTCCTTCTGCGTCGGCTCCAGGCTCTCGCCGGACGGCAGAACGAGCGGGCCGGTGTTCTTGCCGGTGAAGAAGCCCTCGTCGATCGCCGTGTTGCCCGACTCGTGCTGGTACACCGACTCGTACGCGCTGTCCGGGAGCGCGTCCGTCATCTGACGCCAGTACTCACCGATGCTGTCCCGGCCCCGGATTTCCCCGTCAGGGGTGATGGCGACCGCGTCCTCCGCGAAACACTCCATGACAGCTTTGAGGTCCGTGCCCGTGGTGAGCGCCTCAGTGAGCCGGTCCATGACCTCACGTGCCTGCCCCATGATCCACCTCCGGCTCGGGCGTAGTGGCATGTCCCTACCATTTTCCCACAGGGCGGTCCGTCCGGCGTGAGGGCTCAGGTGAGGGTGAGCAGCGCCGCGATCGCCGGGCCGAAGGCACCGCCGAGCTGGTAGCAGAGGTTGAACAGGCCGATCACCGTGGGGCGCTGGGAGGCCGGGGCGGCCTGGGTCGCGTACACCGCGAGGGTGGCGTTGCCCGCCGTGGTCGTGAAGACGGCCGCCGCGGCTACGAGGAGGAGCAGCGGTGCCCAGGGGCTCACGGCGGCTGTCACCGGCGCCAGCGCGCCCAGCGTGATCAGGACCGTCAGCACCCGTCGCCTGCCCAGCCGGGCCGAGACCGCGGCGAGGGCCAGGGAGAGGAACGAGCCGGCGAGGAGGGCGACGAGCTGGCCGGTGCCGATGGTGGCGGTGGACCAGTCCGTACGGTCGGCGAGGAGCTGGGGCACCGCGAAGAGCAGCGCGAAGTACGACGTCGCCAGGGCGCAGGCCAGCAGCGCGGCCAGGGGGAAGGCCGGGGTGCGCAGCAGTGCGGCCGGGACGAAGCCGTCGGGGCGGGCGCGGACGTGGGCGGCCAGGAGCGCGGCCGCCGCGAGCGCCGCGCCGGCCGCCGGCAGCGGGTGGTGCGGGACGAAGACCAGGGCGGTGGCCAGCGCCACCAGGAGTGCGGCGCCACGTGCGTCGAAGGGGGTGGCGGGAGCCGGGTGCGTACGCGGGGCATCGCGGGTCACCGCCGGGAGGGCCAGCAGCGCGAGTACGGAGACCGCCAGCGACACGCGCCAGGAGAGTGCGTCGGCGAGCAGTGAGCCGAGCAGCGGACCGACCGCGCCGAGCACGCCGAAGCCGGCGGTGATGACGCCCATCCGGCGTACCGAACCGGCAAGGCTCATGGCCGAGGTGATGAGGCCCGCGCCGCCCACCGCCTGGGCCGCCCGGCCGGGCAGGGCGAGTGCCATCCAGGGGGCGAGGGCCACCAGCAGGGTTCCGGCCAGGACCAGGGCCGTACTCACGCGCAGGGTGGTGCGCAGGCCGCAGCGGCGCAGCAGGCTCGCCATCAGCGGGGTGCCGACCGCCATGGCCCACGCGAACGTCGTGACGAGCCAGGTGACCGACGCCGGCCGCACCCCGAACGAGCCGGCCATGTCGGGGAGGATCAGCACGGGACTGTTGGCGCCTGCGGCGACGGGTGTGGCGAGCAGTGCGAGCCAGAGCGCCGGGACTTGGCGGGTCCGGACCGGGCCGGGCTTGGCGGTGGCAGCAGTGGCGGTAGTGAGGGTGGAACGCGCGCCGGCGGCGGGCTCGGGCATGAGAGCTCCTGTTGTTCGGCCTTGATAATCTCAACGTTGAGATAAAAACAGGCCCCTCTCTCAACGTCAAGTGTCTTAACGTTGAGATTGCGTGCGTTGAAGGGAGTCAGGAATGAGCGACGCGGTGGACGCGATCATCGGCCAATGGACCAAGGAGCGCCCGGACCTGACGGAAGACCTGTGGCCCGTGCAGGTCCTCGGACGGCTTCAGCGTCTCGGGCGCGTACTGGACAAGGAGTTCAGGACGTTCGCTGCCCGGCGCGGCCTCGAACTCGGCGAGGTGGACGTACTCACCACGCTCCAGCGTTCCGGCCCGCCGTACGCCCTGCCGGCCGGCGCGCTCCTCAAGGCCGCCATGGTCACCTCCGGCGCGATCACCAACCGCATCGACCGCATGGAGGCCAAGGGGCTGGTGGAGCGCGTCCGTGAAGAGGGTGGCGGCGACCGGCGCACCGTGCGGATCCGGCTCACCGAGCACGGCCACGAGGTCACCTGCGAGTACATGGCGGCCCATCTCGCCAACGAGGCCCGCATGCTGAGCGAGCTCGGCCGCGAGGAGAGCGACCGCCTCGCCGCCTCGCTGCGCAAGCTGCTGGAGTCCTTCGGGGACACGTCGATCGGCTAGTTACCGGGCTGCCAGCCCCGTCTTCGCCCCCGCGCCGCACAGCGGGACCACCGCGGTGCGGCCCTCCTGTGGAGGATGGGCGCTCATCGCGGCCCAGCACGCCACGCCGGTCGGCTCGACGAAGAGGCCGCGTGCCGCGAGGTCCAGTTGGGCGGCGCGGAGCTGGTCCTCCGTCACGGTCAGGAAGGTTCCGCCCGACTCCCGTACGGCACGCAGGATTTGGGCGGCGCGCGGCGGGCGGGGGATCGCGATGCCCTCGGCGAGCGTGGGAGGTGTGCGGTGCGGCGCATCGCCGGGCAGGTCCTGCGCGCCCGCCCGGAACGCCGCCGCCAGCGGTGACACCGCCTTTGCCTGTACGGCGATCAGTGCGGGGCGGCCGGTGATGAGCCCCTGGGCGTGCAGCTCGCCGATCGCGAGCCACGCGCCGAGCAGCAGCGTGCCGTTGCCGGCGGGGACGACGACGGCGTCGGGGAGCCGGCCGCCGAGGTCCTCCCACAGTTCGTAGACGTACGTCTTCGTGCCGTGCAGGAAGTAGGGGTTGTGGACGTGGCTCGCGTAGAAGGTGCCGGGTTCGCCGGCCGCCGTGCGGGCAGCCACCGCCGTGGCCTCGCGGTCTCCGGGGATCAGGGTGACGTGGGCGCCGTGCGCCCGGATCTGCTCGGTCTTCTTGGGGGAGGTCGCCTCGGGGACGTACACCGTGCAGGGCAGTCGGGCCCGTGCGCAGTACGCCGCGATCGCCGTGCCCGCGTTGCCGCTGCTGTCCGCGACGACGCGGGCCACCCGGCCGGGGCCGAGGCGGCGGGCGAGTTCGGCGAGCATGACCGCGCCGCGGTCCTTGAACGACAGCGTCGGCATCAGGAAGTCGAGTTTGGCCGAAATGGAGTCGGTGAGCGGGATGAGCGGAGTGCGGCCTTCCCCGAGCGTCACGCCGGCCGCCGGGCCCGCGAGCGGCAGCGCCTCCTCGTAACGCCACAGTGAATTCACCCGCGCGGTGAGGGAGTTGAGCGGTACGGGGGAAGCGGGGGTGAAGTCGAGATCCCAGGGGCCGCCGCAGGTGGGGCAGTGCCAGGCGAGGGATTCGACGGGGGCGCGGGTGCCGTCGGCCGGGCAGCGGTACGTCATGGGCGCCGGCGAAGCCGCCGGAGGGATCGAGGCCGTCGGGATCGTCATGCGGGAAGCCTAGACAGCGGCGTGCCCGGCGGCCGCTCGTGACTCCCGTGTGGCCGGCACATCGCGGGTCCGAATTGACTCTTGTGGGATTCCTATGGATGCGTCAATCTTTCGCCTGACAGCAAGGTGTGCGAAAGGCGCGGAATCCTAGGCGTTCATTTGTCATGCCCCTGTCGCGCTGCTGCACCGCCGTAAGGCCGCACTGCCGTAAGGCCGCACCGCCCCCCACCAGCGCACCGCCAATGAGGAGGACCCCTCACATGTCCGTGATGCGTAGTTCCCGGCGAAGAGTTGTCGTAGCCAGTGCCACCGCCGTCGTAGCCCTCGCGCTCGGCGCCGCCACCGCCCTGCCCGCCACCGCGGCCACCGCCGCGGAGGGCCGGATCCTGAATGCCGGAGCCCCCGGAACCATCGCGGGCAGCTACATCGTGACCCTCGACGAGGCGGCGGCCGACGCCGGTTCGGCGGAGGGCAAGGCGCTCGCCAAGGAGTACGGCGCCAAGATCAAGAAGACGTACACCGCGGCCCTCAACGGGTACGCCGTCGAGCTGTCCGAGGCGCAGGCGAAGAAGTTCGCCGCCGACCCGGCCGTCGACTCCGTCGTACAGAACCGCATCTTCACGGTCAACGGGACGCAGCCCAGCCCGCCGTCCTGGGGCCTGGACCGCATCGACCAGAAGGCCCTCCCGCTGAACCAGAGCTACACCTACCCGGACACCGCCGGTGAGGGCGTCACGACGTACGTCATCGACACCGGTGTACGCATCACCCACAGCGACTTCGGCGGCCGTGCCTCCTACGGCTACGACGCCATCGACAACGACAACACCGCCCAGGACGGCCACGGCCACGGCACACACGTCGCCGGTACGGTCGCGGGCGGCGCGTACGGTGTGGCCAAGAAGGCCAAGGTCGTCGGCGTCCGCGTCCTCAACAACCAGGGTTCCGGCACCACCGCCCAGGTCGTCGCGGGCATCGACTGGGTGACGAAGAACGCCGTCAAGCCGGCCGTCGCGAACATGAGCCTCGGCGGCGGCGCCGACGCCGCCCTCGACACGGCCGTACGCAACTCCATAGCCTCCGGCGTCACCTACGCGGTCGCCGCGGGCAACGAGAGCACCGACGCCTCCACCAAGTCGCCCGCCAGGGTGGCCGAGGCCATCACGGTCGGCGCCACCACCAGCACCGACGCCAAGGCCAGCTACTCCAACTACGGCAGCATCCTCGACATCTTCGCGCCGGGTTCGTCGATCACCTCGGCCTGGAACAGCAGCGACACGGCGACGAACTCCATCTCCGGTACGTCGATGGCCTCCCCGCACGTCGCCGGCGCGGCCGCGCTCTACCTGGCGGCCAACAAGACCGCCACCCCGGCCCAGGTCTCCAGCGCGCTGACCTCGGCCGCCACCACGGGTGTCGTCACCAGCCCGGGCACCGGCTCACCGAACCGTCTGCTGTACGTCGGCACGGGCGGCACCACCCCGCCTCCCACGGGCAAGAAGTTCGAGAACCTCACCGACTACGCGATCAGGGACAACGCCACGACGGAGTCGCCCGTCACCGTCAGCGGGATCACTGGCAACGCACCGGCGACGCTGAGCGTGCCGGTCGACATCAAGCACACCTACATCGGTGACCTGAAGGTCGATCTGATCGCCCCGGACGGCACCGCCTACCCCCTCAAGGGCTACGGCACGGGTGGCAGCAGCGACAACCTCATCACCACCTACACGGTGAACGCCTCCTCCGAGGTGGCCAACGGCACGTGGAAGCTGCGGGTCAGCGACAACGCGGCGTACGACACCGGGAAGATCGACTCCTGGGCGCTGCAGTTCTGAGCGTTCCTGAGCTGGCGTTCCTGACGCGGCGCACTTGACGCGGCGTACTGGACGCGCTGAACAACCCGGCGGGGGCGGTCGCTTCGGCGGCCGCCCCCTGCCGCGCTTCTCCGCGCCGCGAACTCTGACGGTGCGTCGTCGGACGGAGGTGCGAGGGGCGGAGAAGCTGTCGAAGCGGCGAGGGGCCCAGCGGGGGGTAGCGGGGTCTGTACCCCGATAAGTCCCTGCGTAAAGACAAGTCATCACTTCGGGTGAAACTTTGGCCTGCGCTTGCGGTCAACAACCCACGGTTGCCAGTCTGTTGCTGTCTGTCAACCTGATGGGAGTGGCCAGTGACATTCGGTGAGCAGCCGGCTTATCTGCGCGTCGCGGGCGATCTACGGCAGAAGATCGTCAACGGTTCCCTCCCACCCCACACCCGGCTCCCCTCGCAGGCCCGCATCCGCGAGGAGTACGGCGTCTCCGACACCGTGGCGCTGGAGGCCCGCAAGGTCCTGATGGCGGAGGGTCTGGTCGAAGGCCGCTCCGGCTCCGGTACGTACGTACGGGAGCAGCCCGTCCCGCGCCGCGTCTCCCGTGGCGGTTACCGGGGGACGGTGCCACCGACACCGTTCCGGCAGGAGCAGTCGGAGGCCGGTGCTCGCGGCACCTGGGAGTCCAGCAGCGAGCAGGAGGACGCGACTTCGTCCATCGCCAAGCGCCTCGGCATCCAGGAGGGCGACCGGGTGATGCGCACGCGGTACGTCTTCAGGGACGCGGGGGAGTCGATGATGCTCTCCACCTCCTGGGAGCCCCTGGCCGTGACGGGGCGTACGCCGGTGATGCTCCCCGAGGAGGGGCCGCTGGCCGGCTGCGGCGTCGTCGAGCGGATGGCGGCCATCGACGTCGTCGTGGACAACGTGGTGGAGGAGGTCGGCGCCCGGCCCGGCCTCGCGGAGGAGCTGCTCAGGCTCGGCGGCGTACCGGGGCATTCGGTGCTGGTCATCGAGCGGACGTACTACGCGTCGGGGATGGCGGTGGAGACGGCCGATGTGGTGGTCCCGGCCGACCGGTACCGGATCGCATACCACCTGCCCGTGAAGTGACCGACGAGGGACCGATGAGGGACCGATGAGGGACCGGTACGCGGACGCCCTGTCCGTCCGGCGTGATCGTGAGTTAACGCCCCGTCCGGTCCCGTAACAGCGGGGCAATGAACGGCCGCGACGCCCTGTCATGTCCCGGCCCTAACTTCCCGTTCGTATCAGCACCCGCACACCGGACTGACGAACGCGAACGGGAAGTCACCGATGACGGACACCGCCACACCTGTTACCAGGACCCCTGACGGACAGCAGCCCCAGCGGAGTTACGCGAAGCTGGCCGCCGACGAGAGCCGCGAGGACTACTCGCTCCGGTACGCGCCGCATTCCTTCCGCCGCTGGTCGCCGTCGATGGTCGCGGGCACGGCACTGGGCGGCATCGCGTATCTGGCCGACTTCGCGATCGGTGCGTCGATCGTCTTCACGTACGGCTTCACAAGCGGGCTCGCCTCGATCCTGTGCGCCGCCGCGATCATCTTCCTCACCGGCATACCGATCGCCAGGGCCTGCGCGAAGTACGGCCTCGACATGGACCTGATCACGCGCGGCGCCGGCTTCGGACCTTCCTTGTGCTGGCCTTCGAAGCGCCGGACGCCTGGGGCGAGTTCACGTCCTTCGGCGGTACCGAGGGGGCGGGCTCCGGCTTCTCGTGGATCGCCTTCGGACTCGGTACCGGAGTCGCGCTCTCGCTGATCGCCCAGATCGGCGAGCAGGCCGACTACCTGCGCTTCATGCCGGCCAGAACCGAGGCGAACAAGCGCCGCTGGAACCTCGCCGTGCTGGCCGCCGGACCCGGCTGGGTCGTCATCGGCGCGGCCAAACAGCTCGGCGGCGCCTTCCTGGCGTTCGTCGCGCTGGAGGCCGTCGGCAAGGCGCACGCCCTTGAGCCGATCGCACCGCAGATCGAGGCCCTCAAGCCGTGGCTGGGGTCCGTCGCCCTGCCCGCCGCCGCGCTCTTCGTGATCGTCTCCCAGATCAAGATCAACGTGACCAACGCCTACAGCGGTTCGCTGTCCTGGTCGAACTTCTTCTCCCGCATCACGCACAAGCACCCCGGCCGGGTCTGGTACATCTTCCTCAACCTCGCCATCGCGCTGACGCTGATGGAGATGAACATGTTCGCGGCCCTCAACAAGCTGCTGGGCTTCTACTCGAACGTCGGAATCGCCTGGATCGTCGCCGTCGCCGCCGACCTCGTGATCAACAAGCGGATCGGTCTCAGCCCGCCGTACATCGAGTTCAAGCGGGCTTATCTGTACGCGGTGAATCCGGCCGGATTCGGGGCCATGGTCATCGCCTCGACCGTTTCGATCCTCGCCTTCTTCGGACTCTTCGGTCAGTACGCCGAAGCCTTCTCCACCTTCATCGCGGCCGGTCTCGCGCTCGTGCTGTGCCCGCTGATCGCCTGGCTCACGAGCGGCAAGTACTACCTGGCCCGCCCGAACCCGGTGAACGGCCCGCACGTCGAGGCCGGCGACATCACCGCCACGCACACGTGCGCCGTCTGTGAGACGGCGTACGAGCTGCCGGACATCGCCGACTGTCCCGCCCAGTCGGGACCGATCTGCTCGCTGTGCTGCTCGCTCGACGCGCACTGCGGTGACGCCTGCCGCAAGGGGGGTGCGGCTGCGGGCCCCGTACTGATGCCTGTCCCGGTTGTGCGCGAGAGCTGAGGGGGGCCAGAGGGGGGCCACGGCGGGAAGGGCAGGGGCGCACTCGCAGCGTGCGCCCCTGCCCGCATGACTCAATGCGTACCTCTTTGTGTAAAAGCGTATCCGCTGCGTAAAGGTCAGGCGTACGCTCGGGCATATGCGGATTGCGGTTTCCTGGAGATCCTTAGAGACGAGTTCACCGGCGGACGGGGGCGCACCATGAACGACAGCGGCGCTGTGCTGCCCTGGCTGGTCGTACGGCAGGACGAGAGCGGCAACCGCTACCGCGTCGGCCGGTACGCGACGCGGGCCGAGGCGCAGGAGATCGCCGACAGCCTCGACGACCGAGGCCACAAGCAGCTCTACTGGGTCGAGCGGATCGGCCAGAGCGTCCAGTAGGCGCGGCCGGCCGTCGTAGGCTCCGGTCATGACTGATCGTGTCGTGGTGGTGGGTGCGGCCGTGTTCGACGAGGGCCGGCTGCTGGCCGCGCGCCGCAGTGCCCCGCCCGAGCTGGCGGGCCGCTGGGAGCTGCCCGGCGGCAAGGTGGAACCCGGTGAGACGCCGGAGCAGGCGCTCGTACGCGAACTGCGCGAAGAGCTGGGCGTCGAGACGGACGTGCTGGAACGCATCGAGGGCGAGTGGCCGCTGAAGCCCGGTTATGTCCTGCACGTGTGGACCGCCCGGCTGCTGTCCGGCACCCCCCGTCCCCTCCAGGACCATGACGAGCTGCGCTGGCTTCGTCCGCACGAGGCGGACACCGTGGACTGGCTCCCCGAGGACCGCCCCGCCGTGGCCGAGGCGGTACGCCGCCTGAGTGCCCTGCCGGGGCCTGCCGCGCAGGCCTGAGACCCGGCGGCCCACGCAGGGCGTGCGTGGATACGTGCGTGGATAACTCGTACGCCGTTCGTGCCACGGTGCTTCCAGGTCTGCGGTAACCCGGACCTCATATCGGGTATGTGGTGATTAAACCCCCGAAATTGGGCGCGGGTCTGCGGCTGGTCTGGCATCTGGGATGTGGGCGGCGTGATCTACACCGACGGCGACTGCGCCGAGTGGACGTTCCCTGCTGAGCCCGACGCCGTCCGCAGCGCCCGCCACGCCGTCCGCGACGCGCTGGGCGCCTGGGGGCTGCTCGACACCATCGGCGATGTCACCGTACTGCTGGTCAGCGAGCTGGTGACCAATTCCTTGCGGTACGCCTCCGGGCCGATCCGGGTCCGTCTCGTACGCCCCGACACCGACGGCGACCCGGCGGGCGCCCGCCCCGTACTGGTGGTCGAAGTCTCGGACCCTCTTCCGGATCCGCCCCTGACCCGGGTCGCCGACGCCGATGACGAGGGAGGACGCGGTTTGCAACTGGTGGCCCGTTCCGCTCAGCGATGGGGTACCCGCCGGGGCAGAACGGGCAAGACGGTGTGGTTCGAGCTGGCTCTCCCTGGTTAGAAGAGTGAAGGGACAACGATCACCACGCGACTCTCCGACCCGGCCGAAAAGGAACGAGACCGTGCTGTGATCGTGAACGCCGTGCCGGTTGTGGCCGTAGTGCTGAATACTGCGGGAAGGACCGGTCCGGTGCGTTGAGCTGGAGGGGACGGTCGCGTGAACGAGATATCAGCGGCAGCGGGCGAAGTGATGTGGCAAAGCAGCCCGCCCGGCTCGATCTACGACTACATAAGAGTCGCGTCCTTCTCGATCGGCCCGGGCGGGCTGGTCGAGCAGTGGAGCAGGCGGGCCGAGGAGCTGTTCGGCCTGCCCGCGTCCGACGTGGTCGGGAAGGATCCGATCGAGGCGTTCATGCCCCCCGAGCTGCGGGTGCGCGGACATCACCGGCTCTCCGAGATCCTCGACGGCAAGGAGTGGACCGGGCTCGTCCCCTTCCGGATGCCCGGCCGTGAAGGCGGCGCAGCGCGCCACGGGGCGCGTGCGCACGGCATCGCGGAGATCTACGTGATGCCCAGCGTCACACCCGACGGCGAACAGGCCGCGCTCTGCCTGGTCGTCGACGTCAGCGCGGTACGCCGGATCGAGACCGATCTCGCCGCTTCGCAGGCCATTTTCGGCCAATCTCCTTTCGGTTTTCTGCTGTTCGGTACGGACTTCACCGTGCAGCGCGCCAACAAGCGCTTCGCCACCGTCTTCGGCGGCGCCGTGGAAGACCACCGCGGCCGCACCGTCCACGACTACCTCACCCGCAACGAGGCCGACCGCATGACCGCCGCCCTGGAGCGGGTCCTGGAGAGCGGTGAGGCCGTCACCGACATGCAGATCGTCGGCACCGCCCCCGGCGAGACGGAGCGCAGGCACTGGTCGGTCAACCTCTACCGGGTGCACAGCGGATCCGGCCGCGCCATCGGCGTCGCCGGGCTCGCCACCGACGTGACGCGCCGCCATGTCGCCGCCCGCGAGGCCGCCGACGCCCGCCGCAACCTCGCCCTGCTCAACGAGGCCGGCGCCCGCATCGGCAACTCCCTCGACCTGGAGACCACCGCCCGCGAACTCCTCGACGTAGCCGTCCCGGGCTTCTGCGACCTCGCATCCGTCGACCTCTACCAAGGCCTCCTGGCCGGCGACGAAGCCCCGCCGGGCCGGGCCGACGGCAGCGCCGAGCTGCGCCGCGTCGCCTTCGCCAGCGCCGTCTCCGAGGGCCCGCTGTCCGCTCCGGCATGCGTCGCCGACGGCGACGATCCGGGACCGACCGAGGTGGGCGCCGTACACCGCTATCCGTTCAGCTCACCCTGCGCGAGCGCCCTGCGCACCGCCCGCGTCCAGGCCGTACCCGGTGCGGACGGCAGCCTCGTCCACACCACGCTCGCCGTGCCGATGGTCGCCCACGACACCGTCGTCGGCCTCGCCCAGTTCTCCCGTACGAAGGGCAGCGAGCCCTTCGGGGAACGCGACCTGGCGCTCGCCACCGAACTCGCCGCCCGCGCCGCCGTCTGCATCGACAACGCCCGCCTCTACCGGCGCGAGCACGAGCGCGCCCTGATCCTCCAGCGCAGCCTGCTGCCACCCGGCGACCCCGAGGCCGCCGGACTGGACATCGCCTGCCGCTACCTGCCCGGCAACACGGCGACCGAGGTGGGCGGCGACTGGTTCGACGTCATCGAACTGCCCGGCCACCGCACGGCCCTGGTCGTCGGCGACGTCATGGGACGCGGCCTGCGCGCCGCCGTGGCCATGGGTGAACTGCGCACGGCGGTACGGACCTTGGCCCTGCTCGACCTGGAGCCGGCCGAAGTCCTGTCCGCGCTGGACGAGATCGCGCGCGGCCTCGGCTCACCCAGCGGCGCGCAGCACGCGTCGCGCGCCGTCCACAAGGCGCGGGAAGCCGACCTGTCGGAGGTCTACCTCGCGACCTGCGTGTACGCCGTCTACGACCCGGTCACCCGCCGCTGTACGTTCGCCAACGCCGGCCACCTGCCGCCCGTCCTCGTCGAACCGGGCGAGGAGGCGCTGCTGCTCGACGTACCGCCGGGGATGCCGCTCGGTGTCGGCGGGGAGCCGTTCGAGGAGGTCGAGGTCGAGGTGCCGGAGGGCGCGCTGCTCGCGCTCTACACCGACGGGCTCGTCGAGTCACGGGACCATCCGCTGGAGGAAGGCCTGCTGGCGTTCCGTGCGGCGCTCGCCGGTCCGGCGCATCCCCTGGAAGACGTCTGCGACCACGTACTGAACACCCTCGACACCCGGCACGGTGAGGACGACATCGCCCTGCTCATGGCCCGCGTCCAGGGGATGCCCGCCGAGTCGGTCGGCGACTGGCGCCTGCCGCGGGAGCCCCGCTCGGTGGGCCGGGCGCGGGAACTGGCGCGGGGGCAGCTCGTCACCTGGGGCCTCGAAGACCTGGTGGACACCACGGAGTTGCTGGTGAGCGAGCTCGTGACGAACGCGCTGCGGTACGGCGAGGGTGAGATCAGGCTCCGGCTGCTCCTCGACCGTACGCTCGTGTGCGAGGTGTGGGACGCGGGGCTCGTCCAGCCGCGGCGGCGCCGGGCCCGCGACACCGACGAGGGCGGGCGCGGGCTCCAACTGGTGGGGCTGCTCAGCGCCGCGTGGGGATCGCGGCGTACACCGCGCGGCAAGACGGTCTGGTTCGAACTCGCGCTGCCGACGGGGGAGGCGGACAAGTCGGAGAAGGGCGAGCTCAGTTTCGACCAGTTGCTGAGCCTCTTCTGACAGCGGTACGCCGGTACACCGGTCACCGGGTTTTCATGGCGGCCAGCCTGGCCTCGATCTCCGCGTCGTCGCCCAGGTTGTCCAACTGCTCGAACTGGGTGTCCAGGGACGAGGCGGCCAGCTCCTGCTTGCCCATGGCCCTTGCCTCCTCGCGGCGAACCTTGTCCTCGAAGCGGCTCAGCTCGCTCGTCGGGTCCAGGACGTCGATGTTCTTGACGGCGTCCAGCATCTGGTTCTGTGCCTGAGCGGACTTGGCGCGGGCGACGAGTTCGTCGCGCCTGGAGGTCAGTTCGGTGAGCTTGGTCTTCATCTGGACCAGGCCGGCTTTGAGCTTGTCGACGACCTCCGTCTGCGTCGCGATGACCGGCTCTGCGGCCTTCGCCTCCTTCTCGGACCGGAGCTGGCGCTGGAGCGCGACTTTCGCCAGGTTGTCGAACCGGTCCGCCTCCGCCGCCGGCCCGGCGGCGCGCAGCTCGTCGGCCTTCCTGCTGGCGGCGAGCGCCTTGACGCCCCACTCCCTGGCCGCGTCCACGTCCTCCTTGTGGTCGAGCTCCAGGAGCCGCAGGTTGCCGATGGTGGTGGCGACGGCCTCCTCGGCTTCCGTGATGTTGTGGGTGTAGTCGCGGATCAGCTGGTCCAGCATCTTCTGCGGATCCTCGGCCTGGTCGAGGAGCGCGTTGATGTTGGCCCGCGCGAGCTGGGTCACGCGGCCGAGGACGGTCTGCTTCGTCATGCGCGTCTCCTTGACGTCCCTAAATATCTGTCGTTGGGTGTCCGGGCCTGTCGGTGCGTGCGGTCAGAACCGGCCGCCGCCACCTCTGCGCCCCCGCGTGCCGCCGCCGCCGAAGCTGCCGGGACTCCGGCCGAAGCCCCCTCCGCCGGCGAAGCCACCGCCGCTGGGGCCACCGCCCCGGCCGCCGCCGAGGAGGCCGCCGAGGAGGATGCCGCCGAGCACCGCGCCGTTCAGACCTCCTGCGCCTCCTGCGCCTGCGAAGCCGCCGCTGCCGCCTCCGAAGCCTCCGCCGAACTGGTCGCCGTACCCGCGTACGTCGTCTTCGGCCAGGCTCTGCGCCTGCCGGGCCATGGCGTCCGCCCGCTGGGCCTCGGCGAGCGCGCTCCGCGCGTCGTCGGAGGCAGCGGCGGCGGCCGACCGTTCGAGGTGGCGCTGGGCCTCCGCGAGGCGGGTGCGGGCCCGGCTGCCGACCGCGCCCCGGTGCGTCGTGATGTAGTCGGCGGCCGCGTCGGTCGCGGAGCGGGCGGTGAGCGTGGCCTGGTCGAGCAGCATGCGCGCCCGGCGCCCCGCCGTCTCCCGCTCGCGCGCCCCCGCCAGCGCCTCCTCCAGTGCCGCGTCGGCCTCCTCGACGCGGCGCAGGGCGTCGATCGGGTCGTAGCGCCCCGACTCCTTCTCGCCCTGTACGCCGGCCACGACGGCTTCGGCGCGGGCGATACGTCCCGACAGGTCAGCCGTCGCGCCCCCGCCCTCCAGGAGGCCGCGCGCGTCGGCCAGATCGGTCTGCGTCTCCGTCAGCGCGCCGGGGAGCTTGCCCGCCGCTTCGGCCAGTTCGCGTGCGCGGCGGTCGATGGCGTCGATGAGCGTGGCCGCCTGGCCGACGGCGCCCTCGGCCGCCCGTACGAACACCGCCGCCCTGCCCGTGTCGCCCGCGTCCACGGCCTGCCGGGCCTCGGTGAGGCTGGTGGTCGCGAAGGCGAGCCGGTCCTTGGCCTGCTCGGCGTGGCCGCCGACGGGCGCCGCAGCCGAGTCCGCGTACCGCCGTCGCATGGCCGTCAGCATCGCCTCGGCCGTGCCCGCGCGCCCGGCGAGATCGCGAAAGGCCGCTTCGGCGGTGGCGAGCGCCTGCGGGGCGTTCTGCTCCAGGGCCCGCAACTGGTCGAAGGACTCCGACTCGGCGTCGAGCCGGCGGCCGGCCCCGGTGCAGCGGTCGATGATCTCGTCGAGCATGCGGCGCCGGGTGGCGTCGTCCTCCGGGTAGGCGTCGTCGAGCTGCTGGCGCAGCCGGAAGGCGACGGCCAGTTCCTTCTTGGCGTACGCGAGCGCCTCGCCGAAGGGGCGGGCCGCCTCCTCGCCGAACTCGGCGGAGGCGAAGCCCAGTTCCTCCTCGCTGGTGCGGATCGCGTCGTCCGCCTCGACGAGTTCGCGGGTGGCCCGCGCGTCGAGTTCCGGCAGCGGAATCTGCGGCTCCTGGGCCGCCCGGGCGTGCTGTCCAGGGGTGGTGCGGGTGACTGACCGCCGTCTGCGCCGGGTGTACGAGTACGCCGCCAGCGCACCGGCCGCGCCGACCACGACCACGGGGAGCACCAGGTCGCCGGCGCCGCTCGCGCCGTCGTCCGGGCCGCCGCCGGGGTCCGCGACGCCCGGCGTGATGTCGGGCACCGGGACGGACCTTCCGGCGAGCACGGCGGCGTAGCCGTTCGCGGCGCCGATCGCCGCGCCCGCCCAGTCGTTCTGCCGCAGGGCCGGCTCGATCGCGGTCCTGGCGACGTCGTCGAGTTCCGCGTCGCTGAGGCGCGAGTCCTGGTCGGCGGAGTAGGCGTACTGCCGGTCGTGGGTGGCGACGGCGAGCAGCACGTCGTCGCGGCCGAGCCCGCTGAGCTCGGCGGTGTCGTCGGCCCAGCTCTGCGCGGATCTCCCGGAGAAGTCACGGACGTACGCGACGAAGAGCTGGACGCGGCGGGTGTCGTAGAGCCGGTCCAGCGCGGCTTCGACGTCGTTCGTACGGTCGCCGAGCGCGCCCACTCTGTCGGTGATCTGGCCGTCGCGGGAGAGGCTGATGGGGTCGTCGGCGCGGGCGCCCCGGTCGGCGGGCAGGGCGAGGCACCACGCGGCCAGCAGTGTGCTGAGGAGTAGCCGGGCGGCAGCGGATCGCGTCACGTTTGCGAGGTTATGTCCACGCTGTGCGACCCGCGACCGGACGGCCGGGGCGGGGCGGAGCCCTCGGGGGTCAGGCCAGCTTGGTCAGGAGGAGGGCCGCGTCCTTCGGGGTCAGGTCGATCCCGAACACGTCCGACAGGACCTTCGGCACCTCCTCCGCCTCCAGCACCCGCACCTCCGGCCCCCCGTCCGCGCCCGGCCGGACCGTGGTCAGCGTGCGGTTGTCCAGGAGGTGGAGGCGGTCCGGGTGCACCCGCTGGATGAAGGGGCGGTAGCTGAAGGGCGAGTGTGAGCTGGTGGCGATGAAGTGGTTCGCCATCCGGAAGTCGACCGGGTACTGCGGGTCGAGCGTGAAGGTGTGCCGCGCCATCCACCCGTCACCGGTGTCGTCGCTCTCCCCCTCGCGCGCCGGCTGGTAGAGCGTCCACCCCTCCGCACCCGGCGTGACCTCCCCGCGCCGCAGCCGGTACGCCCACACGCCGTCCGCCGTCGCCGTCCCGGTCCCGTCCGCCCTCATCTCGATCGGCTCCAGCGGGCTCGCCCCGAAGCCGGTGTCGCTCAGCCACCGCCGCCCGTCGATGTCCACGATCAGCATGGCGTGCGTGGTGGGCAGCAGCTTCGGGGAGCCCATCCGGATCCGGCCCAGCACCGCGAAGAACGTGAACCCGAGCCGCTCCAGGGCAGCGGCGTACAGGGAGACGTGCTCGAAGCAGTAGCCGCCGCGCGCGTTGCCGATCATCTTGCTCTGGAGCGTGGCGAGGCCGAGCGGGACGTCTCCGCGCAGGACCGCGTCCAGGTTCTCCCAGCGCACGCTCAGCACATGCGCGCGGTGCAGCTCGCGCAGCGTCTCCAGGGTGGGGGAGCGGTCTCCCTCGTACCCCAGGTGTGCCAGGTAGGCGTCCAGATCGAGTGCGTCACCGTTCCACATCGCGTACGTACCCCGTCGTCTCGTCCGTAGCTTCGCGCCGACGCCCGGCGCTCGGGCCACAGGTGAAGCGCGGCACGCTCCGGCTCTATTCCGTGCGCCGGAAGATCTTGTCGCCCAGCCAGACCAGCGGGTCGTACTTACGGTCGACCGCCCGCTCCTTCAAGGGGATCAGGGCGTTGTCCGTGATCTTGATGTTCTCCGGGCAGACCTCCGTGCAGCACTTGGTGATGTTGCAGTAGCCGAGCCCGTGCTCGTCCTGCGCGGTCTTCTTGCGGTCGACTCCGACCCCGGCGGCCGCGTCCAGCGGATGCATGTCCAGCTCGGCGATCCGCATCAGGAACCTCGGCCCCGCGAAGGACGCCTTGTTCTCCTCGTGGTCGCGCACCACATGGCAGGTGTCCTGGCACAGGAAGCACTCGATGCACTTGCGGAACTCCTGCGGGCGCTCCACGTCGATCTGCTGCATCCGGTAATCACCCGCCGCGACCCCCGGAGGCGGTACGAAGGCGGGCACCTCCCGCGCCTTCGCGTAGTTGAACGACACGTCCGTCACCAGGTCGCGTACGACGGGAAACGCCCGCAGCGGCGTGACGGTGATCGTTTCCTCGCGCGAGAAGATGGACATCCGCGTCATGCACAGCAGCCGCGGCCGCCCGTTGATCTCCGCACTGCACGAACCGCACTTGCCCGCCTTGCAGTTCCAGCGCACCGCGAGATCCGAAGCCTGGGTGGCCTGGAGGCGGTGGATGATGTCGAGGACGACCTCGCCCTCGTTCACCTCGACCTTGAAGTCCTCCAGCTCCCCGCCGTCGGCGTCACCGCGCCAGACCCTGAAGGCCGCCGTGTAGCTGCTCATGAGTGGAGCTCCTCTTCGGCGAGGTACTTGACCAGCTCTTCCTTCTCGAAGAGGCCGAGCAGGTCGGGGCGGATGGGCTCGGTGGTCTCCCGTGCGAGCGAGATCTGCCCCCGCCGCGGCTCGTCGGACGGCGCCAGACCGCCCGACACATCCGCCAGCCGGCAGAGCAGATTGACCCGGCGCCACTCCGGCTCCATCGCCGGGCAGTCCTCGCGGGTGTGACCGCCACGGCTCTCGGTACGCTCCAGCGCCGCCCGTGCGACGCACTCGCTGACCAGCAGCATGTTCCGCAGGTCCAGCGCGAGGTGCCAGCCCGGATTGAACTGCCGGTGACCCTCGACCCCGGCCCGGTGCGCCCGTACCCGCAGGTCGGCCAGTTTCTCCAGGGCCTGCTCCATCTCCGGCTCGCGCCTGATGATGCCGACCAGGTCGTTCATCGTCTGCTGGAGCTCCTGGTGGAGGGTGTACGGGTTCTCCGGCGGGCGCCCGTCCGCCTCTCCCGGCTCGGGTCCCTCCGCGCTGAAGGGGCGCAGTGCCTCGGCCGCCGCCGCGTCCACCTGGCCGGCGTCCGGTCGCGGACGCGCGGCCCCTTCCCCGAACCCGATCGCGTACCGCGCGGCGTGCAGCCCGGCCCTGCGCCCGAAGACCAGCAGGTCGGAGAGCGAGTTGCCGCCGAGCCGGTTGGAGCCGTGCATGCCGCCGGCCACCTCGCCCGCGGCGTACAGTCCGGGGACGCCGCGGGTGGCGGCGGTGTCGGAGTCGACGGCGACGCCGCCCATCACGTAGTGGCAGGTCGGGCCGACCTCCATCGCCTCGGCGGTGATGTCGACGTCCGCCAGCTCTTTGAACTGGTGATACATCGACGGCAGCCTGCGCCGGATCGTCTCGGCCGGCATGCGCGTCGACACGTCGAGGAAGACGCCGCCGTGCGGGGAGCCGCGGCCCGCCTTCACCTCGGAGTTGATGGCGCGCGCGACCTCGTCGCGGGGGAGCAGCTCGGGGGGACGCCGGTTGTTGTCCGGGTCCTCGTACCAGCGGTCGCCCTCCTCCTCCGACTGCGCGTACTTCTCCTTGAAGACGTCGGGGATGTAGTCGAACATGAACCGCTTGCCGTCGGAGTTGCGCAGTACGCCGCCGTCGCCGCGCACCGACTCGGTGACGAGGATGCCCTTGACGGAAGGCGGCCAGACCATGCCCGTCGGATGGAACTGCACGAACTCCATGTTGAGCAGCGGGGCGCCCGCGAGCAGGGCCAGCGCGTGGCCGTCGCCCGTGTACTCCCACGAGTTCGACGTCACCTTGAAGGACTTGCCGATGCCGCCCGTGGCCAGCACGACAGCCGGCGCCTCAAGGACGAAGAACCGGCCGGACTCGCGCTCGTAACAGAAGGTCCCCGCGACCCGCTCCCGCTCGTCCTTCAACACCCGCGTGACCGTGCACTCCTGGAAGACCTTGAGCCGGGCCTCGTAGTCGCCGAACTCGCGGAAGTCCTCCTGCTGGAGCGAGACGATCTTCTGCTGGAGCGTGCGGATCAGCTCCAGGCCGGTCCGGTCACCGACATGTGCGAGGCGCGGGTACTCGTGCCCGCCGAAGTTGCGCTGCGAGATCTTCCCGTCCGGCGTACGGTCGAACAGCGCCCCCCACGTCTCCAGCTCCCACACCCGGTCGGGTGCCTCGCGCGCGTGCAGCTCCGCCATCCGCCACTGGTTGAGGAACTTGCCGCCGCGCATGGTGTCGCGGAAGTGCACCTGCCAGTTGTCGCCGGAGTTCACGTTGCCCATGGACGCGGCGATGCCGCCTTCCGCCATGACCGTGTGCGCCTTGCCGAAGAGCGACTTGCAGATGACCGCGGTACGGGCACCCTGCTCCCGCGCCTCGATGGCGGCGCGCAGTCCGGCGCCGCCCGCGCCGACCACGACGACGTCCCACCCCTGCCGTTCGAGCTGCGTCATCAAACACCCTTCAATCAGTCGTCTAGAACAGCCTTGGGTCGTCGAAAGCGCCGGACGCCACCAGGTAGACGTAGAAGTCGGCGAGGGCGACGCTGAGCAGCGAGGCCCAGGCGAGCTGCATGTGGCGGGCGTTGAGCTTGCCGACCCAGCCCCACAGCCGGTAGCGCACCGGGTGCCTGGAGAAGTGTTTGAGCTTGCCGCCGACGATGTGCCGGCAGGAGTGGCAGGAGAACGTGTACGCCCAGATCAGCACGATGTTGACCAGGAAGACGAGGGTGCCCAGGCCCATGTGGCCCCACGCGTACGTCTCGTCGCGGAAGGCGAGCACGGTGTCGTACGTGAGGATCCCGGCGACGGGGACGGCGGCGTAGAAGAAGTACCGGTGGATGTTCTGCAGGATCAGCGGGAAGCGGGTCTCGCCGCTGTACGTCTTGTGCGGCTCGGCGACCGCGCAGGCCGGCGGCGAGGCCCAGAAGCCCCGGTAATAGGCCTTGCGGTAGTAGTAGCAGGTCAGCCGGAAGCCGAGCGGAAAGATCAGGATGAGCAGGGCGGGGGACAGGCCCCACCAGCTACCGAAGATCGCCCAGTTGGGGCCGTCCTTCATCGGTACGCAGTTCTCCGCCAGGCAGGGCGAGTAGAACGGCGAGACGTAGGGCGCCGCGTAGTAGTCGGCGTTCGCGAAGGCCCGCCAGGTCGAGTAGACGACGAAGGCGAGCAGCCCGGCAGCGGTCGCCGCGGGCGCCAGCCACCAGCGGTCCGTGCGCAGATGCCGGGCGGTGATCGCGGCGCGTGAGGCGTCATGGACGCCCGTGCGGGGCTGGGGTTCTGTGCCAGTGGCCAACGAGGACTCCGTATGGAGCGGGCAGTCGGGACAGGGCGGGCCGGGGGCGTACCGCTAGGGCGCGTGCCGGTCGCGTGCGCCGAGGCCCTCGTCGTCCGAGTCGGTCCACAGCGCGCTGTTGTACGGGTCGTCCGGGATGGACACCAGGTCGGGACGCGCCTCGGGCCGGCGCAGAGTGGGAGCGGCCTCGCTCAGCAGGGCCAGGCTCTCGCGCAGATGGCCCGCGTCGGTGCGTACACGCCTGATCTCCAGGCTGCCGCCGCCGACCTGCTGCTCCAGCCGTTCCACCGACTGGACCAGAGTGTCGAGGCAGCGCTGAACCGCTGCCAGGTCGTTTTGCAGGGACATGTAGTGCCCTCATTTCCACGGTGGCGCGTGGTAACGCTCATGCGCCTGCGAGTGTCGCGCGTCACATCCCCTCTTGTGAAGGGATGTGCAGCGATTCTCGGCGCGCGGCCCCCCGTGCGCCCCCTTCTGTTGGGCCGCACGGGTGGGGTTCGAGTGGTTCGCCGCCGTGTCGCCGACGGCTCACGCGCGGGGTCCATTTCAGTTGAGCGGAGTTGATGTGATCACCATCATATGCCGCCAAATGTGAAAAACCGGGCTCATTCCGACAGGGGATGGGCCGGGCCGGCCCTGGAGGTACCAGCCATGTCCCACGTCGGCGTCCCACGCGGGGAGGCAGCCCCGGCAAACCGCCGCAGGCCCAAGCGAGCGCGAGCCGCCCGCTGCCTCGCGCTCGTCACCGCCGGGATGCTCGGGCTGCCCGCCCTGGCGGGCTGCGGCTCGGGCGACGACGAGGCGCAGGGGGTGGTCGTCCCCCAGGACATCGCCCCCGCCGGGCGCGACCAGGTCGCCGACGGCGGCGCGGTCCGCTGGGCCGTCGACACCACGCCCGCCACCCTCAACGCCTTCCAGGCCGACGCCGACGCCTCCACCACGCGCATCGCGGGCGCCGTACTCCCGTCGCTCTTCACCCTCGACCAGCGCGGCCGCCCGCAGCGCAACCCCGACTACCTGGAGTCCGCCGAGATCGTCGAGCGCGAGCCCAAGCAGGTCGTGCTCTACAAGATGAACCAGCAGGCGGTGTGGAGCGACGGCCGCGAGATCGGCGCGCCGGACTTCGTGGCCCAGTGGCGTGCGCTCAACGGCAGGGACACGGCGTACTGGACCGCCCGCAACGCCGGCTACGAGCGCATCGAGAGGATCGAGCGCGGCGCCGACGACCTGGAGGTCCGGGTCACCTTCGCCAAGCCGTACGCGGACTGGCGCTCGCTCTTCACACCGCTCTACCCGAAGGACGTGATGGGCAAGCCCAACTCCTTCAACGACGGCGCCCGCGCCGGCCTCAAGCCGACGGCAGGACCCTTCACGCTCAAGGAACTGGACCGCGCGAGCGGCGAGGCCACCCTCGAACGCAATCCCCGCTGGTGGGGGCAGCCCTCGAAGCTCGACACGCTCGTCTTCCGCACCGTGACCCGCGACAAGCGCACCGCGGCGCTCGCCGCCGGTGAACTCGACATCGCCGACATCGGCCGCCGCACCGCGGACCGCCTCGCCCTGGCCGCCAGGGACGCGGGAGCCAAGGGCCAGCCAATGAACCACGGCCCCGGCGCCGCCGTCACACCCGCCTCCGCGCTCAGATCCTGGGCCATCGCCCACGGGTCGGCCGAGGAAGAGGCCGCCGTGGAACTGGAGGCCCGCAGGAAGTCCCGCGAGGCGATCAAGAAGTACGCCGACGAGCAGGCCGCACTGCGCGGCTTCGTCATCCGCAAGTCCCTCGAACCCGCCTACACGCAGCTCGCGCTCAACGGCACGTCCGGCCCGCTCACCGACGACCGGGTACGCCGCGCGGTGGCCCGCGCCATCGACCGCCGCGCGCTCGCCGAGGCCGTACTGAAGCCGCTCGGCCTGCCCGCGCACCCCCTCGGCAGCCACCTCGCGCTGGCGGGCCAGGAGGCGTACGCCGACAGCAGCGGCGCGCTGGGCGACCAGGACACCGAGGCCGCCCAGGCACTGCTGGCGGACGCGGGCTGGAAGCCGGGCGGGGCCGCGGCGGGGCAGAAGCCGGAGGGCGCGAAGGCGGGCAGCACAGCGGAAAAGAAGGAGAAGAGTACGGAACGCGAAGCCGACGACGGCATGTACATCGTCGGAGACGAGAGCGACTCCAAGCCCGGCGACTCCAAGCCCGGCGGCTCCTACGGCACGGAATCCGGTACGTACGTCCTCGCCCCGGCGCCCGCCGCGGCCCTCCAGGGCCAGGCACTGCGCATGCAGGCACGTTTCATCGGGGCAAAGGACAGCATCGGCGCGAAGGACAGCGCCGGCAGCGCGCGGGCCAAGGACAGCGCCGACGGCAAGAAGAAGGGCGGCGTCGCCGGCGCGTACGCCCCGCTCGGGACCGCCGCTCCCGCCGCGGCCGGCGCCGCCCGAGGACCGCTCGGCAAGAACGGCAAGCCCCTGACCTTGCGTTTCGTGCTCCCGTCGGGCCCCGGCTCGGAGTCACTGCGTACCGTCGGCGAAAAGATCTCAGGGATGCTGGAGCGCGTCGGCGTACGTACGGAGATGGTCAAGGTCTCCGACGACAGCTACTTCAAGGACCACATCGCCTCCGGCGACTACGACCTGGCCCTCTACTCCTGGCCCGCCACCGCCTACCCGGCCACCGACGCCCGCCCGATCTTCGCCAAGCCGGAGCCGGCCGCCGACGGCACGCTGGTGGTCGAGCAGAACTACACGCGCGTCGGCACCGACCACATCGACCAGCTCTTCGACCAGGCCATGGCGGAGCTGGACGAGGCAGCCGCCCGCGACCTGGTGAAACGGGCCGACGCCCGGATCTGGGCGGCGGCCGGGTCCATCCCGCTCTTCCAGCGTCCCGAGCTGGTGGCGGTCAAGCCCGGCCTCGCCAACGTCGGCGCCTTCGGCTTCGCCACCCCCCGTTATCAGGACATCGGCTTCAAGAAGGACGAAACCGCGCAAGGGAAGAACTAGCAGGTCAGGAGCGCTTCAGAACCCTCAGGATTGGCTCAAGTCCCTTGCCCGCCGGTGCCCCGGCGGGCAAGGTGCTGTATGCCCCTTGACCCGGCACAGCTCCGCACCCCACCCCCCACGCGCACGGCCGAAATCTCGTCCCCCGCCACAGCTCCCCGTGACCCCCGGAGCCCTTGTGCGGGGCCGGTACCGATCGCCCCGGAAGCTCGCGCGGCTCACTCCCCGTACCATGGGGGGTAGCCGTGGCGCGACCGCCCGGCGGGCGTATGAGGAAACGAACCGAATACGACGCCCGATCCCACGATCGAGAGAAGCGCAACTCACCCATGCCCACGCGCCACGACATCCGTAACGTAGCCATCGTCGCCCACGTCGACCACGGCAAGACCACCCTGGTCGACGCCATGCTCAAGCAGGCGGGCGCCTTCGCCGCGCACGCCGCCGAGAGCCTCGACGACCGCATGATGGACTCGAACGACCTGGAGCGTGAGAAGGGCATCACGATCCTGGCCAAGAACACGGCCGTCAAGTACCACCCGAAGGATGGCGGCGACGTCATCACGATCAACATCATCGACACCCCCGGCCACGCCGACTTCGGTGGTGAGGTCGAGCGCGGCCTGTCGATGGTCGACGCGGTCGTCCTGCTGGTCGACGCCTCCGAGGGCCCGCTGCCGCAGACGCGCTTCGTGCTCCGCAAGGCGCTCCAGGCGAAGATGCCCGTCATCCTGTGCATCAACAAGACGGACCGCCCGGACTCCCGGATCGACGAGGTCGTCAACGAGACGTACGACCTGTTCCTGGACCTCGACGCGGACGAGGAGCAGATCGAGTTCCCGATCGTCTACGCCTGCGCCCGTGACGGCGTCGCCTCGCTGACCAAGCCGGAGGACGGCACCGTCCCCGCCGACAGCGAGAACCTGGAGCCGTTCTTCTCCACCATCCTGGCGCACGTCCCGGCCCCCGAGTACGACGAAGAGGCGCCCCTCCAGGCCCACGTCACCAACCTCGACGCCGACAACTTCCTCGGCCGTATCGCGCTGTGCCGCGTCGAGCAGGGCGAGCTGCGCAAGGGCCAGACAGTCACCTGGATCAAGCGTGACGGCACGATGTCCAACGTGCGCATCACCGAGCTGATGATGACCGAGGCGCTCACCCGCAAGCCGGCCGAGAAGGCGGGCCCGGGCGACATCTGCGCGATCGCCGGTATCCCGGACATCATGATCGGTGAGACCCTCGCCGACCCCGAGAACCCGATCGCGCTGCCGCTCATCACGGTCGACGAGCCGGCGATCTCCATGACCATCGGTACGAACACCTCGCCGCTGGTCGGCAAGGGCGGCAAGGGCCACAAGGTCACCGCCCGCCAGGTGAAGGACCGCCTGGACAAGGAGCTCATCGGTAACGTCTCGCTCCGCGTCCTGGACACCGAGCGCCCCGACGCCTGGGAGGTCCAGGGCCGTGGTGAGCTCGCGCTGGCCATCCTGGTCGAGCAGATGCGCCGCGAGGGCTTCGAGCTGACCGTCGGCAAGCCCGAGGTCGTCGTGAAGATGGTCGACGGCAAGAAGTACGAGCCGATCGAGCGCATGACGATCGACTGCCCCGAGGAGCACCTCGGCGCCATCACGCAGCTCATGGCGACCCGCAAGGGCCGCATGGAGACGATGACGAACCACGGCTCGGGCTGGATCCGCATGGAGTGGATCGTCCCGTCCCGCGGCCTCATCGGCTTCCGTACGGAGTTCCTGACGCAGACCCGTGGTACGGGCATCGCGCACTCCATCTTCGAGGGCCACGAGCCGTGGTTCGGCGAGCTGCGCACCCGTAACAACGGCTCGCTGGTGGCGGACCGTTCGGGCTCCGTGACCCCGTTCGCGATGATCAACCTCCAGGAGCGGGGTGTCATCTTCGTCGAGGCCGGCACCGAGGTCTACGAGGGCATGATCATTGGTGAGAACTCGCGTTCCGACGACATGGACGTGAACATCACCAAGGAGAAGAAGCTCACCAACATGCGTGCGGCTTCCGCGGACAACACGGAGAACGTCGTGCCGCCGCGCAAGCTGTCGCTCGAGCAGTCGCTGGAGTTCTGCCGCGACGACGAGTGCATCGAGGTGACCCCGGAGACCGTGCGTATCCGCAAGGTCGTCCTGGACCAGAAGGAGCGCGGCCGCACGGCTTCGCGCGCCAAGCGCTGACCCTCGGCGCCTCGGCGCCAGTACGGACCGAAGGCCGGTTTCCGTCGCCCCCGCGTGGGCGACGGAAACCGGCCTGCGGTGTGTCAGGGCCTTTGAGGCGGGCGACACTTGCGCTCTCCCCCGTCAAGCGCATTTACGGCAGGGTCCGTCCGGATATCGGTCACCACTCTCCGGAAGCTGCGTTAACAGTCCGTTTCGCGGGTGTCTGTCTGTGCTCGCTTTGTCCGGATTTCGGGCAGGTGCGCCCGGTCGATGTTGTCAAAACGAGACCCTTTAAGTGTGGTTTACGGGTCTGGGTTACTTAATAGTTGGCTCCATTGAGCTCGGGTCAATGGGTCACGCACTGTGGGGAGTGCCGACTCACGAGCACACTCGGGGTACATGCGACTCATCGCCGTCAGGGGTGTCGGCGACTGTCTGCGTACCCCTCTTGTAGTGATCAGTGGACTCATGAGGAGGAACCCATGCGCGGTGCCAAGAGCGCCAAGTGGGTCGCAGGTGCGATAGTCGTGGCTCTGTCGGCAACGGCGTGCGGTGGCTCGGACAGCGGCGACACGGATGCCAAGGAGAAGGGCAAGCCCGCCGGTTACGTATCGATCGACGTCGGCGAGCCGCAGAAGCCGCTGATTCCGGCCGACACGAACGAGACGCTCGGCAGCTACGTCATCCAGTCGCTGTTCACTCAGCTCATCGACTTCGACGCCGACGGCGGCATCGTCTACACGAACGCCGAGTCGATCGAGACCAAGGACTCGAAGACGTGGACGGTCAAGCTCAAGAAGGGCTGGAAGTTCCACAACGGCGAGGCCGTCACTTCCGAGTCGTACATCAACGCCTGGAACTGGTACGCCAACACCAAGAACAAGCAGCAGAACGCGTTCTGGTTCGAGGACATCAAGGGCTACGAGGACGTCCACCCGGCCAAGGGTGACCCGAAGGCCGACAAGATGTCCGGCCTGAAGGCCGTGGACGACACCACGTTCACCATCGAGCTGTCGAAGCCGGTCCCGTACTTCCAGTACAAGCTCGGCTACACGACCTGGGCCCCGCTGCCCAAGTCGTTCTACGCCGACCCGAAGGCGTTCGGCCAGAAGCCCGTCGGCAACGGCCCCTACATCTTCGAGAAGTGGGACCACAAGAAGCTCATCCAGGTCAAGGCCAACCCGGACTACCAGGGTCCGAACAAGGCCCAGAACAAGGGTGTCCTCTTCAAGAACTACGCGACCGTCGAGGCCGCGTACAAGGACCTCCTCTCCGGCAACCTGGACATGATCCGCCAGATCGGCCCGAAGGACCTGCCGAAGTACAAGGCGGACCTCGGCGACCGGGCGATCGACCAGGAGTACGCGGCGATCCAGTCGCTCGTCCCGACCTTCTACAGCAAGACCTTCAAGGACATCGACCCGAAGGTCCTGCAGGGTCTGTCGATGGCCATCGACCGCGACACGATCACCACCACGGTGCTCAACAAGACGCGTACGCCCGCCACGAGCTTCACGCCGAAGGGCGTCCAGGGCAACCAGGTCCTCGACACCGACGTGTTCAAGTACAACCCCACCAAGGCGAAGAAGCTCGTCACCGAGGGCGGCGGCGTTCCGGGCAACAAGATCTGGATCCAGTACAACGCCGACGGTGGCCACAAGGAGTGGGTGACCGCGGTCTGCGAGTCCATCCGCAACGCCACCGGGGTCGAGTGCCTCCCGGACGCGAAGCCGGACTTCCAGACCGACCTGGAGGCTCGTGACAACGACCAGGTCAAGTCCTTCTACCGCGGTGGCTGGGTCGCCGACTACCCGCTGAACGTCAACTTCATGCGGGAGCTGTACGGCACCACCGCCGAGGCGAACAACGGCAAGTTCTCCAACAAGGAGATCGACGCCGCGTTCAAGAAGGGCGACAACGCCAAGACCCTGGAAGAGTCGATCAAGCTCTACCAGGACGCCGAGAAGATGGTGCTGGAGAAGATGCCGGCCATCCCGCTGTGGCAGTACCGCACGAACGGTGGTCACTCGGAGGCTGTCGACAACGTGGAGGTCGACTTCCACGGTGACTACCAGCTCACCGGCGTCACCGTCAAGAAGTAGGCAGCCCGCGGGCCACCCCCACTCGGCCATTACCCGCCACCGCACCGGCGGTAGGCACGGGGGCCGCTCCCTGACCAAAGGGGAGCGGCCCCCGCGCCGCAGTTATCGACACGGAGGCACACATGGGGCGTTATGTCGCACGGCGACTGCTCCAGATGATCCCGGTCTTCATCGGGTCAACCTTGCTCGTCTTCGCCATGATGTACGCGCTGCCCGGCGATCCCGTGCGCGCGCTCGCCGGCGAACAGACCGTTGACCCGGCACAGATCGCACAGATGAAGAAGGACCTCGGGCTCGATCTCCCCCTCTGGCACCAGTACTTGAACTACCTGGGCAATCTGTTCCAGGGAGACTTCGGTACGCAGATCGCCAGCGGCCGGCCCGTCGCCGACATCATCTCGGACGCATTCCCCATCACGATCCGACTGGCCCTGTTCGCCTTCACGTTCACCGTGCTCGTCGGCATCTCCATCGGCATCTTCGCCGGCCTGAAGGCCGACACGCTCAGGGACCGCGGACTGCTCGTCCTGACGCTGGTCCTCATCTCGATCCCGTCGTTCGTGCTGGGATACCTGCTCCAGTACTTCTTCGCCTTCCAGTTGGGCTGGGTCGACCCGAACGTCAGCACCGAAGCGGCACCGGGCGAACTCCTGCTGCCTGCCGTCGTACTCGGTTCGCTGTCCCTCGCATACGTTGCCCGGCTGACGCGTACCTCGGTCGCGGAAAACCTCCGGGCGGACTACATGCGTACGGCCGTCGCCAAGGGCCTGCCGAGGCGCCGCGTCATCGGCGTACACCTGATGCGCAACTCCCTGATCCCTGTGGTCACCTTCCTCGGCACCGACCTCGGCGCCCTGCTCGGCGGCGCGGTGGTCACCGAAGGCATCTTCAACGTCCAAGGTGTCGGCTACGCCGTGTTCGAGGCACTGAGGCACCGCGAGGGCGCGACTGTCGTGGGCATCGTCACCCTGATCGTCGTGGTCTATCTCGTTGCCAGCCTGATCGTCGACCTGCTTTACGCGGTCCTGGACCCGAGGATCCGTTATGCCTGACGCACTCGAAGCCACAGTCAAGGACGAGGCGCTCGACGCTGTCGACGCCCAGGCCAAGGCCGCCAACGCGTCCAAGGCCGAGAAGCCGCGCAGCCTGTGGTCCGACGCCTGGCACGACCTGCGGCGCAACCCGCTGTTCCTGATCTCCGCGGTCCTCATCGTGCTGCTGCTCGCCATGGCCATCGCGCCGGGCCTCTTCACCAGCGCCGACCCGCGCTACGCGGATCTCGCCAAGCACTACCTCCAGAAGCCCAACTGGGGCAACGTCTTCGCCGACGACTGGCTCGGCTATGACGGCCAGGGCCGGTCCATCTACGCCCGGCTCGTCTACGGCGCCCGTGCTTCCATCTCGGTCGCCGTGGTCGTGACCGTGCTGGTCACGGTCTTCGGCGGCATCGTTGGCATGCTCGCCGGCTACTTCGGAGGCTGGGTCGACACGATCCTGTCCCGAGTCACCGACATCTTCTTCGGTATCCCCTTCATCCTCGGTGCGATGGTGGTGCTGACCTCCTTCGAGGACCGTGCCCTGTACGTCGTGATCCTGGCCCTCGCCTTCCTCGGCTGGACCCAGATCGCGCGTGTCGCCCGCGGCTCGGTCATCACCATCAAGCAGGCGGACTACGTGATGGCGGCGAAGGCGCTCGGCGCCTCCACCCCCCGCATCCTGCTCCGGCACATCCTGCCCAACGCGGTGGCCCCGGTGATCGTGGTCGCCACCATCGCACTCGGCGGCTACATCTCGGCCGAGGCCACGCTGTCCTACCTGGGCATCGGGCTGGCTGAGCCGACCGTCTCGTGGGGCGTCGACATCTCGTCGGGCGCCGAGCAGTTGCGCAACGAGCCGTATGTGCTGATCCTGCCGTCGATCATGGTGTCGATCACTGTCCTGGCCTTCATCATGCTCGGCGATGCGGTACGCAACGCCCTTGACCCCAAGCTGCGCTGAGGGAGGCGTACGTACATGACCATCATCGACAAGACGGCGGATGTTCCCGCCCCCCGAGGTTCGACGGAGAACAGCGGACCGCTGCTCGACGTCCGTGACCTGCACGTGGAGTTCAAGACCCGCGACGGCGTCGTCAAGGCCGTCAACGGTGTCAACTACAGCGTCGCCGCCGGTGAGACGCTCGCCGTGCTCGGCGAGTCCGGCTCCGGCAAGTCCGTGACGGCGCAGGCCATCATGGGCATCCTCGACATGCCGCCCGGCCGCATCCCGCAGGGAGAGATCCTCTTCCGCGGCGAGGACATGCTGACCATGGGGTACGAGGAGCGGCGCAAGATCCGCGGCCAGAAGATCGCCATGATCTTCCAGGACGCGCTGTCGTCGCTGAACCCCGTGCTGACCGTGGGCTACCAGCTCGCGGAGATGTTCCGCGTCCACCAGGGCCTGTCCAAGAAGGACGCCAAGGCCAAGGCCATCGAGCTGATGGACCGGGTGCGCATCCCGGCGGCGAAGGAGCGGGTCAACGACTACCCGCACCAGTTCTCCGGCGGCATGCGCCAGCGCATCATGATCGCGATGGCACTGGCCCTGGAGCCGGACCTGATCATCGCGGACGAGCCGACGACGGCTCTGGACGTGACGGTCCAGGCCCAGGTGATGGACCTGCTCGCGGAGCTTCAGCGCGAGTACAACATGGGTCTGATCCTGATCACCCACGACCTGGGTGTGGTGGCCGACGTCGCCGACAAGATCGCGGTGATGTACGCCGGCCGGATCGTCGAGACGGCTCCGGTCCACGAGCTGTACAAGCGCCCGGCGCACCCGTACACGCGTGGTCTGCTGGACTCCATCCCGCGCCTGGACCAGAAGGGCCAGGAGCTCTACGCGATCAAGGGCCTGCCGCCCAACCTGCTGAAGATTCCGTCGGGTTGCGCGTTCAACCCGCGCTGTCCGAAGGCGCAGGACATCTGCCGCACCGACGTCCCGCTGCTGGCGGACGTCACCGAGCAGGACGGTGGCGAGCTGCCGGGCCGCGGCAGCGCGTGCCACTTCTGGAAGGAGCAGATCCATGGCTGAGCTGAGGAAGAACAACGAGGCTGCCGTGGACGCGCCCCCCAACGTCACCGCGGTCGAGACCGTCGACGCCTCCACCACCCAGGAGGCGGTCGCGGCGATCGAGGCCCCGGTCGAGCGCGGCGAGCCGATCCTTCAGGTCCGCAACCTGGTGAAGCACTTCCCGCTGACCCAGGGCATCCTGTTCAAGAAGCAGGTAGGCGCGGTCAAGGCGGTCGACGGGATCTCCTTCGATCTCTACCAGGGCGAGACGCTGGGCATCGTGGGCGAGTCCGGCTGTGGCAAGTCCACCGTCGCGAAGCTTCTGATGACGCTGGAGACGGCGACGGCGGGTGAGGTCTTCTTCAAGGGCCAGGACATCACCAAGCTGTCCGGGCGCGCCCTGAAGGCGGTCCGCCGCAACATCCAGATGGTGTTCCAGGACCCGTACACCTCGCTCAACCCCCGTATGACGGTGGGCGACATCATCGGTGAGCCGTACGACATCCACCCGGAGGTGGCGCCGAAGGGCGACCGCCGCAGGAAGGTCCAGGAGCTCCTGGACGTGGTCGGGCTCAACCCGGAGTACATCAACCGGTACCCGCACCAGTTCTCGGGAGGCCAGCGCCAGCGCATCGGCATCGCGCGGGGGCTGGCGCTCCAGCCGGAGATCATCATCTGCGACGAGCCGGTGTCGGCGCTGGACGTGTCCGTCCAGGCGCAGGTCATCAACCTGATGGAGAAGCTCCAGGACGAGTTCAACCTGTCCTACCTCTTCATCGCGCACGACCTGTCGATCGTCCGGCACATCTCGGACCGGGTCGGCGTCATGTACCTCGGCAAAATGGCCGAGATCGGTACGGACACGCAGATCTACGACCACCCGACGCACCCCTACACCCAGGCGCTGCTGTCGGCGGTCCCGGTCCCCGACCCGGACGCCCGCGAGGGCCGCGAGCGGATCATCCTCACCGGCGACGTCCCGTCCCCGGCGAACCCGCCGTCCGGTTGCCGTTTCCGTACGCGCTGCTGGAAGGCGCAGGACAAGTGCGCCGAGGAGATGCCGCTGCTGGCGGTCCCCGAGCGCTTCAAGTCCTCGGACACCCCGGCGGCACACGAGTCGGCGTGCCACTTCGCCGAGGAGAAGGACGTCGTACACGCGGCGTAACGCACCGACGTACGCACTTCGGGTGCGGGCGCCCCGGACCATGACGGTCCGGGGCGCTTCGCTTTCCCCGGCGGTCCCCCTCCCGCGCTGCGCGAACGGGCCCCGTGGAGGTGCGGTACGTATGGCTCTGGGGTGATATGGGTGCTACGTCGGACCTCAACACCCGAGGAGGGACTCCATGCGCGGAGCCACGCACGCCAAGTGGGCGGCATGTGCCGTGGCTGTCGCCCTCGCGGCGACAGGCTGCGGTGGCAACGGCGGCGGTGGCGGTGCGTCAGGGGTGGTCAGTTCCTCCTGGGGGGATCCGCCGAACCCGCTGGAGCCCGCGAACACCAACGAGGTGCAGGGCGGCAAGGTCCTCGACATGCTCTTCCGCGGTCTCAAGCGGTACGACCCGAGGACCGGCGAGGCCAAGGACGCGCTCGCCGAGAGGATCGACACCACCGACTCGCGGAACTTCACCGTCACCATCAAGGACGGCTGGACGTTCAGCAACGGCGAGAAAGTCACCGCCAAGTCCTTCGTCGACGCCTGGAACTACGGCGCGCACCTCAAGAACAACCAGCGCAACGCCTACTTCTTCGGCTACATCGAGGGCTATGACAAGGTCCATCCCGAGAAGGGCAGGCCCACCGCCGAAACCCTCTCAGGGCTGAGGGTCAAGGACGCGAGGACCTTCACCGTCAAGCTCACCCAGAAGTTCTCCACCTGGCCCGAGACCCTCGGCTACAACGCCTTCGCGCCGCTCCCCAGGGCGTTCTTCGACGACCACGACGCCTGGCTGGCCAAGCCCGTCGGCAACGGCCCGTACACCGTCGCGTCGTACGCCAAGGGCTCACAGATGAGCATGCGCAAGTGGGAGCAGTACCCCGGCCCCGACAAGGCGCGGAACGGCGGCGTGGACCTCCAGGTCTTCACCGACAACAACACCGCCTACACCGCCCTCACCGCGGGCAACCTCGACCTCGTCGACGACGTACCGGCCTCCCAGCTCAAGAACGTCCGGGCCGACCTGGGCGACCGGTACATGAACACCCCGGCCGGCATCATTCAGACCCTCTCCTTTCCGTATTACGACAAGCGGTGGCACGCCGACGGCATGGAGAAGGTCCGCAAGGGGCTGTCCATGGCCATCAACCGGCAGCAGATCACCGACACGATCTTCCAGAAGACCCGCACCCCCGCCAGGGACTGGACCTCCCCGGTCCTCAAGAAGGAGGGCGGGTTCGACAACACGCTGTGCGGCGAGGCGTGCGAGTTCGACCCGGCCGAGGCGAAGAGACTGGTCGCCGAGGGCGGCGGCATCCCCGGCGGAACGTTCAAGATCACGTACAACGCGGACACCGGCTCCCACAAGGAGTGGGTCGACGCGGTCTGCAACAGCATCAACAACGCGCTCGACAACGACCGCGCCTGCACAGGCAACCCCGTCGGCACCTTCGCCGACTACCGCAACCAGATCATGAACCGGAAGATGACCGGCCCCTTCCGGGCCGGCTGGCAGATGGACTACCCGCTGATCCAGAACTTCCTCCAGCCGCTCTACTACGAGAACGCCTCGTCCAACGACGGCAAGTGGGCCAGCGAGGAGTTCGACAGGCTCATCGACGAGGCCAACGCCGAGAGCGACGCGGCGAAGGCGGTCACGAAGTTCCAGGACGCCGAGAAGGTCGTACGGGACGAGATGGCAGCCATCCCGCTCTGGTACCAGAACGGCAGCGCCGGCTACTCCGACCGGATCTCCCACGTGACCCTGAACCCCTTCAGCGTCCCCGTCTACAACGAGATCAAGGTCAACTGACACGGGAGCCTCCATGGGACGGTACGTGATCCGGCGTCTGCTGCAGATCATCCCGGTCTTCTTCGGCGCCACACTGCTGATCTTCCTGATGGTGAACGTCATGGGCGACCCCATCGCCGGCCTGTGCGGCGACCGGAAGTGCGACCCCGCGACCGCCGCCCGCCTCCGCGCGGAGTTCGGCCTCGACAAGCCCGTGTGGCAGCAATACCTGACGTACATGGGAAACGTCTTCACCGGCGACTTCGGCACCGCCTTCAACGGCCAGAAGGTCACCGAACTGATGGCGACCGCCTTCCCCGTCACCATCCGGCTGACCCTCGTCGCCATCGCCTTCGAGATCGTCATCGGCATCAGCCTGGGCGTAGTCACCGGCCTGCGCCGCGGCCGCCCCGTCGACACCGGCGTTCTGCTCGTCACCCTCGTCGTCATCTCGGTCCCCACCTTCGTCACCGGCCTGCTGCTCCAGCTCCTGCTCGGCGTGAAATGGGGGGTCATCAGGCCATCGGTCTCGTCCGCGGCCACCGTCGATGAGCTGCTGGTGCCGGGACTCGTCCTGGCCTCGGTCTCACTGGCGTACGTCACCCGCCTCACCAGGACCTCCGTCGCCGAGAACTCCCGCGCCGACTACGTCCGTACAGCCGTCGCCAAGGGCCTGCCCAGGCGCCGCGTCATCTCCCGCCACCTGCTGCGCAACTCGCTGATCCCCGTCGTCACCTTCATCGGCACGGACGTGGGCGCCCTGATGGGCGGCGCGATCGTCACCGAGCGGATCTTCAACATCCACGGCGTCGGCTACCAGCTCTTCCAGGGCATCCTGCGCCAGAGCTCCCAGACGGTCGTCGGCTTCGTCACCGTCCTGGTGCTGGTCTTCCTGCTGGCGAACCTGCTCGTCGACCTCTTGTACGCCGTACTCGACCCGAGGATCCGGTATGCCTGAGCCGCCCTACGAACCCGACGCGACGATCCCGGCGGTCGGCGCCGGGGGAGCGACGGATCTCGCCATGGAGGAAGGCGAGACGCCGGAGCAGCGGCCCGGTGGCGGGCCGCGGGGGACCGGCACCGCCGAGCCCGGACGGGCGCGCAGCCTGTGGTCCGACGCCTGGCGCGATCTGCGCCGCAACCCCGTCTTCATCATCTCCGGGCTCGTCATCGCCTTTCTGGTCGTCATCTCCCTCTGGCCGTCCCTCATCGCGAGCGGCAACCCGCTCCACTGCGACCTGGGGAAGGCCCAGGAGGGCTCCCAGCCCGGCCACCCCTTCGGCTTCGACGGCCAGGGCTGCGACGTCTACACCCGGACGGTGTACGGCGCCAGGACCTCGGTGACCGTCGGTGTCTGCGCCACCCTCGGCGTCGCCCTGTTCGGCAGCGTCCTCGGCGGGCTCGCCGGCTTCTTCGGCGGCGCGTGGGACGCGCTGCTGTCCCGGATCACCGATGTCTTCTTCGGCATCCCGGTCGTCCTCGGCGGCCTCGTCTTCCTGTCCGTCATCACCAGCACCACCGTCTGGCCGGTGATCGGGTTCATCGTGCTGCTCGGGTGGCCGCAGATCGCCCGTATCGCACGCGGCTCGGTCATCACCGCCAAGCAGAACGACTACGTGCAGGCGGCGCGCGCGCTCGGCGCGAGCAACGCGCGGATGCTGCTGCGGCACGTCACGCCCAACGCCGTCGCCCCGGTCATCGTCGTGGCGACCATCGCCCTCGGTACGTACATCTCACTGGAGGCCACCCTCTCGTACCTCGGCGTCGGCCTGAAACCGCCGACGGTGTCCTGGGGCATCGACCTCTCCGCCGCCTCGCCGTACGTCCGCAACGCCCCGCACATGCTGCTCTGGCCGGCCGGCGCTCTCGCGATCACGGTGCTCGCGTTCATCATGCTCGGCGACGCGGTGCGCGACGCCCTCGACCCCAAGCTGCGCTGAGGAGCCCCGCCATGACCGCCGCCACTCCCGCCCCGCTGCTCGAAGTGCGCGACCTGCACGTGGAATTCCGTACCCGCGACGGGATCGCCAAGGCCGTCAACGGGGTCAACTACCGCGTCGCCGAGGGCGAGACGCTCGCCGTGCTCGGCGAGTCCGGCTCGGGCAAGTCCGTCACCGCGCAGGCGGTCATGGGCATCCTCGACATGCCGCCGGGGAGGATCACGGGCGGTGAGATCGTCTTCCAGGGCCGCGATCTGCTCCAGCTCAGGGAGGACGAGCGGCAAAAGGTCAGGGGCCGGGAAATGGCCATGATCTTCCAGGACGCGCTGTCCGCCCTCAACCCCGTGCTCAGCGTGGGCGAACAGCTGGGCGAGATGTTCGTCGTACACCGGGGGATGTCGCGCAAGGACGCGAAGAACAAGGCCGTCGAGCTGATGGACCGGGTGCGTATCCCGGCGGCGCGGGAGCGGGTCGGGCAGTTCCCGCACCAGTTCTCGGGCGGTATGCGCCAGCGCATCATGATCGCGATGGCGCTGGCCCTGGAGCCCTCGCTGATCATCGCGGACGAGCCGACGACCGCGCTGGACGTGACCGTACAGGCGCAGGTCATGGATCTGCTCGCGGAGTTGCGGCGCGAGCTCGACATGGGGCTCATCCTCATCACGCACGACCTGGGTGTCGTCGCGGACGTGGCGGACAAGATCGCCGTGATGTACGCCGGGCGGATCGTGGAGAGCGCGCCGGTGCACGACATCTACAAGGCGCCGGCGCACCCGTACACGAAGGGCCTGCTCGAATCGATCCCGCGTCTCGACCAGAAGGGGCAGGAGCTGTACGCGATCAAGGGCCTGCCGCCCAACCTCGTGCGCATCCCGCCCGGCTGCGCCTTCCATCCGCGCTGCCCGCTGGCCCGTGACGTGTGCCGGACGGACGTGCCGCCGCTGTACGACGTGCCGGACGGCCGCGGGAGCGCCTGCCACTTCTGGCAGGAGGCGCTCCATGGCTGAGGCGATCCTTGAGGTCCGCGGGCTGCACAAGCACTATCCGCTCACGCGGGGCGTCGTCTTCAGGAAGCAGGTCGGCGCGGTCAGGGCGGTCGACGGCGTCGATCTCGACCTGGTGGCGGGGGAGACGCTCGGCATCGTGGGCGAGTCGGGCTGCGGCAAGTCGACCCTGGCCAAGCTGCTGGTGCAGCTGGAACGGCCGACGGCCGGGGTGATCCGTTACAAGGGCGAGGACATCACCAAGCTGTCGGGGCGGGCGCTGAAGGCGGTGCGGCGCAACATCCAGATGGTGTTCCAGGACCCGTACACGTCGCTCAACCCCCGTATGACGGTGGGCGACATCATCGGTGAGCCGTACGAGATCCATCCCGAGGTGGCGCCCAGGGGCAGCCGGCGGCAGAAGGTCCAGGACCTGCTGCACGTGGTCGGGCTCAATCCGGAGTACATCAACCGCTATCCGCACCAGTTCAGCGGCGGCCAGCGGCAGCGCATCGGCATCGCGCGCGGGCTCGCGCTCCAGCCGGAGATCATCGTGGCCGACGAGCCGGTGTCGGCGCTGGACGTGTCCGTCCAGGCGCAGGTCATCAACCTGCTCGACAAGCTCCAGCAGGATTTCAGCCTCAGTTACGTCTTCATCGCCCACGACCTGTCGATCGTGCGGCACATCTCCGACCGGGTGGGGGTGATGTACCTGGGGCGGATCGTCGAGACCGGCAAGGACGCGGAGATCTACGACCACCCCACGCACCCCTACACCCAGGCGCTGCTCTCCGCCGTGCCCGTGCCGGACCCGACGGCGCGCGAGCACCGCGAGCGCGTGCTGCTCTCCGGTGACGTCCCGTCGCCCGCGAACATCCCCTCCGGCTGCCGGTTCCGCACGCGGTGCTGGAAGGCGCGGGAACGGTGTGCGACGGAGGTGCCGTTGCTGGCGGTGCCGGCGGTCTTCCGGGGCGAGGAGTCGCCGGCGGCGCACGATTCGGCATGCCATTTCGCGGAGGCGAAGCGGGTGGTTCCGGCGGAGGGGGCGTAGGCGCTGCGGGTGGGGCGGGTGCGCCTGCGGCGGGCCTTCCCCGACCCGCCCCTGCCCGAACCGGGGGCAAGCCCCCGGACCCCCGGACGCCCTACGGGCGTGTCCTCAAACGCCGGACGGGCTGGATGGTTGCCGCACCCCCCGCAACGCCGGATCCAGCACCACCGCCTCCTCGCGGGCGTCGGCCGCCGTCGTCGGGTCCTCCGGAAAGTGGCACGCCGTCAGGTGCCCCACGCGGTTGCCGGCGACGCGGACCAGCAGCGGTTCCGACTCCGCGCACCGCTCCCGCGCCTTCCAGCACCGCGTACGGAACCGGCATCCCGACGGCGGCGACACGGGCGACGGCACGTCCCCCGCCAGCCGGATCCGCTCGCGCCCCCCGCCCTCCTCGTCGGCGTCCGTCAACGCCGCCTCCGGCACGGCGGACAGGAGCGCGTGCGTGTACGGGTGACGCGGCCGGCGGTAGATCGAGTCCCGGTCGCCGACCTCCACCACCTTGCCGAGGTACATCACCGCCACCCGCTGCGAGAAGTGCCGTACCACCGCCAGGTCGTGCGCGATGAACAGGAAGGCGATGCCCAGCTCCCGCTGGAGCTCCTGGAGCAGGTTGACGACCTGCGCCTGGATCGAGACGTCCAGCGCCGAGACCGGTTCGTCGGCCACGATCAGCCTGGGTTCGAGCGCCAGCGCCCGCGCCACACCGATGCGCTGCCGCTGGCCGCCGGAGAACTCGTGCGGGAAGCGGTTGTAGTGCTCGGGGTTGAGCCCGACCGTCTCCAGCAGCTCGCGCACCCGCCGTTCCCGCCCACCCGGCGGATTCAGACCGTTGATCTCCATCGGGCCCGAGATGATCGTGCCGACCGTCTGCCGGGGATTCAGCGACGAGTACGGGTCCTGGAAGATCATCTGGATCTCGGAGCGGATGGGCGCGAGCTGCTTGCGGTTCGCGTGCGTGATGTCCTCGCCCCGGTACGTGATGCGCCCCGCCGTCGGCTCCAGGAGCCGCGTCAGCAGCCGCCCCGTCGTCGACTTCCCGCATCCCGATTCACCGACCAGGCCGAAGCTCTCGCCGGCGCGCACGGTCAGGTCGATGCCGTCGACCGCCTGTACGGCGCCGACCTTCCGCCGGAAGGGAAACCCGCCGAGGATCGGGAAATGCTTGGTCAGCCCCTCGGCGGACAGCAGCGCTTCACCGGCCGCCGCAGGGGCCGCGTCGTCACGGGGAGACGGAAGGATGCCCTCGGGCGTCGCCATGTCGTCACTCTCCCTAACCCAGCCGGGGCTTGATCTGCTCGATGAACAAGGACCGCTTCTGCCCGGCGCTCAGATGACAGGCCGAGCCGCGCCCCGGCCCGATCAGCGGCCGCTCGTCCTCACACCGCGTCCCGCCCACCTCCGCCGGATATCCGCAGCGCGGATGGAACGGGCACCCCGTGGGCGTCGCCAGCAGGCTCGGTGGGGCGCCGGGGATCGGCGTCAGCGCCTCGCTGACATCGGACTCCAGGCGCGGCATGGAGGTCAGCAGCCCCCAGGTGTACGGATGTTGCGGTGCCCGCAGCACCTCTGACACCGTGCCGCGCTCCACCGCCCGCCCGGCGTACATCACCAGCAGCTCGTCCGCCGTGTTCGCGACCACACCCAGATCGTGCGTGATGAGGATGATCGCCGAGCCGAACTCCTGCTGGAGATCGCTGAGCAGGTCCAGGATCTGCGCCTGTACGGTCACGTCCAGCGCGGTCGTCGGCTCGTCCGCGATCAGCAGTTCGGGGTCGCAGACCAGCGCCATCGCGATCATCGCGCGCTGGCGCATGCCCCCGCTGAACTGGTGCGGGTAGTCGTGCGCGCGCAGCTTCGGCTGCGGGATGCCGACCCGGCCGAGCAACTCGACGGCCCGCGCCCACGCCGCCCTGCGGGAGGCGCCGGTGTGTTTGCGGTACGGCTCGCAGATCTGCCGGCCGATCGTGTAGTACGGCGACAGCGCGGTCAGCGAGTCCTGGAAGATCATCGCCACCTTGTTGCCGCGCAGCTTCTCCAGCGTCTTCTCGCCCGCGCCCGTCATCTCCTGCCCGTCGAGCAGGATCTCGCCGCGGGTCTCGGTGTGCATCGGATCGTGCAGCCCGAGGACGGACAGACCCGTGACGGATTTTCCCGACCCCGACTCGCCGACGATGCCGAGCGTACGGCCGCGCTCCAGGTCGAAGGAGAGCCCGTCGACGGCCTTGACGATGCCGTCCTCGGTCGAGAAGTGGACGTACAGATCGCGTACGGACAGGAACGCGCTGCCCGGTGCGCCGGCCGGCGTGGCCGCGTTGTCCTCTGGCTTGGCACATGTGGTCACGTCGTCGTTCCCCGTCTCCTAGGACAGCCGCACACGCGGGTCGATGTACGCGTACAGGGCGTCCACAACGATGTTGGCGATCACGATCGCGGTGCAGCTGAACAGCATCACGCCCATCAGCATCGGCAGATCGTTTTCGGTGACGGAGTTGACCGCGAGCCGCCCGAGGCCGTGCAGCGTGAACGTGAACTCCGTGATCATCGCGCCGCCGAAGAGGGAGCCCAGGTCGATGCCGACGATGGTGACGATGGGCGCGATGGCGCCCCGCCAGGCGTACCGGAAGAAGACGGTCCGCCCACTCATGCCCTTCGCCCTCGCGGTCCGCACATGCTCCTCGTTGAGCTGCTCGATCATCTGGGAGCGCGTCATGCGACTGTAGTTGGCGATGAAGATGATCGACAGCACCAGCCACGGCAGCAGCATCCCCCCGAACCACTTGGCGGGGTTCTCGGTGAGGGGGAAGTACTCGGGCCGGTCGAAGACTCCCCAGGTGTCGACGAACAGCCACATCGCGATGACGCCGATGAAGTAGATCTGGAGCGAGTTGCCGATCAGGGACAGCGAGCTGAAGAACTTGTCGGTGGCCGTGCCCCGGCGGGCGGCGGCGATCATGCCGATGGCCACGCCGGTGACCAGGAAGACGGCCGCGCCGCCGAAGGCGAGGGAGAGCGTGGTCGGGTAGCGGTCGAGGATGGTCTCCCAGACCGGCTGCGAGTCGTTGAAGGAGTAGCCGAGGCAGGGCGCCGGGCAGTTGCCGACCTCCATGTCGCGGCCCGCGAAGATGCCGACGACGTAATGCCAGAACTGCACGGGGACAGGCTCGTGGAGCCCGAGGTTCCGGTTGATCTGCTCGATGAGAGCCGGGTCGCCGCAGTTCTTCCCGCAGGCCAGCAGGGCCGGCTCGGACGGCAGCGCGAAGAACAGGAAGAAGGTGATCGCGCAGATCAGGAAGATGATGACGAGGGCCCCGAGGGAGCGGCGTACGAGGAATCGAAGCATGGCGTCGCAGGTCTTCCGGTACGGGCGCCGGGCCGGCCCCGCCGCAGGCGGCCGGGGGGCGGTCTGCGGCGGGTGGCACGGCGGTCGGATGCGTACGAGCTACTTGACGAAGACCCCCGTCGGGTCCGTGGTGCCGTAGACGGAGTGGTACTTCACGCCGCCGAGGCCCGAGCCCCAGATGGACCACTGACGGTTGTAGAAGATCGGCACCCCCGGAACGTGCTCGGTGAGGATCTCCTCCGAGAGCTCGACCCACTCGCCGGACGCGGTCTTCACGTCCGTTATCCCCTTGATCCGGTCGATCTCCGCGTCCACCCCGGCGTCCTTCAGGAGCCAGTAGTTCTGGCCGCCGTCCGCCACGCCGCGCCCGTGGAACAGCGGCGGGACGACGGTCGAGCCGACCGGCCAGTCGGCGCCCCAGGAGGCGCGGTGAATGTCGATCTTCTTGTTGACCTTCGAGATCTCGGTCGAGTAGTTGTTGGAGTCGATCTCCTTCTTCTGGACCGTGAAGCCGGCCTTGTCCAGCGCCTGGGCGACCACGACCGAGATCTTCTGGTACTCGGTGGTGTTGGGGTAGGCGTAGACGATCTCCTGCCCCTCCTTGCCCGCTTCCTTCAGCAGCGCCCTCGCCTTGACCGGGTCGCCGTTCGGCTTGGCCTTCTTGCCGAAGGGGTCGCTGTCCTTCCAGCCCGCCAGCGAGGGCGCCAGCAGGTTGCCCGCGATCTGGCCGGCGTTGGGGCCGCCGAGCTGGCCGAGGATCTGGCCGTTGGGCAGGGCGTAGGCGAGCGCCTCGCGGACCTTCTTGTCCTTGATGCGCCGCATGTTGATGGCCATGTAGTCGACGTACGGCTGAACCTCGTTGAACGTCCGCGACGTGGTGCCGGCGTCGTTCTTCACCGAGGGGCCGACCTCGATCGTCACCGCGTTGCTGAAGGACATCGCGTTCTTGTCGCTGCCGCGGTCCGCCAGCAGCCGGCGCCCGGAGTCGGGCTCCTGTACGCCGAAACGGATGTCGAACCTGTCCGGGTACTGGTGACGGATCGGGTCGCTGTCCGGGTCCCAGTTCTCGTTGCGCACCAGCGTGAGCTGCTTGCCCGCCTTGAGCGTCTCGATCTTGTACGGGCCGGACGACACCGGGCGCGTGTTGTAGTTCTTCCCGGTGTCCTTGCCGCCCTTCGCCGGTACGGCGCCGATGTTCGGCATGGCGACGGCGTACGGGGTGTCCGCGTGCGGCTGCTGGAAGTGGAAGACGATGGTCTTCTCGTCCGGGGTGTCGAGCACGCTCGCGGGCAGGTGCTTGCCCTTGTACGGACCGTCCGGCAGCGCCTTGCGGAACTCCTGGCCCTCACCGGAGAGCCACTGCGGGATGTAGAGCGGCCCGTCGGTCGCCCAGGGCGCGTACAGCCGCTCGACGGCCTGGCGGACATCGGCCGAGGTGATCGGCGTACCGTCCTCGAACTTCAGGTTGTCCTTGAGCGTGTACGTCCAGGTCTTGCCGCCGTCGGAGACCTTGCCGGTGTCGGTGGCGAGGTCCCCGACCAGCTTGACCTGGCCCTTCTCGTCGATCTTGTACGAGGTCAGCGAGCGGTTGTACAGCATCTGCACGGTGAGCTGGTCGGCGTAGTAGATCTGTGCCGGGTCCAGGTACGTGAAGGCGTCGCGCTGCAGGACGTTGACCGTCCCGCCCTTCTTGGAGCCGGGGACCTCGGGCGCGGGGCCGGTGGAGTCCGCCTTGGTGCCGAGCGAGTAGTTGTCGGCCCGGTTCTTGTCGGGCCCCTTGGGGGGCTCGTTGCCGTTTCCGCCGCCCCCGCCCCCGCCGCTGCTGCACGCCGAGAGCAGGAGTGCTCCCACAGCGAGACCCACGGCCCCCAGCCGTCCTCTGTTCCTCATGGACGTCCTCATGGAATGTCGCACCTGCCTGTCCGTCGTTGCCCTGTGGTGCCGATGCCGTACGTACAGCGGTCAGCGCTTCGTCTTCGGATCGAAGGCGTCCCGGACCGAGTCCCCGAGCAGGTTGAAGGCGACCACGAAGATCACCATCGCGATGCCGGGGAAGAACATGTAGGTGATGTCGTTCTCGTAGTGGCGGGCGCCCGCGGCGAACATCCGGCCCCAGTCGGGCGTCGGCTCGATGATCCCCACACCGAGGAAGGACAGCCCGGCCTCGACCGTCACGAACGTCGGCAGCATCAGCGTCGACTGGACCAGCAGCGGAGTCCACAGATTCGGCAGCAGCTCCTTGCGGATGATCCGCCAGGGTGAGGCGCCGGTCACTTTCGCGGCCTCCACGAACTCCCGCTCGCGCAGCGAGAGCACCTGTCCGCGCAGGATGCGGGCGAGCCCCATCCAGCCCAGCGCCCACATCACGATGATCAGGGTGATGACACGCAGATACGTGGGCGTCTCCTTCTCCGGACTGACGAAGAGGGCGTACACGACGGGCGTGAAGGCGACGAACGACAACTGCGAGGGGAAGGCGAGCAGCAGGTCGATGAAGCGGCCCAGGAAGTAGTCGGTCCTGCCGCCCAGATAGCCGGCGGTGACGCCGATCAGGATGCCGGTGACCACGCACAGGACCGTGGTGGCGGTGGCGATCATCAGGGACGTACGCATGCCGTAGAAGAGCTGCGTGAACACATCGCGGCCGAGACCCGGTTCGAGTCCGAACCAGAATTCGCTGTCGATGCCGCCGTTCGGCTTCGCCGGATAGAAGAATTCGTTCAGGAGGCCGGGGCGCTCGATTCCGTAGGTGGTGTACGGATTCTTTCCGTACAGCCAGGAAATCACCGGGGCGAGCAGTGCCGCCGCGAAGAAGAAGATCACGACGTAGGCGGAGACGACACCCGCTCTGTCGCGTTTGAAACGACGCCACATGAGCTGCCCCGGTGAGCGCCCGGCGAGCTGGGACGGGGCGTCAACTTCCCCTGCAGCAGCTCGGGATGCACTCGTCATCGCGTCACGCCCCCACCGAGAAACACGTCGAAGATGAGCGGACTGTGGCAATGCGGGCTTACGCGAGTCAAGAGCCCGGCGGGGATGAGAGCGACGTTCCTTCGCATCTTGAGCGAAGGTTTTGCAGATCGAGGTGGCTACGTGCTTGACAGGGGGCGGTGGCGGGCGACATCACGCCATAAGTGCCGATCAATTTCGTTAACACGCAAGCAACTTGACTGACGCGACTCCGATATACGAACGCGTCACGCTGAACAACGTACGGCCGTGCGGGTGCCGTTTCCCGGCCGGGGGCGCGCCATGTCGCCCCCGGCCGGGTATCCCGCCTCGGGGCCCGGCCCCGCAGGGGTTAGCGCAACCCCAGCGACCGCTTCAGGAAGTCCACCTGGAGCAGCAGCAGGTTCTCCGCGATCTCCTCCTGCGGCGTCATGTGCGTCACGCCCGACAGCGGCAGCACCTCGTGCGGCCGCCCCGCCGCCAGCAGCGCCGACGACAGCCGCAGCGAGTGCGCCATCACCACGTTGTCGTCCGCCAGCCCGTGGATGATCATCAGCGGCCGGTGCGGCGATTCGGCCGGCTGCGACAGGCCCTCGTCGGTGACGAGCGAGTTCGCGGCGTACACCTGCGGCCGCACGCCCGGATCCCCGAGATAGCGCTCCGTGTAGTGCGTGTCGTACAGCCGCCAGTCCGTGACGGGCGCGCCCGCGATCCCCGCGTGGAAGACGTCCGGGCGGCGCAGCACCGCCAGGGCCGCCAGATAGCCGCCGTACGACCAGCCACGGATCGCGACCCGCCCCAGGTCCAGCGGGAAGTCCGCGGCCAGCGCGTGCAGCGCCTCGATCTGGTCGTCGAGCGTGAGGGTGAACGCGTCCCTGACCGCCTTCTCCCAGCCGGGGGAGCGGCCCGGCGTCCCCCGCCCGTCGGCGACGACCACCGCGAAGCCCTGGTCGGCGAACCACTGCGACGTCAGATGGGCGTTGTGGGCGGCGACAGCGCGCCGCGCGTGCGGTCCTCCGTACGGGTCCATCAGCACCGGAAGCGGCCCATCCGCCTCCGCATAACCCGCCGGGAGCAGAACGGCGCACGGAACCCGCCGCGCGCCCCCCTCCACGAGCCGCACCTCCGCCCGCAGCACAGGTTCCTCGGCGTACGACGTGACCACGGCCTCCCGCTTGCCGTCGCGCAGCACCTGAACCACCGTGCCGCTGCTTTCCGGACGCGCCGAAGCCAGTACGGTCACCCCGCCCGACCGCACCGCGGAATGCACGCCGGGCCCCTCCGAAAGCCGCTCCACGCCCAGCTCGTTGACCCGGTAGACGTGCACCTCGCCGACCTCCGCAGCGGCCGCCTCCGCCCCCGCCGAAGCGGAAACCAGCACGTCACCGTCCGATACGTCCAGCACCGCCCGCACCTGCAACTGCGGCCCGGTCAGCACCCGGTCCCCGACGGTCAGCACCCGCGCCCCGCCCTCGTCGGCGATCCGTACGAGCCGCCCGTCCGGCGCCCAGACCGGCACCCCGTCGAAAAGATCGAGCCACACCGCGTCCTCGTCCACATGCACGGTCCGCGTCGCACCCGTACCGGGGTCCACCGCCAGATATAGCTGGCTGCGCTGGTCCCGTGCCTGCACGAGCAGCAGCGGAGCGCCCGCCTCCGACCAGTGGACCCGCGCCAGATACGGATACCGGCCCCGGTCCCACACCACCTCCGTACGCTCGCCGCCGTCCAGCCCGTACAGGAAGAGCCGCACCTCGGCATTGGGCGTCCCCGCCGCCGGGTAAGCGACCCGCGCGGGCTCGCGCTCCGGCTGCGCCGGGTCGGAGATCCACCAGCGCGTCACGGACGTGTCGTCGGCGCGGGCCACCAGCAGCCGGTCCGACTCCGGCGACCACCAGAAGCCGCGCGAGCGGGCCATCTCCTCCGCCGCGACGAACTCCGCCAGGCCGTACGTCGTGTTCTCGTCCTCCGGCTCGGCCAGCGCCCGGTCGCCGTCGCCCTCGGCGCCGATCACCCGCAGGGCGCCCCCGGCGACGTACGCGACATGAAGTCCGTCCGGTGAGGGCCGGGGGTCGAGAACCGGCCCCCTGGCGGGAAGTTCGCGTGCGGTGCCGGCCCGCAGCTCGGCCGAGAAGAGCCGCCCCGACAGCGCGAACGCCGCCAGCTCGACCGCCGCGTCCACGGCGTAGCCGACGATCCCCGCGGACCCTTCCCGGCTGCGCTCGCGCCGCGCCCTCTCCTGCGCCGACAGCCGCTCGACGGCGCCGCCGAGCAGCTCTTCCGGGTCCGCCGCGATGCGCTCCTGCGCGCCCCCTTCCAGGTCGAGCACCCAGAGCCGGTTCGCGCGATCGGTGCCCGAGGAGGAGCGGAGGAACACCACACGCGTCCCGTCGGGCGACACCGTGAACGCGCGCGGCGCCCCCAGGGTGAAGCGCTGCGTCCTCGCGTGCTGCCGGGGAAAGGAGAGCTGATTCGACGTCATATGCCCGAAGCTACCGCCCGTTGGCAACTCCATGCGCCCCTCGTGCTGCCGTGCACCGATTAATGCGTACGCACGGATAGTTATGATCCGTAGCGCTTGGTGGGTATGAACCTGCTGGCGACTGTCCGCATGCCCGTTTGGACCCGATTAAGTGGAGGTGAACCGCCGTGGCACTCTCGATTTCGGCGGTAGTGCTGTTGGCGATCATCGTCATCCTGATGGTCCGGAAATCGGGTCTCAAAGCCGGACACGCGGCGGTTTGCGTGTTGCTCGGCTTCTACCTCGCCAGCTCCTCCATCGCACCCACGATCAACGAACTGACCACGAACGTGGCCGGGATGATCGGGGGCATCAAGTTCTGAGCGGCGCCTCGTAGGGTGGTCCCATGACGGACCAGGACCACCCAGCCCGTCGTCTGCTTCTGGTGCACGCGCACCCCGACGACGAGTCGATCAACAACGGCGCCACCATGGCCAAGTACGCCGCCGAGGGCGCCCGGGTCACCCTGGTGACCTGCACCCTCGGCGAGGAGGGCGAGGTCATCCCGCCCGCCCTCGCGCACCTGGCAGCCGACCGCGACGACACCCTCGGCGCCCACCGCGTCGCCGAACTGGCCGCCGCGATGAAGGAGCTCGGGGTCACCGACCACCGCTTCCTCGGCGGCCCCGGCCGGTTCCGCGACTCCGGGATGATGGGCGCCCCGCAGAACCACCGCGAAGGCGCCTTCTGGGCCGCGCCGGTGGACGAGGCCGCGGCGTACCTGGTCGAGGTGATCCGTTCCGTACGCCCGCAGGTCCTCATCACCTACGACCCGGACGGGGGCTACGGCCACCCCGACCACATCCAGGCCCACCGCGTCGCCATGCGCGCCGCCGACCTCGCGGCCGACGCAAGCTTCCGCGAGGACCTCGGCGCGCCCCACACCATCGCCAAGATCTACTGGAACCGGGTACCGCGCGGCTACGCCGAAGACGGCTTCGCCCGCCTGCGCGCGGCCCGCGTGAGCTTCCCCGCAACCGGGGCCGTGGACGACATCCCCGGAGTGGTCGACGACGCGGTGATCACCACCGAGATCGACGGCACGGCGTACGCCGCCGCCAAGACCGCCGCGATGCGCGCCCACGCCACCCAGATCGCGGTGGAGGGCGACTTCTTCGCCCTCTCCAACAACCTCGGGCAGCCCGTCCTGACCACGGAGTACTACGAGTTGGTACGAGGCGAACGCGCCGCCGGCAGCCGCGAAACCGACCTCTTCGCGGGAGTGACGCCATGACCCCGACCCCGGCCCGCATCGGCGCCTACGTCTTCCTCGTCCTGCTGGGCGCGGTCGTCGGCGCGGCGGGCGTCCTCGTCCACACGGCGTGGTTCCCCGGCGGCCTGCTGCTGGCGCTGCTCGCCACGACAGGCCTCTTCTACGGCGGTATGTACGCCACCGGCACCAGGTCCGGCGTCGGCGCGTCCGCCGCGGGATGGCTCGTGGCCATCGTCCTGCTGACCGTCAGCCGCCCCGAGGGTGACCTGCTCATCGGCGGCGACTCCGTGTCGTACGCCTACATGCTGGGCGGGATGGCCATCGCTGTGATCTGCGCCACGATGGTGCAATTGCCGCCACAGGGCCCGCCGGGCGCCCGACTTGGCAAATGACGTGCCACTTGAGTCCGTGAACCAACCGCGCCCGCACAGCCGTCGGAAACCCGCTGCCAAGGGTGCGGGGCGCCCGTCGGCGGCGGCCAGTATGGTGGTGCGCGCCGCCGAGCCGCCCGCAGTACCAGGTAAGAGCGGGCGAGCGGAGCTAACCGGGAGAACCTGCCTTGAGTCGTGAAACTGACAGTTCGTCGTCCGGCCCCCAGGGGCGTGGCGGAGCCGCGTACCCCTCGGGTACGCCGCCGTACGGATCCCGCCAGTATCCGTCGTCGCACGCCGGGCAGGACGGCGGCGCCGAGGGCGCCGGACAGGCGGAACCGGACGAGCCCAGAACCGAGACCACGCTGACCACCCGCATCCGGATCAACATCCCCGGGTCGCGGCCGATCCCGCCGGTCGTCATGCGTACGCCCATGGGTGACGTGGAGCCGCCGTCCTCGCCCGCGAACGGCGAGCGCACGGGCAGTACGCCGCGCCCGCCCGAGCCGTCACGGGACACCGGGGCGCCGGCACTGCCGGACGAACCGGGCTACGGCTCCGGCGAGGACAAGCCGCCGGCCAGCGACTGGTTCGCGCCGCGCAAGTCGTCGGCCGGACCCCCGCCGTCCGCCGCCGCGCCCGACCCGGCGCCGGGCAGCGGGCAGCGCCCCGACCTCCCGTACTTCACGCCGGAAGAGCCGCAGCGCCAGGGGGCCACCGCGCCCCTGCCGCGCCGCAGCCCCGGCGCGGGCGGGCCCGGTCCGGTCGGCCCCGTGGGCCCCTCGGGCCCGACCGCCGGTCCGGCCACCGGCAGTGCGACGTTCCCCGGTCCGAGCATCGGCGGCCCGTTCCCCAGCCCCGGTTCCTCTTCCGGCCCCTCAGCGGGTGTACGTCCGCCGGGTGCGGCCACTGGCTCGGTTCCGGGCCCGCCGCGCATGAGCGACGACACCGCCGTGCTGACGCCCCAGAGCCCGGCCCCCGGCACCCCGGCGGGCGGCAATGTCTCCGGTGACACGCTGACCAGTGGCATCCCCGTGGTCCAGCCGCCCGACCGGCACTCGCCGTTCGCCCCGCCGCAGGCCGACGCCCGTTTCGTCCCGGACCTGGGGCCCAACCTGTCCGGCGCCCCGGCGGGCCCGGAAGCGCCCGCGCGCACCACACCGCCCCCTTCCCCTACCGCCCCCGCCAAGAAGGGCCGCTCGAAGCTGGTCCTGCTGGCCGTGGGCGGTGTGGCCGTGGCCGGTGTGGCGTACGGCGCGGGTCTCCTGATGAACCACTCCGACGTACCGAAGGGCACCACTGTCCTCGGCGTCGACATCGGCGGCGGCACGAAGGAGGAAGCGGTCGGCAAGCTTGAAGCCGCCCTCGGCAAGCGCGCCGCCACCCCGCTTCAGCTCACCGTCGACGGCAAGCAGACGAAGCTCCCGCCGTCCAACGCGGGCCTCACCCTGGACAGCCAGGAAACCGTGCGCGGCGCCGCGGGCAGCGACTACAACCCCGTCTCCGTGATCGGCTCCCTCTTCGGCGGCGAGCGCGTCGCCCAGCCGGTGATCCCGGTCGACGAGGAGAAGCTGAGCGTCGCACTCGCCGACCTGGCGGGCACCTCGGGCACGGCCAGCGAGGGCACGATCAAGTTCGTACCGGGCAAGGCGATCGCCGTACCGGGGAAGGCGGGCAAGCAGCTCGACGTCGCCCGCTCAATGGTCCGGGTCAGGGACGCCTACCGCGCCCAGGTGGAGACCGGCAAGCCGAACACGGTGGAGCTGCCCGTCATCACGAAGGCCCCGACGATCGACAAGGCCGAACTCGACCGGGCCATGAAGGAATTCGCGCAGCCCGCGATGTCCGGCCTGATCACGATCAAGGCCGGCGGCAAGCAGATCCAGTTCGGCCCGGCGAGATCCCTGCCGAAGATCCTCTCCATGAAGCCGATCGACGGCCGTCTGGTGGACGTCTACAACAAGCCGGCGATCGAGCAACTGCTGGAGGGCGTGTTCGACGGCGTCCAGATCACCAAGGGCGACGGCAAGAAGCACCCGGTCACCGCGGACGACGTGGCCTTCGCCATGCGCACGGCCCTCCTGGGCAAGACCCCGGCGGAGCGAGTACAGGAGATCAGCCTCAACCCGAGCTAAGAGATTCCCGCCCCCCGCGACGCGCCCCGCCCCCCCGCACGTTCCCACCGGCGGGAGGGGGCGGGTGCCCCGCACGTCCCCCCGGCACGTCCCCACCCGCATGTCACTACCCGCACCTCCCCACCGTCCGGAGGGGGCGGGTCGCGCAGGGGGCGGTGTTCGGGACGTAAAGCGTGATTTGTGCGCAGGGAGTGGGCGTCGTACAAAGAACGCCGATCCGCGGCTAAATCATGCAGTCCCGAATGCCGCCCCCGGAGCGGCCCGCCCCCGGCACCAGAAACCGGTCAGCGCAGCCTACCCAGGACCTCAGCCCACCCAGAGCCGCAGCCCCCCAGGGCCTCAGTTCAGCCGGGCCCGAGCCGCCCCCGCCCGCTGGCGGATCGCCTCCGCCGACGTGGGGTCCACCGCCGCCACCACGTCCGCGTACGCCTCCATCTCCGCCGCCCCGCCCAGAAAATCCCCCCGCTGCACCAGCAGTTGCGCCCGCTCGAACCTCAGCCGCGCCGCGTGCGACGGCAGCAGCAGGGACAGCTCCACCGCCCACAGCTGGACATCCGTACGCTCCGGGCGGGCCGCCGCCCACGCCCGGATGTTGTTCAGGATCCGCAGCACGATCTCCAGCGGATCCGCCGGCACCAGCATCGAGGGGTCGAGCGGTTCCCCCGTCGCCCCCGCCACCAGCAGCTCCGCGTCAGCCCCCGTCAGCAGCCGCCCCCCGTCGAACGGGTCGACCAGCACCTGTTCGTCCCGGCCGCCGAAGCCCACGACGAAGTGCCCCGGCAGAGCGACCCCGTACACCGGCGCCCCCGCCCGCCGCGCCACCTCGATCCACACCACCGACAACAGGATCGGCAGCCCGCGCCGCCGCCGCAGCACCTCGTGCAGCAGCGAGGACTCCAGCCGCTGGTAGTCCCCCGGCGTCCCCCCGAACCCGCACCGCTCCCCCAGCAGCTCGGACACGGCGGACGCCCACCCCCGCGCCCCGCCGGGGCGAAACGGCAGCAGACCGGCCAGCCGGTCGAGTTCGATCTCGGCCGCGTCCATCCCGGCCTCGTCCAGCGAGGCATCCGCCTCCGCGCCCACCAGCAGGCACAGCAGCGCGAGGTCGGGCCGCTCCGAGCGGGCTTCCTCGGCGAAGCGCCGGCGTCGTTCGGACTCGGTGGGTCGTCGCATACGTGTTTCGTACCGCCTAGGCCGGTCGGAAGTGGTGGTAGCTGTGATGGGTGGCGAAGCCCATGCCGTCGTACAGCGCCCGCGCACCGTCGTTGTCGTCCTCGACCTGGAGCCACGCGGCCGAAGCGCCCTCGTCCAGCGCCTGCCGGGCCAGCGCCGTCATCACCGCACTGGCGAGCCCCTGCCGCCGGTACGCCGGGTCGACCTCGACCGCCATGAACCCGGCCCACCGCCCGTCGACGACGCACCGCCCGATCGCGGCGGGCACCTCCCCGCCTCCGTCCCCGGCGGCGGGCACCTCCCCGCCGCCGGGGACGGAGGCGAACCACACCGAGGGGCCGCTCGCCAGCACCTTCGTCACGTGCGGCCCCGGCTCCTCGAACCGCTGGTACCGCGCGAGCCAGCCCGCGTCGCACGCCCGGACGATCCGGACCCGTGAGACGTCCGCGTCCAGATCGCCGATCGGGGCGAGCGCGGCGATCCGTACCTGCGCGGTGACCTCGCGGAACCACCCGCACCGCTCCAGCTCGGCGGCGAGAAGCTCCTGCGTGCCCTCGGCGCCGGTGGCGACCTGGACGTACGCGGGAAGCCCCCGGGCGGCGTACCACTCCCGTACCCGCTCCAGCGCCGCGCCGACCGGCATGCCGGGATCACCGAGCGGCAACGCCGAGTTGGCGCGCCGGGTGAAGCCGCCGGCGGCGCGCAGCAGCCACTCGCCGAGCGGCTCGCTCTCGACCGGCTGCCAGGCCCGCGCGCAGACCCGCGCGAGCTCCTCGAAGGTCGCCGCGGGGCCGCGCCGCCGGGCCGGGGCGGCCGGCACGACCTTGCCCGCGACCAGGGACGACTCCGCGATACGGACGGACTCGCCGTCGCGCCGTGTGATCGTCAGCACACCGCTGTCCCAGGATGTGAGAACACCGACCGTGTCAGCGAACTTCGCCCCCGGCGCTCCGGCTTCGTCGAGGCGCCTGACTGATACACGTTTGCCCACGTCATCAGGCGAAATACGGACCTCAAGTCGTCCGCCGGTAGTGAATTCCACAGCTCTGTCCGCCCCTCCTGTTCGGATCGTGCCCGGGAACGGAGATACTAGAGGCGGGCATCGACGACGCCGCGCTCCCGCGCGCCACGTGGACGGAGCCGCAGATCGGCCCGCCGCGCCCTATCGAGGAGGAACGACAGCGTGACCTACGTCATCGCGCAGCCTTGTGTCGACGTCAAGGACAAGGCGTGCATCGAGGAGTGCCCGGTCGACTGCATCTACGAGGGCTCCCGGTCCTTGTACATCCACCCGGACGAATGCGTCGACTGTGGTGCCTGTGAGCCGGTCTGCCCGGTCGAGGCCATCTTCTACGAGGACGACACCCCCGAGGAGTGGAAGGACTACTACAAGGCGAACGTCGAGTTCTTCGACGAGCTCGGCTCGCCCGGTGGTGCTTCCAAGCTCGGCCTGATCGAGCGCGACCACCCCTTCATCGCAGCGCTCCCGCCGCAGAACCAGTAAGCGGCGAGGCAAGTGCGCCGCCCCGGTCCCGTACGGCCTGCTCGCCGTACGGGACCGAGGCGTATCCGAAGCCCGTACGAGCACCAGAAAGCGATCCACCGTGTCCGCAGTCACTGACCGCCTGCCCACCTTCCCCTGGGACAAGCTGGAGCCGTACAAGGCGACGGCGGCCGCCCATCCGGACGGCATCGTGGACCTGTCCGTCGGCACGCCCGTCGACCCGGTTCCCGAGCTGATCCAGCGGGCCCTCGTGGCGGCGGCGGACTCTCCCGGCTATCCGACGGTGTGGGGCACGGTCGAGCTGCGGGACGCGCTCACGGGGTGGGCCGGGCGGCGCCTCGGGGCGCGCGGTGTGGCGCACGCCAACGTCCTGCCGGTGGTCGGCTCGAAGGAGCTGGTGGCCTGGCTGCCGACGCAGCTGGGTCTGGGCCCCGGGGACCAGGTGGCGTACCCCCGGCTCGCGTATCCGACGTACGAGGTGGGCGCACGGCTGGCGCGGGCCGAGCCGGTCGCGTACAACGATCCGGTCGCGGACCTCGACCCCGCCCGCGTCAAGCTGCTCTGGCTCAACTCACCCTCCAACCCCACGGGCCGCGTCCTGGCCAAGGACGAGCTGATCCGGATCGTGGCGTGGGCGCGCGAGCACGGGGTGCTGGTCTTCAGCGACGAGTGCTACCTGGAGCTGGGCTGGGAGGCCGAGCCCGTTTCCGTACTGCACCCCGATGTGTGCGGTGGTACGTACGAGGGCATCGTCGCCGTCCACTCGCTCTCCAAGCGCTCCAACCTGGCCGGCTACCGCGCCGCGTTCCTGGCGGGTGACGCGGGCGTGCTCGGCGACCTGCTGGAGATCCGCAAGCACGGCGGCATGATGACCCCGGCGCCGGTCCAGGCGGCGACGGTCGCGGCGCTCGGCGACGACACGCACGTGGCCGAGCAGCGCGAGCGGTACGCGGCCCGGCGGGCGGCGCTGCGCGGCGCGCTGGAGGCGCACGGCTTCCGGATCGAGCACAGCGAGGCGAGCCTGTACCTGTGGGTGACGCGCGACCAGCCGTGCTGGGAGACGGTGGCCCACCTGGCCGGGCTGGGGATCCTGGTGGCTCCGGGCGACTTCTACGGGCCCGCGGGAGACCGTTTCGTACGGGTGGCGTTCACGGCCACCGACGAGCGCGTCGCGGCGGCGGTCAAGCGCCTCGGCGGCTGATCACTTCGTACGTACGCGAAGGGGCCCCGGGGGAGTTCACGCTCCCCCGGGGCCCCTTCTGTTTGCGTACGGACTAGCCGAGCGGCAGGCCCGTGCTGGGCAGGGAGCTGGTCGGCAGGCTGCCACCGGTGGGCAGCGCGTCGGCGGCCGGGAGGCCGCCACCCGCGGTCTTGGTGGTGTCGCCGAGGACCTCACCGGCGCTGCCGGTGACGTCACCGGCCGCCTTCTGCGCGGCGGGGGTGGCGGTCTTGCCGGCCTTGCCGACGGTCTTGCCGGCGGCCGGGACGGCCTTCTTGACGGCCTGGCTGCCGGTGTCACCCGCGGTCTTGGAGCTCTTCTGCGCCGTGCTGTCGACGGTGTCGCCGAGACCGGCGCCGTCCAGGGCGGTCAGGCCACCCAGGTTCGGGGCGGCGGGGAGCTCAGCGGCGCTGGCGGAGCCGGCCGCACCGACCACGGGGGCTGCGCCGGCCGCGATGAGCAGTGCGGCGCGGGCGATCCGACGGGTCAGGGGGAGAGACATGGTGCTCCTTAGACGGGAGAGACGAGGTTGATGTGGAGACTGTCTGTCCGACGATCAGACGCCGTGACAACCGCTGAAAGGGAGGGTGAGGTTGCGGTGCACCAAGGTAAAGAGTTTGCAATGCGTCGCATTATCGGCTCCGGATGAATCCGGGCAAACAACCCGCGCCGTGAGGCGGCGTACGAGGGCCGGTTCCCTTTGTTTCCCGGCGAATTCGGGTTTGGAGGGGTGAGGGTCCGCAGGTGCGTCCGCACCCCCGCTGCGGCGGGGCCCGCTTACCGCTTTCGAGTGATCGCCCGCACTATTGAGCGGTGGTGATCCGGACCTCTCCGGAGCCGTTCCGGGCGTTCCCGGACTGCCATTTCTTTCCTGAATCGCCGGTGGTCCACACGCGGCCGGCGTAGACGACCTGTTCGATGCGGAACTCGGCGGCGTGGGCGACGGCCCAGTGCGCGAGTTCCCAGCCGCGCCGGTCGCCGGCGCTCCTGGCGGCGCCCGCCGCCTGCGCGGGTACGGGCACGGTCACGGTCGCCGCGGCGGGGGTGCTGCCGAACTTCGCGCTCGCGCCTGCCGCGCCTGCCGCACCTGCCGCGCCCGCTGTGTCCGCTGTGCCTGCAGAGTCCGCTTCGTCCGCCGACCCGGCGGCCTGAGCCTTGGGCAGTACGTCCGGCCCGAAATCCCTTATCAGCGCGGCCCGTACGTCGGCCGGCCTGCCCGGCTGCGCGTCACGCGGGGCCGAGCACGTCAGCGACGCGGGCGCGCGCCCGGTGAGCGCGGCGGCCAGCAGCGCCGCGTCCGGCTCGTGTTTCGCGTACGCCTGCGGGAAACCGCTGCGCTGGACGCGCTGGGCGGCGACGGTCAGCGGCAGCCGGGAGTAGCCGGGCACCTTCTCCAGGTGCTCGTAGAACTTCTCGGCCGAGTAGCCGGGGTCGAGGATCTGCTTCGGGGTGCCCCAGCCCTGCGACGGGCGCTGCTGGAAGAGGCCGAGCGAGTCACGGTCGCCGTACTTGATGTTGCGCAGCGCCGACTCCTGGAGGGCGGTGGCGAGCGCGATCGTCACCGCCCGCTCCGGCAGCCCGCGCGAGGTGCCGACGGCGGAGATCGTCGCGGCGTTCACGGCCTGCTCCGGACTGAGCTCGTACGTCGTCCCGTCGCCCTCCGCGGAGCGCACGACGCAGCGCGGTGCGCCCGCGCCGCCGGTCACGTACTGCGCCACCAGGTACCCGGCCAGCGCGAGCAGCACGGCGACGCCCGCCGTGATGCGCAGGGCACGGCCGCGAGTTACGGAAGTGGTGGACTCAGACACGCTGCCTAAGGTACTGGAGGCCGTTTCCGCCCCTTCCGGGGGACGACTCCTTTCGCGGACGGCCCGGCGGCCTCCGGCCAGTGCCGGTTAGTCTCGGGGGCATGGCCGAAACTCCGCTTGACCTCTTCCTGGACGCCCCCGCGCTGACCGCCCGGCTCGTCGACTTCCCGTCGGTGAGCGGCGGCGAGAAGGCCCTCGCCGACGCCGTCGAGGAGGCGCTGCGCGCGCTGCCGCACCTCACTGTCGACCGGTACGGCAACAACGTGGTGGCCCGTACGAATCTGGGGCGCGCCGAGCGGGTCATCCTGGCCGGGCACATCGACACCGTCCCGATCGCGGACAACGTGCCGTCCAGGCTCGACGAGAACGGCGTTCTGTGGGGCTGCGGTACGAGCGACATGAAGTCCGGCGTCGCGGTGCAACTCCGTATCGCCGCGACGGTCCCCGAGCCCAACCGTGACCTGACCTTCGTCTTCTACGACAATGAAGAGGTCGCCGCGCACCTCAACGGCCTCGGGCACGTCGCCGACGCCCACCCCGACTGGCTGACGGGCGACTTCGCCGTACTCCTCGAACCGTCCGACGGGCAGGTCGAGGGCGGCTGCCAGGGCACACTGCGGGTGCTGCTGCGCACGGCGGGGGAGCGGGCGCACTCGGCGCGCGGCTGGATGGGGTCCAACGCGATCCACACGGCCGCGCCGATCCTGGCCAGGCTGGCGGCGTACGAGCCGCGGCGGCCCGTGATCGACGGCCTGGAGTACCGCGAGGGTCTCAACGCCGTCGCGATCGAGGGCGGTGTCGCGGGCAACGTCATCCCCGACGCGTGCACGGTGACGGTCAACTTCCGTTACGCGCCCGACCGCAGCGAGCAGGAGGCGCTCGCGCACGTACGCGAGGTCTTCGCGGACTGCGACATCGCGGAGTTCGTCGTGGACGACCACTCGGGGGCGGCCCTGCCGGGTCTTTCGCACCCGGCCGCCGCCGCGTTCATGGCGGCGGTGGGCGGCACCGCTCAGCCCAAGTTCGGGTGGACCGACGTCTCGCGCTTCAGCGCCGTCGGGGTGCCGGCGGTCAATTACGGTCCGGGGAACCCGCTTCTCGCGCACAAGCGCGACGAGCACGTGGCCGTCGAGAGGATCACGCACTGCGAGGAGCGACTTCGCGCCTGGCTGACGGCCTGAATTTCACTGTTCGTCACGGGTGTGGACCTACGCTGTCCGGACAATGTTCGGCAGCGGAGGGAGTACGGCATGGCGATTCCTGAAGAGGAGCGGGTACCGGAAGAGCAGCGTCTGGGGCCTGTGGTGCGCCGCGGCGACCAAATCCAGCCGGGCACGACCGACCAGCGGCTGCTGGACTCCAACGGTGATACCGGCTGGGTGCACACGGACCCCTGGCGGGTCATGCGGATGCAGGCGGAGCTGGTGGACGGTTTCGGCGCCCTCGCCGAACTGCCGCCCGCCATCAGCGTCTTCGGTTCGGCGCGCACACGGCCCGGCATGCCCGACTACGAAGCGGGCGTGGAGCTCGGCAGGGGCCTGGCCGAAGCCGGGTTCGCGGTGATCACGGGCGGCGGGCCCGGAGCGATGGAGGCGGCGAACAAGGGGGCGCGGGACGCCAAAGGCATCTCGGTCGGCCTCGGGATCGAGCTGCCCTTCGAGCAGGGCATCAACCCGCACGTCGACATCGGCGTCAACTTCCGCTACTTCTTCGTCCGCAAAATCATGTTCGTGAAGTACGCGCACGGCTTCGTGGTCCTGCCGGGCGGCCTCGGCACGCTCGACGAACTCTTCGAGGCGCTGACGCTGGTCCAGACCCGCAAGGTCACGCGGTTCCCGATCGTGCTCTTCGGCACGGCGTACTGGAGCGGACTGGTCGACTGGCTGCGCGACACGGTGATCGCGCAGGGGAAGGCGTCGGAGAGAGACCTGCTGCTGTTCCACGTGACGGACAGCGTGGAGGAAGCGGTGGCTCTGGTCTCGAAGGAGTCGGAGAGGTAACCGGGACACCGCTGCGCGGGCTTCAGCCCCGCGCAGCGGCCCCGGCCCGCCCGCCGTGGCGCCCCGCGCCCCGAGCCGCCCCGCGCCCCCAGCCGCCGCGCCCTCAGGCCAGGCCCCGCCGCGCCACCGCCGGAGGCCGGTGGCCCGCGATGGATGCCACCATGTCCAGCACCTGCCGCGTCTCCGCGACCTCGTGCACCCGGTAGACCTGCGCGCCCAGCCACGCCGAAACAGCCGTCGTGGCCAGCGTCCCGACCACCCGTTCCTTCACGGGCCGGTCGAGCGTCTCACCGACGAAGTCCTTGTTGGACAGCGAGACCAGGACAGGACGGCCCGTCTCCACCATCTCGCCGAGCCGCCGGGTCGCCTCAAGGCTGTGCCGGGTGTTCTTCCCGAAGTCGTGCCCCGGATCGATCAGAATCGCGTCGCGCCGTACGCCCAGCTTCTCCGCGCGCTCCGCCAGCCCGAGGGTCACGGCGAGGATGTCCGCCATGACGTCGTCGTACGTGATCCGGTGCGGCCGCGTCCGCGGCTCCGCTCCGCCCGCGTGCGTACACACCAGGCCCACGTCGTAACGGGCCGCCACCTCGGCCAGCCGCGGATCGACACCGCCCCACGCGTCGTTCAGCAGGTCCGCCCCCGCCGCGCAGACCGCCTCGCCCACCTCGTGCCGCCAGGTGTCGACGCTGATCACCACGTCCGGGTGGCGCCGGCGCACCTCGGCCACGAAACCCACCGTGCGGCGGGCCTCCTCGGCGGCGCTCACCTCTTCGCCGGGGCCGGCCTTCACACCACCGATGTCGATGATGGCGGCGCCCTCCGAGACCGCCTGCTCGACGCGGGCGAGCGCGGGCTCGTCGCGGAACGTCGCACCCTGGTCGTAGAACGAATCAGGGGTCCGGTTCACGATCGCCATGATCACCGGCTCGTGCGCTGCGAACTCGCGCCGTCCCAGCCTGAGCACCGTGTTTCCTCCTCGCGTCGGTCGCCTGCGACCTTAACTGTCAGTGCCGCATGGCACGATCGGGACTGGACAGTTTGCGCTTTGCGCGTGGCCCGGGGAGACGCTCGTGTTCTTGTTCTTGGTGGTGGCGATGGTCGTGGTGGTCGCCGCGGTCACCCTCGCCGTGGTCGGCGGAGGCGGCAGCGACAGCGGCGGGGTGCTGCCCGAAGCAGCGCCCGAACAACTGGTGGACCCGCTGCCCGCGACGCGGCCGGTGGGCCGCGCCGATGTCGAGGCGCTGCGCCTGCCGCTGGCGCCCCGTGGCTACCGGATGGGCGACGTCGACGACGTGCTCGGCCGCCTCGGCGCCGAGCTGGCCGAGCGCGACGCGCGGATCGCGGAGCTTGAGGCGGCCCTGGCCGGTGTCCAGGCCAGGGCGGTCGGCGGCGCCGACCTCTTCAAGGACGGCTCGTTCACAGATACGCCGGGCGAGGAGCCACGGTCATGACCGGCGGAGCCGAGCCGGGCCCGGACGGCCGCCCGCGCTGCCCGTGGGGCCTGGCCACCGAGGAGTACGTCGCGTACCACGACGAGGAGTGGGGCCGCCCGGTCCACGGCGACGACGCGCTGTACGAACGCCTCTGCCTGGAGGCGTTCCAGTCCGGGCTCTCCTGGCTGACGATCCTCCGCCGCCGCGAGGGCTTCCGTAACGCCTTCGCCGGTTTCAAGATCGCGTCGGTGGCCGCCTTCACCGACGAGGACGCCGCGCGCCTGCTCGCCGACCCCGGCATCATCCGCAACCGCGCCAAGATCGAGGCGACCCTCGCCAACGCCAGGACGCTCGCCGGCTGGCAGCCCGGCGAGCTCGACACCCTGATCTGGTCGTACGCTCCGGAGCCCGCGACGCGCCCGGCCCCGCAGACGATCTCGGACGTGCCCGCGATCACTCCGGAGTCCATAGCGCTGTCCAAGGCGCTCAAGAAGCGCGGCATACGTTTCGTCGGCCCGACGACGGCGTACGCCCTGATGCAGGCGTGCGGTCTGGTCGACGACCATCTCGCTCAGTGCGTGGCGCGCGGCGGGGCCGGCACGGGCCTGGCGGGCGTCAGCGGCCGAGGTACGCCGGCTTCTCCTTGGCGATGAACGCCTGGACCGCGATGGCGTGGTCCTGCGACGCGCCCGCCCGCGCCTGGAGTTCGTCCTCCTTTTCGAGGGTCTCGCTCAGGCTGTGGTCCGCGCCGTACGCCATGGACTCCTTGAGCGCGGCGTACGCGAGCGTCGGGCCCGCGGCCAGGGTGCGGGCGACGGTCGCGGCCTCGGCGGCCAGGTCGGCGGCGGGCACCAGTTTGTTGGCGATGCCCAGGTCGAAGGCCTCCTGCGCGGAGATCGAGCGCGGGAAAAGCAGCAGGTCGGCGGCGCGGCTCCGGCCGATCAGGCGCGGCAGCGTCCACGAGACGCCCGAGTCGGCGGTCAGCGCGACCCCCGCGAAGGAGGTGTTGAAGGCGGCGGTGTCGGCGACGACCCGGTAGTCCGCGGCGAACGCGAAGCCCGCGCCCGCGCCGGCGGCGACGCCGTTGACTCCGGCGACGACGGGCTTCGGCATCTCGGTGAGGGCCCGCACGATGGGGTTGTAGTGCTCGCGCACCGTGCTCATGGTCTGGCCGGTACCCGTCTCGCGGTCGGCGGCGAGTGAGGCGATGTGCTCCTTGAGGTCCTGCCCCACACAGAACGCCCGGCCGGCGGCGGTGAGCAGGACCGCCCGTACTGCCGGATCGGCGGCCGCGGCCTGCACCGCGTCCCGCAGGGCGACCTTGGCCTCGGTGTTCATGGCGTTCATGGCGTCGGGACGATTGATGGTGATCGTCGCGAGTCCGTCGGTCACCTCGTAGAGCACGGTGTCGGCCATGGATGGGTCCCCTTTTGCGGCTCGGGCAGGCATGTCCTGCCCAGCATGGCGGAGATCACCGGGGCTGCACATGTGACCTGCGTCTAACAATGTGAGGTCGCTGGGTGCCCGGCGGCGGCGAAGTATCGCAGGCGGACCGCCGAATTGAGTGGTTTTGAGAGAGCGCGTTGCACAAGCGATGCCGAGCGATGTTGGTCATTGGGGTCCGCCATGCGGGATAATGACCTGGAAGCAATGTGTTCGATGCCGGTGACACAGCTGCCCGACACGGGGCCGCCGGCTGCGATGAGCTGGTTTCAGGAAGGGGAACGAGCATGGCGGCCATGAAGCCGCGAACGGGCGACGGCCCGCTCGAGGTGACCAAGGAGGGGCGGGGCATCGTCATGCGCGTTCCGCTCGAAGGCGGCGGACGACTTGTCGTCGAGCTGACTCCGGATGAGGCCGATGCGCTCGGCGACGCTCTGAAGAAGGTCGTCGGCTGACGCGGAAGCGCCCGAACTTTTCACTGCCCCGGTACGCCGCAAGCGTGCCGGGGCAGTGCTGTGCGCGGGGGCGGCGCGTCGGCGCCGGTCAGTCGCGGCGTACCGCGCAGAGCAGGCCGTCGCCCACCGGGAGCAGCGTGGGGAGGAGTCGGCGGCTCTCGCGCACCGCGCGCAGCAGCTCACGCAGACGCAGGACCTCCGCGGGCTGCGCGGCCGAGTCGACCGTGCGGCCGTCCGCGAAAACGCCCTCGAACACGACGATTCCGCCGGGCTTCAGCAGGCGCAACGATTCAGCGAGGTAGTCCATGTACTCAAGCCGGTCGCCGTCGCAGAAGACGAGGTCGTACCCCCCGTCGGCGAGACGGGGAAGTACGTCGAGGGCGTGTCCGGGGATGAAACGCGCGCGGTTCGCGGCGTAGCCGGCCGCGCGGAACGCCTCGCGGGCGAACTGCTGCCACTCCGGCTCGGGGTCCACGGTGGTGAGTACGCCGTCGGGCCGCATCCCGTTGAGCAGATAGATGCCGGAAACGCCCGTACCCGTACCGATTTCGGCCACTGCCTTGGCGTCCGCGGTGGCGGCGAGGAGCCGCAGCGCGGCACCTGTGCCGGGAGACACCGCGCGCAGTCCTGCCTCCCGGGCCAGATCACGCGCCCAGTGCAGGGCTTCGTCCTCGGCGACAAAGGCGTCGGCGAACGCCCAGTTCGTCTGCCGGTTGGCGGTAATGGCCCTCTCCTGTCCCCGTAGTTGGCGCAACCGTGACTGTATCCGCTGACGTCGGGAACCCGCAGATGGGACCGGGCGTTGAGAGAGGCAGGGGGAGACATGGATCAGGACCGCGTGCGGTTTCCAAATTCGCGTAAAGATGCTTATCCGGAGCTAACGGGCGAGGTGGCTATGGTAGGGGCTCCACTGGACACCACCAGAGCCGATAGGGGAGGTGCGGCTGCGCCTGTGGATCGGGGAGGAGTGCTGCGGCGCTTTCTCAGGTCGGCGGGTGAGCCGAAATCCGTGACCGACATTGCTGACCGCACACCTTCCACGCATTCCGCGCAGACCGCGACCTTCGCCTCAGATGCGGAATCTCAGGCGTGGACTCCTCCCACCTGGGAGGAGATCGTCAGCACCCACAGTGGTCGCGTCTACCGCCTTGCCTACCGTCTGACCGGCAATCAGCACGACGCCGAGGACCTCACCCAGGAAGTCTTCGTCCGCGTCTTCCGGTCGCTGTCGACGTACACGCCCGGCACGTTCGAGGGCTGGCTGCACCGCATCACGACGAACCTGTTCCTCGACATGGTCCGCCGCAAGCAGCGCATCCGCTTCGACGCGCTCGGCGAGGACGCCGCGGAGCGGCTGCCGAGCCGTGAGCCGTCCCCGCAGCAGGTCTTCAACGACACCCACTTCGACGCGGACGTCCAGCAGGCGCTGGACACCCTCGCGCCCGAGTTCCGTGCGGCGGTCGTGCTCTGTGACATCGAGGGACTGTCGTACGAGGAGATCGCCGCGACGCTGGGCGTCAAGCTCGGGACCGTACGCAGCCGGATCCACCGCGGCCGCTCCCACCTGCGCAAGGCTCTCCAGCACCGGTCTCCCGAGGCGCGTGCCGAGCAGCGCTCGCTCGCGAGCGTGGGCACCGGCGTGTCAGCGGTGGGCGGAGAGGGCGGAGCCGAGTGAGTGGCACCCGACCGACCTCCGCCGAGCAGCACCTCGGGGACCGGCTGGCCGCCCTGGTGGACGGCGAGCTGAGCCATGACGTCCGCGAGCGTGTCCTGTCGCACCTGGCGACCTGTGCCAAGTGCAAGGCCGAGGCCGACGCCCAGCGCCGCCTGAAGAGCGTTTTCTCCACGACCGCGCCGCCGCCGCCTTCCGAGGGCCTGCTCGCCCGGCTCCAGGGGCTGCCCGGCGGCGGTCCCGGCAGTGACGACGGCGACAACGACGCGAGGCCGTTCGGGCAAGCGGGCTTCGGTCACGGAGCCTTCGGAGCCGACACCCCGAGAGCGAGACCCGGCAGACCCGGCAGCAGCTTCGACTTCGGCTACACCCCGGCCGCCGGGCACACCGGCGTCCTTCCCGGCGCCGCACCCGGCCGTGGCTTCCGTATCCATGACGTGGGCCGCGCGGAGGCGGAGCGTTCGGGCGGGCGCGGGAGGCGGCTTGCCTTCGCGGCTGCGAGCGCCGTGTCGCTTGCCGCGTTCGCGCTCGGCGGGGCCATGCCGGTCGGTTCTACGGGCGAACCCACCGCGAGGGGCGCGGGTTCGGGCAACAAGGTCACACCGGTGCGCGCGGCGAGTCCGAGCGGTGCGGCCACGGAGAACACCCGCCGCCGCACGACGGGCAACGGCCTCCTCGCAGCCAGTGCCAGCCCCAGTGCCAGTGCCGGTACGCACGCCGGTACCAACGCCGCCGTGCCGTCCAGGCTCTTCGGAGCGGGGACGGGCCAGGGCGGCGCGCAGGGGCTCTCGCTGGTCCAGCCGTTCCCGGCGCCCGTGCTCACCGGTCAGACACCGTTGCCGCTCATACGCCGGTCGGGTGCTGCCCTGTCGCTCGCGTACGACCCCGGCCACCGCCCGCCGGTGACCGCGGCGCCGTCGCCGCTTCAGCCGGCTGTTCCGTTGGCTCCCTGGCTGCCCGTTTCCCCCTGAGGCTGGTTGAATCCTGGGAGGGGTGCCCCGAGGGGGCACGGACGACGAGTTGGCACGGCCCTGCGGGCGTGCTCGTGGGGTGCGGGGAGAGCATGAACGAGGGCAGGCCCACCGGGCCGAAGGCAAAGTGGTGGAGCCGTCCCGCACCGGTACACGGGGCACCGGAGCGGCCACAGGAGAGCCCCCAGGAAACGGCTCCCCCCGCGACTGCCCCCCGGCCGCCCGAACCCGTCGACCCGACGTACACGCAGGCCGCCCCCGCACCGGAGCGGACCGCCGATGTCGCTCCAGCGCCGGAGCAGGCCCCCGAGGCCGCCCCCGCGCCGCAGCGGGCCGCCGCGGCCGAGCCCCGGCCGGCGGGAGCCGTCGAGCCGGCGTCCACGTCGACGGTCCCCGCGCCGGGGCAGGCTCCCGAGGTCGGCTCCGCGTCGCAGCGGGCCGCCGCAGCCGCGCAGGCGGAACCCGCGCCGCAGCCCGCCGCCGGGGTCGAGCCCCTGTCGCAGGAGGCCGCCGTCGGGGTCGGCTCCGTGTCGCGGGCGCGTTCGCAGCCTCTGCATGCGGTCGATCCGTACGCGACACCGCCCTACGGAGGACCGGGGCCCTGGGCGCCCGCGCCGCCCGTGCAGCGGCCGGTGGCGACTCCGCCGCAGGGCACGTTCGTACCACCGGGAGCGTCCGGAGCGCCGGGTGCGTCCGCGACGAACGGGGCCGGTGTCCCCATGGCCCTGCCATCGCAGCACCAGCACCCGCACCCGCATCAGCAACAGCCGCACCTTCAGACTTCCCACTGGCTGCAGTACGACCCCTGGGGCGCCCCCCAGCAGCCGCTGGTCCACCCCGGTGATCCGGCGGGCGGCGGGCGGCAGAAGAAGGGGCGGCGGGGCACGCTGCTCGTCGGGGCGTTGCTGATCGCGCTGGTCGCCGGCGGCATCGGCGGCGGCGTCGGGGCGTACATCGAACGCAACGGCGGCATCACCCGCGTCGAGCTGCCCCAGGCCCAGCCGGTGGACGGCAAGGGCCGCGCACCCGACAGCGTCGCGGGCATCGCGGCCAGCGCCCTGCCCAGCGTCGTCACGCTGCACGTCAGCGGGGCCGGCGAGCAGGGCACGGGTACCGGCTTCGTACTCGACGCCAAGGGTCACATCCTCACCAACGACCATGTGGTCGAGCCCGCCGGAACCGACGGCACCATCAACATCACCTTCAGCGGCGGCCAGACCGCGAAGGCCGAGCTCGTCGGCAAGGACAGCGGTTACGACCTCGCGGTCGTCCGCGTTCTCGGTGTCGACGGGCTCAAGCCGCTGCCCCTCGGCAACTCCGAGAACGTCCAGGTGGGCGACCCGGTGGTGGCCATCGGCGCGCCGTTCGACCTCCAGAACACGGTCACCTCCGGGATCATCAGCGCCAAGGAGCGCCCCATCACGGCGGGCGGCGAGAAGGGCGACGGCAGCGACGTCAGCTACGTCAACGCGCTCCAGACCGACGCCCCGATAAATCCGGGCAACTCCGGCGGCCCCCTGGTGGACGCCCAGGCCCGCGTCATCGGCATCAACAGCGCCATACGCGCCGCGGACAACAGTGCGGGCCTCGAAGGCAGCCAGGGCGGCAGCATCGGCCTGGGCTTCGCCATCCCCATCAACCAGGGCAAGCGCGTCGCCGAGGAGCTGATCAACACCGGGAAGGCGACGCACCCGGTGATCGGCGTCACGCTGGACATGAAGTACGCGGGCGACGGCGCCCGCGTCGGCACCAAGGGCGCCGACGGCCCGGCGGTGACACCCGGCGGCCCCGGCGCCCGCGCCGGGATCGCGCCCCGCGACGTGATTACCGAGGTCAACGGCCAGAAGGTGCACAACGGGCAGGAGCTGATCGTCAAGATCCGCGCCCACCGCCCCGGCGACCGGCTGGAACTGACCGTGGTGCGCGCGGGCAAGGAGCGGACGGTCTCCGTGACCCTCGGCTCGGCGGACGGCAACTGAGGGAAGCGCGCGCCGAGGTCCACGTGAGTGTTACGTGAAGGTACCGTCCGGACAGATTGGGCGGGTACCGTGGACCGGGCCCGGACCGGTCCTCTGCCTGCGGCGGGGGAGGCCCACCCGACCTGCGGGCGCGGAGAACCCAAGGAGCAACAAGGTGTTCAGTGACATAGGCGGACTCGAGCTGGTGACGCTCGTGGTTCTCGCTGTGCTCGTGTTCGGGCCGGAGAAGCTGCCGAAGCTCATTCAGGACGCCTCGGCGATGATCCGTAAGCTCCGTGAGTTCTCCGAGAGCGCGAAGCAGGACATTCGTTCGGAACTCGGCCCGGAATTCAAGGATTTCGACTTCGAGGACCTGAACCCGAAGACCTTCGTCCGCAAGCAGCTGATGGACAACGACGACCTCGGTCTCAAGGAGATCCGCAGCAGCTTCGACCTCAAGAGCGAGATGGCCGAGGTCGCGGACGCCGTGAACGGGCGCGACAGCGGTTCGTCGACCGGTTCGCCGGCCGGTTCTGTGAACGGTTCGAACGGTTCGGCCGGTAAGGCGAACCTGACGAAGGACTCCACCGGCACTCCCGACCTGCTCAAGAAGCGCGAAACCGCCGCTCAGAGCGAGCGCCCGCCGTTCGACGCCGACGCCACCTGAAAGCCGCCCTTCCGGACGAGCCGCACCAAGGTGGCTATCCTCCATCTGTCCGGATGTGAGGACGCCCGAGGGGGGCGGGCCGTGTCCGGACGCCACGGATCAAGGAGGCGGCCGGACAGATGGAGACCACGAGTCGGGTCGGAGCGCAGGGAGCACCCCTGGCGCCCAGCACATCCACAGCGGAGGGGGTGCCAGCAGCCCGGCGTACGGTCGACGGCTATCTGCGCGCGCCCTTCCCCTGGTACGGACTGGACGACGCGTTCACCGGGCCCCGCTGGCTGATGCAGGTCGGCACGGCGGCGGACGGCACAGTGCAGCACGGTTCCACGGGCCACGGTGAGGAGCCGTCGATAAGGCCCGCCGCCGATGACGCCCAGGAGAAGGAGCGCTTCGCGGTGGTCGTCACCGTCGCCAGCAGCCCCGTGCGGCGCAGCGGCGACGGTACGGGCGTACTGGAGGCCACGTCGGTCTCCTCCGCCGCCTGGCTGGCGGGCTCGGGCCTGCTCTCGTCCACCTGGCCCGCCCAGCTTGACCACTCCCTGCGCGACGACTGGCTGGACCAGCAGACCGAGACGGCCTTCGAGCTGGCCGACGACCTGTCGGGGCCGGCCTGGTCGACGCTGTCGCTGCCGGTGGACGGCGTACCGACGCACTTCCACTACCGCGAGTCGGAGTACGGCTGGGTGCTGGCGGGTGCCGGGGAGGACGGCGCGATCCTCGGGGCGTACGGGCGCGGTATGAGCGCGTACGGGCTGGGCTTCGCGGTGATCAAGGACATCACGACGTACGAGCAGGGCTGAGCGTACGGCCTTCCGCTGTACGCCGAAGGGGGGCGCCGCTCGTCAGGAGCGGCGCCCCCCTTCGGGTACGCGCGTGCGTGCGGGCCGTGGGCGGTTGTGCCCACGGCTCGCAGTCTCGCGTCAGAACTTGTTGCGCGGGGTGATCCCCAGCGACATGCCCGACAGACCGCGCGCGCGGCCGCCCAGCTTGCCCGCGATCGTGCGCAGCGCCGAACCGGCCGGCGAGTCCGGGTCGGTCAGCACGACGGGCTTGCCCTCGTCGCCGCCCTCCCGCAGCCGTACGTCGATGGGGATGGCGCCCAGCACCGGCACGTTGGCGCCGGTCGTCTTCGTCAGCCCCTCGGCGACCTTCTGGCCGCCACCGGTGCCGAAGACGTCGACCATCTCGTCGCAGTGCGGGCACGGCAGGCCCGACATGTTCTCGACGACGCCGACGATCTTCTGGTGGGTCTGTACGGCGATGGAGCCGGCCCGCTCGGCGACCTCGGCCGCCGCCTGCTGAGGCGTGGTCACGACGAGGATCTCGGCGTTCGGCACGAGCTGCGCCACCGAGATCGCGATGTCACCGGTGCCCGGCGGCAGGTCGAGCAGCAGCACGTCCAGGTCGCCCCAGTACACGTCCGCGAGGAACTGCTGGAGGGCTCGGTGCAGCATCGGCCCGCGCCACACCACAGGCGCGTTGCCCGGCGTGAACATCCCGATGGAGATGACCTTCACCCCGTGCGCCGACGGCGGCATGATCATGTTCTCGACCTGGGTGGGCCTGCCGTCCACGCCCAGCATGCGCGGCACGCTGTGTCCGTAGATGTCCGCGTCGACGACGCCGACCTTCAGCCCGTCCGCCGCCATCGCGGCGGCCAGGTTGACCGTCACCGAGGACTTGCCGACGCCGCCCTTGCCGGACGCCACCGCGTACACCCGCGTCAGCGAACCGGGCTGGGCGAAGGGCACCTCGCGCTCGGCGGTGCCGCCGCGCAGGGCGCCCGCCAGTTCCTTGCGCTGCTCGTCGCTCATCACGTCGAGCTCGACGGAGACGCTGGTCACACCCTCGACGCGCTCGACCGCCTCGCGCACGTTGGTGGTGATCGTCTCGCGCATCGGGCAGCCGGAGACGGTGAGATAGACCGTGACGGCAACCGCACCGTCTGCCCCGATCTCGACCGATTTGACCATGCCGAGGTCAGTGATCGGTTTGTGGATCTCGGGGTCGTTCACCGTCGCCAGTGCTTCGCGCACCGCGTCTTCCATAGCCATACGCCGATGGTACGGCGCGTACCGCCGCAGCGGGAAAGCCCTGTCAGCGGTCGCCTTCGTCACTCTCGGAAGCGGCTTCGGGCGGGAATAGGGAGCGCCGCTCCTCGATCTCCTTCACCAGGTCCATGAATTCCGAGCGGATCCAGTCGCGGGTGGCGACCTCGCCGAGCCCCATCCGCAGCGCCGCGATCTCCCGCGTGAGGTACTCGGTGTCCGCGATGGACCGCTCGTTCTGCTTGCGGTCCTGCTCGTGGGTGACCCGGTCCCGGTCGTCCTGGCGGTTCTGCGCGAGGAGGATCAGCGGGGCGGCGTACGACGCCTGGAGGGACAGCATCAGCGTCAGGAAGATGAACGGGTACTCGTCCCAGCGCAGCGCGGGGGGCGCGAAGATGTTCCAGACCACCCACACGGCGATGGTCAGGGTCATCCAGACCAGGAAGCGCCCCGTGCCCAGGAAGCGCGCGATCCGCTCCGAGAACCGGCCGAAGGCCTCCGGGTCGTACTCCGGCAGCAGCCGCGTGCGCGCGGGCCGCGGCTGGTCCAGGCGCACGCGGGAGGCGCGCGGCAGCGCACTCGCGCCGGTCGCGGTCCGGACGCGGTCCCTCGGCTCGGCGCTCCTGTCAGTGCCCACGAACGGCCTCCCCGTCCCGCACGGCCCCCGGCGTCTGCGGCGGCGGCTCGTGGAACTCCGTCTCGCGCCAGTCGTCGGGCAGCAGGTGGTCGAGTACGTCGTCGACCGTCACCGCGCCGAGCAGCGAGCCGCCCGCGTCCACGACCGGCGCGGCGACCATGTTGTACGCCGCCAGGTAACTCGTCACCACGGGCAGCGGCGTGCCCGGCGACAGCGGCGGCAGATCGGACTCCACGACGGAGCTGACCAGCGTGAACGGCGGCTCCCGCAGCAGCCGCTGGAAGTGCACCGTCCCGAGGTACTTGCCCGTCGGTGTCTCGTCCGGCGGCCGGCAGACGTACACCTGCGCGGCGAGCGCGGGGGAGAGGTCCTGCTGCCGTACGCGCGCCAGGGCGTCCGCGACCGTCGCGTCGGGCCGCAGCACGATCGGCTCGGTCGTCATCAGACCGCCGGCCGTCCGCTCCTCGTACGCCAGCAGCCGCCGTACGTCTGCCGCGTCGTCCGGTCGCATCAGCATCAGCAGCCGCTCCTTGTCCTCCTCGGGCAGCTCGGACAGCAGGTCGGCGGCGTCGTCCGGGTCCATCGCCTCCAGCACGTCGGCCGCCCGCTCCTCCTTGAGCTTGCCGAGGATCTCCACCTGGTCGTCGTCGGGCAGCTCTTCCAGTACGTCAGCGAGCCGGTCGTCGTCGAGCGCCGCGGCCACCTCGGCGCGGCGCTTGGGCGTCAGGTGGTGCAGGGCGTTGGCGAGGTCGGCGGGGCGAAGCTGCTCGAAGGTGGCCAGGAGGCTCTCCGCGCCCTGTCCGTGCTCCTCCAGCGAGAAGCCGGTCACCGCTGACCACTCCACGGTCAGCGTCTCCCCACGCCGCCGCAGCGCGCCGCCCTTGCCCTTGCGTACGAAGACCTTGTCGATCTCCCAGTCACGGCGGGCGGGGAGCTGCACGATCGACACGTCGAGGACCGTGACCTCCTCGCTCGTCTCCACGAGGGTCACCCGGCGGTCGAGAAGCTCGCCGAGGACCAGCCGCTCGGTCGGGCGCTGCTCGAAGCGGCGCATGTTGACCACGCCCGTCGTGATGACCTGTCCCGACTCGACACCCGTCACGCGCGTCATGGGGAGGAAGATCCGGCGGCGGCTCACCACCTCGACGACCAGACCGAGCAGACGCGGCGGCCTGTTGCCCACGCGCAGCATCGCCACCAGGTCGCGCACCCGGCCGACCTGGTCACCGTTCGGGTCGAAGACGGCGATGCCCGCGAGATGCGAGACGAAGACCCGGGGGGCGCCTGATGCCATATGGTGCGCCTCCCTGTGTGGACAAATAGGGGCGGATAACGATTTCAGGCTAGCCGGTGCCGGTCCACACCGCTCCGAAGGGGCGTCCGGACGGCTCTCTTCCGGACGGCGTAGACGGCACAGGTACGCTGCCTGCTGCCACCCCGGACACCCGTATGAGAGGCAGTGCGCTTGTGACTGCATTTCCCCCGGCCGCCCGAGCTCGCCGGGCCGCCCTACTCGGCGTTGTGTGCGTCGGGCTGACCGCGGCGCTCACCGCCTGCGGTGAGGAACCGGTCGACCCGGACAAGGGGACCAACGGGGTGGGCAGACTCTCGGCGCCGGCCATCGAGGCCAAGGCGCGCAAGGCGGCGCGCGACGCGGAATCGGTACGGCTGTCGGGCACCGTCGTCAGCAAGGGACGCTCGTACAAGCTCGACATGCGCCTCAAGGAGGACGGCGGCACGGGCTCCGTGACGTCCAGGGGCAGCACGTTCGAGCTGCTGCGCATCGACGACGAGCTGTTCATGAAGGCCGGCGCGGACTTCTGGGACCACGGGGCGGGGCAGCCGTCCGGGTCCGACGGGGCGGCCGCGGGCAAGCTGGAGGACAAGTACGTCAAGGTGCCGGACGACGACCCGGCCTACGACCAGTTGCGCGGCTTCACGGACAAGGGCGTCCTGCTCGACGGACTGCTCGGACTGCACGGCAAGCTCAGCAAGGGCGACCGGCCGAAGGTCGGCGGCGTCCGGACGATCGAGGTCACCGGCGGCAAGGGCACCGGCGGGACGCTCGCCGTGTCGCTGCTCGGCACGCCGTATCCGCTGAAGCTTGAGCGGGCGGGCGGCGCGGGCGTGGTGCGGCTGGCCGACTGGGACGAGGAGTTCGCGCTTGAGGCGCCGGGCAAGGACGAGACGGTCGACTACGGTGGCCAGCTCCCGAAGACCTCGGACGCGTCCTAGCCCTTTTTCTTCTTCCGCTTCATGAGGAGGCGGGGGAGGGCTGCCGGTACGGGCAGCCGCGTCGTGGCGCTCGTCGGCAGGGGCTTGGCGGCGAGCGAACCGTCCGGCAGGTCGGTGGTCGCGCTCTGCGGCTCCAGACGCAGTACGCGGCACTCGCGGGCCCAGCGCTCGGTCATCTGCTCGGCGTCGGGCGCGTTCAGGCGCTTGCCCTTGAGCTCGGCTACGGCGGCCTCCCACGCCTCGGTGCCCGGCGGGTGTTCGGTGACGGTGGCGGTCCAGGTGACGAGTCGGCCCCCCTTGTCCTTGCTGCGTACGGTGACTTCGGCGCGGGCGCCGTCGGCCAGTCCGGGGAAGGGCTGCTCGCCCGGTCCGTCTCCCACGACGTACGCGGCGCCGTCGTGCCACACGTGCCACAGGGAGCGGGCGGGGCCGGTGCCTCGTACCCAGATGAGGCCGGACTTCTTGGTGGCCTCCTCGACGAGGGCCTGGTCGAGCAAGGTCTGCGTCATGGCCGCAAGCCTAGGCGGTGCGCTGCGGGACTGTTCCCCTGCCCGCCCCTTCCCGCTTCCCGCTGGGACACTTCGCGGCTCCGCCGCGTGAGGGCTCCGCCCCAGACCCGATGTCCTCAAGTGCCCGACGGGCTGAGTGTGCCGGAGGGGCTGAGGTTGCCCAGTGGGGCAACCAGCGGCCGGTCCGGCGCTCAGGGATTCCGGGGTGCGGACCGACAGTTCCGTCAGCCAGTCGTACCCCTTACCGTGACCCCCGTGCCCGCAACAGCCCGCCGCCCCGACGGCATGACCGCCACCGCGCCGACCGGTCCGCCGCCCCCCGGACTCCACACCGCGCCCCGCATCGACCTCATCCTGCTCGGCGTCGCCGTCGCCAGCGTGTCGTTCTCCGCGCCGCTCATCGCGGCGACCGCCGCCCCCGCGCTCGCCATCGCGTTCTGGCGCAACGCCATGGCGGTCGGCGTACTGAGCCCGGTGGTGCTGCTCAAGCACCGCGCCGAGCTGCGCCGCATCGCGCGCAGGCCGCTGCTCCTCGCCGTCGCCGCCGGAGCCCTGCTCGCCCTGCACTTCGGGCTCTGGCTGCCCAGCCTGCGGATGACCTCGGTCGCGTCCTCCACCGCGCTCTGCACGACCACACCCATCTGGACGACGATCCTGCTGCGGATGCGCGGCCACCGGCCGTCCCGCATGGTGTGGGCCGGCACCGTGCTCGCCGTCGTCGGCGTCGTCATCCTGACCGGCGTCGACATGACGCTCTCGCCGCGCGCCCTCGCGGGCGACGCGCTCGCGCTCGGCGGCGGCATCGCGGCCGCCGGGTACGTCCTGCTCGGGGCGGAGGTCAGGCGGACCGTGAGCACGACCGCGTACACCTACATCTGTTACTCCACGACCGCGCTGATCCTGCTGGCGACCTGCCTGGTGTCCGGCGCCGAGCTCGGCGGCTACGACACCACGACCTGGCTCCAGCTCGCCGCACTCACCGCCGCCGCCCAGCTCCTCGGCCACTCCCTGCTCAACCGCGTCGTGAGCACCCTGGGCCCCTCTGTCACCTCGACGGCGATACTCCTGGAGACCCCGGGCGCCGCCCTGATCGCCGCGCTCTGGCTGGGACAGCAGCCGCCGTTGGCCGCCTACCCCGCCCTGGTGGTGATCCTGGCCGGCCTCGCGCTCGTCGTCAGAGCCAGCCGTTCCGCTTGAGCGTGCGGTGGATGGACACACAGACCACCACGATCGACCCCAGGACGAGCGGGTAGCCGTACCGCCAGTGCAGCTCCGGCATGTGATCGAAGTTCATGCCGTACACGCCGCAGATCATCGTCGGTACGGCCACGATCGCCGCCCAGGACGTGATCTTTCGCATGTCCTCGTTCTGGGCGACGGTCGCCTGCGCGAGGTTGGCCTGGAGGATCGAGTTCAGCAGCTCGTCGAAGCCGACGACCTCCTCGTGCACGCGCGCGAGGTGGTCGGCGACGTCACGGAAGTACTTCTGGATGTCCGGGTCGACGAGCCGCATCGGCCGCTCACTGAGCTGCTGCATCGGCCGCAGCAGCGGCGCGACGGCCCGCTTGAACTCCAGGACTTCCCGCTTGAGCTGGTAGATCCGGCCCGCGTCGGAGCCCCGCGGGCTCCCTTTGGCCGGCGCGGAGAAGACGTCGATCTCGACCTCGTCGATGTCGTCCTGCACGGCCGCCGCCACCGCGATGTACCCGTCGACGACATGGTCGGCGATCGAGTGCAGCACCGCCGAAGGCCCTTTGGCCAGCAGCTCCGGGTCGTCCTGGAGCCGGTGGCGCAGCGCGCGCAGCGAGCCCTTGCCGCCGTGCCGGACGGTGATGACGAAGTCCTTGCCGGTGAAGCACATCACCTCACCGGTCTCCACGACCTCGCTCGTCGCGGTCAGTTCGGTGTGGTCGACGTAGTGGATCGTCTTGAAGACGGTGAACAGGGTGTCGTCGTACCGCTCCAGCTTGGGCCGCTGGTGTGCGTGTACGGCGTCCTCCACGGCCAGCGGGTGCAGCCCGAACTCGGCGGCGATTCCCGCGAATTCGGCCTCGGTCGGCTCGTGCAGGCCGATCCAGGCGAAGCCGCCGCCCTCCCGGACGTGGGTCATCGCCTCGTGCGGGGTGAGGCACTCGGCGGCCTTCACCCGGCGCCCGTCGCGGTAGACGGCGCAGTCCACGACCGCGCTGCTCGCGGACGGGTCACGGGTGGCGTCGTAACTGCTGTACACGGCGCTGCTCTTGCGCAGGGACGGACGGACCGCTGCGCGCAGGTCACGGATCATCGACATGGCGGGCTCCTTCACGGAGAAGCCGTCTGCGAGGCATGGCGCTGCCCGGAATGGAGACGTGCGGGCCACGGCGTCGGGGCGGCCGTACGTCGGCAAAGCGGGCGGCACCGCAAGACGCGGTGACGGCGTTCGCTCAGACACGGATCAGGCAAAAACGAAGTGCTCTTCCGTAGCGCGAAATGCCGTGAGCCCCATGGGTTTCACCGGTTGGCGGCCGGGTACGAAAGGTTTCAGGCCCAGGGGAACACTGGCGGTGCGGAAGAGCGGTTGGTACTGCCGGGACGACTTCGATCCACCGCAGCCCCACCTCCTCCGGCCGGTCCCCCGTGGGGGATGACGTCATGTCGGGGCTCGAAAGCCACGCTTCTGCGTGCTGCCCTGACCAGCGGCCAAGAGTATCAGCCCACTGTTGTGTCAAGGCTCTCCCTCTTCCCGTTCCATACGCGACTTATGCTCGCGGGCATGGGAGACGTTCTTGCGCGGGTAGAGGCCAGGTTGCGTACGGCTCTGGGCGAACCGGACGCGCGCGCCGCTGTCACGTTCCTCGGTACGGACCGTATGGAGGTACTGCGCTTCGTGGACGGCGACGTCGTCCGCTACGCCACCCTGGGTATGTCGGCCCAGCCGATGGCCGACCCGACCGCCGTCCTCGCCGATCCGGTGAAGGGCCCGCGCGCCGAGCTGGTCCTGTCGGTACGGGCCGGTCTGGCCGACACCGACAAGGTGCTGCGCCCGCTCGCGGTCCTCGCGGCGTCTCCGCAGGTGGAGGGCGTGATCGTGGCTCCGGGTGCCTCGCTGGACCTCGGGGAGCCGCTGTGGCCGGGGGCGCCGTTCAGCTCCGTCCTGGTCGCGGAGTCCGGCGGCCTGGTCGAGGACCTGGAGCTGGACGCCCCGATGGACCCGGTGCGCTTCCTTCCGCTGCTGCCCATGACGCCGAACGAGGCGGCGTGGAAGCGCGTCAAGGGCGCGCAGGAGCTCCAGGAGCGCTGGCTGTCGCACGGTACGGACCTGCGCGACCCGCTGCGCACGTCCGTGCCGCTGGACTGATCGTTGCTCCATGCACAGATATAAGTTGGAGGAACAAATCGATGCGCAGTGCATCTGGATTTCCGTGGTGAGGCACGCTCCGGACGGGTGATCGTCCTTGACGCGGGGACGGCCGGGGAGGACCGTTGGGCCCTATGAGGGGCGAACCCAGTTGCCCGAAGTGCGGTGGCCGGGTCAGGGCGCCCGGTCTCTTTGCCGACTCCTGGCAGTGCGATGTGCATGGGACGGTGCACCCGCTGCAGCCCGTGGTGCCGCCCAGTGTCGAGGCGCTCACGGTCGCGGTGAAGCGTGCCAAGGTTCCGGTGTGGATGCCATGGCCGTTGCCGGTCGGCTGGCTGTTCACGGGCGTGACCTGCGCCGGTGACGACCGCAGTGGCTCGCGCGCCACCGTCGTCGCCTGTTCGGGACCCGGTCCGCTCGGCGGCCTCGGCGAGATGCTGCTGGTCGCCGAGGAGCTCGGCGTCGGCCTCGGCGCGCGCTATGCCGGTGTGGAGGGGCCCGATCCCGGAGCGCACATGAGCATGGACAAACCACCGCAGGCCAAGCTGCTCGCGGCCGGCCGGCCCACCCCGCTGTGGCACCTGTCCGGCGTCCCGGACGACCGCGCGGCCTTCGCGGGCGAGGCGTGCGGGCTGTGGCTGTGGGTCATCGTCTGGCCGGAGCAGTCGGGCGTGATGATGTACGACGAACTGATACTGACCGATCTGCGCGACGCGGGCGCGGAGGTGGAGCTCGTGCCCTGCGGGGCGCTCTCCTCGCGACTGCTGGCCTGACCGCCGGTTCCTCCGGTTCCGCCGGAGAGAACGTGGGCGGGCCCGTGGGTGTTCGAATCCCGGCTATCCTTGACCGGTCCCCCGTCCCGCCGAGCCCCGGAGTCAAGCGTCGTGCTGATCGACCTGCACACCCACTCCACGGCTTCGGACGGCACGGACACCCCGGCCGAGCTGGTGCGCAACGCCGCGGCGGCCGGACTCGACGTCGTGGCGCTCACCGACCACGACTCGACCCGCGGCCACGCCGAGGCGATCGCCGCACTCCCCGCGGGGCTGACCCTCGTCACCGGCGCCGAGCTTTCCTGCCGCCTGGACGGCATCGGGCTGCACATGCTGGCGTACCTCTTCGATCCCGACGAGCCCGAGCTGGCGCGCGAGCGCGAGCTGGTGCGGGACGACAGGGTGCCCCGCGCGCGGGCCATGGTCGGCAAGCTCCAGGAGCTGGGTGTGCCGATCGAGTGGGCCCAGGTGGCCCGTATCGCCGGAGACGGCTCGGTCGGCCGCCCGCACATCGCGTCCGCCATGATGGAACTCGGCGTCGTCGAGACCGTCTCCGACGCCTTTACGCCCGACTGGCTGGCCAACGGCGGGCGCGCGTACGTCGAGAAGCACGAACTCGACCCCTTCGACGCGATCCGCCTCGTCAAGGCGGCCGGCGGAGTCACCGTCTTCGCACACCCCGGCGCCGCCAAGCGCGGCGACACCGTCCCCGAGAGCGCGATAGCGGCGCTCGCCGCCGCGGGCCTCGACGGTATCGAGGTCGACCACATGGACCACGACGGGCCGACCCGCGCGCGCGTGCGCGGCCTCGCCGCCGACCTCGGGCTGCTGGCCACCGGGTCCAGCGACTACCACGGCAGCCGGAAGTCCGTACGGCTCGGGGAGTTCACCACCGACCCCGAGATCTACGGCGAGATCACGCGGCGCGCGACCGGCGCGTTCCCGGTGCCGGGCGCGGGCGGAAGTCTCCGTCCGTAACTCCGCGTTTCCCGACTTCGCGGCGTTCCCCGTTCCCCCTCCCTCGTAAGACCCTCTTCTCGCAAGGCCTCACTGTGCTCGACTTCGCTGTTTTCGGATCCCTCTTTCTCACGCTTTTTGTGATTATGGACCCCCCTGGGATCACCCCGATCTTCCTTGCCCTGACCTCGGGCCGGCCCGCCAAGGTGCAGCGCCGGATGGCCTGGCAGGCCGTCGCCGTCGCCTTCGGCGTGATCGCCGTCTTCGGCGTCCTCGGCCAGCAGATCCTCGACTACCTGCATGTCTCCGTTCCCGCGCTGATGATCGCGGGCGGTCTGCTGCTGCTCCTGATCGCGCTCGACCTCCTGACCGGCAAGACCGACGAGCCGACGCAGACGAAAGACGTCAACGTCGCCCTCGTACCGCTGGGGATGCCGCTGCTCGCGGGCCCCGGCGCGATCGTGTCGGTGATCCTCGCCGTACAGCACGCCGGGAGCGTCAAGGCGCAGGTCTCGGTCTGGGCGGCGATCGTCGTGATGCATGTGGTCCTGTGGCTGACCATGCGGTACTCGCTGCTGATCATCCGAGTGATCAAGGACGGCGGCGTGGTCCTGGTGACGCGCCTCGCCGGCATGATGCTGTCCGCGATCGCGGTGCAGCAGATCATCAACGGCGTTACTCAGGTCATCCAGGGCACCTGACCCGGTCCTGACGCACGAGCGCCCCCGTACGCGGTGTACGGGGGCGCTTACCTCACCAAACAAACCACTACAGAGTGTTATGAAGCCGAGGTCTCGGCCGGGCGGATATAGATGCGCTGGCCGACAGAGGCGGCCTGCTGCACGATCCGGTTGACGGAGGCGGCGTCCACGACGGTGCTGTCAACGGCGGAACCGTCGACGTCGTCCAGGCGCATGATTTCGAAGCGCAAGGCTTCTCCCTTCGTCTGATCCTCCTGCTGGAGAACTATGTGTGGGAACGCGAGGCTAGGCGCCCCGCGTTCTCTGACGGTTACAACGGTGTGCACACCGCAGTCATTCCCTACACTAAAGAAAACTTTCGACTCTCTAAATACCGGCTGGTAGCCGGACCGGTTGTGCCCGCTCGCTCACGCCACGGACAATGAGAGCCGTATGGACGACGCACAGCCTTCGGGCCCCACTGAACTCGCCAGGGTCACCGCCCGCCTGGAACGGACCAACGAGCTCCTCCAGCGCATGCTCGCCGAGGTGGCGAAGACTCCTTCCACCCATGCGATCTTCGTCGACGCCGGATATGTCTACGCGGCGGCCGGTCTGCTCGTGACCGGGACCGAGGACCGGAGGTCCTTCGACCTCGACGCGGAAGGGATGATCGAGGCGTTCATCGACAAGGCCCGGACGATCTTCGCGGACAGCAGGCTGCTGCGGGTGTACTGGTACGACGGAGCCAGGCGCCGCATCCATACCACCGAGCAGCAGTCGATCGCCGAGCTGCCCGACGTCAAGGTCCGCCTGGGCAACCTCAACGCCAACAACCAGCAGAAGGGCGTCGACTCCCTGATCCGTACGGACCTGGAGTCGCTGGCCAGGCACCGCGCGATCAGCGACGCGGCGCTGGTGGGCGGCGACGAGGACCTGGTGTCGGCGGTCGAGGCCGCGCAGGGGTACGGCGCACGGGTCCACCTGTGGGGCATCGAGGCGGGGGAGGGGCGCAACCAGGCCGAGCCGCTCCTGTGGGAGGTCGACAGCCAGCGCACGTTCGACCTCGACTTCTGCAAGCCGTACGTCACACGGCGCCCGGTGACGACGTACGAGAACGAGGGCACCCCACGGCCGACCCGCGAGGACGTACGCTTCATCGGCGCGCAGATCGCGGCGGCGTGGCTGGGCGCGCGGGGGCGGGAATCGCTGGCTGACCTGCTGCCGGGCCATCCCTACCTGCCGGGATCGGTGGACCAGGAACTCCTGGTGGAGGCGGAACGGCTGCTCCAGCGTTCCCTGCGCGGCCACGCCGACCTGCGCCGGGCACTGCGGGACGGCTTCTGGCAGCACCTCCAGGCGCAGTACTGAGGCTGCTGACTGCTGACTGCCGGCTTCCGGCCGGCGGGGGCGCCGGTCGCTAAAGGGCGTCCCAGAAGCCCGCCAGTGCCTTCGCTGTCTCCTCCGGGCGGTCGGTGTTCGGTGAGTGCTGGGCGCCCTCGATCACCGTCCGGTACGCGCCGAGCCGTTCGGCCATCTCGTCGATCAGCGGCACGGGCCAGGTGTCGTCCGTGGTCCCCGACACCACATGCACCGGCAGTCCCACCGCGGCGAGTTCGGCCACGCGGTCCGGCTCGGCCGTCAACTGCCTGCCGGTGGCGATGAGCTGGGCGGGATTGTGCCGCAGCCAGCGGGCGTGCAGGGCGGTGCCGTCGAGGTCGGCGTCCTCCGGTGGATCGAGCGCCACCATGGCCTCCCACACCTGAGCCATCGTCATGGCACCCAGGGCCTCCGTCAGCAGTGCGATCTTCCGCTGCTGCGCGGGCGAAACCTCGGCGGGCCCCGACGACATGAGGGTCAGCGACGCGAACGGCGAAGCGTCGAGCAGGACGGCCGCGCGGGAGATCTGACCGCCGAGCGAGTGCCCGACGAGATGTACGGGCGTACCGGCAGCCGCTGCCTGCGCGAGTACGTCAAGTCCCAACTCGCTCTGGGCGTAAGCCTCCTGACGGTCCGCGCCCTCGGATTCGTACTGGCCGCGCCCGTCCACCGCGACGACCCGGTAGCCCGCCTCCGCGAGGGGCACCAGCATCGCGATGAAGTCTTCCTTGCTGCCGGTGTACCCGGGGAGCAGCAGCGCGGTGCCTCTGGGCTCCGCGTGCCGGGGCTCCGCTTCGAGCGCGGCGAATACGCCGCGCGACGTGCGCAGGGGGAGGGCGCGGGTGCCGGGGGGCGGGGTGAAGGTGGGCGGCCTGCTCATGCGACGAGGCTAACGCGCCGATGGCCCGGCCCCCGCGAACGGGGGCCGGGCCATCGGGACCGGCTTGCTCAGCCTGCCTTGTTCAGCCTGCCTTGCTCAGCTTTCCGGCTGGACCGCAGCGGCCGCGCGGGTGCGGCGGCGCGGTGCCTTGGCCGGCGCGGCTTCCGCCTCGGTGGGCGCGGGTGCCTCGGTGGCGGCCTCGGCCGGCTTGGTGGTGCGGGTGCGGCGGCGGGGTGCCTTGGGGGCTTCCGCCTCCGCCGTGGGGGCGGGGACCTGGCCTTCGGCCGTGTCCACCGCTGCTGCCGCGCGGGTGCGGCGGCGAGGTGCCTTGGCCGGCGCGGCTTCCGCCTCGGTGGCGGCCTCGGCCGGCTTGGTGGCGCGGGTGCGGCGGCGGGGTGCCTTGGGGGCTTCCGCCTCCGCTGCGGGGGCGGGGACCTGGCCTTCGGCCGTGTCCACGGCGGCGGCGCGGGTGCGGCGACGCGGTGCCTTCGCCGGAGCCTCGGTGACTGCCTCGGCCTCGGTGGGCGCGGGTGCCTCGGTGGCGGCCTCGGCCGGCTTCGTGGCGCGCGTACGGCGGCGGGGCGCCTTCGGGGCCTCGGGCTCCGCCGCAGGGGCGGGGACCTGGGACTCGGCCGTGTCCACGGCGGCGGCCGCGCGGCTCCGGCGGCGGGGTGCCTTGGGGGCTTCGGACTCCGCCGCCGGGGCGGGGACCTGGCCTTCGGCCGTCTCCACCGTGTCCACCGTGTCCACGGCGGCGGCGGCGCGGGTGCGACGGCGGGGTGCCTTCGGGGCCTCGGGCTCCGCAGCGGGGGCGGGGACCGGAGCTTCCACCGTCTCCACGACGGCCTCGGCCGCGCGGGTGCGGCGACGGCGGCGCGGAGTGCGCGGCTCGGCGGGAGCCTCGGTGGCCTCGGCGGCCGCGGGGGCCTGCGAAACCGCCGTCGCCTCGTCGGCCGACACCGGTGCGCCGTTGCGCGTACGACGACGCTGACGCGGCGTACGCGGGGCACGCTCCTCAGCGATGGCGGGCGCGGCGGCAGCGGCCGGCGCGGACTTGCGCCCGCGCCCACCCGTCTCGCCGAGGTCCTCGACCTGCTCCGCGCGCAGACCCGCGCGGGTCCGGTCGGCCCGAGGCAGTATGCCCTTCGTGCCGGCGGGGATGCTGAGGATCTCGTACAGGTGAGCAGACGTGGAGTACGTCTCCTCCGGCTCGTCGAACGGCAGGTCCAGCGCCTTGTTGATCAGCTTCCAGCGCGGGATGTCGTCCCAGTCGACCAGCGTGACGGCGATGCCCTTCGCGCCCGCGCGGCCGGTGCGGCCGACGCGGTGCAGGTACGTCTTCTCGTCCTCGGGCGACTGGTAGTTGATGACGTGGGTCACACCCTCGACGTCGATACCGCGCGCCGCGACGTCGGTGCAGACCAGCACGTCGACCTTGCCGTTGCGGAACGCGCGCAGCGCCTGCTCACGGGCGCCCTGGCCGAGGTCACCGTGGACCGCACCGGAGGCGAAGCCGCGCTTCTCGAGCTGCTCGGCGATGTCCGCCGCGGTGCGCTTCGTACGGCAGAAGATCATCGCGAGCCCGCGGCCGTCGGCCTGGAGGATGCGGGAGACGAGCTCCGGCTTGTCCATGTTGTGCGCGCGGAAGACGTGCTGCGTGATGTTCGCGACGGTCGCGCCCTCGTCGTCGGGCGAGGTGGCGCTGATGTGCGTCGGCTGCGACATGTACTTGCGGGCCAGGCCGATGACGGCGCCCGGCATGGTCGCCGAGAACAGCATCGTCTGGCGCTTCGGCGGCAGCATCTTCATGATTTTCTCGACGTCGGGCAGGAAGCCCAGGTCGAGCATCTCGTCGGCCTCGTCGAGGACGAGGGAACGCACGTGGGACAGGTCGAGCTTCTTCTGGCCGGCGAGGTCGAGCAGACGTCCGGGCGTGCCGACGACGATGTCGACGCCCTTCTTGAGCGCCTCCACCTGGGGCTCGTACGCACGGCCGCCGTAGATGGCGAGCACGCGGACGTTGCGCACCTTGCCGGCGGTCAGCAGGTCGTTGGTCACCTGCTGGCACAGCTCACGGGTGGGTACGACGACGAGCGCCTGCGGAGCCTCGGTGAGCTTCTCGGGCGCTGCCCGGCCCGCCTCGACGTCCGCCGGGACCGTCACGCGCTCCAGCAGCGGGAGGCCGAAGCCGAGCGTCTTGCCGGTGCCGGTCTTGGCCTGGCCGATGACGTCGCTGCCGGAGAGTGCGACGGGGAGCGTCATCTCCTGGATGGGAAAGGGGGACATGATGCCGACGGCCTCAAGGGCCTCGGCGGTCTCGGAAAGGATCCCGAGGTCTCGGAACGTAGTCAGGGTGCTGCCTCTTCTGTGAGACGCGACGCGGGGCGAACGAAGGGGGTCGTACCGTGCCTGGTTCTCGTCCGGCCAAAAAAATGGGCCGGGGGCGCGGGACCACGTGCCGTCGCTCAAGCGCTCGTGTCGCTGAGGGGGCCCCTCATCTTGCGGTCGTACGCCTTGGTACGCCCCGCGTGGAGGGCTGTCGGGTCGGAGCCGATCGGGCCACCGACCGGGCATCCTCATTCAAATGCGCCGCGAAGTGTCTTGGACACTCTGCTAAGCGCTTTACCACTGTACCCCGGAATCGCGCAGGTGTGTCGGTACGATTTACCGGAACGGGGTGACGGCAGTGGCTGACCAGGCCCTTACGCACCCGTGAGAGCGGGCTATTGTGCGGTTCATGGAGACGCCTGACAACGCCACTGCACCCGAAGAGACACCCAGGACCGGCATCGCCGCCCAGGACTGGGCGACGGCGTCCGCCGAGCCGAACTACCACGCCGCTGTCGTGGACCTGCTGGGCGCACTCGCGTACGGAGAGCTGGCGGCCTTCGAGCGCCTCGCCGAGGACGCCAAGCTCGCCCCGACGCTCGCCGACAAGGCCGAGCTGGCGAAGATGGCGTCCGCGGAGTTCCACCACTTCGAGCGGCTGCGGGACCGGCTGACCGCCATCGACGAGGAGCCGACCGCGGCGATGGAACCCTTCGCGAAGGCGCTCGACGACTTCCACCGCCAGACCGCGCCGTCCGACTGGCTGGAAGGCCTGGTCAAGGCGTACGTCGGAGACTCGATCGCCAGCGACTTCTACCGTGAGGTCGCGGAGCGGCTCGACTCGGACACCCGCGCCCTGGTGCTCGCCGTACTCGACGACACGGGGCACGGGAACTTCGCGGTGGAGAAGGTACGCGCCGCGATCGAGGCCGACCCGCGCTGCGGCGGCCGGCTCGCGCTGTGGGCGCGCAGGCTGATGGGCGAGGCGCTGTCGCAGGCGCAGCGGGTGGTGGCGGACCGCGACGCGCTCTCCACGATGCTCGTGGGCGGCGTCGCCGACGGATTCGACCTGGCGGAGGTGGGACGGATGTTCTCCCGGATCACCGAGGCGCACACCAAGCGCATGGCCGCGCTCGGCCTGGCGGCGTAGCGCCGCGTACGGACGCTACGCCGCCGCCGAACGGCGAATGCGGCCCCTGGGGCGGATGAGGAGCGACAGCAGGACCGCTCCCACCGCCACCGCGCCGATCAGCGTCGCCACGACATGACCCGGCCCGAGTGCGGAGTGTGTGACGTACGCACCGAACAGGGCCCCGAGCGGGCCCGCGGCCAGGACGACGCGCCGTGCGGGCAGCCGGTCCCCGAGCCGGTGGGCGGCGGCCCAGGCCAGCGCGAAGCCGAGGGCGATGGAGCCGAGAGCTTCCAGGATCACGTGGTTTCCTCCCGTGCGGCCAGGGTGCGAATGGGTCGTAGCCCGTACTACCCCCGCCTCGCGGAAGGCAACCCTCCCCCGGCCCCGCGACGGGGGACGCGTACGACGAACGTACGAACAGACGGAACCGGCCCGGTGGGACATCCCACCGGGCCGGTTCCGTCTGTGGTGTTGCTGTGTGGTGCTGCTCTGCAACCGGCGCCTACAGCGCGCCGAAGCCCACCCTGCGCGTCGTCGGCTCGCCGATCTCCACGTAGGCGATCCGGTCAGCCGGAACGAGGACCGTGCGGCCCTTGTCGTCCTTGAGGCTGAGCAGCTGCGCCTTGCCGGCCAGCGCGTCGGATACCGCGCGCTCGACCTCCTCGGTGGACTGCCCGCTCTCCAGAACGATCTCCCGGGGCGCGTGCTGCACGCCGATCTTGACCTCCACGGCTATGTCCCTCCGACGGTCATCAGTGCTGCGGTGCGCGGTCAGCCGCGCTGTACGCAGCACACATTAGCCCGGTGAGGGGACACGGAACGCTCCGACGCCGCACGCCAGAAGCGAACACGCACCGGGAACACGTCCCGGACACGTGCCGCGGCGCACCGCGTCAGTGCTCGCTGCCGTGCAGCGGGAAGCCCGCGATGCCGCGCCAGGCGAGTGACGTCAGCAGTTGCACCGCCGTGTCGCGCGGGATCGTGCTGCCGCTGGAGAGCCAGTAGCGGGCGACCACCTGCGACACCCCGCCGAGGCCGACGGCCAGCAGCATCGACTCGTCCTTGGACAGGCCGGTGTCCTCGGCGATGACCTCGCTGATCGCCTCGGCGCACTGGAGCGACACGCGGTCGACGCGCTCGCGCACAGCGGGTTCGTTCGTCAGGTCCGACTCGAAGACCAGTCGGAACGCGCCGCCCTCGTCCTGGACGTACGCGAAGTAGGCGTCCATCGTCGCGGCCACGCGCAGCTTGTTGTCCGTGGTCGAGGCCAGGGCGGTACGTACCGCCTGGAGCAGCGAATCGCAGTGCTGGTCCAGGAGGGCCAGGTACAGCTCCAGCTTTCCCGGGAAGTGCTGGTACAGGACCGGCTTGCTCACACCGGCGCGCTCGGCGATGTCGTCCATCGCCGCCGAGTGGTACCCCTGCGCGACAAAGACCTCCTGCGCCGCGCCCAGAAGTTGATTGCGTCGGGCTCGGCGGGGCAGGCGTGTGCCGCGTGGGCGTGCCGCCTCTGTCTGCTCGGTGGCTGTCACGCCGCCTCCCATGTCTTTCAGTGTCGCGGCCTTTCAACAGCACGGCCGTTCCGTGCGCCGTGTGCGCCGCGCCCGCCATCGTACTTTTGGGTAATGCGGGAGCGCGCGGTGCGGACGGAGAATTTCACGGACCGGACGGCCGCGGAAGGCCGATCACGTGCTGATCGGACACCGGCCGGGTGCTGCGGCCGGTCGCGTCAGCGGTAGTCGTCCTCGTCGACGGTGACCACGCGGGCCTGCTCGGCGGCGTCCCCGTCGGTCGCCTCCCCGGTGTCGATGCCGGTCGGACGGTCGTCGTGGGCCTCCTGCCACTCCTTGCGCTGCTCCGCGGCGTCGGCCTCGGAGGCGTCGTTGTCGAGCTCGTCGGGTTCGTCGAGGGACTCCTCTGCTTCGAAGGTGTCGGGGTCGGTCGGGTCGAGAGACATGCGGGCTGCCTTTCGGGAGGAAGCGGGGGGCGGGCGCGTACCCCCTTTGCTCCGAGGGTAGATCTGTGACGGCGAACACACGATTCAGTGCGTGATCGTCTCGTAACATTGCCGCATGTCTTCGACCGAGCTGCCCGGATCCAGCCTCGCCGCCGCCGCGGCGGTGCCGCGGGTCAGTGCCGTGCGGGTCGCCGAGGGGGAGAAGCTGCGCTCCGTCACCCTGCCGGGGCTGACGCTGAACGTACGCACACGGCCTCCGGCGCGCACCGGACTGCCGCCCGCGCTGTACGTGCACGGGCTCGGCGGCTCCTCGCAGAACTGGTCGGCCCTGATGCCGCTGCTCGCCGACCGCGTGGACGGCGAGGCGGTCGACCTGCCCGGCTTCGGGGACTCCCCGCCGCCCGACGACGGCAACTACTCCGTCAGCGGGCAGGCGCGCGCGTGCATCCGGCTGCTCGACGCGAGGGGGCGCGGACCGGTGCATCTCTTCGGCAACTCGCTGGGCGGCGCCGTCGCCACGCGCATCGCGGCCGTCAGACCCGACCTGGTGCGCACGCTCACGCTCGTATCGCCCGCTCTGCCCGAACTCCGGGTGCAGCGCGCGGCGGTGCCGACCGGGCTGCTCGCACTGCCGGGGGTCGCCACGCTGTTCGGCCGGCTCAGCAAGGACTGGACGGCGGAGCAGCGCACGCGCGGTGTGATGGCGCTCTGTTACGGCGATCCCGAGGCGGTCACGCCCGAGGCCTTCCAGCACGCCGTGCAGGAGATGCAGCGGCGGCTGGAACTGCCGTACTTCTGGGACGCGATGACACGGTCCGCGCGGGGCATCGTCGACGCCTACACGCTGGGCGGTCAGCACGGTCTGTGGCGGCAGGCGGAGCGGGTGCTCGCGCCGACGCTGCTGGTGTACGGAGGGCGGGATCAGCTCGTGTCGTACCGTATGGCGCGCAAGGCTGCCGCGGCGTTCCGCGATTCACGGCTGCTGACCCTGCCCGACGCCGGACACGTGGCGATGATGGAATATCCGGAGGCGGTCGCCAGTGCTGTCCGGGAACTGATGGACGACAGCGGTAGGAGCTGATCGGGCGCGTGGGACGTCATAGTCGCCGAGGCCCCGCACCCAAGGGGGCGGCCGAAAAACCCGCCATACCGGGCCCCGGCGAGGGGGTCGCGGCAGGTCCGGACGCGGTGGGCGGACGACACGGGCGTGCGCGAGCGGCGGCGTACGACGCCGCACCGGCGCCCGCGCCCCAGCGGCCACAGCAGCAGCATCCGCAGCATCAGCAGTACGGCGGCACTCCGGCTCACGGGGTGCCGCACGTGCGCGGCGGGCATCCCGAGCAGCGCGAGCACGGCGGCGGCTGGGGCGCCGCGCCCGGCGACCGGTACGGCGACTGGCAGGGGGCTCCTCGCGGGCCGCAGGGGCCGCCCGGCCCGCAGCAGGGCGCGCAGCAGGGGGCGCAGGGCGCGCACGGAGGGCCGGGCCAGGCCCAGGCGCGTTACACGGCGGCCGGAGCCCGGATTCCGGGACCGCGGCAGGAGTTCGTCGACGCGTTCGACGCCGCGCCGAGGTTCCCGTCGGCGGCCGGTCCCGTCGGCTCGGTCACGGATGCCGGCGGCGCCGCCCGCGACGGCCGTGACAGTCGCGACGGCGATTCCGGCGACGGCCAGGACGGCCACGAGGTCCACGGCGCACCGGCCAAGAGCGGCAAGGGACGGGCCTTCACCGGGATCGCCGCAGCCGCCGTGACCACCGTGCTCGCCGTTGTCGTGGCCGGGCAGGTCGCTCAGGGCGAGAAGGCCCCCGTGGCGTCCCCGGCCACCGGTGACCGGAACACCGTCGAGAGCGACGCCTCGCGTTCGGACGCCCGGCCGACGCCGTCGCGGGAAGCGGCGGCCGCCCCGGCGACGTACGAACAGCAGATGGCCAGGACGTACCCGATCGACCCGAAGCTGACGGGCGGGGGGGAATTCCAGGCGATCGGCGGATTCGACAAGGCGCCCGGCAAGGGGCAGAAGTACTCCTACCGGGTCGATGTCGAGAAGGGGCTGGGCCTCGACGGCGCTCTCTTCGCCCGCGCCGTGCAGGAGACCCTCAACGACGACCGGAGCTGGGCGCACAACGGCGCCATGACGTTCGAGCGGGTCTCCTCGGGGCGGGCCGACTTCGTCGTCACGCTCGCAAGCCCGGGCACGACCGGCGTGTGGTGCGCGAAGTCCGGCCTCGACACGCTCTCCGGCAACGTCTCGTGCGATTCGGCGGCGACCGAGCGCGTCATGATCAACGCGTACCGGTGGGCGCAGGGTGCCGAGACGTTCGGCAAGGACAAGATGTTCGCGTACCGGCAGATGCTCATCAATCACGAGGTCGGCCACCGGCTCGGGCACGGTCACAAGAATTGTGAAACGCCCGGCGAACTCGCCCCGATCATGCAGCAGCAGACGAAGTCGCTCGACATCGGCGGCATCGCATGCAAGCCCAACCCCTGGGTCTTCCCCGGCAGTTGAGTACCTCCACACGCCGGCCGCAGCCTGACACTTCGTAACCGATCAGCCTCATAGCGCGACAGAACGCTACGGCGAGGCGAAAGTTACGCGTGTTCACCCCTTTTGGTGGCGCGATGGACAACCGTCCGTCGCGTCACCGGCATGTCCGCATACGGTCGGTCCCGCTGCGAGTCGCCGGACCAACGGCGGCCGCCCACAAGGGAGATCGGGGGTGCACTCGTGCGGATCGGACTGCTTACCGAGGGTGGCTACCCGTATGCGACAGGTGAGTCCAGGCTCTGGTGCGACCGGCTCGTGCGCGGGCTCGCGCAGCACGAGTACGACATCTACGCCCTGAGCCGCAGCGCCCGCCAGGAGGCCGGGGGCTGGACCCAGCTACCGCCCCAGGTGCGGCGCGTGCGCACCGCGCCGCTGTGGGCACCGCAGGACAACGGCGGTACGTACGGACGGCGCGAACGGCGTCGCTTCGCAGAGCACTTCGGCGAGCTGGCCGGTGCGATTTGCGCGCCGGACGAAGAAGGCGCGGGTGAGCGCTTCGCCGCCGGTCTCTACGGGCTCGCGGAACTGGCGGGGGAGCGCGGCGGGCTGCACGCCGCCCTGCGCTCCGAAACCGCCGTGCGCGCCCTTGAGGCCGCCTGCCGCGCCCCCGGCGCGAACCGCGCCGTACACGCCGCGAAGGTCCCCGACTACCTCGAATGCGTCGACCTGCTGGAACGCGCCCTGCGGCCGCTCTCGCTGGACTGGTACGACGACGAGAGCCTCGGGGCCGTCGACCTGTGCCACGCGGCTTCCGGCGGGCCCGCTGCCCTGCCGGGGCTGCTGGGCAAACGCTTCTTCGGTGTTCCGCTGCTGGTCACCGAGTACGGCGTGCAGCTTCGCGCGCACTACCTGGCGGCGGGTGACCCGGCCCGCAGCGCGCCGGTACGGGCGCTGCTCGCCGCCTTCCACGGCAGGCTCGCCGCCGAGGTGTACGACCGGGCGACGCTCATCACGCCGGGCAATACGCACGCCAGGCGGTGGCAGGAGCGGTGCGGCGCCGACCGCGCGAAGCTGCGTACGGTCTACCCCGGCATGGAGGCCGACCGCTTCGCGGCGGTGGGGGAGGGGGACGACGGCGGCGACCCCCGGACGCTGGTCTGGGTGGGCCGCGTGGAGCCGGCCAAGGACCTCGTCTCGCTGCTGCACGCCTTCGCGGAGGTGCGCAAGGCGCAGCCGCGGGCCCGGCTGCGGCTCGTACACAGCCGGCACGGGCAGGGCGCCGACGCCGCCGCCTATCTCGCCCACTGCGAGGCGCTCGCCGCCCAGCTATTTCCCGACGAGGCCGCCGACGCGCACACCGTCGGTGACAACCCTGTCTCCTTCGAGGAGATCGGCGGGCCCGAGGTGCCGGACGTGGCCGACGCGTACGCCGCGGGGAGTGTGGTCGTACTGTCCAGCGTGGTCGAGGGCTTCCCGGTCAGCCTGGTCGAGGCGATGTTCTGCGGGCGCGCCACAGTCTCGACGGACGTCGGCGCGGTCTGCGAAGTCATCGGCGGTACGGGCCTGGTGGTCCCGCCGCGCAATCCCCGCGCACTGGCCGACGCCTGCGTGGCGCTGCTGCGCGATCCCGAGCGGCGCGAACGGCTGGGAGCGGCGGCGCGCGCACGTGCGCTCGAACTCTTCACCGTCGAGCAGAACCTCGAGGCATTTCGAGGCATTTACCTGGAGCTGATCTCACACTGCCCGGTCCGGCGCGAAGCGGTGGGGACGGACGGCGAACCGCTGCTCTTCGCCCATCCGGCGGAAGCCCACGTGCCGGTTCGGTGGGCGGGTGGCGGGACGAGCGGCGGCGCGCGCGGGGGCGCCGGTGGCGGCGCGGGTGGTGGCGCCCGTGGTGGCGCGGGCGGGGGAATCTCCACGCCGAGCTGGGCGAAGACCGTGGATCCGCCGCACCGGGTGAGCGCGGGCGCCGGACCGGGAAGGCCGGGGCAGCGCGATGCCTGAGCGACGCAGCCGGCAGGCCCCGGCGAATTCCTCGCCTGGCGCGACCGCGATCCCGTCCAGCACCGCGACGGGAACCACGACCGCGGCGACCGCGACCGCGACGCACACGACCGCGACGCACACGACTGGCGTCACGCAGGAGGCACGCCGATGAGCGCATCCCGTACGTCGGCCGTTGCCGGTGGGGCCGGTGAGGCCGGTGGGGCCAGTGGTGCCGGTGGGGCCGCGTGGGACGTACCCCGTACCCCTGTCGGCCCCGGCGGACGGGGCGATGGGCCGTCGGCGGACGGGACCGCCGATGGGCGCCCGCCGGGAGCCGTGCCCCTCCCTCCCGGCCGTGCCGGGGCCGCCGCGTCGTCGCGGCGCGGGCCCGCAGACCCGGTGCGGGCGCTGATGCACCGGCACCGGGAGCTGTGCGAGCGGGCCGTCGATCCGCTGGAGATCGCCGCCGGGCTCGAAGCGCACGGGGTGACCGACAGGACCGCCGCCCGCTTCCGCCACCGGGACGTCTTCGCGCTCGCCGAGGAGTTGTACGCCCGCGTCCCGCGAGCCGGTGACAGCGCCGGTCCCGTCCCCGTCCGGGAGACCCCCGCGCACGCCGGCTGGATCGCTTACGCGCTGCTGCCCGGCGTCGCGTGCGCGCTCACGGTTGCGGCGCTCGAACTCACCACCGGACGCGCTTCGCTGGCGGTCGGCCTGGCCGGGGCGCTGGTCGTCGCGGTCACGCTTGCACTGTGCCTGCGCCACGGGCCCCTGCGCGCCGCGGGGCGCCCGGCGCCCGCCGCGCGCCTGTGGGTGTGCTGGCTGCTCGGATACGCCGTCTTCGGTGACGGCCTGCTCGGCGAGCTCATCACGGGCGGCCCCGACGGCCCCTGGCCGATGGAGGCGACCACGCTCGTGGCCCTCGCCGCAGCGCCGGCCCCCGCCGCCTGGTGCGCGCACCTCCTCGCCGTACAGGCGCGGCGCAAACTCGCTGTGAGCCGTGGCACCGAGGAGTTCGGGGCGTCGATGCGCCCGCTGCTGCTCGGCGTCACCGGACTCTTCGTGGGCGTGCTCGTCTGCTTCCAGATCGCCGTGGCAGCCGTGGGAGCAGCGGGAGCGTCGGGAGCGGTGGGCAGTGTGACCGGCGACAGCGGCCGGGCCGCCCTGGCGGCCGGTGTGGCCCTCGGCGCGCTGCTCTTCCTCGCGCGCCTGCTCACCGTCCACGGCTTCCCCCGACCCGCGTCCGCCGGGCTCGCCGCCGCAGCCGCCTTGCAGGTCACCGCCCTTTGCGCGGTACTCGCGGCCCGCCTGCCCGGCTGCGGCTTCCTCGCCCGGCCCGTCGAGCGCCTCGTCGACGCCGCAGGCGTGGCCGCCGTACCGGCCGTCGCCTGCGCCGTGGCCGCGCTCGCCCTGCTCGTCCACGCCACCGCGGCCCTCTCCCGCACCTCGGCCCACGCCGCCCGCACCTTGGCCCACGCCGCCCGGACCCGGACCGGGACCGCCGGCCCGGAGGGACCCGACGGCCGGGACAGCCCGGACGGACGCCACGGGCCGCACTGACCGCACCCGCACCCATCCGCCCAAGCCTCCCGCGGAGCCGACGCCGCGGGCGTACACCGCAGCACTCACCGCAAGATCCCCGAAGGAGAACGTGACCATGACCCCCCAACCCCCAACTTCAGCCGGTCGGCACCGAGGGGACGCGCGATGAGGGTGCTGCTGCTGGGTGCCAACGGATATCTCGGCCGCTTCGTCGCCGACCGGCTGCTCGCCGACCCGGCCGTGCAGCTCACCGCCCTCGGGCGGGGCGACGACGCCGACGTACGGTTCGACCTCGCCACCGGCAGTCCCGGCGCGCTGACCCGCTTCCTGGACGCCGTACACCCGGGCGTCGTCATCAACTGCGCCGGAGCCACCCGCGGCGGCGCCCGCGACCTGACCCGGCACAACACCGTCGCCGTCGCGACCGTCTGCGAGGCCCTGCGCCGCAGCGGCTGCGGAGCGCGGCTCGTACAGCTCGGGTGCGCCGCCGAGTACGGGCCCTCGCAGCCGGGATCGTCCACCGCCGAAGACGCCGTGCCCCGCCCCGGCGGCCCGTACGGCGTCAGCAAGCTCGCCGCCACCGAGCTGGTGCTCGGCTCCGGGCTAGACGCCGTCGTGCTCCGCGTCTTCTCACCGGTCGGGCCCGGCACACCCGCCGGTTCGCCGCTCGGACGGCTCGCCGAGGCGATGCGCCGCGCGATGCAGTCCGGGGACGGCGAGCTGAAGCTCAGCGGCCTCGGCGTACAGCGCGACTTCGTCGACGTACGCGACGTGGCGCGCGCCGTGCACGCCGCCTCGCTCTCCGCCGCGCAGGGCGCCATCAACATCGGCACCGGCCGTGCCGTCCGGCTGCGGGACGCCGCGGCGGTCCTGGCCAGGGTCGCGGGCTACGGCGGCGCCCTGCACGAACTCGACGCGCCGTCCGGTTACGTCCCCGGAAGCGCCGCGGCGGCCGCACGCAACGGGGGAGTGGGCAGCGTACTGGGCGCACCGCGCGGCGAGATGGCCCCGGAGCACCCGGGCGCCCCGTACCCCTACCCCGACGGGTGCGGCAGCTGGCAGCAGGCCGATGTGCGCACCGCGCGCGACCGGCTCGGCTGGCGGCCCCGGATCAACCTGGAGGAGTCGCTCGCCGACATCTGGATGGAGGCGGCATGCCGCATCTGACCACGCGATGGCGGGAGCAGGCCGCGACCACCGTCGACCGCATGGGGCTGGGCGTCCCCGGATACGCCCACCCGCTCGTCGCCCCCGTCGAGTGGGGCCGGCTCGCCCGCCCGGGAACGCCGTTGCACTGGGTGACGCTCAACGTGTCCAACGGTCCGGGCGACCGCCCCGACCCGCACTGCCTGGAGGCCGGCGGCCGCATCCGCAATGCCGGTGTCCGTGTGCTGGGCCGGCTCGACATGGCGTACGGGACGCGCTCCTTCGGCGAGCTCGTCTCGGACGCGCACCGGTTCCGCGACTGGTACCGGGTCGACGGCTTCTATCTGGACCGCTGTCCCAGCGGGCGGACGGAGCTGTCCGGGGTACGCCGGGTGACCACCACGGTCGCCGGGCTCGCCGAGGGCGGCGGTCACCTGGTGCTCGGCCATGGCACGCACCCCTGTCCCGGCTATGCCGAGATCGCCGACCAGTTGGTGACCTTCTCCGGGCCGTGGACGGACTACCGCTGGTCACAGGTGGCGGAGTGGACGGCGGACCACCCGCCGGAGCGCTTCTGTCATCTGGTGCACGGGCTGCCGCGTACGCACCTGGAGGAGGCCGTGCGTATCGCCCGCTGGCAGGGGGCCGGGACGGTCTTCATGACGGACCGGACGGCCGACGACGACCCTGACGGACAAAGCGACCCATTCGAGACACTGCCCGGCTGCTGGGACGAAATCGTCTCGCGGATCGGACCGGGTGTCTCGGAATGAGAAGGGGCGTGGCAGTGTTACGCGGAGAACAACCGTACTGATTGACCGACCTACGGAGTCCCCGTGTCGCTGCCACCCCTGGTCGAGCCCGCTGCCGAGCTCACTGTTGATGAGGTTCGCAGGTACTCCCGCCACCTGATCATCCCGGATGTCGGGATGGACGGGCAGAAGCGGCTGAAGAACGCCAAGGTGCTCGCCGTGGGCGCCGGCGGCCTGGGTTCGCCCGCGCTGATGTACCTCGCGGCGGCCGGCGTCGGCACGCTCGGCATCGTGGAGTTCGACGAGGTCGACGAGTCGAACCTGCAGCGCCAGATCATCCACAGCCAGGCCGACATCGGCCGCTCGAAGGCCGAGTCCGCCCGCGACTCGGTCCTCGGCATCAACCCCTACGTGAATGTCGTCCTTCACGAAGAGCGGCTCGAAGCCGAGAACGTGATGGAGATCTTCTCCCAGTACGACCTGATCGTTGACGGCACCGACAACTTCGCGACCCGCTACCTGGTCAACGACGCGTGCGTGCTCCTCAACAAGCCGTACGTCTGGGGCTCGATCTACCGCTTCGACGGCCAGGCGTCCGTCTTCTGGTCCGAGCACGGCCCCTGCTACCGCTGCCTCTACCCGGAGCCCCCGCCGCCGGGCATGGTCCCGTCGTGCGCCGAGGGCGGCGTGCTGGGTGTGCTCTGCGCGTCCATCGGCTCGATCCAGGTCACCGAGGCGATCAAGCTGCTGGCCGGCGTGGGTGACCCGCTGGTCGGCCGGCTGATGATTTACGACGCTCTGGAGATGCAGTACCGCCAGGTCAAGGTCCGCAAGGACCCCGACTGCGCGGTGTGCGGCGAGAACCCGACCGTCACCGAGCTCATCGACTACGAGGCCTTCTGCGGCGTCGTGTCCGAGGAGGCGCAGGAGGCGGCGCTCGGCTCCACGATCACTCCCAAGCAGCTCAAGGAGTGGATCGACGCCGACGAGAAGATCGACATCATCGACGTGCGCGAGCCGAACGAGTACGAGATCGTCTCGATTCCGGGCGCGCGGCTCATCCCGAAGAACGAGTTCCTGATGGGCTCCGCTCTCCAGGGCATGCCGCAGGACAGGCGCATCGTCCTGCACTGCAAGACGGGTGTCCGCAGTGCGGAAGTCCTCGCGGTGCTGAAGTCGGCGGGCTTCTCGGACGCGGTGCACGTCGGTGGCGGAGTCATCGGCTGGGTCAACCAGATCGAGCCGGAGAAGCCGATCTACTAGGCCCCTGCTGTCCGGGCATTGTTGTACGTACGAAGGGCCGCCCCGCACGTGATGTGCGGGGCGGCCCTTCGCGCGCTCCGTGCCGGTGTTCAGCGCCCGCGGGTCAGCAGCTCGGCCACTCTTTCGAGCGCCGCGGGCGCCAGGTTGCGGCGCAGCACCTCGACCAGCTCCTCCGGCGTACCGCGGCTGTCGAGGGTGATTACGCCGTAATCGCGCCGCCGCGCCTTCGGTACGGAGGCGGGCGCCTCCGGTGTGCTGCCGGGAAGCTGCTGCTCGTCGCGCGGCAGCCGCGCGATCCGGCGGGCGTCCTCGACCGAGACCCGGCCGTCGGCCAGCGCCTCCTGGAGGTCCTCGCGGAGCCTCATCAGCGACAGCCGCTGCGAGACGAATCCCTGGGTCTTGCCGATGCGGGCGGCGACCTGGCGCTGCGAGTAGCCGTACGAGGTGATCAGGCCCTGGATGGCCCGGGCCTGTTCCAGCTCCGTCAGATCGTCGCGCTGGACGTTCTCGATGAGCGCGTCCTCGTCGGTGCGGCTCGCATCCTCCCGTACCAGGACCGGCACTTCACTCAGCCCGGCGAGCCTGGCGGCGGCGAGCCTGCGGTGCCCGTGCAGGACGACGTACGGGGCGTCGCCGACCGCCGCCTCGTGCTGCGGATGCGCGGCGAGGAAGGCACCGCGGGAGACGACACCGAGGGCCTGGAGCACTCCGCGCTCGCGCAGCGTCTCGGCCAGCCCGTCCAGGTCGCGCAGTTCGTGGCGCGGGTTGTCGGGGTTCTCCGCGAGGTCCGTGACGGGGACGGTCAGCGGGTACGTGTCCCGCCCGGCCGGCGGCACGGGAGCGTCACCCGCGGTGAGCAGGGTGGCGAGGTCGGTGCGGCGGCCCATCAGCGGGCCCCCGCCTTCTTCGTCGTACGCGTACGCCTCGGTCTCACCGGTTTCGCCGGGGCCGGAATGACCGCGAGGCCGACTTCCAGGGCGAGCCGGAAGAAGTCCTCGCGGGCCTGGAGTGCGACGCGGTTGGCGCCGTACTGCGTGACGACGAGGCCGTCGGCACTGGCGCGGGTGTGCAGCTTGTAGTGGCGTACGACGGTGCGCGCGAGCGGCCAGCCCTGCGCCTCGACGAACGCCCGGGTCTGGTCCAGGTCCGCCTTGCCGTCGCGCGGGTCCCAGTTGTTGATGACCACGCGGAACGGCAGTCCGCGCGGTTTCACGACGCGCTCGATGGTGCGCTGGGTGGGCTGGAAGCCGAGCGGCTCGGGCTCGATCGGCACGATCACGTCGTGCGCGCTGTCGAGGACGGCGCGCAGCGCGTCCGCGGCGGCCCCGCTCCCCAGCGGATCCTCGCTGTCGGTCCCGGCGAGGTCGAGCCAGCCGGGGGTGTCGACGAAGACGTGCTGGGCGGAGGGGATGCGGGGGAGCGCGGCGAGGCCGGGGAGGTCGTCGTGCGCCTGCACGAAGTCGAACGGCAGGCCGTCGCCGACCCGTTCCGACCACCACACGGCGGAGCCCTGCGGGTCGATCGAGACGGCGACGACGGGTGGCCGCTCACCCTCGGTCCCGGCGCCGAGCACATCGGCCGTGACGGCAGCGAGGTTGACGGCGAGGGTGGATTTACCCACGCCGCCTTTCTGATTGAGGATCACGTGTACGTGTGCCACGACCACTCTCCCTGGTTCACCGATTCGCGCAAATCCGACATTCGGGATTTACGGTCACTGTGACAGTGGTGCGTGGCCGCGCGCCGCATACACGCCGGAGGGCAGCTCTGCGCATGCCCCGTGCGGTCCGTCAGGAGCAGGTGGTGTTGTTCGCCGGGACCTTGCCGTTCAGGAAGTACGGGTCGACGGCGCGGGTTATGCACCCATTGCCGTTCAGGTACGCGCCGTGGCCCTCGCCCTCGTACGTGATCTGCACCCCCACACCCTCGCCCAGTTCCTCGACCATCCGGAGCGAACCCTCGTACGGGGTGGCCGAGTCGCCCGTGCCGCCGATCACCAGGACCGGGGCCGCGCCCTTCGCGGCCACCTCGGGGGTCGCGTGCTCGCCCTCGACCGGCCAGGAGGCGCACCAGCCGGCCAGGTCCCACGCCAGGTAGGGGCCGAAGACGGGGGAGACCTTACGGAAGTCGGCGAGGTGGGTCGCCCTGACCTGGTCGCCGCTCACGCGCCCCTTGGCGTCGGCGCAGGATATGGCGCGCTGGGCGTGGTGCGCCGTGCCGTAGTGCCCCTGCTGGTCGCGGTCGTTGTACCCGTCGGCGTACTTCAGCAGCGGGGAGCCGTCACCGTTCTCCGCCGCGCGCAGGGAGGCGGTGAGGCCCGGCCAGCTGTCCTCGCTGTAGAGCTGCGCGATGATGCCGGTGGTCGCGAGGCTCTGGGTGAGCGGGCGGCCGGTCCCGGTCGTGAGCGGCTTCTTGTCGAGGCGGTCGAGGAGTCGCACGACGCGCGCGGTGCCGGCTCCGGCGGTGGTGCCGGTGCTCTTGAAGTAGTTCTCCAGGGCGCGCTGGAAGCCCAGGGCCTGGTTGCGGGAGTGACGCACGATGTCCGCGGACGGGTCGACGACCGCGTCCAGTGCCATGCGCCCGACGTTTTCGGGGAAGAGGTGGGCGTACGTGCCGCCCAGCTCCGTGCCGTAGGAGAAGCCGAAGTAGTTCAGCTTCTTGTCGCCGAGGACCTGGCGGATCAGGTCCATGTCGCGGGCGGCGCTGCTCGTCGCGACGTACGGCAGGATCTTGCCGGAGCGCTTGGCGCAGCCCGCGCCGAAGGCGGCCGCGTCGTCGAGGTAGGCCTTCTCCTCGGCGGGGGCGTCGGGGGTGAAGTCCAGCCGGAAGGAGGCCTCGGACTGCCGGTCGTCCTGGCAGACGACGGCGGAGCTCTCCGCGACGCCGCGCGGGTCGAAGCTCACCAGGTCGTAGCGGGTGTGCAGGGTGGTGAACCCCGGCGCGTGGCCGGGCATCGACGCCACGCCCGAGCCGCCGGGGCCGCCGAAGTTGAAGAGCAGCGAACCGATGCGCCGGTCGTCGTCGGTGGCCTTCGAGCGGATCAGTGCGATCCCGATCGTGTCGCCGTCCGGCTTGCGGTAGTCCAGCGGTGCGGTGAGAGTGGCGCACTGCCAGCGGCCGCCGGGCGCCTGGGCAGCGCTGCCGGCCGCCTTGCGGGGCGCCGGGCACCGCTTCCAGTCGAGCTGCTGGCCGGTGAGCGCGGCGGGGAGGGCGGGCAGCTTGCCGGGGCTTTCGCCGCCGGCGCTGTGGCCGCTGTCGCTGTTGCCGCCGTCCTGGCGGGCCGGGGCTGTGGGTGACGCCGGGGGCTTGTCCGCGCTGCCGGTGGAGCCGCTGCCGCAGCCGGCGGCCGCTCCCGCCGTGAGGAGCGCGGCGACCGCCAGGGCGCCCGCCCGTACAAGATTCGCCATCGTGGCCCCCGTATGCGCCCAGAACTCGAAAAGAGATTCGCAATACTAGGCGGCCCCACTGACAGGCCCACTGACAGCCCACGGACCGGACTGTCGACAGGGTCGGGTCTACGGGCACACCGTCCCGTCGGCCGGTACCTTGCCCCGCAGCAGGTACGCGTCCACCGCTCCCTGCACGCACTTGTCACCGCTGTTGTACGCGCCGTGGCCCTCGCCCTTGTACGTCAGCTCGACGCCGACTCCCTTGCCCAGTTCTTTGGCCATCTTCTTCGCGCCCGCGTAGGGCGTCGCCGGGTCGCCGGTGTTCCCGATGACGACGATGGGGGGCGAGCCGGGCGCGCTCACCTCGGGGGTGTCCCACTGGCCGTCCACCGGCCACTCGGAGCAGCCCAGCAGACCCCAGCCCCAGGCCTCACCGAAGAGCGGCGAGACCTCGCGGAAGTCGCGGAGGTTCGCCTTCGTCCCCGCCACGTCGAAACGGGCCTTGTAGTCCGCGCAGTTGATGGCGGTGTTGGCGGCCCCCTGGTTGCTGTACGAGCCGTCGGGATTGCGGCCGTTCATGGCGTCCGAGAGGCTGAGCAGAAGCTCACCGTTACCGCCGTCCGCTTCGTCGAGGCCCTGCTCCAGGTACTTCCAGTACTCCTGGGAGTAGAGGGCCTGGGCGATGCCGTTGGTGGCGTGGGACTGGGTCAGCTCGCGGTCGCCGATGCCCTTGACGGGCTTCTCGTCGAGCCGCTTGAGGAGGTCGACGACGAAACCCTCGATCTCCTTCACGCTAGTGCCGGGCAGAGCGCACGCGTCGCCGCGCTCCACGCAGTCCTTGGCGAAGCTCTCAAAGGCGAGCTGGAAGCCCTTGAGCTGGGTGAGCGAGGCCTGCTCGGCGGGCTGAGTGGGGTCGACGACCGCGTCGAAGACCGCCCTGCCGACTCTCTTCGGGAACAAGTGGGCGTAGACGCCGCCCAGTTCGGTGCCGTACGAGATGCCGAAGTAGTGCAGCTTGTCGTCGCCGAGAGCCTGCCTCATGAGGTCCATGTCGCGGGCCGCGTTGGTGGTGCCGACGTGCGGGAGGTCCTCGCCCGAGTTGTCCTTGCAGGCGGCGGCGTACTCCGCGAGGCTGTCGGTGAGGTTCTTCTCCTCGGCGGCGTCGTCCGGGGTGCTGTCCTGGGCGTAGTACTCGTCGAGCTCCTCGTCGTCCTGGCACTGGACGCCCACGCTGCGGCCGACGCCGCGCGGGTCGAAGCTCACCAGGTCGTACCGGGAGCGCAGGCGCTCGTAGTTCGGGGCCAGGGAGGGCAGGCCCGTCAGGCCCGAGCCGCCGGGCCCGCCGAAGTTGAAGACGAGGGAGCCGATGCGGTTCTTGGTGTCGCGGGCCTGCGCGCGGATGAGCGCCAGTTCGATGGTGTCGCCGTCGGGCTTCGCGTAGTCGCGCGGGACGTCCATGAAGGCGCACTGCCAGGTGGTGCCGCCGGGGAGAGGAGAGGGGGAGGCGCCGCCGCCCTCCGCCGCGGCCGGGGCCGGGCAGTTTGTCCAGTCGAGCTGCTGGGCGGCGAGGTCGCCGGCCCCGCTGCCGTCCTTGCCCTTGTCACCGTTGTCGGTGCAGCCGGCGAGGGACACGAGAACGGCGGTGGCGGCGAGGACGGCCGTGGCACGCAGGGCGGCGGAAGTCGGCATGCGTCCATCGTGCGACGGGGGGCGGGAGCGTGCGCCCCGAGAGCGCCATTCGGGACGGCGGACGGGGCGTCCCGGATGGCTCGTACGAAGCCACCAGCCCCTAGAGCTGTTCCTTGCGCGTCAGGTTGTTGAAGAACAGCCAGCCCGGCAGCACCGGCAGCCAGAACGTCAGCAGCCGGTACAGCAGCACAGCGGGGGCCGCGATCGCGGTAGGCAGACCCGCGACCGTCAGGGCCGCGATGAGCGCGCCCTCGACCGCCCCGACACCGCCCGGCGTCGGCACCGCGGAACCCAGCGCGTTCGCGGTCAGGAAGACCACCGCGATGGTGGCGTAACTCAGGCGGGCGTCGCTGTCGAAGGCGCGGATCGACGCGTCCAGGCACATCACGAACGCCGCGGTCAGCAACAGCATCCCGCCGATGCCGGTGATCAGCTTCTGCGGCCGCTGCAGTACGTCGAGCATGCGCGGCACCACACCCGCGAACAACGACCGCACCCGCGTCACCACGAACCTGCGCAGGATCGGTACGGCCGTGACCACCAGCGCCAGCACCGCAGCCGTCAGCAGGCCGGCGATCACCGTCCGGGACGGGGAGAGCGTGGGGGTCCGTTCGGTGCCCGTTACGTAACCGAAGATCATCAGCAGCGTGATGTGGCTCGCGAGGCCGAAGAGCTGCGAGGCCCCGACACTCGCCACCGCCAGCCCCGGACGTACGCCGGCGCGCTGGAGGAAACGGGCGTTCAGTGCCACACCGCCGATCGCCGCCGGGGCGACCAGCTTCACGAAGGACCCCGCCACCTGGGCTTTGACCGTTCGCCCGAAGGGGACCTTCTCGGGAACGAAGCCGAGCAGACTCATCGCCGCGGCCGGGTAGCTCAGCGCGGAGAACAGCACGGCCACCCCTGCCCAGCGCCAGTCCGCCGTCGCGATCGCCTCGCTCATGTCGTTGGCCATCAGCCCCGAGATGAGGAAGTACGCGGCGAAGGCGCCCGCGATGACGCTGACGAGCGTACGGGGCCTGATGCGTTCGAGGCGGGCCGGCTCGACCGGCGCCTGCGGCCGGATGAGCAGCACCTGATGGCGGATCTGCGTCAGCAGGTCCTCTTCGCGTGCTTCCTCCAGGGCTTCCTCCATGGCCCCCTTCTCGGCCTTCTTCTCCGCCCGTACGGCCTTGCGGCCACCGGCCGGCGCGGCGTCCTCGGCGCCCGGTTCGGCCGCCTTGGCGTGCGAAGCCTCGATCACGGCCTCGCGCTCCCGCTGCGACCGTTCGCGCGCCAGCTTGCGCAGCGTCGCGCGCGTGGAGCGGCTCAGGGCGATCGGCTGGAGCAGCGGCAGGCTGTCGGCGACCGCGTCGGGACCCAGGACGTCCACGGCGGCGGCCACGGCCCGCTCGGCGCCCGCACGCAGCCCGAGCGTCGTCAGGAGCTGTGCGACATCCATGCGCAGTACGACGTCGCCGGCGGCGATCTCACCGCCGCGCAGGTCGGTCAGGATCACCCTGCCGGAACGATCCACCAAGATCGCGTCGCCGACCAGCCTGCGATGAGCGATACGGCGCGACTGCAGAGCCTTGACCTGACGCCACGCGCCGCGCAGCAGCTCGTCGGTGATCTCCTCGTCGGGCAGCGAGTCCAGCGAGCGGCCGCCCAGGTGCTCGTACACGAGCATCACGGCGTCGGGGCCGAGCTCGGACGTGGCGATCAGCTTCGGCGCGTTGGCCCCGGCGGCGATGGCGGCGTACGCGAGAAGAGCCTCCTGCTCCAGGGCCTGGCGCAGGGACTGGATCGAGCGGCGCTGGGTGATGCCGCGCAGGGTCACCTGGCGCCACACGCGGTAGAAGAACCCCTGCGCCTGCTGCTCGCGGTCGACGACGGTGACGTCGAGGGGCGGCCCGTCCTCCAGCGTGACGAGATAGCGCCGCCCGCGGTCGCCCTGCTCGGCCGAGTCGGGCATGTCCTCGGCGCGCATCGCCGTCACGGGGCGGAAGCCGACGTGCCGCAGGCCCGCCAGGAGCGTCTGTCCCGTGGGCCGTACGTTCGGCGATCCGACGGCGTAAAGCGTCCCGTACGCGACGGTCCAGCCGATCAGCACCGTCACGATGATCGAGAACGGTGTGGTCTGGCGGCCCACCAGTACGGCGAACGAGTTGAGCAGCAGCACCGCCCACAGCGCCACGCGCCAGCGCGGCCTGCGGGCCATGCCGACCGCCGTCATGTAGGCGATGACCGGCGCGAGATAACCGTGCACGGGATCGGTGAGTTCGCCGTTCGCGGTGGCCTGGGTGAGCGCTTCCCTGATCGTGTCCGGGGCGGCCTCGGAGACCCACAGGTCGGTGGCGAGCGCCACACCGTGGGCGAGCACGGCCGCGAGTACGCCGTCCGCGATCCGCAGTCCGTCACGCTTGATCAGCCGCTCGATCGCGAAGGCGACGGGCAGGATCAGTACGGCGATGCTGGAGATCAGACCGGCCAGTTTGATGAAGACGTCGGGGGTCTGGCCGGTGCCCTTGCTGATGTCCTGTTCGAGCCCGGACGCGGTGCCGTGCGCGAAGGCGGCGATGGCGAGCACGCAGATGATGCCGAGTACGCCGACGAGCAGTCGCACCAGGTCGGAGGGCCGGTGCACGCGCGCGGAGAGCAGCGGTTCGTCGCCGGAGACCCGGTCGGTGTGGGGTGCTTCGGGCCCGCTGTCCATGTTCTCCGTGGGCCTCTCGGGTGCGTCAGGGTGCGAATCGGCGCCAGGGGTGCTCGCCACCGGGGGAGGCTGCACGCCCTGCTCCTTCGTCGATTCTTCTTGATCTCGTATCACCTGTCACCGCCCGGATGATGGTGGCATGACCGGATGACAGAGGGGGGCATCAGGGTGCATTGCGGGGGCGTGAAGTGTCTTGGATGCGTCGGGTACGCCCCATGGAGCAGCGCACTGTCGGTGCCGTGGTGCAGGATGGACCGGATGAGCGACGAGCCGGAAGTCCCCGCACTCCCCGAGTACGCCGAGCGCGTGCTGGAGGTGGCGGAGATGATTCCACCCGGCCGTGTGATGACCTACGGAGACGTCGCCGAGTGGCTCCAAGAGGGCGGCCCACGCCAGGTGGGGCGGGTCATGGCGCTCTACGGCGGCGGCGCGCCCTGGTGGCGAGTGGTGCGTTCCGACGGCGCACTGCTTCCCGGCCATGAGCTGCGGGCGCTGGGCCACTACCGCGCGGAGGCCACCCCGCTGCGGACGGCCTCCCGGCAGTCCGGGACCCACCTCCCGCGCCTGGACATGAAGCAGGCGCGATGGGACGGCGGCGGCACGGCCGGCTCCGGCGGAAGTGCACAAGCTCACACGGCTCACACCTGACAGCCTCCTGCATGCGGCGACGCGGCGGGCGGCGCCGGGCCCGTACGGGGTACGAGGCGCGGCGGTAGGCGGACTCGCTGCGTCCCCGGCGCCCACTGGCGTAGCGTCGGCGGCACGCGTCGCGCGTACACCGCTCATCGCGCACGCACCGCGCCCCGCACGGGGTGGCAAGTCAATCCGTACACCCACCAGGACCGGCGATCCACGTGAGCTCCTCCCCTTCCCCAGGTTCCGCGGGTTCCGGCTGGAATCCGCCGCACCGTCAGGCGCGGCAGCGGACCCCGGGCGCGTACCGACTGGTACGTACCCGGCCGGGCCCGGTGAACCCCCCTCTTCTGGACGCACGCCAGCGTGCGGTGGTTGACCATGCCGGGGGCCCGCTGCTGGTCCTCGCGGGACCCGGCACCGGCAAGACGACGACCCTGGTGGAGGCGGTGGCCGCCCGCGTCGCCAAAGGGGCCGACCCGGCGCGCATCCTGGTGCTCACCTTCAGCCGCAAGGCGGCGGTGGAGCTGCGCGACCGGATGGCGCTGCGGCTCGGCGGCGCGTACGGGCCGCAGGCCACCACCTTTCACTCCTTCTGCTACGCCCTGGTCCGCGCGCATCAGGACAGCGACCTCTTCAGCGAACCGCTGCGGCTGCTGTCCGGCCCCGAACAGGACGTCGCCGTACGCGACCTTCTCGCGGGCCACGTGGAGCTGGAACGGGACGGCCGGCCCACCCCCGTCCACTGGCCGGACGAACTGCGCGCCTGCCTCACCACGCGCGGCTTCGCCGACGAGGTCCGCGCCGTGCTGGCACGCAGCCGTGAGCTGGGGCTCGGGCCCGACTCACTCGGAGCCTTCGCGGCGCGTACCGGGCGGCCCGACTGGAAGGCCGCGGCGGCCTTCCTGGCCGAGTACCTCGACGTACTCGACATGCAGGGCGTCCTCGACTACGCCGAACTGGTCCACCGGGCGGTGCTGCTCGCCGAACAGGCGGAGCTCACGGGCCGGCTCAGCGCGCAGTACGACGCTGTCTTCGTAGACGAGTACCAGGACACGGACCCGGCGCAGGTCCGCCTCCTGCGCGCGCTGGCCGGTTCCGGCCGCACCCTGGTGGCTTTCGGTGACCCGGACCAGTCGATCTACGCGTTCCGCGGAGCGGACGTCGGCGGCATCCTCGACTTCCCGCACACGTTCCGCAGAGCGGACGGCAGCCCTTCGCCGGTGGAGGTCCTGACGACCTCCCGCCGCTCGGGAGCGGGCCTCCTGGCGGCCACCCGTCTGCTCACCCGCCGGATGCCGCTGACGCGCCTGCCGGCCGAGAAGGTACGGGCGCACCGCGACCTGGCCGCCGTACGCGAAGGGGGCCGCACGGAGGTCTTCACGTACCCGACGGCGGGCACGGAGCTCGACAACATCGCGGACATCCTGCGCCGCGCCCACCTGGAGGAGGGCGTGCCGTGGAACGAGATGGCGGTACTGGTACGCGCCGGCGGGCGCACCATCCCCGCCGTACGCCGCGCCCTGACCTCGGCAGGTGTCCCCCTGGAGATCGACGGCGACGACCTGGCCCTGCGCCACGAGCCGGCGGTGACGCCTCTGCTGACGGCGCTGCGGGCGGTGGCCGAGGCGGCGCTCGCCTCACCGGACCAGCCTGCCGGGCATCGTGAGACGCACGCTGCCGGGGAGCCCGAGGAGCCCGAGGAGCCGGAGGTGCCCGAGGAGCGCCGGGAGCCTGCCGACGTTCGGGAAGGGCCGGGCCAGGGGAACTCCACTCCACCCGCCACCACCACCTGGCTCAGCGCGGAGGTCGCCGCCGAGCTGCTCGCCTCGCCGCTCGCCGGCATGGACACTGCCGACCTGCGCCGGCTCGGCCGTGCCCTGCGCGACGAGGAGCGCGCCGCCGGGAACCGGCTCCCGCCGCCCTCCGGCGAACTGCTCGCCCGCGCCCTCGCGCAGCCCGAGCGCCTGGCCGCGCACGACCCGGCGTACGCCCGCGGCGCCCAGCGCCTCGGCGCGCTCCTGCGCACGGCCCGTACGCTCCTCGAAGCCGGCGGCACGGCCGAGGAGGCTCTCTGGGAGCTGTGGAACGGCACCCCCTGGCCGGGGCGCCTCGAACGCGCGGCCCTGCGCGGGGGCACGGCCGGCCGCAACGCCGACCGCGACCTCGACGCCGTATGCGCGCTCTTCGACACCGCGGCCCGCGCCGAGGAACGTTCCGGCGGCCGCGGCGCGCTGAACTTCCTGGAAGAGCTCGACGCCCAGGACATCGCCGCCGACACCCTCAGCAAGCGCGCCGCGCGCCCCGACGCCGTACGCCTGATGACCGCGCACCGGTCAAAAGGGCTGGAGTGGCGCCTGGTCGTCGTGGCAGGCGTGCAGGAGGGCCTGTGGCCGGACCTGCGCCGCCGCGGATCGCTCCTCGAAGCGGACCGGATCGGCCGCGACGGCCTCGCCGAGCCGCTCACCCCCGGCGCCCTCCTCGCCGAGGAACGCCGGCTCTTCTACGTCGCCGCCACCCGCGCTCGCGAGCGCCTCGTCGTCACCGCCGTCAAGGCCCCCGCCGACGACGGCGACCAGCCCTCCCGCTTCCTGACCGAACTCGGCGTCGAACCCAAGGACGTCACCGGCCGCCCCCGCCGCCCCCTCGCCGTGGCCGCACTCGTCGCCGAACTGCGCGCCACCACCGTCGACCCGGCGGCGACCCCCGCCCTGCGCGACGCCGCCGCCCGCCGACTGGCCCGCCTCGCCGCGCTCGCGGACGAGGACGGCCAGCCGCTGGTCCCCTCGGCGCACCCGTACCGCTGGTGGGGCCTGTACGACCCGACGCACAGCAGCGTCCCGCTGCGCGACCGCGACGAACCCGTAGCGCTCTCGGGAAGCGCACTGGACCAGCTCGCGAACACGTGCTCCCTCCAGTGGTTCCTGGGACGCGAGGTGAAGGCGGACGCACCGGCGACCGCCGCCCAGGGTTTCGGGAACGTCGTGCACGTCCTGGCCGACGAGGTCGCGTCCGGCCGTACGCCCGCCGACCTCGCCGTACTCATGGAACGCCTCGACTCCGTCTGGGACGCCCTCGCCTTCGACGCGCCCTGGAAGTCCCAGCAGGAGAAGGAGCACGCGCGTGTGGCGCTCGAACGCTTCCTGAAGTGGCACGTCATGGACCGCGGCGGCCGTACCCCGGTCGCCACCGAGCACGACTTCGACGTGACCCTGGAGGCGGGCGGGGAGTACGAGGTGCGCATCCGGGGTTCCATGGACCGCGTCGAGCGGGACGCCGAGGGGCGGGCGTACGTCGTCGACTTCAAGACCGGGAAAGCGGCCCCCACGCGCGACGAGGTCGCCCGCCATCCGCAGCTCGCCGTCTACCAGCTCGCCGTACGGGAAGGCGCGGTGGACGAGGCGTTCGGGGGAACGCGTCCCGAGCCCGGCGGCGCCGAACTCGTACAGCTGCGGCAGGCGGCCGCCAAGAAGGACGGCGGTGAGGCGCTGCCCAAGGTCCAGGCGCAGGAGCCGCTCGCCGGGGAGTGGGTCGGTGACCTGCTCGCCACCGCCGCCGGCCGCGTACTCGACGAACGCTTCAGTCCGGCGACCGGCCAGCACTGCACGCACTGCGCGTTCCGCGCTTCGTGCAGCGCGCAGCCGGAGGGCCGCCACATCGTCGAGTAGCCCGCTCGTCGAGTAGCCCGCTCGTCGAGTAAGACGCTCGTCGAGCAGCCCGCTCGTCGGGTAGCGCCGGCTTCACGGACCGTCGTTGTCAGTGGGGCCGGATAGCCTCTCTGGGGTGTCAGCCCGAATCACCGACCCCGAGCAGCTCAAAGAGCTCCTCGGCATCCCGTTCACCCCGGAGCAGATGGCGTGCATCACCGCACCGCCTGCCCCGCAGGTCATCGTGGCCGGAGCCGGTTCGGGCAAGACGACGGTCATGGCCGCGCGCGTGGTGTGGCTGGTCGGCACCGGGCAGGTCGCCCCCGAGCAGGTACTCGGCCTGACCTTCACCAACAAGGCGGCCGGTGAGCTTGCCGAGCGCGTCCGCAAGGCGCTGGTGCGCGCCGGGGTGACCGACCCCGACGTCATCGACCCCGACAACCCCCCTGGCGAGCCCCGGATCTCGACGTACCACGCCTTCGCCGGGCAGCTCCTCGCCGAGCACGGCCTGCGCATCGGCCTCGAACCGACCGCCCGCCTCCTCGCCGACGCCACCCGCTACCAGCTCGCCGCACGGGTGCTGCGCGAGGCGCCAGGACCGTATCCGGCGCTGACCAGATCATTTCCGTCCCTGGTCAGCGACCTGCTCGCGCTGGACGCGGAGCTGGCTGAGCACCTCGTGAAACCGGCCCGCCTCGCGACGTACGACACCGGGCTCCTCAACAGCCTCGCGTCCGTCAAGCTCTCCAACGCCGACCTGCGCAAGGTTCCCGAAGCCGCCGCCGCCCGCCTCGAACTCCTCGACCTCACCATCCGCTACCGCGAGGCCAAGCGCAGCCGCGACCTCCTCGACTTCGGTGACCAGATCGCCCTCTCCGCCGAACTCGCGCTCACCAGCGAGGAGGCCGGCCGGATCCTGCGCGACGAATTCCGCGTCGTCCTGCTCGACGAGTACCAGGACACGTCCGTCGCGCAGCGCCTGCTCCTCTCCGGACTGTTCGGCGGCGGCACCGGGCACGCGGTGACGGCCGTCGGTGACCCCTGCCAGGCGATCTACGGCTGGCGCGGTGCCTCCGTCGCGAACCTCGACGACTTCCCCGCCCACTTCCCGTACGCCGACGGGAGCCCCGCAGCCCGCTACTCGCTCAGCGAGAACCGCCGCAGCGGCGGCCGCCTCCTCGACCTCGCCAACGGCCTCGCCGTCCCGCTGCGCGCCATGCACGAGGGCGTCGAGGCACTGCGCCCCGCCCCGGGCGCCGAGCGCGACGGCATCGTCCGCTGCGCCCTGCTGCCCACCCACGCGGAGGAGATCGCGTGGCTGGCCGACTCGATAGCCCACCTCGTCCGTACGGGCAAGGAGCCCGGCGAGATCGCCGTCCTGTGCCGTACGGCGGGCGACTTCGCCGAGATCCAGGGCGCGCTGGTGGCCCGCGACGTACCGGTCGAGGTCGTCGGCCTGTCCGGACTCCTCCACCTCCCCGAGGTCGCGGACCTCGTCGCCGTCTGCGAGGTCCTCCAGGACCCGGGGGCCAATGCCTCGCTCGTACGCATCCTCACCGGCCCCCGCTGGCGCATCGGCCCGCGCGACCTGGCCCTGCTCGGGCGCCGCGCGCGCCTGCTCGTCCACCGCGCGCCGGGCGCCGACGCGGACGCCGACCCCGACGGCAGGCTGGCCGAGGCCGTCGAGGGCGTAGACCCGGCGGAGGTCATCTCCCTCGCGGACGCGCTCGACACCTTCCTGGAGTCCGGCGGCGGCCCGGACGACGGCCTGCCCTTCTCGGCCGACGCCCGGGTCCGGTTCGCCCGCCTGGCGGCCGAGCTGCGCGACCTGCGGCGCTCGCTCGCGGACCCGCTCATGGACGTACTGCACCGGGTGCTCGCCACGACGGGCCTCGAAGTGGAACTTTCGGCCTCACCGCACGCCCTGGCCGCCCGCCGGCGGGAGACGCTGAGCAACTTCCTGGACACGGCGGCCGGATTCGCGGCGCTGGACGGCGAGGCGACCCTGCTCGCCTTCCTCGCCTTCCTGCGGACCGCCGCCCAGTACGAGAAGGGGCTCGACAACGCCCTGCCCGGCGGCGAGAACACCGTCAAGGTCCTCACCGCGCACAAGTCCAAGGGCCTGGAGTGGGACGTCGTGGCGGCGCCGGGCCTGGTCGCGGGCCACTTCCCGAGCGAGCAGTCACGCGACTCCTGGACCTCACAGGCCAAGGTCCTGCCGCACGCGCTGCGCGGCGACGCGAAGACGCTCCCGGACGTGGGGGACTGGGACGCCAAGGGCATCAAGGCGTTCAAGGACGCGATGAAGGCCCACCAGCACACCGAGGAGCTGCGCCTCGGATACGTGACCTTCACGCGCCCGCGCTCGCTGCTCCTCGGCTCGGGCCACTGGTGGGGCCCGACCCAGAAGAAGCCGCGCGGTCCTTCCGGCTTCCTGCGGGCGCTGTACGACCACTGCGCGGCCGGATTCGGAGAGATCGAGGCGTGGGCGGACGAGCCCGCCGAGGACGAGGAGAACCCGTCCCTGCGCGAGTCGGCGACGGACCGTGTGTGGCCCTTGCCGCTGGATCCGACGTCCATGGCCCGCCGCCGCCGGGCAGCGGAGACGGTCATGGCCCACTTGGCGGCCCTGGCGGCAGCTCCGGCCGATGCGGAGGCGGAGCAGGAGCCGGAGCCGGAGCCCCCCACGGACTTCGACTTCGACGAGCCTTTCGAAGAGCGTTTCGAAGGGCGTTTCGACGACCCCGTCGAGCCCGACTTCGAAGCCACCTCCGAGCCGGACTTCGACGCCACCCCGCCGGACTGGGACAGCCTTCTCACGGAACGCCCCGCACCGGAACCGGCCACCCCACCAACCGCCACGGAGACGGCCCACGCCGACGCGGGACCGGAGACGCGCACCGGCACGAAGGCTCTCGCGGATGCCTCGCCGGACACCCGTACGGACACCCGGGCCCGCCTTGAGGCGGACGCCGCCCCTCGCGCCAGTGCCCCCGCCGAGGCCACAGCGAACGGCAGCCGCGCACACGCGGCGGTCGACGCCGAGGGTTCGCTCGACGCGTTCCAAGGCCACGACGCCACTCCGCCGGGCTGGGACAGTTGGTCCGCTGTGCGCCCGGGTGCCGTACCCGCGCCCCGCACGCCCTCGTGCGCGGACCGCCCCGGCGCCGTACCGCAGCACGCACAGTCCGCCCCGGACCACGACACCGTCCCCGTACGCCCCCACCCGACGCACGAGACGCACGAGGCGCACGAGGCGCACGCGACCGGTCCGGGCGGCCCGACGATGTCCGGTGGAACCAGCACGCCTCGGCCGGGCCATGGTGGGGAGTCCCTCACCCCCGAAGAGGCCCGCGCGGTCGCCTCCTGGGACCGGGATCTCGACGCCCTCGCCGGTGAGCTGCGCCGTGCCCGCGCCACGACCCGTGACGTCCTCGTACCGCCCTCCCTCACCGCATCCGAGCTCCTGCGGCTCGCCGCCGACCCCGACGGTTTCGCCCAGGAGCTCGCCCGCCCCATGCCACGTCCGCCACAGCCTGCCGCGCGCCGGGGCACCCGGTTCCACGCGTGGGTGGAGTCGCGTTTCGAGGAGCTGCCGCTGCCCATGCTCGGGCCGGACGAGCTGCCCGGCGGCGACGAGTCCGACGCCGAGATCGCGGACGAGCGCGACCTGGCCGCACTCAAGGAGGCGTTCGAGCGCACCCCGTACGCGCGCCGCACCCCCTACCGCGTCGAGGCGCCCTTCCACCTCACCCTCGCGGGCCGCGTCATCCGGGGTCGCATAGACGCCGTATACCGCGACGAGGCCACCGGCGCGTACGAGATCGTCGACTGGAAGACCAGCCGCACGCGCGCCGCCGACCCCCTCCAGCTCGCCGTCTACCGCCTCGCCTGGGCGGAACAGCACGACGTGCCCCCCGACTCCGTGGGCGCGGCGTTCCTCTACGTCCGCACCGGTGAGATCGCGCGCCCCACCGGCCTCCCCGGCCGTGCCGAGCTGGAACGGATCCTGCTGGACGAGCCCGGCCCGGCGGCCGGATAGGCTCAAGGCCATGAGCGACACCCCGGACAGCGTCGTCCGTACGTACATCGACACGCACCGCGCGGCCTTCCTCGGCGACCTCGCCGACTGGCTGCGCATCCCGTCCGTGTCGGCGCAGCCGGACCACGCCGCCGACGTGCGGCGCAGCGCCGAATGGCTGGCGGCGAAGCTCAAGGAGACCGGCTTCCCGGTCTCCGAGATCTGGCCCACCGCAGGCGCCCCGGCCGTATTCGCCGAGTGGCCGAGCGGCGACCCGGACGCCCCCACCGTGCTCGTCTACGGACACCACGACGTGCAGCCCGCCGCCCGCGAGGACGGCTGGCACACGGACCCCTTCGAACCGGAGATCATCGGCGGCCGGCTCTACGCCCGTGGCGCCGCCGACGACAAGGGCCAGGTGTTCTTCCACACCCTCGGCGTGCGCGCCCACCTCGCCGCCACCGGCCGCATCGCCCCCGCCGTCAACCTCAAGCTCCTCGTCGAGGGTGAGGAGGAGTCCGGCTCCCCGCACTTCCGCGCGCTCGTCGAGGAGCGCGCGGAGCGCCTCGCCGCCGACGCGGTGATCGTCTCCGACACCGGCATGTGGTCCGAGGACACCCCCACCGTCTGCACCGGCATGCGCGGCGTGGCCGACTGCGAGATCAAGCTGTACGGGCCCGACCAGGACATCCACTCAGGGTCCTTCGGCGGCGCCGTCCCCAACCCGGCCACCGTCGCCGCCCGCCTCGTCGCGGCCCTCCACGACGAGAACGAGCACGTCACGATCCCCGGCTTCTACGACGGCATGGTCGAGCTCACGGACCGCGAGCGCGAGCTGTTCGCCGAGCTCCCCTTCGACGAGGCCGAGTGGCTCCGTACAGCCAAGTCCCGAGCCACGCTCGGCGAGGCCGGCCACACCACTCTGGAGCGCGTCTGGGCCCGCCCGACCGCCGAGGTCAACGGCATCGGCGGCGGCTACCAGGGCCCCGGCGGCAAGACGATCGTCCCGTCCTCCGCCCACCTGAAGCTCTCCTTCCGCCTGGTCGCGGGCCAGCACCCGGACAAGATCGAGCAGTCCGTACGCGACTGGGTCGCATCCCGCGTACCGGCCGGCATCCGTCACGAGATCACGTTCGGCGCCGCCACGCGCCCGTGCCTGACGCCACTGGACCACCCCGCGCTCCAGTCCGTCGTACGGGCCATGGGCCGTGCCTTCGGCCGGAAGATCCTCTTCACGCGGGAGGGCGGCTCGGGGCCCGCGGCGGACCTCCAGGACGTACTCGGTGCACCCGTGCTCTTCCTGGGTATCTCCGTACCCTCGGACGGCTGGCACGCACCCAACGAGAAGGTCGAGCTCGACCTGCTCCTCAAGGGCGTCGAGACGACCGCGTATCTGTGGGGCGACCTCGCGGCGCACTGGCGCGCCTCCTGAAGCCGAACCTCATCCGAATCCACCAGGGGGAGTTGGAAGCACCTGTGAGCACCTCGACGGACTACACGGGCCTGACCGCGGGCAGCTCGGACAGCTCGGGCAGCTCGGCCGGCTCGGCCGGCGCGGACATGGCGGGCAGCACGGACGCCACGCGGCGGCCGATCGGGCTCACCGCCCCGAGCGGCATCGACCGCGCCGCGCACCACCGCCTCGACGAGGCCTGGCTGGCGGCGGCGTGGAGCCACCCGACGACCCGTGTCTTCGTGGTCTCCGGCGGACAGGCCCTGATCGACGACACCCCGGACGGGCGCACGGAACTCGTCATGACCCCCGCCTTCGAGGCCCCGGTCACCGAGACGCACCGTTATTTCCTCGGTACGGACGAGGACGGCGTCAGCTACTTCGCGCTCCAGAAGGACTCCCTGCCGGGCCGCATGGACCAGTCCGCGCGCCCCGCCGGTCTGCGCGAGGCCGGGCTTCTGCTCGACCCGCGCGACGCGGGCCTGATGGTCCACGCGGTGGCCCTGGAGAACTGGCAGCGGCTGCACCGTTTCTGTTCGCGCTGCGGCGAGCGCACCGTCATCGCGGCGGCCGGGCACATCCGGCGCTGCCAGGCGTGCGGCGCCGAGCACTACCCGCGCACGGACCCCGCCGTCATCATGCTGGTCACGGACGAGGAGGACCGCGCGCTCCTCGGCCGCCAGGTGCACTGGCCGGAAGGCCGGTTCTCGACGCTCGCGGGCTTCGTGGAGCCCGGTGAGACGATCGAGGAGTCGGTGGCTCGCGAGGTCTTCGAGGAGGCGGGTGTCACAGTCGGCCACGTCGAATACGTCGCCAGCCAGCCGTGGCCGTTCCCGTCCAGCCTGATGCTCGGCTTCATGGCGCGTGCCACGTCGTCGGAGATCGACGTGGACGGCGAGGAGATCGAGGAGGCGCGCTGGTTCTCCAGGGACGATCTCCGGAGCGCCATCGAGTCCGGTGAGATCCTGCCCCCGTCGGGCATCTCGATCGCCGCCCGCCTGGTGGAGCTCTGGTACGGCAAGCCCCTGCCGAAGCCACTGAATCCGTAACGCCCGCTCATACGGAACGCCCGCTCATACGGAAGGGCCCCCACGCTGCTGCCTGGGGGCCCTTCCGTATGAGCTGTACGTGTGTTTCTGTACGTGTGTGCCTCGGGCCTCAGACGGCCAGCGCCTGCTTGACCTGGGCGAGGCTCGGGTTGGTCATGACCGACTGCTCACCGGAGGCGGGAACCACGAGGACGGTCGGGACCGTCTGGTTTCCGCCATTCGCCTTCTCGACGAAGGCCGCCGACTCCGGGTCCAGCTCGATGTTGATCTCGGTGTACGCGATGCCCTCACGGTCCATCTGGCTCTTGAGCCGACGGCAGTAGCCGCACCACGTCGTGCTGTACATCGTCACTGTTCCCTGCATGTCGAATGCGCTCCTCTGGTTCGCCGGGGTCCGTGCCCCGGTGAGTCGAAAATCCAGTCAGTCGAACGTACGCGACCCGACCGCCATTCCCGCATTAGTACGACCAGTGCCCGGGCCCTGTGGACAAGCGCCGCACCCACCACTCCCGACCTGGCAGCATGGCGGGGTGACAGCAGCAACGCACTCCTCTCTTTTCCCGCAGGTCCCGGACTCGGCGGACGCGGTGCTCGATGGGCTCGACCCCGAGCAGCGCGAGGTCGCGACGGCCCTGCACGGTCCGGTGTGCGTGCTGGCGGGAGCCGGCACCGGCAAGACGCGCGCCATCACGCACCGCATCGCGTTCGGCGTGCGCGCCGGGATTCTCCAGCCCGCCAGTGTGCTGGCCGTCACGTTCACCAACCGCGCCGCGGGCGAGATGCGCGGGCGGCTCCGCCAGCTCGGCGCGGGCGGCGTCCAGGCGCGGACCTTCCACTCCGCTGCGCTCCGCCAGCTCCAGTACTTCTGGCCGAAAGCAGTCGGTGGCGACCTGCCCCGGCTCGTCGAGCGCAAGATCCAGCTGGTGGCCGAGGCCGCCGCCCGCTGCCGCGTCCGCCTCGATCGCAACGAGCTGCGGGACGTGACGGGCGAGATCGAGTGGGCGAAGGTCACCCAGACCGTCCCCGCCGACTACCCGGCCGCGGCCGCCAAGTCGGGCCGCGACGCTCCCAGGGACGCGGCGGAGATCTCCCAGATCTACGCGATGTACGAGCAGCTCAAGCGCGACCGGTCCATGATCGACTTCGAGGATGTGCTGCTGCTCACCGTCGGCATCCTCCAGGACCGGCACGACATCGCCGACCACGTGCGCAGCCAGTACCAGCACTTCGTGGTGGACGAGTACCAGGACGTCAGCCCCCTCCAGCAGCGGCTGCTCGAACTGTGGCTGGGCGACCGGCCCAACCTCTGCGTCGTCGGCGACGCCAGCCAGACGATCTACTCCTTCACCGGCGCCACCCCGGACCACCTGCTGAACTTCCGCACCAAGCATCCGGACGCGACCGTCGTGAAGCTGGTCCGTGACTACCGCTCGACCCCTCAGGTCGTCCACCTGGCCAACGGTCTGCTGAGCCAGGCGCGCGGCCGCGCCGCCGAGCACCGCCTTGAGCTGGTCTCCCAGCGGGAGCCCGGCCCCGAACCCCTCTACACGGAGTACGCGGACGAGCCCGCCGAGGCCGAGGGCACCGCCCGCCGCATCCGCGACCTCATCGCCGCCGGCGTCCCGGCCGGCGAGATCGCCGTGCTGTACCGGATCAACGCCCAGTCGGAGGTCTACGAACAGGCGCTGGCCGACGCCGGAGTGCCCTACCAGCTGCGCGGCGCTGAGCGGTTCTTCGAACGGCAGGAGGTGCGCAAGGCGATCGCCGGCCTGCGCAGCGCCGCCCGGTTCGGGGACAACGACCCGCTGCTCGACGACGTCGTGGACCTGCCCTCCCAGACCCGCGCCGTCCTCAGCGGCAACGGCTGGACCCCGCAGCCCCCGGCCGGCTCCGGCGCCGTGCGTGACCAGTGGGAGTCACTGGCCGCGCTGGTCCGTCTCGCCGAGGACTTCGCGAAGACCAGGTTCACCGCCACGCTCTCCGACCTCGTGGCCGAACTCGACGAGCGCGCGGCCGCCCAGCACGCGCCCACCGTCCAGGGCGTCACCCTCGCCTCGCTGCACTCGGCGAAGGGCCTGGAGTGGGACGCCGTGTTCCTGGTCGGCCTCACCGAGGGCATGATGCCGATCACCTACGCCAAGACCGACGAGCAGGTCGAGGAGGAGCGACGCCTGCTGTACGTCGGAGTCACGCGCGCCCGCCTGCATCTGGTGCTGTCCTGGGCCCTGTCCCGCTCCCCGGGCGGCCGGGCCTCGCGCCGCCCGAGCCGCTTCCTGAACGGACTGCGCCCCGGTTCCTCCGTCCCCGGCAGCCGTGGCGCGTCCGCCCCGCGCGCCGGCAGCGGCTCCGGTGCCGGCATGGGGGGCCCGGCCAAGCGCAAGCGCCGCAGCTCGGCCCTGTGCCGGGTGTGCGGAAAGACGCTCACCGACGCCGGTGAGGTGAAACTGATGCGCTGCGAGGACTGCCCGTCCGACATGGACGAAGCGCTGTACGAACGGCTGCGCGACTGGCGCGCGGGCCAGGCGCGGGAGCTGGGCCAGCCCGCGTACTGCGTCTTCACCGACAAGACGCTGATGGCGATCGCCGAGGCGGCGCCGGGCGAGGCGGGGGAACTGGCCGTCATCGCGGGGGTCGGCGCCCGCAAGCTGGAGCGTTTCGGAGCCGATGTGCTGGCTCTCTGCGCAGGTCAGGACCTTGGAGGAGCCGACGAGGAGGACTGATTCAAACTCGTCGGGAAAATAGTTTGCGCATGCCCCAGCAATCCCCATAGGTTCTTAACCACGGGAACAGCGACTTCTCTGAAGCCCTGACTCCGTGCTGTACTTATCCGAATACGTAGGGACCGGCCTCGTGCCAAGGGTCCCCGAGACGCCGAGAGGAGGCGAGCCCAGTGACCAGCTTCATGAACTTCACCAAAATGACCGATCGCTCGGTCGTCGCCCCCTGCCCGCTCGGCTCCTCGCTCCGTGGCACCGGTGTGTCCGGCGGCATTCCCGCCGTCCGCCCCGCCTCTCTCGCGAGCCTCCCCGTCCTGGTCCTGGCGCGCAATGAGCGACCGACCAAGGCACCGGAAGCAGCAGTAGCAGCGGCACAGGGGAAGGCCTATGCCTTTGCGGCAGCCGGTGCCGGATCCAAGAAGCAGACGACGCAGCACCACACGATGTGGGCCTTCCGTGGGCTCGAACCCTGGAGTGATCCAGCCTGATCCAGGATCAGGCAGGCGCCTTCAGGGCCGCGGAACCCCACCAGGGATCCGCGGCCCTTCTGTTTTGCCCGAACGGGCGAGACAGAGCGAAGGGGCTTCGGGACAGCAACCGCCACCCGGCCGACCGGCCGGAACGACTCGACGAGGAACAAACCACCGTGCAACTCGAAACGCACGCCCCGTCCGTACCGCCTTCCCAACCGATCACCCCGCCCGGTCTCACGGAGGACCCCACCTTGACTGCCCCGGCCCCCCTCACCGCGCTCACCGCGCTCGACGACGCCATCGAGAACCTCGGCGTGCCCGTCCCCTGCCGTTCGTACGACCCGGAGGTCTTCTTCGCCGAGTCCCCGGCCGATGTCGAGTACGCCAAGTCGCTCTGCCGCACCTGCCCGCTGGTCGAGGCCTGCCTCGCCGGTGCCAAGGAGCGCCGCGAGCCCTGGGGTGTCTGGGGTGGCGAGCTCTTCGTCCAGGGTGTCGTAGTCGCCCGCAAGCGGCCGCGTGGCCGCCCGCGCAAGAACCCGGTCGCGGCATGAACGTCACCGGAACCATCGACCGACCCCATACGCACGATCCCAAGAAGCAGGCCCCGATGACCTCTTCCCCCAGCGAGCCCTTCGGCTCCGCTACCCACGACGTCACGATCACCGGCGCGAACGACTCGCGTCAGAACAGGAACCGCGAGATGCAACTCATCCCAGAAGCCCTGGCCCGTGCCCATATGCAAGAACGCCGGCGGGAAGCCGAGGCGGAACACCAGGCCGTGCGCCTGGTCGCCGCCCGGCGGATGCAGCGCCGCGCCGAGCGCGTCTCACTGCGTGCCCGCCGGGCCCTGGCCATGGCGGTCATGCAGTAACAGGCAGGCGCCGGCAGGCCGGAGCAGACGAAGCCCTCCGCGGGGGCCGGTCCGAAGGGACCGGCCCCCGCGGTGCGTTGTCCGGCCACCGCGCCCCGTCGGAGATATCGTCACGGAGTGCTGAGTTCTCCCGGGGAGGACCCCCGGCCCCCCGAGCAGGCTCCTGATTCCGCGGAGCCGGGTGGCGAGAGCGTGGTGTGCTCCCGCTGCGGCAAGCCCTCCGAGCACACACCACCCACCTGGACCTGCTCCGTGGAGAACGGCAGGCGCCACTACTTCTGTGACGACTGCGCGCGCGCCAACCTCAGAGCGATCGAAGGCCGGCTCGATTCGCCCTGGTGGTGAACGGCCCGGTTACGCCCCGGCCGCCGCCCCGTCCACGTCTTCGGCTACTTCCGCCTCTGGCGTTCCCTCCGCCTCCTCGGCGAGGAAACCGGGCAGCCACTCCTCCAGTTCGTGCCGCAGCCGTACGGTCGCACCCAGTTGGCAGAGCACTCCGATGGTGCTCAAGGTCACCCGGTGTATCAGCAGATAGGCGGGCGGCAGATTGAGCTGCTTGCCCAACCGGTGCGCGGGGGAGCGGACATCGGCGATCCGCGCCGCCTGCTGGCGCAGCCACCCCCGCGTGAACGTGAACTCGTCGGCCTGCGCGGGCTCGATGATGGGCAGCAGATAGTCCAGCACCTCGTCCGGGTCGAGATCGATGGAATCCTTCACGAAGCCCTCCTCGCGGAGCAGCTCGTACACCGCGTCGGCCTCACCGTCGAGCGTCAGCCGCAGTGACGTTCCGATCGTCGCGGGCAGTCCGCCGGACAGCCGGTCCACCGTGCCGAAGTCCAGGACCCCGAGCCGCCATTGGCCGACCGCGTCCTCCTGATCCTCCTCGTCGCCCCCCGCGCCCGCGTGGCCCACGGGCAGCAGCCGGAAGTTGCCCGGATGCGGGTCCGCGTGCAGCAGGCCCGTGCGGGCCGGCCCCGAGAAGAGGAAGCGGGCCAGCAGCTGCCCCGCCCTGTCCCGCTGCTCCGTCGTCCCGTCCGCGATCACATCGGCCATCGGTATGCCGTCGATCCACTCGGTCACCAGCACCTGATCGCTCTGGTGCACCACATCCGGCACCACCACGTCCGGGTCGTCAGCGAACTGCTCCGCATGCTGCCGCTGGGCCTCCGCCTCCAGTTCGTAGTCCAGCTCCTCCGACACCCGGTCACGCAGCTCGGAAATGAGCGGCTTGATGTCCATCCCCGGCACCAGCGGGCCGAGCAGCCGGGCGAAACGGCTCAGTTGGTTCAGGTCGGAGAGCAGGGCGTCCCCGGCACCCGGGTACTGGACCTTGACGGCCACCTCGCGCCCGTCGTGCCACACGGCCCGGTGCACCTGGCCGATCGAGGCTGCCGCCGACGGCTTGTCCTCGAACTCCAGGAACAAGTCGCGCCATTGTGCTCCGAGCCGCTCCTCCAGCACCGCGTGCACCGTGCGGGTCGGCATCGGCGGCGCGGCTTCCTGAAGCTTCGTCAGCGCCGCCCGGTACGGTCCGGCGACCTCTTCGGGGAGCGCGGACTCGAACACGGACAGGGCCTGCCCCAGCTTCATCGCGCCCCCCTTCAACTCACCGAGGACCTTGAACAGTTGGTCGGCCGTGCGCTGTTGAAGCTCGCGACCCACTATCTCGGCCGACTTGCCGCCGATTCGCTTGCCCAGGCCCCAGGTGGCTCGGCCGGCGAAACCCAGCGGCAGTGCCGCCAGCTTGGCGGTACGGGTGACCGCCTTCCGGGGAAGATCAGACATGCGCCCCTCCAAATCCCAGACACCCGTGGCCGCCTGCGACGGTCACCCGGCCATTGTGTCCTGTGGCTCCCCGGCCCCCGAGGCGCACTCCCCCTGAGTCTGCCCACTGGCGCCGCACGTACAGTCGCGGTGCGGTGACATCCGCTCCTGCCGCCAGTCCAGCAGCGGCATCGACACCTCCCACCGGACCCCCGTCGTGGCCGGCAGCTCACCGTCCAGAAACGACAGGGCGTGCGCCGCCGCCATCCCCGCCACCGCGGTCGCCAGACCGACGTCGCAGGCCGGTACGGGCCCGCCGCGGCCGGAACGCCACTGCGCCAGCATCCGGGGCCACCCGGGGTCCCGGTCCACCCGCCCCAGCGCCATACAGCCCGCGCAGGCACTCCCGCCCGGCAGCACCAGCGGCCCGACCACCCCCGTCGCCTCGACGACTCCCGCATAAAGATGAGGAGTCCCCGATCGCAGCCACGGTTCCGCGGCGACGGGATCGGGCGCATAAGCGGCGGATCCGTCGCGGGGCGCCACGATCACCAGGGAGAGACCCGGCTCGCCACCCGCCGCATCCCCCGCCGCCTCGGCGGCCTCCGCCGCGCGCGGAGGCTTGCCGGGCGCGGCCCGCCGGACCAGCTGCCGCGCCGCCACGTCACGCCGGCCGCCCACCGACTCCGTGCTCAGCCCGCCCGGCGCCACATCCCAGAGCTCCGTGCAACCGCCGTCCATCACCTCGACCCGCCCCACGCCGCCGGCGGCCAGCACCGAGGCGATCGTCGCGCCGACCCGTCCGGCGCCCCGCACCTGGACCCGCATCGCGCGCCGCGCCGCCAGACGCCGTGCCCCGCCGCCCGGTTCGCAATGGACCACCGAAAGGGACGCCAGATCGGGGCGGAGCCGGTCGAACACGTCGGCACGGCCCCGCAGCGCGTCCGCCGCCGCGCCTCCCGCCGTCGCGTCGTCGATCAGACCCGCCGCCGCCAGCCTCGCCACCAGGTCGTCCACCCGTCCGTCGGGCAGCCCCATCGCCCGTGCCTCCTCCCGCAGCAGCGGCAGGCCGCGTGTCCCGTCGAGCAGCCCCAGGAAACTGCCCGTCGCCGTATCCACCGGGCCCACTGTCACCGCGTGTGCGGGCGTCATGCCGAATTGCACGGTCTGCCGGTCCCGCCAGGCGCGCCGCAGCGCGGGCTTCACCATCGGATGCATATCGCCGTCCCCCGTCGGTCTGTCCCAAGATCCGCTCTCGGAACTCAGCATGCACGGCGCGGCCAAAGGGCGCCGAAAGTTGTCCACAGAGGGGGCGGATTAGTCGTATCAGTCGTTCAAATGCTGCACACCAGGGAGCGGTTGGCGTTCGAACCATCCGGAGGCGGGACTTCCGCCACTGGCAGCGGGTAACGTCGTGGCGTGCCCGTCGACCCTCTGCACAGTGCGACACATCAGCTGCCCCGCGGTTCGCGGTCGAGCGCTGTCGAGGTCCGCAGAAGCGCCCGCCGCAGCAGGACGGTCTCCGCGTACCGGGAGGGCGACCGCACGATTGTGCTCATCCCCGACCGGATGTCGGAGGCCGAGGAGCAGCGCTGGGTGACCGTGATGCTCGACAAGCTCGCCGCCCAGGAGAGCAAGCGCGTCTTCGGCGACGCCGAACTGGCCGAGCGTGCCCGTCGGCTGTCCGCCCAGTGCTTCGACGGCAGGGCGCGCCCCGCGTCCGTGCGCTGGGTGACGAACCAGAACACCCGCTGGGGATCGTGCACCCCGGCCGAAGGCAGCATCCGCCTTTCGCACCGCCTGCAGGGCATGCCGGAGTACGTCGTCGACTACGTACTCGTCCACGAGCTCGCCCATCTGCTCGTACCGGGTCATGGCCCGCGTTTCTGGCAGCTCCTGGAGGCGTACCCGCGCACCGAGCGTGCCCGCGGCTACCTCGAGGGAGTGGTCGCAGCAGAGCGGCTGCCGCACCTGCCGGCCGCGCGCACCGAGTGAGGGTCGGTGATTCTGTACCGAGTGTGTACCGGCCCGGCCGGATGCCGCCGTTCGCGGGTTAGCCTGACGCGACGCATTCACCGCGGGATGGGGGACGGTCGTTACGCATGGCCAGGGAATTTCAACGCGGCCACAAGGCCAAGATCAGTGACCTCACAGCGGGCACGGATCTGTACGTAGGTGTGCAGATCGCGGGGCCCGGACTGACCTTCGACATCAGCTGCTTCGGGCTCGACGCCAACGAGCAGCTCTCGGACGACCGGTATTTCATTTTCTTCAATCAGCCGAAATCGCCCGAGGAGTCGATTCAGCAGCTCGGCGCGCAGTCGGGTGACACCGAGTCGTTCCGCGTCACGCTGGACCGCATCCCGGCGAACATCCACCGGCTTTCCTTCACCGCGACGATCGACGGCGCGGGGCAGATGTCGCAGGTGGGGCCCGGTTACATCCGGATCGTCGCGGGGGGCGAAGAGGTCGTCAGGTACGCCTTCACGGGGTCGGAGTTCACCACCGAGCGCGCTGTGATGCTGGGGGACTTCTACCTGAAGGACGTATGGCGGTTCGCCGCTGTCGGCCAGGGCTTCGACGGCGGGCTCGACGCCCTGCTGAAGAACTTCGGCGGTGAAGTGGCTGAGGAGCAGCCGGCCGCGCAACCGCAGGCAGCGGCGCCCTCCTTCGCCCCGCCGCCCCAGGCGGCGCAGCCCGCACCGTCCTTCGGCGCACCCACCGCCCCGTCGGCCCCTGCGCCGGCGCCGGCCCCCGCGCAGGGCTTCGCCCCGCCGCCGCAGCCCGCACCGCCGCAGCCCGCCCCGCAGATGTACGCGGCGCCGACTGTCGCGGCGCCGATGGCTCCGCCGCAGAGTGGCCCCGTACCGCCGACGCCTCCGTCGCCGTACGGACAGCCGCCCCAGCAGCCGCAGTTCGGCCAGGTCCCGGGTCAGATGCCCGGCCAGGTCCCCGGCCAGGCCCAGCCGCCCGGCGGTTACGGCCAGCCCGCCCCGTACGGTCAGCCCCAAGGCATGCCGCCGGGCATGCCCCCAGGCGTACCGCAAGGCGTGCCCCAAGGCGTCCCCCCGGGCGGAGCCGGGCTCAAGGCCGCCCTCCAGCCGTACCGCGAGGCAGCCACCGGACAGCGCTGGACCCCGCAGAACCAGCAGCTCATGCGAGTCGAGCTCGGCATGGGCGGTACGCCGATCCTCGCCCGCCAGGGCAGCATGGTGATGTACCAGGGCAAGGTGGACTTCAGTCACAAGGGTGCGGGCTTCACCGGCCGCATCGTGGGCAACGCCACCGGGCAGGAAATGGAGTTGATGCGCTGCTCCGGACGCGGCCAGGTCTTCCTCGCCGAGAACGGCGCGCACCTGCACCCCATCGAGCTCCAGGGCGACGGCATCTGCGTCTCCGCCGAGAACGTTCTCGCGTTCGACGAGTCGCTGCAGTACGAGGTCCGCCGCATCGAGGGGCACGGCATTCCGGGCGGCGCCCTGTTCACCATGCAGTTCCAGGGAACGGGCACCGTCGTCGTCAAGACGCACGGCATCCCCGTGGTCCTGCCGGTCACGCCGACCACCTTCGCCGACGCCAACGCCGTCGTCGCGTGGTCCTCGGCATCCCAGGTGATCCTCTCCAGCCAGGTGCGGCTGCGCCGCAACGCCTACCCCGGCCACAGCGGAGAGACCGTCAACCTGCAGTTCCGGGGAGCGCCCGGAAACTTCATCGTCGTCCAGCCCTACGAGGTCTGAGGGAGCCCGTCATGAATCAGCAACTCGCGGGCTACGCCCCGACCCCGATCGCGGCACGCATGGAGAACCACGGGCGCGCGATGCTCAAGGTCGCCATGGCCACCGGCCAGGACCTCTACGCGCGCACCGGCTCGATGGTGGCGTACGAGGGCTTCATCCAGTACGAGCCGAACCCGCCCGCTGTACGCCAGATCGCGTCCCAGTGGGTCACCGGCGAGGGCGCGCCGGTCATGAAGTGCAGCGGCGACGGCCTGCTCTACCTCGCCGACTACGGCGCGGACGTCGTCGTCATCAACCTCAACAACGACTCGCTCTCGGTGAACGGCAGCAACGTGCTCGCCTTCGACGCGCACCTCCAGTGGGGCGTCGAGAAGGTCAAGGGCATGGCGAAGCTCGCCGGACAGGGCCTGTGGAACGTCGAGATCGCCGGCACCGGCTGGGTCGCCCTGACCTCGCGCGGCACACCGATCGTCGTCGAGTGCGGCCGCGGCGAGGACGAGACGTACGTCGACCCCGACGCCCTTGTCGCCTGGTCCCCGAACCTCAAGGTGAAGGGCAAGCGCAGCTTCAAGGCGTCCGCCCTCGTCGGGCGGGGCAGCGGAGAGGCGTACCAGATGGCCTTCTCCGGCGAGGGAATCGTCGTCGTACAGCCGAGCGAGGACAGCACCGACCGCCTGCGGATCCGGGGCTGAGGGGGAGCGAGAACACACCATGCAGAGCCCGCTTTTCAGTCACACCGAACAGCAGTCCCAGGACCGGTACACCGTGCAGAACCCGCAGCTCCTGCGGGTCTCGCTGACCGGTCAGGACGACCTCCTCGCCCGCAAGGGCGCGATGGTCGCGTACCAGGGGCTGATCGATTTCGACGGCGAGTACCGGTCGAACAGCCAGCGGCGCGCCCGCGCCAGCACCGGTGAGGGTCTCGACCTGATGCGCTGCTCCGGGCAGGGCACCGTCTACCTCGCCAACCTCGCGCAGTACGTCCATCTCGTGGACGTCGACCGCGAGGGCATGACGGTGGACAGCGCGTACGTCCTGGCGCTGGACTCCTCACTCCACACCGAAGTCATCGCTGTGGACAGCCAGTACGGCATCTCCGGCACGGGCAAGTACCAGCTCAACATCTCCGGGCGGGGCAAGGTCGCGCTGATGACCTCGGGCCAGCCCCTGATGCTTGAGGTCACGCCTGAGAAGTACGTCAACGCCGACTCGGACGCGATCGTCGCGTGGTCCAGCTCCCTGCGCGTGCAGATGCAGGCCCAGACGCACTCGTCGAACGTGCGCCGCCGGCGCGGCAACACCGGTGAGGGCTGGGAACTCAGCTTCCTCGGGCAGGGCTTCGCGCTCGTACAGCCCAGCGAGGTGATGCCGCCGCAGGACGCCCAGGTGGGGCAGGGCATCGCCGCACAGTTCGGCGTGGGACAGCAGGGCGCCCGCGGCCAGAACCAGAACAACGCCTGGAACTGACCGTCCTGAGAGCACAGGTAAGGGGCGGGCTCCTGGGAGCCCGCCCCTTACTCACCTGCGCGCGTACGCCGGTCTACAGTGCCGCGCGGGTATGTTCCACCAGCCGTACGACCGACTCGTCGGCCACGCCCGCCACTTCGTCGTACGCGAACCAGCGCAGATCCAGCGACTCCTCGCTGATCGCCTCGACCGCACCGCCCGGCGCCAGCGCCGCGTACTGCACGTCCAGGTGCCAGTTGCAGGGCGCCGGGATCGGGTGCCGGTCCAGCCGCACCGGGCCGACGGGCAGCAGCGTGAGACCGGCGATGCCGGACTCCTCCGTCGCCTCGCGCAGCGCGGCGTCGCTGAGCGTCGCGTCGCCCGGCTCGCAGTGGCCGCCCATCTGCAGCCACATGTTCAGCTTCCTGTGCAGCGTCAGCAGCACCCGCCCGCGCTCCGGATCGACGACCAGCGCGCTCGCCGTGAGGTGCCCGGCCTCGCAGGCCTTCCACATCCCGTCCGGGTGCGCCGACAGGTGATCCAGATAGGTCTGGCGCAGCTCTTCCTGGTCTTCGTACCTCTTCAGTACGAGGACAGCGTCGTCGTGCAGGCTCACTTGTCGCTGTCGCCCTCTTCGTCGCTGCCCTTGCCTTCGTCGCTGCCCCTGCCGTCGTCCTTCTTCAGGTTCGGCTTGTCCGCGCTGCCGCCGGCAGCCTCGCCGAGCATCTTGTCGATCTCGGAGAAGTCAAGCTGCTCGCGGTGCACGAACCCGTCGGGGTCGTCCAGGTCCTCGGCCGTCGGAAGCATGTCCGGGTGCTCCCACAGCGCGTCGCGCCCGTCCAGACCGCGCGCGTCCGTGAGCGAGGCCCACAGCCGTGCCGCGTCCCGCAGCCGCCGCGGGCGCAGCTCAAGACCGATGAGCGTCGCGAACGTCTGCTCTGCGGGACCACCGGAGGCCCGGCGCCTGCGCAGCGTCTCGCGCAACGCGTCCGCCGACGTGAGCCGGGGCTTGGCGGCCTCGTGGACCACGGCGTCCACCCAGCCCTCGACGAGCGCGAGGGCCGTCTCCAGACGGGCCAGCGCCGCCTTCTGCGCCGGGGTGTCCTCCGGCTGGAACATGCCTTGCTGGAGCGCCTCCTGAAGCTGCTCCGGGTGTGACGGGTCGAGCTGGCCGACCACGTCCTCCAGCTTCGAGGTGTCCACCTGGATACCGCGCGCGTACCCCTCGACCGCGCCGAACAGGTGCGAGCGCAGCCACGGCACATGAGCGAAGAGCCGCTGATGGGCGGCCTCGCGCAGCGCCAGATACAGCCGCACCTCGTTCCTCTCGACGCCCAGGTCCTTGCCGAACGCCTCGATGTTCAGCGGCAGCAGCGCGGCCTTGCCGGCCGGGCCCAGCGGCAGCCCGACGTCGGTCGAGCCGACCACCTCGCCCGCCAGTACGCCCACGGCCTGCCCGATCTGCTGGCCGAACATCGCACCGCCCATCGACCGCATCATCCCGAGCAGCGGGCCCGCCATGGCCTGCATCTCCTCGGGCAGTACGTCGCCCATGGCCGCCCCGACGCGCTCGGCGACCGGGTCCACCAGCTGCTGCCACGCGGGCAGGGTCGCCTCGACCCACTCCGCGCGGCTCCACGCCACCGACGTTGCCGCACCGGAGGGCAGCGAGGTCACGCCGTCCAGCCACAGATCGGCGAGACGCACCGCCTCCTCGACCGCGGACCGCTCGCCGGGGCTCACGCTGGAGTCCTTGGCGCCGTCCGCCGTGCCCTGGGAGACCGTCTGGCGGGCGATGTCCTTCGCCATGTCCCAGTTCACGGGACCGCCCTCGTAGCTGAGCATCTGCCCAAGCTGCTGGAAGGCCGCGCCCAGGTCGTTCGGGTTCAGCGAACCGAACATCGCGGCGAACGGATTGTCTCCGCCCGCGCCGCCCGAGCCGCCCGGCAGACCGAACCCGCCGAACGGGTTCGCCGGACCCTGGCCACCCTGGCCACCGCCCTGGCTGCCCTTCTTCTTGCCATCGTCGCCGTCCTCCGGCTCCTCCGGCGGAAGGCCGAATCCGAATGGGGTGTCACTCACGGGTTTCCTCGGCTCGTAAGGCCGCCGGCTCCGGCCGGCGGCAGCTGCCCGACATCACCACCCAGCGTAGACACCGGAGCCGGATAAGGGCTCGGTGCTCCGCCGGGACTCTGCCTGCGGCAGGATGGACGCCACCTGGTACGCACGCGCCAAGGCGTGTACGTACTGAAGACAACCGCTGGAGACGCCCGGTGAGTTCCCCAGATCCGCAGGTTCGCGCATCGCAGAGCGCTGAAGTTCGCCAGAGGCGAAACGACTCGTCCCCGACAGCCCGCGGTCCCGTCGTCGCGGTCACGGGTGCCGCCTCGGGCATCGGCGCGCTGCTCACCCGGCGCCTTGCCGCGTCCGATGAGATCAAACAAGTCGTCGCCATCGACGAGCGCCGGGGCGACGTCGCCGAGGCGCAGTGGCACGTCCTGGACGTACGCGACCCGGCGATCGCGGAGAAGCTGCGGGGCGCCGACGTCGTCGTGCACCTCGCGCTCGACCTCGACCTGGAGTCGGACCCCGCCGCCCGTACGGCGTACAACGTGCGGGGCACCCAGACGGTGCTCACCGCGGCCGCGGCCGCCGGCGTCCACCGGGTCGTGCTGTGCACGTCGGCGATGGTCTACGGCGCGCTGCCCGACAACGACATCCCGCTGTCCGAGGACGCGGAACTGCGCGCCACCGCGGAGGCCGCCGGTGTCGGCGACCTCCTCGAAATCGAACGCCTCGGCCGCCGTGCGCCCCGCGCGCATCCCGGCCTCAACGTCACCGTGGTCCGCCCCGCCGTCCTGGTCGGTGGTACGGACACCGCGCTCACCCGGTACTTCGAGTCGCCCCGTCTCCTCGTCGTCGCCGGCTCCCGCCCCACCTGGCAGTTCTGCCACGTCGAGGACCTGGTCAGCGCGCTGGAGTACGCCGCCCTCGAGAAGGTCGACGGCGAGCTGGCGGTCGGCTGCGACGGCTGGCTGGAACAGCCGGAGGTCGAGGAGCTCAGCGGCATCCGGCGCATGGAGCTGCCGTCCGCGGTCGCCCTGGGCGCCGCGGCGAGGCTGCACCGGATCGGTCTGACGCCCTCCCCGGCCGGGGACCTCGCCTACACGATGCATCCGTGGGTGGTGAGCGTGAGCAGGCTCCACGAGGCGGGATGGCGGCCGCAGTGGACCAATGAGGAGGTACTCGCGGAACTGCTGGAGGAGGTCGCCGGCCGGCACACCGTCGCGGGTCGCCGCCTCGGCCGCAAGGACGCCACCGCGGCGGGCGCCGCGGGCGCCACGGTCGCACTGCTGGGCACGGCAGCGCTGGTACGCCGCGTACGCAAGGCGCGGGGCCGCATGTAGGACCCTCCATACGAAGGGCCCGTACAGCCGGTCGAAAGCGCTATTCCGCAATGTCACCGCGGTACGGCACGATGGGCAGCATGGCAGGCACGTATTCCCACCCGGGCGAGCAGGCGGCGCAGGACCCCATCCGGCTGCTGGCGATTCGCGACACCCCGCTCTCCGTCGACGAGGTCTTCAGAGCCGTGGGGGATGACGCCGCGGGCGGAACGGCGCTGTTCGTCGGCACCGTGCGCAACCACGACGGGGGCGCCGACGTGGACAGGCTCGGCTATTCCTGTCACCCCTCGGCCGAGGACGAGCTGCGCCGTGTGGCCGAAAAGGTCGCCGCGGAATTCCCGGTACGCGCACTGGCGGCCATCCACCGTGTGGGTGACCTCGAAGTCGGCGACCTCGCGGTCGTCGTGGCGGTCTCCTGTCCGCACCGGGGCGAGGCATTCGAGGCCTGCCGCAGGCTGATCGACGACCTGAAGCACGAAGTGCCGATCTGGAAACACCAGAGCTTCTCCGACGGTACGGAGGAATGGGTCGGCGCGTGCTGACTCGTCTGCCGTCGGATCTCCGCTGAAACCCGGGTGGCGCCCAAGCGCCCCGATTTGCGTAACCGGGCCCCTGCCGTGAGCGTTGGACGCACCGGTGGCTAATCTGCTGATCGGCCGAATGCGGTCGGTCCCTAGGGGTCGGGAGGTCGGAATGGCGGCACTCGCGTGGTTGCTGATTCCGCTTTTCGCTGCACTTGGTGCTGCGATATGGGGAAGCTGGGCAGCCAGAAATCGAACGGCCGGCGATGTCTCCGAACTCGCCGGCTACGCGCGGTTCCGTGAGGCGATGGAGAAATCCCACTCCGGTACCGACGCCGTCTGACCACGCGTGATGTGGCCCCGACCGTACGAGCGAGCCGTGAGGTCCCGGACGGACCGGCCCCAGGGGTGGACTGACAGACCCGTCCCGTACTGTCGTTCCATGCCACGCCGCACAGTGACGATGCTCGCCTCCACGCTCATGCTGATCGCGCTGCTGTGCGCGGGCGTATTCATCCCTGTCCCGTACTCGGAGATGTCTCCCGGCCCGACGGTGAACACGCTCGGCGAGGCCAAGGGCGAGCCGGTACTGCGGATCTCCGGTCGCAAGACGTACCCCACGAGCGGGCATCTCAATATGACGACGGTCAGAGTCACCGGCGCGGACTACAGGATGAACCTCGTCGAGGCGGTCTACGGGTGGCTCGCGCACGACAGCGTGGTGGTTCCGCACGACACCCTCTACCCCGACGGCAAGACCGAGGAAGAGTCGACGCAGGAGAACGCCGAGGAATTCAGCCAGTCGCAGGAGAGCGCCAAGACCGCCGCTCTGCGGGAACTGGATATTCCGGTGCGGACCCGGGTCGTGGTTTCGACCGTTCTCAAGGACAAGCCGGCCGAGGGCAAGCTGCACGCGGGTGACGTCATCAAGGCCGTGGACGGTACGGCCGTCAAGGAGCCTGAGGACGTCGCCGAGCTCGTCGGCAAGCACAAGCCCACGCAGAAGGTCGTCTTCACGATCGTCCCGGCCAAGGACGCGGCGGCGGCGGAGAAGGCGGGCAAGGAGCCGGTGGGCAGCGAGGACATCGCCATCACCACGGAGAAGGCCGGAGACGACGGCCGGGCGCTCGTCGGTATCCAGGCGGGACCCGACCACACCTTCCCGTTCACCATCGACATCAAGCTGGCGGACGTCGGTGGCCCCAGCGCGGGCCTGATGTTCTCGCTCGGCATCGTCGACAAGCTCACGCCCGGTCCCCTGACGGGCGGGAAGTTCGTGGCGGGCACCGGCACGATCGACGAGGACGGCAAGGTCGGCCCGATCGGCGGCATCGAGATGAAGACCGTCGGCGCGCGCAACGCGGGCGCCGAGTACTTCCTGACGCCCGCCGAGAACTGCGCGTCCGCCGCCACGGACATCCCCGACGGTCTCACCCTGGTGAAGGTCAGGACGATCGACGACGCCAGGAAGTCGCTGGAGAAGATCCGCGAGGGGGACACGGCCGGCCTGCCGCAGTGCACGACAGGCTGACGCCGGCAGCCGGCCACCGGCGACCGTGCCCCCACCGGATCCGGGGCCTACGCCTCGAAGGTCGCGGCCAGTGCCTCGGCCAGCCCCGGAACGAGCATGGCGCCGGTGAGCACCTCGGTCGGGGAGTCCTTCTCCCGCAGCCGCAGCGCGGACTCGCGTACGCCGTTGCGCAGCACGGCCACCGTCATACGGACCTCCTGGCGGTCGGGGTGCTTCGCGACCCACTTCGCCAGCTCGGCCTCGTTCATGCCCTCGGGTACGGACGCCTCGGCGGACGGCGGAAGCATCAGCCGCTCCACCGTCAGCGCGCAGCCGGCCACCGCGTCGGGCCAGGCGATCGTCGCGAGGAACTCGTCGAGCGCGGTGCCCGGCGGGATCTCCTCCTGTTCGACAGGGGTGAGCGTGGCTGCCGCCTCGCCCTCGGCGAGACCGAGCTGGGCGGCGAGGCCCGGCTCCTGGGCACGCAGCTGGGCGGTGTCGACGAGGGCGAACAGCCTCGCGGGCTGGTCCCAGCCGAGACCGGCGGTGTATTCGTCGATTTCGAGCACGGCGCGGGTGAGCGGGCTCGTGGCCATGGGGGGCCCGGAGGGGGAAACGTTGGACATGGTCGACATCCTGCCTCCTTCGGACCCCAAAGCGGGAACTGAGTAAAGCTTCAGTAAGTTGCATGAGTGGGCTCTACGATCGCGGAGCCTGCTCCTACGACAGCGAACTTTCGAGGTGCGCACCTTGGCTTTCCAGATGCCGGACCGCGGCGGAGGCCCGACAGGGCCACGGATCAGAGTCGGCCGCCCGTCCCGGCGTGTCCGTACCCTGCTGATGACATTGGGCGTTCTGGCCGTCCTGGCCATGGCTTTCGTCATGTTCGCCGGGTTCTGGACGGACTGGCTCTGGTACCGCTCGGTCAGATATTCGTCCGTTTTCACCACCACCCTGTGGACCAAGATCGGCCTCTTCGCCGTCTTCGGCCTGCTGATGGCCCTGGCCGTCGGCGTGAACATCTGGCTCGCGCACCGGCTCAGGCCGCCGCTGAGCGCGATGTCGCTGGAGCAGCAGAACCTGGACCGCTACCGGATGGGCATCGCCCCGTACAAGAAGTGGGTGCTCCTCGCGGTCACCACTCTGGTCGGGCTGATCGCCGGAGCCTCCGCTTCCGGGCAGTGGCGTACCTGGCTCATGTGGGTCAACGGCGTGCCCTTCGGCCAGAAGGACCCGCAGTTCCAGCTCGACGTGTCGTTCTTCGCGTTCGACCTGCCCTGGTACCGCTTCCTGCTCGGCTTCGGCTTCGCGGCCACCGTGCTCTCCCTGATCGCCGCCGCGATGGTGCACTACCTGTACGGCGGCCTGCGGATCACCAGTCCGGGCGCGCGGGCCACCGCCGCGGCGACCGGACACCTGTCGGTGCTGCTCGGCCTCTTCGTGGCGCTGAAGGCCGTCGCGTACTGGCTCGACCGGTACGGCCTCGCGGTCAAGTCCAGCGACTTCAAGGCCACGGGCAACTGGGCCGGTCTGCGGTACGTCGACGCCAACGCCTACCTCCCGGCGAAGACGATCCTCTTCTGCATCGCCGTCATCTGCGCGCTGCTGTTCTTCGCGACGCTGTGGCGCCGCACCTGGCAGCTGCCCGTCATCGGCTTCGGCCTGATGGTGCTCTCGGCGATCCTCATCGGCGGGCTCTACCCGGCGATCGTGCAGAAGTTCCAGGTCCAGCCGAACGAGCAGGCCAAGGAAGCGCCGTACATCAAGAAGAACATCGACGCGACGCGTAAGGCGTACGACATCGATGACGCGAAGGTGGACGACTACCAGGGCGTCGGCGACAGCAAGGACAACGCCCGGCTGCGCAAGGACGCCGACACGGCGGCCAGCTACCGGCTGATCGACCCGAACGTCGTCCCGCCGACCTTCGACCAGCTCCAGCAGGAGCGCAAGTACTACCAGTTCCCCGCGACGCTGGACGTGGACCGGTACAAGGGCCAGGACACGGTCGTCGGTCTGCGCGAGCTCGACCTCCAGGGCATCCCCAAGCGGAACTGGATCAACGACCACTTCACGTACACCCACGGATACGGCGTGGTCGCGGCCAAGGGCACGGCGGTCAAGCCGGACACCGAGGGCGCCCCGGACTTCACCGAGTCCGGCCTGCCGTCCCAGGGCATGCTCGGCAAGTACGAGCAGCGGATCTACTACGGCGAGAAGACCGAGCAGTACTCGATCGTGGGCGGCCCGCAGAAGGAGCTCGACTACGAGAAGAACGGCGAGCCCACCAAGACCACCAGCTACAAGGGCAAGAGCGGCGTCAATCTGTCGAACGCGCTGAACCGCGCCGCGTACGCCGTGGCCTTCAGTGAGCCGCAGATCCTCTACTCGGGAGCCATCGGCGAGGGCTCGCGGATCCTCTACAACCGCACGCCCAAGGAGCGCGTCGAGGCGGTCGCGCCGTGGCTGTCCCTCGACGGCGACGCCTACCCGGCGGTCGTCAACGGGCGGGTCCAGTGGATCGTCGACGCGTACACCACCACCAACGGCTACCCCTACGCCTCGCGTACGACGCTGGGGGACACGACGGCCGACTCGCTGTCGCAGACCGACAGCCAGCGCGCGGTGATCGCCCAGCAGAACCAGGTCAACTACATCCGCAACTCGGTGAAGGCCACCGTCGACGCGTACGACGGCACGGTCCAGCTGTACCAGTGGGACACCAAGGACCCGGTGCTGAAGACCTGGATGAAGGCGTTCCCGGACACGGTGAAGCCCAAGGGCGACATCGCCCCGGCGCTGATGGAGCACCTGCGCTACCCGCAGGACCTCTTCAAGGTGCAGCGCGAGCTGCTCACCCGCTACCACGTCGAGAGCCCGTCGCAGTTCTACAGCGGCAGTGACGCGTGGCAGGTGCCGGACGACCCGACGACGGGCGAGAAGAGCTCCGTACCGCCGTACTACCTGAGCCTGAAGATGCCGCAGGAGCAGGACCGGAAGTTCTCGCTGACGACGACCTTCACCCCCAACGGGCGCCCGAACCTGGGAGCGTTCATGGCGGTCGACGCCGACGCGTCGAGCAAGGACTACGGCACGATAAGGCTCCTGAGAGTCACGGGCGACGTCCCTGGACCGCAGCAGGTGCAGAACCGGCTCAACAGCAATGCCGAAGTCGCCGAGTTCGTCAGGAACATGAAGGGCGCCAACTCGGACATCGAGTACGGCAACCTGCTGACGATCCCGCTGAACGACGGCTTCCTGTACGTCGAGCCGGTGTACGCCCAGGGCAACAACGCCTATCCGCTCCTGAAGAAGGTCGCCGTCTCGTACGGCAGGGAGACCGTCTTCAAGAACACGCTCGGTGAGGCGCTGAACGCCGTCTTCGGCGAGGAGGGCGAAACGCCGCCACCGCCGGGCGACGGTGACGACGACACCACCAGGCCGCCGTCCGACGGCGACGTGTCGCTCCAGAAGGCCATCGAGGACGCCCAGAAGGCGTACGACGAGGGCGAGGAGGCGCTGAAGCAGCAGGACTGGACCGCGTACGGCGAGGCGCAGGAGAAGCTCCAGGACGCGCTGCAGCGGGCCGCCGACGCGGAGGCCAGGACCGAGACGCCGGCCACGCCCGGCGCCGAGGGCAAGCAGGCCGGGCAGGACGAGAAGGGCGACCAGAAGGGCAGCTGAGCTGGGACATCCCCGCGCCGTGGTACTGTTTGAACACAACGGCGCGGGGTGGAGCAGCTCGGTAGCTCGCTGGGCTCATAACCCAGAGGTCGCAGGTTCAAATCCTGTCCCCGCTACTGAAGAAGAAGACGAGGGCCCGGATCTCGAAAGAGATCCGGGCCTTTGTTGTGCGCGCGGATGCTCGCGCGCCCGTGCGAAGCGTCGTTCTGGGGGGCGGAGTTGGGGATTAGGCGTTTGGAGTGTCTCTCTGTGGGCATGTCGACAAAACGCTGAAGTGACCTCACTGGCTGCGGTATACCAGGTGTACGCGGGTTGCGGGTGGTGCGACGATGGCTTTTATGGGGGACAGGGCAACTCTGTTGGAGACAGGGCGGTTTGTGCAGCGACACCAGGAGCACGCTGTTGACACCGTGGATACCGCCGAGGACGAGACCGAGGCGAGGCACCGCCGCGCCGCTGAGAACGGCGACACGGAGTCCATGAGCGTGCTCGGCTCGCTGCTGCTGCGCCGCGGCGACCTCGACGGCGCCGAGCCGCACCTGCGCGCCGCGACCGCCGACGGCGACCGCGCCGCCGCGAACAATCTTGGTGTTCTCCTCCACCAGCGCGGATACGCCGACGAGGCGGCCGGCTGGTGGCGCATCGCCGCCGTGGCCGGGTCCGCGGCCGCCGCGCACGCGCTCGGCCGCCACTACCGGGAGCGCGGCGACGAGCCCGCCGCCGAGTACTGGCTGCGCCAGTCCGCCGAGCAGGGGCACGCCCTGGGGGCCTACGCCCTCGCCGACCTCCTGGAACACCGCAGCGACGTGGGCGCCGAGCGGTGGCTGCGCGCCGCCGCCGAGCAGGGGCACCGCGAAGCGGCGTACCGCCTGGCCCGCACGCTGGACCGCCGCGCCGCCGCCGAGGCGCGAACCGGCGTGGCCGCCGCCGGGATGGCCGGCGGCGGCGTGGCCGGCGGCTCCGGATCCCGCACCGGTGCCGTCAGGGGCCGTGGCCACCTCGACTTCGACACGGGTACCCGCCTCCCCGGTGCCGGTGCGGTGGCGGGTACCGGCCACGGCACCGGCACCGGCTCCGGTCTCGGCTCCTCGGGCACGCGTTACGCGGGATACGGGGGGGCCGGCGACGGCTCCCCTACGGGCACTGGACCGGTTGCCGGGGAGTCCGGTGGTACGGGCCCGGTCACAGGGACGCGCCGGGCTCCTGTGGACACTGAGCCGGTTGGTGCGGGTCCGGGGGCCGGCACCGGTACGCGTCACGCCGTGGGGAGCGGAAGCCGTCGTACCGGCGCCGGGCAGCACAGCACGGGGACCCGGCACTCGGGGACCGGTGCCGGGACGGTGCCTCCTGCCGTGGAGGCCGAGCAGTGGTACCGGCAGGCCGCCGCGCGCGGGCACCGGCGTGCCGCCCTGCACCTCGGCGCCATCCTGGAGGAGCGCGGCGAACTCAAGGAGGCCGGCCGCTGGTACCTCACCTCCGCCAAGGACGGCGAGGCCCGGGCCGCGTGCGCGCTGGGCTTCCTGCTGCGCGACGCCGGTGACGAGGAGAGCGCCGCCGTGTGGTGGCTGCGCGCCGCCCAGGACGGCGACGGCAACGCGGCCAACGCGCTGGGCGCTCTGCACGCCGCGCGCGGTGAGCAGCAGACCGCCGAGCGCTGGTACCGCGCCGCCCTCGACGCCGGTGACGTGAACGGCGCGTACAACCTCGGGCTCCTCTGCGCCGCCCAGGGGCGTACCGCCCAGGCCGACCAGTGGTACCGCCGCGCCGCCTACGCGGGCCACCGCGAGGCCGCCAACGCGCTCGCCGTCCTGCTGCTCCAGGGCGGCGACGCGGCCGGCGCCGAGCCCTGGTTCTCCAAGGCCGCCGAGGCCGGCAGCGTCGACGCCGCCTTCAATCTCGGCATCCTCTACGCGGGTCGCGACGACGACCGTACGGCCTTCGTCTGGTACGAGCGCGCCGCCGCCGCCGGGCACACGGAGGCCGCACTCCAGGTCGGCATCGCCCTGCTGCGCGACGGCGAGGAGCAGGACGCCGAGCGGCATCTGCGCTGCGCCGCGGGCAGCGGCAGCGCCGAGGCGGCCTTCCGCCTCGCCACGCTGCTCGACCGCAGGCAAGCCCCCGCCGGCCCGCCCGGGCTCGGCGAGACGCTGAACGAGAAGACCGAGTGCGAGGAGTGGTACGAGCGGGCCGCCGAGCAGGGCCACCGCCGCGCGCAGGTGCGCGTCGGCATGCTCGCCGCCGGCCGGGGCGACCTGGAGGGCGCCGCGCGCTGGTACCGGGAGGCCGCCGAGGCGGGCAGCCGCAACGGCGCCTTCAACCTCGGTCTGCTGCTGGCCCGCGAGGGCAGCGAGCCGGAGGCCGCCCTGTGGTGGTCCCGCGCCGCGCATGCGGGCCACGGCCGCGCCGCGCTGCGCCTCGCGCTGCTCGCCGCCCGCCACGGCGAGCTGGACGAGGGCGAGCGGTGGTGCGCGCGGGCCGTCGAGCTCGGACCGGCCGAGGTCGCCGAGCGCGCGGCGCGCCTGCGCGAGGCGCTGCACCAGGAGCTCACCGCGTAGACCGCGTGGGGCAGAGGGTGCCGGCGGATCGTTTCTTCACCGCGTACGGGAACGGATTTGCGCTGGTCGGTGGTGCGACGTACAGTCGTGTTTACCGACGCGGGGTGGAGCAGCTCGGTAGCTCGCTGGGCTCATAACCCAGAGGTCGCAGGTTCAAATCCTGTCCCCGCTACTGAAGAAGTAGCCGAAGGCCCGGATCTCGAAAGAGATCCGGGCCTTCGTCGTATACGGACACAGGCGCGCGCACCTGTACGTGCGTGAAGGGCCCGGCACCGGAATCCGGTGCCGGGCCCTTCACGCGGTGCGGGGCGGTGTCAGGCGGAGGCGCAGTTGGGGCACGTGCCCCGGTAGGTCACCTCTACGTCCGAGATCGTGAAGCCGAAGCGCTCGGAGTCCGGCAGGTCCGAGAGCGGATTGCCGACCGGGTGTACGTCGCGTATGGCGCCGCACCGCGCGCACACCAGATGCTGATGCGGGCGGTGGGCGTTCGGGTCGTACCGCTTCGCCCGGCGGTCCGTGGACACCTCGATCACCTCGCCGAGGGACACCATCTCGCCCAGCGTGTTGTACACGGTCGCCCGCGAGATCTCGGGCAGCTTCGCCACGGCGCGCGCGTGCACCTCGTCGGCGGTCAGGTGGATGTGGTCCCCGTCGAGGACTTCGGCCACGACGCGCCGCTGAGCGGTCATACGCCAGCCGCGTCCGCGCAGTCGTTCCAACAGGTCACTCATGGGACCAGCCTAACAGTGGAGGGACTCTGTCCCGAACAGGTGTGACTTTGGATGTTTGCTTGACTTAGACATTGTCCATTCTAGGATCGGGAGCGGCAAACGCCAAGGACAGGACTTGCAGGTATGACGCAGGAGGCGCACGTGACGCAGGGACCGCTTACCACGGAGGCCGGCGCGCCGGTCGCCGACAACCAGAACAGCGAGACCGCTGGCGTAGGCGGCCCCGTTCTGGTTCAGGACCAGGCACTGCTCGAAAAGCTGGCGCACTTCAACCGTGAGCGCATCCCGGAGCGCATCGTTCACGCGCGTGGCGCCGGCGCGTACGGCACCTTCACCGTGACCCGCGACGTCACGCAGTGGACGCGCGCGCAGTTCCTCTCCGAGGTCGGCAAGAAGACCGAGACCTTCCTGCGCTTCTCCACCGTCGCGGGCAACCTCGGCTCCGCGGACGCGGTGCGCGACCCCCGCGGTTTCGCGCTGAAGTTCTACACGGAGGAGGGGAACTACGACCTGGTCGGGAACAACACGCCCGTCTTCTTCATCAAGGACGCCATCAAGTTCCCCGACTTCATCCACACCCAGAAGCGCGACCCGTACACCGGCTCGCAGGAAGCCGACAACGTGTGGGACTTCTGGGGCCTGAGCCCCGAGTCGACGCACCAGGTGACCTGGCTGTTCGGTGACCGCGGCATCCCGGCGACGCTGCGCCACATGAACGGGTACGGCTCGCACGCGTACCAGTGGAACAACGAGGCCGGCGAGGTCTTCTGGGTCAAGTACCACTTCAAGACCGACCAGGGCATCAAGAACCTCACCACCGACGAGGCCAACCGCCTCTCCGGCGTCGACCCGGACTCGCACCAGCGTGACCTGCGCGAGGCCATCGAGCGCGGCGAGTTCCCGTCCTGGACCGTGCAGGTGCAGATCATGCCGGCGGCCGAGGCGGCGACGTACCGCTTCAACCCGTTCGACCTGACCAAGGTCTGGCCGCACGCGGACTACCCGCCGATCGAGATCGGCAAGCTGGAGCTCAACCGCAACCCGGAGAACATCTTCGCCGAGGTCGAGCAGTCGATCTTCAGCCCCGCGCACTTCGTGCCGGGCATCGGGCCGTCCCCCGACAAGATGCTCCAGGGCCGTCTCTTCGCGTACGGCGACGCCCACCGCTACCGCGTCGGCATCAACGCCGACCACCTGCCGGTGAACCGCCCGCACGCCACCGAGGCGCGGACGAACTCGCGTGACGGCTACCTGTACGACGGCCGCCACAAGGGCACCAAGAACTACGAGCCCAACAGCTTCGGCGGCCCCGCCCAGACGGGCAGGCCGCTGTGGGAGCCCGTGCCGGTCACCGGTGCCACGGGCAACCACGAGGCCCCCAACCACCCCGAGGACAACGACTTCGTCCAGGCGGGCAACCTCTACCGCCTGATGTCCGAGGACGAGAAGGGCCGTCTCGTCGACAACCTGGCCCAGTTCATCTCCAAGGTGTCGCGCGACGACATCGCGGAGCGCGCGGTCAACAACTTCCGTCAGGCCGACGGTGACTTCGGCAAGCGGCTGGAAGCCGCGGTCCAGGCCCTGCGCGGCTAGTACGGACCGCTTGTCGTAGGCGGAGGGCCGGATTCCCCCAGGGGAGTCCGGCCCTCTTTCGCGCTCAGTGCCCGGTGTTCAGCCCACCAGGGCGTCCGGTTGCGGGTGGGCCCGCCTGCGGCCGGGTGCCCAGCAGCGGATGATGTCGCGTACGGAGACGACGCCCACGGGGCCTTGGCCGTCCAGCACGATCAGGTGTCGGAAGCCGCCGTGCGCCATGGCGTCGGCGGCGTCCTCCAGCGTCCAGGACGGCGCCGCGAAGACGACGTCGGTGGTGGTGTGGGTGCCGGCCGTCTCCAGGTCGGGGTCCTGGCCCGACCCGACGGAGATGAGGATGTCGCGTTCGGTCAGAATGCCGAGTCCGCCGGCGTCGGTGTCGAGGACGACGGCCGCCCCGACGCGGCGCTCCGCCATCAGACGGGCTGCCTGGCGGAGCGTGTGGGCGGGGCCGATGGTGAGGACCACCGTGCTCATGGCGTCACGGACGAGCATGGACGGAGCCACCTCCTTGGTGAAGCGGGCATCGAGCGATACGAGAACCGATTCACAAGTTCACAAGTGGGGGGACTCACAGAGTGGCAGCCGGACGGGAAGGCAACAAGGGGGCGCGGAAGGGTGTTTGCGGCGAGCGCACGCCTCCGTGCGCCGGTGTCCGGCGCACGGAGGGCCGCAGCCGCTAGCCGCGCAGGTAGTTCAGCATCTCCTCGTGGAGCAGGCCGTTGGACGCCGCCGCGTTGCCGCCGTGAGGGCCCGTCACCCCTTCGAGGGAGGTGAAGACGCCGCCCGCCTCCTGGACGATGATCGCGTTCGCGGCCATGTCCCAGAGCGAGAGCTCAGGCTCCGCGCAGATGTCCACCGCTCCTTCGGCGACCATCATGTACGGCCAGAAGTCGCCGTATCCGCGCGTCCGCCAGCAGTCGCGGGTCAGGTCCAGGAAGCCGTCGAGTCGGCCCCGCTCCTCCCAGCCGCTGAGCGAGGAGTACGCGAAGGACGCGTTCGCGATCTCGTTGACCTTGGAGACGTGGAGGCGGGTCGCCGAGGTGAGGCTGCGCCCCGTGTACGCTCCGGCGCCCTTCGCCGCCCACCAGCGGCGGCCCAGCGCGGGCGCGGACACGACGCCCATCACGGGCTGGAAGCCGTGCTCGCCCGCCTCCATGAGTGAGATCAGCGTCGCCCAGACCGGCACACCGCGCACGTAGTTCTTGGTGCCGTCGATCGGGTCGACCACCCAGCGGCGCGGGCCCGTGCCCTGGAGCCCGTACTCCTCGCCCAGAACGGCGTCACGCGGCCGGCCGCGGTGCAGATGGCTGCGGATCAGCTCCTCGGCGGCCTTGTCGGCCTCCGTCACCGGCGTCATGTCCGGTTTGGTCTCGACCTTGAGATCCAGAGCCTTGAAGCGCTCCATCGTCGTGGCGTCCGCGGCATCCGCGAGGACATGGGCAAAGCGCAGATCATCGTGATAGTCGGGCATGACTGAACAGTATCGACCGCGTTGTGCCCAAACCACACGGTCTCGCTGTGCGGGCCTGGTCCCGCCTCCGTACGCGCCGGACGCCACGGCGCGCGGGCCATTGACAGTGCCCGGCGGCGCGTCAACCCTGAGACCGGAGCAGCCGGGGAGGCAACGCGATGCCCACAGCGCGAGAGGCCGTGTTGGACGCCGCCCTCACCGCGCTCGCGGGCCGGCCCTGGTCCGGGGTGCGGATGGTCGACGTGGCCGCGGCGGCCGGTGTCTCGCGGCAGACCCTCTACAACGAGTTCGGCAGCAAGGACGGCCTCGCCCGCGCGCTGGTGCGCCGTGAGACCGACGGCTATCTGGCGGGCGTCGAGCGGGCGCTGGCCGGCGGGACCGCCCACCGGACAGGCAGCCGGACAGCAGACCGGACCGTCGGCCCGGCGGCCGCGCGGACGCCGGGCGTCCATGACCGGCTCGTGGCCGTCGCCGAGTGGACCGTCGGCGCCGCCCGCACCAGTCCGCTCGTGCGCGCCCTGCTCACCGGCTGCTGGGGCGAGCGGCTGCCCGCGCCTCGCCCCGCGAGGTACACCCTCAGCGTCTCGGTGCCCCCGGTGCCCGCCCAGCGCCGGGCCGACGACGGTTCACCGGGGCCCGCCGAGCTGCTCGCGGCGGTACGGGACAGGGCGCTTGCCGCGCTCGGGACCGGACGTACGAAGGCGGAGGCAGCGGACATCGCGCACCGCTGCGAGCTGACCGTCCGCCTCGCGCTCTCGTACGTCGTCGCACCCACCGCGTCGGTGGACGACTTCGCGCGGCTCCTGCGGACCGCCCTCGGCGGGGCGGGTCACGGCGGGCCGGGGCGCGGCGTCAGTGGGCCGAGCCCGAGAGCTGGAGCCCGATGACGCCGATGATCACCAACGAGATCGAGACCAGCTTCAGCGTCGAGACCACATCGCCGAGGAAGACCATCCCGTAGATCGCGGTGCCGGCGGCGCCGATGCCGGTCCACACCGCGTACGCCGGTCCCACGTCGAGCTTCTTCAGCGCGAGCGTCAGCAGGCCGAAGCTGCCCAGCGCGAACGCGGCGAAGGCGACCGTCGGCCAGAGCCGGGTGAACCCGTGGGACAGCTTCAGGCACACGGCGAAGCCGGTCTCCAGCAGTCCCGCCACGATCACCAGCAGCCACGCCATGGTCGGTCGCCTCCCCGCGTCGGTGACTGCTTCGTCTGACTCGGTGCGATTATGCACTTACCAGACGCCAACAGGCGTAAACGTGACGCGGTCAGTCGCCTTCGCGCCGCTCGCGCGTGGCCAGCAGCCGGCGCAGCGAGTCCAGCCTGGCCGGGTCGGCGTGACCGTCGGCCACCCACTGGTCCAGCGCGCACTCCGCCTCGTCGTGGCTGCAGCCGCGCGGGCAGCTCTCCGTCCCCGGCTCCAGGTCGGGGAAGGCGAGGATGACGCGCGACGGGTCCACGTGGTTCAGCCCGAAGGAACGGACGCCGGGGGTGTCGATCACCCAGCCGGGCACGCCCGTGAGCGGCAGCGCGAGCGCCGAGGTGGTGGTGTGCCGGCCGCGGCCCGTGACCGCGTTGACGACGCCGGTCGTACGCCAGAGGTCCTTCGGTACGAGCGTGTTGACCAAGGTCGTCTTGCCGACGCCCGAGTGGCCGACGAAAGCCGTCACCTTGTCCTCGAGGTGCTTGCGCACCAGCTCGGTCGCCGCGCCGTTCTCCAGCTCCTCGCGGCTGGTCACGACGTAGGGGACGCCGAGCGGCCGGTAGGCGTTCAGGAGGGTGTCCGCCGGGGCCAGGTCCGCCTTGGTCAGCACGAGGAGCGGAGTGAGCCCGGCGTCGTACGCCGCGACCAGGCAGCGGTCGATCATGCGCGGGCGCGGCTCGGGGTCGGCCAGCGCGGTGACGATCGCCAGCTGGTCGGCGTTGGCAACGACCACCCGCTCGAACGGATCGTCGTCGTCGGCGGTACGGCGCAGCACCGAGCGGCGCGGCTCGACCCGGACGATGCGGGCCAGGGTGTCCTTGTCGCCCGTCAGGTCGCCGACGATGGCGACCCGGTCACCCACGACGACGGACTTGCGGCCCAGCTCGCGGGCCTTCATCGCGATCACCGTACGGTCGTCGACGAGGCAGGTGATGCGGCCACGGTCGACGGTCACGACGAAGCCTTCGACGGCGTCCTCGTGCTTGGGGCGGGTATGGGTGCGAGGCCGGTTGCCCTTGCGGTTCGGGCGGATCCGGATGTCGTCCTCGTCGGGGTTCTTGCCGTAGCGGCGCATGTCGTCAGGCCCCGTCAGTTTCCGTCGAGCATTCCGGTCCACATCTGCGGGAAGTCGGGCAGTGTCTTGGCGGTGGTCGCCACGTTCTCGATCTGTACGTCCTTGACGGCGAGGCCGATGATCGCGCCCGCGGTCGCCATGCGGTGGTCGTGGTACGTGTGGAACGTCCCGCCGTGCAGGCGGCGCGGCCGGATGCGCAGCCCGTCCTCGGTCTCGGTGACGTCGCCGCCGAGCGCGTTGATCTCCCTGGTGAGGGCGGCCAGCCGGTCGGTCTCGTGCAGCCGCAGGTGCGCGACGCCGCGCAGGACGGACTCGGAGTCGGCCAGGGCCGCGACCGCCGCGATGCCGGGGGTCAGCTCGCCGACGTCACTCAGATCCACGTCGATGCCGCGGACGGTGCCCGTACCGGTGAAGGTGAGGCCCTGCTCGGTGAGCTCGCAGGAACCGCCCATCTCGGTGAAGATCTCGCGCAGCGCGTCACCCGGCTGAGTGGTGCGCTCGGGCCAGTCGGGGATGGTGACGCGGCCGCCGGTGATCAGGGCGGCGGCGAGGAACGGCTGGGCGTTGGACAGGTCGGGCTCGATGGTCAGGTCGCGGCCGAGCAGGGCGCCGGGGGAGACCCGCCAGACGTTGGGCTCACCGCCGGACTCGGGGGTGTCGACCTGGGCGCCGACCGCGCGCAGCATGTCGACGGTCATCAGGATGTGCGGCATGGAGGGGAGGGTGGCGCCGGTGTGACGTACCTCCACGCCCTGGTTGAAGCGCGGGGCGGACAGCAGGAGCGCGCTCACGAACTGCGAGGACGAGGACGCGTCGATGTCGACCGCTCCGCCGTCCAGTGCGCCGCTGCCGTGCACGGTCAGCGGGAGCGCGCCGCGGCCGTCGTCGTCGATACGGGCGCCGAGGGTGCGCAGCGCCTCGATGACCGCGCCGAGGGGGCGTTCGTACGAACGGGGATCGCCGTCGAAACGGACGTCGCCGTCGGCGAGCGCCGCGACGGGCGGCAGGAAGCGCATCACCGTGCCCGCGTTGCCGACGTCGACCGTGGCCGGGCCGTGCAGACCCGCCGGGATGACGCGCCAGGCCTCGCCGGAGCCGTCGAGCTCGCCCGTGGCGGACGAGCTGGACGACACGGTCTCCTCGATGCCGACGCCCATCGCGCGCAGCGCGTCGGCCATCAGCAGGGTGTCGCGGGAGCGCAGCGGGTGGCGCAGCCAGCCGGGCTCGGCGGCGAGGGAGGCCAGGACGAGAGCACGGTTGGTGACCGATTTCGATCCGGGCACGGTGACGGTCGCGTCGACGGCTTCGCTCGCGCGGGGGGCGGGCCAGAGGGCGGGGTGCACGGGGCTTTCGGTCATGGCCATCACTTTAATGGCTCGCGGGGAACCCGGATCTTGATCAAATGTGGCGAAACCGGGGCGTAACTCATTGGTGCTCGTGTGCTGCGCGCAGTAACGGCGGGTTCACAGCCCGAGCAGCCAGCGGCCGCCGCCCAGCAGCGCGCAGACCGACACCGTGTGGAAGAACAACAGCCACACCAGGGCCGGTACGTGCGTGAGCCGCGACAGCTGGTCGGCGTCCGAGTCCGGGGCGCCGCCGTGACGGCGCTTCGACTGGAGCTCGAAGGCGGGTCGGATGCCACCGATGAGCATGAACCAGACGGCGGCGTAGGCGAAGGCCGCCTGCACCTGCGGGGCCGTCAGCCAGGAGATGAGGAGGAAGGCGGCGCCGGTGACGATCACGGTCAGGGCGCCGTACGCGTTGCGGATCATCACCAGCATCGCGAGCAGCAGGGCAGTCGCGATCCACAGGAACAGCGTGATGTGGTTGGCGGCGAGCAGCCAGGCGCCGCCGACGCCCAGGAGCGAGGGGGCGGTGTATCCCGCGGCGGCCGTGAGGATCATGCCGATGCCGGTCGGCTTGCCCCGGCTGACGGTGAGGCCACTGGTGTCGGAGTGGAGACGTATGCCGTCCAGGCTGCGGCCCGTGAGCAGGGCGATCAGGCCGTGGCCGCCCTCGTGGGCGATGGTGATGGCGTTGCGCGCCAGACGCCAGACGGGGTGCGGGACTACGACGGCGAGTGCGGCGACGGCCGTTGCGAGCACAAGCCACTGGCCGGGATCGGGCTGCGTACCGAAGATGCGGTCCCACAGATCGCCGAGCTGGGTGCTGTCCATTTTCCGGGCGGCTCCTTGAGGTGCGGGCAGTCGTGGCAGTCTGGCACTTATGTGCGGACGGTATGCAGCGAGCCGGAGGCCCGAGGATCTCGTCGGGCTGTTCGATGTGCAGAAGTGGGAGCCCAAGGAGGCGCTCGCACCGGACTGGAACGTGGCGCCCACGAAGGAGGTGCACGTCGTACTTGAGCGTCCTGTGAAGGACGCACAGGACAAGCAACCGGTTCGGCAGCTGAGAAAGCTGAAGTGGGGGCTCGTGCCCTCATGGGCGAAGTCACCCGAGGGCGCGGCACGGATGATCAACGCGCGGGTGGAGACGGTGCACGAGAAGCCGTCGTTCCGGCGGCTGTTCGTCTCGCGGCGCTGCCTCATTCCGGCCGACGGTTACTACGAGTGGGTCACCGGGACCGGCGAGCGGCGGCTGGAGGAGCAGGGGAAGAAGAAGCGGCCACGAAAGCAGCCGTACTTCGTGACGCCGGCGGACGGGTCGGTCATGGCGATGGCGGGACTGTACGACTTCTGGCGCGACCCGACGCTGCCGGAGGGACATCCGCAGGCGTGGTGGGTGACGTGCACCGTCATCACCACCGAGGCGGAGAAGTCGCCGCTGGCGGTCGCGCCGGCCGCCGGGCCGGGATCGCTGGCCGACATCCACCCCCGGATGCCGCTGATGCTGACGCCGGACCGGTGGGACGCGTGGCTGGACCCGGCCCGTACGGACATCGAGGCCCTGGAGGAGCTGGTGGCGCCGCCGCCGGGCGGGCTGATGCGGGCTTATCCGGTGACCACCGCTGTGAGCAACGTGCGCAACAACGGGCCGGAGCTGCTGGAGGAGCTGCCTGCGCCGGAGGTGGAGACGCTGTTCTGACCCCCACCGGGGGCGGTGGGGCGCTGCCCCCGGGCCCCGCTCCTCAAACGCCGGACGGGCCGGGATGCGGGGGCGGCGGTGATTGAGCACGCCGCGCCGCAGGCGCAGGATGGGTGCCGTGACGCACAGTGAGACGGTTGAGACGGTTGAGACGGACGTCGGGCAGGCGCGCATCACCTGGGCCGAGGCCCCGGCGCCCTGGGCCGTGCTGGCCGTGAGCCATGGCGCGGGCGGCGGGATCGGGGCGCGGGACCTTCAGGGGCTCGCGGCCGCGCTGCCCGCGCGCGGAGTGAGTGTTGCCCTGGTGGAGCAGCCCTGGCGGGTGGCGGGCAAGAAGGTCGCCCCCGCGCCCAAGACCCTGGACGCCGGATGGCGCGGGCTGTGGCCCGCCCTGCTCCGGCCCGGACTGCCGGTCGTGTCCGGCGGTCGCAGCGCCGGGGCGCGGGTGGCGTGCCGTACCGCCGCCGAGCTGGGCGCGCACGCCGTGCTCGCCCTCAGCTTCCCGCTGCACCCGCCCGGCCGGCCCGAGAAGTCGCGGGCGGACGAGCTGCTGGGCGCCGGTGTCCCCACCTTGGTCGTACAGGGCGGAAACGATCCCTTCGGGAAGCCCGAGGAGTTCCCCGACGGGGCGTACGACCTCGTGGAGGTGCCCTACGGGGATCACGGGTTCGCCGTACCGAAGAAGGCGGGAACCACCTCGGAAGAGGTCGTCGGAACGATCACGGACGCGGTGGGGAACTGGATCGACGGGCTGCGGGAATGATGAGCGCCCCACCTCTGTTATTGCGTGCGTCGACATACACCGCACGTACGTGGAGAGGGAGTCCGCCGCATGGGATCGACCATCTGCCCGAGCCGCTCGAACACCGCTGACCTGGAGTGGACGGTGCTCAGTGCGGCCAAGGCCGCCCCTCGCCGGGCGGCGGCCGGGCAGGATCGTCGTCTATCCTCCGATTCGAGCGGGTCCGCATTCGGCCCCGCCACGGCGTTGGAGGAGGTGGGTCCGGTCACTGGGACCGACACAGGGACCGACGACGGCCAGGCGGCGGAGGAGAGCACCGTCGAGCGCAACGCGCGTTTCGAACGCGACGCGCTGGGTTTCCTCGACCAGATGTACTCGGCCGCGCTGCGCATGACGCGCAATCCGGCCGACGCGGAGGACCTGGTGCAGGAGACGTATGCCAAGGCGTACGGGTCCTTCCACCAGTTCCGTGAAGGTACGAATCTGAAGGCGTGGCTTTACCGCATTCTGACGAACACCTTCATCAATACGTACCGGAAGAAGCAGCGGGAACCTCAGCGCAGTGGTGCCGAGGAGATCGAGGACTGGCAGCTCGCGCGCGCCGAGTCGCACATGTCGACCGGCCTGCGTTCCGCCGAGTCGCAGGCGCTCGACCACCTGCCCGACTCGGACGTCAAGTCCGCGCTGCAGGCAATCCCCGAGGAGTTCCGCATCGCGGTCTACCTCGCGGATGTAGAGGGCTTTGCGTACAAGGAGATCGCGGACATCATGGGAACACCCATCGGCACGGTGATGTCCCGGCTGCACCGGGGCCGCCGCCAGTTGCGCGGCATGCTGGAGGACTACGCACGTGAGCGCGGGCTGGTCCCGGCGGGTGCCGGCGAGTCGAACAACGGGAAAGGTTCGGGCTCATGAGCTGCGGAGAGCCGCACGAGACTGACTGCTCTGAGGTCCTGGATCATCTCTACGAGTTCCTCGACCACGAGATGCCCGACAGCGACTGCTCGAAGTTCGAGTCGCACTTCGAGGAGTGCTCCCCGTGCCTGGAGAAGTACGGCCTCGAACAGGCTGTGAAGAAGCTGGTCAAGCGCTGCTGCGGCAGTGACGACGTACCGGCCGACCTGCGGTCCAAGGTCATGGGCCGTATCGACCTGATCCGGTCGGGGCAGGCCGTGCCCGAGCAGGACGTGACGGCCACGACGGCCGCCGACCTGCCGGCCGCCGCCAACGAGGCGTAGCCTCCCCGCTCACCCCGCTCCTTCCCCCTCATCGCTTGTCGCGAAGTCGGCCGATTATCACTCGAAGGTGCTAATCGGCCGCTTCGTCGTCTCCGGCTCCGGGCAACTCGCTAGCCTGGCGCACGAATTGTGGCGGGCGTACCGGGACAACAGGAGCGAAGCCGGTGAGAGCTCTATCAGTGACGGCGCGTGCGTACATTCTGTGTGCGCTGGTCGCGGCCGTCTGCTGCGCGCTCCCCGCTCTGCGGCCGGGCGCCGGCACCCCCTGGGCGACCACCGCGCTGCTCGCCGCCCTCTACACCGCGTGCGAGCTGCTCGGGCGGCGGCCGTTCCTCGTGAGTGCGGTGCGGGTCGGCGCGGGCTCCTTCTTCCCGGTGCTGTTCGCCGCCGTACTGCTGCTGCCGCCGTCGGCCGCCGCGCTCGTCGCCGTACCCGGTGCGCTCGTCGGCCATGTCGAGCGGCGCCCGCGCGCGGTACGGCGGGCCTGGCGGGCGGCGCAGCTCGCGCTCGCCGCGTGGGCCGCGGCGCACGTCTGCACGTTCCTGGACGGCGGTGCGTCGCTGGGGGGCGGGGCGGTCGGTGCGGCGCCCGATTTTCCGTACGTCCTGCTGCCCGCCGGGGCCGCCGTCCTCGCCTTCTGCCTGGTCCTGACCGCCCTCGACGGCGGCATCCTCTGCACCGCTGAGCGGCTTCCCGTGCGTACGGCGTGGCGCGGGCTGCTGCTGCGGTCGGTGGCGCCGCACTGTGTGCACGGGCTCGCCGGGCTGATGATGGCGGTGCTCTGGCGCAGTCCGTACGGGGCGCTCGCCGCGCTCTTCGTCCTGCTGCCCATGTACATCTCCTGCTGGGTCTTCGCGCAGTACCACCGCGAGCGCGCCGCCCACCAGGCGACCATCCGCGCCCTCGTGCAGGCGGTCGACATCAAGGACCAGTACACCCGTGGGCACAGCGAACGGGTCGGCCGCGCCTCCGTGATGATCGCCCGCGAGATCGGCATGGACGAGGACCGCGTCGAGGTCCTGCGCTTCGCCGGCATCCTGCACGACGTCGGCAAACTCGGCGTCCCCACGCGGCTGCTCCGCAAGGACGGGCCGCTGACCCCCGAGGAGCGGCGGATCATCGAGCTGCATCCCGAGTACGGGCACGAAATGGTCCGGGGCATCGGCTTTCTCGGGGAGGCGCGGGCGGCGATCCTGCACCATCACGAGCGGCTCGACGGGAGCGGTTATCCGTACGGGCTGGCGGGTGGCCAGATTCCGGAGTTCGCGCGGGTCGTCGCCGTGGCGGACGCGTTCGACGCGATGACGTCGACGCGGTCGTACCGGCGGGCGCGGCCGGTGGCGACGGCGCTGCGCGAACTTGAGCGGTGCGCGGGAACACAGTTCGATCCGCGGATGGTGGAGGCGCTCACCAGGGCGCTGGCCCGCCAGGGCTGGCACCACCGGGTCACTTCGGACGAACAGTCCGACCCCAGAGGAAACGTCCCGCCACTGCGTGGGGGCGACGGCTCCTGCGGCCCTGTTCCGGGCGGGGACGCCGTCCCCCCGGTCGCCGCGGCGCGGTCCCACGAACCGGGCCGGCCCGCATGAGCCCCGCTCCGGCGTCCGGGCCGAAGGGGTGTCCCGCGGAGTCTTTCCCGCGTAGAGGAAAAACCCCTCCGTCCGCGGAGCGTGGCACGTGAGGGGGCCGGTGCTCGCCCTCCTGCTCGTGTACGGCGCCGCCGTCGTCCTCACCGTCTATGCCCTCGGCGACACCCTCTGGTACGGGATAACCGCACCCGGTATCGCGCTCGCCTTCGGGGCGCTCATCGTCCTCGGTGAGCTTTCCCGGTGGGGCGTGCCGGGGGCCCCCTCCGCCCTGCCCGCCGAGCGCGAGCCCGCGCCGCTCGGCGCGGCCGGGGCACTCGCGTACGCCCTGCTCGGCCAGATAGCCGGGCAGCCCACCACCCACGGCGCCCTCCAGGTCGTCGCCGTCGTCGTCGCGGCCGCCCTCGCCGGCGCCGTGCCGCACATCGCCGCCGGGCACGGGCCCGCCCTCGACCACGTCGTCCGCCGCGTCCTCACCGTCGCGTTCGCCGCCGTCTGTTTTCAGCCGCTCTACAACTCCGGGCTCTGGGGGAAGTGGATCGGCCACGGGCCGTACCACGCGCTCCTACTCCTGCTTCTCCTCGTCCTCACCGCCCTGTGCGACGCCGTTCTCGCCGCCACCATGGCCCGCGCCCGCACCGGCTACCCGTACGGACCGCTCCTGCGCGACGAGCTGCGGGCGCTGCTCGGCATCGGCTCCGCCGTCTGTGCCACCGGCGCCGTCATGGCGCTCGGCGTCGCCGTCGCCGGGCTGTGGGCCCTGCCCGTCTTCTGCGTGCCCCTGCTGCTGACGCAGCTGTCCTTCCGCCGGTACGCCGCCGTCCGTACGACGTACCGCCAGACCATCACCTCACTCGCCCGCGCCACCGAGATCGCCGGGTACACCCCCCACGGCCACGCCCGACGCGTCGCGCTGCTCAGCCGCGCCGTCGGGCGTGAGCTGGGGCTCTCCGAGCCCGACCTCACCGTCCTGGAGTACGCGGCGCTGATGCACGACATCGGACAGCTCTCACTCCTCGACCCCGTCCCCGCCGGGGCCACCGCCTCGCTCCCGCCCGCCGAACAGCGGCGTATCGCCCTGCTGGGGGGAGCGGTCGTACGCCAGACCGGAGTCCCCGCCGAGGTCGCGGTGGTCGTGGAGCGGCAGGCGGACCCCTACCGGGAGCAGCCGCTTTCCGCACGTATCGTCCGCGCCGTCAATGCATACGACGATCTGTCGGGGGAAAGCGGAGGTGGACTGGGCGGGCCGCTCAGCGCCCTGGAACAGCTACGTCTGGGCACCGGCCGCGACTATCAGCCCGAGGTCGTGGAATCCCTGGCGCGTGTCCTGTCACGGGGCGGTCTGACCCCGTCCCCACCTGGGTAACCCATGGGTAATGAGCGGCCCTCCGACCCGGCATGGTTGGATGCGAAGAAGAGGAACAAGAGGGCGTCCGGGGGGACTGACCTTCAGCGACCGGCAGGCGGGACAGGCGGGAATCGTGAAGATCTTCGGGAAGGTACGGCATCGGCCATCCGCCTCGTGGCGGCAGGCCACCGACCGCGCGTTCACGCTGATCGGTGACGGTCGGTACGAGGACGCGGGAGCGCTGCTGACACGCGCGGCGGACCTCGAACCCTGGTTGTCGGAGTCCTGGTTCAACCTCGCGCTGCTGCACAAGTTCCGGCACGACTGGGAGCAGGCGCGCTCCGCCGGCCTGCGCGCCGTCGCGCTCCTCGACCGTGAGACGGGCGCTCCCGACTGGTGGAACGTCGGCATCGCGGCCACCGCCCTCCAGGACTGGCCGCTGGCCCGCCGCGCCTGGCAGGCGTACGGCCTGAAGGTCCCCGGCGAGCCCACCGAGAGCGGCGAGCCCCACGGCATGGAGCTGGGCAGCGCCGCCGTCCGCCTCTCGCCCGAGGGCGAGGCCGAGGTGGTGTGGGGCCGCAGGCTCGACCCGGCCCGGATCGAGGTGCTGTCGATCCCGCTGCCGTCCTCCGGGCGGCGCTGGGGCGAGGTCGTCCTGCACGACGGCGTACCGCACGGTGAGCGCGTCACCGCCGCGGGCCCGTCCTTCCCCGTGTTCGACGAGATCGAGCTGTGGGCGCCGTCGCCCGTGCCGACCTGGGTGGTCCTGCTGGAGGCGGCCACCGAGGCGGACCGGGACGCCCTGGAGCGGCTGGCGGCCGACGCGGGGTTCGCCGCCGAGGACTGGTCGTCGTCCGTACGGCTGCTCTGCCGCTCCTGCTCCGAGTCGCAGATGCCCAGCGACGAGGGCGACGGTGAGCACCTCGACCCGCACGACCACAGCGAACCGGGCCACCCCGGTCCGCTCGGGCACCGCACGGCCGGCGCCGGTGAGCTGTGGCTGCCGGAGCGCGAGTGCGGCATCGCGGCGCCCGCCGGACTGGTGCGCGGGCTGCTCGACGGGTGGGTCGCCGACAACCCCGACAGCCGCGAGTGGCGGGATCTCGAAGAAGTCTGCTGAGAAGTCCGCCGGAGCCTGCCCGTAGGCTGTACGGGCACCGGATCGGTATTTCTGGGTTTCTTGGGTTTCTGGGTTTGAGGAAGGCGTACGGCGGACATGGCGCAGCAGGAGACGGACCAGCAGGTCATCAACGACGGGTTCGTCGTGGACACGGAGAACACCGAGGAGCGCGAGCGGGCGTACCGCGAGCGCGGCACCGCCCGCCCCATCACCGTCGTCGGGAATCCGGTCCTCCACAAGGAGTGCAAGGACGTCACGGAGTTCGACGACAAGCTCGCCGCGCTGATCGACGACATGTTCGCCAGCCAGCGCGCGGCCGAGGGTGTCGGCCTGGCCGCCAACCAGATCGGTGTCGACCTCAAGGTCTTCGTCTACGACTGCCCGGACGACGACGGCGTACGCCACGTCGGCGTGGTCTGCAACCCGGTCCTCCAGGAGCTTCCGCAGGAGCAGCGCAACCTCGACGAGGCCAATGAGGGCTGCCTGTCCGTTCCGACGGCGTACGCCGAACTGGGCCGCCCCGACTACGCGGTGGTGCACGGCCAGGACGCCGAGGGCAACCCGATCAAGGTGCGCGGCACCGGCTACTTCGCGCGGTGCCTCCAGCACGAGACGGACCACCTGTACGGCTACCTGTACATCGACCGCCTGTCGAAGCGCGACCGCAAGGACGCGCTGAAGCAGATGGCCGAGGGCACGCCGCGCTACGAGACCGTCCCGAACGACTGATTTCCCCGCCGTTGTCACCAGCGGCTACCGCTCGCACGCGGCCGGCGCCAGGCCCTATGCGGCCATCGCCGGCCCCCGGAAGGTGCGGCGGTACGCGTTCGGGGTCGTCCCCAGTGACCGTACGAACTGATGGCGCAGCGCCGCCGCGTTCCCGAAGCCCGCGCGGCCCGCGATCGCGTCCACCGTGTCGTCGGTCGCCTCCAGCAACTCCTGCGCCAGCAGCACCCGCTGGCGCAGAAGCCAGCGGTACGGCGTCGTGCCCGTCTCCTGGAGGAAGCGCCGGGCGAACGTACGGGGCGACATGTGGGCCCGGTCCGCAAGCTGCTCCACGGTCATCTCCTGGTCCAGGTGCCGCTCCATCCAGGCCAGCACCCCGCCCACCGTGTCGCAGCGCACGTGCGTCAGCGGACGTTGGATGTACTGCGCCTGGCCGCCGTCGCGGTGCGGCGGTACGACCATGCGGCGGGCGATGGTGTTGGCGACCTCCGAGCCGTGCTCCTGCCGGACGAGATGCAGGCAGGCGTCGATCCCGGCGGCGGTCCCGGCCGACGTGATGACCGGACCGTCGTCGACGTACAGCACATCGGGCTCCACTATCGCGCGCGGATGGCGGCGGGCCAGCTCGTCGGAGTGCCGCCAGTGGGTCGTGCACCGGCGTCCGTCCAGCAGCCCCGCGGCCCCGAGTACGAACGCGCCCGAGCAGACGCTGAGCACCCGCGCCCCACGGTCGACGGCCCGGCGCAGGGCGTCGAGGAGCGGCTCGGGGTAGGTGCGGGCCTCGCAGTGCTGGTCGGCGGGGACAGCGATGAGATCGGCGCTCTCCAGCCGGTCGAGTCCGTGCGGTACGGCGATGGAGAAGGCGGCGGAGCGGGCGGCGAGGGGTCCCGGTTCGGCGGCGCAGACCGCGAAGTCGTAGACCGGCAGCCCCTGATCGCTCCGGTCCATTCCGAAGACCTCGCATATCACGCCGAGTTCGAAGGGGCTGACTCCGTCGACGAGCGCCACGGCCACGTTTTTCAGCATGCGAGCAGTGTGGCAGTAATTCGAGGTTCCATGACAGTCCTGCCACTGACTTTTCTTCACCGCGAAGACCAGAGTGGACGTCATGGAAACCTTCTTGAACTACCTCGCGGTCACCGTCCTCTTCGTACTCCTCACCCTCCCGTCGTTCATCGGCCACGCCCGGGAACGCCGCATCGACCGGCAGCTCAGGCAGGCCGAGAACCCCCGACCGCGCCAGCCCGAAACGGCCCGCAGCACGCCCGGCCGGCGGCCGGTGAGGCGGTCCATCGCGGCGGACGTGCTGTCGTCGGCCGGCAGGTGAACGATCAGCCGCTGGTCGTCGCCGGCTGGCGTTCGAGCGTCTCGTACGCCAGCCGCAGCTCCGCCAGATCTTCGACTAGAAGTCGTCGTCGAAGGCGACCGAGCCCTCGACCGCGACCTGGTACGCCGACGGGCGGCGCTCGAAGAAGTTCGTCAGCTCCTGCACGCCCTGGAGCTCCATGAAGGAGAACGGGTTCTGGGAGCCGTACACCGGCGGGAAACCGAGGCGCTCCAGGCGCTGGTCCGCGACGCACTGGAGGTACTCGCGCATCGACTCGGTGTTCATGCCGGGCAGGCCCTCGCCGCACAGGTCGCGGCCGAACTGGAGCTCCGCCTCGACGGCTTCCTTGAGCATGTCCGTGACCTGCTGCTGGAGGGCGTCGTCGAAGAGCTCCGGCTCCTCCTTGCGGACGGTGTCGACGACCTCGAAGGCGAAGTTCATGTGCATGGTCTCGTCGCGGAACACCCAGTTGGTGCCGGTCGCCAGGCCGTGCAGCAGGCCCCGCGAGCGGAACCAGTAGACGTACGCGAACGCGCCGTAGAAGAACAGGCCCTCGATGCACGCCGCGAAGCAGATCAGGTTCAGCAGGAAGCGGCGGCGGTCGGCCTGCGACTCCAGGCGGTCGATCTTCTCGACCGAGTCCATCCACTTGAAGCAGAACTGCGCCTTCTCGCGGATCGACGGGATCTCCTCCACCGCGTCGAACGCGGCGGCGCGGTCGTCCGGGTCGGGGAGGTAGGTGTCGAGCAGCGTCAAGTAGAACTGGACGTGCACGGCCTCCTCGAAGAGCTGGCGCGAGAGGTAGAGGCGCGCCTCGGGGGAGTTGATGTGCTTGTAGAGGGTCAGCACCAGGTTGTTGGAGACGATCGAGTCGCCCGTCGCGAAGAACGCGACCAGCCGGCCGATCATGTGCTGCTCACCGGGCGAGAGCTTCGCGAGGTCGGCGACGTCCGAGTGGAGGTCGACCTCCTCCACCGTCCACGTGTTCTTGATCGCGTCCCGGTAGCGCTCGTAGAAGTCCGGGTAGCGCATGGGGCGAAGGGTCAGCTCGAAGCCCGGGTCGAGAAGGTTTTTAGAGATTGCAGCCTTGTCACTCATGATTACTGGCACGCCTCGCAGGACTCGGGGTTCTCAAGGGAGCAGGCGATCGCGTCCGCGTCGGGGGCGGCCTGCTGCACGGGGATGGTGGCGGTGGGGGCGGCGGCAGCGGCCGCGCCGGAGCCGGCCGCGCGGGCGATGCGGGTCGCCGGGCGCGAGCGCAGGTAGTACGTCGTCTTCAGCCCCTTCTTCCAGGCGTACGCGTACATCGAGGAGAGCTTCCCGATGGTCGGCGTCTCCAGGAAGAGGTTCAGCGACTGCGACTGGTCGAGGTACGGCGTACGGGCCGCCGCCATGTCGATCAGGCCGCGCTGCGGGATCTCCCACGCGGTGCGGTAGAGGGCTCGTACCTCCTCGGGGATCCAGCTGAAGCCCTGCACCGAGCCGCTGGACTCGCGCAGCGCCTCCCGCGACTGGGCGTCCCAGACGCCGAGCTTCTTCAGGTCCTCCACCAAGTAGGCGTTGACCTGGAGGAATTCACCGCTGAGCGTCTCGCGCTTGAAAAGGTTGGAGACCTGCGGCTCGATGCACTCGTACACGCCCGCGATAGACGCGATGGTCGCGGTCGGCGCGATCGCGAGGAGCAGGGAGTTGCGCATTCCGGTCTTGGCGATACGGGCGCGCAGCGCGTCCCACCGCTCCGGCCAGGTGACCTCGACGCCGTAGTGGTCGGGGTGCAGGACGCCGCGCGCCGCGCGGGTCTTCTCCCAGGCCGGGAGCGGGCCGCTGACCTCGGCGAGGTCGCAGGACGCCTCGTACGCGGCGAGCATGATCCGCTCGGCGATCTTTGTGGAGAGGGCGAGCGCCTCGGGGGAGTCGAAGGGCAGGCGCAGCTTGAAGAAGACGTCCTGAAGGCCCATCGCGCCCAGGCCCACCGGGCGCCACTTGGCGTTGGAGCGGCCGGCCTGCTCGGTCGGGTAGAAGTTGATGTCCACGACGCGGTCGAGGAAGGTGACGGCCGTACGAACGGTCTCGTCCAGCCGCTCCCAGTCGATCTCGCCGTTCTGCGACACGAACGAACCGAGGTTGACCGAGCCGAGGTTGCAGACGGCCGTCTCGCCGTCGTCCGTCACCTCCAGGATCTCGGTGCAGAGGTTCGAGGAGTGGACGACGGAGCCGGGCTCGGCCGTCTGGTTCGCCGTACGGTTCGACGCGTCCTTGAACGTCATCCAGCCGTTGCCGGTCTGCGCCAGGGTGCGCATCATCCGGCCGTAGAGCTGGCGCGCGGGAATCGTCGTACGGGCCAGACCGTCCGCCTCTGCCTTGCGGTACGCCGCGTCGAACGCGTCGCCCCACAGGTCGACCAGCTCGGGAACGTCGGACGGCGAGAACAGCGACCAGTCGGCGTCGGCCTCGACACGGCGCATGAACTCGTCGGGGATCCAGTGCGCGAGGTTCAGGTTGTGCGTACGCCGCGCCTCCTCGCCCGTGTTGTCGCGCAGCTCAAGGAACTCCTCGATGTCCGCGTGCCACGTCTCCAGGTAGACGCAGGCGGCGCCCTTGCGGCGGCCGCCCTGGTTGACGGCGGCGACCGAGGAGTCGAGGGTGCGCAGGAAGGGGACGATGCCGTTGGAGTGGCCGTTCGTGCCGCGGATCAGGGAGCCACGGGCGCGGATGCGGGAGTACGAGAGGCCGATGCCGCCCGCGTGCTTGGAGAGGCGCGCGACCTCGTGGTAGCGGCCGTAGATCGAGTCGAGCTCGTCGAGCGGCGAGTCCAGCAGGTAGCAGGACGACATCTGCGGGTGGCGCGTACCGGAGTTGAAGAGCGTCGGCGAGGACGGGAGGTAGTCGAGGCGGCTCATCAGGCGGTACAGCGCGGCGACCTCGTCGGCGGCCGAGGGTGAGTTGTCCTTCGCCAGGCCGGACGCCACGCGCAGCATGAAGTGCTGCGGGGTCTCGATCACCTGACGGGTGATCGGGTGGCGCAGGAGGTAGCGGCTGTAGACCGTGCGCAGGCCGAAGTAACCGAAGCGGTCGTCTGCGGCTGGGTCGATCAGCGCGTCGAGGCTCGCCGCGTGGGCGGTTACGAACTCGGCCGTACGGTCGGCGATCAGGCCCTCGCGGTGCCCGACGGCAACCGACTCCGAGAAGGTACGGACGCCCTGCGTCGCCGCCTCGTCCCGGATCGTGCGGGTCAGCAGGCGGGCCGCGAGGCGGGAGTACGCCGGGTCCTCGGAGATCAGCCCGGCGGCGGCGTCGGTGGCGAGTCCCCGCAGCTCGGCCGCGTCCGACGCCGCGTTGCGGCCGCGGAGGGCGGCCGCGGCGACTCTGCCCGGGTCGGTGTCGGTGAGGTCGGCGGTGAGGTCGGTGAGGGTCCGCAGGAGCGCGGTTCCGGCTCCCTCGGTCCCGTCGGACGATTCCGTCGGCTCCGTCGATTCCGTGGCAGTTGCCGGATCGGCTGGCGCGATGGTCACGGGGTGCTCTCCCTCGCTCGGCTCGGGGCCGGCGGGGGGAGGAGTGGGGGCGTACGGGCGCACGTAACCCCTGAGGGGCGGCGGCGCGCCGCGTAGCATCCACAGGCCCAACCGCGAGGCCCGGACGTGTCGGTATCCGGTTCGGTCGAGCCGGATACGCCGTCGGCAGGTCTTCGGACTTCCGGGTGCACAAAAGCGCACCGATCACACCGTTGCGGGACAGTTCCGGATTCGCACCGGATTCCCCTGCGGCGACAGCGAGCATGAGCATACATGTGGGGGCGGTTGGGAGTTGCACCCCCCAGATGTTGTGTCACTCGGGAAGAGTGAAGGCGGCTGTCACAGCGCTCCGCTATCGTCGTGAGCACAAGGAGGTACGCCCCATGTCAGCGATCGACGACCGGCCCCACCTGTTCCCCGAAGAGTTCGACGAGGCCGCGCGCATACTGGCCCGCGCGACCGAGGGCGTGCGGCTGGAACTCATCGACGGGAGGCTGAGGAGCAGGGTTGGGCCGGACGGGGACCACGGGCGGACCATTCAGTGGCTGACGCGCATTTGCCTGCAGTCTCGCCCCGAGTTGTGGCTCTACCCCGGCCAGGGACTGAAGGTGCAGGCGTACCGGAAGGGCCGCGCCCGGCCCGACGGTTCGCTCGCGCCCAGCGGCGCCTTCGTCGGCCAGGGCGAGTGGGCCGATCCCGATTCCGTGCTGATGGTCGTCGAGGTCACCTCGTACGACACCGACACCGACCAGCGCGACCGGGTGGAGAAGCCGCGCGCCTACGCCGAGACCGGCATTCCGGTCTACCTGCTGATCGACCGGGACACCTGCGAGGTGACGGTCTACAGCGAGCCCGACGGCGTCCGGTACGAGAACGCGCACACCGTTCCGTTCGGTAAGCCTGTGGCGCTGCCGGGCCCGGTGGAAATCACCCTGGAGACCGAAGCCCTGAAGGAGTGGGTGCGCTGACGGCGACGGGCCGCCGCATCCCCCGAAGGGGTCGCGGCGGCCCGTATGAACCGCTCAGCAGCAGCGGAAGCCCTCGCGGGGGTCCGCCTCGCGGGCGTCCGTGCGGCTGCGTTCGAACGCGCGGCGGGTCATGACCGGCGCTCCGGGGTCGCAGGACCTCGCGTGCGCCACGTACCGGTCGTACGCCGACTCGCCGGTCAGCTCGCGGACGTACCAGCGGATACGGCCTGCCGCGCGCCGCACGTCCGTCAGAGTCATTCGGGCGTCCCCGACCCGACCGGCGCGGCCTCCTTGCGGTTGCCGCCCTCCGGGCCGACACCTGCCGCGACCAGCTCCGCCTTCTCCTCCTTCGTCGCGATGATCGACGCGGGGGCGACGAGCTTGGACTCGACGTACGGCGCCTCGTGGAGCTTGACGCTCTCGGGGTCGCGGATCGCCTTGAGGCAGACCCGGCCGGCGTCCGCGAGTACCACCACGATGAGGACCGCGAAGAGCGCGCACAGCACGCCGTCGACCGTGGAGTTGGTGACGACGGTGTGCATCTGGTCCATGTTTTTGGCGGGCGGCAGGACCTGTCCCGCGTCGATGCCCGCCTGGTACTTGTCGCGCTGGGCGAAGAAGCCGACCTTCACGTCGTCCGAGAAGATCTTCTGCCAGCTCGCGGTGAGCGTGACCGCCACGTCCCAGGCGAGCGGAACCGCCGTGACCCAGGCCCACTTCAGGCGGCCGGACTTGACGAGGAGCGTGGTGCAGACGGCGAGGGCGACGGCGGCCAGCAGTTGGTTGGCGATGCCGAACAGCGGGAAGAGCTGGTTGATGCCGCCCAGCGGGTCGTGCACGCCGACCCACAGGAAGTAGCCCCAGCCGCCCACGACGACCGCGCTGGCGAACCAGACGCCCGGCTTCCAGCTGACCTGGCGGAACGGCTTGTAGACGTTGCCCAGCATGTCCTGGAGCATGAAACGCCCGACGCGGGTGCCGGCGTCCACCGTGGTGAGGATGAACAGTGCCTCGAACATGATCGCGAAGTGATACCAGAACGCCTTCATCGCGGTGCCGCCGACGACGGCGGAGAAGATCTCCGACATGCCGAGCGCGAAGGTCGGCGCGCCACCGGTGCGCGACAGGAGGCTCTGCTCCTCGACGTCCTTCGCCGCCTGGGCCAGCGCCTCGGGGGAGATGGAGAAGCCGAGGTTGCCCACCGCCTGTGACGCGGACTGGACAGTGTCCCCGATCACGCCGGCCGGCGAGTTGATGGCGAAGTACAGACCGGGATCGATGATGCACGCCGTGATCATCGCCATGACCGCGACGAACGACTCGGTCAGCATCGCGCCGTAACCGATCATCCGGATCTGCGTCTCCTTCTGGACCATCTTCGGCGTGGTGCCGGAAGAGACCAGGGAGTGGAAGCCGGACAGCGCACCGCAGGCGATGGTGATGAAGACGAACGGGAACATCGACCCGGCGAAGACAGGGCCCGTGCCGCTGGTCGCGAAGTCGGTGACCGCCGGCATCTTCATCGTCGGCAGGGCGATGAAGACGCCGAGCGCGAGCAGCGCGATCGTGCCGACCTTCATGAAGGTGGAGAGGTAGTCGCGCGGAGCCAGCAGCAGCCAGACCGGGAGGACCGAGGCGAGGAAGCCGTAGATGATCATCCAGACGACGAGCGTGCCCGGCTCCAGCGTGAAGGTGTCCGCCCAGGAGGACTCCGCCACCCAGCCGCCCGAGACGATCGCGAGCAGGAGCAGCGCGACGCCGATGAGGGAGACCTCGCTGACCCGGCCGGGACGCAGTACGCGCAGGTAGACGCCCATGAAGAGAGCGATCGGGATGGTCATGCCGATGGAGAAGACGCCCCACGGGGAGTGCGCGAGCGCGTTCACGATGACCAGGGCCAGTACCGCCAGCAGGATGATCATGATGGCGAAGACCGCGACCAGCGCGGCGGCGCCGCCGAACGGCCCGATCTCGTCACGCGCCATCTGGCCGAGCGAACGGCCGTCGCGGCGGGTGGAGAAGAAGAGCGTCACCATGTCCTGGACGGCGCCGGCGAGGATGACGCCGACGATGATCCATATCGTGCCGGGCAGGTAGCCCATCTGCGCGGCGAGTACGGGGCCGACCAGCGGGCCCGCGCCCGCGATGGCGGCGAAGTGGTGCCCGAACAGGACGCGGCGGTCGGTGGGGTGGAAGTCCACTCCGTTGTCGAGCCGCTCGGCGGGGGTGGCCCGGTTCTTGTCGACCTTCAGGACGCGGTTGGCGATGAACCGTGAGTAGAAGCGGTACGCGATGGCGTACGAGCCGAGGGCCGCCGCCAGCATCCAGGCGGCGGAGACCTCTTCACCGCGCGAGAGGGCGAGTACGGCCCAGGCGATGGCGCCGACGAGCGCCACCGCGCTCCATACGGCGATGGACTTCGGGGACAGCGCCCGTTGTCTCTGGGCTGGCGTTGTCGACTGCGACTCCGGCATGACGATCCGTCCCCTCGCGCGATCTTTCTCGTAACGTGCGCGAAATCTAGGTCCTGTGACCGTCGTCCGTAACCCCCTGTCCGCATATCGGTACGGACACGGCCCGACCATTGCAGGTCAGGGCCGTACCAGAACACCACCTGTCCGGCCATCAGTCCGCAGCCCACGCCAGTCAGCCGGCCGCATCAGTCAGCCGGCCACGCCAGTCAGCCGGCCACGCCAGTCAGCCGGCCGCATCAGTCAGTCGGCCGCGTCAGTCCGTGGGCCGCTTGAGATTCGCCACGAACTTGTAGCGGTCGCCTCGGTAGACCGAGCGCACCCACTCCACCGGCTCGCCGTTCCCGTCGATCGAGTGCCGGGACAGCATCAGCATCGGCAGACCCACGTCCGTACCGAGCAGTCCCGCCTCGCGCGGGGTCGCCAGCGACGTCTCGATCGTCTCCTCGGCCTCCGCCAGGCGTACGCCGTACACCTCGGCCAGTGCCGTGTAGAGCGAGGTGTACTTCACGAGCGAGCGGCGCAGCGCCGGGAAGCGCTTCGCCGACAGGTGCGTCGTCTCGATCGCCATCGGCTCGCCGCTCGCCAGCCGCAGCCGCTCGATCCGCAGGACCCGGCCGCCCGGCGAGATGTCGAGCAGGCCGGCGAGCGTGTCGTCGGCGGTGACGTAACCGATGTCCAGGAGCTGGGAGGTGGGCTCCAGGCCCTGCGCCCGCATGTCCTCGGTGTACGACGTGAGTTGCAGCGCCTGCGAGACCTTCGGCTTGGCGACGAACGTGCCCTTGCCCTGGATCCGCTCCAGGCGCCCCTCGACGACCAGCTCCTGAAGCGCCTGGCGCACCGTCGTACGAGAGGTGTCGAACTCGGCGGCCAGCGTCCGCTCAGGCGGTACGGGCGTCCCAGGAGGCAGCGTTTCCGTCATGTCCAGCAAATGCCGCTTGAGCCGGTAATACTTGGGCACGCGCGCGGTGCGTGTCGCCGCCGCCGTGCCCTCGGCCTCCGTGCCGCCCCCGTCCGTGGCCATGACCCGCCTTCCCGACTTCTGTGCTGCTGCCGTCACCGGCTCCTCCGACTGTCGCGGCTCACATGGTGGCACGGCCTCGTCACAGGTCGTCGCCCTTGCTCAGGTGTCGGTCCGATAACGGACGCGAGAGCCCTTCTTATACACCCTTGACACCCCTAAAGGTCTAGGCCAAGCTCCCGGTACTGGTCTAAACCATTAAAGGCCAAGGTCCCACCCCCGGGCAGTACTTGTCGTAAGTCTTCGCGGTGGGCAGGGGGGTTGCAGGCATCCCTGAGGAGGGTGGCGTGAAGCGCAAGCTCATCGCGGCGATAGGCGTCGCGGGCATGATGGTCGGCATCGCCGCGTGTGGCGACTCGGGCAGCACGGGCGGTGGCGACGAGGCGAAGCCCAAGGAGCTCACGGTCTGGCTCACGGTCGACGCGCAGAACAACTGGCCCGAGCTGGTCGAGGCGGCGGACGACACGATCGCCAAGAAGTACCCGGGCATCAAGATCAAGCACGAGTACTACGGCTGGCCGGACAAGAACGCCAAGCTCGACGCCGTACTCGCCACGGACAAGGCTCCTGACGTCGTCGAGATGGGCAACTCGGAGATGGTCGGCTACATGGCCACCGGCGCCTTCGCCGAGGTCGACCCGTCGAAGTTCGACAAGTCGGCCGACTGGCTGGACGGCCTCAAGCTGTCCGTCACCTATGAGGGCAAGACCTACGGTGTGCCGTACTACGCCGGTGGCCGCGTGGGCACCTGGCGCAAGGACATCGCCGCCGACGCGGGCGTGAAGGCCGTGCCCAGGACGTACAAGGAGCTCACTTCCGCCCTGGACAAGATCCAGGAGAAGAAGGGCGACAAGTTCAGCGCCTGGTACCAGCCGTCGCCCGACTGGTACGCGGCCATGTCGTTCGTCTACGACGCCGGCGGCTCCATCGCCGAGCAGGACGGCGACCAGTGGAAGTCCAACCTGTCCTCGCCGGAGTCCCTCAAGGGCCTGGCCGAGTACAAGAAGATCCTCGACACGTACATGCACGCCGACAAGACCAAGGACGAGGCCGACCGCCCGATCGTCTTCGGCCAGGGCAAGGCCGCGACGATGTTCGCCGCCGCGTGGGAGGGCGGGACCGCCGCCGACCCGAAGAACGACAAGGTCGGCAAACTGGCCGACAAGATCGAGAGCTTCGTGATGCCCGGCCCGTCCGGCAAGAACCTCCCGGTCTTCCTCGGCGGCTCCGACCTGGCCATCCCGGTCAAGTCCGACGCCCAGGCCGTCGCGGGTGAGTGGATCAACGCGTTCACCGGCGCCAAGGGCCAGAAGGGCCTCATCGCCAAGGGCAACCTCCCCAACAACAAGACGGACCTGGAGCCTCTGAAGTCGGACCCGGCCACCGCTGTCCCGGCCACCGCCGCCGCGTCGAGCTGGTTCGTCCCCACCGCTCCCGGATGGGGCCAGGTCGAGAAGGCCAAGATCCTCCAGACCATGCTCAAGGAGATCGGCACCGGCAAGAAGTCGGTCGAGGCCGCCGCGAAGGCCGCCGACGCCGAGATCGACAAGGTCATCAACACCAAGTGACCTTCAGCGGGCAGGGTTTCGCCGGGTCGGCGGGGCCCTGCCCGCCCGCAGTAGGAGAGGGAGCTGTGAGGAGCGCGCGATGAGTGCCGCAGAGACAACCACCGCCGAGGTGCCGCCGACGCGGCCGTCGCCAACGCCGCGCACCGGGCCGGAAGTGCCGGGAAAACCCGCCAGGAAACCGTCCACCGGCGGGGCCGCTGTGCCGTGGGCGCTGCTCGCGCCCTGCCTGCTGGTCATCGTGCTCGTCATGGGCTATCCGCTGGTACGGCTGGTGACGCTCTCCTTCCAGAGCTTCGGCAAATCGGAGCTGTGGGGCTTCAAGGACGCCGAGTGGGTCGGCCTGAAGAACTTCAACGCCATCCTGGGAGACGGCGAGTTCTGGGCGGTCGTCGTACGGACCGTCGTCTTCACGGCCGGCGCCGTCATCCTCACCATGGTGCTCGGCATGCTGATCGCCCTGCTCATGCAGCGGGTGTCCGGCTGGGTCAAGGCACTCATCAGCATCGCCCTGGTGGCGAGCTGGGGCATGCCCATCATCGTCGCCACCGCCATTTTCAAGTGGATCTTCGACACTGATTACGGCGTACTCAACTGGCTGCTGAGCAAGCTGCCCGGAGTCGAGATGGTGGGCCACAACTGGTTTGCCAGCGGCCCGCAGGGCCTCGCCGTCATCACGCTGCTGGTCGTATGGGGCGCCGTGCCCTTCGTCGTGATCACACTCAGCGCCGGACTCACTCAGGTCCCCAAGGAGATGGAAGAGGCCGCCCGCCTCGACGGAGCCGGTGCCTGGGGTGTCTTCCGCTGGGTCACCCTGCCGATCCTCAAGCCCATCCTCGTCATGCTGACCACTCTCTCGGTGATCTGGGACATGGGCGTCTTCCCGCAGGTCTTCGTGATGCGGGGCGGCAACCCCGAAGCCGAGTTCCAGCTGCTCACCACGTACTCGTACCAGAAGGCGTTCGTCGTCAACGACTACTCCGGCGGCTCCGCGATCGCCCTGGTCACCGTGTTGCTGCTGCTGGGTGTGGTGGCCGTCTACATGCGTCAGATGCTCAAGATCGGAGAGGTGGAGTGACCTCGACCACCGCGGCTCCCGCCGGCGTCCACAGCCTCAAAAGCCGCCCCCGCAAGGGCAGGAGGGGCAAGACCGGCTGGAACGCCGTCGGCCTCCTGGTCTTCGTCGTCATGGGCTTCCCGGTCTACTGGATGCTCAACACGGCGTTCAAGCCCGCCAAGGACGCGATCGACCCCAACCCGCAGTTCTTCCCCAGCCCGTTCGCGCTGGAGAACTTCAGGCGGGCGTTCGACGTCGCGGACTTCTGGGGACCGGTCGGGCGCAGCCTGGCCGTCTCCTCCGTCGTGGTCGTCATCGGCATCGTGGTCGGCATGCTCGCCGCGCTCGCCATCTCGCGGTTCGCCTTCCGGGGCCGCAAGATCGTGATCGTCGGCATCCTCGCGGTCCAGATGGTCCCGCTGGTCGCCATGATCATCCCGGTCTTCCTGCTCCTGAACGAGTTCGGCCAGTACGACAAGATCACCGGTTTGATCGTCACGTACCTGACCTTCATCCTTCCCTTCACCGTGTGGACGCTGCGCGGTTTCATCGTGAACATCCCCAAGGAGCTGGAGGAGGCGGCCATGGTCGACGGCTGCACGCGCTCCGGGGCGTTCCTCCGGGTCGTCTTCCCGCTGCTCGCCCCCGGAATGGTCGCCACCTCCGTCTACGGATTCATCCAGGCGTGGAACGAGTACCTGTACGCGCTGATGCTGATGAGCCAGCAGAACCAGACCGCCACCGTCTGGCTCGGCAACTTCACCACCAAGCACGGAACCGAGTACGCCCCGATGATGGCCGGCGCCACGATGATGGCCGTCCCCATCGTGATCCTCTTCCTCCTCGTCCAGCGCAAGATGGCCGCAGGTCTGACGGCCGGCGCAGTGAAGGGATAACGCCGCCATGACGACACTCGTAAGCCGTACGGACACACTGACCCGCGACGCCCTGGCGGTCCTCCAGCCCGGCTTCGAGGGCGCCACCGCCCCCGACTGGCTGCTGCGCCGCGTCGGCGAGGGCCTGACCTCCGTCGGCCTGTTCGGCCGCAACATCGCCTCCCCGGCGCAACTGGCCGCGCTCACGGCGCGCTTGCGGGCCGAGCGGGACGACGTGCTCGTCGCGATCGACGAGGAGGGCGGTGACGTCACCCGCCTGGAGGTCCGCAGCGGCTCCTCGTTCCCCGGCAACCTCGCGCTCGGCGCCGTCAACGACACCGACCTGACCAGGGAGGTCGCCCGCGAACTCGGCCGCAGACTGGCCGAATGCGGCGTCAACCTCAACTGGGCCCCGTCCGCGGACGTCAACTCCAATCCGGGCAATCCGGTCATCGGCGTACGTTCCTTCGGTGCCGATCCCCAGCTTGTGGCCCGGCACACCGCGGCGTACGTCCAGGGCCTCCAGGCCTCCGGCGTCGCCGCCTGCACCAAGCACTTCCCGGGCCACGGCGACACCGCCGTCGACTCGCACCACGCGCTGCCCCGCATCGACGTGGACTTGGACACACTGCACGCCCGTGAGCTGGTGCCTTTCCGGGCCGCGATCGCGGCGGGCTCCAAATCTGTCATGAGCGCGCATATCCTGCTTCCTGCGCTCGACCCGTCCCGTCCGGCCACTCTGAGCCCGCAGGTCCTCACCGGTCTGCTGCGCGAGGAGCTCGGTTACGACGGGCTGATCATTACCGACGGCATGGAGATGCAGGCGATCTCCGCGACGTACGGCATCGAGCGCGGCAGTGTCCTGGCGATCGCCGCGGGCGCCGACGCGATCTGTGTCGGTGGCGGGCTGGCGGACGACGAGACCGTCCTGCGGCTGCGCGACGCGCTGGTCGCGGCGGTTCGAGACGGCGTACTGCCGGAGGAACGGCTGGCCGACGCGGCCGCGCGGGTGCGCGCGCTCGCGGGCTGGACGCAGCGGACCAGGGGGGCCCGGGGGGCCTCCGGGCCGGGCGCGGCTTCACAGGAGGGGACCGCGCCCGGCACCGGCGCGGGCCCCCGCGGCGAGGTCGGACTGGTGGCCGCGCGGCGGGCACTGCGGATCACGCGGAGCGCCGGCTTCGAGCCCGTCACTTCCGCCCCGTACGTCGCTTCCTTCTCCGCTGCCGCGAACATCGCCGTCGGCGACGAGACGCCCTGGGGTGTGGCCGCCGAACTGGCGCGCCTGCTGCCGGGCACCGCGACGGGCACGTACAGCAGCGAGAACTCCACGCCGGAGCAGGTGACCGGGGCCGCCGGGGGCCGCCGCATCGTCGCGGTCGTACGCGACGCCCACCGCCACCCGTGGATGGCGGTCGCGCTGGAGACGCTGACCGCCGCCCGGCCGGACACGATCGTGGTGGAGATGGGCGTGCCGCAGGCGCAGTCGCGCGGAGCCCTGTACATCGCGACGCACGGCGCCGCCCGGGTGTGCGGTCAGGCCGCCGCCGAGGTCATCGCCGGTGTCTGACCCACGAAGCAGGTGCCGGGGTCCACTGGGGGGACCCCGGCACCTTTCTTCACCGGCCCCGCCAGGTCTCTACAGGCCCTGCCAGGAAGGCTTGGCCGCGTACGTGGCGCGGAAGTAGTCGGCGAGCTTCAGTTTCGACGCCGCCGCCTCGTCGACGACGACCGTTGCGTGCGGGTGGAGCTGGAGCGCGGAGGCCGGAACCAGCGCGGCCACCGGACCCTCGACGGTCTGTGCCACGGCGTCGGCCTTGCCCTCGCCGGTGGCGAGCAGCACCAGGTGGCGGGCCTCCAGGATGGTGCCGATGCCCTGCGTGATGACGTGGTGGGGCACCTGGTCGATGTCGTTATCGAAGAAGCGCGCGTTGTCGAGGCGGGTCCGCTCCGTCAGCGTCTTGATGCGGGTGCGGGAGGCGAGCGAGGAGCACGGCTCGTTGAAGCCTATGTGCCCGTCGGTGCCGATCCCGAGCAGTTGGAGGTCCACGCCGCCGGCCTCGCCGAGAGCGCGGTCGTACGCCTCGCACGCGGCCTGGATGTCCTCGGCGGACCCGTCGGGGCCCATGAAGGACGCCTCGGTCAGACCGAGCGGCTCGACGACCTCGCGCAGCACGACGGAGCGGTACGACTCGGGGTGCCCGGCGGGCAGGCCGACGTACTCGTCGAGCTGGCAGATCCGGGCGCGCGAGGCGTCGACCTCGCCCGCGCGGACCTTGGCTGTCAGCGCCTCGTAGATGGGCAGCGGGGACGAACCGGTGGCCACGCCGAGGAGCGCGCCGGGCTTGCGGCTCAGCAGCCGGCCGATGGCCGCCGCGATGAGCTCGCCGCCCGCTTTGGCGTCCGGAACGATGACAACTTCCACGCTGAGCCTGCCGATCTGAGAGTGGGGAGCCGGTTGTGGTATAGACCAATCTAGCAGAGGGGGCGCCGCACGCCAGGTGGTCTTCGCCGTACGGGCACCCGTATTTCCATGGTCGGCCGGGACGCGCCGGCCGTCACCTTTTTGGACCAGCCGGGCAAGACGGGACGGCCGCGTGCCGAGCGTCCTGGCCGCACGCGAGCACCTGATCGCCTGATCGGGTAATTTGGCCGCACGGCGCGGCCATAGACACGGGATGATGGTCTAGTCCACAATGAACAGGTAAAGCCTCCTCCCTCCCCGCACAGGAGGGTGGATCGAGGCACCGGCGCTCTCTACCCTGACTGCGCCGTGGCCTCACACGGCCGCGCGGGACCGCACACCCGCCCGGTCGATGGGGTGCCCCCCTGCTCCTCAAGAGCTTGGGGAAAGCTCCGGGCTGCGGTGCCAGGAGGGCTGAGGGTCCCTCCCAGGCGCCGCGGCCATGGGGTCGCCCGAGCGGCGGTACGCTCGCACACGTGCCCTCCATGAACGACCTCGTCCGCCAGCACACCGCTCTGAGTGAAACCGACCTCGAGTGGCTCCATCTGCTGGTCTCGGAGTGGCAGCTGCTCTCCGACCTCTCCTTCGCCGACCTCGTTCTGTGGGTCCCCACCCTCGACGGGACGCGTTACGTGTCCGTCGCGCAGATGCGGCCCAACACCGGCCCCACCTCCTACCAGGACGACATGGTCGGTCACCTCGTCCCGCGCGGCCGCCGCCCCCTCCTCGACGCGGCCCTCGACGAGGGCCGGATCGTGCGCGAGGGCGACCCCGAGTGGCGGGAGGAGGTCCCGGTCCGGGTCGAGTCGATTCCCGTACGCCGCGAAGGCCGCGTACTGGGCGTCATCGCCCGCAACACGAACCTGCTGACCGTACGCACCCCCAGCCGCCTGGAGCTGACGTACCTCCAGAGCGCCTCCGACCTGGCGCAGATGATCGCCGCCGGGTCCTTCCCCTTCCCGGCCCAGCAGGTCGACATGGACGCCTCGCCGCGGGCCGGCGACGGGCTGATCCGGCTCGACGCGGACGGCATCGTCCAGTACGCGTCGCCGAACGCCCTCTCCGCGTACCACCGCCTCGGCCTCGCCTCCGACCTCGTCGGACACCACCTCGGCCAGGCCACCGCCGAACTCGCCCCGTCCCGCGGCCCGGTGGACGAAGCCCTGGTCAAACTGGCCAGCGGTTACGCCCCGCGCGAGACCGAGGTCGAGGGGAACAGCGGGGTCATCCAGTTGCGCGCGATCCCGCTCAAGCCCAAGGGGACCCGGATCGGCTCGCTCGTACTGTGCCGTGACGTCACGGAACTGCGCCGCCGCGAGCGCGAGTTGATCACGAAGGACGCGACCATCCGGGAAATCCACCACCGGGTGAAGAACAACCTCCAGACGGTGGCGGCACTGTTGCGGCTCCAGTCCCGCCGGATGGACTCGGAGCAGGGCCGGGAGGCGCTCAACGAGGCGGTGCGCCGGGTCGGCTCGATCGCGATCGTCCACGAGACGCTCTCGCAGAACCTCGACGAGCGGGTCGAGTTCGACGAGATCGCCGACCGGGTGATCGCGATGGTCGCCGAGATCTCGCCGGGCAAGGTCGCCTGCCGCCGTACGGGCCGCTTCGGCATACTCGACGCCGAGGTCGCGACGCCCCTGGCGATGGTCCTCACCGAGGTTCTGCAGAACGCGCTGGAGCACGCCTTCGCGCCGGCGGAGCACGGTTCGGTCGAGGTGGCGGCCGTGCGCGGCGGCGACCGCAAGGACGCCCGGCTGCTGATCACCGTCCAGGACGACGGCCGCGGACTGCCCGAGGGCTTCGACCCGAAGCGGACCGGCAACCTCGGGCTGCAGATCGTACGGACGCTGGTGGAAGGCGAATTGGGCGGGACCTTCGACATGGTCCCCGGTCCCGAGGGCGGCACGCGGGTCGTACTCGACGTTCCCGTACGCGCCGACAAGTAACGCGCAGACAAAAAACGCGCCGACAGGCAGCCCCGGTCCGGGGCGGAAAAGCGGCGAGCCCCGGACCGAGGGTACGGTCCGGGGCTCAAAGCTCACGTTGCTAAGCGCATCGGGGGTACTGCGCGCTGCGGCTCGGGGGCGGGTGGTGCGTACGCGCTGTACGCGCCGCCAAGCTCAGGCTCGTGCGGGGTGGTGGTTCAGGCGGTCGCGTTACGCGCCCGGTTGCGGGCGGCGCGGCGCTTCATCGCGCGGCGCTCGTCCTCGCTGAGGCCACCCCAGACGCCGGAGTCCTGGCCGGACTCGAGCGCCCACTGCAGGCACTGCTCCATGACGGGGCAGCGGCGGCAGACGGCCTTGGCTTCCTCGATCTGCAGCAGCGCAGGACCGGTGTTGCCGATGGGGAAGAACAGCTCCGGGTCTTCCTCACGACAAACGGCGTTGTGACGCCAGTCCATGGCTGCTACCTCTCCTTGGTATTACAAGCACGTTGCTTGTGAATGTGAACGCTTTCACGAATCCCCCCGCAAGTGAAGGGCCGACTGCCAGTTACCTGGTGTGGGTCCTGTGTGGAGGAGGGGTTCTGGCTTTCAGTGGAGGCTGGTGTTGCGGGCCGTCCCGATCGCCATGTAGAGATTCGCAAACCTCGGCAGCGGATACAACCCCTTCCGGAAAGTTTTTTTTGATTCCTCGGTGTCGGGTAGGTCACAGCCGTACTTCTATGGGGTGTAACCCAGCCCGTACGTTCGAGTTAAAGGACTTTTGCGCCTTCCGCTCACACAATCACACGCAGTGCACGGCGTACGCCTGTGAACGTCACGCTCGTACGCAGTCCTAGGTGGTCACCGTCCATCTGGAAGGGGAGCGGGGCCTTGGAATGCAAGGTGAAGTCGGTCAGGTCGTGCAATGTCACCGCATGTTTACCGTGCGGCCCGCGCTCGGGCGTCGAGGTCAGTAGCTGGGTCGCGTAACGGGCGACCGCGGGAGTGGACAACTTACTCAGACCGAGCACGTCCAGGGCCTTGTCGAAGGAGGCCTCGGGGGACGCGTACATCGGACGATTGCCCAGGTAGGTCCAGGGAGAGGTGTTGCAGATTATGGACAGCACAAGATCTTCGACCGGGTCGTGACCGGGGCGCTCCAGGGTGATCAGACCCTGTAGGCGGTGCGGTTCGGTCAGGAACTGGCGTACCACCTGGCGCACATAGAGGGCGTGCGTCGAACGCTTTCCGCGCTCCCGCTGCTGCTCGACTCTGCCGATCACTCCCGCGTCGAAGCCGAATCCCGCGCAGAACGTGAACCAGCGGGCCGCGACTGATTCGTCCTCCGTACCCGGGGTACCCGCTGCCAGGCCGAGACCGACCGTGCGCTCACTGCGCGTGCTCAGCGCGTCCAGGATGGCGCCGGTCGCCTCGACCGCGTCATTGGGGATGCCCAGGGCGCGCGCGAAGACGTTCGTGGAACCGCCCGGTACGACGGCGAGGCGCGGCAGCCTCTCCGGGTCCGGGCCCTCGTGGAGGAGACCGTTGACGACCTCGTTGACCGTGCCGTCGCCGCCGAGCGCCACGACCAGCTCTATGTCCTTGCTCTGTGCCGCCCGCCGACCCAGATCGCGGGCGTGCCCCCGGTACTCGGTCGTCACCACTTCCAGCTTCATCTCGCTGGCGAGAGCGTGGATCAGGACGTCACGGGTGCGTGCGCTGGTGGTGGTAGCTGCCGGATTGACCACGAGGAGTGCACGCATGAGCGCCAGACTACCCAGTAGGGCGTACGTGACCCAGACCTGGTCCGCCGGGCCGGGCGGTTACGCTGCTGGGGTGAGCAATGAGCAGACTCCCGGACCCGCCGCCGCCCCCCGCCCCCACCGGCTGACCGCCGCCGCGGGCCTCGCCGCGCTGGAGGGCCTGGCCCTGGTGGCCGGTGGCGCGTACATGCTCGTGATGGGGCTGCTCGGCAGCCCCGACAAGCCCGAGCAGGCGGAGATGGGCGGCCTGACGCTGATCGTTCTGGCGCTGCTGCCGCTGCTGGCCGCGCGGGGGCTGCTCAAGTGCCGCGCGTGGAGCCGGGGGCCCGCGATCATCACGCAGATCATGGCGCTGCCGGTGGCCTGGACGCTGCTGCGCTCCGAGGGCTCCCTGCTGATCCCCGCCGGCGTCGTGCTCGCGGCGGTGGCTGTGGCGTCGCTGGTCCTGCTGGTCAACCCCGAGACGAACCGGGCGCTGGGCATCCGCGGTCCCCGCGACGCATAGCGACAGCGGCGCGGGGCGGGGGCGGGGCGGTTCACCGCAGATGCCGTACGGCCTAGCGCTTGCTCCTCTTACTCCTCGTTACTCCTCGACCAGAAGCTTTTCGCGGAGCTGGGCCAGTGTGCGCGCCAGCAGCCGGGAGACGTGCATCTGGGAGATGCCCACCTCCTGTGCGATCTGCGACTGCGTCATGTTGCCGAAGAAACGCAGCAGCAGAATGCGCTTCTCGCGCGGTGGAAGATCTTCGAGGAGCGGCTTCAGTGACTCCCGGTACTCCACGCCTTCCAGCGCCTCGTCCTCGGAGCCCAGCGTGTCCGCGACCGCCGGGGACTCGTCGTCGGTGTCCGGCACGTCCAGCGACAGCGTGCTGTACGCGTTGGCGGACTCCAGGCCCTCCAGGACCTCCTCCTCGGAGATGCCCAGGCGCTCGGCCAGCTCGTGCACGGTCGGGGAGCGGCCGTGCTGCTGGGAGAGCTCGGCGGTGGCCGTCGTCAGGGACAGACGCAGCTCCTGGAGACGGCGGGGGACCCGGACCGCCCAGCCCTTGTCACGGAAGTGCCGCTTGATCTCACCGACGACGGTCGGCGTCGCGTACGTCGAGAACTCGACGCCGCGCTCCGGATCGAACCGGTCCACGGACTTGATCAGGCCGATCGTGGCGACCTGCGTGAGGTCGTCGAGCGGCTCCCCGCGGTTGCGGAAGCGGCGCGCCAGGTGCTCGACCAGCGGCAGGTGCATGCGCACCAGCCGGTTGCGCAGCTCCGCCTTCTCCGGCGATCCGTCCGGCAGCTTGCGCAGCTCGATGAACAGCGCGCGTGCTCCACTGCGGTCGTGCGGATCGTGGCGCCCGTGCTCGCGCTCCGTCTCCGTCTCCGTGGAGTGCTGTCCGTGCTCGCTCATATGGCCCGCCCGATCTGCCTGCTCCGCCGCCACCGTGCCCACCAGGCCGTCCACCGGTCCCTCGGCCACCGGTCCCTCGGCCACCGGTCCCTCGGCCACCGGCCCGTCGGCCGTCGGTCCGTCGACCGGATGGGGCCGGGCCTGCTGCTCAGGGAAGCCCGCGGGTGCGGGCGTCGGCCTGGCCTCCCCGGCCGGAACCGCGCGCCGTCCCGTCGGCGCCTGTGGGCTGAGCTCCTCGTTGCGCACCGGCCCGTCCCCGTTCCTCACGCCGGCCCGGGTCCCGCGCCGCGCTGTTTGTACAGGCTGATGGTGACCGTACGGTCCTCCGCGACCGTGGAATCGACCTTGCCCGCCAGTGCCGAGAGCACCGTCCAGGCGAAGGTGTCGCGCTCCGGTGCGCGTCCGTCCGTGGTGGGGGCCGAGACCGTGACGTCGAGTGAGTCTTCGACGAGCCGGAAGACACAGCTGAGGACGGACCCGGGCACGGCCTGCTGAAGCAGGATCGCGCAGGCCTCGTCGACCGCGATGCGCAGATCCTCGATCTCGTCGAGGGTGAAGTCCAAGCGCGCCGCGAGTCCGGCCGTGGCCGTACGCAGCACGGACAGATAGGCACCTGCAGCGGGCAGCCGGACTTCAACGAAGTCCTGGGTCCCGGGCTCGCCTGCGATCTGGGACACCCTCACCTCCAAGGTGGCACAAGCTCTTTCGGGGGGTCCGGGAGGCAGTGCCCCCCGAAGCCGCGCGGTACGTCGTTACGTCGTTCGCCGGTGACGCTATCGCGATCCATTCTGCCCTGTCGCCGGGGCCCTACCCCAGGCTGTCACTCATGGTAAGCACATGAGCACGCACAGTGGCTAGGGGTCTGCGGCACCCAATTGGAAACAACCGGCGCCGGGTTGACGTACCCACACGTCAGACGATCGAACCGTCCTCGTAGCACCAGCGCCAGTTGTCCCCAAGCTCGAAGCTGCGCATCACCGGATGGCCCGTTTCCTTGGCGTGCCCGGACGCGTGCCGGAACGGCGACGAGTCGCAGCACCCCACGTGCCCGCATTCCAGGCACAGCCGCAGTTGCACGGGATGACTGCCGACCGCCAGGCACTCCGGGCAGGTGTCGCTCAGTGGGTCCGGCTCGGGGTGCGGCAGTCCGGCAACGTGAGGGCACTCGTACATGATGGCCAGGTTACGACGTACAAGCGGATAAGGGCGGGCCGGAAACGATGGACGCATTGCCACTGCTGATCCTGATCGCGGGGAGTGCGGTGGTCGCGGGAGCGGCCCGCAGGACGCCCGTACCGGCGCCGTTGCTGCTGGTCGCGGCGGGACTCGTGGCGACGTACATCCCGGGCGTGCCGGATTACACGCTCAGTCCGGACATCGTGCTGCCGCTGCTGTTGCCGCCGCTCCTGTATACGGCCGCCGTGGACAGCTCGTACCTCGATCTGCGGGCGAACATCAGGCCGGTGGCCTTCCTCTCCGTCGGCTATGTGCTGTTCGCGACAGTGACCGTCGGCTACTTCGCGTATCTCGTGGTTCCCGGGCTCACGCTGACGTCCGCGCTGGTCCTCGGTGCGGTGATCGCGCCGCCCGACGCGGTCGCCGCGACCGCCATCGCCCGCCGGCTCGGGCTGCCCCCGCGCATCACCGCGATCCTCCAGGGCGAGTCCCTGGTGAACGACGCCACCGCCATCACCGCGTTCAAGGTCGCCCTGGCGGCCGCCGCGGGTGAGGGCGCCACCTGGGTCGGCGGCATCGCGGAATTCGCCGTCGCCGCGGTGGGCGGGGTGGGGGTCGGCCTGCTGCTGATGGTGCCGCTGCACTGGCTCCGTACGCACCTGAAGGAGCCCCTGCTCCAGAACACCCTCTCCCTGCTGATCCCCTTCGTGGCGTACGCCGCGGCCGAGCACGTCCACGCCTCCGGGGTGCTCGCCGTCGTGGTCGTCGCCCTCTATCTGGGGCATCGCTCCTGGCAGGTCGACTTCGCGACCCGGATCCAGGAACACGCCGTGTGGAGGATGGTGTCCTTCATCCTCGAATCGGTCGTCTTCGCGCTGATCGGGCTCCAGCTTCCGTACGTCCTGGGCGCACTCGGTCCCTATGGGGGCGCTCAGGCCGCCTGGTACGCCTTCGCGGTGTTCGTGGCGGTCGTGGTGGTGCGCTTCGTCTGGGTGTTCCCGGCGACGTATCTGCCGCGCATCCTGTCGCGGCGCATCCGTGAACGTGAACCGGGCGTCACCTGGACCTCACCCGTGATCGTCGGATGGGCCGGGATGCGGGGTGTCGTCTCCCTCGCCATCGCGTTCTCCATTCCGCTGACCGTCGAGCACGGCGAGCCGTTCCCCGCGCGGAACCTGGTCCTCTTCCTCACCTTCACGACTGTGATCGCCACGCTGGTCGTACAAGGGCTCACTCTCGCGCCGCTGATCCGCCTGCTGAAGATGCCCAGACGCGATGTGTACGCCGAGACGCTCGCCGAGGCGCAGGCGCAGAGCGAGGCATCGGCGGCCGCCGAGGCGCGGCTGGAGGAGCTGCTCGCCGATCCGCGCAACGCACTGCCGCAGCCGCTCGCGGACCGGCTGCGGACCGTTCTGGAGAGGCGTCGCAACGCCGTCTGGGAACGGCTCGGCGCGGTCAACGAGGAGACCGGCGAATCGGCGGACGACACGTACAGGCGCCTCGCCGGGGAGATGATCGCCGCGGAACGGGCGGTCTTCGTGGAATTGCGGGACCGGCGGCGCATCGACGACGAGATGCTGCGCACTCTGATGCGCAGGCTCGATCTGGAGGAGGCGGCGGCCTACCGCGCGGAGCCCGGCTGAGCGGCGTCCGGCCGGCCCGTGATCACGGCCGCGACGGTGGTGCCCGGCGGAAAGGCTCCCTCGGTGGCGAGAGTGGTCAGTCCGTGCAGCATCTTGGCGACGTAGAGCCGCTCCATGGGCAGCCCGTGCCGTTCTTCGAAGTCGGCGGCGAACGCTTCGAGTTCGGGAGTGGTGCGGGCGTATCCGCCGCAGTGGAAGCGGTCGTCCAGCGTCCAGTCGCCGGCGGGGGCGCCGAAGGCGGCGTCCTGGAGCGCGCGTATCTCGTCGCCGAGGAAGCCGCCCTTGAGTACCGGGAATCCGATGGCGCGCTGCGCGGGCCCCAACCCCGCCGCGAGCCCGGCGACGGTGCCGCCGGTGCCGCAGGCGACCCCGGTGACATCGGCGAGGCCGCGCAACTCCGTCCCCAGCGCGACACACCCCTGCACGGCGAGGGCGTTGCTGCCGCCCTCGGGGACGACGTAGAGATTCCCTGCCCCGCTTTGCCACTCGCGGCAAGTCTCAGCCCCTCCGGCGTGTGCGGGGCGGGGCCCCGGTTCGGGAAGGGGCGGGGTGGGGAGAAGACCTTGCGCGGCGGCGGCACTCGCCTCGGCCACGATGGCGGCCAGCACCTTGGGCTCCGCCTTCGCCCGATACGTCGCCCGGTCCACGAAGTGCAACCGCATGCCGTCCGCCGCGCACCGGGCCAGGGAGGGGTTCAGGGGCCGCCCGGCCAGCTCGTCGCCCCGTACCACACCGATCGTCGCAAAGCCCAGCAGCCGCCCGGCAGCAGCCGTCGCCCGCAGGTGGTTCGAGTACGCGCCGCCGAATGTCAGCACCGTCCGGCCCGCCGCCGCCCGCAGGTTCAGCTCCAGCTTGCGCCATTTGTTGCCCGGCAGGTCCGGGTGGATCAGATCGTCACGCTTGAGCAGCAGCCGTACGCCGCGACGGCTGAAGCGCTCGTCCTCCGCCTCCCGCAGCGGCGACGGCAGCCGCGGCCGCAGGCGGGAGAGGTCGAGCGCTTCGTGGGTCACGCACCCATTGTCGCCACGCGCGTCACCACGCGGGTCGTCACGCGCGTCACGGTCATCGCACGAGCGTCACGCGAGGCGGCCCTGGATCCGCGCGCGCATCGTGTTCATGGAGAATCCGCGGGGGTCTATCTTGCCCGGCTGCCATTCCAGGTGGCCGATCACCGACCGGGAGTTCCACCCGTGGTGCCGGCAGACCGCGGCCGCCGCCCGCTCTATGGCTTCGAGCTGCGCCTCGGACCAGGGGTCCTCGCCGTCGCCGAGGTTCTCGCACTCGAAGCCGTAGAAGTGCCGGTTTCCGTCGGTGTTGGACTCGTTGTCGGGCGGCAGGGCCCTCTCGGCGATGACCGCGCGCAGTACGTCGTCGTCGCCCAGCCCCGCGTGGTTGGCGCGGCCGTACCCGACCAGATGGATGGAGCCGTTCCTGGCGATAACGCCGTGGCAGAGCGGACCGGGGAGTCCCGGATAGCCGTCACGACAGATGCGGACGGTCTTGGAGGTGCCGGAGGTGACGGTGTGGTGGATCATCACGCCGTGCACAGGCCCCCAGGGGCCCATGTGGTTGCGGTTGTGCGTACGCCAGTCGCCGACCTGGACGACGTTGATGCCCTCGTCTCTGAGTACGTCGAGGAATCTGCTCGCGGACATGGGTGAGGCCATGACCGCCTCCTTAGGTGAGTCGCGCACCATCTCGTACGCTGCTTGTATCCGAACTCCCTTGCGATGGCCATACGTTCGGACTACGTGCGAGCTGATTCGGACATCCCCCGCACGGGTCCCTTCGTCTCGCAGCCGTGCGGCGTGCCCCGCCGTCCGGTGATCCAGTCACACACTTTTGTGTAATGGCGCCATGACTCCCCGTGCTGGAAGGCTTGTTGCAGCCGGTCAGCTCGTGATCAAGAGGGAGTCAGATGTCGGTCGAGGCAGGTTCCGAGATCCGCGAACAGCAGACACAGCCGCAGCAGAGTCTCGGCACGGCCGCAGCGCGGAATTTGGCCACCACCACCAAGTCCGCACCGCAGATGCAGGAGATCACCTCGCGGTGGCTGCTGCGGATGCTGCCATGGGTCCAGGTCCAGGGCGGTACGTACAGGGTGAACCGCCGGCTCAGTTACGCCGTGGGCGACGGGCGAGTGACCTTCGTACAGACCGGGGAGCGCGTAGAGGTCATTCCGGGCGAGCTGAAGGAACTGCCGGCGCTGCGTACGTACGGTGACGAGGAGGTGCTGGCCGAGCTGGCGCAGCGGTGCGAGCAGCGGGAGTTCGCGGCGGGAGACGTGATCGCGGCGGCGGGAGGTGCCGCGGACACGGTCTACCTGCTGGCCCACGGCCGGGTGGAAAAGGTCGCGGACGGCGCGTACGACGCCGAAGCGGTGCTCGGTGTCCTCGCCGACGGGGCGTACTTCGGTGACCAGGCGCTCGTCGAGGAGGAAGGCACCTGGTCGTGCACGGTTCGCGCCGCGACCGCGTGCACGGTGCTGACGCTGTCCCGCCAGTCCGTCATGACGCTGGCCGACCGTGCTGAAACGTTGCGCGATCACCTCACGCGCGTACGGACACTGCCCCGCCAGCGCACCAACAAGTACGGCGAGGCGCCCATCGACCTGTCCGCGGGCCACGTCGGTGAGCCCGTCGTCCCGCACACGTACGTCGACTACGACGCGGCGCCGCGCGAGTACGAACTGAGCGTCGCGCAGACCGTCCTCAAGGTCCACAGCCGGGTCGCGGATCTCTACAACCAGCCGATGAACCAGACGGAGCAGCAGTTGCGGCTCACCGTGGAGGCGCTGCGCGAGCGCCAGGAGGACGAGCTCATCAACCACCGTGAGTTCGGACTGCTCCACAACTGCGACTACGGGCAGCGCCTCCAGCCGCACGACGGCGTGCCCAGCCCGGACGACATGGACGAGCTGCTGTCGCGGCGCCGGGGCTCGAAGCTCTTCCTGGCCCACCCCCGCGCCATCGCCGCCTTCGGCCGCGAGTGCAACAAGCGCGGTCTGAACCCGGAGAGCATCGAGATCGGCGGCAGCAGGGTGCCCACCTGGCGTGGTGTGCCCATCTTCCCCTGCAACAAGATCCCGGTGAGTGACGCGCGCACGACTTCGATCATCTGCATGCGTACGGGGGAGGCCGAGCAGGGCGTCGTCGGACTCCAGCAGAGCGGCATCCCGGACGAGATCGAGCCGAGCCTGTCGGTGCGCTTCATGGGCATCGACGAGCAGGCGATCATCCGGTACCTGGTCACGGCGTACTACTCGGCGGCGGTGCTGGTGCCGGACGCGCTCGGTGTCCTGGAGAACGTCGAGATCGGCAGGTGGCACTGAGCCCGGCTCTCGCACAGGCGGTCCTTGCCCCCGGCCGGAGGGCACCGTACGAGCACTGCTGGAGGAGTCACCGTGACCACGACCAGAGCGGAAGCTGCCGCCACCGAGGGGCGCGAGGCGGCAGCCCTCCTGGAACGGACCCGCAGCACCGTCGATCCCCAACTGCGCACCTGCGTGGAGAGTCTGCCCGGGTCATTACGGCGGATCGCGCTGTACCACTTCGGCTGGGAGCGGGCCGACGGCACACCGGCCACGGGACAGGCGGGCAAAGCGATCAGGCCGGCCCTCGTCCTCGCCGCCGCCCAGGCGCTCGGCGGGGACCCCGGCCGGGCCGTACGGGCGGCGGCGGCCGTGGAGCTCGCGCACAATTTCACGCTGCTCCACGACGACGTCATCGACGAGGACCCGACGCGCCGGAACCGGCCCACCGCCTGGACGGTCTTCGGCGTACCGGCCGCCATCGTCACCGGGGACGCGATGTGCGCCCTCGCGCTGCGGATGCTCGCCGAGGATCCGCACCCGGCGGCGGCCAGGGCGTCGGCGCGGCTGGCCGCCTGCGTCGTCGAGCTGTGCGCGGGCCAGCAGTCCGACTGCGAATTCGAGCGGCGCGGACCTCTGGACGTGTCGCTCGAAGAGTGCCTCGCCATGGCCGAGGCGAAGACCGGAGCTCTGCTCGGCTGCGCGTGCGCTCTCGGCGCGCTCTACGCGGGCGCGGAGGAGGACGAGGTCGCGGCCATGGATGCGTTCGGCAGGGAGGCGGGCCTGGCCTTTCAGCTCATCGACGACCTGATCGGCATCTGGGGCGACCCTTCCCACACCGGCAAACCGGCGGGCGCCGATCTGGTGGCCCACAAGAAGTCCCTCCCGGTCGTGGCGGCGCTGACCTCGGGCACCGAGGCCGCCGCCGAGCTCGCCGCCCTGTATGCGGGGCCGCTGGACGGGGCGGCTGTCCGGCGCGCGGCCGACGCGGTCGACCGGGCGGGCGGCAGGGACTGGGCGCAGGGGCACGCGGCGGACCGGATGGCCACGGCCGTGCAACATCTGGCGCGCGCGGTGCCGGACCTGGGGGCGGCGGGCGACCTGCTCTCGCTCGCCGAGTTCGTCACCCGCAGAACACGCTGACCGGGGGCATGGACGGCGGCGGGCGTCCGGGGGGGACCGGGGCGCCCGCCGCCCTCAACTCTAGGATCGGATACGTCAGTTCAGATGACGGATCATCCCGATCCTGGAGAGAAGAGGCCGGACCGTGGGCGTGGAGATACGACAGGCGGGGAAGAGCGACCGTGAGGCGCTCGTGCGACTGCTGGACGCTGCCTTCATGGACGACCCGGTGAGCTGCTGGGTCTTCCCCGACCGGGCGTACCGCGGCCGCGTGCACGGCGCGTTCCTCGGCGTCTTCCTCGATGTGGCCCTGAGCGAGGGGCGGGTCGACGTAACGGAGGACGGATCGGCGGCGGCCCTCTGGCTTCAGGTGCCCGCCGGAGTGCCGGAGGAGGACGACACTCCCGTACGGATGAGGGAGACCGCCGACCCGGACAACGAACGCGCGGAGCTCGTCGGCCGGCTCATGGGCGAGGTGCATCCGCACGACCGGGCGCACGAGTATCTGCTCCTCATCGGAGTCTCGCCCGACCGCCAGGGGGAGGGGCTCGGCACGGCGCTGATTCAGCCGGTCCTCGACCGCTGCGACCGGGACGGCGTACCGGCCTATCTGGAGGCGAGCAGCGCGCGCAGCAGCAAGCTGTACGAGCGGCTCGGGTTCGCCTTCACCGGCCGTACGGTCGAGCTGCCCGACGGCCCGCCCATGTGGCCCATGTGGCGCGACCCGGTGCGCTGAGCGCGGCCCCCGGTTGGCGCGGTTCGGTGACCCCGCCGCCCGGCCTTTCCTGTCGACCCGGACCTTTGACAACGGCACCGTCGTCCTGATGTACAGCAAGAGCCGCTGAACCCAGGGCTGTTGGGGGGCTCAAGTCCGTACGGGCTAAAGTCCCGATCATGACAGGAGAGCCATGGCCCGGCTGGTACCGCGACCGCGAGGGTGCCGTCGCCGTCACCTTCGCGGCGGACGGACAGCGGCTGCGCACCCGCATCAGGGGAGTCGACTTCGAAGGCGACAGCTTTGACGCGCTGGAACCCGTGGCCGGCCCGCAGCCCGCCGGCGCGGGGTCCGCGCCGGCGGGCGGTTCGCTGTGCGACTGCATACTCGAATGGGACATCCCGATACCGGTGTACGCCGATGGGCGGGTCCACCGGGCCACGCTCAGTTGCCTGCTCACGCTGGGGAAGCCGCTTGCTGGGGGTGGCATCGACCGGCAGCACCTGGCGCTGACCCTGCACTTCGACGGTGCGGCGTACGAATCGGAGCGTGCGGAGACCGATTTCGAGCACGCGTTGACGGTGATCCAGCGGCGGCTGCCGGCCGGTGCGTATCTGCGGGCCTGCATTTCTTGCGCCTTCTCCGACTACCACCCCGCGGGGAGCGGTCTGTTCGGGAACCTGGCTTGCTTCCGGCGGACCAAGGACGCGTACCGGGCCGTCGAAGGCAGGCGCGGGCTGATCGAGCTGTGGGATCTGCGGTCCGGCTTCGTACAGGAGACGTGGGCGTGCCCGGATTTCGAGCGCAGGCCGGCGCAGGGGCCGGGGACGGGGTACCGCGGCGCGTTTCCGCAGGTGCGGGGGGACACGCCGACGCCGCCGGAGCCGGTGGCCGCGGAGGCGGCGGGCTAGACGCGGCGAGGCTGTCGCACCCTGCCGGCCGACGTCGGGGCCGCGCGACGACATGGCGATCCGGCCGCGGTCCGGCTGCGGCGGTGTACGCCGATCTGGAGGCCGCGTACCACGACGCGGCGATACGGGCGCCCGGATACCGGCAGTGGCTGCTGCGCAACGAGAGCCCGCTGCCGGCGGGAGGCGCGGTGGCGTGACGTGCGGGGGCGGGCCTACGCGGACGTGCTCCCCGTCGCGCTTTCCCGGTTTGCCCCGCCTGCTGTGCCCGCCCCACCTGCGCTGCCTGCCCCGCTTGCCCCGATGAGGCGGCTCGCCTCCTCGCGGGCTTGGGCGACCGGGTCCTTGAAGATGCCGAGGCCCCGCGCGACGAGCGCCCCTTCATGGAGCAGCATCAGCGTGCGCCCGAGCTGAGCGGCGCTGCCGCCGCCCCGCTCTCGGCCCTGCTGTCGGCCCCGCTGTCGGTCCCGGCCCCGGTCGATGCCCCTGGCGAGGTCGGTGAAGAGGGCGAGCATCCACTTCTTCTGGCCGGTGATGATCGCGTACGCCGGGTGGGAGGGGTCGCTGATCTCGGCGTGGGCGTTGACCATGCTGCACCCCCTGGGGCTGTTCTCGTCCGCCCACGCGCGCGAGGCGTCGAACACGGCCAGGATCCTTTCCGCCGCCCCCTGTTCGGTCTTCAGCCGTTCGGCGAGGAAGGCGCGCCAGCGCTCGTCGCGGGCGGCCAGGTACTCCACGACGATCTGTTCCTTGGAGCCGAAGCGGTCGTAGAGCGTCTTCTTCGTGACACCCGCCTCGGCGGCGATGAGGTCCACCCCCACGGCGTGGATGCCGTGCTCGTAGAAGAGCCGCGAGGCGGCGTCCAGGGCGCGCTGAGCGCCGGGGGTCATGGAGATGCGGCGGGGCTCCACGGTGCTCGTGCCGGTGCTGCTGCTCATGCGTACCACTATACCGATCTGTATAGTTGCGGGAGTGGAGGTAGACCGATCGGTATACCCGGCGAGGTGGGTGGCCGCATGAACGTCCTGCTGTCCGCCGCGTTCGTACTCTGCTGGAGTTCCGGTTTCATCGGAGCGAAGCTCGGTGCGGGGAGCGCCGACGCGGTGACGATCCTGATGTGGCGCTTCCTGCCCCTGGCACTCGTGCTGGCCGTTGTCGCCGCCACCCTCACCAGAAGCGCGTGGCGCGGGCTGACCCTCCGCGACCTGCTCCGCCAGGCGGCAATCGGCGCGCTCTCGCAGAGCGGCTACCTGCTCACCGTCTACTACGCGATCCAGCTCGGCGTTTCCAGCGGCACCACCGCCCTGATCGACGGCACCCAGCCACTCGTCGCGGGAGCGGTCGCGGGGCCGCTCCTGCACCAGTACGTCTCGGCCCGGCAGTGGCTCGGCCTGTGCCTGGGAGTGACCGGCGTCGCGATCGTCACGCTGGCCGACGCAGGGGCCGCCGAAAGCGTCGCTCCATGGGCGTACGGGCTTCCGTTCCTCGGCATGCTGTCCCTGGTGGCGGCGACGTTCCTGGAGGGCCGCTCCCGTACGCCGGTCGCGCCCTCGGTCGCGATGACCGTCCATTGCGCCACCAGCGCCGTCGTCTTCACCGCCGCTGCGGCGGCCTCCGGAGCGGCGCTGCCGCCCGCCGAACCGTCGTTCTGGCTGGCGATCAGCTGGCTCGTCGTACTCGCGACCTTCGGCGGGTACGGCCTGTACTGGCTCATCCTGCGGCGCTCCGGGGTGACCGCGGTCAACACGCTCATGTTCCTGATGGCGCCGGTCACCGCGGTCTGGGGAGCCCTGATGTTCGGGGAGCCCTTCGGCGCGCAGACCGCCATCGGCCTGGCCGTGGGCCTGGCCGCCGTGTTGATCGTCCGCAGCGATGGTGCCAATGGCCGTACGAAGGAATGCTCCCGGACCGCGGTCCATTGACGCTGTAGGAGGCGGTCGCCACCGCCGTCCCAAAGCGACGCAGGACGCAGCAGCAAAGGACACTCTCCATGACCCCAGCAATCGCCGTCACCGGAGCGAGCGGCCGGATCGGCGGACGTGTCGCACGCCGCCTCGCCGGCGCCGGCGTCTCCCAGCTCCTGCTCGGCCGCGACCCCGCCCGCCTGCCCGCCCTGCCCGGCGCGGTCAAGGCGCCGCCCGCCTCCTACGGTGACGCGGAGGCGATGCGGGCCGCGGTGGACGGCGCCGGCACGCTCTTCCTCGTCTCCGCGCACGAGAGCCCCGGCCGGGTGCGGGAGCACAAGACCGCCGTGGACGCGGCCGTCGCGGCCGGCGTCGAGCGGATCGTGTACGTGTCCTTCCTGGGCGCGGCGCCGGACGCGACCTTCACCTTCGCCCGCGACCACTGGCACACCGAGCAGTACATCCGCTCCACCGGCGTGCGCCACACCTTCCTGCGCGACAGCTTCTACCAGGCCGAGTTCCCCGCCATGGCCGGCCAGGACGGTGTGATCCGCGGCCCGGCCGGCGAAGGGCGCGTCTCGGCCGTCGCGCACGAGGACATCGCGGACGCGGCAGCCGCCGTACTCCTCGCCGAGCTGGAGGACCTCGACGGTCACGACGGTGCCACCTACGACCTGACCGGCCCGCAGGCCCTGTCGCTCGCCGAGATCGCGGAGGAGCTGACCCGCGCCACGGGCCGGGCGATCAGCTACGTACCGCAGACGCGCGAGGAGGCGTACGCCTCACGCGAGCGGTACGACGCCGAGCCGTGGAAGGTGCAGGGGTGGGTGTCGTCGTACGAGGCCATGGCGAACGGTGAGCTGGCGGAAGTCTCCGACGCGGTGCCGCGCCTCACCGGCCGCCCGGCCACCGCCTTCGCCGACTTCCTCAGGGAGAACCCGGACAGCTACCGGCACTTGACCGGCCCGCAGGCCCTGTCGCCCTGACCGAGTCCGCGTCAGAGGGCCAGCTCGTAGGTGATCTCCTCCGCCGGGCATTCCGCCACCATGTTCCGCAACGCCGCCAGCTCGCCCGGATCCACCGCCAGCTTCCAACGCGCCTTCACCGCCGCCCACTCGGCGAGGTACCGGCAGTCCGCACCGTCGTCGGACGGTTCCCACCGCGCCGGATCCTTGTCGCCCTTGCGGCGCTTCTCGGCGGCGGTCACGGCGACGAGCGCCCTCGGATCGTCCATGTCGTTCGCGAACCGCTCCCGCTCCTCGGCGGTCCATCCGGACGCCCCGCTGCGCCACGCCTCGGCGACCGGCACCAGATGGTCGACGCCGAGGGCGCCGGCGCCGGAGTGGTCCTTCTTGTCGTAGTACGAGTGCCAAGCACCGCCCGTGATGGTGCACCACCCGTCGACGGTGGGCGGAGTGGTCGCCTCCGCGATGAGCACCTCGGCCCGCGTGTCGCAGCCGTCCTGGTTCGGATCGGTCCAGTGCCTGAACTTCCCCGCGCTGTACCCGGAACTCTCCTCGGCGGCGACCGGCAGGTTCTCGATGGCTTTCTCCACGGTGACAGTGACCGTGTCATCGGGGTCGGCGCCGGCACCCGGCGCCGCGCCTACGACAACGGTGGTGGCGACAAGGAGCGTGGAGACCAGGAAGCTGAGCTTGCGCATACGGATCCCTCCATCTCGTTGGGACGGACCAGTACTAGCGACACCTGTCACCTCGACGCGCCGCGCAGCCCGCACGGATCACCCGCACGGGTGGCGCAGCCTCCGGGCTCCCCGGAAACGCCACGCCCGCTCGCTGAGTCACTTTCCCGCACGCATCAGCAGGTGACCCCGGCGGTACCGTTCCTCCTCGCGCGGCTCCCGCAGCATCCGGCCGACTTCGGCGAATCCGGCCTCGCCGGCCAGCCCCGCGAGGTCGTCGATCGGCCACCGGTAGGCTCTCGCCACTTTGTGGTCGAACGCCGTGACCGGCTCACCCTCCGACTCGAAGAAGGCGAGCAGGAGGTGGCCGTCAGGCGCGAGTACCCGCCGGAACTCGGCGAAGTACGAGGGCATGTCCCGCGGTGGGGTGTGGATGACCGAATACCAGGACACGATGCCTCGCAGCCTGCCGTCGGCCAGGTCAAGGGCGTCCATGGAACCGACCTCGAACCTCAGGTCCGGGTATGCCTCGCGGGCGAGACCGATCATCACCGGCGACAGGTCGACGCCGAAGACATCCACCCCCAGGTCCCGCAGGTGCGCGGTCACACGTCCAGGGCCGCATCCGAGCTCGGCGACGGGCCCGGCATCGGTGGTCCGCGTGAGTTCGGCGAACGCCGTGAGCACCGCGCGATCCAGCGTAGGAGTGTCAAGATCATCGCGGGGGAGTGCGGCGTAGCGGACGGCGACGGCGTCGTAGGCATTCGCTGTCGCACGGAGGTGCGGAGAAGGCTCAGTCACAAGCCAGGACACTAGAGCCTCCCTGCCGCGCTGTCCGGGAAAAAGAAGACCGCACCCGCTCCGTCATGGCCGCCGTGAACGGCGGCCCGCGGACCGGGTGCGGACAGGTGGGCGCTGCGACCCGCGCGGACGCGGATCAGGCGGCCCAGGCCTGATCAAGCCTTCTTGGTCTCCCAGAAGATCTTGTCGATCTGGGCGATGTAGTCCAGCGCCTTCTGGCCCGTCGCGGGGTCCGTCGAGGCCTTCGCGGTGCTGAGCGCCTTGAGGGCGTCGTTGACGAGCTGGTGCAGCTCCGGGTACTTCTCGAAGTGCGGGGGCTTGAAGTAGTCGCTCCACAGCACCGAAACGTGGTGCTTGGCGAGCTCCGCGCGCTGCTCCTTGATGACCGTGGCGCGCGTCTGGAAGTGCGCGTCGTCGTTGGCCTGCATCTTTTCCTGCGTGGCCTTGACCGACTCGGCCTCGATGCGGGCCTGGGCCGGGTCGTACACGCCGCAGGGCAGGTCGCAGTGTGCGCTGACCTTCACCTTGGGGGCAAACAGGCGGGAGAGCATGTAAGAGCTTCCTTCCTCGTGATCGTCTTCTCAGGGTGGACATTACTCCGTGAGAGACCTGTTTTCGCGGGTGCCCCCATGGGCTTAGGTCAAAAGTCCAGGGTGAGTATGGGACTGGTGGAGGAACCGACCGGGAGGGCCGGATGGTGGATCAAGGGCGGGAGCCGACAGCGACGTTCGGGGTCGCCGAGGTGACGGGTCTTTCCATGGTGCCGACGCTGCTGCACCAGGATCAGCTTCTCGTGCATTACGGGGGGCGGCTGCGCGTGGGGGATGTGGCCGTACTGCGGCATCCCCTGCAGCAGGATCTGCTCATCGTGAAGCGGCTGGTGGACCGGCGGGACGCCGGATGGTGGGTGCTCGGTGACAATCCGGACGCCGAGGTCGTGGACAGCCGGGCCTTCGGGGTGGTGCCGGCCGAGCTGGTGCTGGGGCGGGTCAGGGCGCGGTACCGGCCGATCCGTGCCGGACGTCAGCGGTCGGCCGCGGTGGTGCTCTCCTGGCTGGTTTCCGCCGTACGGCCCGTGCTCGCCGACCGGTCCGTCTCCAGGCGCTTGCGCGCCCGGTAGGCGGCGACGTTGGCGCGGGTCGCGCAGCGGTCGGAGCAGTAGCGGCGCGAGCGGTTGGTCGAGGTGTCGAGGTAGGCGTTGCGGCACGGCGCGGCCTGGCACAGGCCGAGGCGGTCCGCGCCGTGCTCGGTGAGGTGGAACGCCAGGCCCATCGAGGCGATGGCGGCGTACCCCGCGGTCGCGTTGGACGGGTGGTCGGCGAGGTGCATGTGCCAGTCCGGGCGGCCGTCCTCCTTGCGCGACCCGTGGCCGGAGATCTGCGGGCTGACCGGGAATTCCATCAGGAGTGAGTTCAGCAGGTCGACGGCGAGGGTCTCGTCGCCCCCGTCGGCCGCCTCGAAGACCGCGCGCAGGCGGGTCCGTACGGACCGGAAACGCGTGACGTCCGCGTCGGTGGCACGGCGGGCCGCCGACGCGTTGCCGCCGAACAGCGCCCTGACCGCGTCCACCGACGTGAGGGTGTCCTTGTTGCGGGCCGGCTCCTCGCTGTTGACCAGGCGCACGGCGTAGTCCGAGTAATAGGCCAGTTCCACTTGTAGTCCTTACGGGGGCGGTCTAGAGTTTTCGTAATGGCTGGTCGTGCTTCGAGGGTATTACGGTACGGAGCGGAACGGAGCGGAGGAGTGCTGATGGCGGAGACGGACATGGAGTCGACGACGGGTACGGACTGGGCGGGCTGGCAGGAGAGCTGGGACCGGCAGCAGGAGTGGTACATGCCCGACCGCGAGGAGCGGTTCCGGGTCATGCTCGACATGGTCGAGGCACTGGTCGGCCCGGAGCCGCGGGTGCTGGATCTGGCATGCGGTACGGGAAGTATTACGGACCGGCTGCTCAAGCGGTTCCCGAAAGCCACCAGTACGGGCGTCGACCTCGACCCGGCGCTCCTCGCCATCGCGCGGGGGTACTTCGGCGGGGACGAGCGGGTGACTTTCGTGACCGCTGATCTGAAGGATCCGGGCTGGACCCGTGCGCTGCCCCACGCGTCGTACGACGCCGTCCTCACCGCCACCGCGCTGCACTGGCTGCACAGTGACGACCTCATCACCTTGTACGGGCAGCTCGGCGGCCTCGTGCGCGCCGGCGGCGTCTTCATGAACGCCGACCACATGAAGGACGAGGGCACCCCGCGCATCAACGCGGCCGAACGCGCCCACCGGCACGCCCACATGGACCGCGCCAAGGCCGGGGGCGCGCTGGACTGGGCCGACTGGTGGGCCCTGGCCGCCAAGGACCCCGTACTCGCCGAGCCGACCGCCAGGCGCTTCGAGATCTACGGTGAGCACGCCGACGGCGACGCCCCCAGCGTCGAGTGGCACGCGCGGACGCTGCGCGAGGCCGGCGGGTTCGGCGAGGCGCGGGCCGTGTGGCGCTCGCCCTCGGACGCTCTGGTGCTGGCGGTGAAGTAGCCGAAGAAGGCGGAAGAGGGCGGAAAAGCGAGAAAGGCGGTGCGGACCCGGTCCGCACCGCCTCTCTCGTAACCGCCCAACCACTACAGCACCTTCGAAAGGAACGCCTTCGTGCGGTCGTGCTGCGGGTTCGTCAGTACGTCGCGCGGGTTGCCCGACTCGACCACGACGCCGCCGTCCATGAAGACGAGGGAGTCACCGACTTCGCGGGCGAAACCCATCTCGTGCGTGACGACGATCATCGTCATACCGTCCTCGGCGAGACCGCGCATGACGTCGAGTACGTCGCCCACCAGCTCGGGGTCGAGCGCCGACGTCGGCTCGTCGAAGAGCATCAGCTTCGGCTCCATGGCCAGCGCGCGGGCGATCGCCACGCGCTGCTGCTGGCCACCGGAAAGCTGTGACGGATAGTTCCCGGCCTTGTCGGCCAGGCCGACCCGGTCGAGCAGGCGCTCGGCGCGGGCCCGGGCGACAGCCTTGGCCTCGCCGCGCACCTGGACCGGTGCTTCCATGACGTTTTCTATGGCCGTCATGTGGGGGAAGAGGTTGAAGCGCTGGAAGACCATGCCGATGTCGCGTCGCTTGAGGGCGACCTCGCTGTCCTTGAGCTCGTACAGCTTGTCGCCCTTCTGGCGGTAGCCGACGAGCTCACCGTCGACCGACAGCCGCCCGGCGCTGATCTTGTCGAGGTGGTTGATGCAGCGCAGGAATGTCGACTTGCCGGAGCCCGAGGGGCCGATCAGGCAGAACACCTCGCGGGGGGCGACTTCGAGGTCGATGCCCTTGAGGACCTCGACGGCGCCGAAGGACTTGTGGACGCCTTCGGCCTTCACCATGGCGGTCATGCCGTCACTCCCTTCGGGCGGCGCAGCGAAAAGACACCGGACTTGATCTTCTGCAGCGGGGTGGGCGGCAGGTTACGGCTGGAGCCGCGGGCGTAGTACCGCTCGAGGTAGTACTGCCCGATGCTGAGGACCGAGGTGAGGATCAGATACCAGGCGGCGGCCAGGAAGTACATCTCGACGGGGGCGCCGGAGGTCTGGCCGATGTCCTGGGCCTGGCGGAACAGCTCGTAGAACTGGACCACCGAAACCAGCGAGGTGGTCTTGAGCATGTTGATGACCTCGTTGCCGGTGGGCGGCACGATGACACGCATGGCCTGCGGGATGACGATCCGGCGCAGGGTCTTGGTGTGGCTCATGCCCAGGGCATGGGAGGCCTCGGTCTGACCCTCGTCGACCGACAGGAGACCGGCGCGGCAGATTTCCGCCATGTACGCGGCCTCGTTGAGGCCGAGACCGAGCAGCGCCGTCAGCAGCGGCGTCATGAACGAGGACCAGTAGTCCTTGTAGATCGGCCCGAGGTTGATGTACTCGAAGACCAGGCCGAGGTTGAACCAGACGATGAGCTGGACCAGGACCGGCGTGCCGCGGAAGAACCAGATGTACCCCCACGCGATCGAAGAGACCACAGGGTTCTTCGACAGGCGCATCACGGCCAGGGTGATGCCGCCGACCACGCCGATCGCCATGGAGAGGACGGTGAGGAGCAGGGTCTGGCCCACACCGTTGATGATCCGGTCGTCGAAGAAGTACTCGGGGACGGCGTCCCAGTTGATCTTGCCTTGGGAGAAGGCATAGATGATCGAGGCGAGCAGGGCGACGGCGATGACCGCGGACACGTACCGCCCGTAGTGCCGGACCGGGATGGCCTTGATGGCCTCCGGTCCAGCCGCGGGGGTTGGAGCCTCGTCGGGTTCGTCCGTCTTGTTGACGTCAGCAGTCACGGGTAGTGCCTTTCAGAGCCTGGCCGGTTTCAGGAGCCGCCGTTGATCTTGGCTTCCTTGACAGCGCCGGCCTCGACGCCCCACTTCGAGAGGATCTTGTTGTACTCGCCGTTCTTGATGATCGCGTCAAGGGCGAGCCGCAGCGCTTCGGCGAGCTCCTTGTTGCCCTTGGCGACGGCGATGCCGTACGGGGCGGCCTCGACCTGCTCGCCGACGAGCTCGAAGTCCTTGCCGCCGCCGGACGTCTTCACGGCGTACGCCGCGACCGGGAAGTCGGAGGAACCGGCGTCGCCGCCACCGCCGCGCAGACGGGTCTGGGCCTGCTGGTCGTTGTCGAAGGACTCGATCGCGATCTTGCCCTTCTTGGCCTTCTCGCACTTCTTGGACTCGGCCTTGGCCATGTCGTGCGAGACGGTGCCGCGCTGGAGGACGACCTTCTTGCCGCAGAGGTCGGACCAGGTCTTGATGCCCTGGGTCTTGCCCTTAGGGGTGTAGAACGAGACGCCCGCGGTGAAGTAGTCGACGAAGTCGACGCCCTCGCCGACCTTCTTGCCGGTCTCGGGGTCGATGCCCTCCTGGCGGGCCTTCGAGTCCGTCATGGCCGACATGGCGATGTCGTAGCGCTTCGAGCGCAGGCCGGTGAGGAGGGTGTCGAAGGTGCCGTTCTCGAACTGGAACGTCACGCCGAGCTGCTTGCCGAGTGCTGCGGCGATGTCCGGGTCGATACCGACCGTCTTGCCCGTCTTGTCCTTGAACTCGACCGGCGGGTACGCGATGTCCGAACCGACCTTGATGACGCCCTTGTCCTGGATGGCCTGAGGCAGCTTGTCGGCGAGCGGCGCAGACGTGACCTTGGCTGGGCCGTCCTTCTTGCCGGAGCCGGTCTGGTCGCCGCAGCCGGCGAGCAGCAGAGCACCGGCGACCGCGATAGCGCCGACCGCAGCTGTCCTGGACTTGATGGCGGTCGTGCGACGGGTGGTGCGTGCGGTCATGGTTGGTTCCTCCGGCGGGAAAAGGGGAGTGGCCTGGGAGGTCGGGCACACTACTTCGAGTATCGCGACCTCGTGTGATTACGGCATCTTGCCATTCGGACTAGCCCATTCAGGGCTCCAGTCATGTCAAAATCGGGTAACGGGTGACCCCCGAATCTCAACAGGCCGGTACATCAAGGCCGGACCATCTGTTGAGCACTGCCATTTCGGCCGGAAAATCTCCGGCGCGTCTCGCCATTTGGAACCGATTCATGCCACGAAACGGACTTGTCACCACATCCGCGCATGAGTCGTGTCACCGAGGTGATACGGGCTCGTCGTCGATGCCGCCGATCAGGTAGAAAAGACGGTTACACCCCTCATCCGGGGCTCAGGGCGCGTGTGCGGCGCGCCCGCGCGTACGTACCTCCTCTCTGTCAGGGCGGGCCAACCGCCCAGCGCAGGGAACGGACGCGGTGCCCGCCCATCCCTCCTCAACCAGGAGCGGCCACCCTCAACTGATGAAGACTTAAGGGGTAAAACAAATGGCAGCGGAGATCGTCAATCCTCGCAGCGACAGCACTACGGAGAACAGTGCGACAGGGGCTCCCGAGGAGCCCTTCGATCCGGCCTTCGCCCTGCACCGGGGCGGCAAGATGGCCATTCAGGCGACCGTGCCGGTGCGCGACAAGGACGACCTGTCCCTCGCGTACACGCCGGGCGTCGCCAAGGTGTGCAGCGCGATCGCGGAGCAGCCGGATCTCGTGAACGACTACACCTGGAAATCGAACGTCGTGGCCGTCGTGACGGACGGCACGGCGGTCCTCGGGCTCGGCGACATCGGCCCCGAGGCCTCGCTCCCCGTCATGGAGGGCAAGGCGATCCTCTTCAAGCAGTTCGGCGGCGTCGACGCGGTGCCGATCGCGCTCGCGACGACCGACACGGACGAGATCATCGAGACCGTCGTGCGGCTCGCCCCGTCCTTCGGTGGTGTGAACCTGGAGGACATCTCGGCGCCGCGCTGCTTCGAGATCGAGCGCCGGCTTCAGGAAGCGCTGGACATTCCGGTCTTCCACGACGACCAGCACGGCACGGCCGTGGTCACCCTGGCCGCGCTGCGCAATGCCGCCAGGCTCACCGGCCGTACGCTCGGCGACCTGCGCGCCGTGATCTCGGGCGCGGGTGCGGCCGGGGTCGCCATCGCGAAGTTCCTGCTGGCGGCCGGGCTCGGCGACGTGGCGGTGGCCGACCGCAAGGGCATCGTCAGCCGGGACCGCGAGGACCTGACGGACGTCAAGCGCGAGCTGGCCGAGATCACGAACCGGGCGGGGCTCAGCGGCTCGCTGGAGACGGCGCTGGCCGGCGCCGACGTCTTCATCGGCGTCTCCGGCGGTACGGTGCCGGAGGCGGCGGTGGCCTCGATGGCGCCGCAGGCGTTCGTGTTCGCCATGGCCAACCCGAACCCCGAGGTCCACCCGGACGTCGCGCACAAGTACGCGGCGGTCGTCGCGACCGGGCGCAGCGACTACCCGAACCAGATCAACAACGTTCTGGCCTTTCCGGGGATCTTCGCGGGTGCGCTCCAGGTGCGGGCCTCCCGTATCACCGAGGGCATGAAGATCGCGGCGGCGAACGCGCTGGCCGATGTCGTCGGTGACGCGCTGGCCGCGGACTACGTGATCCCGTCCCCGTTCGACGAGCGGGTCGCCCCGGCTGTCACGGCGGCGGTCGCCGCGGCGGCGCGCGCGGAGGGTGTCGCACGCCGGTAGGCGTGGGCTTCGCCTGTACGGGCCGTGCCGCACCCCTGGCGAGGGTGCGGCACGGCCCTTGCGTTTGGTGACATGTGCGGCTCCGCCGCGTGGGGGCAAGCCCCAGGCCCCGGACGCCCTACGGGCGTGTCCTCCAGCGCCGGACGGGCTGAGATCTCCGCTGCCGCTCACATGAGGGACGCGTGTCACACCGGTGCATGGTTCCTTCCCGCACTCGTCCGCCCTATCGTCATGGTCATGTTCGCTGCCTACGCCGCCCGCATCGACCGTGACCAGCCCCTGAACGGCCTTGAGCTGGGCGATCGGCCCGCGCCCGAGGTGAAGCCCGGCTGGACCACCGTCACCGTCAAGGCCGCCTCCCTCAACCACCACGACCTGTGGTCGCTGCGCGGCGTCGGTCTCGGTGAGGAGGCTCTGCCGATGATCCTCGGTTGCGACGCGGCCGGGATCGACGCGGACGGCAACGAGGTCGTCGTGCACTCCGTCATCGGCGAGACCGGCCACGGCGTCGGGCCGCGCGAGAAGCGGTCGATCCTCACGGAGAAGTACCAGGGAACCTTCGCCGAGCAGGTCACCGTCCCGGCCTGGAACGTGCTGCCGAAGCCCAAGGAGCTGTCGTTCGCCGAGGCCGCCTGCCTGCCGACCGCCTGGCTCACGGCGTACCGGATGCTCTTCACCAACGCCGGCGTGCGCCCCGGTGACGCGGTCCTCGTCCAGGGCGCTGGCGGCGGTGTCGCGACCGCCGCGATCGTGCTCGGCAAGGCGGCGGGGCTGCGGGTGTACGCCACCAGCCGCGACGAGGCGAAGCGCAAGCGGGCCGTCGAGCTGGGCGCGGTGGAGGCGTACGAGCCGGGTGCGCGGCTGCCGCAGCGCGTGGACGCGGTGATCGAGACGGTCGGCGCCGCCACCTGGTCGCACTCGGTGAAGTCGCTGCGGCCCGGCGGCACGCTGGTCATCTCGGGCGCGACGAGCGGCCCGAACCCGCCGTCCGCCGAACTGAACCGGATCTTCTTCCTGGAGCTCAGGGTCGTCGGTTCGACGATGGGTTCCAAGGACGAGCTGGAGGACCTGCTGTCCTTCTGCGCGGCGACGGGCGTACGCCCGGTCATCGACGAAGTGCTGCCGCTGGACCGGGCCCGCGAGGGCTTCGAGCGGATGGCGGGCGGGGACCTCTTCGGAAAGATCGTGCTGACGACCTCTTGATGGATCGTCAGTTCTGCTGATGTGCTCTCCGGCACGCGACGACGACGTGCTGCTGGAGGGATGTCCGTGGTGTCTGTCCGAACTCGAACTGTCCGTGGAATCGCCGCTGTTGTGTGTACGGTCGCGCTGGCGGCCGGGGTCCTGACCCCGGCCGCGGGGGCGCGGGAAGCCGGCGGCGGTGACGCGGTCCCCCGGCTGACCGACGACCGCGGCCGCGTCCTCACGCTGCGCGGCTGGAACGTCGAGGACAAGACGAACCGCGGCGACAAGGCGCTGTCCGCCATCACCGAGCGCCACTTCCGCGACCTGAACGCCCGCGGCTTCAACTTCGCCCGGCTGCTCGTCTTCTGGGACGACCTGGAGCCCAGGCGCGGGCAGTACAGCGCGGCGTACCTCCGCAAGATCGAGCGCGTTCTGGACTGGGCCGACAAGTACGACATCCACGTGCTGATCGACGCCCACCAGGACGTCTTCGGCCCTGCCTTCGGGCATCGGGGCATCCCGCAGTGGGCGACGCGCACCGACGGGCTGGCGTTCACGCCGAATCCCGACGACTGGTTCTCGGAGTACTTCCAGCCGGCCGTGCAGCGCGCCTTCACCCACCTCTACGAGGACCCGGATCTGCGGCGCGCCCAGGCCGCCATGTGGCGGGTCCTGGCCGGCCGGTTCGGGGACCATCCGGCCGTTCTCGGCTACGACCTGATCAATGAGCCGATGGGTGAGCTGAGGGAGGGCGAGGACCTGCCCACGGCGGCCCGCCGCATCGAGCGCGACCAGATCACCCCGATGCACAACCGCCTGGCGGACGCCGTCCGTTCGGTGGACCGCGACAACTGGGTGTTCGTGGAGCCGACGCCGATCGTGGGCGAGGGTGTCCCCACCGGACTCGGGAAGATCAAGGACCCGAAGGTCGTGTACGCCCCGCACTTCTACAACACCGCCATGGAGGCGGGCGCCGACTACGACCCGGCGGCCGGCTGGATCGAGTCGTACGAGACCGCCGTCACGGCGTACCCGAAGCAGCACCGCGTGCCGGTGGTCGTGGGGGAGTGGGGGCCGCTGAACAACTCCCTCCCCAACATGGGGCGCTTCTACCGGGAGGCCCTCGCGTCCATGAACCGCTACAGCTCCGGCTGGGCGGGCTATGTGTGGTGCTACGGCGGTGGCTACTGCGCGGTGGACGAGGCGGGGGCGTTCCGTACGAACAAGGAGCAGACGGCGTCGCCGTACGCCCCGGCTGTCGCAGGCCGGGTGCGAACCGAGTCGTACGACCCCGCGACCCGGACCTACCGCCTGTCGTACGTCGCCTCCCGGCGCGGGGTCACCGAGCTGTCGCTGCCTTCGCGTGCGCGTGACTGGCGGGTGCGGGTGGAAGGGGCGGCGTGGGTGCTGGACGGGCGGGTCCTTGCCCGGCCGGGCGCGCGGATCTCCGTGACGGTCACCCCTGTCAACCAAGGTTGACGATCGTCTAAGTGTCAATGTTCGGAACTGCTGGACACGGCGCTTGCCGTACGTGCCCGGTACGGGAGTCTCGACCTGGACCTCGTGGACGCCGTGAACGTCTGCCTGGCCGCCGAGTACGACACCGATGCCGTGCTGACGCGGGACATCCGCGACTTCAGGACAGTGCGCCCGCTCGGCAGCAGATACGACCACTTCAGGATTCTGCCCGGCGACATGGCCTGAGACGCCCGGTACGCCGGGTGTGCCGCAGGCCGTCGGGCATGGGTCAGGGCCTCGGGGTGCGCAGGAGTGCTGCGATGTGGGCGGCCGCTGTGGACAGGTGGCGGCGGGCCTCGCGGAGTTGGTCCTCCGTCACGCCGTGGTCGCGGGCCGTGTCGCGGATGTCGTCGCGGAAGCGGTCCAGCAGGCGGTCCAGGTCGCGTGCCGGGTCGCCGGACGGCTCGCCGGGCAGGGGTTCGCGGGCCCACTCGGGCTCCGGGGACGCGTCCGTACGCTCGGCCCCGGCCTCGGCCGGTTCCTCGGCGGGCGCCTGTGGCGGCTGGGGCTGGCGGCCGGAGAAGCCGAACTGTTTGGTGATCTCGGCGAGGCCCTCCCGTACCCCCTTCGGCCAGTCGCCCCGCGCGAACTGGTCCTGCACCTGCTCCTGTACCTGCTGCGCGATCCGCTGCATCTGCTCGCGCGCCTTCTCCTGCGCCCTCTCCTGGGCCTCCTTGGCCTGGCGGCGCGCCTCCTGCGCGTCCTCGCGGGCGCGGCGGCTCTCGTCCTTCGCGCGGCGCGCCTGCTCCTTCCACTCCTGCTTGGCCTTGCGGAGTTCCTCCTTCGCCGCCTGCCACGCCTCGTTGTCGCCGAACGCCCCCTCCCAGTCGTCGGCCCTGGCGTGCGACGGCGCGGCCTTGTGGCGGGTCTCGCTCGCCGCGGCCCGCATCTCGCGGCGGAGGTCGCCCGCCGCGCCGCGTACGTCGTCGCGGATCTCGGCGGCCAGTTCGGAGACCGACTCGCGGATCTCCAGCTCCAGGTCGGCCAGTTCGCCGCCGCGGCCCGCCAGTTCGGCGCGGCCCGCGTCGGTGATCGAGTAGACCTTGCGGCCGCCCTCGGTGGCGTGCGTGACCAGGCCCTCGGCCTCCAGCTTGGCGAGGCGCGGGTAGACGGTGCCGGCGGACGGGGCGTACAGGCCCTCGAAGCGCTCCTTCAGGAGGCGGATCACTTCGTAACCGTGGCGCGGAGCCTCGTCGAGCAGCTTGAGGAGGTAGAGGCGCAGACGGCCGTGGGCGAAGACGGGGGGCATGTCAGAGCACCTTCTTCCCGGCGTCGGCGCCGGCGTCGGGGTCGGCCTCGGCGGAGGAGGCCGAGGTGTCGGCGGCCCCGGCGTTGCGGTCCACGTCGTACGGGTCCTCGCCGGCCGGCGGGCGGCGCAGCAGTGCGATGGAGCCGGAGACGGTCGTCGCGCGCAGCCGGCCGTTGCCGGCCCCGAGCGTGCCCGTGATCCTCTTCGCCCCCCACTGGCCGCCGACCCGCAGGTCCTCGAAGGCGTTGGAGACGGAGCCGCTCGCCGTATTGGCCTCGACCGTCGCGTCGGCCGGGTGCGGCAGGCGGATGGCGACCTCGCCCGAGACCGAGGTGAGGGAGATGTCGGTGGGCTTCCCGGCGGGGTCCACGTCGACGACCATCGCGCCGCTGACCGAGTCGGCCCGTACGGACGATCCCGAGCCGTCCACGACCGTCAGGTCCCCGGAGACGGAGTGGAAGCTGAGGTCGCCCGTGACGCCCTGGGCCTCCACGCTGCCCGCGACGGTGTCGGCGCGGACGGCGCCGGAGAGGCCGACGAGGGTGGTGTCACCGGTGATGCCGCGTACGTCCGTACGTCCGCTGATCCCAGAGACGACGGCGCCCGCGCCGATCACGCCGAGGGCGACGGAGGATCCGGCGGGCACGGCGAGTGACACGACCGCGCTGCGGCGCGGGCCCTTGCGCTCGAGCCACTTGAGGAAGCCCTTCCAGGGCAGGTCCTCGTACGTGACGGTGAGTGTGCCGTCCTGGTGGGTGACCGTCAGCGGTGGGCCGTCGATCGCGGAGACTTCGAGGCGGGCGGGGCCCTCCTCGATGCCGACGACGTTCACCGTTCCGTTGACGATGCGCACGTTGAGCGCCGTCACCGGGTCCTCGAAGGTGAGTTTCCGCGGCTCGGTGACCGCCCATGTCGGCTCCGTCATGCTGTCCTCCCCGATCTGGCCGGTCTGACGCAACATATCGCGTCTATGGATAATCACGATATATCGCGGGAGTGGTAAGTCAAGGGGGAAGTGTCGGCGCGGGCGGCCCACTTGTATACGCCGTATCGGGGCAAAGTGCCCTAGCGTGAGGGCATGAACGCGACATCCGGATCCGGGTCCGTGGGGGCGCTGCTGCTGTGCGCCGCCGAGCCCGAGGCGGTACGGCCCGCGGCCCATCTGCTGCGCGAACGGCTGCTGCTGGCACCGGCCGACGCCACCGGTTCCGGCTCCGGCGCCGGCTCGGGCGCCGCTTCCCGTTCCCCGGAACGCTGGAGCGTCGTCGTACCCGAGGGCAAACCATGGCTGGACGGCGGCGAACCGGTCGACCGGGTGCTGGCGGGCTGGGCCACGGCGCTCGCCGTCGGCGTCACCTGGCCGGTTCTCGCCCTCTGGTGGGACGCCGACCGGGCCGGCTTCACGCTCGCCTCGGGCTTCCGGCGCCAGGTCGGTTACGAGTGGCTGGCGGACGGGACACCGGTGGGGGAGGACGAGGCGATGCGTACGTTCGCGGCGCGGCTCGGGCTCGACCCCGTACTCGACATGGAGTCCCTTGCGGCGCTCACCCGGCCGGATGCCGACGCGGACGGCAGGGCCCGGCTGCTCGGCCTGATCGCCGTACTGTCCCGCCTCGGCCTCACGCTTCCCGCAGGCCTGGCCCCCGGCGAACCGGCCGACCGGTTGCGGGAGGCGGCGCGGGCCCAGCCGGGTGCGGAGTCGGTCGAGTGGTCCGGCTGGCGCGACGCCGTACGCGCGGAACTCGACGTGGTCGAGAACGGCCCCGTCGGGCCCTGGGTGCGCGGCCCCAGGGCCCGCCTGCTGAACGCGGCCCAGCTTGCGGCCGGTGTCTCGCTCGCCTTGTGGGGCCTGCGCCGGCGCAGTGGCGGCTGGGCGTTCGCGGGCGGCGTACTGGTGGCGCAGGGGGCGCTGGGACTGGCGTACGACCGGCTGCGCGCCCGCGCCTGACACGCCGCCGATCCGCGCCCGCGCCCGCGCCCGCCGAGCCGCGCCCGCGCCGGACGTGGCGCCGGCCCACGTCCGGGACTGACGTGCCGCCGCGCCGCGCCCGTCGCCGCGACCGTGCGCCCGCGGTGCGCCGTCGCCGGTGCTACTCCTCGTCGTCCTCGTCGTCGAGGCGGGCCAGCCAGGTCGCGAGGCGCTCGACCGGAACCTCGAAGTCCGGGTTGAGGTCGACGAACGTACGTAGCTGCTCGGCGAGCCACTCGAAGGTGACTTCCTCCTCGCCGCGCCGCTTCTCCAGCTCCTCGATGCCGCGATCGGTGAAGTACAAGGTGTTGCTCCGTGGGGTGGGACAGAGGGTCGGACGGGTGTCGGACAGCGGTTGTTCCAAGCCAGGATAGGCACTGATCCCCCAGTCCCTCGCGCTCGTACCCTGCAGCGATTAACCTTCACTGTTCATCGCATGGGGGAGCGGGGGACGCTGTGGCCAATGGGATCGCACAGGTTCGGCTCGACGACGGAACCGTCGTCTGGGCCCGTGTCAGCGAGGCGCAGGAGCTCGACCGGGGCAGCGGTTACCGGGACACCGGGATCGGCGACCGGGTCGTCTCCATGGCGGGCGGACTGACCGATGTCGTACAGGGTGTGGTGCGGTCGCTGCGCGCCGGACTGCGCCCCTCCGCCCCCGTCGAGGTCGCCGTGACCTTCGGCATCGAGCTGTCCGCCCAGTCCGGCAAGGTGATCTCGGTCCTCGCCGACGGCGGTGGAAAGGCGTCCGTCACCGTCTGCCTGACGTGGACGGAACCGGTGGCGGAGCCGCCCGCCGCACCGGGGGCGCAACCGGTCACGGACCCCGCCGCAGGGCCGGGGGCAGGACCCGGTTCGCCGGCCCGTGGCGGAGCATGAGCACGCCGTGAACGTCTTCGACGAGATCGTGCGCCCCTCGCTCGTACGCATTGCCGCGCCCGGAGACGGGTATGACCCGCACGGCACCCACTACTGGGGCAGCGGATTCTTCATCGCCCCCGGCTGGGTGCTCACCTGCGCCCATGTCGTGGGAAAGGGGGAGGCCGCCGTGTGGAGGGGTGAGCGTGCGCTCGGCATCACCTGGCAGGGCGGGCAGACCACGGGAGAGGTGGTCCTCGCCAAGCCCCGCCCCGCCGACCCCGAAGAGCCGCCGTACCGCTGGGAGTTCCCCGACATCGCCCTGGTCCACGTGCCGGACGCGCTGGACGCCGCCTGCGTCTGGCTCAGCGAGCGTCCCCCGGCGATCCCCGCCGACGTAAGCCTCCACGGCTGGTCCAGACAGACCGGCGACCTCGGCATACGGCACGGCGTCGGCACGGCGCACGCCACCGACGGCAAGGCGCTGCTGCTGCGGGGCAGTCTGCCCGTGGAGGGCTGCTCGGGCGGCCCCGTCGTCGACCTGAAGCACGGCGCCGTCATCGGGATGAACAAGGGGCGCGGGGAGCACGAGGGAGCCGCCGTACCCATCACCGCGCTGCGCGAACTGCACGACCTGAGGGGCGGCGAGATCATCCACACCGTCCTGCGCGAGCACGACCGCCACCACCTGCGGCGCTTTCGCAGCACCTCGGCCGCCCGCGGCGGCTGGACCAGAGCCCAGGCCGACCTGCGCAAAGGCGCTCCGGGTTTCCTGCCCGCCGCGCGCGCCCACCTCTTCGGCCGGTTCGCCGAGCTGCCCCCGCCCGCCGGGCCCGGCGAGGTCATGGCCCTCGTGGACGAGGTCAAGCGCCGTGTCCTGCACAGCGAGTACCAGTCGCCTGTCGAACACGACCCGCGCACCTGGCGCGACGGAGTCGGCCTGCTGCACGACCTGCCCCGTCACGAGACCGGGCGCGACCGGGACGTCGAGTCGGTGCTGCTGTACGCCGCCAAGGTCGTCAGGCACCTCGCGGGAAGGGGCGGCGCCGAACGCCCCGACGCCGCCGCCCTCACCGGACTCGCCGAGTGGATCCCCACGCAGGCCGAATCCGCGCACCTCGCGATCCGCGAGGAGATCGCCGAAGTCCTGGACCTCGGCGAAGTGCCCGCCCCTGTCGCCGGGTTCGAGTCCGCGCGGGAAAGACCGGCCGGGCACGCCCGCGCCGACGTGCTCGTCGAGGTCGACCCGGTGCACTACGGCGACCGCTACCCGTGGCGCGTCAAACTCCTCTTCGACGGACGGGGCGTCGAGCCGGTGTGCGGCGACGACCGCGGCGTGCCCCGCCGCCACCTCCGCGAGACCCTTCGCGAACCTCTCGCCCGCGCCCTGCGCCTCGGCGACGCCGGCGAACACCTCGCGTCGGTGGAGGCACTCCTGCCGCGCGAGCTGTTCGACGAACCGCTCGACACCTGGCGGCTTGCGCCCGACGACGCGGACGGCGACGACTTCGACGAGCACAGCATGGCGCTGGGGGAGCGCCGCATCGTCGTCATACGCGACCGCAAGCGCCTCGACCGCCCCGCCAGCCCCGAATGGCGCCGCCGCTGGAAGGCCGCCGTCCGAGGTCCGCTCGCCGTCGTACCGCTGCGCGGGGAGGTCCCCGCGTCCGGGCACGGCCCCGGCTCCCGCAGGGAGACCCGCCGGGCGGCGTACGCGAGACTGTCCGACGCCGAGGATGGCACGGTACCGGTGTACTGCGGGCCGGTCGGCAGCGGCGACGGGCTCGACGCGATGGCCGCCGCGCTCGCCGCCGGGCACCCCCTCGCGCTGTGGCGCAGGTGCGGCCAGGAGCACAGCGACTGCCGCGAGTTCCACGTACGCGCCCAGGAACTGCTGGGGCGGGCCGACGGCGCAGACGGGCTGCACCGGCACATACGCGCCCTGCGGATCATCTCCATGGACCCCGAGGCGACACCCGACACGGTGACGGAAGCGGCCTGGGCCGGGTCCGTCGCCGTACTCTTCGATCCGCCGGACCGTCCACCGTACGACGGCGTGCCACTCCAGGTGCCGCCCAGGATTGACGGGAACGGTACGTGATGAGTCGTCAAATCAGGGGAACCGGACCTGAATCGGTGTCGGCAGGGCAGGCCCTGAACGGTAACGTCAGCATCCCCGGCAGCCGTGCGACCGCCGGTCCGGGCTCCGTCCCCAGCTACCCGCGAGGTGAAACTCAGTGACAGACTGGCGGATCTACCGCGGCGCGGGACTGCCGCACGACGGAGTGCAGCGGTTACCCGGACCGCCCCCCTGGCGTGATTTCGCCGCCGTCGGCTCCGACGCCGACCCCGCCGCCCCCGGAGCCACCGACCCGAGCGCCGCCCGCAGGCTCGGCGTCCAGCGCCGGCTGGTGGAGAACCACCACCCCAGGCCCGCCGAGGTCGACGCGGTCAACGCGGCCCTGTATCTGCGCCGCCCGCTGCTGGTGACGGGTAATCCGGGAACCGGGAAATCAACCCTCGCTCAGGCCGTTGCCCACGAACTCGGCCTCGGACGTGTCCTGCGCTGGCCGATCGTCAGCCGCTCCGTCCTCCAGGACGGGCTCTACCGTTACGACGCCATCGGCCGCCTTCAGGACGTACAGCTGGAGCGGGCACAGGGCGGCACGGCGACGGCAGCGCCCTCCGCGGCGTCCAGTATCGGCTCGTACGTACGCCTCGGACCGCTCGGCACCGCGCTGCTGCCGTCCGACCAGCCGCGCGTACTGCTCGTCGACGAACTCGACAAGAGCGACCTCGACCTGCCCAACGACCTGCTGAACGCCCTGGAGGAAGGCGAGTTCGCCATCCCCGAGCTGGAGCGCATCGCTGACCGCGAGCCGGTCGTCGACGTCCTGACCGACGACGGCCGCAAGGTGGCGGTACGCGGCGGCCGGGTCCGCTGCACCACCTTCCCGTTCATCGTCCTCACCTCCAACGGCGAGCGGGACTTCCCCGCCGCGCTGCTGCGCCGGTGCATCCAGCTCGAGCTGGAACCGCCCGGCGAGGAGCAGCTCACCGCCATGGTCGAGGCGCACCTCGGCAGCGACGCGGCGACCGAGGGGCGGGACCTGATCGAGCGGTTCCTCGGCCGCGAACCCGGCGAGATCATCGCCGCCGACCAGTTGCTCAACGCCCTCTACCTCACCCAGCACGCCCCGAGCGCGGAGCGCGTCACGCGGGAGCGCATCGCCGAAATGCTCATGCGACCACTCGACCGCCCGAGGTGAGTGCCGGATGGACCTGGGGGAACTCGTCGGCAGGCTGAGGAGCGGCGGCCTCGACCCCACGGCCGAGGACGTCGCGGACGCCGTCTGGCTGGCTCAGTGGCTTCCGCCGGGCCGTAAGCCGACGGGCGCCTCCGGCGACCCCCCGGAGCCGGGCGAGGACACCGGCCACAGCCGGACCGGCCGAGGCGGACGGGCGGCCCCGCCCGCGACGCCCGGCCCGGACTCCGGCGCCGACGCACCCGAGACCGGCGCCCCCGGCCTGTCCCCGGCCTCCCGCCCCGTACCGCTCTACGCGCCCGGCAGCCGGGGAACGCGGCGGACGGAAGGCTCCCCGAGCGCCGCCGCCGCCTTTCCCGTACGCGCGCCGGCGGCCGCCGCGCTGCCCGGACTGCTCAGCCTGCAACGCGCCCTGCGGCCCCTGCGCCACTACACCGCCGCCGCGCGCCCCGCCGCCGACGGACGGCTCGACGAGGACGCCACGGCCGAGCGCAGCGCCATGTCCGGCGTCCTGTGCCCCGTGCTGCGTCCCTCCGAGCGCCGCCGCGTGGACATCCAACTGCTCATGGACACCGGGCCCGCGATGGCCGTCTGGGAGCGCATGGTCGAGGAGCTGCGGCAGGCCTGCCAGCAGTCCGGGGTCTTCCGGGACGTGCAGGTCCATCAGCTGTACGACGCCGAGGACGGCGGCGCGCCCCTCATCGGCACCACGACCGGGCCGGGCGGGCACACCAGGACGCGCCCCGCCGACCAGTTCCACGACCCGACGGGCCGCAGGCTCACTCTCGTCGTCAGCGACTGCGTCGGCCCGCTGTGGCAGCAGGGCCGTGCGCAGCGGCTCATCCACCAGTGGCCGCGCAGCTCACCGCTGGCCGTCGTACAGCCGCTGCCGCCCCGCCTGTGGGCCCGTACCGCACTGCCCGCCGAGCCCGGTCTTCTGGTGCGGGCGGCGGGCGCCGGCGGGCGTACGGCCTTCGTTCCCGACGACGAGCCGTGGGACCCGCTGGAGGCGACGGCCCGCCCCGTGCCCGTACTCCCGCCCACACCCGAGGCGTTCGCGTCCTGGGCGCGGCTGCTGTCCGACCACGGCGGCAGTACGGTGCGCGGCTGGGCGGCCTGGACCGACGCCGCGCCCGCCGGCCGGGAACTCGTCCCGCCCGTCCCGCCGTCCCCCGTGCCGCACGACCGCGGCGCCGACGAACTTCTGCGCGCCTTCCGGGCGAACGCCTCGCCCGGCGGTGTCCGCCTCGCCGTCCACCTCGCGGCGGCGCCCCTCACCCTGCCCGTGATGCAGCTCGTACAGCGGGCGATGCTGCCCGACACCGGCCCGATGGAGCTTGCCGAGGTACTGCTCGGCGGCCTGCTCAGGCAGTTGCCGGGACCGGACTCCACGCCGTGTTACGTCTACGCGGACGGCGTGCAGGAGCTGTTGCTGAACTCGCTGGGGCAGGACGCGGCGGCGCTGGTGCTCAAGCACTGCTCCTCGTACGTCGAACGCCACTTCGGCAAGGGGGCCCGTAACTTCTCGGCGCTCGCGGCCGCCAGGCTGTCCGAGCGCGGCGACCGGACGGCTCCCGATCTCCCGTGGGATCAGGGCGCGGACGGGGAGGACGACGGGCCCGGCGCCGAGCCGGAGCTGTTCGCCGAGATCCCCGCCCGTGTGCTCCGCTTCTACCAGCCCGACCTCATCACCCCCGTACCGCTGGCCGAGGCCGAGCGCCTCCTGGGCCAGTGGCGCTCCCAGGCCGACCCGTCCCTGCTCCGCCGGGCCCGCGAACGCGCGGAGGCCGCACTGCGCGATGGCGGCCAGGTCGCCGATGGAGCCGGCACGGGTGAGGCCGGGGCGGCGCGGGCCGGGCTGGTGCTCGGGCGGGTCCTGCTCGCGGAAGCGGGCGCTCCGGTGGTCCGGGGCACCGAGCGGAGCCGCGAACTGCTCCTGCGCGCGGCCCGCACCCTCGCCGAAGCCCGCGACCGCGCTCCGCAGGGCACCCGGGACCGGGCCGACGCCTGCCTGGAACTCGCCGCCGCGCACCACGCCCTGTGGCGGGAGACGCGCGACCCACAGCACCTCGCCGCGGGCCTGGACACGCTCGCGGGCGACGCCTCCGCCTGGCCCGCCGCGTCCCGCAGGGCCCTGCACCTGCGCCGGGGGCGGTTGCTGCTCGCGCAGCGGCGGGCCGAAGAGGCGGTACGTGAACTCCGCACGGGATGTGACCTGCTGGACGCCGAAGACGCCCCCGACAGCCACCGCTGCCCCGCCCTCCTCGACCTCGCCGACGCCCTGCGCGCCGCCGGCGCCCCGCACGCCGGCACCGCCGACGTCCTGGCCCGCGCCGAACAGGCCGCCGGCGAAGACCCGGCCCTGCGCCTGCGCTGCCTCACCGCCCAGGCCCGCCTGCACGACGCGGCGGACGACCACACGGCCGCCGACCGCGCGTACGAGAGCGCCTCCGGCCTCGCACCGCCCGACAGCGCCCGTCGCTGCGAACTGCTCACCGAATGGGGCGAGTCACTGCTGCACCGCGCCGCCGCCGAACCAGAGGCGGCCGGCGAGGACACCGTGGGCCGGGCGGAGAGCGTCCTGCGCGAAGCGCTCGCCGGGATGCCCGCCCGCTCACCGTCCCGCAGCACACTTCACCTGCTGCTCGGCAGCGCGCTGGCGCTCCGCTTCCAGCGGATCGGCTTCCTCCCCGACCTCTACGAGGGCCGCCACCTGCTGGAGGAGGCCGCGAAGCGGCTGACGGACCCCGGCGTACGGGCGCAGGCGTGGCTGGCGCTCGGCCGGGTGCGGTTCGAACTCGCCCATGTGTCGGCCGCGACGCTGCTGTCGGACGCCCTCCAGGCGTACGAGAGCGCGCAGCGCGACGCCGACGGCGCGCACGGGGACCGGCCGGGCTCGGTCACGGCGGTACGGGCCGCATACGCCCAGGGCTGCGTGCTGGAGTTCATGGGCCGCACCGGAGCCGCACGCCGGGCTTTCGAGCGGGCGCACGAGCGCTGGCAGCGGCTGATCGCGTCCCTCGTCGAGGTGGACTGGCGCGAGGCGGCGGCGCCGCAGGAGCGGCTGCGACGGCTCGCGGAGGCGGGCCGGGGAGCGGAGGTCCGGGCCGGCGATCAGCCGGTGAGCGAGGCGGACCGGCGGCAACTGGCGCCCCCCGGATGGCCGTTCACCGGGGTGAGGACCGGTTGACCGGAGTGAAGTCGAACATGTTTCTGTTTCCCCGGTGTCGGGAAGAACTGGGCAGCCGCTGCGGCCGTGCGGGACGGGTGCCGGCAGGAGGGAGTCGGGCGTGTCGCACAGGAACACCGTGGTTGCCGGCCAGGAACGGGACGCCGGCCGGCCACCGGCCGTGCCCGACCTCACAGAGCTTGACCTGCGGACTTTACGCACCATGGACGATCCGGGCCTTACCGAGGCGGTCCACCGGGTGCTGGACCGGCCCTGGGAACTCGCCGAGGCCTGGTGGTCGGAGTCGGACCCGACCTGACGCCGGGCGACGGCACTTTCCGGTCAGATGGATGGCACGGCCAACCGGTCACGGCCGCCACGGCGGAAAGGCCGTCACCGGGGGGCCGCGATGACCCCGGCTCCCCTTCCGGCAGCCCTCCTCGCCCGGCTGGCCCGCACCCGGCCCGATGCCGCCTGCACCACCGCGTTACGGTCCGGGCTGCACGCCCGGCGGCTCCTCCTGCTCAAGTCCCTGCTGGCCCGCCTCGACCGGCAGCGCACCGGCGCCTCCCCGGCAGCGCGTGAACGCTTCGCCCGGCACTGGCAGTTGCTGGAGTACGCGGAACGACGCGATCCCGCCCCGGTCCGTGACGTCCTCGACTATCCGCTGACCGGCGCCTGGCTGGCCGGAGCGCTCACCGCGCCCGAGGGGCCCGCCCTCGACCGGCACCTGGCGTACTTCGGCTCCATCGCCGCCACCGCCGCCCTGCGGGCGGGATGCGACCTGCGCGTCACCCTCGACGCGCCCGCCGGGCTGCTCTCCCTGCCGGGACTCGGCGCCCTGCGCTGCCCCTCGCACCGGGCCGAACTGCACGCCCGCGGACGCACCGTACGCATCACCGGCGGCGGCGGCCCGGCCCGCGCACTCCTGCTGCGGTCCACCGGCGGCCGGACTGTGGGCGGCGGGCCCGGCTGGTCGGGGCTGCGTGTCCTGGACGGCGGTAACGCCGTACTCGACGATCTCAACCCCTACCGGGTGCCGCCCCGTGGCATCGGTGCCGTCGCCATGCACGCGGCGGACCGGGCCACAGTCGCCCGCGAGCCCTGGGCACGCCGGTGGCGGCAGGCCCTCGCGCTGATCGAGGGAACCGACCCCGGGCGGGCCGCCGAGATCCGGGCCATGCAGCGCGTCCTCGTGCCACTCGCCCCCGTGACCACGGCGGCGTACGACGGGCGGCACCCGATGAGTGCCACCCTGCGGTCCGCGCCGGGCGGTGTGCTGACGTCTCTGCCGGCCGGGGCCGGCGAGTTCGCCGAGGTACTGGTCCACGAGACCCACCACACCAAAATGGCCGCGCTCCACGAGCGCGTACCGCTGTACCGGCCGGGCGGCGAAGGGCTGCACCGGGTCGGCTGGCGGCCCGACCCGCGGCCGGTGGCGGGCGTACTGCAGGGCGCCTACGCCCACCTGGCGCTGACCGACCTGTGGCGGCGCGCCGCGACCGGACCCGCCGCCCCGGAGGCCTGGCGCCGGCGGGCCGGGGAACAGTTCGCGCAGCATCGCGAACAGGTCGCGGAAGCCTTGTCCATACTTCAGGAGTCCGATGAACTGACCAGCGAAGGACGGCAGTTCACCGGAGGCATGAAAGAGCATTACGCGAGCCTCGGCGCGTCGCCGGCGGCCTTTGGGTGACACTGTGTCAAGCGACCGTGACGCTTGGTCGAGCGGGCGCGCGACAGAGCGCGGGACAGCAGCGCGAGACAGGGAGACGTACAGATGGTGGATCAGCGGCGGTCGGGCGGGACCGGTGCGGCGGGGGACCGTGGCGGCCAGAACGGGCCCGAGCATTTCCTCGTGGTCTTCCCCGGATATCACCGGCCGTGGGCCAACTGGATCGCGCAGCGCCTGGAAGCACACGGCCACCGGGTCACTCTCCAGCGCTGGGACCCGCCGCGCGAGGTGCCGCTGGAGGAGGCGCTCGGTGACCTCCTGCTGTCGACCGGCCGGGTCCTGCTCGTCCTCAACGACTGGTTCTTCGAGCTGGGGCCGCGGGCCCCGGGCGAGTGGAACGACGTCCTGCGGGGGTACGTGGCGGACCAGGCCGAACGGTTCGCCGCCGTCAACCTCACCAACCGCCAGTTGCCGCCCGCCACCGCGGTACTCGAACCCGTCAGCCTGTGGGGCACCGGTGAGGAGGAGGCCGAGGAGCGGCTCCTGGGCCGGCTCGGCATCGAGTACCGGCGCGGCGCGGGCCGCCGCTCCCCGGCCATCAGCTCCCGTTTCCCGAACACACCCCCCGAGATCTGGGGCGAGGTCCCGCGCCGGAACGGCCGGTTCACCGGCCGCGACGATCTCCTCACCGAGCTCCAGTCACGCCTGACGGAAGCCGAACGCGGCAACTCCGCCTGCACCCTCCTCGGCATGTCCGGCATCGGCAAGACCCAGATCGCTGCCGAGTACGCCCACCGTTTCAGCACCGACTACGACGTCATCTGGTGGGTCAACTCCGACGACCGCAACATCCAGCGCGACCGCTTCGGCGAACTCGCCGCCGAACTGGGCCTGCACAGCGGCAGCGAACCAGGCGAGCGCATCCGTGCCGTGCGCGACGCGCTGCGACGCGGTGAACCGTACAGCCGCTGGCTCGTCATCTTCGACGGCTGGGACGACACCGAGGGCGCGAACGTCCTGCTGCCGCACGGCCCCGGACACACCATCGTCACCTCCCGCAACCGGGGCTGGGGCGACCACACCGACGTACTCGAAGTGCCCTCCTTCGACCGCGCCGAGTCCACCGCCTACCTGATGCGCCGCGCCCCGCACATCACCTCCGCGCAGGCCGACGAGGTCGCCGCCGAGTTCAGCGACGTACCGCTGCCGCTCGTCCAGGCGGCGTCCTGGCTCGGCGAGTCCCGGATGGAGGTTCCGGAATACCTGCGCATGGTCCGTGAGGGCCGGCTTTCCGCCGTCGACGAGCCCGTGGGGGACGGCTTCCCGCACTCCTCGCTCACCTCCTGGTCGATCCTCATCAACCGGCTGCGCCGCACGCAGCCGCAAGCGGTCGAAGTCCTCAGCCTGTGCGCGTCCTTCGCCCCCGGCCGCATCCCGCTCGGACTCGCCCGCGCCTATCCACAGGCCGACCTGCCCGAGGACCTGCGGTGGATGAGCACCGACCTGCCCGCCTGGACCCGCGCCCTGGACACCCTCGTCAACTACTCGGTGCTCACCCGCGAGAGCCGGGGCCCGGTCAACACCGAGATGGGGCCGCACCAGGAGACGGTGCACATGCACCGGCTCGTCCACGACATCGTGTCCCGGCTCACCAACGACGAGCACCGCGACGCCCACCGCAAGGCCGTACGCACCCTGCTGGCCGAGGCCGACCCCGGCAACCCGCTCGACAGCAGGCAATGGCCCCAGTACGCCGAGCTGCTGCCCCACCTGGAACCGTCCGGCGCGCTCAGCAGCCGCAACAGCCGGGTCCAGGCCGTCGTACTGAACTGCCTGCGCTACTGCGTGCGCAGCGGCGAGTTCACGGCCGGCACGCGGCTCGCGGAGAAGATCCGGAACTACTGGACGACGTTCATGGATCCGCTGGACCAGCAGATGATCGACCTGACGACGCAGCAGACAAACCTCCTGCTCGCCGCGGGCAGCAACCGTGAGGCGTACGAGCTGGGGCGCGCCCTGCGCGACCGGCTGCGGGGAGCACAGCCGCGTGACGAACTCGGCGAACTCAGCGTCAACAGCGGTCTGGCCGGAAGCCTGCGCCGCCTGGGCCGGTACGACGAAGCGCTGGAGCTCCAGCGGCAGGTGCTTCAGGACGCGGAACGGCTGCTCGGCGGAAACGAGCTGATCTCCCTCAGCGCACGGCACAACCTCGGTGTCGGGCTGCGCCTGCTGGGGCGCTACCGGGAAGCGTACGAACTCGACCAGGAGACTCTCAGCCGCCGCGAGAGCGTACTGCGCGCCCGGCACATCACGACCCTCAACTCCGGCAACGCCATCGCCCACGGTCTGCGGCTGCTCGGCCTGTACCGCGACGCCGTGGCCCGCCAGGAGCCGGTCGTACGGCTCCATGTGCAGATCCTCGGCCCGCTGCACCCGCAGACCCTCTCCGCGCGCAAGCAGCTCGCGCTCGCCCGGCGGCGCGAAGGCGGCTTCCCGCAGGACGTGGGCATGCTGATGGACAGCCTGATGGAACAGATGGAGCAGGTGCAGGGCCGGACCCACTACACCACCCTGTCGTTCATCAACGACTACGGAAACTACCAGCGCGAGCACGGCGACCTGGCCAGGGCCAAGGACCTGATCGCCGAGGCGGAGGCCGGATACCGGGCACTGCTCGGACCCGCCCACCCCGTGGCGACCGGCATGCTCGCCAACACCGGCCTGGTGATGCAGGCGGCCGGCGACCGGAGCGAGGCCATGTCCATGTTCGAGTCCGCGCTCGCGGGCCTGACCGCCACCCTCGGGGCCGACCATCCCTGGGTCCTGGGCTGCGCCCTCAACGCCTCGGGCGGCCGCAACTTCAACGGCAGGGTCGCGGACGCCGCCGACCTCAGCCGCGACACGCTGCGCAGGTCACGCCAGGTGCTCGGCGACGAACACCCGCTCACCCTCTCCTGCCAGACCGCGCTCGCCTGTGACCTGCGGGCCCTGCGGGAACACGAGGAGGCCGACAAGGTCGAGGCGGACGCCCTGCTGACGCTGACCCGCACCCTCGGCGCCCAGCACCCGCACACCCTCTCCGCACGCCAGCGCAACCGCCCGTACTGGGACTTCGAGGCGTACCTGGGCTGAGGCGGCCGCTTCTTCCGCCGTACGCCGCAGGGCCCGGCACCGCATCGCTGCGGTGCCGGGCCCTGCGGGCGTCGTACGAGCCGAACCGGTCAGGCGGCTGACCGGCGGCTGACCGGCGGCTGATCAGGCCTCGAAGACCTCGTTCAGCAGCTGCTGCTGCTCCGCCTGGTGGCGCTTGGCCGAGCCGACCGCCGGCGACGAGCCGTGCGGGCGCGAGATGCGCCGCAGACGCTCGCCGTGCGGGATGTCGGCGCCGACCGCCAGGTCGAGGTGGTCGATCAGGTTGAGCGCGATGAACGGCCACGCACCCTGGTTCGCCGGCTCCTCCTGCGCCCACAGGTACTTCTCGGCGTTCGGGTACTTCGCGATCTCCTGCTGGAGCTCCTTGCCCGGCAGCGGGTACAGGCGCTCCAGACGGATGATCGCCGTGTCCGTGTTGCCGCGCTTCTGACGCTCGGCCTCCAGGTCGTAGTAGACCTTGCCGGCGCAGAAGACGACCTTGCGGACGGCCGCCGGGTCCATGGCGGTGTCGCCGATCACCGGGCGGAAGCCGCCGGTGGTGAACTCCTCCGCCTTCGACGCCGCCGCCTTCAGACGCAGCATCGACTTCGGGGTGAAGACGATGAGCGGCTTGTGGTGCGGGTTGTGGACCTGCCAGCGCAGCAGGTGGAAGTAGTTCGACGGCAGGGTCGGCATGGCGACCGTCATGTTGTCCTGCGCGCACATCTGGAGGAAGCGCTCGGGACGGGCCGACGAGTGGTCCGGGCCCTGGCCCTCGTAACCGTGCGGCAGCAGGAGCGTGACGCCGGACGTCTGGCCCCACTTCTGCTCGGCCGAGGAGATGAACTCGTCGACGACGGTCTGCGCGCCGTTGACGAAGTCACCGAACTGGGCCTCCCACATGACCAGCGACTCGGGCCGGGCGAGCGAGTAGCCGTACTCGAAGCCCATGCACGCGTACTCGGAGAGCAGCGAGTCGTAGACGTTGAAGCGGGCCTGGTCCTCGGAGAGGTACTGGAGCGGGGTGTAGTCCTCGCCGGTGTTCTGGTCGACGAGCACCGCGTGGCGCTGGCCGAACGTACCGCGGCGGGTGTCCTGGCCGGACAGCCGGACCGGGACGCCCTCCATCAGCAGCGAGCCGATGGCGAGGGTCTCGCCCATGCCCCAGTCGATCGTGCCGTCCTCCACCGAGGCCGCGCGGCGCTGCATCTGCGGCATCAGGCGGGGGTGGACGGTGATCCGGTCGGGGATGTTGACCTGGGACTCGGCGATCCGCTTGACGACCTCCTGGGAGACCGCCGTGGCGACGGCCACCGGGAACTCGGCCTGGACCTCCGGGGTGTGGGCGGGAGCCGGGGCGGAGGTGGCCTCGCGGACCTCCGCGAAGACCTTCTCCAGCTGGCCCTGGAAGTCCTGGAGCGCCTGCTCGGCCTCTTCCAGCGTGATGTCGCCGCGACCGATGAGCGACTCGGTGTAGAGCTTGCGCACCGAGCGCTTCTTGTCGATCAGCGTCACCATCTGCGGGTTGGTGAACTGCGGGTTGTCGCCCTCGTTGTGACCGCGGCGGCGGTAGCAGATGAGGTCGATCACGACGTCCTTGTTGAAGGACTGGCGGAACTCGAAGGCGAGCCGCGCGACGCGGACCACGGCCTCCGGGTCGTCGCCGTTCACGTGGAAGATCGGCGCCTCGATCATGCGGGCCACGTCGGTCGCGTACATCGAGGAGCGGGAGGACTCCGGCGCCGCCGTGAACCCGACCTGGTTGTTGATGACGATGTGGACCGTGCCGCCGGTGCGGTAGCCCCGAAGCTGCGACATGTTCAGCGTCTCGGCCACGACGCCCTGGCCGGCGAAGGCCGCGTCACCGTGGAGCGCGACGGGCAGGACCGTGAAGTCCGTACCGCCCTTGTTGATGACGTCCTGCTTGGCGCGGGCGACACCCTCCAGGACCGGGTCGACCGCCTCCAGGTGCGAGGGGTTCGCGACGAGCGAGACCTTGATCTGCTCGCCGTCGAGACCGGTGAAGGTGCCCTCGGCGCCCAGGTGGTACTTCACGTCGCCGGAGCCGTGCATCGACTTCGGGTCGAGGTTTCCCTCGAACTCCCGGAAGATCTGCGCGTACGACTTGCCGACGATGTTCGCCAGGACGTTCAGGCGGCCGCGGTGGGCCATGCCGATGACGACCTCGTCCAGGCGCGACTCGGCGGCGGAGTCGATGACCGCGTCGAGCAGCGGGATGACGGACTCGCCGCCCTCCAGGGAGAAGCGCTTCTGGCCGACGTACTTCGTCTGCAGGAACGTCTCGAACGCCTCGGCGGCGTTCAGGCGGCGCAGGATGCGCAGCTGCTCCTCGCGCTCCGGCTTGGCGTGCGGGCGCTCCACGCGGTCCTGGATCCACTTGCGCTGCTTCGGGTCCTGGATGTGCATGAACTCGACGCCGACGGTCCGGACGTACGAGTCGCGCAGAACACCGAGGATGTCGCGCAGCTTCATCATCGACTTGCCGGCGAAACCGCCGACGGCGAACTCGCGCTCCAGGTCCCAGAGCGTGAGGCCGTGCTCGTTGATGTCCAGGTCGGGGTGCTTGCGCTGCTTGTACTCCAGCGGGTCGGTGTCGGCCATGACGTGGCCGCGGACCCGGTAGGAGTGGATCAGCTCGAAGACGCGGGCGGCCTTGGTGACGTCGTCGTCGTGCGAGACGTCGATGTCCTTGAGCCAGCGGACCGGCTCGTACGGGATCCGCAGGGCCTCGAAGATGTCGTCGTAGAAGCCGTTCTCGCCGAGGAGCAGGTTGGCGAGGATCCGCAGGAACTCGCCGGAGGCGGCGCCCTGGATGACCCGGTGGTCGTACGTCGAGGTCAGGGTCATGACCTTGGAGATGCCCAGCTTGTTCAGGGTGTCCTGCGAGGTGCCCTGGAACTCGGCCGGGTAGTCCATCGCGCCGACGCCCATGATGAGGCCCTGTCCGGGCATCAGGCGGGGCACGGAGTGGACGGTGCCGATGCCGCCGGGGTTCGTCAGCGACGCGGTGACGCCGGTGAAGTCGTCCATCGTCAGCTTGTTCGCGCGGGCGCGGCGGACGATGTCCTCGTACGCCTGCCAGAACTCGAAGAAGTTGAGCGTCTCGGCCTTCTTGATGGCCGCGACGACGAGCTGGCGGTCACCGTTGGGCTTGACCAGGTCGATGGCCAGGCCCAGGTTGACGTGCGGGGGCTTGACCAGGGTCGGCTTGCCGTCCTTCTCCGCGAAGGAGTAGTTCATCGACGGCATGGCCTTGAGGGCCTGCACCATCGCGAACCCGATGAGGTGCGTGAAGGAGACCTTCCCGCCGCGGGCGCGCTTGAGGTGGTTGTTGATGACGATGCGGTTGTCGAACAGCAGCTTCACCGGGACGGCGCGCACGGACGTGGCCGTGGGCAGTTCGAGTGAGGCGTTCATGTTCTTGGCGACGGCCGCGGAGGGGCCGCGCAGCGTCACGTACTCGGGGCCTTCGGGGGCCTCGGTGGCGGGCTGGGCCTTGGCATCGGTCGCGGGCTGGGCCTTGGCATCGGTCTTGGGCGCGGCCTCGGTGGCGGGCTGAGCCTTGGCCTCGGTCTTGGACTCGGTCTTCGCCTTCGCGCCGGCCTGCTGTGCGGCGGCCGGTGCGGGGGCGGAGGCGGGCTTGGTGGCCGGGGCTGCGGGAGCAGCCTGCGTGGGGGCCTGGGCCTGGGCCTGGGCTGGGGCCTGGGCCGCGGGCTTTGCCGCAGCGGGTGCGGCAGGCGCGGCGGAGGCCGGCTGGGTGGCCGCGGGCGTCGCCGGGGTGGCGGGCGCGGCGGGGGGTGTGGCAGGTGTGGCGGGTGTGGCAGGTGCCGGAGTGGCGGCCTGGACCGCATCTTCGGCTTCGGTGGCGGTCTTCTCCGCCGCCGGGGTGGAACCGGGCTTGTAGTCGGCGAAGAAGTCCCACCAGGCGCGGTCGACCGAATTCGGGTCCTGGAGGTACTGCTGGTAGATCTCGTCGACGAGCCACTCATTGGGACCGAAGGCAGCGGCAGGGTTCTTCCCTTGCCCGTCTTGGTCGGTCGAGACGCTCGGGCTACTGGGGGACTGAGACGACACGGCGTTAACCGCCCTCTTCCGCTTCGCAAGGTGATGGACAGCGGAAATAAAGGCTACGCCTCCCCGGCCGAGAGGTGCAGGCCGGGCGGGCCTTCCGTCGCGTAAGTCACATCGGAGCGCTGGTTTCGGCGCCTGGAATGGCGGGAAACAAGCGGGGTTCCGGTGTGGTCCGCTGTGGTCCGGGTAGGACGGACCGTGGTTACGGCCCACTTTGGACCGTACCCCCCAAGGGAGACACGCAGAACGTGTGCTTCCGGTTCGACCCTACGTCAACTGACGAGTAGCGGGCTTCCCCGGAAGAGTGACTTGGATTCGGCAGCCGCGCGCGGATTCGGCCACGCCGATCCGTCCGCCGTGCAGATCGACCGCCCAGCGGGCGATCGCGAGGCCGAGGCCCGTACCGCCGTCGCTGCCGGGACCGTGCGGGGCGGGCAGGCTGCCCCGGTTGAAACGCTCGAAGACCCGGTGCCATTCGGACTCGGGTATGCCCGGCCCCTCGTCCAGGACCTCCAGGTCCAGGCTCTCCGGCTGCGGGCCGCGCCGGGCGCGCACGGTGACACGGCCGTGCGGGGGGCTGTGCTTGACCGCGTTGTCGAGGAGGTTGGCGACGACCTGGTGCAGCCGCTCGATGTCCGCGTGCGCGGTCAGCTCGGGCGGTGAGACGTCCAGGTGCAGATGTACGTCGGTACGCGTATGACTGCCGGAGCCGGAGGCGAGCCCGCGCTGGGAGGCGATGACGTTCGCCTCCTTGAGCACGCCCGAGAGGTACGGCCAGACCTCGAAGCGGTGCGCCTTCAGCGGTACGACGCCGTTGTCGAGGCGGGAGAGGTCGAGCAGCGTCTCGACCAGCCGGCCGAGGCGCTCGGTCTGTTTGAGCGCCGTACGCATCGTCTCGGGGTCCGCGGCGGACACCCCGTCCACGACGTTCTCCAGTACCGCTCTCAGCCCCGCGATGGGGGTTCTGAGCTCGTGCGAGACGTTGGCGACCAATTCCTTGCGGTGCCGGTCCACGGCCTCCAGATCGTCCGCCATGCGGTTGATCGTGGCCGCCAGGTCACCCAGCTCGTCGCGGCGGCCGGCGCCGCCTACCCGCCGGGTGTAGTCGCCGTGCGCGATGGATCTCGCGACGGTCGTCATCTCGTCGAGGGGGGAGGTCAGACTGTGCGCCACGAACTGGGTGATCAGCATCGAGGCGATGACCGAGAAGACCGTGATGAAGCGCAGCTCCGTCTTGGTGCGGAGCGCCACCAGGATCAGACCGGTGGTGATGAAGACGGAGACGACGACGAGCGTGCCGAGCTTGGTCTTGATCGAGAAGGGGCGCAACTTGTTGCCGTTGCCGTTGCCGTTGCCGTTGCCGTTGCCGTTGCTGTGAGCGCTTTGGCTCCTGTTCCCGTTCCCGTTCCGGCTCCCCGGCCTGGTCATGCGGGGGGAGTCTCCAGTGCGTACCCCACGCCGTGCACCGTACGGATCCGCTCCGCGCCGATCTTGCGGCGCAGCGCCTTGATGTGGCTGTCGACGGTCCTGGTGCCCGACGCGTCCGCCCAGTCCCACACCTCGGCGAGCAGCTGCTCGCGCGAGAGCACGGCGCGCGGCGTGTTCGCCAGGCACACCAGCAGGTCGAACTCGGTCGGCGTCAGGTGTACGTCGTCACCGCGCACCCGCACGCGGCGCTGCGCGTGGTCGATCTCCAGCTCGCCGAGGCGCAGGATGCCGCTGCGCGGGGTCGAGGCGGCGAGGGTCGCCCGCTCGACGCGGCGCAGGAGGACATGGACCCGCGCCGCGAGCTCGCGCATGGAGAACGGCTTGGTCATGTAGTCGTCGGCGCCGACCCCGAGGCCCACGAGCATGTCGGTCTCGTCGTCACGCGCTGTGAGCATCAGAACCGGTACCGGCCGCTGTGCCTGCACGCGCCGGCAGACTTCCAGCCCGTCGAAGCCCGGCAGCATGATGTCGAGAACCATCAGGTCGGGCTGCCACGCCTCGGCGGCGTCGACCGCCGCGGGGCCGTCGGCAGCCGTCTGCACCTGGAAGCCCTCGGCGCGAAGTCGCGCGGCAATGGCGTCGACGATGGTCGCGTCGTCCTCGACGACCAGCACCCGGCGCTGAGCGCCCGGAGTGGCCGCGAGGCCGTTGTGGCTGGTGTGTGTCTGCTCCATTGCCCCGCCCCTGGGAGTTCTCTGCTAGATCCCACGTGTAAGGCAGCAGAGTAGATGCACTGAGACGGTCCCGGCTACGCAGGGCGAACCCCGAGATGGACCACGTCAGGAACGCCTCGGGCAACTTGGATCTCTTCAGTCCGAACCAAGTTGAATCCGGCATTCCGCAACGCGTCCTCGAAAGCGGGGGACGGTTTGGCCGACCAGACGGCGAGGATTCCCCCTGGTCTCAGCCGTCTCATGCACCCCGCAAGTCCCTGCGGGGAGTAGAGATTGGCGTTGTCGTCGGTGACGGTCCAGTCCGGTCCATTGTCGATATCGAGGCAGAGGGCGTCGTAGGTGTCCTGGTACGTACCAAGGGTCCCGATCTGGTTTTCGCGGACGTAATCCACGAGATCGGTGTGAATGATCTCGCATCGCGGATCCGTGAGCGCGTCGCCCGAGATCCGCGCCAGCGGGCCCGCGCGGTGCCAGTCGATGATTGCCTGCTCACGTTCGACGACCACGATCCGACCCCAGCGGGACTGCGCGGCGGCGTGGGCGAGCGAGAAGCCGACACCGAGGCCGCCGATGAGGAGGGAGGGGGAGGTGTCGAGGGTGTTGTGGGGTGTGTCGCGCGCGTCGTGTGCGTCCTGAGGTGTGTCGAGTGCGTTCAGGGCGGCGTCGACGAGGAGGCGCTCCGAGCGGCCGTCGGAGGTGTCCATCAGGAAGCAGCCGTTGGCGATGATCTCGAAGTGCTCTCCGCGCTCCCGCAGAACGACTTCGCCGTACGGGCCCTCGCGCCGGTCGAGGGTGATGGCGTACGGAGCCTGCATGGCCATGGGAAACCTCCGGGAAGGGTTCTTTCCGTGTTGCTGCTTCGCGGCAATCCTGGCGTCGCGGGGAGGGCGGGGACAAACCGTTTGGTTTATGTGGCGGGGGTGGGGCGGGGCGCTTTCTGGCCAGATCGCTGGGGGCAGCGCAGGTGGGACGTGGTGCGGGAGCTGCCGGTCGGGCGTGGCGTGGAACCCCGCGCGGTTAGGAGCGGAACGCCGGTGGTCGTGCGGGCGACCTTCGGGGCGCGCCCTGCGGCGTACGTAGAGCCCCACTCCCGCTACGAACGCCACACCCGCCACCACCAAGGCGGCGACCTGCGGTCCCGGCTGCATCGACCACGCCCACACGGCGGCGGCGCCGCCGGGCTGGCGCGGAGCGGCCAGATATACCGCCCCTCCGTACACCGTCATCGGCAACCGGCTCAGTCGTGTCCCCAGGAGGGCGGCCCCCGCCGCTGTCACGCCGGTCGCGCCCAGGACGTTACAGACCGTGGCGGGCGCGCCGGACTCTTCGGGGTGGCCGGGCACGGCGAGGGCGAGCAGCCCGGCGGCGAGAAGCGCCCCGGCGGCGGCCGCGGCGATACCGACGACCGAGGCCAGGGTGAGAGGGAGGGCGCGGGAGCGGCGTAGGGGAGGAGGCATTTCGCGGCGGCCAGGGGGTCGAGGACTCCGTCGACTGCGTCGGCTCCGGCGTCGTTCAGGTCTCCCCCCGAGGGTCGCTGCTGTCCGTTGACCTCAAGTGGAGTTGAGGTCATAGCTTCGGGGCTGCCCGTTAGACCACCAACCTGAGGATGCGGCTATGACACGCTCCAAGGAACTCCCCGAGACGTCCTCCGAGACCTCATCCGAGTCGCTCTCCGATGCCGAACTGGCTCAGCAACCGATTGCTTACTGGACACATGTGGCGCACACGGAAGTCCTTGCGTTCATACGCGGAGAGCTGGCGCAGCTCGGTCTTTCCCAGCCCCAGTACTGGACGCTGCGCCACCTTTCCGTCAACGACCTGTCCGAGGACGGTGCGGGCCGTACCGTCGAGGAACTGACCGGAGCGATGCGGGACTACCTCGCGCCGCAGGACGACCTCGTACCGGACACCGAGGACCTGGTCGTACGCCGCTTCCTCAGCCGGGACGACACCGGCCGTCTGACGATCACCGAGGCGGGAGAGGCGGCTCATGCCCGGATCAAGGGCCACGTCCCGGCCCTGCGCGCCAGAATCCACGCAGGCATCGACGACACGGACTACGCCACGACGGTCAAGGTCCTGCGCCGGATGATGCGGAACGTGGGGAGCGGGAGGGAGCGCGGGGTGACGGGGAGCGGGGCTTCGCGGTGGCCGGGGGCGTTGGTTGCGTCTGGGGTAGGGGCCGCCTTTGCCAAGGTTGGCGCCGGAGGTCCGGCGGTAAAGGGCGCTCCTGCGTCGCGTCGCCTGCGGCGATTGCGCTTCGCTTAACCCTTGACCGCCGGACCTCCGCCGCAATGCTTGTGGGGGGCGGCCCCCGGGGGGAGCCCACGGGACGGCTTGGGGAGTGGCGGCTCGCCGCTGCCGGGCGGCGGGTCCGGTGGGTGGGGCGCGTGGGCTCTAGGGGTGGCGCGGCCCCTGGTTCAGCGGGTGCGGGAACGGCCGCTGGTGCGACACCGCCATTCCGAACGCACCCGAGCTGTTTGGGTCGAAACGGTCCCGTGATGCGAGGAAGCGTTACGGGTGGGACTGGTGGGGTTGGAGAGGCGTTGGGCTTCACCAAGTGCTGGGTTAGTCCCATTCCGAAGTGCTGAAGCGGGTTGCCAGAACACGCCATGGGCGGCCCCCCCCGTGCCCCGCCCGAAAGTCTGGGCTCAGCCGTTTGCCTTGGCCACGCCGATGGGGCAGCTCACGCCCGTCCCGCCGATGCCGCAGTAGCCCGCCGGGTTCTTGTCGAGGTACTGCTGGTGGTACGGCTCCGCCGGCCAGAAGGGGCGGGTGTCCGCCGGGAGGATCTCTGTGGTGATCGTTCCGTGGCCGGAGTCCGTCAGGACCTTCTGGTACGCCTCGCGGGACGCCTCCGCGGCCGCCGCCTGGGCGGGGGAGTGGGTGTAGATCGCCGAGCGGTACTGCGTGCCCACGTCGTTGCCCTGGCGGAAGCCCTGGGTCGGGTTGTGGTTCTCCCAGAAGACCTTGAGCAACTGCTCGTACGAAACGGCCGACGGGTCGAAGACGACGCGGACCGCCTCCGTGTGTCCCGTCAGGCCCGAGCAGGCCTCCTCGTACGCCGGGTTCTCGGTGTAGCCGCCCTGGTAGCCGACGAGCGTCGTCCAGACGCCCTCCGTCTGCCAGAACTTGCGTTCCGCGCCCCAGAAACAGCCCATGCCGAAGTCGGCGATCTCCAGACCCTCGGGGTACGGGCCCAGGAGAGGATTGCCTAGGACCGTGTGCCGGGAAGGGACCTCGAACTCGGGGGTCGAGCGGCCCTTCAGGGCCTGCTCCGGGGTGGGGAGCTGGGGGGTACGGCCGAACATCATGCGGATCTCCTCCTGGACGGTCTGCGCCTAGGGACAACGCGGGGAGGGGGCGGAGGATTCCACTGAGGCCAGACCTGCGCCTTTGGTTTGGTCGGTTGAGTGGTACGGCGCGGTGCGTGCGGATGCCCCCCGGCAGGCCTCAGCCCGGCAGCGTCGCCGGGCTGCCGCCGTTCGCCTCGTAGCCGGCGACCGCCAGCGCCCGGTACACCGCGTAGTCCGCCGCCGGGTCCGGGCCGTGCGTCCACGGCAGCGCGCCGACGTGACCGTCCACGTGCCGAAGCTGGTTCATCGCCTCGGACCAGCGTTCGGCGCGTACGAGGAAGAGGATCAGGAGGTGGCGTACGTGCGCCAGCATCGGGTCGTCGGGGCGCGCGGCGTGCACCGCGTACAGCGCGCCCTCCATCGCCCTCGTCACCACCGCGCTCTGGTAGAAACCGCGCACCAGATTGACCTCGGGCAGGTGCTCGTACACCGCGAACAGGGGCAGCGCGGCGAGCAGCGAGCCCTGCGGCGCGCGGGCGGCGGCCGCGGCCGCGAAGGCGTCGGCGGCCTCACGCGAACCGTGCCACTTCTCGCTGTGGTAGCTCAGGGCGGCGAGGTGCGCGCCCATGTGGTCCGGCGCGCGGTCCAGGATCTTCGCCCACAACTGGTCGAACTCCGGCTCGGGGTAGGCCAGTCCGCGCGCGACCGCCAGCTCGGTGATGTACGGAACGGGGTCGCCCGGCGCCAGCAGCGCCGCTTCGCCGCACACCGTGCGGGCCTCCTCCAGGATGATCCGGAAGTCGTCCGTGCCGGGCGTCGACGTACGCCACGCCTGCTGCACCAGGAACTCCGCATGCACCTGCGCGCCGCCCGCGTCCTTCGGCGACTCCGCGCGCCAGGCCCGCAGCCAGCGCCCGCCCTCGCCGGGCCGCTGCGCCAGCTCCAGCGACGCCGCCCCGGCGAACGCCTGCACGCGCTGCCACCGCACCTCGCCCTCCTTGGGCGTCCCCGCCAGCAACTGCGCGGCGGCCCGCCAGTCCTGCGAGCGCTGCACCACTTCGAGTACGTCTTCCAGGTCCTGGTCCGGGCCGGGCATCCGGACGTCGAGCAGCTCCTGGCGTACGAAGCCGTAGTCGGCCGGGTCGGCGGCGTCGGGGGAGCCGGGCGCGACCAGGCGGATGCCGCCGGCGCGCCGGCGCAGTACGACAGGGCCGATGACCGCCGCCAGCATGCACAGAGCGATCAGGAACCAGAGAATCTCCATGGCTCCATTGTCCCGGACCGCGCGGGGACCCGGGCGCCGACGAACTACGCTCGTTTCCCATGAGCGACCAGCACAGCTTCGAGACCCTTGCGATCCACGCCGGAAACACCGCGGACCCCCTCACGGGCGCGGTCGTACCGCCGATCTATCAGGTGTCCACGTACAAGCAGGACGGCGTGGGCGGACTGCGCGGCGGCTACGAGTACAGCCGCAGCGCCAACCCGACCCGCACCGCCCTGGAGGAGAACCTGGCGGCGCTGGAAGGCGGCAGCCTCGGGCTGGCCTTCGCGTCGGGCCTGGCGGCGGAGGACTGCCTGCTGCGGACCCTGCTGAGCCCCGGCGACCACGTGGTCATCCCGAACGACGCCTACGGCGGCACCTTCCGGCTCTTCGCCAAGGTCGTCTCGCGGTGGGGTGTCGACTTCTCGGTCGCGGACTCCTCCGACCCGGCGGCGGTACGGGCGGCCCTGACCCCGAGGACCAAGGTGATCTGGGTCGAGACCCCCTCGAACCCGCTCCTCGGCATCAGCGACATCCAGGCGCTCGCGGGCGTCGCGCGCGCGGCCGGCGTACGCCTGGTCGTCGACAACACCTTCGCGAGCCCCTACCTCCAGCAGCCGCTCGCGCTCGGCGCCGATGTCGTCGTGCACTCGACGACGAAGTACATGGGCGGGCACTCGGACGTCGTCGGCGGCGCGCTGATCGTCAACGACGCGGCACTGGGCGAGGAGCTGACGTACCACCAGAACGCGATGGGCGCGGTCGCCGGGCCCTTCGACGCGTGGCTCGTGCTGCGCGGCATCAAGACGCTCGCGGTGCGGATGGACCGCCACAGCGAGAACGCCACGCGTGTCGCGGACATGCTGACGCGGCACCCGCGCGTCACCCGGGTCCTTTACCCGGGGCTGCCGGAGCACCCCGGTCACGAGACCGCGGCCAAGCAGATGAAGGCGTTCGGCGGGATGGTGTCGTTCCGCGTCGAGGGCGGCGAGGAGGCGGCGGTCGAGGTCTGCAACCGGGCACGGCTCTTCACGCTGGGTGAGTCGCTGGGGGGTGTGGAGTCGCTGATCGAGCATCCGGGGCGGATGACGCACGCGTCGGCGGCGGGGTCCGCGCTGGAGGTTCCGGCGGACCTGGTGCGGCTGTCGGTCGGCATCGAGTCGGGCGACGACCTGCTGGCCGACCTGAAGCAGATGCTGGGCTGACCCCGGCCGGGACGAAGGTGCCCGCCCGGGCGGCGCTCCGGGCGGGTTCGGCTCAGCCGGCTCAGATGCCGGGCTGCTCGTCCTCCAGGGAGTCCCTGACCATCTGGCGCAGTTCCGGGGTGTCCTGGTGTTCGTGGACGGATACCGCGTGCTCGGTGGCCGCCCGTACGACTTCCTCTTCCTCGCCGGCGATCCTGAGGGTGCAGTTGCTCACGCTGGGGGTCTTCCGGCAGTCGGCGACTTTTCTGGTCACAGTGACCGGCCTCCTCGGCTCGTACTGCGCGGTTGTCTCCGATTCCAGCCTAAATCGGGCGAGGCGGAGGGCGTGCAGGCCTACCAGGCCTCCAGCGGCGGCGCGACCTCCGACGGCGGTGCCACCCACGGCTGCTCCACCAGGGCCCACACCGTGAACGTCACCACCGCCAGCCCCAGCAGCAGCCACATCAGCCGCCGCGCCAGCACCCGGCGGCGCAGCAGTCGCGCCCCGCGCTCGGCGGCGCGCGGGCCCAGGTCGGCGGGGACCGGCGGGTGCGGCCCCTCCAGCATCCGCCGCACCTCGTCCTGCTTGCGGTCGGGGAGGCTCACGGCGCCGTCACCTCCGCCGCCGGGGCGGGCGGCGTACTGCGCATCGCGGCTGTCGCGCGCGTACAGATCGCCCTGACCCGCTCCGCCGGGAGCCCGAGCTGCGCCGCGGTCTGCTCCTCGGCGACGCCCTCGTACAGGCGCAGGACCAGGACCAGCCGCTCCTGCGGCGTCAGCCGCTCCAGCAACCCGCCCCCGCCCCCGGCGACGGGTTCGCGGTGGTGAGGCGAGCAGAGCCGGCCGTGCTGGTGGTAGCGCCACGTGGTGCGGGCGAAGCGGGCGGCGAGCTCCTGGCGGGTGTGGTCGTACGGGTCCTCGCCGCGCAGCCGTTCCCAGTCCGCGTACGTACGGGCGAGCGCGGCCGTCAGCAGTTGCCGCGCCCGTGCGTTGTCGTCCGGCGGCTCCGCCGTCAGCAGCGTCGCGGCATGCAGCAGCCGTCCTGCCGCGCCCGCGACGAACGCCTCGAACTCACGGGCTCTGCGGCGATGCCGAACCGCCTGCCGCTCTCGCACGCCCTCATATCAGGCCAGGAACCCGCCCGGGGTCAAGAGGCCGGAGGCGCCTCTGAGCCGGTGGCCGCCCCCTCCGCGCCGGCCTCGGTGCCGCCCTCCGCCACGGCCGCACCCTGCCGGGCCGACAGCGCGGAATTGAAGCGCGTGAGGAGCGTGCAGAACGCGTCGCGCTCCTCCTCGGTCCAGCCGTCCGTCACCTGCGCCATCAGTTCGCGCCGCGACGAACGCACCTCGTCGAGCCGCGCCTGGCCGCGCGGCGAAAGCTGGAGCACGACCGCGCGGCCGTCCTCCGGGTGCGACGTGCGCTTGACGAGGCCCGTGTCGACGAGCGGCGCGACCTGCCTGGTCACGGTCGACGAGTCGATCCCCATGCCCGCGGCCAGCGCCTTGACGCCCATCGGGCCTTCCTGGTCGAGCCGGTTGAGCAGCAGATAGGCCGCGCGGTCCATGGAGTTGCGGACCTGGCCCACGCCGCCGAGCCTGGTCTGCTCGGCGCGGCGGGCGAAGACGGCCACCTGGTGCTGGAGGGCATCGAGGAGGCCGGTGTCCGGATCAGTCGTCATGTCCTGGGAAGTGGGCATGGCTGGGGGCTCTCTTCGTGCGGTGGTCGGTTTGGTGGGGGACAGAGTACGCGGGTGGCAGCGGGTGCGTACCGGCGCTGCGCGAAACGGTCGCAAGCCCCGCCCCCGGCGGCCGCCCGGCCGCTGAGCTGCCAGACTTGCGGTCATGAGCTTCCGTACGACCGATCCCTTCCGCAACGTCATCCTCGACGACATACGCGGGGCGCAGAAGATGCTCTCCGGGGTGGTCAGGACCACGGCGATGGAAGGCAGCCGGCATCTGTCGCAGCTGGTCGGGTCCCCGGTCCACCTGAAGTGCGAGAACCTCCAGCGGACCGGTTCGTTCAAGCTGCGCGGCGCGTATGTACGGATCGCCGGACTGTCCCCGGAGCAGCGCGCGGCCGGCGTCGTCGCCGCCAGCGCCGGCAACCACGCCCAGGGCGTCGCCCTCGCCTCGACCCTCCTCGGCGTACGGTCCACGGTCTTCATGCCGGTCGGGGCGCCCCTGCCGAAGGTCGCGGCGACGCGGGAGTACGGCGCCGAGGTGCGCATGCACGGTCAGGTGGTCGACGAGGCGCTGGCCGCCGCACAGGAGTACGCCGACCGGACGGGCGCGGCCTTCATCCACCCCTTCGACCACCCCGACATCGTCGCGGGCCAGGGCACGCTGGGTCTGGAGATCCTGGAGCAGTGCCCGGAGGTGCGGACGATCGTCGTCGGGGTGGGCGGCGGCGGGCTGGCCGCCGGGATCGCGATCGCGGTCAAGGCGCTGCGCCCCGACGTGCGGATCATCGGCGTGCAGGCGGCGAACGCGGCGTGCTATCCGCCGTCGCTGGCGGCCGGGCGGCCGGTGTCGGTCGACACGCGGCAGACGATGGCGGACGGCATCAAGGTGGGGCGGCCCGGCGACGTACCTTTCGCGGTCATCAATCACCTGCTCGACGGTGTCGTCACGGTCACCGAGGACGAGTTGTCGAGTGCGCTGCTGCTGTGCCTGGAGCGGGCCAAGATGGTCGTCGAGCCGGCCGGTGCGAGCCCGGTCGCGGCGCTGCTGAGCAAGCCGGAGTCGTTCGAGGGTCCGGTGGTCGCGGTCCTGTCGGGCGGCAACGTCGATCCGCTGCTGATGCAGCGCATCCTGCGGCACGGCATGGCGGCGGCGGGCCGCTACCTGTCGCTGCGGCTGCGGCTGACCGACCGTCCGGGCGCACTGGCGGCAATGCTGGGGGTGCTGTCCGTGGTCGACGCCAACGTCCTCGACGTGGGTCACGTACGGACCGATCCGCGGCTCGGACTCACGGAGGTCGAGGTGGAGTTGCACCTGGAGACGAAGGGCCCCGAGCACTGCGCGGAGGTCCAGTCGGCGCTGCGGGAAGCGGGATACACGGTGATGTCCTGAGGGCCGGGCCCCTTCGTAAAACACCTCGCGGGGACGCGATGTATCGCGTTACGGTGGGAACTCGTGTGCGCGCGCCCCTGCCGCTCCATCGGGCGGGGCAAGACCGACAAACCTAATATGCGCGTAGGAAATCGCCCGAAAACTTAATGGGGGACCCATATGCCAGGCGCCATCCACGCCGAAGGCCTGGTGAAAACCTTCGGCGACGTAAAGGCTCTCGACGGTGTCGACCTCGATGTGCCGGAAGGCACGGTCCTCGGCCTCCTCGGCCCGAACGGGGCAGGGAAGACCACCGCCGTGCGCGTGCTGACCACACTGCTCCAGCCCGACAGCGGCAAGGCGGTCGTCGCCGGCATCGACGTCCTCAAGCACCCCAACGAAGTACGCCGGTCCATAGGCCTGTCCGGCCAGTTCGCCGCCGTAGACGAGTACCTCACCGGGCGCGAGAACCTCCAGATGGTCGGCAGGCTCTACCAGATGTCCGCGAAGGCGTCGAAGGCCCGCGCGGACGAACTGCTGGAGCGCTTCAACCTCGCCGACGCCGCCGACCGTACGGCCAAGACGTACTCCGGCGGCATGCGCAGGCGCCTCGACCTCGCCGCCGCGCTGGTGGTCAGCCCGCCCGTGATGTTCATGGACGAGCCGACCACCGGACTCGACCCGCGAAACCGCCAGCAGCTGTGGGAGGTCATCCAGGAACTGGTAGCGGGCGGTACGACGCTGCTGCTCACCACCCAGTACCTCGAAGAGGCCGACCACCTGGCCCACGACATCTGCGTCATCGACCACGGCCGCGTCATCGCGCGCGGCAGCTCCGACCAGCTCAAGGCACAGACCGGCGGCGAACGCATCGAGGTCGTCGTGCACGACCCCGAGTACCTCACCGCCGCCGACGAGGTGCTGCGCGCCTTCGGCAAGGGCGCGAGCAAGACCGAGCGGCACACCCGCAAGATCACGGTCCCGGTCACCGGAGGCGCCAAGCTGCTCGCCGAGGTCATCCGCGAGCTGGACATCCGCGGGGTCGAGATCGACGACATCGGGCTGCGCAGACCCACCCTCGACGACGTCTTCATCTCCCTGACGGGTCACGCGGCCGAGGCCGCGGAGGAAGAAGCGGAGGCTGCCAAGTGAGCGCCGTAACGGACACCGCACCCAGCACCCGTGCCCCGCAGCCGCGCGGCGGAATCTCCCAGTCGGTCACCGACTCACTGGTCATCGCCAAGCGGAATCTGATCCGCATGGCCCGGATCCCCGAAATGGTCATCTTCGGGCTGATCCAGCCCGTGATGTTCGTGGTCCTCTTCAGTTACGTCTTCGGCGGCTCCATGAGCATCGGCGGCAGCCTCGACCCGGAGCGGTACCGCGAATTCCTGATGGCGGGCATCTTCGCCCAGACCGTCACCTTCGCCACGGCCGGCGCGGGCGCGGGCATCGCGGACGACATGCACAAGGGCCTCGTCGACCGCTTCCGCTCCCTGCCCATGGCGCGCGGCGCGGTCCTCACCGGCCGCACCCTCGCCGACCTGGTGCAGACGGCGCTGACGGTCGTGGTGCTGGCCGTCGTCGGCCTGCTGGTGGGCTGGCGCGTCCACGAGGGCATCTTCAAGGCGCTCGGTGCGTTCGCCCTCCTGCTGTTCCTGGGGTACGCGTTCTCCTGGATCGGCGCGCTGATCGGCCTGTCGGTCCGTACCCCCGAAGCGGCCACGTCGGGCGGCCTGATCTGGCTGTTCCCCGTCACCTTCGTCTCGAACGCGTTCGTGGACCCGACGATGATGGCCTCCTGGATCCGCCCGGTCGCCGAGTGGAACCCCTTCAGCGCCACCGTGCAGGCCTGCCGCGAACTCTTCGGCAACCCGGGCGTCGTCCAGTCCGACGCCTGGCCCATGCAGCACCCGGTCCTGGCCTCGCTGCTCTGGTCGGCCCTGATCATCGTGGTCTTCAGGACCCTGGCAGTACGCAAGTACCGCTCGGCCTCGATCTGACCCCGCCTACGACGCGCGACGAAGCCCCTGACCGGTTTACTCCCCGGTCAGGGGCTTCTCACGTATCTACTGGGCGAGGCGGCCGGTCCGGTGGGTGGCTCAGCCCTGGTACGGCGTGGCTTCGAGGATCTTCACCGAGGCCTTGTTGCCGTTCGGCAGCTCGTACTGCGCGTCCTCGCCGGCCTTCTTGCCCATCACGCCGGTGCCCAGCGGGGACTGCGGCGAGTAGGTCTCGATGTCGGCGCTGGCGTACTCGCGGGAGGCGAGCAGGAACGTCATCGTGTCGTCCTCGTCGCCGTCGAAGGCGATCGTGACGACCATGCCGGGGGCCACGACGCCGCTGGTCGTGGGGGCCTCACCGACCTTCGCGTTCTCCAGGAGCTGGGTCAGCTGGCGCACCCGGAGCTCCTGCTTGCCCTGCTCCTCCTTGGCGGCGTGGTACCCGCCGTTCTCCCGCAGGTCCCCCTCCTCGCGGGCAGCCGCGATCTTGCCGGCGATCTCCGTGCGTGCGGGACCCGACAGGTACTCCAGCTCGGCCTTGAGCTGGTCGTACGCCTCCTGGGTCAGCCAGGTGACGCTCTCGCTGGTCTGGGTCACAGGTGCTCCTCGTCGGTACTTGGAATACAAAGCAAGCATCGCCCTACCCAGAAGGATGTGCCTCCAGGGCCGGGCGAAACCACGAGCCTAACAATTCAGGCGGAAAAGGGGGAGGAGGAAAACTGCCGGACCGGGATCACCGCAGGTCAGCCGGTGGAACCGCCGTCTGCCGTGCAGCCTGTCAGCTCAGTGCTCGTCGCCCTGGCCGTCGTACGGACCGTGTAGATCTCGTCGATGCGGTCGATCCCCGGCTTGTCGATACGGACGTCCCTGCGGCCCACTTCGGCGCCGTCCTCGGAGAGCGAGCGCAGCGTGCACGTGCCGGTCGCGTCCGCCTTCTTGCGTACTTCGAGGTGAACCCTGACCTCGGAGTCCGACACCGTGTCGAACTTGATCAGCTCGGCGCTGATCCGCTGGCCGTCGATGTAGTCGTAACCGAACCAGGCCGTCATGGCGAGAAGCGCGGCACCCAGCACTGCGCCCACGATCTTGAGCTTGCGGTCCGCGCGCTCGTCCGCCGAGCGGCCGTAGCGGCCCTCGGGAAGGTCCTGACGCACCGCGCTCATGATCGTTCCTCCTGGATCCGGAACTCCGGAATTTTCCGACCCCCGATTCGGTCACTATAGAAGCCGCTTATTGCGCCGAATCACTGAGGATCGAGTCTTGACTGAGCAGCTGCGACTGATGGCCGTTCACGCCCACCCCGACGACGAGTCGAGCAAGGGTGCGGCGACCATGGCCAAGTATGTGTCCGAGGGGGTGGACGTGCTGGTCGTGACCTGCACGGGGGGCGAGCGCGGTTCCATCCTCAATCCGAAGCTCCAGGGCGACAAGTACATCGAGGAGCACATCCACGAGGTCCGCAAGAAGGAGATGGACGAGGCCCGCGAGATCCTGGGCGTCCGCCAGGAGTGGCTCGGCTTCGTCGACTCGGGTCTTCCCGAGGGTGACCCGCTGCCGCCGCTGCCGCAGGGGTGCTTCGCGCTGGAGGATGTGGAGGTGGCGGCGGGCCGGCTGGTGAAGTCGATCCGTTCGTTCCGTCCGCAGGTCATCACGACGTACGACGAGAACGGCGGCTACCCGCACCCCGACCACATCATGACCCACAAGATCACGATGGTGGCTTTCGACGGGGCGGCGGACACCGAGAAGTTCCCGGAGGCGGAGTTCGGCCCGGCGTACCAGCCGCAGAAGCTCTACTACAACCAGGGCTTCAACCGGCCGCGCACCGTCGCGCTCCACGAGGCGCTCCTGGAGCGCGGCATGGAGTCGCCGTACGGCGAGTGGCTGGAGCGGTGGAAGGAGTTCCAGCGCGACGAGCGGACGCTGACCACGTACATTCCGTGCGCGGACTTCTACGAGATCCGCGACAAGGCGCTCATCGCGCACGCCACGCAGATCGACCCCGACGGCGGCTGGTTCCGCGTCCCGATGGACGTCCAGCGGGAGGTCTGGCCGACGGAGGAGTACGAGCTGGCGAAGTCGCTCGTCGATACGTCCCTCCCCGAGAGCGACCTGTTTGCGGGCATCCGCGACAATGCCTGATGTGAACGTAACCCTGGCAATGACGCAGTTCGTGCCGCTCGCTGCGGACAAGTTCGACAAGAACAAGGTGACTCCGGGTGTTCTCGGGTTCCTGGTGTTCGCGGCGCTTGCCGTCGGCGTGTGGATGCTCATGAAGTCGATGAACCGGCACATGGGGAAGGTCAACTTCGAGGAGGCGCCGGATCCGGCGGCGGAGGGGGAGAAGGCGCTGGCGTCGGCGTCCGTCCCCGCGCCTGCTTCCGGCTCGGCTGCGGCGCCGGCTTCGGGGGACCCCGCGGGGGAGCGACCGAAGGAAGCGTAGGTCCGGGTCCGGGTGCGGTGCGGGGCGGGGCGGAGCGCGGGCCCTGCGGGGCTTGTTCCCCACCCCGCCCCTTCCCGAACTGGGGGCAAGCCCCCAGCCCCCCGGACGCCCTACGGGCGTGTCCTCAAACGCCGGACGGGCTGGAGGGATGCCCCTGGGCAACTTTCAGCCCCTCCGGCGTTTGAGGAGGAGCGGGTCTGGGGCGGAGCCCCAGCTCGGGAAGGCGCGGGCAGAGGAAAGCGCCGCAGGCACCCGCGCCTACACCGGGCTCGCGCCTGCACCGAGCCCGTGCGGTGCCCGGGCCCGTGCCGGGCCTGTACCGGGCCCGCGCCTGTACCGGGCCCGCGCCTGTACCGGGCCCGCGCCTGTACCGGGCCCGCGCCTGTACCGGGCCCGCGCCTGTACCGCGCCCGCGCTTGCACCGAGCCCGTGCCGTGCCCGCGCTTGTGCCGGGCCGGTACCACCTGCACCGAGCCCGTGCCCCGCCCGCACCTGCACCGAGCCCGTGCCGCGCCCGCACCGGGCCGGTACCGCGCCCGCGCCTGCATCGGGCCCGTACCGCGTCCACACCGCACCCGCGCGGCCCCCACACCGCACCCGCGCCCACACGACGCCCGTGCCCGCGCCCCTACTCACCCCCGCCCCGCCCCCACCGGCACCCCCATCACCTCCCGTGCATGCCGGTTCGGGACCATGGCCAGGCGCCAGGCCTGCCAGCCTTCCGCCAGGTCTACGCCGCGCTCCAGGACCAGGCCGTACGCCTCCGCGCAGTCCTCCAGCTTGCCGTCGCGTGTCGGGTGGGGTGCGCGGAGCAACTGGGCGAGTTCCTCCTGGGCCACCGCCGTGCCGACCTCCGAGCCGCCCGGTGAAGCGAACGGCAGCAGCGTGCAGCGCAGGAAGCGCGCCCAGTCCGCGCCGCGCTGGTCGTCGTACGACGTGAAGAGGCGCACCGCCTCGTCGCACAGCTCCAGCGCCGGCGCCGGGCGGTTGTTGCCCGCGTCCACGATCGCCAGTTCCAGGCACGTCCACGCCTCGCCGTGCGCGACCCCGATGCGGTGGAAGTCGGCGCGCGCGTCGACCAGGAGCTGGCGCGCGAAGCCCGAGTTGCGGAGATTGCCCGTCTGGGCCGCGCGCTGGTCGCGCGTGACGCGGCCCGAGTGGTGGCGTGCGCAGGCCAGCCCGTACACGTCCCGCATCCGCGAGAACATTCCGCGCGCCCGCTCCAGTTCCCGCACCGCCTGGTCGGCGTCGCCGCTCTCCTCCAGCGCCTGCCCGAGGTAGTACAGCGTCCACGCCTCGCCGCGCGCGTCCTCCGCCTCGCGGTGGCGGGACAGGGCCTGGCGTAGCTGGTCGACGGCCGGGGCCGGGTCGCCGTCCACCAGGCGCGCGCGGCCGAGCTGCGTCAGGGCCCACGCCTCGCCGCGGCCGTCGCGGGTACGCCCGTACAGCTCCAGCGCCTCGCTCAGCTGCACCTCGGCACGCGGTACGTCGCCCATCCGCAGGTACACCTGGCCGAGCTGGAAGTGCGCCCACGCCTGCCCGTGCAGGCTCTCGCTCGCGCGGTGGAGGGTGAGGGCGGTGTCGAGGTGGCTGACCGCGTCGGCGAGGTTCGCCCGGTCGCGTTCCACCGCGGCCAGCGCGTGCAGCGTCCACGCGCGGTCGGCGGCCAGCCCGTCCGACGCCTGGAGCGCGAGCGCCTCGCCCAGTTTCGCCGCGGCCTCCCGCAGGTTGCCCTGGTGGTGGAGTGTGATGCCCAGCGAACACAGGGCGCGGGCGGCGCCGGCCTCGTTCTGCGCCTCGAAGTACAGATCGACGACCGAGGAGAGCGTCGTACGGGCCTTGTCCAGCTCACCGAGCTGGCGGGCCGCGATGCCCGTACGCCACTGGACCGAGCGGACCAGCAGGCCCTGGTCGACGGCCTGCGCCAGCTCGCTGATCTCGCCCAGCCGATAGAGGTCACCGCGCAGCAGGCAGTAGTCGCACAGCGCGCCCAGCAGGTTCAGCAAGGCCTGCTGGTCGACCCCGTCCGCCTGCCGCAAAGCCGCCGTGATGAAGCTCGACTCGTCGTCCAGCCAGCGCAGGGCCGCGTCGAGGGAAGTGAAACCGTGGGCCCCGAAGTGGTCGGCCCTGGTCGAGTTCTTGCCGTCGACCAGGCGGATCACCGAGTCGGCGAGCTCGCCGTAGTTGCGGATCAGCCGCTCCTGCGCCGCCGCCCGGTCCGCCGGTTCCTCCTCGTCGAGCAGCCGCGCGTGCGCGAAGGCCCGTACGAGATCGTGCAGGCGGTAGCGGCTGCCCCGGACGTGGTCGATGAGGCCGGCCCGCGACAGCGCGGCCAGCAGCCGCTGCGCCTCGTGCTCGTCGGTGGCCAGCAGCGCCGCCGCCGCTGCCGCGCCCAGGCTCGCCCGGCCGGCGAGCGCGAGGCGGCGCAGCAGGCGGCGGGCCGCGTCCGGCTGGTCGCTGTAGCGCAGCCACAGCGCCCGCTCCACCGGACCGACGGGACCGTACGCGGCGAGATCCGCCGCCAGCGCACGCGGCGTGCGCGCGCCCAGCGAGGACCCCGCGACGCGCAGCGCCAACGGCAGCCCGCCGCACAGCTCGGCGATCTCGTCGGCCGCCTCCGCGTCGTACGGCCCCTCCTTCTCCTCCGCCACCTCCCGCAGCAGCTCCTCCGCGCCCGCGGAATCCAGCGCCTCCACCGGCAGCTGGTGCACCCACGCCGGGATGTCGGCGGGCAGATCGAGCGGCTCGCGGGCCGTCACCAGCACCAGACTGTCCGAACGCTCGGGCACGAGCGTGCGCACCTGCGCCGCGTCCGACGCGTCGTCGAGCACCACCGTCACCGGCAGCCCCGTCAGATGCTGGTGGTACAGCTCCGTCAGTCGGCGCAGCTGCTGTTCCTGCGAGGACCGTTCCCGGAAGAGGAGCTGTTCGCGCGGCGCGCCGAGCCGGTTGAGCAGGTGCAGCAGCGCCTCCCGCGTGGAAAGGGGCGCCTCGCCGGTCGTGTCGCCGCGCAGATCCACCACGCACGCGCCCCGGAACTGGTCCCTGAGGTGATGCACCGCCCGCACGGCCAGCGTCGTACGCCCCGAACCCGGCGTGCCGTGCAGCACCACGACCGTCGGCCGCGTCTCGGTGCTCGCCCGCGCCGGGTGCACCCACTGCGCGATCTGCCCCATCGCGCCCCGCCGCCCCGCGAACGGCCCGTCCGGCTCCGGCAGATGCCCGAAGGACTGCTCCAGTACGGACCGTCTGCGCGCCGCCTGGCTGCGGTCGGCCCCGCGCAACTGCCCGACGACGGTGGTTTTCTTCGCCGTACCCGTACGCCCACGGGGCGCGGCCAGCAGCACATGCTGCTGGTCCAGGAACGGCCGTATCCCCCGCACCTCCAGCGCCGTCAGCCACTGCAGCCTCAGTTGCTCGGGCCCACCGGGCTGCGCCAGCGCCCCGGCCCTGCGGTGAGCGGCGGGCCAGTGCGAGGCGGTGACCTTGGCGACGGTGGCGGCCGCACCGGCGACCGCGACGACGGCCCCGGCGGCCAGCGCGGTGCCGGCGTCCGTACCGAGGGCCATGTCCGCGCCGAAGGCGGCCAGCGCGGCAACGGCCGTGACCAGCGCGGGGGTCGAGAGATCCGCACTGCCGAACCGTTCCGCCAGCGACTCCCGCCCGGCCCGCGCCTCGTCCAGCGCGTGGACGTACGCGGCGTACTCCTCCTGCGCCGCGGCCGCCATCTCCTCCAGCGCGGCCCGCCCCCGCACCAGCAGGGCATGGGCGTCGACCCGCCCGCCCGACCGCCGCGCCTGTTCCTCGACGGCCCGTACCAACAGCCGCTCCGCCTCGGCCCGGTGGCTGTCCCGCATGTGCGTCCCCCTCCGCCGCGATGATTCGCGGGACAAGTGTCCTGCTTGACGCGCGTCAGCGCGAGAGAGTCCGGCTATCGGGGAGGGGTCGTGCAGGATGGAGGTATGCCGAACCGACTGGCCCATGAGACATCCCCCTACCTCCTCCAGCACGCCGACAACCCCGTCGACTGGTGGCCCTGGTCGGCCGGCGCGTTCGAGGAGGCCCGAAGGCGCGGTGTGCCCGTGCTGCTCAGCGTGGGATACAGCAGCTGCCACTGGTGCCACGTCATGGCTCACGAATCTTTCGAGGACGAGCCGACCGCCGCGTACCTCAACGAGCACTTCGTCAACGTCAAGGTCGACCGCGAGGAGCGGCCGGACGTGGACGCCGTTTATATGGAGGCCGTGCAGGCCGCCACCGGGCAGGGTGGCTGGCCCATGACCGTGTTCCTGACCGCCGACGCCGCGCCCTTCTACTTCGGGACGTACTTCCCGCCCGAGCCCCGGCACGGCATGCCGTCGTTCCGGCAGGTTCTGCAGGGGGTCAGCGCCGCCTGGACCGATCGGCGGGACGAGGTGGCGGAGGTCGCCGGGAAGATCGTGCGGGATCTGAGTGAGCGCTCGCTCGCGTACGGGGCTCCCGAGCTGCCGGGGGAGGAGGAGCTCGCGCAGGCGCTGCTCGCGCTGACGCGGGATTACGACGCCACGCGCGCCGGATTCGGCGGGGCGCCGAAGTTCCCGCCGTCCATGGTGTTGGAGTTCCTGCTGCGGCATTACGCGCGTACGGGGTCCGAGGGCGCCCTGCACATGGCCGCCGACACCTGTGAAGCGATGGCGCGCGGCGGGATCTACGACCAGCTCGCCGGTGGCTTCGCGCGGTATTCGGTGGACCGCCAATGGGTCGTGCCGCACTTCGAGAAGATGCTGTACGACAACGCGCTGCTGTGCCGGGTGTACGCCCATCTGTGGCGGGCCACCGGATCGGAGCTCGCCCGGCGGGTGGCGCTGGAGACCGCGGACTTCCTGGTGAGCGAACTGCGGACACGCGAAGGCGGATTCGCCTCAGCGCTCGATGCGGACAGCGACGACGGCACGGGCAGACATGTCGAGGGCGCGTACTACGTATGGACGCCCGAGCAGCTCCGTGAGGTGCTCGGTGAGCAGGACGCGGACTTCGCCGCCCGGCTCTTCGGGGTGACGGAGGAGGGGACGTTCGAGGAGGGCGCGTCCGTGCTCCAGCTCCCGGTGGGCGAGGGCGTGGCCGACGCGGCGCGGGTGGCCGATGTCCGGGCGCGGCTGCTCGCGGCGCGCGGCGGGCGGGAGCGTCCCGGGCGGGACGACAAGATCGTGGCCGCCTGGAACGGGCTGGCGATCGCCGCGCTGGCCGAGACCGGGGCGTACTTCGACCGGCCGGATCTGGTGGAGCGGGCGACCGAGGCCGCCGATCTGCTGGTGCGGGTGCACATGGATGAAGGGGCGCGGCTCGCCCGTACGTCCAAGGACGGGAAGGCCGGGGCCAACGCGGGGGTGCTGGAGGACTACGCCGATGTGGCGGAAGGGTTCCTCGCGCTCGCGGCGGTGTCGGGGGAGGGTGTCTGGCTGGAGTTCGCCGGGTTCCTGCTGGACATCGTCCTCGACCAGTTCGTGAGTGAGGACGGGACGTTGTACGACACGGCTCACGACGCCGAGACGCTGATCCGGCGGCCGCAGGACCCGACGGACAACGCGACGCCTTCGGGGTGGACGGCGGCGGCGGGTGCGCTGCTTTCGTACGCCGCGCATACCGGGTCGGAGGCGCACCGGAGCGCGGCGGAGAGGGCGTTGGGTGTCGTGAAGACGCTCGGGCCGCGTGCGCCGCGGTTCATCGGGTGGGGTCTCGCGGTCGCCGAGGCGGCGCTGGACGGGCCGCGCGAGGTGGCGGTGGTGGGCGCGGGCGACGATCCGCTGACGAAGGAACTGCACCGGGTGGCGTTGCTGAGCGGGGCTCCGGGGGCGGTGGTCGCGGTGGGTGAAGTGGGCAGCGACGAGTTCCCGCTGCTGGCGGACCGGGGGCCCGGCGCGTACGTGTGCCGGCACTTCGTGTGCGATGCGCCGACCAGCGACCCGGCGGTGCTCCGGGAGCGACTGGGCGAGGCGGTCCGCTAGGGCCTGGCTCGGTTCCCGGCGCGCGGGGTACGACGGCTGCGACCACGCGTACGGCACGGTCAGTGGGTACGGCGTACTGCTGGACGTGCGGCGTGACCGGCACAGCCTGGACCGGACCACGACAAGGACGGCAAGGCGTGCGGCGAGGAAGACTTCGGCGTCAGGTGGTCCGGGCCGCCGGTTTTCAGGGACCGTCGCCCGGCTTCATCACAGCCGGAAGCCGTCGTTGAGGGTGTCCAGCGTGCGGTCGACGAGGGTGAGCAGGTCGTCCTGCCTGCCGTGCTCGGCCCAGTACACGGTGGTCTCCATCAGGGCGGCGACGAAACCCATCGAGACGACCCGCACTTCGAGCTCGTCCGCGCGCCGCCCGGTCCGCTCGGCCACGACCTCGCACAGCTTGCGCCCGGTGACGGACATGCTCTCCATCATGCGCGCGCGTACGGCCGGTACTTCGGTCAGCAGCTTCGAACGCAGCAGCATCTCCTCGGGCTCGTGGGCGAGGGAGTGCCGCAGGGCCTGGGTCACCACGGTGCGCAGGGACTCGACGAGCGGCTCGTCGGCCGGGCGGGCGCGCAGGGCGGATTCCATCAGCGGGTCGTACTCGTCGGTGATGACGATGTCTTCCTTGGCCGGGAAGTAACGGAAGACGGTCGACGGCGAGACCTCGGCGGCCTCGGCGATCTGCTCGACGGTGGTGGCCTCGTACCCCTGCTCGGCGATCAGCCGGTAGGCCGCGGTGCGGATCGCGATCCGGGTCTTGAGCTTCTTGCGCTCGCGCAGGCCCGGGCGGCGGGGCGGCGCGGTGTCGGCGAGGGGGTGGGGGGTGTCGGCGGCCATGCCCGCCATTGTCGGGCATGGCCGCCGGGGTCTCCGGCCGCCGCCGGACGACTGTCAGTGGGGCATGTCACGATGTGTGTGGGGTAAATAAACGGTCTGTGAAAACGGATGGATGTGCGGACGCGTGCAGGGTGCGGACGCCGGTACGGAAGGGGGGCAGCCGGGATGCGGGGAATCATCAACGGGCTGGCCGTTGTCGTGGCGGCGCTGTGCGTCGCGGGTTTCCTGGTGGGCGGCGGGGTCGCCGTGCTCGGGGTGGTGCTGGCGGCGGTCGCGGTCGTGGCATGGCAGGTGGCCGCGGCGTCGAGGCCACGGCCACTGCGGGTGGAGCCGGTGAGGGGACTGGGCGGGCGCGGGCCGTCAGGCCGAATACGCGACCAGCGAGATGCCTACGTAGTGCGCGATGAAGGCGGCCAGGGTCAGTGAGTGGAACACCTCGTGGAACCCGAACCACCGCGGCGACGGGTTGGGGCGCTTGAGGGCGTAGATCACGCCTCCGGCGCTGTAGAGCAGCCCGCCGGTGATGACCAGGACCAGTACGGCGACGCCGCCGGCGCGCATGAAGTCGGGGAGGAAGAAGACCGCGGCCCAGCCCATCGCGATGTAACAGGGGGTGTACAGCCAGCGCGGGGCGCCCACCCAGAACACCCGGAAGGCGATGCCCGCCAGGGCCGCCGCCCAGACCGCCCACAGCAGAGTGCGGCCCGTGGAGTCGGGCAGCAGGAGCATCGTGAGAGGGGTGTAGGTACCGGCGATGATCAGGAAGATGTTGGCGTGGTCGAGTCTGCGCAGTACGGCCTCACCGCGCGGCCCCCAGGTGCCGCGGTGGTAGACCGCGCTGATGCCGAAGAGCAGGCAGGCGGTCAGGACGTAGATCCCGCAGGCCACCCGGGCGCGGGTGGAGTCCGCGAGGGCGATGAGCGTCAGACCGGCGACGACCACGGCGGGGAACATCCCGGCGTGGAGCCAGCCGCGCAGCTTCGGTTTGACCGGGGTCGGCAGATCGATTTCGACCGGCCCCTCTCCGGGGCCGTCTGGGTTCGTCAGCTGATCGGACTCGGCGGAGGTCATGCGCGCAATCCTAGCTACGCCACCGTAGGTTACGACCAGGTAGGGGTGGCGGGAGTGGCGATGCTCACGTGAGAGGTCCCCTGGACATATGGGCGCGCGGCGCGGATCATCAAATGAGTGCGGTCGGCACCGGATGAGCGCCAACGAAACAACGTCGTCAAGCGTCCGGGTCGCAGCCCCCACGGGGCATACACCTAAAAACACCCTCACTTAGGAGCAACCGTGGCGCGCGAGAACGCGGCTCCCACCACCCTTCCGACGAACCACCAGGAGCTGATCTCCTGGGTCGACGAGATCGCAGCCCTCACCGAGCCGGACCAGGTCGTCTGGTGTGACGGCTCGGAGGCCGAGTACGAGCGGCTCGCCGGGGAACTCGTCGCCAAGGGGACGTTCAAGAAGCTGGACCCGGTCAAGCGCCCGAACTCCTACTACGCCGCTTCCGACCCGAGCGACGTCGCCCGCGTGGAGGACCGCACCTTCATCTGCTCCGAGAAGGAGGAGGACGCGGGCCCGACGAACCACTGGAAAGCCCCCGCCGAGATGCGCGAGATCTTCGCCGGCGAGAAGGGCATTTTCCGCGGCTCGATGCGCGGCCGCACCATGTACGTCGTGCCGTTCTGCATGGGCCCGCTCGGCTCGCCGCTGTCCGCCATCGGTGTCGAGATCACCGACTCGGCGTACGTCGCCGTCTCGATGCGCACCATGACCCGGATGGGCCAGGCCGTCCTCGACGAGCTCGGCACCGACGGCTTCTTCGTCAAGGCCGTCCACACCCTCGGCGCCCCGCTCGCCGAGGGCGAGGCCGACGTGCCGTGGCCGTGCAACTCCACGAAGTACATCTCGCACTTCCCCGAGGACCGCGAGATCTGGTCCTACGGCTCGGGTTACGGCGGCAACGCCCTGCTCGGCAAGAAGTGCTACGCCCTGCGCATCGCGTCCGTCATGGCGCGCGACGAGGGCTGGCTGGCCGAGCACATGCTCATCCTCAAGCTGACGCCGCCGAAGGGCGAGCCGAAGTACGTCGCCGCCGCGTTCCCGTCCGCCTGCGGCAAGACCAACCTCGCCATGCTGGAGCCCACGATCTCCGGCTGGACCGTCGAGACCATCGGCGACGACATCGCCTGGATGCGGTTCGGCGAGGACGGCCAGTTGTACGCGATCAACCCCGAGGCCGGTTTCTTCGGCGTCGCGCCCGGCACCGGTGAGCACACCAACGCCAACGCCATGAAGACCATGTGGGGCAACTCCGTCTTCACGAACGTCGCGCTGACGGACGACGGCGACGTGTGGTGGGAGGGCATGACCGAGGAGGCGCCCGCGCACCTCACGGACTGGAAAGGCAACGACTGGACCCCGGAGTCCGGCACCCCCGCCGCCCACCCCAACGCCCGCTTCACCGTTCCGGCCGGGCAGTGCCCGATCATCGCGCCCGAGTGGGAGGACCCCAAGGGCGTACCGATCTCGGCGATCCTCTTCGGTGGCCGCCGCGCCACCGCCGTGCCGCTGGTGACCGAGTCCTTCAACTGGCAGCACGGTGTCTTCCTCGGCGCGAACGTCGCCTCGGAGAAGACCGCCGCCGCCGAGGGCAAGGTCGGCGAGCTGCGCCGCGACCCGTTCGCCATGCTGCCGTTCTGCGGCTACAACATGGGCGACTACATGGGCCACTGGGTCAAGGTCGGCGCCGACAAGGACCCGGCGAAGCTCCCGAAGATCTACTACGTCAACTGGTTCCGCAAGAACGACGAGGGCAAGTTCGTGTGGCCCGGCTTCGGCGAGAACAGCCGCGTGCTCAAGTGGATCGTCGAGCGCCTGGAGGGCAAGGCCGAGGGCGTCGAGACCCCCATCGGCATCCTGCCGGCCAAGGGCTCCCTGGACACCAAGGGCCTGGACCTCTCCGAGGAGGAGCTGGACTTCCTGCTCACGGTCGACAAGGAGGTCTGGCGCGAGGAGGCCGCCCTGGTCCCCGAGCACCTCAACACCTTCGGCGACCACACCCCGAAGGAGCTGTGGGACGAGTACCGCGCGCTCGTCGAGCGCCTGGGCTGATTCCCGGCACCGGGCTCAACTGCCCCTGCTGAACTGAGCTCCGCGCCGGGCCTTCCTGACATCCGCCCTGACCTGTGGGGTCACCGGCCCGCCGCGGTACAGCCCCCGAAGCCCCCTCACGGCTTCGGGGGCTGTTCTTCGTGCGGGTGAATCAGTGGCACCCGGCCCGTGCGCCGCAGCGGCACGCGGGCCGGGGCCCGTCAGTGGGCTCCGACGAGGCGGAGTTCTTCGAGCGCGGCCGCGTGGGCGTCCATGCGCTCGGCGGCGAGGATCGCGACCGCCGTGTCGGCGCGCGAGGCGGCCACCACCAGCGCGCGGCCCGCGAGCTCGTGCGCGCGGCGGTGGAGTGCGATCGGGGCCGCGTGCGTGAGGCCGGCGTGCCGGGCCGGCGGGGCGCTGCGCAGCCGGGCGACCTGAGTGGCGATACGGTCGGCCGCCGCGCCGAGACCCAGCTCGTCGGTGACCGCGAGGAGCGCCGCCAGGTGTCCGGCGAGCTGGATGTCCAGCTCCTCCTCGCGCGAACGGTGCGGGAAGTCGGCCCGGTCGGCGGCCATGCGGTGGACCGACTTGTTGCGGATCGGCTCGTACATGGGGATGGCCTCCTGCCAGGGTCAGGAGACCAGCCTACATTAGATTCTGTCTAAAGTTGAGCCGAGTCGCGGTGAAGTCCCGGCGTGATCCGGTGTGATCCGGTGCGCTCCGGCGTGGTTCGCGCTTGCCTATGGCTGTCCGTATCCGTCCAGGAAAGTGCCGATACGCGTCACCGCGTCCGCCAGCTCTTCCACCGCCGGGAGCGTCACGATGCGGAAGTGGTCGGGCTCCGGCCAGTTGAAGCCCGTACCGTGCACGACCATGATCTTCTCGGCCCGCAGTAGATCGAGGACCAGCTCACGGTCGTCCTTGATCTTGTAGACCTTGGGGTCGAGGCGCGGGAAGAGGTACAGCGCGCCCTTGGGCTTCACGCAGGTGACGCCCGGAATCTGCGTGAGCAGCTCGTACGCCGTGTTCCGCTGCTCCAGGATCCGGCCACCCGGCAGCACCAGGTCCTCGATCGACTGCCGGCCGCCGAGCGCCGTCGCCACCGCGTGCTGCGACGGCATGTTGGCGCACAGGCGCATGTTGGCGAGGATCGTGAGCCCCTCGATGTACGACGAGGCATGTGCCTTCGGGCCGCAGACCGCCAGCCAGCCGCTGCGGTAGCCGGCGACGCGGTAGTTCTTCGACAGGCCGTTGAAGGTGAGGGTGAGCAGGTCGGGCGCGATGGTGGCGGTCGGGGTGTGCGTGGCGCCGTCGTACAGGATCCGGTCGTAGATCTCGTCGGAGCAGACGACCAGGTTGTGCCGGCGGGCGATCTCGGTGAGGCCGCGCAGCATCTCGTCGTCGTACACCGCACCCGTCGGATTGTTCGGGTTGATGATGACGATGGCCTTGGTGCGGTCCGTGATCTTGCGCTCGATGTCGGTGAGGTCCGGCATCCAGTCGGCCTGCTCGTCGCAGCGGTAGTGCACGGCCGTGCCGCCCGCCAGCGAGACGGACGCGGTCCACAGCGGATAGTCCGGCGCCGGTACGAGCACCTCGTCGCCGTCGTCGAGCAGTGCCTGCATCGACATCTGGATCAGCTCGGAGACGCCGTTGCCGAGGTAGATGTCCTCCACGTCGAGGTCGATGCCCTTGGTCTGGTAGTGCTGCATGACCGCGCGGCGCGCCGCGAGCAGGCCCTTCGCGTCGCCGTAACCATGCGCACCCGCGAGATTCCGGAGGATGTCCTCCAGGATCTCGGGCGGGCACTCGAAGCCGAACGCCGCCGGGTTGCCGGTGTTGAGCTTGAGGATGCGGTGACCCGCCGCTTCGAGCCGCATCGCCTCCTCAAGAACGGGGCCGCGGATTTCGTAACAGACGTTGGCGAGCTTCGTCGACTGGATCACCTGCATAACAGTCACCTTACGGGCGCATAACAAGACCCGCTTCGTGTTTTTGGCCACGTGGGCCGACGACCGGGTCCGCCCCGTCCCTGACCTGCGCCGCAGGCGGGCCGGGCTCCGTGGCCCGTGCGCCCGCAAGGCTGGTCGCGGCGGCAGGCGGCGCGGCGGCCCGGATCGGTCCTGATCGCGCTCTTGTCCGGCATGTGGGATCCCATCGACAATGCGCATGACAAAACCGGAGTGGTCGCACTCCGGTCACCCATGTCGTTCAAGAGGGGACCCCCCACATGAAGAAGCCTCTCGTCGGCACGCTCTTCGCCCTGCTGCTCTTCGGAGCGGGAGCGGCGCCGGCGGCCGCGGAGACTCGCAGCAGCCCCCAGCAGGTCCAACCAGCGGTCAAGGCCGTCGACTTCGCCGGAACGGTGGCGCTCAGCAACTGTTCCGGCTCTGTTGTGCGTACGCCCGACTCGCAGCCGGGCGACCCGGCGCTCGTACTCTCCAACGGGCACTGCCTGGAGAGCGGCTTCCCGGCTCCGGGGCAGGTCGTAGTCAACCAGCCGTCCTCCCGTACCTTCAGCCTGCTCAACTCCACGGGCGCCAAGGTGGCGACGCTCAGGGCGAGCAAGATCGCGTACGCGACGATGACCGACACCGATGCCTCGCTGTATCAACTCACCAGCACCTACGCCCAGATCAAGACCGCACACGGCATCGACGCTCTGCAACTGAGCGCCACGCGCCCGGTGCAGGGCACCTCCATCAAGGTCGTCTCCGGCTACTGGAAGCGGATCTACAGCTGCGCCATCGACGGGTTCGCGTACCGGCTGAAGGAGGGCGCCTGGACCTGGAAGGACTCGGTCCGCTACACCTCCGCGTGCAAGACCATCGGCGGCACCTCGGGCTCTCCCGTGATCGACACGGCCACCGGCAAGGTCGTCGCCGTGAACAACACCGGTAACGAGGACGGCGCGCGCTGCACGGACAACAACCCCTGCGAGGTGGACGAGAGCGGCAACGTGACCGTGCGCAAGGGCATCAACTACGGCCAGCAGACGTACGGTTTCGTCCCTTGCATCGGCGTCGGCAACAAGCTCGACCTGACCCGCCCCGGCTGCAACCTGCCCAAGCCGTAAGCGCGTTGGACGCTCCGGAGCGGCTGCCCGGCGCCGCTCCGGAGCGCGGCGGCATGTCGAAACCCCTTGCTCGGCACCTGCGCGTCCCCCAAGAATGCCCATGACAAAAATCGTCGTTGGAGGGGGACCCGTATGAAGAAGCGTCTGGTTGGCGCGCTGCTCGCGTCAGCGCTCCTCGGGGCAGGCACCGCACCGGCGGTCGCGGCACCGGCGGTCACCGCCCCGGCGGTCGCGGCACCGGCGGTCACCGCCCCGGCGGTCGCGGCCTCCGAATCCGCGTCCGGTGCCAAGTCCGGTGCCAAGTCCAAGTCCAAGCCTGTCGTCGTCGACTTCGCCGGGACTGTGGCGCTCAGCAACTGCTCCGGATCCGTGGTGCGCATGCCGCACTCGCAGCCGGACGACCCGGCGCTCGTGATGTCCAACGGGCACTGCCTGGAGACGGGCTTCCTTGGCGCGGGCGAAGTGATCGTCGACCGGCCGTCGACCCGTACCTTCACCCTGCTCGACGCCGAGGGCGGCCCGGCGGGGACACTCAAGGCGAGCAAGATCGCGTACGCGACGATGACCGACACGGACGTCTCGCTGTACGAACTCACCAGTACCTATGCGCAGATCCGCAGCCAGTACGGCATCAAGGCACTGGAACTCAACGCCACCCACCCGGTGAAGAACAGGTCGGTCAAGGTCGTCTCCGGTTACTGGAAGAAGATCTACAGCTGCGGCGTGGACGGCTTCGCGTACCGGCTGAAGGAGGGCGTGTGGACCTGGAAGGACTCAGTCCGCTACACCTCCTCCGACGCCTGCCAGACCATCGGCGGTACGTCCGGCTCACCCGTGATCGACACCAGGACGGGCAAGGTCGTAGCCGTGAACAACACGTCCAATGAGGACGGCGAGCGCTGCACCCTCAACAACCCCTGTGAGGTCGACCGGCGCGGCAACGTGACCGTCCGCCACGGAGCCCGCTACGCGCAGCAGACGTACGGGATCGTGCGCTGCGTCGCCCACGACAGCAAGATCGATCTGGACCGGAAGGGCTGCAGGCTGCCCAAGCCGTAGCGGTCCGGTGCGCGCAGGGCTGCGGCCACCCGGCGTTCACACCACTCGGATAAGTTGACCGGTCATGGGGACGCTGAGCGCTGTCGGGTACCGCCGGCTGGGTGCCGTCGGATCGGTCGCGGCAGCCGTGGGCGGCATCGCCGCCGGGCGGCTGCCGGCTCGCGACCCGTGGGGGATATGGGTTCCCCACGGGTCCGCGACGACCGTGGCGGCCGCTGTCCTGGCGTACCTGGGCCTGACCCTCCTGGTGGTGTCCTGGTGGCGGTACGGGCGGCTGATCGCCCTGAGCGCGGCGGGCGGGGTGCGCGAAACGCTGGTCACGCTGGTCTGGTGGGCGGCGCCCCTGGTACTGGCCCCACCGCTGCACAGCGCCGACGTGTACAGCTACATAGCCCAGGGCGCGATGGTCGTCGAAGGCCACGACGTCTATACGTCCGGCCCCTCGGTGCTCGGCCCCGACGAGCTGGGAGCCGACGCCGCGGCGAGCACCGGCAGACAGTGGACCGACACCCCGGCCCCGTACGGGCCCGTCTTCCTCGTCCTGGCGAAGTGGGTGGTGCTGGCCACGGGCGGCCACATCGTCCCCGCCGTGCTCGGGATGCGGCTCATCGCGCTCGCCGCACTCGCCCTGACCGTCTGGGCGACACTCCGCATCGCCCGCGCCCACGGCGCCAGTGAGACCGGCGCGCTCTGGCTGGGGGCGCTCAATCCGCTGCTGCTGATCCACGTCGTGGGCGGCATGCACAACGACGGCCTGATGATCGCCCTCATGCTGATGGGCGTGGTGTGCGCGCTGGGCGGCCGCTGGGTCCTCGGCAGCGCGGTCGTCGCCCTGGCGATGATGGTCAAGTCGCCGGCCGCCGTCGCCCTGCTCTTCATCGGCGCCCTTGTCGTACGCCGGACCACCGGCCCGCTCCCCCGGCGCGTCGTCAAGGCGTTCGCCGTCCCGGCTCTGGTGGCCGGGGCGGTCGCCGTGGCCGCCACCCTGCTCAGCGGCACCGGCTTCGGGTGGCTGCGGACGCAGAGCGTCGCCGGGACCATCCACACCGCCCTGTCCGCGTCCAGCGACATCGGCCTGGGCGCCGGCGAGCTGACGCACCTGCTGTTCGGCTGGGACCCGCAGCCGGTCAAGCGGGCGTTCCAGACGCTCGGCCTGGTCCTCGCACTCGCCGCGATCGGTTACGCCGCCCTGGCGACCTTCCGCAGGGTGCGCCCCTGGCGCGGCGCCCCGCCCCTGCACCCGGTCCACGCCCTGGGCGTCGCCCTGCTGGCCCTGGTCGCGCTCTCCCCGATGGTGCAGCCGTGGTACTTCCTCTGGGGCATGGCGGCGATCTCCGCCACCGCCTGGAACGGCAGGCTCGGCCGCGTCCTGGCCGTGCTGTCCGCAGCCCTGGTCTACGAGACCCATCCCAGTGGCAGCACCCCGTGGTACGGCTTCTGCCTCGCGGGCGGCGTGTGCGTGCTGGGCGCGGCAACGCTGTGGCGGGAGCGGCGCGCTGAGCCGTCGTCACCGGCGGCGGGGCTCAGGCGTACCGCCGGGCCGGCGGGCGGGCCCGTACGACGACCGCCCGCGTCCCTCGGCCTGCCGTCGACGACGGCGTCCGCCGACGGGGCGAAGAGGACGACCCCGGCGCGGTAGCCGGTCCGCCGCATTCGGTTTCGCAGACGCCTCCTCAGACTGTACGCCGCACCGAGCGGCCCGCGAGGACGTCCGTCCGCCTCCCGTCCTCGATCACGAACCGGCCGTCGACGAGCACGTGCGGTATGCCCACCGGCAGCGTGCGTGGGGCCTCGAACGTCGAGCCCGCCGCGACCGTGTCCGGGTCGAAGAGGACGAGGTCGGCGCGGTAGCCCTCCCGTACGAGTCCCCGGTCGGGCAGTCGCAGGCGGGCGGCGGGGCGCGAAGTGAGGTGCGCGACGCACTCCTCCAGGGAGAGGACGCCCAGGTCGCGGGCGTAATGGCCCAGGTAGTGGGGGAAGGTTCCGTACGCGCGCGGGTGCGGCTTGTAGCCCTGGAGGATGCCGTCGCTGCCGCCGGTGTGCACGCGGTGGCGCATGATCGCGCGGACGTTCTCCTCGTGGCCGACGTGCTGAAGGATCGTCGAGCCGAGGTTGTCGTTGATCAGCAGACGCCGGGCGGTGACCCAGGGGGCCTCGCCGCGCTGAGCGGCTGACTCGGCGATCGTCTTGCCCACGCAGCTCGCCAGGCCGGGGTCGCTGACACCCGAGATCTCGATCGTGTCCCACTCGATGGGGACGCCGTGGCAGCCGTCCGCGCCGACGACCTCCATGTGGTGGCGGATCTTCTCGGCGCTCTCGTCGTTGCGGAGGCGGGTGAGGTTAGCCTCCGGGCCGCCCTCGCTCGCCCAGCTCGGCAGCATGGCGACGAGCGTCGTGCAGCCGGGCGTGTAGGGGTAGGTGTCGAGGGAGATGTCCGCGCCCTCGTCGAGCGCCTTGTCGAGGAGGGAGAGGAGATCGGGCGCCTTGCCCTTGTTGACCCCGAAGTTCATGGTGGCGTGGGCGAGATGCAGCGCGCAGCCGGCGTTGCGGCTGAGGGTCACCATCTCCTCGTACGCCGCGAGGGCTCCGGCGCCGTACGAGCGGTGATGCGGGCAGTAGTAGCCGTCGTACCGCGCCACCACGCGGCACAGCTCGGTGAGTTCGGCGTCGTCGGCGTACATGCCGGGGGTGTAGGTCAGGCCCGACGACATGCCGACGGCGCCCTGCTCCATGCCCTCGGCGACGAGTTGCTTCATGCGGGTGAGCTCGGCGGGGGTCGCGGGGCGGTCGTCCCAGCCGGTCACGTACATGCGGACGGTGCCCTGCGGGACGAGGTACGCGGCATTGACGGCGATGCCCTGGCGGTCGAGCCGGTCGAGGTACTCGCCGACGGTCCGCCAGTCGAAGTCGATGGCCGTGTCACCGGGCGCACCGCCGTTCCAGCCGGTGATGGCCCTGCGCACCTCGCTCAGCGTGCGGTCGTCGACCGGCGCGTACGACAGGCCGTCCTGGCCGAGGACTTCGAGGGTGACGCCCTGGGCGGCCTTGGCGCTGTGGTCGGGGTCGCGGAGCAGGGCGAGGTCGCTGTGCGCGTGCATGTCGATGAAGCCGGGGGAGAGGGCCAGGCCGTGCGCGTGCAGCGTGCGGCGCGCGCCGAGCCGTGGCCCGCCGTCACCCTCCCGCCGGATCGCGGCGATGCGGCCGCCGTCCAGGCCGACGTCGGCGCGGTAGGAGGCACCGCCGGTGCCGTCGATGACGCGGGCGTCACGAATGACGAGGTCCATGGCTGTTCGCCTCTCTGAGCGGCTGCCGGCTGCCGGCTGCGGGGGTGGGCGGGACCATCCAGCCCCTCCCGCGTCTGAGGAGCGGGGGCCGGGGCGGAGTCCCGGAACACCCTCGCGGGCACTGGCCACCGGCGCCCGCCGCCAGGGCTAGAAGAACGTGCGGATGTAGTCCGTGACCGTGCCGTCCGCCTCGGCCAGAGGAATAAGCTGCCACTTGTCGAAGGACGTGCACGGGTGGGACAGCCCGAGGCCGAGCCAGTCGCCGACCTTCAGGTCCGCCCCCGGCTCCGTACGCACCCAGCCGTGCTGGTCCGACAGACCGGTCACCGTGATGCCGGCCGCCGGCCGCACCTCGCCCGTCCCCGCGTCCCGTACCACCTGCGCCACCGGCAGATCCAGGTCGTACGCCGCGTCGCGCTTGCCCGCGTTGACGAAGGCCTGCTCGGGCGTGGGACGGGAGACGACCTGCGCCCAGAGGCGGAACGCGGGCTGGAGCGCGCCCTCGTCCGGGACCCGGTTGAAGGGGGTGAGGTGGCGGTAGTGGCCGTCGTCGTGCGAGACGTACGCGCCGGAACGCAGCAGCTTGAGCACCGGCAGCGAGAGTGCGGGAATCTCCGCGAACATCTCCGCCACCGCGTCGAACCACGCGCTGCCCCCCGCGCTGATCACGATCTCCGAAGAGGAGGCGAACCGGCCCGCCTTGTCGAAGTCGGCCGCCAGGGCGACCAGTTCGCGCACCCACGCGCGGACCTTGTCCCCGTCCGCCTGCGGCACCTCGCCCTCGTACCCGGCCACACCCACCAGGCGCAGCGTCGTCGTGGCCGCCACCGCGTCCGCGACCGCCGCGCAGTCGGCGGCCGTCCGGGCGCCGGTACGGGCCCCCTCACCCGCGCCGAGTTCGACGACGACGTCCAGCGGGCGCGAGGCGCAGGCCGCCCGGAGCGCCTCGTCCATGAGCTGCACTCCGCGCACGGAGTCGACGTAACAGATGAGGCTGAAGCCGGGGTCGGCGTCCAGTTCGGCGGCCAGCCAGCGCAGGGCGGCCGCGTCGACGACCTCGTTGGCGAGGAAGATCCGCTGGATGCCGTACGCCCGGTACACGCGCGCCTGGTGCGGCACGGCGGCGGTGATGCCCCACGCGCCGCGCTCCAACTGGCGCGCGAAGAGCTGCGGCGCCATGGACGTCTTGCCGTGCGGCGCGAAGGCGAGGCCGTGGCGCTCGGCGTACGTCTCCAGGAGCGCGAGGTTGTGCTCCACCGACTCGGCGGACAGCGCGAGCACGGGGGTGGTGAACCCGCCGGTGAAGAGGTTGCGGCGCTCGGCTGCGAGTTCTCCGACGGTCAGCCCTTCGGCGTCGGGCGGGAGCGCCTTGAAGCGGTGGTCCACGCGTTCGTCCGCGAGTCGTCCGACCGGGTTGCCTGTGACCATGGGAGTCTCCTGGTACGTCGTGTTGCAGCATATGCAACGACCATTGCGCATATCGCTGGACGCTGTCTAACATCCGAGCCGATGCAGGGTCAATGGTGAGCAGTGGCGAGTCAATGGTGAGTCATCAATGGTGAGTCAGTGGTGAGGAGTCCGATCGTGACCGCGCCCGCGGACGAAGCAGCAGCAGCGGTGGAGGTGGTCTGCCTCGGCGAGTCCATGGTGACGTTCCTGCCCTCCCGGCCCGGCCGCCTCGCCGACGTACCCTCCTTCGGCCGAGGCATCGGCGGCGCCGAGTCCAACGTCGCCTGCGCCCTCGCCGCCGCCGGGCACCGCACGCGGTGGGTGGGCCGGGTCGGCGCCGACGGCTTCGGCGACCACCTCGTCGACGCCGTCGCCGCGTACGGCGTCGACACCTCCGCCGTCCAGCGCGACCCGCACCGCCCCACCGGCATCTACTTCCGTACGGCGGCCGACCGCGACGCCGACGGCTTCGAGGTCGTCTACTACCGCGCCGGATCGGCGGCCTCCGCCATGTCCCCCCGGAACATGCCGCTCGACGAGCTGGCCGCCGGCCGCGTACTGCACCTGTCGGGGATCACAGCAGCGCTGTCGGCCGACTGCCTGGCCCTGATGCGCACGCTGACCGCCCGCCGCCCCGGCCGCCCCCTGGTCTCCTTCGACGTGAACCACCGCGCGCACCTGTGGCGCGAGGGACGGGAGGCCAAGGGCCCCCGCGTCCTGCTCGACCTCGCGCGCGGCGCGGACCTGGTCTTCGTCGGCGAGGACGAGGCGCGGACGGCCTGGGGCGTCCGGGGCGCGGAGGCGATCCGCCGCACCCTGCCCGAACCGGACGTCCTGGTCGTCAAGCAGGGCGCGGCAGGCGCCACGGCCTTCACCCGCGACTTCGGGGCGCGCGACACCGTCACCACCGTCCCCGCCCTCCGTGTCGACGTCGTCGCCCCCGTCGGCGCCGGGGACGCCTTCGCCGCCGGGTTCCTCTCCGCGACCCTGCGGGGTCTGCCCGTACGCGACCGGATCCGGCACGGTCACCTCATGGCCGCCGCCGCCCTCACCGTCCCCGGCGACCTCGGTACGCCGCCGTCCCGCGCGCACGCCGACCGCCTCGCCGCCCTCGACTCCGACGCCTGGGGGAGACTTCGTCTCGGCCCCGGCTGGACCGAAGCGACCGAAGCGACCGAAGCAGCAGAGCCGGCGAAAGCACAGGGAGCCGCCGACCAGGAGGTACGTACGCCATGAGCCAGACCGTCGACCGCGCGCTGAGCATCCTGCCGCTGCTCGCGCAGGGACCGGCCGACCTCGGCCAGGTCGCCGAACGCCTCGGCGTCCACAAGTCCACCGCGCTGCGCCTCCTGCGCACACTCCACGAGCACGGCCTCGTCTACCGGCAGCAGGACCAGCGCTACCGCCTCGGCGCCCGCCTCTTCGCACTCGCCCAGGAGGCCGTCGAGAACCTCGACGTACGCGAGATCGCGCACCCCCACCTCGCCGCCCTCAACAACGAGTGCGGGCACACCGTCCACCTCGCGGTGTACGAGGAGACCGAGGTCGAGGTCCTCTACATCGACAAGGTCGAGAGCCGCTACCCGGTCCGTATGTACTCGCGCATCGGCAAGCCCGTCGCGATCACCGTCGCCGCCGTCGCGAAACTGCTGCTCGCCGACCTCCCCGAAGCGGAGCGCCGCACCATCGCGGAGAAGCTCGACTACCCCACCTACACGTCCCGTTCGACGCCGAACGCCGCGGCCTTCCTCAAGGAGCTGGCGCTCGTACGCGAACAGGGCTGGGCCACCGACCTCGGCGGCCACGAGGAGTCCATCAACTGCGTCGGCGCCCCCATCCGCGGGGCCGACGGCCGGGTCGTCGCCGCCATGTCGGTGTCCGCGCCGAACGTCGTCGTCACCGCCGAGGAACTCCTCGCCCTCCTGCCGCTGGTGCGCCGCACGGCCGACGCCATCAGCAGGGAGTACTCAGGCAACACCTCCCCGAAGGAAGCACGCGCATGAGCAGCAGCGTCGAGAAGACCGCGATCACCCCGTCCACCCACACCGCCCCGCCCGCCAAGTTCTCCCACGGCGTACGCAAGGGCAACATCCTCCAGGTCGCGGGCCAGGTCGGCTTCCTGCCGGCCGTCGAGGGTCAGGCGCCCACCCCCGCCGGCCCGACCCTGCGCGAGCAGACCCTCCAGACCTTCGCCAACGTCAAGGCGATCCTGGAGGAGGGCGGCGCGAGCTGGGACGACGTCATGATGATGCGCGTCTACCTCACCGACACCGGCCACTTCGCCGAGATGAACGAGATCTACAACCAGTACTTCGAGGAGCAGGGCCTCAAGGAGGCCCCCGCCGCCCGTACGACCGTCTACGTCGGTCTCCCGGCCGGCCTCCTCATCGAGATCGACGCGCTCGCCGTCCTCGGCTGAGCCGACGCGCACCGCCTTCTCCCCCCTCCCGCACTCCGTACGCCGTCACGGCGCGGCGCCCACCGCCCGGGCGCCGCGCCGCGATACCCCCTGCCCCGAAAGCCCCATGGAATGACGAGGTCCTCCTCATGCCGCTCGCCGCCACTGCCCCCGCCCCCGCTCCCGCGGAGACCCCACCCCACACCGGCGGTCTCCTCACCCTCATCGACGGCACGGCGGGCCTGCTGACCGTCGCGACCCTCGGCATCGCCCTGCTCCTCCTCCTGATCATCAAGGTCAGGCTCCAGCCGTTCGTCGCCCTGCTCACCGTCTCCATCACCGTCGGCCTCGGCGCCGGCCTCTCCGTCACCGAACTCTTCGGTACGGTCCAGAAGTCGGCCGTCGTCTCCGTCATCGAATCCGGCATGGGCGGCATCCTCGGCCACGTCGCGATCATCATCGGCCTCGGCACGATGCTCGGCGCGATACTCGAAGTCAGCGGCGGCGCGGAGGTGTTGTCCGCCCGCCTCCTGGGCCTCTTCGGCGAGAAGCGCGCCCCGCTCGCCATGGGCCTCACCGGCCTCGTCTTCGGTATCCCGGTCTTCTTCGACGTCGGCATCTTCGTCCTCGCGCCGATCGTGTACGCCGCCGCCAAGCGCTCCGGCAAGTCGATCCTGCTGTACGCGATGCCGCTGCTCGCCGGCCTCTCCATGACCCACGCGTTCCTGCCCCCGCACCCGGGGCCGGTCGCCGCCGCCGGCCTCTTCCACGTCTCTCTCGGCTGGGTCATCCTCCTGGGCATCCTCTGCGGCATCCCCGCCGTGCTCGCGGCCTGGGCGTACGCCGCCTGGATCGGCAAGCGTGTCTTCGTCGAGGTCCCGCACGACATGGTCGAGGCCGCCGAGGACGCCAAGGCCGCCGTCATCGCCGAGCAGACCGCCGCGGGCCGGCCACCGCAGGAGCAGCCCGTCTCGCTCGCGACGGTCCTGACCATCATCGGTACGCCGCTGGTCCTGATCCTCGCGGCGACGTTCTCCTCGATCGCCCTGGACCGCTCCATTCTCCGCTCGGTCATCGAGTTCTTCGGCAACCCCTTCGTCGCGCTGACGATCGCGCTGCTGATGGCGTACTACCTGCTCGGCATCCGTCGCGGCTGGTCGCGCAAATCCCTTGAGCAGGTGTCGACTTCGTCCCTCAAGCCTGTCGGCAACATCCTGCTGGTCGTCGGCGCGGGCGGCGTATTCGGCGCCGTACTGAAGGCGAGCGGCGTCGCTCAGGCGCTGTCCGACACCTTCAACGACGTGGGCCTGCCGGTCATCGTCCTCGCGTACCTCATCTCGCTCGTGCTGCGCGTCGCGCAGGGTTCGGCGACGGTCGCGATCGTCACCACGGCCGGCATCGTGCTCCCGCTCGTCGAGAACGGCGACCACTCGCAGGCCTTCCTGGCCCTGGTCATCATGGCCATCTCGGCCGGTTCCATCTTCGCCTCGCACGTCAACGACGGCGGTTTCTGGATCGTCGCCAAGTACTTCGGCATCTCGGAGCGGGACACGCTGAAGTCCTGGACGGTGCTGGAGTCGGTCCTGTCGGTGGCCGGTTTCGCGGTCGCGGCGATCCTGAGCCTGGCGATTCGCTGACCAAGCCGTACGGTACGACCAGAGGGCGCTCCGGGACCCGTCCGTCCCGGAGCGCCCTGTCGCCGGTCGGCGATACTGGGCCCCGGAGACGAAGCCGAGGAGGCCGACCCCAGTGGACCCCCAGCCGCAGTACCACCCTCAGCCGCAGCAGGGCTTCGGCCCGCCGCCGCCGGCTTTCGCCCCCGCGCCTGTGACGGCGCCACCGATGCCCTTCCACGGGCCGCCGGTGCCCGCGGGCCCCGACTTCCTGGCGGCGGACCGGCGTAACGCGGTGGTGGTCGACGCCGAAGGCGTCTCGCTCGAACGCGACGGCGCCACCATCGACTTCCCCTGGCGCGACATCCAGACCGTCCACTACAAGCCGGGCCCCGGCGGCGGGGTCCTCATGGTCGCTGTCGTCCTGCCCGACGGCCGGTTCTACGAGGGCGTGGTCGCGGCCCGCAACCAGGGCAAGCTCCACGAGTGGCTCGCGCAACTCGCCCCGGTGCTGGGCCACTACCTGGCGGGCCGAGGCCACTGAACGTGGCTGAAGGGAGCCCGTGACGGATCCCCTTCAGCCACCTCGGACGGCCGCCCCTAACCGCAGTACTGCTGCTCCTTGCCGATGGACCGGTACATGCAGTCGGAGTTCTCCAGCAGTTGCAGCACCGCGTCCCGGTTGCGGCTGGTCTCGCGCTCGATCACCTCGTCGGGCGGGTAGAAACCGCCGCCACTGGAGCCGCGCGGGTACATCTCGAAGGTGTAGCCGAAGATCTTGTGCGCGCCCCACAGGTAGTCGTCGATCGACCCGTCGGTGATGTAGAGGTCGCTCGACTGCTGCGGCGTGTAGCCGTTGCTCGCCGCCATCTTGCGGCCCACCGTCGCGAAGGCGTCACGGTCGTCCCGAGTCAGACCTGGGGCTGTGTCGTTGTACGTGTAGCCGTACGGCCACAGCACCAGTTCGCTGTACGTGTGGAAGTCGATACCCGTCTTGATCTGCTGCTTGCCGCCCACGACGCGGGAGCGGACGAAGTCGGCGACGACCTTCACCTCGGGGGCGGACTCGGGGGCCGAGCCGCGGTACGTCTCGGAGCCGTACGAGCCGGAGGAGCCGCCGCAGCAGCCCCACTTGAAGTTCCAGTTGCGGTTCATGTCCGTACCGACGGACGACGAACCGGCGTTGGGCTGCCGGTTCTTGCGCCAGCTGCGGTACGAGCCGGAGGCGATGTCGTACTCGCCGCCGTCCGGGTTGAGGTCCGGCACGATCCAGATCTCGCGGTTGTTCACGACGTTGGTGATGCGGGAGTCCGAGCCGTAGCCCGCGCCCAGCTCGCGCAGCAGGTAGAGCGCCATCTCGACGGTCAGGTGCTCGCGGGCGTGCTGGTGGTGGGTGAAGAGGACCTCGGGCTCGTTCTCGTCGGTCGCCACGTTGTCGCTGATCTTGATGGCGATGAGGTCACGGCCCTGGTACGACTTGCCGATGACGCGCTTGCTCATGAGGTTCGGGTACTGCTGGAGGCGCTGGTTGATCTCCGCGTTCATCTCGGCGTAGTTGTGATAGCGCGAGTCGGCGGGCGGGAAGTCCAGCGGCTCGACGGCCAGTCCGTTGGTACGGGCGGGCGGTCCCGGCAGTGCCTTCGGCGCGTAGCCGAGCGCTTTCAGCCGCTTGAGCTGCGCGGCGTTGGCGCTGACGACGACCGAGTGGTCGTCGGCCTCGTCCACCGAGACTCCGGTGGCCGCGACGGCGGTACGGGCGGCGGCGGTGGCCGGGCCGTGGATCTCGTACTGCCTGATCACTTCTTCCGCGGTGGCGGCGGGCGCGGGCCGCTCCCCTGTCGTGGTCGCGCTCGCGGTGAGCGGCGCTGCCACGGCGAGGGCCACGAGGGCCGCGAGGCCCGCGAGGGTGGCGGACTTGGCGGACCCTCTTCCGCGTATGCGAAGTCGCATGCTGTCTCCTGGGTGGGGAGTGTGGGGGGTGTGCGACGCATGTCGTGCGGGTGTTCGGTTCGGCGTTCGGGCATATGGTGTGTGCATGGCATGACCCCGTCAAGGGCGAGCTTCGGCCATACGGCCCGCCGTGCCGTACCCCTTGCGCGAGCACCCCTCATCCCGCTTTGGTGATCTCGATTACCTACGGGGACGAGCGGGAGGATGCCGGCGATGGCAGGAACGACAGAGAGCGGCACGGGAGAGGCAGTCACCCAGCCGCGCAAGTCCAGTTGGAAGTACATCGGCCCCGGCATCGTCGTCGCCGCGACCGGTGTCGGAGCCGGTGACCTCGTCGCGACGCTGATCGCGGGCAGCAAGTTCGGCTACACGCTGATGTGGGCCGCCGTCATCGGCTGCGTCGTCAAGATCTCGCTGGCCGAGGCCGCCGGCCGCTGGCACCTCGCCACCGGCCGCACCCTCTTCGAGGGCTGGCGCAGCCTCGGCCAGTGGACCACCGTCTACTTCGCGATCTACGTCGTGATCTGGGGCTTCGTCTACGGCGCGACCGCCATGTCGTCCTCCGCCCTCCCGATCGTCGCGCTCTTCCCCGACGGGCCGGGCCTCAAGACGTGGGCGATCGCCATGGGCCTGATCGGCCTGGTCTTCGTCTGGTTCAACCAGTACGCCGTCTTCGAGAAGGTCATGACGGTCCTGATCGGCGTGATGTTCGTGGTCGTCGTGTACGTCGCCCTGCGCGTCGGCCCCGACGTCGGCGCGTCCATCGCCGGCCTGGTCCCCGTCCTCCCGGACGGCTCGCTCCTCTACACCCTCGGCCTGATCGGCGGCGTCGGCGGCACGATCACCATGGCGGCGTACGGCTACTGGGTGAACGCCAAGGGCTGGACCAACACCGGCTGGATGAAGGTGATGCGCCTCGACAACCGCGTCGCGTACATCACCACCGGCATCTTCGTCGTCGCGATGCTGATCGTCGGCGCCGAGCTGCTGCACTCCTCCCAGCTCGCCCTCACCAAGGGCGACCGCGGCCTGATCGACCTCGGCGAAATCCTGGAGGACCGGTACGGCGCGGTGACGGCGAAGCTCTTCCTCGTCGGCTTCTTCGCCACGTCCTTCTCGTCCCTCATCGGCGTATGGCACGGCGTGAGCCTGATGTTCGCCGACTTCGTCGAGCGCCTCCAGCGCGACCGCAAGGGTGCCCCGGTCGACGTCGGCACGGTGGAGGAGGTCGCGGCCGGCGTGAAGGAACGCTCGCTGCCGTTCCGGGCGTACCTGCTGTGGCTGACGTTCCCGCCGATGGCGCTGCTGTGGCTGGACCAGCCGTTCGGTCTGGTCGTGGTGTACGGCGTGCTCGGCGCGTTCTTCATGCCGTTCCTGGCGCTGACGCTGGTGTGGCTGCTCAACTCCTCGCGTACGCCCGCCGAATGGCGCAACGGCGCGCTCAGCAACACGATGCTGGTGGCGGCGGGCCTGCTGTTCATCGTGCTGTGCGTGCAGCAGGTGAGGGAACTGCCCTGGTAAGAGCTTCGGCAGCGCCGCCGCGAGGAGCGTGAAGTGGCGGCGCCGCACGGAGCCCGTCGTGACTACGGCAGGTTGTGCACGTGCGGTCCCACCGCGTTCGACCAGGCGTTGCCGGCCGTCGCGTCCCAGTTCGTGGACCAGGTCATGGCACCGCGCAGACCGGGATAGGTCCTGGCGGGCTTGAACGACCCGCAGTTGGTGCCGCGCGTCAGGCAGTCCAGGGCGTTGTTCACGAGGGACGGTGCGACGTAACCGCTGCCCGCGCCCCGCGTGGACGCCGGTACGCCGATGCCGACCTGGCTCGGGGCCAGACCGCCCTCCAGTTGGATGCAGGCGAGCGCGGTGAGGAAGTCGACGGACCCCTGCGCGTACACCTTGCCGTCGCAGCCCAGCATGGAACCGCTGTTGTAGTACTGCATGTTGACGACGGTCAGGATGTCCTTCACCGCGAGCGCCGTCTTGAAGTACTCGCTGCCGGTGGACTGCATGTCGATGGTCTGCGGCGCCATGGTGAGCACGAGTCCGGAGCCCGCCCTGGCGGAGAGCTGGCGCAGCGCCTTGGTGAGATACGCCGAGTTGATGCCGTGTTCGAGGTCGATGTCGACGCCGTTGAAGCCGTACTCCTGCATCAGGGCGTACGCGCTGTTGGCGAAGGCGGTCGCGGAGGCGTCACTGTTGATGGTGACGTTGCCCTTCTCGCCGCCGACCGAGATGATCACGGACTTCCCGGCGGCCTTCTTCGCCGCGATGTCGGCCTTGAAGCCGGCGACGCTCGCGTACCCGACGGCCGGGTCGAGGTTGAAGACGATCTGGCCGGGCGTGGCGGTCGAGTCGGCGAAGGAGACGGCGATGATGTCGTACTGCGCCTGCACGTCACGGAGTTTCTGGACGGTCGCGCCGTTGTTGAAGTTCTGCCAGTAGCCGGTCAGCGCGTGCTTGGGCACAGCGGGGCCGGGGCCGGGATCGCCGCCGCCGGGCGCCGTCCGGCCGCTGACGGACGCCGACTTGGGTGACTCGCCGGCGGAGCTGGTGGCGGTGATCTGGAAGTCGTACGCCGTGTCCGCCGCCAGCCCCGAAACGGTCGCCGAAGTCCCGGTCACGGACTGGACCTTCGTACCGCCGCGGTAGACGTTGTACCCGGTCGCCCCGCTGACTCCGGACCAGGAGAGGGCGACGGACGACGACGTCGTGGCGCCGACGGTGAGCCCGGCCGGGGTGGCGGGGATGCCGGGTTCGGGGTCGGTGCCCCCGGCGCCGTCGGGGCCGAAGACGGATACGTCGTCGGCGTAGTAGGCGCTCTGGCCGTACCAGCCGTGGGTGTAGACCGTCACCGAGGTGGTGGCGGCGCCGGCCTTGAAGCTGGTGGTCAGCTGCTTCCAGCCGGACGAGTCGGGCGTCCAGGTGGAGACGTCGGTGGTGCCGGTGCCGCTGGCCCCGAGGTACGCGTACCCGCCCTGCACCCAGGCGCTGAGGGTGTACGTAGCACCGGGCTTGACGGTGACGGTCTGCGAGCAGCGGGCGTTGTCCTGCCCGCCGGGGGTGGCTTTGAGGGCAGCGGCGCCACCGTGGGCGGGGGAGGAAACGGTGGCGCCGCTGCCGGCGGAACAGGCCCAGTTGCTGAGCCCGGACTCGAAGCCGGCGTTCTTGGCGACGTTCACGTCGGCGGTGGCGGCACGGGCCGCGGCCTGGCCGGCGGGGGCGGCGGCCAGACCGGCGGTGAGGAGCGTGGCGGCGGTGAGAGCTATGAGGGGAAACGCTGGGCGGTCCACTTACTGCCTCCGGTGGGGGAGTGGGGAGGAGACGCAGGGACGGTGGCCACCGTTTGTTGTTGGTCGTTAAAATGGTTCAGACCAATCGGGTTGTCAAGACCTCTGGCACAAGGGGCCCTTGAGCGCTCGGGGCGGCCGGGCCCCCTGAAGCAGTCCCCCTGGCCGCCCCTGGCGCCGCGTCAGAACCTCGGCGCCGGTGTCTGCGCCGCCACCAGTTCCGCCGCCTCTTCCTTCGTTTCCACCGACGGGGGTGAGCCCGTCAGTGGCTGCTTCGCCGTTTCCTTCATGCACGCCACCGCGATGATGCCGATGAGTGCTGCCGCCATCGAGTAGTACGCCGGCATGAGGTCGTTGCCGGTGATGCTGATGAGGCCCGTGATGACCAGTGGCGTCGTGCCGCCGAAGAGGGACGCGGAGAGGTTGTAGCCGACCGACAGGGAGCCGTACCTCACGTGCGTCGGGAACAGGGCCGGGAGCGCCGCAGACATCGTGCCCAGCAGGCAGACGAGAGACAGGCCCAGCATGAGCATGCCGGCGGCGATGGCCGGGATGCTGCCCTGCTTGATCAGGAGGAAGGACGGGAGGGAGAGGAAGAAGAAGCCGAGCATGCCCGCCATCAGCAGCGGCTTGCGGCCGAAGTGGTCGTTCAGGCGGCCGGCCTGGTTGATCACCGCCATCAGGCAGACCATGACGCCCAGCAGGATCAGCAGGCCGTGCGTCTCGCTGTAGCCGAGCTCGTCCGAGAGGTACGTCGGCATGTACGACAGCAGCATGTAGTCGGTGACGTTGTACGCGCCCACCAGGGCTATGCACAGAATCAGCGTCGGCCAGTACTGCCGGAAGATGTTCGCGAGGTCGCCCTTGGCGGTGGTCTCCACCGTGTCGGCGGCCTCGGACGCGCGGGCGTTCTCGCTCTCCAGCTTCTGGAAGGCGGGGGTCTCGTCCAGTCGCAGTCGCAGGTAGAGGCCGACCAGGCCGAGCGGGCCCGCGACCAGGAACGGGACGCGCCAGCCCCACGCCTCCATGGCGTCGGAGCCGAGCCAGGCCGTCAGGACCGTGACGAGCCCGGCCGCGCCGGTGTAGCCCGCCAGGGTGCCGAATTCCAGGAAGCTGCCGAAGAAGCCACGGCGCTTGTCGGGGGCGTACTCCGCGATGAACGTCGACGCGCCGCCGTACTCACCGCCCGTCGAGAAGCCCTGCACCAGCCGGAAGAAGATCAGCAACACCGGCGCCCAGAAGCCGATCGTGGCGTACGACGGGATCAGGCCGATGGCGAACGTACCGATCGCCATCAAAATCATCGTGAGGGCGAGGACCTTCTTGCGGCCCAGCCGGTCGCCCATCGGGCCGAAGACCATGCCACCGATGGGCCGCACCAGGAAGGCCACGGCGAAGGTCGCGAAGGAGGAGAGGAGCTGGGCCGTGTCGTTCCCGGGCGGGAAGAAGACGTGGCCGATCGTCACCGCCAGGTAGCTGTAGATGCCGAAGTCGAACCACTCCATGGCGTTGCCGAGCGAGGCCGCCTTGACCGCCCGCTTGACCGCCGCTTCGTCCGTGACGGTGATGTCGGAGCGGCGCAGCGGCGGGTTCTTCCGTCTCCTGGCGGCGCGGAAGAGCGTGTGATGGCGCTTGATCGCTTGGGGGTCGGCCACGTGGTCGGGGCCGGGGCCGGTGGCCGCCATGGCAGGTTCCTTTCCTCGGACGCGTTTCCAAAGTCCAAGTGGAACCTCTGCCTTTTATTTAGTGCCGCAAACCAAGGTCCCCTGTTCCGGGACCTTGGTCACAATGCACGGGGGGCCGACGTGCCCCGGTTCGGATCCAGGTTCAGATGCCCAGGTCCTTGATGATCTTCGCCACGTGGCCGGTCGCCTTCACGTTGTAGAGCGCCCGCTCCACCTTGCCGTCCTCGTCCACGACGACCGTCGAGCGGATCACGCCGGTCACCGTCTTGCCGTACAGCTTCTTCTCGCCGAAGGCGCCGTACGCCGTCAGGACCTCCTTGGACGGGTCACCGACCAGCGTGACCCTGAGGTCCTCCTTCTCGCGGAACTTCGCGAGCTTCTCCGGCTTGTCGGGGGAGACGCCCACGACGTCGTATCCGGCCCCGGCCAGCAGCTCCAGGTTGTCGGTGAAGTCGCAGGCCTGCTTGGTGCAGCCGGGCGTCAGGGCGGCCGGGTAGAAGTAGACGATGACCTTGCGGCCCTTGTACGAGGAGAGGGAGACCTCGGTTCCGTCGGCGTTGGGCAGGGTGAAGTCGGGGGCGGTGTCGCCGGGCTGGAGTCGCTCGCTCATCGGGTGTCGGTCTCCTCGTGCGGGAAGGTCTCGTGCGGGGAAAGTCTCGTGCGGGGAAAGTACGGCCGTACGGACCCGAGGGTAATGGGGGTGCCGTGGGGTAGGGGACGGGCCGAGCTGACAGACTGTCGATGAAGGACTACCGGATTCGGCCCACGACCACTCACGGAGGCAGCGCAGTGTCGGATGCCAGGACCCCTGCGCAGATCGAGGCGGACATCAAGAGCCGGCGTGACAAGCTGGCCGTAACGCTCGACGAGATCGGGGTGCGGCTGCACCCGAAGACGATGGTCGGTGACGCGAAGGCCAGGGTCGCGGCGAGCGTGGACCAGACCGCGGGCCGGGCGTTCGTCGCGGTGAACCGGACGGTGTCGGACGTGAAGGCGCAGTTCGTGGACGAGGACGGCTCACCGCGTCTGGAGCGGATCGTTCCGGTAGCGCTGGTGGCCGTGGGGCTGGTGGGCCTGCTCGCGCTGTCGGCGCGTCGCAGGCGCGGCTGACCCTGCGGCCGGTGGCGGGCGCGGGGTCAAGGACAGGTAGGTTCGGGGGCGTGAGCGAGAACACCACGCACGACAAGCTGCCCATCCGGATGCTGCACGACCGGGTGCTGGTCAGGTCGGACAGCCCCGAGGGCGAGCGCCGCTCGGGCGGCGGCATCCTGATTCCGGCGACCGCCGCGGTCGGCAAGCGGCTGGCCTGGGCCGAGGTGGTCGCGGTCGGCCAGAACGTACGGACCGTGGAGCCGGGCGACCGGGTGCTGTACGACCCCGAGGACCGGGCCGAGGTCGAGGTGCGCGGCATCCCGTACGTACTCATGCGGGAGCGGGATCTGCACGCGGTGGCCTCGGAGCGGGTCTCGGAGGACTCGACCGGCCTGTACCTGTAGGCGCAAGCCTTGTAGGTCAAGCCTTGTAGGCACAAGCCTTGTAGGCACAAGCCGTCAGCGGCGGAAGCTGTTCGCGAGCGGGCCGGTGACCCGGTGATCAGGGTCACCGGCCCCTTTCGCTGCCCATTTGCTAGGTTGGAAGCACCCCCGACGAGACGCGCCGTACCGGGTTTGACGCAAAGACGACGCACCCCCGTTGATTCCGCGTTTCGTTTCGGAGGTGCCCGTCATGGCCTGGGTTCTGCTTGTTGTCGCCGGTCTGCTCGAAGTCGGCTGGTCGATCGGGATGAAGTACACCGACGGTTTCACGCGCCTTTGGCCCAGTGTGTTCACGGGCGCGGGAATCGTCGCGAGCATGCTGCTGCTGTCGCACGCCGCCAAGACGCTGCCCATCGGTACGGCGTACGGCGTGTGGGTCGGTATCGGCGCGGCCGGTGCGGCGGTGCTCGGCATGGTCGTGCTCGGTGAGCCGGCGACCGCCGCCCGGATCTTCTTCGTGTGTCTGCTGCTGGTCGCCGTCGTGGGGCTGAAGGCGACTTCGGGGCACTAGGGCGTGTATCGAAAGTGGATCTTGAGCTGTGAATGATCACGGTTCATGGGTCGGGGAGATCTCACGGACGAGCAGTGGGTGGTGTTGGAGCCGTTGTTGCCGAAGGGGACGAAGGTGGGGCGGCCGCCCGTCTGGCCTCGACGGCAGTTGATCGACGGCATACGGTTCCGGGTCCGGACCGGTGTTCCGTGGCGGGACGTGCCCGTCGAGTACGGGCCGTGGGGCCGGATCTACGACTTGTTCCGTCGCTGGCAGCGGGACGGCACCTGGCACCGGATCCTCACCCGGCTCCAGTGCCTGGCCGACGGGAAGGGTGCGATCACGTGGGACCTGAGCGTCGACTCCACGGTGTGCCGCGCCCATCAGCATGCAGCCGGGGCCCGCAAGCAGGGTGGCCTGCAGAAGGAACCACCGGGCGGTGTCTTTGACGAGCCCCCCGATCACGGACTCGGACGCTCCCGCGGCGGGTTCACCACCAAGCTGCACCTGGCTGCTGAGCAAGGTCAGAAGCCCATGTCGATCGTGGTCACGGCAGGACAGCGCGGCGACTCGCCGCAGTTCGAACTCGTACAGGAGAAGATCCGCGTGCCCCGCACCGGACCGGGCCGGCCACGCGTCCGCCCCGACCGCGTGCGGGCCGACAAGGCGTACGCCTCCCGCAAGAACCGCGCCTACCTGCGTCGGCGCGGTATCCGCTGCACCATCCCGGACAAGACCGACCAGGCCCGCAACCGCAAGAAGCGCGGCTCTCGCGGCGGTCGCCCACCGAAGTTCGACAAGATCGACTACCGCGAGCGGCACGCGGTCGAATGCGGCATCAATCGGCTCAAGCGCCACCGGGCTGTGGCCACGCGGTATGACAAGCTCGCGGTCCGCTACGAAGCGACCGTGCTGGTCGCGGCCATCAACGAGTGGCTGTGACCAGCACCTTCCTAGGTCGTGCGGGGACGGTGTCAGCGGTGGCCCAGCACGTTGACCACTCGGCCGCTGGGATCGCGGACGAAGAACCGCCGCACGCCCCACTCCTCGTCCTGCAAGGGGTGAACGATCTCCGCGCCGCTGTCCCGCATGACCGCATAGGCCGCGTCCACGTCGTCCACTTCGACGCTCATGTCGGGGGTGACCGGGGCGGTCTTGTCGCTGGTCATAACGCTGACTTGCGCCGCCGGAGCGGACGGGGAGGCGAGCGTCATGATCCAGCCATGGTTCATGACCTCCTCGAAGCCCAACAGGCCATAGAACTCCCGGCTCTCCTGTACAGCCTCTGACTGGATGTTGGGCACGACACGACGAACGGCCATCGACGACTCCAAGCGAGAACAGACCTGACTCCGAGACTCTCCAGGAGTACTACGACACATCCGCCACCGCACACACTTTCGCAACACGCCCTAGCGGGTTCGGTACGGAAGGCAGTACGTCAGGCGCGGCTGCGGGAGCCGTTCGGTGCGCCGCCGCCCGGTCGGCCGGTGGCGCCGCCCGTGTCCGCCCCGCCGTCCGTGCCGCCCGTGCCGCCGGTGTCGGTCGCTCCGCCGTCGGTCGCGCCGCCGGTGTCGGTCCCGCCGTCCGCGCCGCCGGTGTCGGTCGCACCATCCGTCCCGCCCGTGCCACCGGTGTCGGCCCCGCCGTCCGTGCCGCCGGTGTCCGTCGTACCGCCGTCGGTCGCGCCCGTCCCGCCCGTGTCCGAGGTGCCGCCCGCGTCCTGGCCGCCGGTCGTCGGGCTCTGCGCCGGGTCGTCGGGGCTGTCGCTCGACGGCGGTTCCCCGGAACCCCCGGACTCACCGGTGTCCGGTTCGTCCTCGGACGGCGGCGGGGCCGACTCGTCCGAGCCGGCCGCCGTCTCCAGGTCGAAGTCCCGCACCGGCTGGTCCTTGAGCGCCGCGGCCGTGAACTGGCCCCAGACCTCGGCGGGCGCCCCGCCGCCGTTGACGCGCGGCAGGCCGAGCGCTCCGTACAGCGGCTTCTGTACGCCGGTTTCCGGGTCCTGGCCCATCACGGCGACGACCGTCGCCAGGTCCGGCGTGTAGCCGGCGAACCAGGCGGCCTTGTCCTCCTCGGCCGTGCCGGTCTTGCCCGCCGCGGGACGGCCCGCGGACTGGGCCGCCGTGCCCGTACCGCCGTCGACGACGCTCCTGAGGATCGACGTCGTGGTGTCGGCCGCCTCGCGCGAGACTCCCTGCCCGGAACCGGAACCGGCGTCCGCCGCCTGGGGGAGGGGGACGGTCTGGCCGTTCTTGGTGATCTTCTCGACGATCGTGTACGTGCCGTGCTTGCCGTGGTTGGCGAGCGTCGCGTACGCCTCCGTCATGTCGAGGACGCTGGCGGTGGCGACGCCGAGCGCGATCGACGGGTACGCGTCGAGGCTCGGGGTGTGCTCCGGGATGCCGAGGGCGACGGCGGTGTCCTTGACCTTGGCCGGGCCGACGTCCTGTGCCATCTGCGCGTACACCGCGTTGACGGACTTGTCCGTGGCGGTACGCACGGTCACCGGGCCGTACGAGCGCTGGTCCTCGTTCTCCGGGGCGTACCCCGTCGGCCCGTTGGGGCCTTCCACCATCCGCTTGTTCGTGCCGTCGTACATGGTGTTCGGGGTGATCTGCACGCCGTCCTGGGTGGTGGAGCCGTTCTCGACGGCCGAGGTGAAGACGAACGGCTTGAAGGTGGAGCCGACCTGGTAGTCACGGCGCGTCGCGTTGTTGACGTACTGCTTCGTGTAGTCGATGCCGCCGTACATCGCGACGACCTTGCCGGTCGCCGGGTCGATGGAGGCGCCGCCGACGCGCACGTTGCGGTCGGCCTTGCGGTCCTTGCTCGTCCGCGACATCACCTTGTCGTCGACGGCCTTGGCGAAGGCGTCCTGCTTCGGCTTCTCCAGGGTCGTGGTGATGCGGTAGCCGCCGGTCGCGAGCGTGTCCTCGTCAAGGATCCTGTTGTTGGTGAGGTAGTCCTCGACGGCCTGCACGAGGTAGCCGCGCTGCCCGGAGAGCCCGGAGGCCGGCTTCGCCTCGTGCGGCGCGGGGAACTTCGCCGCGGCGCGGTCGGCGGGACTCAGCCAGTTCTCCTTCACCATGCCGTCGAGTACGTAGTTCCAGCGGCCCAGGGCCGAGGACTTGTTCTCGGGGTGAGTGGTGACGTCGTACGCGCTGGGGGCGTTGAGGAGGGACGCGAGGTAGGCGCCCTCGGTGGTGGTGACCTCGTCGATGTCCTTGCCGTAGTACGCCTGGGCGGCGGCCTGGATGCCGTACGCGTTGCGGCCGAAGTAGCTGGTGTTCAAGTACCCCTCGAAGATGTCGTTCTTGCTCTCCTCACGATCCAGCTTGATCGCGATGAAGAACTCCTTCACCTTGCGGGTGACCGTCTGTTCCTGGGCGAGGTAGTAGTTCTTGACGTACTGCTGGGTGATCGTCGAGCCGGACTGCTTGCCCTTGCCGGTGAGGGTGTTCCAGCCGGCGCGGAGCATGGCCTGGGGGTCGACGGCCCGCTCGGAGTAGAAGTCGCGGTCCTCGGCGGCCAGTACGGCGCGCTGGACGGACTTCGGGATCTGGGCGAGCTTCACGTTCTCGCGGTTGACCTCGCCGTCGCGGGCGAGCTGGGAGCCGTCGGCGTAGAGGTAGACGTTGCTCTGCGAGGTGGCGGCGCTGTTGGCCGCCGGGATCTTGACGAGCGTGTAACCCGCGAAGAACGCGCCGATCAGGAGCAGCGCCAGCAGCAGGAACGTACCGAGGAGCATCCGCCAGGTCGGGACCAGCCGGCGCAGGCCGGTGCGCCCGGGGCGGATCTTCTTGCCGTTCTCGTCACGCTTGCCGGCCTTGCCGGTCTTCTTCTTCCCGGCCTGCGGCCCCGCGTCGGCCGTGGGGTCGGAGGGGTCCCGGGGCGCCCACCCCTGGGGCTGCTGTGGCTCGTCGCTCATGCTGGTGGAGACTCCCTGGGCGCGGCCAGAGGTTCTCTCTCCGGCATAACGGTGTCGTATCGGGCGATTCGTCTGGTACGCCCATAGTGCACGCACTCCGAGTCCTGCCCTCGAAGCGCCGTTCCAAAATGCCTGCGGCGGCTGACCCCATTGGGCTAGGGTCGGGCGTTTTGGGGCTTTGGTCGAATCGAGGGGGGTCGGCGTGCGGTTATACGCGGTCGTCGCGGCCGGGGGTTTCCGGCGGCACGCGACGTACCGGGTGGCGACGGCGGCCGGGGTGTTCACCAACACCGTCTTCGGCTTCATCCTGGCGTACACCTTCACGGCCCTGTGGGACGAGCGTCCGCAGCTCGGCGGGTACGACCTGTCGCAGGCCCTCACCTACGTGTGGCTCGGGCAGGCGCTGCTGATGACCGCTGCCTTGATGGGCGGCGGCCTGGAGTCCGAGCTGATGGAGCGGATCCGCACCGGCGACATCGCGATCGACCTCTGCCGCCCCGCCGACCTCCAGCTCTTCTGGCTGGCGGGCGACCTGGGGCGGGCCGCCTTCCACCTCCTCGGGCGCGGCGTCGTCCCGATGGCGGTCGGCGCGCTCGCCTTCGATCTGGCGTTGCCCGCCGACCCGTTCGTGTGGGTCGCCTTCCTGGTCGCCGTCGCGCTCGGTGTCGTCGTCAGTTTCGCGATCCGGTTCCTCGTGGCGCTGTCGGCGTTCTGGCTGCTCGACGGGGCGGGTGTGGCGCAAATCACTTGGCTCGTCGGCCTCTTCTTCTCCGGGATGGTGCTGCCGCTCACCGTCTTCCCCGGTGGCCTCGGCACACTCGCGCAGGCGCTGCCCTGGTCGGCGCTGCTCCAGATCCCGGCCGACGTCTTCCTCGGCAAGCACACGGGCTGGGGTCTGGTCCGGGCGTACGGCTTCCAGCTCGGCTGGGCGGCGCTGCTGCTGACGGCCGGGCGGCTGCTCCAGTCCGTGGCGACGCGCAGGGTGGTGGTCCAGGGTGGCTGAGGCGACGGAGGCGGCTGAGACAGTGGGGGCGGCTGAGGCGGCGGAGACGCTGCGGGTGGCCGAGAGGGCCGAGGTGGGTGAGGCGCTCGGGGCCGCCGGGCAGGTGCGGGCCGGAGTCCGGGCGTACCGGATGATCGCGGCGATGTGGATCCGCTCGACGATGGCGTACCGCGCGTCCTTCGCGATGGCGGTCTTCGGGAACTTCGCCGCGACCGGCCTCGACTTCGTCGGCATCCTGCTGATGTTCTCCCACGTGGACGCGCTCGGCGGCTACACCCTGCCCGAGGTGGCCTTCCTCTACGGCACAGCGGGCGCGGCCTTCGGCCTCTCCGATCTGGTCATGGGGTCGATGGACCGGCTGGGCAGCCGGGTGCGCGACGGCACGCTGGACACCTTGCTGGTACGCCCGGTCCCGGTCCTCGCGCAGATCGCGGCCGACCGCTTCGCGCTGCGCAGGCTGGGCCGGATCACGCAGGGGCTGCTGGTGCTCGGGTACGCGCTGGTGGTGCTGGACATCGAGTGGACGCCGCTGAAGGTGCTCATGGTGCCGATGATGATCCTGAGCGGGGCGGTGATCTTCGCGTCGGTCTTCGTGGCGGGGGCGGCGTTCCAGTTCTGGGCGCAGGACGCCTCGCAGGTGCAGAACTCCTTCACGTACGGCGGCGTCACGCTTCTCCAGTACCCGCCGACGGTCTTCGCGAAGGACCTCGTGCGCGGGGTGACGTTCGTGCTGCCGCTGGCCTTCGTCAACTGGCTGCCGGCGCTGTACGTGCTGGGCCGCCCGTACCCCCTGGACCTGCCGTTCTGGCTCGCCTTCCTGCCGCCGCTGGTGGCGGGGGTGTGCTGTCCGCTGGCCGGGGCGGCGTGGCGGATGGGCCTTCGTTCGTATCGCAGCACGGGGAGCTGATGCCGGATGGAAAGTGACTTCATTCAACTGGACGGCGTCGAGAAGGTTTTCGACGTACGCAGGAAGACGGGCCGGCTGCGGCGCGAGAAGACGCGGGTGCGGGCGGTCGACGCGATCAGTTTCTCGGTGCCGCGCGGCGAGATGGTCGGCTACATCGGGCCGAACGGGGCCGGCAAGTCCACCACCATCAAGATGCTCACCGGCATCCTCACGCCGAGCGCCGGCCGCGTGCGGGTCGCGGGCATCGATCCGGCGCGGGAGCGGACCCGGCTCGCGCGGCACATCGGAGTGGTGTTCGGGCAGCGTACGACGCTGTGGTGGGACCTGCCGCTGCGCGACTCGTACCGGCTGATGCACCGGATGTACCGGATCCCGGACGACCGCTTCAAAGTGAACATGGCGCGCTGCGTCGAACTCCTCGACCTGGGCGAGCTGCTGGACGTACCGGTACGGCAGCTGTCGCTGGGGCAGCGGATGCGGGGCGACATCGCGGCGGCGCTGCTGCACGATCCCGAGGTGCTGTATCTCGACGAGCCGACGATCGGCCTGGATGTGATCTCCAAGGCCAAGGTTCGGGACTTCCTGCGGGACTTGAACACGGAGCGCGGCACGACGGTCCTGCTGACGACGCACGATCTGACCGACATCGAGCAACTGTGCAAGCGCGTGATGGTCATCGACCACGGGCGGCTGGTGTACGACGGCGCGCTGGCGGGCCTGCACGAGGTGGGCGAGAGCGAGCGGACGCTGGTGGTGGACCTGGAGCGCGAGCTGCCGCCGGTCGAGGTGGCGGGGGCGCGGGTGGTGAAGGTGGAGGGGCCGCGGCAGTGGCTTGCGTTCCCGGCGTCGGTGTCGGCGGCGCCGCTGGTGGCGGCGGTGGCGCAGCGGTATCCGCTGGTGGACCTGTCGGTGCGGGAGCAGGACATCGAGGCGGTCATCGCGAAGATGTACGCGGACCGCTCGGCGCTCTGATCGCTCCCCGTGAACCCTGGGACCGGGCGCGCCAGTTGACTAGTCTGGTCGGTATGACCAGTGGACTTCCGGAAATGCGCGCCTCCGATGCCGAGCGTGATCGGGTCGCCGAGGTGCTGCGCGACGCGGTCGCCGAGGGGCGGCTGGACATGGAGGAGTTCGACCAGCGCCTCGACGCCGCCTACAAGGCGCGTACGCACGGCGAGCTGGAGCCGTTGGTCCGCGACCTGCCGGTACCGGGCACGGGCGGCCCGGCTGCGGCGCCTGTCTTCTCGTCCTCCTCCGGTACGCCGGCCTCCTGGGCGGGGCGGGTCGGCGGGCCCGCCACGTCGAGGGGCGCATTCGCCTTCTGGGGCGGCTTCGGCCGCAAGGGCACGTGGACGGTGGGCCGCAGGTTCACGGCGTTCGCGATGATGGGCGGCGGCGAGATCGACCTGCGCGAGGCGCGCTTCGAGGACCGCGACACGGTGATCCGCTGCTTCACGGTCATGGGCGGCATCGGGGTCACGGTGCCGCCGGGCCTGGACGTGACCGTCAAGGGCGTCGGTTTCCTGGGCGGCTTCGGCGACCTGACGACGCAGTCACCGGAGCAGGTGGCACCGGACTCGCCGCGCGTGACCATCACCGGGTTCGCGCTGCTGGGCGGGGTGGGCGTCGAACGCAAGATCACCCGCGCGGAGAAGCAGCGGCTCAAGGAGGCGCGCAAGCAGGAGAAGCTGGCGAAGAAGGCGGAAGCCGCCCGCAAAGAGCTCGGCTGACCACGTCCCGGCCACAGCCTCGCCGCAGTACCCGCTTACACCCCTGCGGCGTCCGCGCTCCGGTTCAGGGAGGCGAGGTCGAACGCCGTACCCATGCGCCGGTAGCCCTCGTCGCTCGGGTGCAGGTGGTCGCCCGAGTCGTACGCCGGAAGGAGCCGGTCCGGGGCGTACGGGTCGCGCAGCGCCTGGTCGAAGTCCACGACCGCGTCGAAGATGCCGCGCGTACGGATCGCCTCGTTGACACGGTCCCGCACCGCTTCGAGCTGCGGCGTATGGGCTCGCGTCCCCTCGAACGGCATGATCGTCGAGCCGACGACCCGCAGGCCGCGCGCCCGCGCCTGGCGTGCGAGCTGTTCGAGGCCCGCCGTGATGCGGGCCGCGTCGAGCTCGTGCGGCGGCCGCAGGATGTCGTTGATGCCGAGGACGACGACCGCTGCCTTCACGCCGGAGCGTGAGAGCACGTCACGGTCGAAGCGGGCGAGGCCGCTGGGCCCCGTACCGTCGCTCAGCAGCCGGTTCCCGCTGATGCCCGCGTTGAGGACGCCGTAGCGCCCGTCGAGACGGTCGGCGAGGACGTCCGTCCAGCGGCGGTTGGCGCCGGCCGTGGAGGTGACGCCGTCGGTGATCGAGTCGCCGATGACGACGACGGCGCCCTCGGCCTTGCCGCTCAGGACGTCGACGCCGGTGAGGTAGCGCCAGTACGGCGTCTGCCCGGTGTAGGCGTCCCCGAGCGGGTCCTCCGTGCGGTCGCCTTCCGCGACGTACGACGTCTGGCGGGCCCGCGGGTGGTGCGTCACCGGGCCGCTGGGCGTGGGGGAGTAGGTGGTGACCAGCAGGTCCGCGTCGTACGGCACATTCAGCGGGGCCGGGTCGCTGACGACCTGTCCGCCCGGCGGGACCACGACCGAGGGCGAGCCGCCGAAGTGCAGGCGGCGCATCGTGCCGTGCGCGGCGGTCGGGGCGCCGGGGGTGGCGGCGACGGCGATCGAGGCGTGCGTGATGTGCAGCGGCTGTACGCCGAAGAGGTTGGAGAGGGTGATGCGGGCGCTGGTGCCGCCGATGCTGGTGTGCACGACGTTACGAAGCGAACGGCCGGGGAAGCCTTGTTCCGTGCCCGGCTCGGCGAAGGCGGGCGCGGTGGACCAGGTGCCGATCCAGGAGGCGGAGGTGGCGGGGGCCGCGGAACGCAGCGGCGTACGGGGACGGGCCTGTGTGTCGTCGTCAGAACCGTGACCGCCGAGCGTCGCTCCGGCGAATATGGCCCCCGAGATGAGGACCACCACCGCGGCGAGCGCGGCGAGCAAGGCATAACCGTTGCGCTTGGTCATGCTCGGTGTATCTCCTCGGGCGCAGGGAGCCCGAGGCTCCGTTCGAACTCACTCCATGATGCGCCATTGCACCGCCCTGGTAGACGTCGGGAACTCGCCGTGCGTTCCACGAGTAGGTCAGGTAGGGAAAATCAGGTACGAGATGGTGCGTACGAGGCGGACGGGCGGACGGGTGGAGCGGATGGATCGCAAGACGACGGGAACTGACGACATGTACGACAAGGAGGTTCCCGGCCCCTCGGCCGCCCCGCTCCCGCCCTTCGCGTACAGCGCCGCCGACGAGGAGAAGCGCCAGGGCGTACGCCGCATGAAGGCGACGGCCACCGGGCTGCTGGTCCTGGTCGCGCTGATCTACGTCCTCGCCACCTGGGCGGAGCGGTCGGGCGTCGGCGGCTGGCCGGCGTACGTCGCGGCGGCGGCCGAGGCGGGCATGGTCGGCGCGCTGGCGGACTGGTTCGCCGTAACGGCTCTCTTCAAGCGCCCGATGGGCCTGCCCATCCCGCACACCGCGATCATCCCGACGAAGAAGGACCAGCTGGGCACGACGCTCGGCTCCTTCGTCGGCGAGAACTTCCTCTCCGAGGACGTCGTACGCACCCGCCTGCGCGCCATCGGCATCGGCTCCCGCGTCGGCGCCTGGCTGGCGGAGCCGGACCACGCCGACCGGGTGACGGAGGAGCTGTCCACGGCCCTGCGCGGCGCGCTGACCGTGCTGCGCGATTCCGACGTGCAGGCGGTCGTGGGCGAGGCGATCACGCGGCGGGCGGACGCGGCGGAGATCGCGCCGGGCATCGGCAAGGCGCTGGAGAACGTCGTCGCGGACGGCGCGCACGACCGCGCGGTGGACCTGATCTGCGTGCGCGCGTATGAGTGGCTGGTGCGCCATGTGGATGCGGTGATGGAGGCGATCGAGGGCGGGGCGCCGGGCTGGACGCCGCGTTTCGTCGACCGGAAGGTCGGCGACCGCGTCTACAAGGAGCTGCTGCGCTTCATCTCCGAGATGCGCGACGAGCCGGACCACCCGGCGCGCGGCGCGATCGACCGCTTCCTGACGGACTTCGCGTCGGACCTCCAGTCGGACGCGGACACGCGGGCGAGGGTGGAGCGGCTGAAGTCGGAGATCCTGGGGCGGGGCGAGGTCCAGGACGTGATCGCCTCGGCGTGGGCGTCCGTACGCACGATGATCATTTCGGCGGCGGAGGACGAGCAGAGCGAACTGCGCCTGCGGGTACGGGCCTCGCTCATCTCCCTGGGCACGCGGCTGGCGACGGAGGAGCGGCTCCAGGGGAAGCTGGAGGGATGGCTGGAGGGCGCGGCGGTGTACGTGGTGACGACGTACCGCAACGAGATCACTTCGCTGATCAGCGACACGGTGGCGGGCTGGGACGCGGAGCACACGTCGAAGAAGATCGAGGCGCACATCGGCCGGGACCTGCAGTTCATCAGGATCAACGGCACGGTGGTGGGGGCGCTGGCGGGGCTGCTGATTTACACGGTGTCGCATGCGGTGGGCGGTTGAGCGAGCCGCTGGGGGTGCGAGGCGTGCGCGCCGCTGGGGGGCGAGGCGTACGCACCGGGCGCGCGACCGCCTGTCGTCGGTCACGCGCCCGGCCTGTGGGGGGCTTGGTGAGTAGTACGGGCGGGAGGGGCGTGGCGTTCAACGGCGTGTTGTTCCGGTACGGGGGAGCGCTACTGGGGCGTGCTTGAGGGCGTTCCGGTCGCCTTTGAGGGGGCCGGGAGAGCCACGGCCGGCTGCGCCACTGACCAGAACCGGACAGGCGTACCCGGCGTACGAACAGTAGGGATCGGCGCATAACGCTGCACGGGCGCGGTGCGCCGCCCGTGGGCGGGGGCGGCGGAGCGGTCCTGTGGCAGAGGGTTCGGCGGGCGTGCGGTGGGGCGGAGAGCGGTCGGTGAGCCGCTAGGGGCCGGAGGGGCGTCAGTGCAATAGCTACGGACTTCGGCGGCACGCAGAGGTGGGTGCGGGTCCGCGTGTGCGGGGGCGCCTGCGCGGGGCCGTCCGATAGCGAATCGTCCGGTCCGGGCGGCCCTGATCAGCGGAAGTGGCATCTCGCGCTCCGTTTGCAGGACCCGTGGGTGCGGGCACGGAGTGCTCCGGCGCTCCTGAACGGCGAGGTAGCTGACGGAGGGTCAGCAAACATGCGCGGCACGGCCGAACGACCCGAGCCGCGCCTCCGCTCCGGCCGGTCGCGCCACCGTGGTTCCCGCCGCCCGCGACGGCCGTCGCGGGCTCCGCGCTGTCGCATCGGACACGCCGCTGGTGGGCGCGTGTTGAGCGGCTGAAAGACGCTCTTGTTGACGACTCAACAGCACCCCAGGATTCCTACCACGTCGTTGGCAGGGTCATGACCGCTACGGATGGTCGTCCCGCATCGGCGTGCTGACGGGCCCGCCCACCCAGCGGGCCCCTGGGATCCCCCACCGGAGGATGTAGTGAACTTCAAGCGCCTGTCTCCCCTCGGCGGCGTCGCGAGACGTGCACGGCTGATCGCCGTCGCATCGACTCTGCTGACCGTCTCCGCGCTTGCCACCCCGATCGCCTCTGCCGAATCCGGCGACGGCGCCCGGGCGACCACCGCCCAGCTCGCAAAGACGGGCGACGCCGTGCTCGGCGCGGACGTGCCCGGTACCGCGTGGTACACGGACAAGGCGTCGGGCAAGCTCGTCGTCACGGCGGACGACACCGTCTCGGCTGCCGAGATAGCCAAGATCAAGAAGGCGGCGGGCGCACAGGCCGACGCCCTGGAGATCAAGCGCACGCCCGGCAAGTTCAACAAGCTCATCGCGGGCGGCCAGGCCATCTACAGCGGCAGCGGCCGCTGCTCCCTCGGCTTCAACGTCCGGAGCGGATCGACGTACTACGCACTCACCGCCGGCCACTGCACCAACGGCACCGGCACCTGGTACACCAACTCCGGCAGGACCACGGTGCTCGGCTCCACCACCGGCTCCAGCTTCCCGAACAACGACTACGGCATCATCCGCCACTCCAACGCCTCCGCCGCGGACGGCCGGGTCTACCTCTACAACGGCAGCTACCGCGACATCACCGGCGCCGGCAACGCCTACGTCGGCCAGTCCGTCCAGCGCAGCGGCAGCACCACCGGCCTGCGCGGCGGAACGGTCACCGGCCTCAACGCGACCGTCAACTACGGCAACGGCGATGTCGTCTACGGCATGATCCAGACCAACGTCTGCGCCGAGCCGGGCGACAGCGGCGGCTCGATGTTCTCGGACAGCACGGCGCTGGGCCTGACCTCGGGCGGAAGCGGCAACTGCTCCTCGGGCGGTACGACGTTCTTCCAGCCGGTGACTGAGGCTCTGAGCGCGTACCGGGTAAGCGTCTTCTAACCACACCCACTCCCAACCAGCAGCCGGCGGCCTTCCTCGGACGGCCGCCGGCTCCTGCCGTACACCGGCGGGCCGCAGCACACCACCAGGCCCACCGTCCCGCCACACGCACGCACGCACTGGGCGCGTGACCGCCTGTCGCCGGTCACGCGCCCACCTGTGGGGGGGTGACCGGTAGTACGTACGGACGGCCACGCCTGCTCAACGGCGCCGACGGCGTCGGCATGACACCCTGCCGACGCCGGCCGCCCGAACACGACGGCAGTGGCTATTCGCAGGCCACTCCATCCCCGTCCCGGTCGAGGTGACGCCCGTAACCGGGGTCGCCCACGCGAATCGGAGCGGCACCGGCGGCGCGTACGGCGTCACAGTTGGCGTACGACGCACCCGCACCCGCGCCACCGCCCCCGCTACCGGATCCGCCGCCGGACCCGCCGGAAGTTGTACTGCCGCCCCCACCACTCGACCCGTTGTACGGCTCGCACCCGACCCCGTCACCGTCCCGGTCGAGGTGACGCCCGTAGCCTGGGTCGCCACTGCGGACAGGGGCGGCGCCGGCGGCGCGGGCGGCGTCGCAGTTCTCGTAGTACACCGGCGGCGGGGCGACCGTCTTCGGCTTCGTAGCCTTCCTGGGCTTCGGCGTCTGCGTCGCTTTCGGCGTGACCTTGGGCGCAGGCCTCGTCACCGTGATGCGTACGACGGCGGTATCGCTGAGCTTCGGCGTCGTGCCCTTCACGCCTTTCACGTCGAGCCGGTACGTGAACTCGTCCTCGCCGCCGTAGCCGCCGGTGGACGTGTAGACGATGGAGGTCCCGTAGACCTTCACGCTGCCGTGCGCAGGCTGGACATCGACGGCGAGAGTGAACTCCTCCGCCTCCAGCTCAGCTTCCACAGCCCGCGCCTTCCCACCCGAGGCAGGCACGACGGTGTCGTTGTCGAGGACCTTTACTACGACCGGCTCGGCGGCGTCGGCGCTCTCCTCGTCGTCGACGAGCTCAAGCTCCGCTTTGGGCTCTGGCTCCGACGGGGTGGCCTTCTCGGAAGCGCCGGCGGAAGCGGCAACCACCTTGCCGCCGTCATCCGTGTCCCCACTGGCGTCCCCACCGCACCCCACGAGCGCGACGGCGAGAAGCGCCACCCCCGCCGCAGACGCGCCACGCACAGATATCCCTCTGACCGCCATGGGCCCCCCAAGTAATCGCGTACGAGCTGAGGAGGCAGACGATCTCAGTGGTGTCCGTCACACCGAGGCGATGTGAAGAATCGACATCCGTTTGTGATGAAAGAGTGTGCCCGCTCCGACCGACGGGGAGGGACGGGCCCCCCGCAGTGTCGGCCACGCGGGCGATCCCTGAGCCCGCAGGGGCCCGGCAACACCCAAAGTGACACACCGTCATGTTTCCCTGGGCACCAGCGCCCCTCGCACCCCCTCACCCCCCTCGCACCCCCGCGCAATCCGGAGGAGCCCCATGCCCCGCTTCCCACGCCTGGCCGCAATCGCCACGGCCGCAGTCGCCCTCGCGGCGCTCGCGTCGGTGCCCACGTCAGCCGTCGAGCCGACACTGACCGACCCGCGTGTTGTCGAGCACTTCGACTTCGAGGCAGGCCAGACGCCGGAGAGCATCGCGCTCGAACCCGACGGCTCGGCCAATGTGACGTTCGCCTTCGCCCGCCAGGTCGCCCGCCTCTCCCCGCACCACGAGCCGCGCGTCATCGCCGAGCTCCCCGCTGTGGCGAACCCGAACACCCCCATCGCAGAGGTCGCGGTCACCACCGGCATCGCGCGGGCGCACGACGGCACGCTGTACGTCAACTACGCGACCGGAACGAAGCTGACGGGCATCTGGCGCATCAGCCCCAAGGACCACACGCTCAAGCAGATCGCCTGCCTGCCGAAGAACGGCTTCCCCAACGGCCTCGCGCTCGACGAGCGCCGCGGCGTGCTGTACGCCACCGACTCGGTGCGCGGCACTGTATGGCGCGTCCCGGCAAAGGCCGCCGCGGGCCACGACTGCGTCAAGCCGAAGGCATGGGCCACGGGCAGCAAGCTCGACCGTTCCGCCCCGCCGACCGGGATGGTCGGCGCCAACGGCCTTCAGCTGCGCGACGACGCCGTATGGGTGACCAACTTCGACAAGGGCCTGCTGCTGCGCATCCCAGTGAAGAAGAACGGGTCCGCAGGCCCCATCCAGACCAGGGCCACCGGCCTGACGGGCATCGACGACTTCGCCTTCACCGGCCGTGACGACACGATCCTGGCCGCCCTGCTCACTGAAAACAAGGTGACCCTGGTACGCCCCAACGGCACCCACTCGGTCGTCCTCACCGCAAAGGACGGCCTGTCGAACCCCACCTCAGTGGCAGTACGCGGCAAGACGGTCTACGTCCCCAGCGCCGCCTTCTTCACCATGAAGAACCCAAACCTCCTCCTCGCCACCCTCAACCACCACAACCGCTAGCCGACCCAGCCGAATCGCGGACTGACGGACTGACGGACTGACGGGCTGACCAGGCTGACGGCGCTGACGCGCGTGTTCAGCCCGGTCAGCCCGTTCGCCTGCTCGCCGACGACGCCCAGCGACGCTAGCGCGCCGCGAACTCCCCACCCCGCACGGCCCGAACAAACCCCACCCACGCCCCGCGCGACACGGCGATACGCCCCCCATCAGGCACCTTCGAATCCCGCACGGCGGCATACGCGGCACACCCCTCAAGCCCCGCCACCTCGACGCACTCGGTCCCGCTTCCGCCGCTGTAGGACGACTTGATCCATTGGGTGCCGACGTGATCCATCAAAGCTCCTCGGAAGCCTGATTCAGGAGTGCGGTTGAGGCGCTGAGGTCCAGCGCCTGGGCCTATTGCCCTGTGGACTAACGGGCATCTGAGTGACCCGCGACGATCGAGGGCGGTGCTAGCGCTTTACAGAGACGCTGAGGCGCCGCGCAATCGGCACCTCACTGCTCAGCCTCGAGGTCACCGAAGAGACTTCCGCGGATCTGATCGCTGGTCTTCTCCACTGGCTCCGTGCCACCGCTCCGTCCCGACGAAGTCATGGATGGGGCTTGGGATCACACTGGATCTGAGCTGAGGGGGATACGGATGGAAGGTGAGCCGAAAGCCGAGCGCGTCAGGCGGATAAGCGCTGCGGACATCGACTTGACCGGCCTTGCCAGCTTTCAGTCGGCCAGGCTTGCGGTCGACAAGCTGGACTTGCTGCCGGATGTCGGCGTGCATCTGCTTCTCGCCGATGCGTCCGCGCCGGTCTGCCTGTGCGAAGCCGCGCCCCCGGAGGGGCAGATATCGTACTGGATGCGCTGCGCCGGGTGCGGGTTGCTACGCAACTCTCGTACATCCGCCAGCCCCTGACTGGTTCTGCAACAGTCCGACCGGGCCGACGGGCCAATGTGGGTTCGCCACAAAGGATTTGGTGTCGCACGACCATCAACTCCAAGCCCGAGAGTCATGAGAGTGCCGGTGTCCGTTCTGGCCTGGAAGGGCATGCGACTTGAACGTATCGTGGCTACATGTCAGCAGACGATGCCCTGTTCGAGGTTCCTGGCCCACGCGAAGCGGAGCGTGCAGGGAGGGGGGTGCACCCCTCCAGAGGTGGTGACGTCGAGCGCGTCGCGGCGTGGTTCACCGATCACCCGGACTTGGAAGAGCGCTTCTCCGCAGTCTTCCGGCAATCGCTCGATGAGGTAATGGATGGTCAGCGAACTGGGCGTTACGACGTGAACGTTTTGGAGAAGACGGAGAAGACATACCTTGGAACCAAGGTTGAGATTGTCTGTCGGGCGGCCTTTGGTCTCGCCCGTGGTGAGAAAATGGATTACCGGGTTTCCGGTGTAGATGTGGATGCAAAGTTCTCGCTCGACGGAAAGTGGATGATCCCGCGTGAGGCGACGGGGCACCTCTGCCTACTTATGGCTGCGAATGACCGAGATTCCGTGTTCACTGTGGGGTTGGTCCGCATACGTGAAGAGATATTGACCCAGGGTGGTAACCAAGACCACAAGCGCAACATCTCTGCAGCGGGGCGTGGTGCGATTACGTGGCTCTTCAGGCAGGGGAAGTTGCGCAAGAATCTCCTACTGAATCTCGATGACGTTACTCGCAACGCCTTGGAGAATGTATCTGCTGGGCAGAATCGGGTGGATCAGCTTTTCAGACAAGTTCACGGGCGCATCATTGACCGTAACGCCGTTGTGACGGCAGCCAAGCAGTTGGACGCACCGAAAAGAGTGCGAGATGCGCGCATTCGTCTGGCTCCGGAGGGTGTGATCATTCTGGGGCATCAGAATGAAAGTCCTCGTATTGCCGGGGCGTTGAAACTTCCAGTGCCAGAGAAAGGTACCTGGGCAGCCGCTAGGATCGTGCCCGCACCAGGAGTAACCGACAGGCCTCAGGTGTCGATTGGTGATGAGAGCTACGTGGTTGCGGAGCCGGGCGAGCCTAGACACCCGGCTCCTTCGATCCGCTATTGAGCCTATACAAGGTACGGCTTGATCTGCCGGGCAATCGCCTCGGCGAGGACAGGTGGCACAGCATTGCCGATTTGCTTGGCAATCTGAATCTTCGTGCCACACCACTGGAAGCTGTCAGGAAACGTCTGAAGGAGCGCTGCTTCCCGATGTGTGATCGGACGGTCTACCCGGTAGCCGTCCGGTCCATGCTCCCACTGTGGGTGGAGATACTGCCCCTTTTCCGGCTTGTAGAATTCCGTTCGAATAGTAAGTGACGGCTCATTCCACTGCATTCTACCCATCACGTCGGTTGTTCCTGTTGCCTTCTTCTTCCAGCAGTTGGGCAGCAACTCTTCCGGCAGATTGAAACGCCCACCTCCCGGCGGGATGTGTGCATACCGCAGCAGAGAAAGGTCTGTCGGGGTGCGTCCGATGTGGAGGTCTTCGCTCTTGAAAGTGCCCGGGACGTTCTTGCCGAAGAACGTCGCCTTTGAATCGGGCAGGCTGGTGGTACTTGGTTTGTCGGCCAGAGTCTTACCACTGAATGCATCGCGAACTGTCCGCCAACTCTTCAATCCAATCGGATTGCCCTGGCCGTGAGTCGGTTCCGGGAGGGGGATTCTCCCGATGCGGGATCCAATGACAATGGTTCGCTTGCGACGCTGAGGTGCGCCGTAGTCTGCCGCCATCAGGTGGCCGTGAGTTAGTTGGTATCCCTCTAGGAGGCCCCCGTTGCCTACCTCGGCCTGGAGCAGGGCGAATTCCGAGGACTTGAGGAAGCGATCAACGTTCTCGATGACGAAGACCTTGGGTCGCGCGTGACGGACAAAGCGGATGTACTCCTTCCATAGCGTGTTGCGTGGATCGTTGACATCTCGAGTGCCGAGATTGGAGAAGCCCTGGCAGGGGGGGCCGCCAATGATCACGTCAGCCTGGGGGATCTCGTGATTCTTGATCTCTGCAATGTCGCCCCAGCGCATATGGGACTCGCCGAAGTTGGCCGCATAGGTGGCCGCGGCATGAAGGTCCCATTCGACCGCCATGACCGGTTTGTACCCTTTTGCTGCGACGAAACCGGAAGTCATGCCGCCGCAGCCTGCGAACAGGTCGATCATGGAGATGCGCTTAGCCATACCGGACAGGTTAATCGGAGGGACTGACAGCTGTCCCTGATGGTCACGTGGTTGGCGGGTGAAGAGGTGTGGGCGGGGCTGGAGAAGCCAGGCGGCTCGCGGCTCGATGCGCCTCGCCGGCGGGGGCGTGCGGAGCGATGGTCTCAGAGTGTTGCAACGTAGTCCCGCAGTTCGTCGTAGTCGCGGACTCTACGTTGATCGCGAAGACGCTTGAAATTGTCACGGATCCCCTGGCGGGCCTTGCTCTGGGTGCCTGAGCAGTATTCGTCGATGGCTGCGGCGAGCGCTGGGAGGTGGAGGTGGTAGACGCAGTCGATGTCGCCGGAGCCGCGGCCGAGCAGGGCGAGCATCGCTGGGCGTGGCTCCATCGTGACGGCCGCAAAGTGTGGCATGCGTCCCCGTCGGAGTGCGGCCATCTTTGAGCCTTGGCTGCGACAGTCCTGAGCGCGATCGGTTCGAAGCGTCCACTTCAGAGACAGGCCTGCTACCAGATGCTGCAGGCTTGACGACGGATTCGTCGGGTTGGACATCTCTCTTGAGACCGTGATGTCCAGTTTGAGGAGTGACTCTTCTCCCAGGAGATCAAGAAGCTCGCGACGGCGATCTTCGGTTGACCTCACCTCGTCCTGAAGGTTGTCCAGGTGTTCGTTGAGCTGGTGCTGGAGGCTCTGTTCCACTCCCGTCATCCTGGAAAAATTGCGGATGGCGTTGACTGTACGTACGACCCCAGCGGCCATGTCGCCTCGGAGCTCTCGCGCGGCGTTCAGATGTGAGAACTGCTCAAAGCTCGTAAATGATCTCTCGGGTTCAACTACAAGGTGGGGAGCGTCGACCTGAAAAGATTCCTGAAGGTCGGTCGACATCAGCTCTGCCATAAGATTTCCCACGGCCTTGACGGGGGGCGTCGCGTGGGGCGAAATCCCTATCTTCTCGTAGAAGATTGTGCCGAGCTCGATGGACCCCTTGTCGTTCTTGTCCGACGTGTTTGGGCGTCCCTCACGATATCCGCAAAGAGAGCTGAGGAAGGGGGCGGGCATGCTTCTCCAAGTCGGCGGGGTTTGAAGGCAGACGACTCTTTCACAGACGTATCGCCATCGCCTCGCTAGGAGGCATGAGGAAGGTGTCGCGGTCGAGCCGGGCACCCTATGGTCGACGGCTCTTTGGCGGGCCCGTGTGCGTCGCATTTTCTCGCGCATGAGTTACTGTCCTCGCGACGGTTTCCGGATTCTCATGCTCCCAGAAACGTAGGACTGTCCACCCGTGAGCTTCGAGATGGTCCGTGGTCTCACGGTCGCGCGCCATGTTCTTGTCAAGCTTGGCGCGCCACCATTCGGCATTGGCTTTCGGCTGGGTCGCGTGCAGCGGGCAGCCATGCCAGAAACAGCCATCCAGGAACACTGCGATCTTGGCCCGGCTGAAGGCGATGTCGATCGTGCGCCGAGGCATACCGGGGACCGGGACGTTCAGTCGATACCGCAGGCCTTCCGCGTGGAGGAGCTTACGCACGGCGATCTCACAGGCAGTGTCGCGGGATACTTGGCGGCTCATACGGGCGGAGACGCCAGCGGAGGAAGGAACCGCACCTGGAATCTTGGCACTCATGGCTGGGTGGGGCCCCCGTGGCAGTTGCGGTATGGGGTGTTCGAGCCGCACCAGCATGGGGCGTTGCGGGGTGGGGGCCATGTTGTTGCTCGGCCTCGGGCTGCGAGGGTTGTGGCGTACTGGGGGAGGAGTGACGCGTCTGCGGGGGAGGCTGACTCCGATGCGGCGAACGCCTCGTACGAGGGGACTGTTCCTCTTACGATGCCGAGGTGGCGGGCGCCCGCTGCGGACAGGTCCCGTAGGGCTGACTCGACCGCGGCGAGGTGGGCCTCGTACGTCGGGTAGTCCGTCGTGAGGGCGGGGTACGCCGTCAGGAGTTCGCGCAGCTCGTCCTCCGGCCAGTGCAGCATCGCCACCGGGAACGGGCGGGAGAGCGCGGTGCGGTACGTGCCCAGCTCGGCGCGCAGGCGGGCGATCTCGGCGCGGAGCTCCGTCGGGTTGTCCGAGCCCAGCGACCACAGCCGCTTCGGGTCGTGCAGCTCGTCCAGGGTGATGGGGCCGGCGTTGACGGTGTCCGCCAGCGCGTCCCACTCGTCGTGCGGCAGGCCCAGCATGCGGCGTACGCGGTGGCGGCCGGTCAGGAGTGAGTGCGACGTGTACGGGATCTCCTCCGACGGTTCGGTGAGGAGGGTCAGCGCGGTCGTGAACGCGTCGTGGGACGCCTGGAGTTCGTCGTGGGTTTCCAGGGCCTCGGCGATGATCTCCCACGGCGCCGCCTCGCGCGGGGCCGCGGCGCGGATGCCGTCGATGATCGCGCGGGCCTCCGCCTCGTGGCCGTACTCCCACAGGTTGGCCGCCTTCAGGGCCTTCACGAGCGGTGGGTTGTCCGGAGACTTCGCCAGGAGGTGGTCGTACAGCGTGGCCGCGCGGGCGCGGTCGCCCGCCAGCTCCAGGTGGGCCGCGGCCTGGAGGTACAGCGGCTCCTTGTCCTCGGGATACTGCGCCGCGGTACGCAGCAGGCGCTCGGCTTCGGCGGTGTGATCGGCGTGATCGGCAGACGTGTCGGGGCGCATGGTCCACACCGTACTGCTGTACGGGGTGTAGGTGAGAGAGCGCGGAGCGATGGGAGGCGGACGCGATGGGCGCGACTCTGGAGAGTTGTCGGCGTACCGCCTATCGTGCCCGCCGTGCGGGAGCGGGAGCGGAGGCGCGGGCAGAAGCGCGGGCGCAGGCGGGTCCCGGTGGTGGTGCGGGGCGCTTCGCGAGGGCGTGCGGTGGCTGTGTGCGGGTTGTGGGTGAGTGCTGAGGCCGCGGTGACGCTCGGGGTCGTCGTGCTGCTCCTCGTCGTACATCAGCTGTGGTGGACCAACCGGCAGGCCCGCGACGGCGCCGAGCGGAAAGTGCAGGCGCTGGAGAGGGAGTGGGGGGAGGGGGAGGGTGGCCCCGCGCCCTCGGCGCCGGCGGCGGAGGTGCCCGGTGGCGGGGCGTCCGGTGGCGGGGAGGTGGGTGAGGCGCCTGGTTCCGGTGCGGCGGGTGGAGGCGCCGGTACGCCCCGGCCGCGCGGCGGCGACCGTAAGCCGTCGGGCCCCCGCTGGGATCAGGCGTACGCCATCCTCCGCATCCCGCGCCTCGGCGTCACCGCGCCCGTCGCGCAGGGCGTCAGCAAGGGCGGCGTACTCGACAAGGGGTACGTCGGGCACTACCCGCAGACGGCGCAGCCCGGCGGGGCCGGCAACTTCGCGCTCGCGGGGCATCGCAACACGCACGGCGAGCCGTTCCGCTACATCAACCGGCTGCGGGCCGGGGACGAGGTAGAGGTCGAGACGAGGGAAGCCGTCTTTACGTACGTCGTCGACAAGGGGCTCGCGCAGACCTCCGCGCGCGATGTCGGGGTGATCGCGAAGGTGCCCAGGAGCAACGTCCGTACGGGAGCCGGGTACGGGGAGCCCGGGTACTACCTGACGCTGACGACGTGTACGCCCGAGTACACGTCCAAGTACCGGCTGGTGGTGTGGGGGAAGCTGGCGGCGATGCGGCCCCGGTAGTTCCCCCAGGGCTCGGATGGCCGCGCTGGGGACTGGCCCCGTTGTGGACTGTGGCGGGCCGCTGCGGCCTGGGGGAACGTACCTGGTGGGAGTACGATGATCGGACGTTCTGGGTAGGGCCGGGCTCGTGCCGGGCAATGATCGAATTGCCCCTTTTCGGCACGGGAGTTGAGGAGAATCGCGCGCGTGCATGTCCGCCGGCTGCCCTCGTGGGCCTGGGTTGCCGCACTGACCGTGGCGGCCCTCGCGGTCGTCACCGTGCTGGCCGTGCAGGCCGGTCGCTCGAAGCCGCCGGGCGCGGCGCCCTTCGCGTCGCGGCCCACCGCGGCGCCGTCGCCGGAAACGCGCCGGTCCACTCCGCCGCGCAAGCCGCCTCGGGCTGAGGTGCCGGTGAATTCGGGCGACGGCAGGCGCATTGTTTATTCGCTCGGGCAGAAAAGGGTCTGGCTGGTCGATGCCAGTAACCTTTCCCGTCGCTCTTTCAGTGTCTGGCCCGGATCGGTGAGTCCGGTGAAGGGGTCCCACCTGGTCTCCTTCCGGCGGCCCGAAGGGACGGGGTCTGACGGGGTGAAGATCGAGAACGTCGTCTACTTCTCCACGAACTCCGGCGTTTCCATCGCCTTCTCCAATGCCGTCGACGGCTCGTCGCCGGAGCCCGCCCCCGGTGTTCGGACGGGCGGGATCCGCGTGCGCGCCGGCGACGGTGACGCCCTCTGGAAGTTCGCTGACGTCGGGGCAGTCGTTTTCGTGGTCGATTAGGTCGATTAGGTCGATTCATGTCGATCTGGGCGGTGGGGTGACCGGGGTCGCGGCGGCGTTGCCTCGCAGGTGGCGCTCGCGGGGAACTTGGTGGTCGCGTTGTGCGTCAGTCATTACGGGCCGCGGGATTCTGACTCGCAGCCCGGTGTGCAGGTTCTTGCCCTTGCTCTTGCCTCGGGTCCGGCGGGGGTGAGGGGACCGGCAGGGGGCGTTGTCAGTGCCGGGCATTAGCATCGTCGGAGAACCGGTCGATGTGCCGGTGGGTTACTGAGTCACTGAGAGGGGGGACCATGATCAGTTGTTCGGCGCGGTTGTTGCGCACGGTCGGTCTTGTCCTCTTCCTGGTGACCGAAGTCCTCCTTGTCGAGAACGGCAGCTTCTCCGCCGCCGTCGCGCTCGCCGCCACCGCGGCGGCCGGTTCCGCCCTCACCGCCTGCGCGCTCGTCGCGGCGCGTTCCGTTCCCGCCGTGCCCCGCACGCGGGTGCGTACGGCGATACGGGACCGGGAGAAACGCACCGCGTTTCTGCCGCAGCGTGATCCTGATGCGCGGGGGCGGACCAGGCCCCGGGCGCCGGGTGTCGTCGTCCTGTGACGACCACCGCATAGGGCGCGCCGCTTTCCGACGCCGTTGAGCCGCTGCTCGCGTACGTGCACTTACCTGCATCGCGTGCGTGCCTCGCGTACGTACTTCGCGTGGGTCGTCATGCCGATTTGTCTCTCTTCCGGCACGACGAGACCCTCGGAGGGCTCACCATGTCCGTCTTCGCCAGCCTGGTCGCACGCCTCGCGGACCTGCTCGAACCGTTCTTCCACGCCTCTGCCGCAGCCGCCGCGATCGTCCTGTTCACGGCGTGCGTACGACTCGCCATCCATCCCCTGTCGCGGGCGACGGCCCGGGGCCAGAAGGCCTGCACCAAGCTCGCGCCGCAGATCGCCGAGCTGCGCAAGAAGCACGGCAAGAACCCGGAGCGCCTGCAAAAGGCGATCTTGGAACTGCATGCCAAGGAGAAGGTCTCGCCGCTGTCGGGCTGCCTGCCCAGCCTGTTCCAGCTGCCGGCGTTCTTCCTGATGTACCACCTCTTCTCGAACCAGCAGATCGGAGGCGAACCGAACGAACTCCTCACCCACACCCTCTTCGCCAGCCCGCTGGGCGACCGCTGGACCGACGCACTGGCGGACGGCGGGGTGGTCGGGGCGCAGGGGCTGCTGTACGTCGCGCTGTTCGCGGTCGTCGCGGCGGTGGCCACGTTCACTTACCGGCGTACGAAGCAGCAGATGGCGGCGTCCCCCGGTATGCCGGTCGCGGGCCCGGACGGGGCGCAGTTGCCGGGCGCCGGGGCGATGGGGGCGATGGGGGCGATGACGAAGGTGATGCCGCTGATGTCCTTCGCCACGCTCATCACGGTGGCGGTGGTGCCGTTGGCCGCCGCGCTGTACGTCGTCACCAGTACGACGTGGAGCGCGGTGGAGCGGGCGTGGCTGTACCGGGACATACCGGCTGGTGGGGGCGCCGTGGCTACCGCCCGGTAAGGGTCCAGTCCGTGAACGGGGTCTTGCGGACTGGACCTCGACCTTGGAGGATCGGCCAATCCTCCGATGGCCGCACCCATCGGCCGGGGCCGAACGCGACTCTCGACCAGAGGAGACTGACCTTGAAGCTGCTGCGTGTGGGAACGGTGGGTGCCGAACGTCCGGCACTGCTCGACCAGGACGGGAAGCTGCGGGATCTGTCCGGTCTCGTCACCGACATCGACGGCGACCTGCTCGCCGACGAGGCGGCGCTGGGCCGGGTTCGTGCGGCTGCGGCGGGCGGTGAGCTGCCGGTGATCGACGATGCGGCCGGGACGCTGCGGGTCGGACCGCCGCTCGCGCGTATCGGCAAGATCGTGTGTATTGGGCTGAATTATCACGATCACGCGGCCGAAACGGGGGCGGCGATACCTGCCGAGCCGATCATCTTCTTCAAGGCTCCGGACACGGTCGTCGGTCCCGACGACACGGTTCTCGTACCGCGCGGCAGCACGAAGACCGACTGGGAGGTCGAGCTGGCCGTGGTCATCGGCCGTACCGCCCGCTACCTGGACTCGGCCGAGGAGGGGCTCGCGCATGTCGCGGGGTACGCGGTCGCGCACGACGTCTCCGAGCGCGAATTCCAGATCGAGCGCGGCGGCACGTGGGACAAGGGCAAGAACTGCGAGACGTTCAACCCGTTGGGTCCGTGGCTGGTGACGGCGGACGAGGTGCCGGATCCGCAGGTGCTGGGTCTGAAGCTGTGGGTGAACGGTGAGCTGAAGCAGGACGGCACTACCGCTGAGCAGATCTTCCCGGTGGGTGAAGTGGTGCAGTACGTCAGCCAGTTCATGACGCTGTATCCGGGTGACGTGATCAACACGGGGACGCCGGCCGGTGTGGCCATGGGGCAGGCGGAGCCGAAGCCGTATCTGCGGTCGGGGGATGTGGTGGAGCTTGAGGTGGAGGGGCTGGGGCGGCAGCGGCAGGAGCTGAAGGACGCGTAGTCGCCTCCCGGCGGGGGGCGTCGAAGCGGTGGCCGGGGGTGCTGGCGCCGGGCCAAGCCTTTCTTTCCCCACCCCGCCCCTTCCCGAACTGGGGCTCCGCCCCAGACCCCGCTCCTCAAACGCCGGAGGGGCTGGACGTACCGGGCAGGGGCGAGTTTTGCGGCCCTGGCCGCAAAACTCGGCCCGCCCGGTCGGCAACCATCCAGCCCACGCTGCGGCAGAAATCCAGCCCGTCCGGCGTTTGCGGACACCGCCCGGAGGACACGCCGGGGGGGGTGTCCGGGGGGCTGAGGTTTGCCCCCATGCGGCGGAGCCGCAAAGTGTCACGGCCGGGAAGGGGCGGGGTGGGGAAGAGGCCCTGCCGGGCCCCACCGGCTGCCACCGGGCTCCCGCCGGGCTGCCGCCAGGCCCCCCGCCGGGCTGCCGCCGGGCTCCCGCCATGGTGGCTCCCGCCGGGCCCCCGCCGGGCCCCGCCGAGCCGTCACCGGGCCCTCGCCAGGACCGGCCGGGCCCCGCCCAGGCAAGCCGCCTCGCTCGGGCCCCAGCCCTCCCTCACGACCGGAACTGCGCAGGACCCGGCCGGGCCCCGCCCAGGCAGAAGCCCCGCCGGCTCCGCGCCCCTCCCTCAGGACCGGAATTGCTCCAGCGCCTCCACCACCAGTGCGTGGTCCTGCGCCTGGGGGAGGCCGGAGACCGTTACCGTGCCGATTACGCCCGCGCCCTCCACCGCGATCGGGAACGCGCCACCGTGCGCTGCGTACACGTCCGGGTCCAGGCGCGACGACTCCTCGAACGTCGTGCCCTTGGCGCGGAAACGCGTGCCGACCAGGTATGAGCTCTCGCCGTACCGCTCCACGACCCGGCGCTTGCGGTCGATCCACGCGTCGTTGTCCGCGCTCGACCCCGGCAGCGCGCAGTGGAAGAGCTGCTGCGCGCCGCGCCGGATGTCGATCGCCACCGGGGCGTCACGCTCGCGTGCGAGCCCGACCAGGAGGCTGCCGAGCGCCCACGCGTCCTCGTGGGTGAAACGGGGGAGGATCAGGCGGCGTTCCTGGGCGATCAGCTCGGTGAGCAGTTCGGTGAGCAGTTCAGCGGGCTGTTCAGTGGGCTGTTCGGTGTGCCGCGAGGTGGGCGGCAACGTGGGCCGCGAGGCGGGCGGCCCGGTGGGCAGTTCGGCGCTCAGCTGGCCGGCGCTCGGCAGTTCGGCGCTCGGTCGGCCCGGGCTCGTAGATGTCATGACCGGACCTCCACCGTTACGCCCTCGCGGGCCGAGCGGCGCGCCGCCTCCAGTACGTCCAGTGCCGCGGCCGCCTGCGCGGCGGTGACCGGCGGAGCGGTGCCCGCCCGCACGGCGGCGGCGACGGCCGCGTAGTACGCCGGGTAGTCGCCCGGCAGCGTCGGGACCGGGCTGCCGCCGCCCGTCGCCGGGGACTCGCCCGCGCCGATGCGGCCCCACGCCGCCTCCGGTTCCTCGCCCCAGTGCCCGTCCGCCGCGGGCCGCTTGCCCTCGCGCAGCGCGCCCTCCTGCGGGTCGAGGCCGTACTTCACGTAGCCCGCGCGCGAGCCCAGCACGCGAAAGCGCGGGCCGAGCTGCGCGGTGGTGGCGCTCACGTACAGGTGCGAGCGGACGCCGTTCGCGTGCGTGATCGCGATGAACGTGTCGTCGTCCGCCTCCGCGCCGGGGCGGCGTACATCGGACTCGGCGTACACCCGCACCGCCGGGCCGAAGAGCACCAGCGCCTGGTCGACGACGTGGCTGCCCAGGTCGTACAGCAGCCCGCCGATCTCCGCCGGGTCGCCCGACTCCCGCCAGCCGCCCTTGATCTGCGGGCGCCACCGCTCGAAACGTGACTCGAAGCGCTGTACGTCGCCGAGCTCACCGGAGGCGATCAGCCGCTGGAGAGTGAGGAAGTCGTTGTCCCAGCGGCGGTTCTGGAAGACGGAGAGGAGCAGGCCGCGGTCTTCCGCGAGCGCGGCGAGTTCGCGCGCCTCGGCGGCGGTGCCGGCGACGGGCTTGTCCACGACGACCGGCAGGCCCGCCTTGAGGGCCGCGGTGGCGATCGGGACGTGCGTCTTGTTGGGGGACGCGATCACGATCAGGTCGAGTTCGTCCGCGCGCGTCCACAGCTCGTCGGGGGAGGCCGCGAGCCGGACGCCGGGGAACTCGGCGCGGGCCTGCTCCTGCCGCTCGGGGTTCGAGGTGACGACCGTATCGAGGGTGAAACCCTCGGTCGCGGCGATGAGGGGGGCGTGGAAGACGGAGCCCGCGAGGCCGTAGCCCACGAGCCCGACGCGCAAGGGGGCGTGGGGGGCGCGGGTTTCGGTGCCGTTGGCGGTGCCGGTGCCAGTCGTGGTCATGGCTTCCACTTAAACAACGCTGTTGCCAAAGTGCAAGCGCGGTGGACAATGGGTCCGTGAACAGGAGCAATACAGGCGCGAACCTGCCGGCGCTGCGCAACCACAACGCCGCCCTCGTCCTCGACCTGCTGCGTACGGCGGGCGAGGCCGGCATCAGCCGCCTGGAGCTCGCCGAGCGCACCGGCCTCACGCCGCAGGCCGTCAGCAAGATCACCGCGCGACTGCGGGCAGAGGGCCTGGCGGCGGAGGCCGGCCACCGCCCGTCGACGGGCGGCAAGCCCCGGACGGTGCTGCGGCTGGTCCCGGACGCCGGGTACGCGGTCGGGCTGCACCTGGACCGTGACGAGCTGACGGCGGTCCTGGTGGACCTGGCGGGCACGACGGTCGCGACGCGGCGGGCGCCGCTGGACCTGGGCGCGGGTGCGGAGGTGGTGCTGGAGGCGGCGTCCCGCGAGGTCGCCGCGCTGGGCTTTCCCCCGCCCGGGCCGTCGGGGCGGCAGAGGCTGCTCGGAGTGGGGGTCGCCGCGCCCGGGCCGCTCGATCACGGGCGGGGGGTGCTGCATCGCGTGACGGGGTTCCCGCAGTGGGACGGGTTCGCGCTGCGGGACGTGCTGAGCGAGCGGCTCGGGCTGCCCGTGGTGCTGGACAAGGACACGAACGCCGCCGCGCTCGGGCTCGCACTGCGGGCCCGCCCCGCCGGCGGGTCCTTCGCGTACCTCCACCTCGGTACCGGGCTCGGTGCCGGACTCGTGCTCGGCGGGGCGCTCTATCGCGGGGCGCGCACCGGAGCGGGGGAGTTCGGGCACCAGACCCTCCAGATGGACGGGCCGCCCTGTTCCTGCGGTGGTCGCGGCTGCATCGAGGCGCTCTGCCTCGCCGCCGTCGCCCGCGGCGACATCGCGCGGGCCGCGCGGCTCCTCGGGACCGGGGCCGCCAACCTCGTCGGGCTGCTGGACATCGACCGGGTGCTGCTCGGCGGCCGGGTCGTGGCCGCGGAAGAGGACGTGTTCGTACGGGGTGTGGGGGCGGTGCTGGCCGAGCTCGCCCGGCGCGAGGGCAGCGGGCCCGCGGTGCCGGTGGCCGCGGCGGGTGGCGACGGGCGCGCCGTTGCCGACGGGGCGGCGCAGCTCGTCCTGGCGCCGGTTTTCGGTCATGCGAACGTCGCGTTCCCCAGTGGAGGGAACGGAGCGTGAGCGGTCGGCAGTGGGCCGTTGGGGGGATTCGTCGTGGTCATATGAACGTACTGGGGTGTGGCGTACGAGGGGCCGTCGTGCGGGGGTGGCAGGGTCACGGACGATGACCGGGTGACCCCGACCTGCAAAGGCTTCTCATGCGACTGCGCATTGCCCTCGCCCTCGGAGTTACGGCAGCCGCCCTGGCTTCTTCCGGGGCCGTCGCTGCCCATGCCCATGCCGATGAGGGCGCCGCGCATTTCGCCGAGCCCTTCCGCGCCGCCCCGGACGAGCGCCCCTCCTGCGGCGACCCGGCCTCGTCCGACTTCCCCATCACCACCCGCCTGCGCGGCGGCCCTGACACCTACCGCGCGGGCGGGGCGGCGGGCGAATGGTCGCTGGAGCTGACCAACACCACCGGCAAGAGCTGCCGCAACATCCACCCGGTCATCGTCCTCATGGACCGCGAGCGTGAACTGGACTCGGGGCAGGTGGAGTTGGAGTTCCAGGACGGTGCCGGGCGGTGGATCGACGTACCCTTCCACACCACTGACGAGGATGAGCACATCGGCGTTTTCGACGGCGGTTTCCCCGGCTTCACCGTCGCCGCCGACCGCACCGTCACCGTCAAGGTGCGGCTCGCCTTCGACTCCGACACCGCCCCCGCTCGCGCCGTCGCCAACGCCGCCGTCGTGCAGCGGCAGCGCGACGACGGCGAGTGGGTCGGCGAGTCGAACGACTACCGCTTCACCATCACGGGCCGAGGCGGTGACCGAGACACAGGCCATGACACCGACACCGACACCGACACCGACACCGACCGTGACCCCGACCCCGACCGGTCCCCGGCCCCTGAGCACGATCCCGCGCCCGACATCACCCTCGACGACGGTACGCCGCGCATCCGCGAGCACCCCCACGCGCTCGCCATGACGGGCCGCGACCCCGGTCCGCTGCTCGCCCTCGGCGCCACCGCCGGCGCGCTGCTCCTCGCGGGCGGAGCACTCGTCGCCGGCTCCCGGCGCCTCCGCGCACCGCAGCGTCGCGAGTGAGCGCGCCTCTGTCGCCCGTCGCCCGTCGCCCGTCGCCCGTCGCCCGTCGCCGGGCGCCGGGCGGCAGGCGGCGGGCGCCGGGCGGCGAGCTGGTCCGGCCACCGTCGCGCGCCGCTCGCGGGGGAGCCTTCAACATCGTCTGCGAACATCCACTGCGTGGACTACCCGAAGGACTACCCGTACGCGACGCACGACCAGGACCCTGGAGCGCCGATCCGCTCCGGCATCCCGGAGCATGGCCGTGTTCCCAAGTACTACGCCGTCAAAGCCCGAATCGCCGCCCTAATCGGAGAGCTGGGCGAGGGCGGGCTGCTGCCGACCGAGCGGGATCTCGCCGTACGGTACGAAGTCTCCCGCGAGACCGTACGCCAGGCGCTGCGCGAGCTGCTCATGGAGGGGCGCCTGCGCCGGCAGGGACGCGGCACGGTCGTGGCGGGGCCGAAGCTGGAACAGCCGCTCGCCCTGGCCAGCTATACCGAGGGCGTACGCCGCCAGAACCGGCGGCCCGGCCGTAATCTCATTGGGCTCGACCGCTTCCCGTGCCCCGCGGCCCTGGCGGCCGATGTGGGGGTGGAGGTGGGTGATCCGGTCTGGCACCTGGAGCGGGTGCTCCTCGCGGACGACGAGCGGGTGGGGCTGGAGAGTACGTACGTCGCCGTTTCTCGCGTCCCGCGCCTGGACGCCGACTTCGAGCCGGACTCGTCCTTCTACTCCTACCTTCACGATCACGTCGGGGTGTCCTTCGGCGACGCCGACGAGCGGATCGAGACGGTCCTTGCGACTCCTCGCGAGGCGGTGCTCATCGGTACGCCGCCGGCGCTTCCCATGCTGCTGATCCACCGGCTGTCACGGGACGTGGAGGGACGGCCACTGGAGAGGGTCCGGACGCTCTTCCGGGGGGACCGCTTCAGCTTCACGGTGCGGCTCGGCGGGCGGGACCAGTAAGGGACTGGTTAGCGCAGTTGGGGAGGAGCCCCCCGCCGAGGGCGAGAACGGGCTCCTCATCGAGGTGTCCGGCCTCGGCGCTATATCACGGAAAGGTAACGGGTCTAGGCCATCCTTGGGGGGCTGTTCACCGCGTCGTTGCCGGGCGGATTCGAACGGGCCACTCGCCGCAAGGAGCGTGGCCGCCGTGAGAGTCATAGTCGTAGGAGCCGGCGTCGTAGGAACCATGCACGCCTGGCACGCAGTGGAACGCGGCCACGAGGTCGTCCAGATCGAGCGCGAGACGCAAGCCCGCGGGGCCAGCCTCCGCAACTTCGGTCAGATATGGGTCAGCGGTCGCGCGGGCGGTGAGGAGCTGGAGACGGCCCTGCGCGCCCGCGAGCTGTGGGAGGGCATCGGGGCCCGCATTCCCGAGCTGGGCTTCCGGGCCATCGGCTCGCTGACCCCCGTACGCAACGACCTGGAGCTGGCCGTCGCCGAGGCCGCACTGAACCGCCCCGACGCGGCCGCCCGCGGCTACAAGCTGCTGACCGCCGACGAGGCCCGCGCCGTCAACCCCGCCCTGCGCGGTGCCTTCGAAGCCGCACTGTGGTGCGAGCGCGACGCCGCCGTCGAGCCGCGCACTGCCCAACTCGCCCTCAAGCAAGCGCTGTTGGAGTCCGGCCGCTACACCTTCCTCGGCGGGCGCGAAGTCCGCGAGGTCGTGGGGCGGAACGCCGTCCGCGACGACCACGGCGACGTACACACCGGCGACGCGGTCATCCTCTGTACGGGCGCCTGGCTCGGCGGGCTCGTCAAGGAGCTCGTTCCCGACCTCCCCGTACGCCGTGTCCGCCTCCAGATGATGCAGACCGAGCCCCTCGGTGAGGCCCTCACCACCTCCGTCGCCGACGCCGACAGCTTCCGTTACTACCCCGCGTACGCGAGCGCCGCCCTCGACGCCCTGAACGCCGCCCAGGCCCAGGAGCCGACCGCCGCCGCGCACAAGATGCAACTGCTCATGGTCCAGCGCCGCGACGGCGGACTGACCATCGGCGACACCCACGAGTACGAGCACCCCTTCGCCTTCGACGTCGTCGAGGAGCCGTACGAGCACGTCGCCCGGGTCGCCGAGTCCTTCCTCGGCCGCCCGCTCCCCAAGATCCGGCACCGCTGGGCGGGCGTTTACGCGCAGTGCACCGACACGAGACGCGTCGTACACCGTCAGCAGGTGCGCGACGGCGTGTGGCTGGTGACCGGGCCCGGCGGTCGCGGCATGACCTGCTCGCCGGCCATCGCCGAAACGACCGCCAACGAACTGGGCTGGTGACACGCACATGAACAACACACACATGAATGACACGCACACCGTAAAGCTCGTCGTCCTCGACATGGCCGGCACCACCGTCGCCGACGGCGGACTCGTCGAGCAGGCCTTCTCCGCCGCCGCCCAGCGCCTCGGTGTCGAGCCGGGATCCGACGATCACGCCGCGAAGCTCGCCTACGTACGCGCCACCATGGGCGAGTCCAAGATCTCCGTCTTCCGGCACCTCTTCGGGGACGAAGGCATGGCCCAGCGGGCCAACGCCGCCTTCGAGGAGGCGTACGGCAGCCTCGTCGACGCCGGGCACATCGCGCCCGTCCCCGGCGCCCGCGAGACCATCGAGAAGCTGCGTGCCGACGGCCGACGCGTGGTCCTGACCACCGGGTTCGCCCGCGTCACACAGGACGCGATCCTCGACGCGCTCGGCTGGCAGGGGCTCGTCGAACTGACGCTCTGCCCGGCCGACGCGGGGGGCCGCGGCCGCCCGTACCCGGACATGGTGCTCGCCGCGCTGCTGCGCACGGGGGCCGCCGACGGGGTGCGGGAGATCGCGGTCGCCGGCGACACGTCGTACGACATGCTCAGCGGCGTCCGCTCCGGCGCCGGCGTCGTCGCGGGCGTCCTGACCGGCGCGCACGGCCGGGAGCAGTTGCTCGCGCACGGTGCCACGCACGTCCTCGGCTCCGTCGGGGAGTTGCCCGGTCTGCTGGCCGGCCTGCCGGCGAGGGAGGGCTGATGACCAGCGGCATCCGCTTCGACAACGTTTCGGTGGCGTACGGCGGGAACACCGTGCTCGACTCCCTCGACCTGACCGTCGAACCGGGTGAGGTCATGGCCCTGCTCGGTCCCTCGGGGTCCGGCAAGACCACCGCCCTGCGCGCTGTCGCGGGGTTTGTGCAGCCCGTCTCGGGGCGGGTCTTCATCGGGGAGCGCGACGTCACACGGCTGCCGCCGTACCGGCGCGGCATCGGCATGGTCGTCCAGCAGTACGCGCTCTTCCCGCACCTGCGCGTCGAGGACAACGTCGCCTTCGGGCTGAAGGCGCAGAAGGCCGTCAAGGACGAGATCCCCGGGCGGGTCGCCGAGGCGCTGGACATGACCGGCATGGCGTCGTACGCCAAGCGCTATCCGCGCGAGCTGTCCGGCGGGCAGCAGCAGCGCGTCGCGATCGCCCGCGCGCTCGCCATCCGGCCCGGCGTGCTGCTTCTCGACGAGCCGCTGTCGGCGCTCGACGCGCAGCTCAGGTCCGGGATGCTGGCCGAACTGGCGCGGCTGCACCGGGAGTTGCCCGACGTCTCGATCCTGTACGTCACCCATGACCAGGTCGAGGCGCTGACCCTCGCGGACCGTATCGCCGTCATGGACAAGGCGCGGCTCCAGGACTGCGGTACGCCGCAGCAGCTCTACCGCAGGCCGACGACCGAGTTCACGGCTTCGTTCGTCGGCAACGCGAATCTGCTGCCGGTCACGGTCGGTGGGGAGGGCGCGGGGGTTGTCTCCTTTGCCGGTACGTCGCTGAACGTCGCCACCGGGGGTGCGACGAGTGGGGCGACAGCCACCTTGTGCGTACGCCCGCATCTCGTCGGGCTCGGCGAGGGGCCGAACGCTTTGCGCGGCACCGTCACGGAGGTGCAGTGGCGTGGTGCCACGCACCGGCTGTACGTCGATGTGGGCGGTCACCGCCTCAAGGCGGACCTGCGTGAGTTGCGGGCGACTCCGGAGCTGGGGGAGGAGGTCACCGTGCACTTCGCCGCTGAGGACGCGGTGCTGCTGGGGGCGGGGGTGTCCGATGGCTGACGCGAATCCGTTGCCTGCGGGCCGCCGCCCAGCCTCCGGTCGTGCGGGGGTACGCATCCGTACCACTCGTGCGGATGGCGGAGAAGGCGCGGGTACCCTCGTGGGCGGCACCACGCCGTCGGGGACCGCGGCAGGTGCCGACGCCCGGCCCGCGACCCCCGGTCCCGCGCCCGGCGCTGGGCGCGAGAACCGGCCCGTCGACCGGCCCGAACCAGGCACGGCCAACCGCCCCGCTGCTCCCGGCGGTGGTGTGCGTGCCGACCACGGACCTGACCGGCCCGTCGCAGCCGCGCCCGCCGGCCGGCCCGCCGGTCACCACCCGGAGCGGCCCAGCGGCGCCGCGCCCGCCGGCCGGCCCGTCGGCCACCGCCCCGCCCGGTCGGCTGCCGAGCCGCATCGCCCCGGCCGACCCGCTGCCAAGTCGCCCCGCGCCGCCCCCCGCTGGATCTGGGCACTTCCGCCCGTGGCCGTGCTCGCGCTCGGCTTCCTCTACCCGCTCGGCCTCGTCGTCCAGCAGTCCTTCTCGCCCGACGAGGGCGGCACCTCCGTCGAGCCCTCCGTCGAGCCCTACGCCGAGGTCTTCGCCTCCGAGGCGTTCCGTGAAGCGCTGTCCACCACTGTATGGCTGGCCGTCGGGGCGACCGTCGGGTGTCTCGTCCTCGGGTTCGTACTCGCCCTCGTCATCGCCTTCGTGCCCTTCCCCGGCGGCAAAGCGGTCGCGAAGTTCATCGATGTCTTTCTGTCCTTTCCGTCCTTCCTCATCACCCTCGCGCTGCTGTTCATCTACGGCACCGTCGGGATGGCCAACGGTGTCTGGACAGACGTCACGGGCGCGGCCGAAGGGCCCTTCCACTTCCTCACCACACCCTGGGGCGTACTCCTCGCCGAGATCACGTACTTCACGCCCTTCGTGATGCGGCCCCTGCTCGCCGCCTTCTCCCAGCTCGACACCGCGCAGTTGGAAGTGGCCTCGTCGCTGGGTGCGAAGCCCGCACGGATCATCCGGCAGGTGATCCTCCCCGAGGCGCTCCCCGCCCTCGCGGCCGGCGGCAGCCTCGTCCTCGTCATGTGCCTGAACGAGTTCGGGATCGTGCTCTTCACGGGAGCCAAGGGCGTCACAACCCTGCCGATGCTCGTCTACAGCAAGGCGATCCTCGAATCCGACTACCCCGCCGCCTGCGTCGTCGCCGTCGTCAACATCGCGATTTCCGTGGGCCTCTACAGCCTTTACCGGGTGGTGAGCCGTCGTGTTGGTGCATAGCCGTACGGGAAAGTGGGCGGCCCGGGCGCTCTTCCTCGTCCTCTTCGTTCCCCTCTTCGCCCTCCCCCTCCTCGTCATCCTCGCCGCGTCCTTCGCCACCAACTGGTCCGGCGCCTTCCCCTCGGGACCGACCGCCGGGCACTACACCTCCGCCGTACGCGGAGAGTCTCTGCAGGCCCTCACCACCAGCCTGGTCACCGCCCTCGCGGCCAGCCTGCTCGCCCTGACGGCCGGGTCCTGGGCGGCCCTCGCCGCCGCCGCGCTCAAGAAGAACGGAAAGCGGGTGCTCGACGCGCTGTTCATGCTGCCCGTCGCGGTGCCGTCCGTGGTCGTCGGCCTCGCCGTCCTCGTCGCGTTCTCGCAGCCGCCCATGCTGCTCAACGGAACGCGCTGGATCGTGATCCTCGCGCACACCGTTCTCGTCACGGCGTTCGCCTACCAGTCGGTTTCGGCCGCCATCCTGCGTCTGGACCCGGTGTACGAGCAGGCAGCCGCATCCCTCGGTGCCCGCCCCTCGTACGTCCTGTGGAAGGTGAAGCTCCCGCTCCTGCTGCCGTCGCTCAACGCGGCCGCCGGGCTCTGCTTCGCCCTGTCCATGGGCGAGCTGAGCGCCACGATGATGCTCTACCCACCCGACTGGATGCCGCTCCCGGTCCAGATCTTCACCGCCACCGACCGCGGCTCCCTCTTCACCGGCTCGGCAGTCGCCGTAGTCCTCATGGGTACGACGCTGCTCGTCCTGCTCGCGGTCTCCCGTATCCGTACCAGAGCTTCCTTCCGCTGACACGACCCTCCTGGCTGACACGACCCTCCTGAAGGAGATGCGAAACGTCATGGCCCGTAACCCCATCAAGCCGGTCACCGCCGTCACCGGCAGCCTCGTCCTCGCCGCCTCCCTGTCCGCCTGCGGTGGCGCCTCCGCCGCCTCCGACGAGAAGACCGTCACCGTCTACAGCGCCGACGGCCTCAAGGGCGAGAACGGCGACGGCTGGTACGACCAGGTCTTCAAGGACTTCGAGAAGAAGACCGGCATCAAGGTCAAGTACGTCGAGGGCGGCTCCGGCGAGATGGTGCAGCGCGCCGTTCGCGAGAAGTCCAACACCCAGGCCGACGTCATCGTCACCCTCCCGCCCTTCATCCAGCAGGCGGACGCCAAAGGGCTGCTCCAGAAGTACGCGCCCCGGGGCGCCGACAAGGTCGCCGCAGCGAACAAGGCGGCCGACGGCAAGTGGACCTCCGTAGTCAACAACTACTTCGGGTTCATCCGGAACACCAAGGAGCTCAAGGGCGCCGACGCGCCCACGACTTGGGAGGATCTGCTCGATCCTTTCTTCAAGGACAAGCTCCAGTACTCCACGCCCGGAGTCGCGGGTGACGGCACCGCCGTCGTCATCAAGGCCATGCACGACTTCGGCGGCAAGGAGCCGGCGATGGAGTACCTGAAGAAGCTCCAGGCCAACAACGTCGGCCCGTCCTCCTCCACCTCCAAGCTCGCGCCGAAGGTCGACAAGGGCGAGATCCTGGTCGCCAACGGCGACGTACAGATGAACTTCGCGCAGTCCAAGTCCATGCCGAACCTGGGCATCTGGTTCCCGGCGAAGGAGGGCGGCAAGCCCACCACCTTCGCGCTGCCGTATGCCGCCGGACTGGTCAACAAGGCTCCGCACACCGAGAACGGCAAGAAGCTCCTCGACTTCATGCTCGCCGAGGGCGCGCAGCAACAGGTGAGCGATGTCGGCGGCGGCTTCCCGGCCCGCTCGGACATCAAGGGCACGGGCGTCAACGCGACCGAACTCACCCAGCTGCTCAAGGGAGTTGATGTCTTCGAGCCGGACTGGAACGACATCGGCGCCAACCTCGACGACTACGTCGACGCCTGGAAGTCGGCAACTGGAAGCTGATCAGTAACCATTCGGCCAAGCTTGGCTGCGAGGGTCTGGACCGGCCTCCGTCATCACGCGAAGGTAACGGGTCTGGTCCGGACCCCCGTGTTTTTCCTTGGAGGATCACATGTCCCGAGGTATACCCAGACGTTCCGTCCTCGCCGCCGGCACAGCAGCAGCCGCCGTCGCCGCCACCGGATCGCTCACCGCTACTCCCGCCGCGGCCGCGCCCACCCTCCCCAACGGCACCAGCCTCGACAAGGTGCTCGTGATCGGCATGGACGGCCTGCGCCACGACAGAATCACTGCTGCCAAGGCCCCGCACCTCAAGTCCCTGATGGCGAACGGCACGTACGGCACTTCGCTGCTGTACGCCAACCCGATGGCGGCCACCTCGTCCGGCCCCGGCTGGTCGACCATCTCCACCGGAGTCTGGCCCGACAAGCACGGCGTGCGGGACAACTCCTTCACCGGCAAGAACTACGCCAAGTACCCCGGCTTCCTCGCCCGCCTCGCCCAGGTCCGCCCCGGCCTCTCCACGTACGCCGCCGTCGACTGGAAGCCCCTGGACACCCAGGGCACGGTCACCCCCGGCGCCGACGCCAAGCTCGTACTCGACGGTGACGCCGACGGCTACACCGGCCACGACGCCACCATCGCCACCGAGACCGAGTCGGTCCTGCGCTACCAGAACCCCGACGTCCTCTTCGTCTACTTCGGCAACACCGACATCGTCGGCCACAACTCCGGCGCCGCCAGCCCGAAATACCTCGAAGCCATTGACGTACAGGACGGTTACGTCGGCCGGCTCCTCGCCGCCATCAAGGCACGCCCGACGTACGCCTCCGAGCGCTGGACCGTCATCGTCACCACCGACCACGGCCACACCGACGCGGGCGGCCACGGCGGAAGCGCCATCGAGGAACGCCGTACGTTCATCCTCGCCCGGGGTCCCGGCATCGCGGCCGGCGCCCGGCCCGTCGACACCCGCCTCGTCGATGTCGCCGCCACCGTCTTCAAGCAGCTCGGGATCACGCCCGACCCCGCCTGGGGTCTGGACGGCAAGCCCGTCCAGGAGCGTTCCACCGACCCCTTCGACGCCCTGCAGACCTCCCTCTCCGCCCGCGTCGACGAGACCGGCATCCCGGCCGGTGTCCTCGGCTTCACGCACACCGCGCCCAGCGGCTGGTCCGTCATCAACAACGCCATGGGCACGGGCGGCATGACCGAGTGGCGCGGCTGGTCCTTCGCCACCGACGAGTTCTGGTCCAGGACCCAGCGCGACCAGTCCCGCGAGCTCAACGTCCGAGCGCGCGGCGTCTTCGCCGTCGCGGACTCCGACGAGTGGGCGGACAAGGCCTTCTCCGGTACGTACGACTCGACGCTCGTCACCCCGGCGTACGCCGTCGGCGGCAAAGCCACCGTGAAGCTCGACTTCACCACCTTCTACCGCCAGGAGGGCAGTCAGAGCGCCCAGATCCTCGCCTCCTGGAACGGCGGGACTCCGGTCGCGGTCACGTCGTACACCTCGGACGTCATCTCGCAGCCCCAGTCGCTGACCTTGAACGTCCCTTCCGGGGCCACCAGCGTCAGCTTCCGTTTCCGTTACACCGGCAGCAACAACTGGTACTGGGTGATCGACGGGGTCAAGATCACGGCAGCCTGATTAGGCTGGGGGCGCCCGGACGGTGTGGTCCGGGCGCCCCAGCGTTTTTTTGCGTACGGCAGGAGTCCGGCACATGGCAGAGCGCAAGCCGATCGAATCATGGCTCACCGACATGGACGGTGTCCTCATCCACGAGGGAACGCCCATCCCCGGAGCCGATGCCTTCATCAAGCGGCTCCGCGAGTCGGGCAGGCCCTTCCTGGTGCTGACGAACAACTCGATCTACACCGCCCGCGACCTCCACGCCCGCCTCTTCCGCATGGGCCTGGACGTGCCGGTCGAGAACATCTGGACCTCGGCGCTCGCCACCGCGCAGTTCCTCGACGACCAGCGGCCCGGCGGCACGGCGTACGTCATCGGCGAGGCGGGACTGACCACCGCGCTGCACGACATCGGTTACGTCCTGACCGACCACGACCCGGACTACGTGGTGCTGGGCGAAACGCGTACGTACAGCTTCGAGGCGCTCACCAAGGCCATCCGGCTCATCAACGCCGGCGCGCGTTTCATCTGCACCAACCCCGACGAGACCGGCCCGAGCCGCGAGGGCCCGCTGCCCGCCACCGGCGCCGTCGCCGCGCTCATCACGAAGGCGACCGGCAAGGACCCGTACTTCGCCGGCAAGCCCAACCCGCTCATGATGCGGACCGGGCTCAACGCGATCGGCGCGCACTCCGAGACCAGTGCGATGATCGGCGACCGGATGGACACGGATGTGCTGGCGGGCCTTGAGGCGGGTATGGAGACGTTCCTGGTCCTGACCGGTCTGACGGGGCCCGCGGACGTCGACCGCTACCCGTTCCGGCCCTCGAAGATCGTCGATTCGATCGCGGATCTCGTCGACCGCGTCTGACCGGTCGGTGATGGGTCGGTGATCGCTCCAGGGGTCCGTACGGCGCAGTGGCGGGCCCCTGGAGATGCGGAAACCGGCCGTACCGGTGAATCTTCGTAGTACCAGGAGGTTCACTATGCGCTCACTGCAACTTGCTCTCTGTGCCGGCGTGGCGGCCGCGGCGGTCCTTGCGCCCGCAGCCGCCGCCCACGCCGGCAACGAGGCCGGGGGCCGGGTCGTCGTCACCCCGTCCACGATCGCTCCGGGCGGGGAGGTGGATCTGCGGGTCGACGTGTGCGGGGGCAGACACGCCACCGGTACGTCCGACGCCTTCTCGTCGCCCGCCCACTTCAGCCCGGCGGCGGACCGCGGCGACCTCTTCGCCGAGGCCCGCATCCGCTCGGACGCCGAGGCCGGGGACTACGAGATCCGGGTGAAGTGCAAGGACGGCGGCCGGGCGAGCGGCACGGTCACGGTCGTCCACCACCACGAGCCCACGCACCACCCGACCCACCACGCGACGCCCGTCGCACCCGTGCACGCGGGCGGCGGCGGTACGGCCGAAGTCGCTGCGGTCGACGAGGGCGGGCCCGGAACGCCGCACACCGTGATCGGCCTGGTACTGGCAGGCGTGGCGGCCGTCGCCGTGGCGTACCGGAGCGTACGCCGCCGTCGTACGGACTCGGACTGACATGTCCGCCGAGGACCGTCCCGCCGACGGCGGCGGTGGCAGCGGCGGTGGGCGGCTGCTGACCGGTGTCGCGTGGGCGGTGCTGCTGCTCGGGCTGTGGCTGTGGGGCCGCGAGGTGACCGAAGGCCCCGGCGGCAGCTCGGCGCCGACCACCGGAGACGTGGCCGCTGTCGGCCGTCCGCTGGGAGCGCCGCTGCCTCCCGCGCACCCACCCGTCGACGGCGCGACGCCGCACCACCTCGACGTGCGCTCCCTGGGCATCACGGCGCCCGTCGTGCGCCGTGGGCTCGACCGGTGGGGCGCCGTCGATCCGCCGCCGTACCACCAGTCCTCGAAGGTCGGCTGGTACGGGGAAGGGGCCCTGCCGGGTGCTCCGGGAGTCGCCCTGTTCGTCGGCCATGTCGACACCGAGAGCAGACCGGCCGTCTTCTACGGGCTGAGCGCCGCGCGCCCCGGCGAGAAGATCCGGGTGACGGGGGCCGGCGGCGAACGCCTGGAATTCACCATCGACGACATCCAGGTCTTCACGCGTGAACGCTTCGACCCGAGGAAGGTGTACGGCCCCCGCGAAAGCGACCGGGCGGAACTGCGCCTGATCACCTGCGGGGGCACGTACGACAAGAAGGCCCGCACGTACACGGCGAACGTCGTGGTCTCGGCCTACCTGACGGGCACGGGTACGGGTACGGGCAAGGGCTGACCGGACGCCGTTACGCCGTTACGCCGCCACCGGCGCCGCGGCCGGAGCCGTGCGCGCCTCGGCCCGCAGCCCCAGCGCCCCGAAGACCCCCGCGAACACCGCCCACAGCACCGCGTGCGAAGCCAGCGACAGCATGCGGAAGTCCCACAGCAGCGTCGCCGCCACCGGGACCTCGTCCGGGTTGCCCGGCAGTGCGAAGAGCACCGCGAGCGTGGCGACCGCCGTGACGGCCACCGCGACGTGGCGCACCGGAACCGACCGGTCCGCGAGGCGTACGTACACCTGCCAGGCCAGCACCATGCCGAGGACGCCGATCACGACGGCGGCCAGCCACAGCGACTGGCGGTTGGCGACGGTGCCGGAGTCGCCGACACCCGGCGGGTTGGCGGGGTAGCGCAGTCCCGGCAGCAGCGAGACCGCCACGAAGGCGGCCGCGCCGAAGGCCAGGGCGCGGGGCCACGGCCGTTCGCCGAGGCCCGTACGGCGGTGCACCAGGGCGTACGCGAGGGCGAAGAGCACGCCCAGCGCCAGCCCCGCCACGACCGCCGTGACGACCAGGCCGAAGTGCTGGGTGGACCGGGAGAACAGTTCCTCGTGGTGCTGGACGGCCGTGGCGGCGGCCCCGTGCGAGTGATCTTCGGCGGCGGAGCGTGCCTCTTCGAGCCGGATCGCGCGGTCCATCAGGGGCTCTGCGAGGAGCAGGGAGAAGAGACCGGCGGCAAGGCCGGCCACCCCGCCCGCCGCGAGCCCGCGTCCGAGCAGGGGCAGTACAGGTGTTGACATGGTGCGACGGCCCCGATCAGTGGCAGGGGGCACCGAAGAGGTGCCGGCCGTCGTGCGAGAACTCGTGCAGGTAGTCGCCCGTCGCGGAGACGACTGTGCCGTTGTCCATGAAGACCGCGTAGAGCGCGATCACGGCGATGATCGCCGCGGCGGCCATGATCAGCCAGTCGCGGGTGGTGGTCGTGGCGGACTCGACCGCCGCGGTGTCGGTGTGCTGCGCAGTGTGCAGTGACATACCGGTGTGCCTCCTTCTGGGGTTTCCACGCCCCAATGCAGGAGGACGACGGGTCAGTTCCTGACTTCCGTACGGGGGCCTTGGGCTCTCGTACGGTCACAGTGGCGGGACCGTCCCGGCTTCGCACCGGGTTCCTGTCCACCGTCGCCTCGATGTGTGTGGAGTTGTCTTGCGGAGAGTCCCAGCCTGGCTGAGCACTGTCAACAGGCCATCGCCGGTGCGCCCCTTGCTCCGGACCGGTGTGTCAGGATGGTTTCGACCGGATGTGTCCGGGGAGAGGGGCCGGGGGGTCCTCGTGTTCTCAGTTTTTCAGTGCATCGTGAGTACGGCCAAGGGGGAGTGGATGTACGGCAGTTACAGCGGCCGTAGGCGCAAGGGTGTCCGGTTGGCCGCGGTGGGGGCTGTGGGAGCCGCGCTGCTGCTGACGGGCTGCACCTCGTCCGGTGGTGAGGGGGGCGAGGAGACGAACCAGCCGCCGCTGAAGCAGCAGCCGAAGGGCAGCGACCCGTACTGGGTCAATCCGGAGGGCAGCGCCGCCAAGCAGGCCGCGGCGTACGCCAGGGAAGGCGACGAGGAGAAGGCCGCGCTGATCAGGAAGATCGCCGAGCAGCCGGCCGCCGAGTGGATTCTTCCGGAGAACGCCGAGGCGCAGGCCAAGGGGTACACGGAGGCGGCGGAGAAGGCCGACCGTGACGCGCTGCTGGTCCTTTACAACATCCCGCACCGCGACTGCGGGCAGTTCTCGAAGGGCGGCGCGGCCGACGGCAACGCGTACCGTGCGTGGGTCGACGAGATCGCCAAGGGCATCGGCGACCGCCCGGCGACCGTGATCCTGGAGCCGGACGCGTTGCTGCACCTGGTCGACGGGTGCACGCCCGAGGAGTTCCACGAGGAGCGGTACGACCTCCTCAAGGGGGCCATCGAGCGGCTCAAGCAGCAGCCGAAGGCCAAGGTGTACCTGGACGCCGGCAACGCGGGCTGGAAGTCGCCCGATTCGCTGTTCGAGCCGCTTCAGCGGGCGGGGATCGCGAAGGCGGACGGCTTCTCGGTGAACGTCTCCAACTTCCAGACCACCGAGGTCAGCAAGGACTTCGGCAAGAAGCTCTCGGCGAAGGTCGGCAACAAGCCCTTCGTGATCGACACCAGCCGCAACGGCAACGGCCCGTACACCGGGGGCGACCCCGCGGAGAACTGGTGCAACCCGCCGGGCCGCGCGCTCGGTGAGAAGCCGACCACCAAGACCGGTGACGACCTGGTCGACGCGTTCCTGTGGATCAAGCGTCCCGGTGAGTCGGACGGTGACTGCAAGGGCGGCCCGAAGGCGGGCGAGTGGTACGAGGAGTACGCGCTCGAACTGGCCCGCAACGCGAAGTAGCTCTCGCGCCGCAGGACAGGAAGGGAGGGCCGCCCGGCGGGGGCAGCCCTCCCTTACTGTCCAGGGTTTACGGCACCTCGATCCAGACCCCCTCGGACGGCGTGCCCTGATCGTCCGTCACGAACAGCATGTAGTAACCGGACGGGACCAGCGCCCGGTTCTTCGGCACGGTGACCGAGATGCCGTCCTTCGTCTTCTTCATCTCCAGCGCGACCGTGCGCTGGTCGACGTCGGTGACATGAGTGACAGCGCTGGGACGCATCAACTTGGCATCCTTGACGGACGCGGCGTGCGCCGACTTGAAGGTCGCCGTACCCCCGCGTTTGATCGTCTTCGGGCCGCCGGTGAGCTTCGGCCGCGCGTCCCGGAAGAGGTACGGCGGCGTGTAGATCTCGATGCGCTGTTCGAAGACGCCGGGCCGGGTGTTGGCCTTGTCGGAGTACAGCGAGTCGGATCCGAAGATCATGACGCGCCCGTCCGGGAGCAGCAGCGAGCCCGAGTGGTAGTTGCGGCCCACGGCCGGGTCGGCCACCCGGCGGTACGTGCCGGTCTTGGCGTCGTACAGCCGCGCCTGGAGGATGTCCGAGCCGCCGCGCCCGCGGTAGTCGCTGGAGCCGCCGGTGATCAGGACGGTGTCGTCGGGCATGAGGGACGCGCTCGGGTAGCGGGTGCCCTCGTCGAGCGAGTCGCCGTCCTCGAAGCGCGGGTTCGGCTCCTTGAGGTCGACGAGGCGCGACTTCTCGCTGGACTTCTCCGACTCGCCGACCCCGCCGCCGCCGATGACCATGTACTTCTCGTCCTGGGCGGGAGGCAGCCGCACGGTCGCGGAGGTCTCCATCATGTCCGGGTCGCTGAGGCCGGGGATCTTCTTGAACTTGTTGGTCTTCAGGTCCCAGATGCCCGGCTCACGGCCCTCGTCGGCGGGCCCGTACCCGGCGTTGGAGCCGGAGTAGAAGAGCTTGCCGTTGTTCATCAGGAAGATGGCGGGGTACGTCGGGAACTTCCGGATGACCCCGGTGTACTCCCACTTCTTCGTGACGGGGTCGTAAATCTCATCCTTGCCGGGGACGATCTGGCCGATCTCGTCCAGGCCGGACAGCGACAGGACCTTGCCGTCCTCCAGCGTGGTGAGCGTCGGGTACCAGCGGGCCTCGTTCATCGGGTCGACGGTGATGTACTTCTCCGCCACCGGGTCGAACTCGTAGGCGTCCTTGATGCCCTGGAAGTCCTTCTTGTCGAGGGCGAGTTTCTGGGCGATGCCGTACACGTTCCTGGCGTCGGCGCCCGACAGGCCGTGGACCCGGTAGTTGTCCTCGGTGCCGGACTCGTACTTCTTGCCGGACACCTTGGCCTCGACGTAGATCCGGCCGAGCCCCGCCTCGGTGCGCAGGAACCGGCCGGTCTGCTTGTCGAAGATCTTCTTGGCCTTCTCCACCAGGACCGGGTCCTTGGAGACGTACGTCTTGCCGTTCTTCTTGCCCGTGAAGATCGTGCCCGCGGGCAGCGTCTTGGGGGCGTCCGGGTCCTCGTTGTGGACGATCATCAGGCCGCCGGCCTTGGTGACGTCACCTTCGAGCTTCTCGTACCGCTTGGTGCCGCCCGCCACGAGCAGCTTCCCGTCGGGAAGCTGGGTGTGCCCGGCGCAGAACATGTCCTTGGGCGTCGGGATCTTCTTGTACGTGTTGGTCTTCGGGTCCCACAGCACCGACTCGAACTTCTTGGCGTCGAAGTTCTTCTGGTTGTTGCCCGAGCCCGCGATCAGCAGCACCTTGCCGGTGTGCAGCAGCGCGGCGTGGATCGTGTTGATGCGGAACTCGGACGGGACGTCGAGGAAGTCCCAGTGGCCGTTCTCCGCCTTGTACTCGGGCCGGTTGATCTTGTAGTCGTGGTACTGCTCCGAGCCGAAGCGGTAGAGCGCGGGCCCGTTCATCCCCGCCAGAGCGAGCACCACCGCACCCGTTATCGCCAGGCGGCGGGTGCGGCGGCTCGGACGGTAGTTCATTTCTTACGTCCCCCAAGGGCGATCTGCATGGTCTGGTCGGAAGCGGCCCAGGTGGGCTTCGGCTGAGGTGAGTGGGCCTCCGGCGGGGGACCGGCCGGAGGCTCCGACTGGCTCGGCGGCGGCCCGTGCCGGTCCGGATTCTTCTTGTTCTTCTTCGCCTGGCGCATGGACCAGCGCCAGGCGAAGATCGGCGCCGCCGTGATCAGCAGGGCGAGCGTGGCCCAGGTGATCATCGCGGGGTGGTTGTGGCCGAAGAAGAACGAGGAGACGAGGGACCCGCCGAAGACCAGGATGAAGAACAGGTGGATACGGAAGGTGCCGAAGAGGGTGTCCGGGCTGGAGGAGTCGCCCTTGGGCGTCACGACGAAGCCGGACTTGCGGCGCAGTACGGCGTCCATGAGGGAGCGCGCGTAGATCGGCGCCGAGAGGGCGGACATCACCATGCCGGCCAGGCCGCCGGAGCCCTCGGGCTCGTGCGGCGAGACGTTGTGGCGGCGGTTCCAGATGTAGAGGCCGATCTGGAGCGCCGAGGCGTTGCCGTACAGCATCATCCAGATGGCCGGGTCGATCTGCACACCCGAGGCACCCATGCCAAGGAACAGCGCGCAGCTGAGCGCCGCGAGGATCCAGTTCATGGCGGACATCGGATAGAAGATGATCATCATCGTGTAGTTGAAGAGCTTGCCCGCGGGCAGCGAGCCGTAGCCCCTCCAGTACTGCTTGAGGATCGTCTCGTACGTACCGCGCGACCAGCGAAGCTGCTGGGTGAAGAAGTCGGTCCAGGCGGTCGGTCCCTCGCCGACGGCCAGCACGTCGGGCGTGTAGACGGAGCGCCACTTCCTGCCGGTGACCGGGTTCGTGGCGCGGTGGATCTCGAAGCCCGTCGCCATGTCCTCGGTGATCGAGTCGTACAGGCCGCCGATCTGCTTGAGCGCACTGATGCGTACGGCGTTGGACGTGCCGACGAACATCGGAGCGCCGTAGCGGTTGCCCGCGCGCTGGATCAGGGCGTGGAAGAGGAACTGCTGCGACTCGGCGGCCTTGGTGACGAAGGTGTCGTAGTTGCCGTACACCTGCGGCCCGATGACGAAGCCGATGTCGGGGTCGCGGAAGTAGCCGAGCATCCGCTCCAGGTAGTTGGGCAGCGGCACGTGGTCGGTGTCGACGGAGGCGAAGAAGTCGTAGTTGTCGCCGTGCGCGTCGAGCCAGGCGTTGTAGTTGCCGTGCTTGGTCTTGGCGCGGTGCGGGCCCTTGGCCTGGTTCCACTTCGCGACGCCCTTGCGGGAGAAGTGGTGCACGCCGAGGCGCTCGCAGACCTCCCTGACCGCCGGGTCGTTGCCCTCGTCGAGGAGCCATACGTGCATCAGGCCGCGGTGGCGGATCCTGACGGCCGCCTCCAGAGTCTTCGTCACCATCTCCAGCGGCTCCTTGCCGGGCACGAAGGAGGTGAGGAAGGCGACGCGGGTGCCGGTCTCGGGCACGACGGGGACGGGGTCGCGGGCGACCAGGGTCGCGTGCGCGTTCGACAGCACGTTCATCGTGCGGAAGAGCTCGATCAGTCCGATCGAGACCAGCATGACGATGTCGAGGATCAGCAGCGTGTCGTTCTTGAGGTTCGGGTCGCGCTCGGTCCAGTGCTCCGGCTGCATCAGCCAGACGAACAGCCCCAGCGACAGCAGCGGCGCGGCGCACAGCAGCAGGGCGGCGCGGATGCGGTGCGGCTCCTGCGAGAGCAGCGAGCGGTACTGCACGGTGTACGGCTTGGCCGGGTCGGGCTGGGTCAGCGGCCCGGCGAGGCGGCTGTAGTGCTCGTAGTCGTACCTCGGCAGCGGTTTCTTCGCTCGTATGCGCGACCCGCCGGTCCGCAGCTGCGGGGGTACCCGAAGCTGCGCCGTCCGGGAAGGGTCGTTGTTGTGCCGGGCGCCGGTCGGCGTCGACGTCATTGGTCATCCCCCCGCACGCATGCTGGCTGCGTGTGTTCGTCGGTCTCTTCGCCCGGTGCCGGTCCCCCTCGACCATCCCGGACGCACAGGTGTCCTGCTGTCATCCCTTCAGACATGGGACGACAACCTTCCGGTTGCATGATGCCCGCCCCGGGATCTGTTCATGAACGGGGCCCCCGCCCCCTGTGCGCCGTCAGCCCCCCGGCTGTCGGCTGCCCCCAACTCGCCGAAACCGCCTGGCCCATGGGAGCCAATGGCTCCAGGACAGGGTCTATGACCCCCGCCTTGATCGCAAGGGCGAAACAAGGTGTTTACCGGTCATACGCGGGCTTTGAGGACCACCTGCGACATGGGTTCGGTGGGGTTGCCTCACGGGCGCGACAGGGGTGTGAGCTGTCCGGAAATCACCGAAGCCCCCTCACGCTCGGTGAGAGGGCTTCGACGTCGTGTGCGCCGCCAGGGACTCGAACCCCGGACCCGCTGATTAAGAGTCAGCTGCTCTAACCAACTGAGCTAGCGGCGCCTGTCTGACTCCGAGAACTTTACCCGACCGTCGCGGGTGCTCCGGACCGGCCACACCGCGTACTGTCCGTTTGGTTATCATTTGGACCGTCAACATGCGTTATGTCCGGACAGTTGAAACACTGTCACCCGTGCAGACGCGCCAAAAAACCCCACGGGAGTGGAACCGCATGACGATGCCGGTTTTCGAGGAGTACGAGCCCGCGGCCGACTGTGGCTGTCCGGGCTGCGCCCAGGAGCGCCGGGCCGCCGCCCTCGGCCTGTCGGTCGCGGCCGGCGGCCACCCGGCCGCCCACGGGGCCCGCCGCGCGCTGGTGCTCGCCACCGCCGCCGGTGTGGTCCTCGGCGGCGGCGCGGCCGGCGCGGCGGGCGCCGCCGGCCCCGGGCACGCGCCCGCCCGTACGGGAGCCGACCACGACCCGGACACCCCGCAGGGCGGGCCCGGCCCGCTGCACGGCGGGCGGCCGGGCCAGGACGGCCAGACCGCGCACGCGACTCCGACGGCCGCGCGGCCGGCTCTGCGGTTCATCACCAGGGCCGAGATCATCAGCCGGGCCAAGCGCTGGGTGGACGCCAAGGTCCCGTACAGCATGGAGAAGTACTGGAGCGACGGGTACCGGCAGGACTGCTCGGGCTACGTCTCGATGGCCTGGAACCTCGACGGCAACGAATGGACGGGGAGCCTGGCCCAGTTCGGCACGCAGACGCCGAAGGACCAGCTCGAGCCCGGCGACATCCTCCTCTTCCACAATCCGGCCGATCCGAACAAGGGCTCGCACGTCACGATCTTCGGCGGCTGGACCGACTCCGCGCGCACCCACTACATCGCGTACGAGCAGACCCGCCCGCACACCCGCATGCAGGCCACCCCGTACGCCTACTGGAACAACTCCTCGCGCTATGTCGGCTACCGCTACAACGGAATCGCCGACGGCGCGGCCGGCGGCGGTTCCACCACAACGGCCTATCCGGGCGCGAAGTACTTCGGGCCGGGCGCGAACAACAGGTACGTCACCCAGCTCGGCAAGATGCTCGTCGCCCGAGGCGGCAAGCGGTTCTACAGCGTGGGCCCCGGGCCCGCCTGGGGCGAGGCCGACCGGCGCGCCACCGAGGCGTTCCAGCGCGCCCAGGGCTGGCGCGGCGCGGAGGCCGACGGACTGCCGGGGCCGCACACCTGGCGGCTGCTGGTGCAGAACCAGGGCAACGACATCCCGCCGGCGGACAGCGGCGGCAGTGGCAGCGGTACGGGGGCCACGGTCGGCGTCACCGCGTTCCCCGGCCGGCAGTACTTCAGGCCCGGCCAGTCGAACGAGTACGTCGAGAAGCTCGGCAGACAACTGGTGAAGAAGGGCTACGGCAAGCACTACGTGGCGGGGCCGGGACCCCGCTGGACCGAGGCGGACCGGCGCAACGTCGAGGCGTTCCAGCGCGCGCAGGGCTGGCGCGGCGCGGCGGCCGACGGCTACCCAGGCCCGCAGACCTGGCGGCGGCTCTTCGCATGACGGCATGACGGAGGAACGATGAGCACCACGACTTCAGAGACCTCGGAGCCGGACGGCTCCACCGCACCGGCGGCTCCCGGACTGCCGGACACCGAGTCCGCGCCGCGGGCCCCCGTCATCAGGAACGAGTCCACCGTCGAGATCCCGGTGCATCTGCTGTTCCGCGACGACCACGGACCGGGCGCGCTGACGCTGCCGCCGGGCGCCTCGGTGATCAGCCGCAGGAAGGGCACCGGCGAGCAGCCGCGTATCGACGGCCGTGCCGCCGCCCCGCGGCCTGCCCCGGAAGCGCTTGACCCGGCGCCCGCGCGGGTACGGACCGCTCCCCGGCCCGCTGCGCCCGCCGACCCGTGCCTCTCGGAGCGGCCGGGCCCCGCGCTGCCCGGCTGGTGCGGGGTCGTCGTGGGGGCGGGGGCGCTCGTGGCGGGCGCGGCGCTGGTGTGGTGGACGGGGGCGGTGCCCCGGCCAGCCGCCGTACTGCTCGGGCTGCCCCTTCGCCCGTACGACGGAATCCCGCTCGGGACCTGGGCGGTGCTGGCCGTCCTGGTGACGGTCGTGCTGTTCGCCTTCGGCGGTCTGGCCCGGGGGCGGGTCGGATACGCGTGGGTGCTCTCGCTGTTCGGCGACTACCGGGGCACCGTGCGGCGCAGCGGCCTGGTGTGGGTGAGCCCGCTGCTGCTGCGCCGCCGGGTCGACGTACGGCTGCGGCACTGGCGCAGCGAGCCGATGGAGGCTGTGGACGCGAACGGCGTCGCGCTGCGGGTCGTGGTGCTCGTGGTGTGGCGGATCAGGGACACGGCGCGGGCGGTGCTCGCCGTCGAGGACCACGTCCAGTACCTGCGTGAGCAGGTGGAGGCGGCGATGGCGCGGGTGCTGTCACAGTTGCCGGCCGACGCGTTCCACGACACCGCGCCGACGCTGCGCGACGCGGAGGCGGTCGGTGGCGCGCTGACCGGGATGCTGGCGGCGGAGGCGGCGCCGGTGGGTATCGACGTCTTCTCGGCGCAGCCGACGCGGATCGAGTACGCCCCCGAGGTGGCGGCGGCGATGCGGCGCAGGCGGGTCGCGGCGCTCGACGCGCAGCACCGGGACAGTGTGCTGTCGTCGGTGGTGGACGCGGTGGACGACACGGTGACGCGGCTGACCTCGCGCGGGCTCGTCGAGCTGGACGACTACGAGCGCAAGGCGCTCGTGAAGGATCTGACGGTGGCGTTCTACACGGGCCGTGGGGACGGTCGGTGACAGGTCCGCGATTGGTCTGAACACGTCTTTGTTTTCAGACACGTCTTTGATATGGACACAGCCAACTGGCGTTAATACATTGAGACTTGGTCTAGACCGCACAATGCGCGCGCAGCACAGCTCACAGAACTGCCCCCACGTTCAGGAGCGAAGCATGCGAATAAAGACAGGTGCGGCCGTCGTCGGCCTCGCGATAGCCGGGGTGTCCCTTCTGGGCACCGGCAGCGCGAGCAGTCACGGCTACACCGACTCACCCATCAGCCGTCAGAAACTCTGTGCCAACGGCACAGTGACCGGCTGCGGCAACATCCAATGGGAACCGCAGAGCGTCGAAGGGCCGAAGGGATTCCCCACCTCCGGTCCGGCCGACGGCAAGATCTGCGCCGGCGGCAACAGCCAGTTCGCCCAGCTCGACGACCCCCGCGGCGGAGCCTGGCCCGCCACCAAGCTCACCGCGGGCCAGGGCTACGGCTTCCGCTGGCAGTTCACCGCCAGGCACGCGACCAGCGACTTCAGGTACTACATCACCAAGAACGGCTGGGACGCCGGCAAGCCGCTCACCCGCGCGGCCCTGGAATCGCAGCCGTTCCTGACCGTCCCGTACGGCGGCCAGCAACCGCCGTCCACCCTGACCCACCAGGGCACGGTTCCGGCCGCGAAGACCGGGCGGCACATCATCCTGGCGGTCTGGAACGTCGCGGACACGACGAACGCCTTCTACGCCTGCTCCGACGTCCGCTTCTGACGTCTGGTCAGCCAACCTCCGGCGCCACGGGGAGCCGAGCCGCACGTCGCCGTGCTGCCCGGCAACTCGCCGGAATTCCCGCTGTGGCTCAGCGCGGCGGCCCTCGCGGGGGCCGCCGTCGTTGCGGGGACCCGGTGCGGTGGGCGCGGGAGCCCGGCTCGTACGTACCACTGACCGAGGCCGGCCACCCGTGCGACGGCCGCCACGTCCGGCGGCTGGGCGACGGCCGGGGACCAGATGCGCCGCGACGGCTGCTGCTGAGGGTGGTGTGCTCTACCCTCGTGTCGATATGAGCTGTTTCATGCCGGAAGACCCGGCGCTTCCCGCCGCCGCGACCCTGCTGGGTGACGACGCCGGGCCGATGCTCAGGGCAGTCGTGGAGCGAGCCGGGGCTCGGCTGCTGGCGTACCGCCCGGTTCAGGCGAGCTACCGACCGGGCCGGAAGCTGCTCGTCCATTACGAGTGCCGGGTCGACCGCCCGGCCGAGACCGACGCCGACGCCGGGGGCGGACAGCCGGTCACCTGGACGCTGATCGCCAGGACCGTGACGGGGGACGCGCCGCAGGGCACGCTCGTCCTGGAGCGCGGTCCCATCCGGGTGGCGCTCTGGCGCTTCCCGTACGATCCGTTCCTGCCCGGCCTGCCCGCGGCGATGGACCCCGACCGCGTGCGCGAAGTACTGGACGTCTTCGGCGCCGTCGCGGGCAGGCCCGTGCTGGCGATCCGCTCCTACCGGGCGGAACGGCGGGCCGTTGTGGAGGCGCGGGTGGATCGCCAGCGTCTGTTCCTCAAGGTCGTACGTCCGGCCACGGGCGAAGCTCTGCACGCGACCCAGACGGCCTTCGCCGCGCAGTTGCCTGTCCCGCCCGCCCTCGGCTGGTCTCCGGCGCTGGGCATCGTCGCTCTGCCCGCGGCGCCGGGAAGGACGTTGAAGGAACAACTGATGCTCACCGAGGCGCCCTTGCCCCGCCCGGACTCGATCCTGTCCCTCTGCGACCGTGTCGCGCGGGTGCCACTCACCACTCAAGCGATCGGCGCGGCGCAGAGCGTCGAACGCAACGCCCGCACCGTCGCGGCACTGCGTCCCGGACTGACCGGCGCACTGGCTCGTATCGTGGCCGCGGCCCAGACTCTCCCGTCCGAGCCGACCGCGACGGTCCATGGCGACCTGCACCCCGCCCAGCTCCTGACGACCGACGTGGTGACCGGCCTGCTGGATGTCGATCGCGCCGGCCGTGGCGTACAGGCCGACGACTACGCCATGCTGCTGGCTCACCTCGACCAGATCGCCCGCGCCCAGCAGCCATCGGCACGCACCCGCACGGAGGCGTTCGCCGCTCAGTTGCGAGCGCGGTTCGAAACCCGCGTCGACCCCCAGGAACTCGTGCTCCGCACGGCCGTGGTCCTGGTCGGGCTGGCCACCGGCCCCTTCCGTGCACTGGACGCGCAGTGGCCCGAGCTGACCGACCGCCTGGTGCGGCGGGCCGAGTACCTGCTGGCCCCCTGAGCCGAGTTGGCCACCTTGGGCGCAACGGCGCAGACTGGAGTAAACGGCGAGAGGAGAACCATCATGGGACCGCATGGATGGAAGATCGCGGGATCATCAGCGCTCGCCGGAGTCATGCTCGCCATCGCCGTACCGGCTTCCGTGGCCGCCCCCATCGTGCTCAGCGAGGTCCAGCCGACCACGCTGGCCGCGGAGCCTCTGGCGGCCCCCATGGTCGACGGTGACTCAGCGAGCAACTCTGTAAGCAACACCGATTCCGGCAGCCCCACGGGCAGCAACTCGATGAGCGCCTCAGCCAGCGACGCCAACAGCGCCTCCCCGAGCAACTCGGTGAGCATCAGCGAAAGCGACGACGGGGAAGAGGACTGATACCGCAACGGCGTTCGCAAGGGCGGCGTCAGGGCTGTAACAATGACCGTAAAGATGACGTTTGCCGCATAGCTATGTGAAAGCCCCCGCGGGTGAAGGCGATCCGTTCTGGCCGGTCCCGAGGCCCAGAAACGCCAATGGGCGCCCCTCCCGAAGGAAGGGCGCCCAGGTCAGGCGATTGCCTCGCTGTGCGCCGCCAGGGACTCGAACCCCGGACCCGCTGATTAAGAGTCAGCTGCTCTAACCAACTGAGCTAGCGGCGCTTGACTCGTCAATAGTACCTGGTCCGCAGGGGTGCCCCGCACCACGCTCAGTGACCGTCGTCACAAGGCCAGCGAGAGCGCCACCGGCGCGGCCCTGCGGTTCAGGCTGTCCGCCGCCGCGCGCAGGCGGTGGGCGTGTTCCACCGGCAGGGACAGGGCCAGGCAGCCCATCGAGGAGCCGGCCGTGAGCGGCACGGCCGCGCAGACCGTGCCCACCGCGTACTCCTGGAGGTCGAGGACCGGCACCGTGGGCGGCTGGCTGTCCAGTGTGGAGAAGAGGACCCGCTCGTTGGTGATCGTCTTCGAGGTGAGCCGGGCGGTCCTGTGCCGGGACAGGTGGTCGCGGCGGCCGTTCTGGTCGAGCTGGGTGAGCAGGCACTTGCCGATCGCGCTCGCGTGGGCCGCCGACCTGAAGTCCACCCACTCGTTGACCTTGGGTGTACGCGGCCCCTCGGCGACCTGCGTGACCTTGATCTCACCGTCGATGTAACGGCTGAGGTAGATCGCCGCGCCCACCGTGTCGCGGAGCTGGTCGAGGGTCTGCTGCAGCTTGGCCTGGAGTGCCTCGCGCCGGGTGGAGCCCGACCCGAGAAGGACGAGTGAGTCACCGACGACATACGCGCCGTCCGTCACCTGCTCGACGTACCCCTCGCGGCGCAGCATCAGCAGCAGGGAGGCGAGGTGGGCGGTCGGGAGTCCGGTCTCGCGGGCGATCTGCACGTCGGTCACCCCGCTCCCGTGCCTGGAGACCGTCTCCAGCACACGCAGGGCGTACTGCACCGAATGGAACGGTGTGGTCGGCTCCGGCTTCAGCGCCACGGTTTCCCCCTACCAGGTTGTGACCGCTTGCATCCACTCCACGATAGCCGCCAATACCCCTTTGTAGTGCAGGTGTTGACGACATTGTGGCGCGCCCCGCCGCATAAGCAGGGGCGCGCCGCTGTGGCATATGCCAGAGTCACGATTTGCGGATGGATCGAGAGGTCAGAGCACCGCGCCGAGGAATTCGCGAGTACGTTCGTGCTCCGGATCGGTGAAGATCTTTTCCGGAGATCCGGACTCGATGACCCGCCCGGCGTCGAACATCAACACGTCGTCCGAGATGTCCCGCGCGAAGTTCATCTCGTGCGTGACGCAGAGCATGGTGATGTCCGTCGTACGGGCGATGTCACGCAGTACGTCGAGAACGCCCGCCACCAGCTCCGGGTCGAGCGCCGACGTCACCTCGTCCAGGAGCAGCACCTGCGGGCGCATCGCGAGCGCCCGCGCGATGGCGACCCGCTGCTGCTGACCGCCGGAGAGCTGGGTGGGTTTCACGTCGTGCTTGTCGCTGAGCCCGACCAGATCCAGCAGGCCCTTGGCGCGCTCCGCGGCCTCGTCCTTCGGCATGCCCAGGACCCGCACCGGCGCCTCGGTGACATTGCGCAGGACGTTCATGTGGGGGAAGAGGTTGAACTGCTGGAACACCATGCCGATGTTCTTGCGCACCTGGCGCACTTCCTTCTCGCCCGCCGGGAAGAGCTGCCCGCCGTTCACCCTGATCACGCCCTCGTCGGGCTTTACCAGGGTCATCAGCAGCCGGAGGATCGTGGTCTTGCCGGACCCCGAGGGGCCGATCAGAGTCACGTGCTTTCCGGTCCGCACCGAGAAGCAGAGGTTGTCCAGGACGGTGTTGTCGCCGAACCGCTTGGTGACGTTGTCGAAACGGATCAGCTCGTTGGGGGTCGGGTCAGCGGACAAGACGACGCTCCAGGGCTCGCATGAGAAGAGAAGCCGGGTAGGCGATGAGGATGAAGGCGACACCGACGACGGTCAGCGGTTCGGCGTACTGGAAGCTGTGCGCGCTCGCCAGCCGGGCCTGCTGGAGCATCTCCAGTACGCCGATGGCCATGAGCAGCGGCGTGTCCTTCAGCATGGAGATCACGTAGTTGCCGAGCGCGGGCACGATGCGGCGGATCGCCTGCGGCAGGATCACCGCGAACCAGGTGCGCGAGGCGGGCAGGCTGAGCGCCGTCGCCGCCTCCCACTGACCGGCCGGAACGGCGTCGATGCCGGCCCGGTAGACCTGCGCGGTGTACGTCGAGTAGTGCAGCCCGATCGCGAGCGTGCCGGTGGTCAGCGCCGGGGCCTGCACGCCCCACTCCGGCAGTACGAAGAAGAAAAAGAAGAGCTGCACGAGCAGCGGGGTGTTGCGGATGAACTCGGTGAAGAGATTCACCGGCCAGCGCACCCACCGCGGCCCCCGGTATCCGATCGCCCAGACCAGGCCGAGCGAGAACGAGAGAAGCGAGCCGAGCACCAAAACCTGGAGCGTGACGAGCAGGCCGTCCCAGAACGCCGGCATGAAGTCCGCGACCGCGGACCAGTCCCAGTTGTTCATCGCGTCCCTCCGGCTCCGGCGGCTCCGGCGGTGATCCCGATACCGGCCTTGGTCTTGCGCTCAAGCACCCGCATGCCGCGGGTGAGGACGAAGGCGATCACGAAGTAGATCACCAGGGTCACCGAGTAGATCTCCACGCTTTCCTGGGTGGCCAGGCGCACCAGGTACGCGGAGAACGACGTGTCGGCCACACCGAGCAGCGAGACCAGCGCCGTGCCCTTGAGCAGCTCGATCAGGAGGTTGTTGAAGGGCGGGATCATCTCGGGCACCGCCTGGGGAAGCAGGATCAGCCGCATCCGCTGCCAGGGGGTGAAGCTGAGCGCGACGCCCGCCTCGCGCTGCGCCGGGGCCACCGAGTTCAGGGCGCCGCGCACGACCTCGGCGCCGTACGCCCCGTACGAGAGTCCGAGCGCCAGGACGGCCGCCCACATCGGGACGAGCGCCCAGCCGAAGAGTCCCGGCATCACGAAGAACAGCCAGAACATCAGCACCAGAGCAGACGTGCCGCGGAAGACCTCGGTGTAGAAGGCCGCCAGGAAACGGACCACGCGTGAGTGGTGGGTACGGGCGATGCCGATACCGAAGGCCACGACGGCGGCCAGGGCGGCGCTGTACACGGTGAGCTGGATGGTGATCCAGATGCCGGGGATGATCCAGTTCGTCCACAGTCCGGCTGTCATGCGCACAGCTCCTCTGCGGTCATCGTGGTCATCTCCGCCTTGGTGAAGCCGAACGGCTGGAGAATCCGGAAGAGCTCGCCGCTCTTCTTCATCTTGTGGATCTCCACGTTGAAGGCGTCGCGCAGTTCGCCGTCGCCGAGCCGGAAGGCGAAGCCGCCGCCGTCCACCTTCTTCGTGCCGTCCACGACCGGCGCGAAGGGCTTGGTGGCCTCGGCCTTCGTGCTCTTCTTCACCACTCCGCGGGCGGTCAGCGCGGTGCCCGCGAAGACGTCGACCCGGCCGGACTCCACGGCGTTCAGGCCCGCGACCGGGTCCTGGAAGATCGCGATCTCCTTGCGCGGGATGCCGGCGGCGACCGCGTAATCGAGCTCGGCGTATCCGGCGCCGGTGGCGATCTTCGCCTTCGCCTCGACCACGTCCTGGTACGAATACAGCTTCTTCGGGTTGCCCTTGCGCACGATGAACGAGTCGAGCATCTGGTACTCGGGGTCGGCGAAGAGGACCTGGGCGCAGCGTTCCTTGTTGATGTACATCCCGGCGGAGACCACGTCGAACTGCTGCGCCTGGAGGCCGGGGATCAGCGAGGAGAAGTCGGTCGGCGACGGCTGCACCTTCGGCACCCCGAGCCGCTTGAAGATCACCTTGGCGAGTTCCACCGCCTCGCCGGTGAAGGCGCCCTGCTCGTCGATGTACCCGTACGGAGCCTCGCCCGCGATGCCGAGCCGTACCGTGCCCTGCGACTTCAGCCGGGCTAGCGTGTCGCCGGACGGGACCTTGCCGCAGCCGGCCGCGCCGAGCGCCCCCGCGGCGCCCAGCGCGGCCGTTCCCAGCAGCAGCGAGCGGCGGCGTATGGAGTGTCTTGTCGTGCTGTCCGAGTCGTTCCCTGGTGGTGGAGGCATGGGCGCGCGGCTACCCGACTCCAAGGAAGGTATGCCGGTCAATTCCGGCCCGTCTCGCGGCGGGTGCCGCGAGGGGGCGCCCTTGACCCACTGGGGACCATGGGGAGATGACCGACCGATTCGTGGACGTGTCGCTCGACAAGCGCGGTGTGCGCTGCACCGCGAGACTCCTGGACGACCGGGCGCCGGTCACCTGCGAGGCGGTGTGGCAGGCGCTCCCGCTGGGCGGGGACGTCTATCACGCGAAGTACGCCCGCAACGAGATCTACGCTCTGGTTCCCCCCTTCGCCGCCGAGGAGCCGCCGCTGGAGAACCCCACCGTCACCCCCATCCCCGGCGACCTCTGCTACTTCGCCTTCTCCGACACCCAGCTCGGCACCGCGTCCCACGGCTACGGCCCGAAACCCACCATCCGCCCCGGCCACGGCGTCGTCGACCTCGCCCTCTTCTACGAACGCAACAACCTGCTGCTCAACGGCGACACGGGCTGGGTCCCCGCCATCGTCTGGGGCACGGTGGTGGACGGCCTGGACCGGATGGCGGAGGCCTGCCAGGACCTGTGGCGCGCAGGCGCACTCGGCGAGACCCTGAGCTTCCGCCGGACGTAGAAAGGCCCGCGCTCCCTCAGGAGCGCGGGCCCGTGGCGGTCAGCCCGGCGGCGTCGTCTCCGCCGCGTTGGGCGGCTTCGGAACCACGCCGTCCAGCGGAGTCAGCAGCCAGTGCTCGTCCTCCCAGCTCACGGTCTCCACGACCTTGACGGGACGGTCGTCCGCCCCGGAGGTTCCGGTCAGCCGGACCCGCCAGACGTCCTGGAACTCGGAGGTGCGGTTCCAGGTGACGTCCCACTTCTGGCCGCCGTACGCCTTGATCCGGGCACGGGCGTCCTCCTTGCCGCGCGGATGGTCGTCGAGGAGGTCGGCCAGGCCGTCCTCGTCCGCCTGGTTGAGGAGGTCCACGTACTCCCTGAGGAAGCGGTCCTGGTCCGCCAGGTCCGCCTCCTTCTGTGCCCCGCCGCACGCGGAGAGCAGCCCCGCGCACAGCACGGCCGCGCTCAGCGCGCCGAAGCGGGACACCCGGCGTGCCGGGTCAGGTGCGGAAGGCGTAGTACGTCGCTCCCCGGTTGGACGCCACAATGCTCGCCACCGACTTTCGATAGGTGTTGTCGGAGTGGTAGGTGAGGTACGGGACACCGCGCGAACTCCGGTACGTCGTGATCATCGAGTGGTCCTTGGACCCGTTGCTGCTGAAGTCCATCTGGAGGATGTCCCCGACGCCCATGTGGTACACGTTCGAGAGGTTGTACGTCCGCTTGCTGTGGAGCGCGAACGAGGCCCAGTAGGGAACGCTCGTCCAGGACCAGGTCTGGTTGGACGAGGTGTACCACCAGTTCTTGTAGCTCCGGTACCAGCCGGTGTCGTTCTGCCACCCGCCGGCCCTCAGCGACTGGCTGATGAAGTTGGTGCAGTCCCCGCCCACGCCGTTGAACTTGCGGTACGCCGGGTTGTAGTTCTTCCAGTGCTTCTCCGCGTACTTCGCCATGGCGGTGTAGTTGTAGCCCGCCATGGCGGAAACCTTCGCCTCGGGCCGGGCCGGCTCGGTGGTACCGGCGGCCTGGCCCGACGGTGCGGCTTCGCCGCCCTCGTCCACGACCGCGGTCTCCGGTGCGTTGACCGCGGCGGGGCCTCCCTCGCTGAGCGACGCGATGCCCGTGAGCTGCCAGCCGCCGTCCGCGGCTGCGGTGAAGGTCAGTCGGTGCCGCGCCTGGAACCCCGTTGTGGGTGGCTCGTCACCGCGGATCTTCTTGTACGTGAGCACCGTGGTCTCGGTGGCCTCCGCTGTCGCGCGGTCGCCGGTGACGTCCACCTTCTCCACGTCGACGTCGACATCCGCCGCGGTGTACGCCTCGTGCAGTCCGGCCAGCCGCGCCTTGCGGTCGAGCAGCCCGGTGACGGCGCGGTCCTCGGCGCGGGCCACACCGCCGGCGACGCGTACGTCACCGACCGGGGCGATTGCCGCGCGGGCCGCGGGCCGTGTCCCGTCGAGCAGGGCCGAGGTGCGCTTGGTGAGCACGGCGTCGGCGAGGGCGGCGAAGTCCCCGGTGGTCTTCTCGCCGACCGTGCGTTCCACCGAGGCGTCCCCGGTGTGCCCCCAGCCGTTGTCGACGGCGGCGTTGGCGCCGTGAACCGGCAGCAGTACGACGGACAGCGCTACGGCGAGTGCTCCGGCGCCGAGTGATTTCGTTCTCGTGGTGAGTCTCATTCCGTTTTCCCCCTGACTCCGGGCGCGAGGCGGCCCGTTGGGGTGACTGTGGCAGACGGCGGACCCGTCTGCGCGCCATTTAAATGGTTTAATGCCCGATTGTTTTGGAATAGCCCATTCCGCTCCAGGGCTCGCCAAATGGCGGTCACAAAGCGGCGGTTGGGCTCCCGACGAGGTGTTTCAGCGCGTGTGCCGCGCGCAGTACCAGGTCGTCCCGGTGGCGGGCCGCGACCAGTTGGACGCCGATGGGCAGTCCGTCGGCGTCCAGGCCGCAGGGCATGGTCGCGGCGGGCTGCTGGGTGAGGTTGAAGGGGTACGTGAACGGGGTCCAGCCCGTCCAGCGCCGGTGGCCCGACCCCTTCGGAACCTCGGCGTTCGCCTCGAAGGCGGTGATCGGCAGCGTCGGCGTGAGCAGGAGGTCGTACGTCGCGTGGAAGCGGCCCATGCGGCGGCCCAGCTCCATGCGGGCGTCGACCGCCGCCAGGTAGTCCAGCGCGCTGTACCGCGCGCCCAGCGCCGAAACCTCCCGCAGGCCCGGGTCCAGCAGCTCGCGCTGCTTCGCGCCGAAGTGCTGCACCAGGCGCGCGGCCCCGCTGAACCAGAGGGTGTGGAAGGCCTCCATGGGGTCCGCGCTGTGCTCACTTCCCATGGCCGGGTCCGCCTCTTCGACGTACGCCCCCAGCTCGGCCAGCTTTCCCGCCGCCGCGCGTACCGCCACCGCCACGTCCGGCCGTACCGCCACCTGCCCGCCGAAGGACGCCGAGTACGCCACCCGCAGGCCCTTCACCCCGCCGTCCAGCTCCGCGGTCATGCTCCCGCCCGGTGCGAGCTGCGACCAGTCGCGCCAGTCGGGGCCGCTGATGACGTCCATCAGCAGCGCCGCGTCCGCCACGTCCCGCGTCATCGGGCCCACGTGCGCGAGCGTCCCGAACGGGCTGGAGGGGTAGAGCGGCACGCGGCCGTACGTCGGCTTCAGGCCGAAGATCCCGCAGAAGGAGGCCGGAATGCGGACCGAGCCCCCGCCGTCCGTGCCGAGCGACAGCGGCCCCGCCCCGAGCGCCACGGCCGCCGCGCTGCCGCCGCTGGAGCCGCCCGACGTGCGCGACGGATCGTACGGATTGCCGGTCGCGCCGGAGAGGGGCGAGTCGGTGACGCCCTTCCACCCGAACTCGGGCGTGGTCGTCTTGCCGAGGAACACCGCGCCGTGCTCCCGCAGCCGCGCCACCGACGGCGCGTCCTCGTTCCAGGCCGCGTCCGGCCGTACGGTCCTGGAGCCCCGCAGCGTCGGCCCGCCGCGCATCAGCAGCAGATCCTTCACCGACACCGGCACCCCGTCGACCAGGCCCAGCGGCTCCTTCCGGCGCCACCGCGCCGCGGACGCCTCCGCCTGAGCGAGTGCGTCCTCGGCGTCGACGCGGACAAAGGCGTTGACGAGCGGCTGTACGGCTTCGATCCGGGCCAGCGTGGCGCGGGTCGCGTCGACCGGGGAGAACTCACCTTTCTCGTACCCGGCCAGCAGTTGACGGGCGGTCAGTGCGCTCAGGTCAGTCATGCATGGGGACGTACCCACGTTTCTTGTCCACCACGTTCGGCAGAGGGCTGCCGGACGCCCATAGTTCGTACAATTCGACGAACTGCGCGCCCAGCTCGTCGCGCCAGCCGACCGTGTCCCCGCTCATGTGCGGCGACACGATCAGGCCGGGAACGTCCCACAGCGGGCTGTCCGGCGGCAGCGGCTCCTCGCCGAACACGTCCAGCGCCGCGCCCGCGATCCACCGTTTGCGCAGGGCCGCCACGAGGTCGTCCTCGACGACGAGCGGGCCGCGCCCCACATTGATGAAGCGGGCGGACGGCTGCATGGCGTCGAAGGCCGCGGCGTCGAACATGCCGCGCGTCGCGTCCGTGAGCGGCGCCGCGCACACCACCCAGTCGGCGCGTGAGAGCAACGGGGTCAGCTCATGGGCGCCGTGCACGCCGGGGCGCTCGGTGCGGCCGACCAGAGCTGTGACGACCCCCAGGGCCTGGAGGAGTCGGGCGATCTCCCGCCCGATCGGCCCCGAACCCACGATCACCGTCCTGCTCCCCGCCACACGCAGGGTCTCGCGGTGCCGCCAGCGCCGCTGCCGCTGGAGTTCCAGCGTGCCGGGAATGTCCTTCGCCATGGCGATGACCAGGCCCGACACGTACTCCGCGATCGGCAGGTCGAAGATTCCGCGGGCGTTGGTCACCACCGTGTCCGACTCGATCAGCTCGCGGCACATGAGGTGGTCGACGCCGGCACTCGCGGTGTGCACCCAGCGCGGCCGGGGACCGTCGCCCGGCCAGGCGCGGCGTACCGCGTCGGAGGTGAAGTCCCAGACCAGCAGCACATCGGCGAGCGGGAGTTGACGGGCGAGCGTCTTCTCGTCACCGTGCAGGATGCGGACACGTCCGGTCAGCCTGCCCAGGCGGGGCGGTGGATCGGCGTCGAGTACGAGAAGGGTTGCTTCGGTCTCTTCGGACATGGAGGCGAAACCCCTTCGACACGTCTGAGATGTACGGATTGATGTACGGATTGACCACGCTCGCACCCGAACCTACGGTCGTCAACACACGCACCTGGGGGCCGCATTGGACCTCTCCTTCCTCGGCGGACCAAGGCCACAGCGCGGCGTAGGCGTCGTGGCCCCCTTCGACTTCGCGCTGGACCGGGAACTGTGGCGCTGGGTCCCCGACGAGATCTCGCTGCATCTCACCCGCACCCCCTTCGTTCCCGTCGAGGTCAGCCTCGACCTGGCCCGGCTCGTCAGCGAGCACGAGACGCTGCGCGAGGCGGTGCGGGCGCTGTGCGCGGTGGCGCCGGAAGTCGTCGCGTACGCCTGTACGTCGGGGAGCTTCGTCGGCGGAGTGGCCGGTGAGCGCGCGATGTGCGCGGCGATGACCCGGGCCGGCGAGCTGCCGTCGGTGACGACGTCGGGCGCGCTGCTCGACGCCCTCGCCGCGATGGGTGCGCGGCGGATCGCGGTGGTGACCCCGTACACCGAGTCCGTGACCAGCTCCCTGGAGGAATATCTCGGGCAGGCCGGGATAGCGGTCACGGGACGCGCTTTCCTCGGACTGACCAGGCACATCTGGAAGGTCCCCTACCGGGATGTGGTCGACATGGCGAGACAGGCGGTGGTGGGAGCGGCGGACTGCCTCTTCATCAGCTGCACGAATCTGCCGACGTACGACGTGATCCCGCAGCTGGAGGCCGAGCTGCGGATGCCGGTGCTCTCGGCGAACCAGGTCACGATGTGGTCGGCGCTGCGGCGGATCGGGGCGTGCGCGGTGGGCCCGTACCAGCGGCTGTTGATCGACGAGGAGGAGCGGACGCGGACGTCGGCCCAGGAACAGTCTCAGCAACAGCAACAGCAACAAGAAGGGTGATCATGACAGCGGTCGGGTTTCTCTACCCGGGTCACTCCGCGGAGGACGACTACCCGCGGATCGAAATGCTGCTCGACAGCGACGTGCGGCTGCCCGTCGTGCACACCGACATCGGCGAGGACGCGCACCGCGTCGACGCCCTCCTGGAAATGGGCTCGCCCGCGCGCCTGGTGGCCGGCATGGAGGAACTGCGGCACGCGGGCGCCGAGGCGGTGGTGTGGGCCTGCACGAGCGGAAGCTTCGTCTTCGGCTGGCACGGCGCGAAGGACCAGGTCAGCCTGCTGGCCCAGGCCGCCGGCCTGCCCGCCTCCAGTACGTCGTTCGCCTTCGCCCACGCGGTACGGGACCTGGGCGTGGGGCGGGTCGCGGTCGCGGCGACGTACCCCGAGGACGTGGCGGCGTACTTCACCGACTTCCTGAAGGCGGCGGACATCGAGGTGGTCGCGACGCGCGGCAGCGGCATCGTCACCGCCGCCGAGGTGGGCACCTGGGGGCGGGAGGAGGTGCTGGAGCTCGCCCGCGCGGGCGACCACCCGGACGCGGAGGCGGTGCTGCTGCCGGATACGGCGCTGCATACGGCGGCGTACCTGCCGGAGCTGGAGGAGGCGCTGGGCAAGCCGGTCCTCACGGCGAACCAGGTCACGGTGTGGGAGGGGTTGCGGCTGGCGGGGCGACGGGAGTGGTCGAACCGCCTGGGCCGCCTTTTCGCCCGCCGCGCGTAGCCACCGGCCCGCTCCCGCGTCGCTCCCCGACACGCGGGAATAACCGGAGCCACCCTCCTGTTGCCGCCTGGAGTCGCACACACCGCACTACCTACGCAGGAGGACCCACCGGTGGACGCCATCCGAGGCACGGCGAGCGGAAGCGCGCCGGTACCCCTTTCCGTACTCGACCTGGCGACCGTGGGCAGCGGGACCACCGCCACCACGGCCCTGCGCACCAGCGTCGCCATCGCCCGTCAGGCCGAGGCCCGCGGCTTCCACCGCTACTGGGTCGCCGAGCACCACTCCATGCCCGGCGTCGCCAGCTCCTCCCCGGCCGTGATCCTCGCCCACATCGCGGCCCACACCGACCGCATACGCCTGGGCTCCGGCGGCGTCATGCTGCCCAACCACGCACCGCTGGTCATCGCGGAACAGTTCGGAACCCTCGAAGCCTTCGCGCCCGGCCGCGTCGACCTCGGCCTCGGTCGCGCCCCCGGCACCGACGGCGCCACCGCCGCCGCACTCCGCCGCACCGACCGCCCCCACGAAGGCGCCGACGAGTTCCCGCAGCAGCTCGCCGAGCTGACCCGGTTCCTCGACGACGACTTCCCCGACGGCCACCCGTACGCCCGCATCCACGCGGTCCCCGGCCCCGTTCAGGGCCACTCCGCCCGCCCGCCCATCTGGCTGCTCGGTTCCTCCGGCTTCAGCGCCCGCCTGGCCGCCACCCTCGGCCTGCCGTTCGCCTTCGCGCACCACTTCTCCGCGCAGAACACCATCCCGGCGCTCGACCTCTACCGCGAGTCGTTCCGCCCCTCGGCCGTCCTTGACGCCCCGTACGCGCTCATCGGCGTATCGGCCCTCGCCTCGGACGACGCGAAGGAGGCCCGCCGCCAGGTCCTGACCGGCGCCCTGTCGATGGTCCGCCTGCGCACCGGCCGTCCGGGGCTGATCCCGACCCCCGAGGAGGCCGAGTCGTACGAGTTCAGCCCCCTGGAGCGGGAGTTCGTCGACGGCTGGCTCGGCAACGTCATCCACGGCACGCCGGACGCGGTCCGCACCGGCCTCGACGACCTGGCCAAGCGCACCGGCGCCGACGAACTGATGATCACGGCCAACGCCCACGGCGGCGACGCCCGCCTGCGCTCGTACGAACTCATCGCGGACGCCTACGGCCTGCCCCGGACGTGACCTCGCGTCCTCGCGACCATCCCGGATGATCGCCGTCAGACCCGCTGCGGAGTGACGGCGATCATCGCGGCGATCCGCTCCGGCGTCACCGCCCGCGAGTACAGCCACCCCTGCCCCGTGTCGCACCCGATCCGCCGCAGCCGCGCCGCCTGCCCGGACGTCTCCACGCACTCGGCCGTCACGGTCAGCCCCAGCCGGTGCGCGAGCTGCACCAGCGCCTCGACAATCGTCTCGTCGGCCGGGTTGGCGTGCGCCTCGTCCTGGAAGCCGCGGACGAACGACCCGTCCAGCTTGAGCACCGAGACGGGCAGCCGGCTCAGGTACGCGAGGTTCGAGTAGCCGGTCCCGAAGTCGTCGATGGCGATGTGCACGCCCATGTCGCTGAGCGCCTGCAGGGCCTGAAGCGGCCGTCCCGCCGAGCCCATCACCGCCGACTCGGTCAGTTCGAGCTGCAGCAGATCCGGCGCGAGCCCCGTCTCCGCGAGGATCTCGGCGACGTCCGCGACCAGGTCGGAGTCCCACACCTGGCGTACGGCGACGTTGACGCTGACGAAGATCGGCGGCGTGCCGGGGTGCGCGAGCTGCCACTGCCTGGCCTGGCGGCAGGCGGTCCGCAGCACCCAGCGGCCGAGCTGGACGATCGAGCCGTCCTCCTCCGCGATGGAGATGAACCGATTCGGCGCCAGCGTCCCGAACTGCGGATGTTCCCAGCGGACGAGCGCCTCCACCCCCCGCACGCCCCCGCCCTCCAGGTCCACCAGCGGCTGGTACTCCAGCGTGAACTCGCCGCGCTCGACCGCCGGGCGCAGCGTGCTGGACAGGGCCTGGCGGGTCATGCGGTGGGCGTTGCGCTCGGGGTCGAAGAGCGTCCAGCGCGCCTTGCCGTCCGCCTTCGCCCAGTACAGCGTCGTGTCCGCCGCCTGCATCAGGCCGGTCGCCGTGGTCCCGGCCGCGGCACGCTCCACGACCCCGATGGACGCGGACACCGCCAGCCGCTGCCCTGCCAGGTCGAAGGGCTGCTGAAGGGCTGTCAGTACGGCCTGGGCGAGGCCGGCGAGCTGCTCCGTACCGGTGGAGTCCTCCACGAGCAGCGCGAACTCGTCGCCGCCGAGCCGCGCGACCAGATGGCTGCCGGCCCGTGCGCAGCCGTACTGGTCGGCGCACCGGACCAGCCGCGAGGCGACAGCGGTCAGCAGCCGGTCGCCGACGCGGTGGCCGAGGGTGTCGTTGACGGCCTTGAACCCGTCGAGGTCGAGATAGCAGACGCCGATCCGGCCGGTGCCCCCGTCGTCGTACGCCGAATTCTCCAGCGCGGCGGTGAGGCGCTCGAAGAACAGCGTGCGGTTGGGGAGCCGGGTCACCGGGTCGTGCATCTGGAGATGGCGCAGCCTGGCCTCCAGCTCACGCCGGTCGCTGGTGTCCGTGACCGACAGCAGGACGGTGCCGGTGTCCGGTACGGGCGTGATGGTGATCTCGGCCCAGAGCGTGCGTCCGTCGGGGTGTTTGAGCCTGCGGGTGCAGCGGAACCGGGCGCGGCGGCCGGCGAGGACTTCGAGGTAGGCGCAGAAGCCGCGGGCGTCGGACGCCAGGTCGAGGAGGTCCGCCGCGGGCTGCTCGCGCAACTGGGCGGCGTTCGTACCGAGGAGCCCGGCGAGGGAGGCGTTGGCACTGACGACGAGTCCGTCGCGGTCCACAACGGCCATGGCGAGGTGAGCGGCGTTGAAGGCCGCCCGGTAGTCGCGCAGCTCGGACACCGAGCGATCAGCCTGGTAACTGTGTGTGACGGCTGGCCGGATCGTGCCGGTGGCTTGACCGGGTCCTTCGGAGGTTCCGCTCACCGCTCGCTCCCGCAGGGCATTGATCGCTCACAGATGTCGTCGGGGTCGTCGGCGGGGTGGAGAACCCCGCAAGGGCCGGATTCCACGCAGGAAAGTGTGCCGATCATAGAGGCACTCGACAGGGCCGTTCCAGCTACACCGCCGTGACGCGGAGCACGCGACATCTGCGGACGATCGTTTCTGCACAGGTGCGCCTTGCGGTGTTCCCGCGCGATCGATTGTCACTTTCCGTGATCCCGCCGGGGTGTCGTCCCGTCGGCGGACACGGAAGGCCCTGGTCACCCGTGTGGGGCAGTGGAACAGGGCATCCGTCATGAAAACGCAACAATGTGGGTGGCGAGCCCCGTATTTCCGCACCGGTATTTCCGCACCCGGAGGTCGACGTGGTCCGCCAGCAGACGCCCTGGGGAGTCGACCGGTCGCGCCGACGCCGCCGCGAGCGTCTGCGCAGTACGGCCGCCGTGTTCACCTCCCTCACGGCGCTCGCCGCCACCTCCCTCATCGCCGGCCCCGCCGCGGCGGCGCGGAGCGAAGGGCCGTGTGTGCTGGCGCGCACTCCGGCGCACCACTCGCTGGGCCTCGACAATTGGAACCCGGCCTACCCGCGCCCCGTCAGCACCCTCGACGCGGTCATGATCTTCCTGGCCTTCCCCGATTCGCAGCCCACGACCACCCCGGACGAACTCGCCGCCGATTACTTCCCCGCCACCAGCGACTTCTTCCGGCGCGCTTCGTACGGAAAGTTCGCGCTGCGCCCGCATCCGCAGCGCGAGTGGGTCGAGATGCCGCAGGAGTCCACGACGTACGGCATACAGCGCGACTGGGACGCCCGGCAGCGCACGGCCTACCTGCGCGACGCCGTGGCCGCGGCCGACGACCGGGTCGACTTCACCCAGTACGACATCGTCTACCTCGTCGCGGACCCGGACGCGCCGGGCGTCGACTCCGACGCGACGAAGGTCGTCAACTTCGACAAGCCGCTGCATGCCGACGGGCGGGACATCAGGCGCATGGTGACCGTGTTCGAGCAGCATCCGCCGGACCGCAATGTGCTGGCCCACGAGACCGGCCACGTCTTCGACCTGCCTGATCTCTACCACCGGCCGGTGGACGGCAAGGGCGACTGGGACACGCACGTCGGTGACTGGGACGTCATGGGCAGCCAGTTCGGGCTCGCCCCGGAACTCTTCGGCTGGCACAAGTGGAAGCTCGGCTGGCTGGACCGCCGGCAGGTGGCCTGCGTACTGGGGACGGGCGCGACCCGGCTGACGCTGGAGCCCCTGTCGGCGGAGCTGCCCCGTGGCGGGACGGGCGGTACGCGGCTCGCGGTCGTACGGACCGGGCAGGGCAGCGTGCTCGCCATCGAGGCGAGGAGCGCGACCGGCAACGACGAGTCGCTGTGCACGGAGGGCGTACTGATCTACCGGGTGACCAACGGGGCGCCCTCGGGCGGCGGGCCGATCGAGGTGGTGGACGCCCACCCGGAGAGCGACGCGTGCTGGGACCGGTCGGTGTATCCGCCGCTGGCGGACGCGCCGGTACGGGAGGGGGAGACGTTCACGGTGCCGGGGGAGGGGGTCCGGGTGGAGGTGGCGGACCGTACGCGGTCGGGGGCGTGGACGGTGCGGATCACGCCGGGGGCGTGAGCCGGGCGGTTTCCTGAATCCGTGGTGTCCGGTGTCCGGGGCAACGAAAAAGCCCCCCGCTTTCGCGAGGGGCCTTTCCCGTCTGTGCGCCGCCAGGGACTCGAACCCCGGACCCGCTGATTAAGAGTCAGCTGCTCTAACCAACTGAGCTAGCGGCGCCTGCTGACGTCGTAGACATTAGCACCCGGATCGGCGGGAGGAAAAATCGATATCCGGGCCCCGGTGCAGGAGCCCGGACGGGCCGCCCGTACACACGCCCAGAGCATCGCCTCGGCGCCCGGCAGCCACGGACGGCGCACGTCAGGGGCGACCAGCCAGCGTGGTCCCGCGCCGGCCGGGGCGTCCGGGGCGCTGAGCGGCGGGACGGTCACGGCGTCGCCCGAGCCGTGGCACAGGACGGGCGGCGCGGCGGCGATCCTGCTGCTGTCGGCGGCACTCCCGGTACGGCCCCACTCCTCCCAGGCGAGCAGCGACGGGAGCCGCTGCGCGGTGCCGGGGGAGGTGAAGAGCAGCATGCGGCCACGGTGGGTGGCGACCGGCCCGGAGCCGGGCCCGTCCGCCCATAACCGGTCCAGCATCCGGCGGCCGAAGACCGCGGGAACGCTCACGATGTCGAACACGGAGCCGCAGGGCAGGACGCCGGGATCGGTGGGACGGGTCTCCCAGAGCGAGAGGGTGCTGCGCGGGTGCGCGGTGGCGGAGGCGAGCCAGGCGGCGCCGGCGGGCGTGACCTGGGCGGGGGTGGTGGGGTGCGGATGGGCGGGGAGGTCGCTGTGCTGGGTGAGGGCGGTCATGGAGCAACATCTACCGCGAGTGTCCGTTCCGTTTCGGAGAGTTGCTGAAAACGGGGACAGGGCGGGGCGGGAGGGAGTATCTTGCGGCCGGGCATATGCCAAGAGCTCGTGACCTTTGTGGATCACGTCTCCAGCGCGCCTACTCGCCTGGTTGCCCGCGTCTGACTCACGGCTGCGGCTGCGGCTATGGCTACGGCTACGGATGCTTCGGGCCGCGCAGCAGATCGCGGCCGAACTCGACCATCTTCTTCGCGTAGTCCTCGGTCCAGTCGGCGCGCTGCGCGATATCCGCCGTCGAAAGCCGGTCGAAGCGCTTCGGATCGGCGAGCTGGGCGGCCGCGACGGCCTGGAACTCGGTGGCCCGGTCGGCCGCAGTCCGGAACGCGAGCGTCAGCTCGGTGGCACGTTCCAGCAGCTCACCGGGGTCTTCCATCGACTCCAGGTCGAAGAAGTGCTCGGGGTCGGCGGCTGCCTCCGAAGGCTCGAAGAGAAGCGGCGCGGGGCGTAGCCGCCGCTCGGTGCGTTCGGGTTCCGCCATGGGTTTTCCTTCCCTCTCGCGGCCACGTGTGCTCGATGGCCACCGTCCATTGTCCCGGACCGTGCAAGTACGCCTCGGACGCCGCCGCCAGGGCGCCCCACGTCTCACCCCCGTCCAGCGGATTGGCGGCGTCGGGGTGATCGTCTGTTGGGCAGGTGCGGGAGTGGAGGTCACGGGCGCCAAGTCACCCGGTGCTCCGCCAGGTGCGCCAGGACCGCGTGGTTCGCCTCCCAGCCGTCCGGGGCTGTGACCTTCGGCCGCCTCCGGCGGCGTGCCGGACTCCGTCCGGCGGGTTGGCGGCGTCGGGGTGATCGTCTGTTGGGCAGGTGCGGGAGTGGAGGTCACGGGCGCCAGGCCACCCGGTGCTCCGCCAGGTGCGCCAGGACCGCGTGGTTCGCCTCCCAGCCGTCCGGGAACTTGACCGTGACGCCCAGTTGCACCGGCTCCGTCGAAGGATGTTCGTCGAGCAGGTCCGCCACCCCCGCCCGGCACACCACGACGCACGCGTGCCGGTGCCGCGACGCCAGCACGCACAGGCGGCCCGTCTCCAGGTGGAACGCCGTCGCGTCGGGCCGCCCCGACAGCGGATGCAGCACCACCGTTACGTCGAACTCGCGGCCCTGGAGGCGGTTCGCCGTATCGACCGCGACCCCCACGACACCCAGATCGGCCAGCGCCGCGCGGACCGCCGCCGCCTGGTCGCGGTGGGCTGTGCCGACCGCGACGCGGTCCGCCGTCAGCGGCACCGGGTCGGAGGAACGCTCACTGACCGCCGCGCCGCCCCGGTCCAGGAGGCGTCGTACGACCTGGGCCATCGCCCGCACCGCTTCCGGGTCCGTGCGCGGGGTGTGCCGGGCGGGAAGCTCCAGCAGCCCCCAGCCCGAAGCGGCCGCCTCGTCCAGCACCCGGTCCGGCCCCGAGCCGTCGGAGGCAACCCCGAAACTGAGCCGCCGGTCGCCGTGGCCCGTACCGCTGCGGAAGGGCGTGTACGGATAGAACGCGTCCGAGACGAGCGGCGCGGCGGAGGCCGGGAGCCGCCAGGACACGGGCAGGCGGTGCTGCGGGAGTTCGGGGTTGTGCGCCAACAGGGTCGACACCGCGCTGGCCGACGGGTCGTACGACAGTCCCGCCCACTGCTCGGCGCCGACGATGGAGAACGGGTCCAGTTGGCCCGGATCACCCACGAACAGCGCCCGCTCGAAGAGCCCGGCCACGGCGAGCAGCGCGTCCGAACGCATCTGGTACGCCTCATCGACGATCGCGTGCGTCCACGGCTCGGTGGTCTTCACGTGCGCCCACTTCGCGGCGGTCGAGATGACGATGTCCAGCCCCGCGAGGTCACCCGCCTTCGCGGATTTCCGTACGTTCGCCAGGTCGTCGAGGGCCTTGTCGTACGGGTCGGTGTCGTTGCTGTGGAGCCGGCCGACCGGGAGGTCCGGTGCCTTCTCCGCGAGCCGCAGGACCAGGTCGTCCACCTGGGCGTTGGTCTGTGCGATCACCATCAGCGGGCGGCCTGCTTCGGCCAGTTCGAGCGCTGCCCGTACCACGAGCGTCGACTTGCCGGCGCCGGGCGGCGAGTCGACGACGACGCCGCGGTGGGCGCCGTGCAGCGTGTCGTGGAGGATCGCCGCGGTCGCACGGCCGGCCTCGGCGCCGGGGTCGAAGCCCGGCGCTCCGGCGGAGAGGGGCTGGTTCACAGATGGTCCTCCGAGGACATGCGGACGGGGCGGACGGCCTCGGCGCGGGCATACCGGCCGGTGCCCGTGACGACGGCCGCCGTCACGGCGGGGGCGGGAGCGCGGTGGCTCACAGGATGTCCTCGGCGGTCACCGGGTCGGGGCGCTCGGCGCTCGCGCCCGGCGGACCGCCGTGGGTCCAGGGGGTGGCCTCCGGGTCGGGGAGCTGCGGGCCGCCGCGCTGGTCGTGTTCGAAGAGCGTCCAGCAGATGCGCTCGCCCTTCTCCGGCACGGACCCGGGCGCCGGCTCCTTGCCCCGGCCCATCTTGTCGGTCACCCGCAGCACCAGGACGCCGGCCTCCTCCTCGTACCGCACGAACTCCGCGGTCTGCGGTCTGCCGTCCAGCGAGCGGTAGACCTTCGTGCGCTCGCCCAGGTGCGGGGCGTCGTCCGTGCGGACGGTGACCAGGGGGCGGGGGCTCGGCCGCTTGCCCTCGCTCATGGTCATCTCCACGTCCAGTACTTCGCTGGTGAACGCCTCGCCCGCGAGCCGGCGCCCGGCCATCACCAGCGGATCGTCGAGTGCCTCCTGCGCCTCCAGTTGCGCCTGCGCCGTCTCGCGGGAGGCGAGCTTCTGCGCGGCGGTCACCGCGTCGTCGCGCCGGGGCTGCGGCGGCTCCCCGGCCCGTACGCGGTCGCGGTGGCCGGTGTACGACCAGCGGTCGCGCGTCCAGCGGTCCGCCGCCCGCGCACCCTCCGGCAGCCCCCTCAGCAGGTCGAGCGCGCGCCACACCGCGTCCCAGGTGGGCCGCATCTGCGCGGCCAGCAGCTCGCGGATGTGCCGCTCGGCGGCGGCCAGTTCACCGAGGTGCGCGTCGGCGGCGAGGCCGTCCTCCGCCGCCGCGAGCGCCTTGCGGGCCCGGTCGTAGCGGTCGATGGCGGGGGCCAGCAGCTTGTTGTCGAAGGCCGGGTCGGTCGCGGGGCCGGCCGGCGGGCACACCAACTGGCCGTCGCCGTCCCGCTCCAGCTCCGCCCGCAGCGCGGCCTCGGCGCCGGACTCGCCGGCCTCACCGCTCGTCGGGTCGATCCAGGCCAGCAGCGCGCCCAGATGCTGGTCCTCCAAGCTGGACTGCCCGGTCGCCCAGTGGCGGCCCAGCAGATCGGTCGCCGCGAGGAGCAGCGAGGACCCCGGTACCCGGGCGCGCTCGCCGTAGTGCGTCAGCCAGCGGCCGAGCAGCGGAATGTGCGGCGGCGCGGGGTAGGGGGTGTCCGGATCCTGCTCGGCCGTACGCCGGAACCGCATCGAACGCCCGAGGAGCCGTACGTACTCGATGCCGGCCCGGCTCGGCACGATCAACTGCGGCGCGTCCGAGCACAGTTCGACCTCGACCTTGACCCGCTTCCCGGTCTCGGGGTCGGTCTCGTTGCGCTCCGCCGCCTCGATGTCGTCGGCGTAACCGTCGATGTACGGCAGGACGGTCTCGGCCAGCTCCGCGAGGAACGCGAACCGCAGGTCGCGGTCGCGGGGCTGCGTCACGGCGAGCAGCCGCGGGGTGTCCCGGTCCGTGCCGACGAGCGCCCCGAGCGGCGCGCCGGCCTCGCCCGCGGTGGTGAGCGGAACGAAGACCATCGGCCGCTCGGACAGGTGCCGGTGGCGGACGGTGGCCAGGGCCTGCGCACGGCCGCTGCGTACGGCGTCAAGCCGGGCGAGGGTGCTGATCAGCGACATGTGGCGCCTTTCCGTGAGCGGTGGGCGAGTTTCCCTACCCGCAGGACATACCCCGGCGCGGTACGCGCCGCCCGGCCGCGCTCAGGGGCCCCGGCCCGGACCGGGGGCGGCGTCAGCACCGGACCCCCGCCCCGGCCCGCGCCCCGGCCAGTGCCTCCGCCCCGGTCGGCGCCGCTGCTCGCAGGGCCTCCGTTCGCAGCGCCGCTGCCCGGCGCAGTGCCGCCACCGTCGGGTCGGCCGGGTCGCCGGCCGTGCCCTCCGCCGCCGCCAGGACCTCGCCGATCGTCGTCAGACCGCCCAGCTCACCGCGCACGCTCCGGCCCAGCGCCCCCACCGCGCCCACCGCCCGCGCCTTCGCGCGGCAGTGGAAGGCCAGCTCGCACGCGGCCAGGCACTCGGGGGCGTACGCCGCTTCGACCGCTTCGACCGCCGCCGCCAGCTCTTCCGCCGGGCGGTCCACGTCGAACGTCGTGCCCTCGGGGAGCGCGGCCGCGAGGTCTTCGATGCGCGTCAGGCGTTCCAGCTGGCGCCGGGTCACCGACCGCTGCTTGCGTACGTCGACGACCGAAGCCGCCGGCAGGTTCGAGAAGTCCTTGGGGCAGACCAGCAGCACCGCATGCCCGACCCGCGCGCCCGCGACCTTCGCCGCGACCCGCTCAAGGGCCAGGACGTACACCGCCGCCTGGCGGGCCGCCGCGCCCACCTTCGCCGCGTCCGCCGATTCGTCGATCATCGGGAAGGACTTGATCTCGACGACGCTCCAGTGCCCGTCGGGGCGCACCACCACCGCGTCCGGCTCCAGGTACGCCGGGGAGCCCGCCACCTCCAGGGCCAGCATCGGGTGGTCGAGCAGCGTCCACATCCCGGCCGCCGTCGCCTCGCGCAGCGCCAGCGCGGTACGGGCCGCCCGGCCTTCCGGGCCCGCCGCCGCCAGGTCCGGTACGTGCGTCTCGCCGGCTACGGGGGGCTCGCAGCCGGGACCGGCCCCGGCGCCCATACGTTCGTACAGCAGCCGCATCAGCTCCGTGCCGCCGTCGGCCTTGACCCGGGCCTCGAAGGCATTGCCCCGCATGAAGGCGAACTGCGACTGGCCGAAGCCGGAAGGGGATCCGAGCGCCGTCGCGAGCGCCGCCTTGTTCACCCCCGCGCCGTCGAGCAGCGCGCGGCGCTTGCAGCCCGGATTGGCGGCGAGCGCCGCCAGCGCACGCGCGTCCAGAGGCAGCGGTGCGACGGACGGGCCGCGCAGCTCAGCGAGCCGCTGCCGGAGCGCCGTCGCCGGCACCCGTGCCGGCGTCAGCGCGGTCGCCTGCGGCGGCACTCGCGGTGGCACTCGCGGCGGTGTCGGTTCGGGTCCGCTGCCCAGGGATTCGCTCACCCTCGGAAGTCTCGCATCCGGCACTGACAATGCCGTCGGCAATCGAGGACTCCGCGGCGCCGGACATCGGCGTCAACCGCTCCCGTACCCGGTCGGCCAGTCGTATGAAAGGCCTGGCGAGAGCCAGTCCGAGGCCCATGACGGCAGCCCCCGCGACCGCGTCGAGGAAGTAGTGGTTGGCCGTCCCCATCACCACGAAAGTGGTCAGCAGCGGATACGCGACACCGAGCCACCTCAGCAGCGGCGTACGCCCGTGCCGCCACAGCATCACCCCGCACCACAGCGCCCACCCCACATGAAGGCTCGGCATCGCCGCGTACTGGTTGGTCATGCCGCCGAGCCCGCGCGGCGCGCTCGCCTCGCCGCCCCACCAGCCGTACACGCTGTACTGCGCCATCGTGTCGACGAAGCCGTGGCCCGCGTCGAGGAGCCGGGGCGGGCAGGTCGGCACGAGCGTGAAGCCGACCAGGCCGAGGAGGGTCGAGAGCATCAGCCAGGTGCGCGCGGCCCGGTAGCGGGCGGTGCGGCGTCTGAAGAGCCAGACGAGGATCGCGGGGGTCACGAGGTAGTGCAGTGACGCGTACGCGAAGTCGGCGGGTATCCCGAGCCACGCGTGCTCCGTCAACAGCCGGTTGAGGGGGTGTTCGGCGTTGAGACGCAGAAGCTTCTCGGCGCGCAGTATCGCCAGGCCGTTCTCGACGGCGGCCGGCTCGCCACCGCGTACGAGCAGCCGGCCGCCGCTGTACGCGGCGTAGACCACCACGACGAGCAGCAGCTCTGTCCACCAGCGGGGTCTTTCGCGGGGCGCGGTGTCCTGCATCCGGACGCTCTCCATTTGTCTGATGTGCGGCCTACGGGCTGACTGGCCACCCTTTCAACCGTACGGTGTATGGGAACACGTGCGCGCACCGGGTGCGCGAGTAGGTTGACGTGGAAAATGCCCCGGAGGTTGCCCCTGCGCCGCGTGCGCGATGATGGTGCGGGCTGCTCGTCGCGCCCCTGAAAGCGACACCTGCCCGCACCGCAGTACGCCCCTTCGCACCGTCCAGGGAGACATCGTCATGGCACCGCGCATCCTGCTGGCCCGGCACGGACAGACGGAATGGTCCCTGTCCGGGAGGCACACCGGCCGGACCGACATCCCCCTGCTCGACGAGGGCCGCCGCGGCGCGAAGCTGCTCGGCGAGCGCCTGAACCGGGCGCCGCTCGACGGCCTCCCGGACGCCGAGGTCCGCACCAGCCCCCTGCGGCGGGCCAGCGAGACCTGCGCGATCGCCGGGTTCGGCGACCGCGCGCAGGAGTGGGACGCGCTGATGGAGTGGGACTACGGGGCGTACGAAGGCATGACGCCCACCGAGATCAAGGCGCAGCGGCCCGACTGGCTCATCTGGCGCGACGGAGTGCCGGGCGGCGAGACGCTCCAGCAGCTCTCGGACCGGGCGGACGAGGTCATCGCCTGGGCGCACTCGGCCGACCGCGACGCACTGGTCTTCGCGCACGGCCACATCCTGCGCGCGCTGGGCGCCCGCTGGCTCGGCCTGGACGTGTCGTTCGCCGCTCGCATCCGGCTCGACCCGACGTCCCTGTCGGTCCTCGGCTGGGCGTACGGCGACCCGGCGATCGAGCGCTGGAACGACATCGGCCATCTCACCGGCTGACCCACCCCCGCGTCCACCTCACAAGCCGCGTCCCAAGGGCCCCGTCTCACACGCTCGTATCGCTCACGCGCTGCTGCGCGAGGCGTTCGCGTGCCGCGTCAGGAACGGGGCCACCGACGGCGAGCGGCGATGCGGCAGCAGGACGCGGGTCGTCTCCGACAGCATCGTCCGTACGCGGGACGACTGGACCTCCTCCAGCAGATCCAGCACGCCCTCTCCCACCGCCGCCGCCTCGTCCGGCGCCCCGGCGCGGACCAGGTCGTCGGCGAGCTCCGCGCTGTAGAGGGCCAGGTTCCGGGTGAAGTGGGGGTCCTGGAGGGCCGCCGCACGCCGGGCGTGCCGGGCCGCGCGGGCCCAGTCGCCCAGCGCCGACCAGCACTGCGCCTCCAGACCCTCCAGCTCCGCCTCCCCGAAGAAGCTCATCCACTCGGGATCGGCCTGCGCCGTACCGCGCTCGAAGAGTGCCTTGGCGCGGGCGAGCGCCTGTTCGCAGCCCGTACGGTCACCGAGCCCCGCCCAGCCGCCGGCCTCGCGCAGGGTGAGCAGCGAGAGCAGCCGCGGCGACGCCACCTGCTGCGCCGCGCGCTGTCCCGCCTGGGCCGCCCGTACCGCCTCACGCGGCCGCCCGGTGTCGCGCGCGAGGAACGCCGAGTTGCTGAACGCGTGGGCCTCCAGCGCCGGGTCGCCGGCCACCCGCGCCGTCGCCAGCGCCTCCGCGTAGTGCGAGCGGGCGTCGTCGATGCGGCCCGAGTCGTGCGCCAGCCAGCCCACCGAGAGAGCGAGTTCACCGGCGCCGGTGTGCAGCCGGTCGGCCATCGATCTGCGGGACGTCGTACTGGCTTCGAGCAGGGCGTAGGCGGTACGCAGCGGCTGTGCGGCCCGCTTGTAGAGGCCGTCGGCGCCGTGCCGGTCGTCCAGCAGCCGGATCTGGCGCACCGCGTCCTCCACGGCGCTGACCTCCGCCTCACCGACCCGGCGGGGCACGCCCGGCGTACCGGACGCGGCAGGGAGGACGGCGGGGGCCGAGGGGTGGGGGAAGGCTGAGGCGGAGGTGCCCGGCGCGGTGCCGAGCCCCAGGGTTGCGGCCGCCATGGTGGCGGTGCCGCTCGTCATGAACGCGCGACGCAGCACGTCGCTCTCCTCGTCGCTGTGGCTAGGGGTCGTGGTGGTGCGCGCCCCCCTGCCACGTACCGTTTCACGGGCCGAGAAACCCAGGTCCGCCAGCGTCAGGCCGGGGAACATGTGCAGGAAGACGCGCTCGTACGCGTAGTTGGGACAGCGGATGTCGCCGGCCTCGACGCGGCCGATGTAGCGGGCGTCGCATGCGACCTGTTCACCGATCTCACGCGCCGCCCTGCGGACGGCGGCGGCGAATTCGGCCGGTGAACGAGACCCTCGCAGGCGGCGGAAGTCGTTGTTCGGCATGGCCAAGACCTCCCGCAAGGTTCGCGTGCTTCGGCGGAGCAAAAACGTACCGGCTGTGACGAGTCGAACACGCGGTGTTCCGCTACAAACGGGATATCTCACCCGTGATTTGCCATGAACTGCCATCCTTTGCGGCGGCGCGGCGCCGTAGCCGTTGACAGCGCCGCGCGTTTAACCATGAGGAGTGGGAGCGCGGCTCCCACTCGAGCGAGGAGGGGTTCCCTTGTTGGAGGCCGGCATGGACATCAGCGGCGGGCGGACAGGTTCACGGTCGACGGCGCAGCACAGGCCCAGCCAGGACTTCAGCGCCGTTCCACCTCCTGCGGGAAGCCCGGGCGCCGAGCCGTGCGACCTGGTGACGGTCCCGGTGCGCCAGGGCCTCGAAGCGGTGGACATCATCCGCCGCGCCTCCGCCCCCGCCGTCGGCCCCGTCCTGCACGACGGCTCCCGTGCCACCCTCGGCTTCCTGGTGCCCCCCGGTACCGCCGACGGCTGGGACATGCCGGGCAGCGCCTGTACGCAGACCTCTGGGCGCGGCCTGCGCATCCCGGCGGCGCCGGTCCCGGCCGGTGACCTCGGGGCGGAGTCCCGGCCCCCGCTGCCGGAACCGCCCGTCACCGGCTCCGGCTGGCTGCTGCCGCCCACCGACACCGGTCCGGTCACCGACCCGGCCGTGCTCAGGGCCGCACTCGGCGAGGCGGCCCGGCTGATCGAGGCGGCCGACCGCGTGCGCTGAGCCGCAGCCGATACTGGCTGGGTGGCAAAGAACAACAGGCGGCGCGAGCGCGCCGCCCCCGAGCCCGTCGTCGAGCACGTCGACGGCGGACTCGCCGAGCTGATACCCGACCGGGACCGCGCACGCGGCTGGACCCTGCTGATCGACGGCGCCCCGCAGTCCCACGTGGACCTCGACGACCCGTCGTACCTCGACTTCGCGTACCAGCGCAGGCTCGGCCACATCGCCGATCTCACCGCCCCGCAGGGACAGCCCGTGCACGTCCTGCACCTGGGCGGCGGTGCCTTCACCATGGCCCGTTACGTCGCCGCCACCCGGCCGCGCTCCCCCCAGCAGATCGTGGAGGTGGACGCGGCGCTCGTCCAACTGGTGCGCAGGCAACTCCCGCTCGACGCCCAGGCCCGTATCCGGGTCCGCTCCCTCGACGCCCGCGCCGGCCTCGGCAAGGTCGCGGACGGCTGGGCGGACCTGGTGATCGCGGACGTGTTCAGCGGCGCCCGTACGCCCGGACACCTCACCAGCACCGAATTCCTCGCCGACGTACGGAGGGCGCTGAAGCCCGGCGGCTTCTACGCCGCCAACATCACCGACGGCCCGCCGCTCGCGTACCTGCGCGGCCAGATCGCCACCGCCGCCGCCGTCTGGCCCGAACTCGCCCTGGCCGCCGACCCGGCCGTGCTGCGCGGCCGGCGCTTCGGCAACGCGGTGCTGCTGGCGTCGGACCGTACGCTGCCCATCGCGGAATGGACCCGTCGCGTCGCGACCGACCCGCATCCGGGGCGGGTGGAACACGGCCGGGAACTGGCCGGCTTCACGGGCGGCGCGGCCGTCGTCACGGACGCGAGCGCGCGCCCCTCACCTGAACCGCCGCCGGGCGCCTTCACGTAACCCCGGACGCAACTCTGGAAGCAAACCCCCGCCCGCGGGTCAGGACTTCAGGACTTCACGATCTCGACCCTCGGCTCGTGGTCGTGCCAGGTGCAGAAGACGGAGACGCTCGCGGTGTCCGCCGTGAACTCCACCCGGATCCATTTCGGGTGCTTCCAGACCTGCATCGACCAGCCGGTCGCCGGCGTCGCCGAGACCAGCGTGGCGGAGGTCTTCCCCAGGTCGAAGGTGACCCGGCCGCCGTCGGTGTTGTAGCTCTTTACCTGGCCGTTCGCGGCCGCCGACGGGCTCGGCGGGGACGGGGAGCCCGGCGGGCGGCCGCCGGCACCGTCCGGTGTGCGGCTGGGGGCGGGGGTGTTCCGGGCGGCCGGAGTGCCCGACGGCGACTGGGGACGCTCCGGCGACTGGGACGGCTTGTTGTCCTGGTCGCCGCCGGGCCGCCGCGTCGACGACGCCTGCGGCTTCGCGCCCTGGGCGGTGCCGCTCCGCTCCGGCAGGCCGGTGGGGATCGGAAGTGCCTGCGGAGGGTCGTACGCCGTCCCCGCCATCACCGTGTGCACGCCCCACCACGACAGCGTGACCGCCGCGCCCGTGGCGAGCGACCACGCGATGGCGTGTACGAATCCTCGTTGCATCGGGGCCATACTGCACCACCTGCCCCGCGCCCCGCCTCACGGGACCCGTATCCCCCACATGGCGTACGGTGCCGCCCATGGCAAGTGTGCTCGTGGTCGAGGACGACCAGTTCGTACGTTCCGCCCTCATCCGGCACCTGACCGAAGCCACCCACACGGTGCGCAGCGTCGGTACGGCACTTGAGGCGCTGCGCGAGGTCGCCCATTTCAGCTTCGACGTGGTCATTCTCGACCTCGGTCTGCCCGATCTCGACGGGTCGGAAGCGCTCAAGATGCTGCGCGGCATCACCGACGTACCCGTGATCATCGCCACCGCGCGCGACGACGAGGCGGAGATCGTACGGCTGCTCAACGACGGCGCCGACGACTACCTCACCAAGCCCTTCTCGGTCGAACACCTGTCCGCGCGCATGGCCGCCGTGCTGCGGCGTGCCCGCGCCGTCGCGGGCGCCGAGCCGCCGTCCCGCGTGATCCAGGTCGGCGGGCTGTCGATCGACCCGCTGCGCAGGCAGGCGGAGCTGGACGGCGGGCGGCTCGACCTGACCCGCCGCGAGTTCGACCTGCTGGCCTTCCTCGCGGGGCGGCCCGGAGTCGTCGTATCGCGCAAGGAACTGCTCGCGCAGGTGTGGCAGCAGAGTTACGGCGACGACCAGACCATCGACGTCCACCTGTCCTGGCTGCGGCGCAAGCTCGGCGAGACGGCGGCGAACCCGCGCTACCTGCACACCCTGCGCGGCGTCGGCGTGAAGCTGGAGCCGCCGCTATGAGATGGGCCCTGGTCAAGGTGAGCCTGGCGGTCACCGTGATGGTCGTGGTGGCCTTCGCCATACCGCTCGGGCTCGTCATCAAGGAGATGGCCAGGGACCGGGCCTTCTCCAACGCCGAACGCTGGGCCGCGACCATCGGCCCCACCCTCTCCATCACCACCGACCGCGACTCGCTCAACCGGGCCGTCCAGACCACCGAGGTCGGCATCGACGGACGCATGGCCGTGCACGTCCCGGCGTCCGGCGAACCGGGCAGCCTGCCGCTGGAGATCGGGAGGCGGCGGGCTGCGCAGCAGGACCTGGAGACCACGCGGCAGATCGGCCGCGCCTCGATCTCGGAGGTGACGGGCGGCTTCGCGCTGCTCCAGCCCACCGCGGTCGCCAGCGGCAAGATCGCCGTCGTCGAGGTCTTCGTACCCGAGGACGACGTCAGCAACGGCGTGGCCATGGCCTGGCTCGTGCTGGCGGGGGTGGGCATCGCCCTGATCGTGGGCTCGGTGGCGGTCGCGGACCGGCTCGGCGTACGCATGGTCCAGCCCGCTCAGCGGCTCGCGGGCGCCGCGCACGACCTGGGGGAGGGCAGGCTCGGCGTACGCGTCCCCGAGGAGGGCCCGACCGAACTGCGGTCCGCCGCCGTCGCGTTCAACTCCATGGCCGACCAGGTGGTCCAGCTCCTCGCCAACGAGCGGGAACTGGCCGCCGATCTCTCCCACCGGCTGCGCACCCCGCTGACGGTGCTGCGCCTGAACGCCGCCTCGCTGGGGGAGGGCCCGGCCGCCGAGCAGACAAGGGCGGCGGTCGAGCAGCTCGAGCGCGAGGTCGACACGATCATCCGTACGGCGCGCGACCAGCGGACGCAGGCGAACGGTGTTCCGGGCCCCGGGCCCGGCTGCGACGTGTCCGAAGTCGTACGCGAACGCATGGGCTTCTGGTCGGCGCTGGCGGAGGACGAGGGCAGGAAGGTGCGTCTCGCGGGCGTGGAGCGGCCGGTACGCATCCCGGTCGCCCGGCCGGAACTGGCCGCCGCGCTGGACGCGTTGCTGGGCAACGTCTTCCGGCACACCCCCGTGGGCACGGCCTTCTCGGTGGACGTGCACAACGGCGACGACGCCGTCATCGTCCTCGTCTCGGACGCGGGACCAGGCATCTCCGACCCGAAGGCGGCGCTGGTACGCGGCAACAGCGGCGGCCGGGACGGGTCCACGGGCCTGGGCCTGGACATCGTGCGGCGGGTCGCGGAGTCGACGGGCGGCGACGTACGCATCGGGCGCTCGGTGCTCGGCGGTACGGAGGTCCGCGTCTGGATCGGGCTCGGACTCGACGGCCGGCGCGCGGCGGGGGACCACAGCGGTCACCGGCTGGGACGGCGCAAGCGGGGGACCGGTACGGGCAGGGGTACGGGGTCCGGGAAGCGGTCTTCGGGCGTGAACCTTTGACCGTTGCGGCACGGGCGCGAAGTGGCGCGGTCCCGGCGGCCCCGGACGGGCGGGCGCCGGGACCGGCACGCCAAGCGGCGCGCCCATGGGCCGGACAGCCGGGCTGTCCGGCCCCCGGCTGACCGGCCGACCCGGCCGTCCGGTCAGCCGGTTATCCGGCGACGTTCGCGTAGACGCGGGTCGCGAACTCCGCGATCTGTTCGTCGCTGAGGTTCTTGGCGAGGTTGGCCTCCGTGATCATTCCGACCAGCTGGTGGCCGCCTGCGACGTCGATGACGGGGAGGCGCTTGATCTGGTGCGTCTCCATGCTCTGCAGAGCCTCGTTGGCATCCGCGTCGGCATCGATCCAGTGCACGTGTCCGCCGAGCGTGCCGGCCTGCACCGTTGCCGGGTCGACGCCTTCGGCGCAGCACTTCACGACGATGTCACGGTCGGTGATCAGGCCGGTGAGCCTGTTGTCGTCGCCGCAGATGGGCAGACAGCCGACGTTCAGGTCGCGCATCATCTGCGCCGCGTCGAACAGCGACTGGTGTGCGCCGACACACTGAACCCCGCTGGTCATGATTTCGCGGGCCTTAAGCTGCTTGTTCGTAGCCATGATGTCTGGATTCCTCCCGCATTCGGGACCTTGTTCTCTCCTCCATCGATGACAACACGGATGGCCTACCGGCGCTCCCCGGGACCGTACGGGGCGCGCGGCAGCCGCAGAACGTCCACAGGGGTGGACACGGAGCGACGTCTGGGCTCAGGAGCCGGAGGGGGCGGCGTAGTCCCCGAAGCCGACCCAGTCGAGGGTTACGCAGGGTTCGTCGCCGAGTACCCAGGCGTCGTGGCCGGGGGCGACGGAGATGAAGTCGCCCGGTCCGGCTTCTCCGCTCTCGCCGTCGTCCATGACGATCTTCATCCGGCCGCTCACGACGTAGCCGACGTGGGAGGCCTGGCAGCTCTCGGTCCCGGCGATGGGCTTGACGTGCTCCGACCACCGCCAGCCCGGCTCGAAGACCGCGCGGCCGACCGGGCCACGGTCCGTGGTGAGCAGATCCAGCCTGCCCTTACCGTCCTCGAACGGTCGGGTCTCATCTGCGGAGTCGAAGTTCTTGCACACAAGCGCGGTCATGACCATCCGCCTCCCGGCGGCGCGAGCGACCCCCGAGTCCGCTTCCAGACTACGCGCGCCGGGCTCCGGGCGTGAGCGGTCCCCACACAGCCGAGGGTCCGCCCGCCCCCACCGCCGCAGTGGGACGGACGGACCCTCGGCAGCGGAGAGCGCCCGGCGGGAGCCCCCCGGCCCCCCGCGATCACTCCTCCAGCATGGGATACGGCAGCACGCCCGTCCTGGCCACCCGTCCGTACCACTCCGCGCTCGACTTCGGCGTGCGCCGCTGCGTCTCGTAGTCGACGTACACCGCGCCGAACCGCTTGCTGTAGCCGTACGACCACTCGAAGTTGTCCATCAGCGACCACAGGAAGTAACCCCGCACATCCGCGCCGTCCAGCATCGCCCGGCGCACCGCCGCCAGGTGGCCGTGCAGGTAGCGGATGCGGTCCGGGTCGTGGACCGTGCCGTCGGCGGCGGGCTTGTCGTCGTACGCCGCGCCGTTCTCGGTGATCATCAGCGCGACTCCGGGCGCCTCACGGGCGTACCGCATCAGCAGGTCGTACAGGCCGGTCGGGTCGACGGACCAGTCCATCGCCGTCAGTTCGCCCGGCGGCTGGTGGAAGGTGACGGCCTCCGATCCGGGCCAGGGCGAGTAGTCGCTGACGCCGTGGCCGTCACGGTTCGCTCCCGCCGGGGAGGGGGCGTCGGCCGCCGAAACCACCGCCGGCGCGTAGTAGTTGATGCCCAGGAAATCCAGCGGCCGACCCGCTGTCGCCGCGTCCCCCTCCTGTACGAACGGCCAGTCCGTCAGGTGCGCGGTGTCGGCCAGCAGGTCGGACGGGTACGCACCGGTCAGCATCGGACCCGTGAAGACCCGGTTCGCGAGGGCGTCGATACGGCGCTGTGCGTCCAGATCGCCCGCCGACCCCGTCAGCGGCCTGACCGCACTCGGGTTGAGGCTTACGCCGATCCGCGCCCGCCCGGGCAGCGCGGCGCGCAGGGCCTCTACGGCCAGGCCGTGTCCCAGGTTCAGATGGTGGGCGGCGCGCAGGGCGGCCACCGGGTCGGTACGGCCGGGCGCGTGCACCCCCGACCCGTACCCCAGAAAGGCGCTGCACCAGGGCTCGTTGAGGGTCGTCCACATCTCGACACGGTCGCCCAGCGCCCGGGCCACGAGCCCCGCGTACTCCGCGAAGCGGTACGCCGTGTCCCGCACCGGCCACCCGCCCGCATCCTCGAGCTCCTGCGGCAGATCCCAGTGGTACAGGGTCAGGCTGGGCGTGATCCCGGCCGCCAGCAGCTCGTCCGTCAGCGCGCGGTAGAAGTCCAGGCCGCGCTCGACGGCCGGACCCCGGCCGGTGGGCTGCACGCGCGGCCAGGACACCGAGAAGCGGTACGCGCCCAGCCCCAGGTCCGCCATCATCCGTACGTCGTCCCGCATCCGGTGGTAGTGGTCGACGGCCACATCGCCCGTGTCGCCGCCCAGCACCTTCCCCGGCGTACGACTGAAGGTGTCCCAGATCGACGGGGTGCGGCCGTCTTCCTGTGCCGCGCCCTCGATCTGGTACGCGGCGGTCGCGGTGCCCCAGAGGAATCCGGGCGGAAAGCTCTCATTGCTGCCGGTCATGGAAGCGCTCCTGGTGGTAGGAGAAGGGAGATGGGAGAGGGGGGAGAGAAGAAAGGGAGGTGGAAGTCGTCAGCCCTTGACCGCGCCCTGCATGATCCCGCCCACGATCTGCTTCCCGAAGAGCACGAAGGCCAGCAGCAGTGGCAGCGTTCCCAGCAGAGCGCCGGCCATGATGACCGACTGGTCGGGTACGAAGCCCTGGCCGAGGTTGGCGAGGGCCACCTGAACGGTGGGGTTGTCCTGCGTCAGCGCGATGACCGGCCAGAAGAAGTCGTTCCACGCGGCCACGAAGGTGAGCATGCCCAGCACCGCCATCGCCGGCCTGGCGGCGGGGAAGACGATGTGCCAGATGATCCGCAGGCTGCTCGCGCCGTCCACCCGTGCCGCCTCGACCAGTTCGCTGGGCAGCGCCTGCACCAGGTACTGGCGCATGAAGAAGACCCCGAAGGCGCTGACGAGAGTCGGCAGAATGACGGCCTGGAGCTGGTCGGTCCACTGCAGCTCGGCGACCGTCATGAACAGGGGTACGACGCTGAGCTGCGGCGGCACCATCATCGTGGCGACGACCAGCAGCATCAGCACGTTCTTGAAGCGGAAGCGCAGCTTGGCGAAGGCGAAGCCGGCGAGGGTCGAGAAGAGCACCGTACCCAGTGCGATGGTCCCCGCCACCACTGCCGTGTTGAGCAGGGCCAGCCCCATGTTGGCGTCGGTCCACGCCGTCTGGAGGTTCTTGAAGAGGTTTCCGCCGAACCAGAACGGCGGTGGTGTCTGGGACAGCCGGGTGTTGTTGCGGGAAGCCGCGATCGCCGTCCAAACGAGCGGGAAGAGCGAGCCGACCGTGAAGATGATCAGCACGGCGTAGGTGAGGGGGCCGCCGTGCAGATGGCGCCCGGCGCGAACGCCCAGTGCCGGCTTCATCGGCTGCACTTGCCGCATGGGTCGCATTGGTTTCTTCGCCTTCTTGGCCTTCATCGCCTTCATTCGCTCTTCCTCAGGCGGCGCGCGATCAGCAGGTACACACCCGCCACGATCAGCAGAATCAGGAACATCGCCCAGGCGATCGCGGAGGCCCGCCCGAGGTGGAAGTTGAACCAGCCCTGTTCGTACAGATAGAGCCCGAGCGTCTGGAACTGGTGCGACGCCCCGCCCTTCTGCCCGCCCGCCCCGCCGAACAGCAGCGGCTCACCGAACAGCTGGGTCGCGCCGATCGTCGAGACCACGACGGTGAAGAGGATCGTCGGCCGCAGCGAGGGAATGGTGACGTGGACGAACTGCTGCCATCGGGTCGCCCCGTCCAGCGCGGCCGACTCGTACAGATCGTTCGGCACGGCCTGCATGGCGGCCAGATAGATCAGCGCGTTGTACCCGGTCCACCGCCAGATCACGATCGTCGACACCGCGACCTGCGACGACAAGGTCCCGCTCTGCCAGTCGACCTTCCCGAACCCCACCGCGTCCAGGGCCCAGTTGATCATCCCGTAGTCGCGCCCGAAGAGGAGCACGAAGACGAGCGTCGCTGCCGCCACCGACGTGGCGTACGGCGTCAGGATCGCGACGCGGAAGAAACCCGAGGCGCGCAGCCGGTAGTTGAGCAGATGCGCGATGCCCAGCGCCATCAGTAGCTGCGGCACCGTCGAGATGATCCCGATGGTGAAGGTGTTGCGCAGCGCGTTCCAGAAGAACTCGTCCCCCAGCAGCCGCGTGTAGTTGTGCAGCCCCACCCACTCCAAGTCGTTCGGCGCGGACAGCGACACACGGTGCAGCGACGACCAGCCCGTGTAGAGGAGGGGGAACACCCCGAAGGCCGCGAAGAAGACGAAGAAGGGTGCGACGAAGGCGTACGGGCTGTACTTCGTGTCCCAGCGGTAGCGCCTGCTGCGCCACACCCGGCGGCGGTCGGTGCCCTGCGGCCGCTCGACGACCGCCGGGCCCGTGCGGTCCGGGACCGCGTCCCCCGAGGAGGGGGACGCAGCCGGGCCGGTCTGGTCGGTGTACGGACGCATCAGCCGTCCACCGCGTTGTCGATCTCCTTCAGGGCTGCCTGCCAGCCCTCCTGCGGGCTCTTGCCCTGCTGCTCCACCTGGAGGATGCCGACGTCACCGAAAGCGGTGCCGATCTGCTGGTCCTTCGGGCCGATCACCAGCGTCGGAATGCCCTTGGCCGCGTCGGCGAAGAGCTGCCCGGTCGGGGCGTCGCCGAAGTACGGGTTCTTGGCGGACGAGACCACGTCCATCTCGTACGCCGACGGGGTGGACGGGAAGCTCGCCTGCTTGTCGAAGAGCTTCGCCTGCTGTTCGGGTGCGGTCAGCCAGGCCGCGAGCTTGATCGCCTCAGCCTTGTTCTTGCCCGCCTTCGGTACGCCGATGAACGAGCCGCCCCAGTTCGCGGGTTTCGGGGCCGCCGCCATGTCCCACTTGTCCTCGCCGGCCTTGCCTGCCTTCTCCTTGATGTAACCGAGCATCCAGGGCGGGCACGAGACGGTGGCGAAGGTGCCGTTGGCGTACGCCTGGTCCCACGCCTTGTCGAACTGCTTGAGCTTGCCGGTCAGTCCGCCCTCGGCGGCCTGCATTGCCAGGTCCCAGGCCGTCTTGACCGCCGGGCTGTCCTTGTAGATCAGCTTGCCCTCGGCGTCGTAGAACCGCTCCGCGTAACCGTTGTTGACGGCGGCGAAGAGACCGGCCGCCGAGTCGGTGAAGGCTGTCCCCTTGGGCCCCTTCGCCTTGTACTTCTTGCCCGCGTCGACGTACTTCTGCCAGTCGCCCGCCCACAGCTTGCCCACCGCCTCGCGGTCGGTCGGCAGCCCGGCCTTCTCGAACAGGTCCTTGCGGTAACACATGCCCATCGGCCCGATGTCCGTGCCGAGCGCGACGGTCCGCCCATCCTTGGTGGACCCCTGCGCCCACTTCCAGTCCAGCCAGTTCGACTTGTCGACGCCGGGCGCCTTCGACAGGTCCTCGAACTTGTCGGCCTGCGTGGTGACGATCTCGTTGATGTTCCCGACCTCTATGGCCTGGATGTCCTGGAGGCCGCTGTTGGCCGCGAGGTGCGTCAGCAGTTCCGGGTAGTACGTGTCGTTGCGCTCGGTCACGTCCTCCTTGATGACGATGTCCGGGTGCAGCTTCATGTACTCGTCGTAGAGCCCGGCCTGCTTGTAGCCGAAGACGCCGAAGGTGCCGATCTCGATGACGGTCTTGCCCTTGGCGTCCTTCTTGCTGCCGCCGGAGCCGCCGGTCCCCTCGTCGCTGTCCTCGGCACAGCCGCCGAGCAGGCCTGCGCCGAGTGCGACCACGGCGGCGACGACCACCGCCCTGTGACGCGTTCGGGTGCTGGTGCGCATTGCGTCCTCCTTGTGCCCTGACGTGCCGACCCCCGGCCAACTGTGTTGGTACACATCTGAGTTGCTGCTGCGGCCCGGGCGGGGAACGTGCGGGTTGTGTATGAGTCAGGTACTGTGGGAGCGCTCCCATGTGTGATGTGTTGAAGGTTCGCGGCTCCTTGCGGGAGTGTCAAGGCGCCGGACGGCGGGATTTCCCGCCCGAGACCGTTATGAGATATTGCGCAGCGCCGGACTGCCACCGGACGGCGACCGGACGGGGCACAGTAAGGGGAGGTCGGACATGGTGACGCGTGGAATCCGGGGGCAGGGGAGCCGGAGCGGCGGGCGGCCGACCCTTGAAGAAGTGGCGGCACGCGCCGGGGTCGGCCGGGGCACCGTCTCACGGGTGGTCAACGGTTCCCCGCGGGTCAGCGAGGAGACCCGCGCCGCCGTCGAGGCCGCCGTGGACGAGCTGGGGTACGTACCGAACCGCGCGGCCCGCGCCCTCGCCGCCAACCGCACGGACGCCATCGCGCTCGTCGTCCCCGAGGTCGAGTCCCGCTTCTTCGCGGAGCCGTACTTCTCCGACATCGTGCGCGGCGTCGGCGCCGCCCTCGACAGCACCGAGATGCAACTGCTGCTCACCATCGTCGGCAACGACCGCGAGCGAAGCCGCCTCGCCCGTTACCTCGCGGGCAACCGCGTGGACGGCGTCCTGCTCGTCTCCGTGCACGCCGACGACCCGCTGCCCGAGCTGCTGGTCCAGCTGGACATCCCGGTCGTCCTCAGCGGCCGCCGCTCCGAAAACGAGCCGCTCGCCTGGGTCGACGCGGACAACGTGGCAGGCGCGCGGAGCGCCGTCTCCCACCTCATAGCCCGGGGCCGGCGCACCATAGCCACCATCACGGGCCTGCTCGACGTGTACGGCGCGCAGTGCCGCCTCGACGGCTACCGCCAGGCACTGGCCGCGGCCGGCCTCGATGCCGACGAGGGGCTGGTGGCCCCCGCCGACTTCACCGAGGAGGGCGGCCGCCGCGCCATGACCGAACTCCTGGAGCGCCGCCCGCAACTGGACGCGGTCTTCGTGGCCTCCGACGTGATGGCGGTGGGAGCCCGCCAGGTGCTGCGCGAACGGGGCCGCACGGTCCCGGACGACGTGGCCCTGGTCGGCTTCGACGACTCGGCCATCGCCCACCGGATGGACCCGCCCCTGACCAGCGTCCACTGGCCCATCGAGGAGATGGGCCGGGAGATGACCCGCGTCCTGCTCGCCGAGATCGCGGACCGCCGCCCAGCGACCACCCGCGGCACCAAGGGCCGCCAGATCGTACTCCCGACAAAACTGATACCCCGCGCTTCGTCCTGACGCCCGGCCGTCTCGCCGCTCATCCTGCTCGCTACATCGAGGTCGAGCGCGCTACCTGCTACGGGCGTCTCGGTCTCGGGGTTGAAGCAGGGGCGCTTTGGGGGCAGGCGCTCCAAGTCGTGCCGGAGACCGCACACCGTGACCGTGGGGTGTACCTCGCGCGGCACGCCACAGCCGCCGCCACCGCACGCGAGCCCGATCAGGCTGTGGAGATCGCTCGTCAGGTGGCACAGATTGGCGTCGAGACACGGTCAGCCCGGATGCTCCGCGAACTGCGGGCCCTGGAGCACGCCATGCGGCCGTGGCAGGATGCCCCGATCGGCCAGGAGGTCGATGAGTTGCTGGCCCCAGTGACTGAGAGGGGATGATGTGGCGCAGGGACTGGTACCGCTGACGGACCACGAGATAGCTGAGCGTCTGGAGCAGCTGCCTGGCTGGGAGCAGCAGGGGAATGAGATCACCCGCCGGTACGACATTCGGTATCACGCGGGCGTGGCGGTGATCGTGCATGTGGCAGACCGCGAGCGCCGGATCCAGCACCACGCGGACATCGACCTGCGGATCGACCATCTGCGGTTCGGCATCACGACCCACGACGCGGGCCATGTGCTGACCGCAGCAGACTTCGAACTGGCTGCCCGGATCGACGCGATCGTCGAGGCGCACAAGGCGATCCCACTCGACTGACCCCGGACACCCCCACAATGCGCCCCTCCCACCCGAAGGTGAGAGGGGCGCGGTCGTTCATGGGTACTGGCGGCGGAACGGACCCCCCGACCGCGTAGGTCGGGGGCGTAGCGACCGCTCCCTGGTGCCTGGGGCAGGGAGGGCCGATCGTGTGGGGATGACCAGATCTGAGCATCCCGACTCAACGCGAACCTGACGCAGCAGACGGTCGCTGAGCGGACCGGGATGGAACGGGCGACGTACAACCGCATTGAGCGCGGACACAATGCGCCCTTACTGGACACGCTGATCCTCATCGCCGACGCGATCGGCGTACCGCTCTCCGACCTCGTACGGGGGTAGATCGGGCAGCCGCTCATCCTGCTCGCCGTCGAGCGGCCGCCCGACTCACCTGCGCTACGCGGAGACGATCACTCGCCCCGGATGCGTCAACCAGACCTCTTGACCGCGGGCCGTGACAGTCAGCCCGAAGTCGTCGGAGCTCGGGCTACCGAGAGCCTCGTACTCCGCGTACACCTTCTCGATCTCCCGCCACAGGTCGCGCTCGCCGAACTGCCACGCCTGCTCATCCGGCTCGCAGCACGCCCCCGAACCGGTCTGATCCATCAGCCACACCTCGACCGTGCCGCCCTTCTCGGCATGGATCATCGAGACGCCCGGCAGCCGGGCGCCGGCATACATCGCGAAACCGAGGTTGAGCAGCCGCCGGGGGTCCAGGCCCGTGTCGGTCGCCCGTCCGGTGGCCTGAACCGGCGGACCGTCCGGCGTGCGGTGCGACCGCATCGGCATGTACGAGGCGCCGCCACGGATCGGCCCCGACGCCCGGCCGTCCTGTACGGCCAGCTGGACCACCGCGCCGCTCCAGAAATCGCGAGCGAGGGGGGTAACGAGCATGCCGCCCGGCCGTACCTGCCGCACCAGCTCGTACGGCACGTGCCGGATGGCGCACGTCGAGATCAGCCGGTTGTACGGGGCTGCCTGCCGGCACCCTTGCTCGCCGTCCCCGGTCACGACCGTCGGCGAGTAGCCGGCGGCCGCGAGACGCTCCCGTGCCTGTCGGGCCAGGGTGGGGTCGATCTCAACGCTGACGACGTGGTCATCGCCCAGGCGCTCGGAGAGCAGCGCCGCAACATGACCTGTGCCGGTGCCGATCTCCAGCACCTTGTCGCCGCCCTGCACATCGAGCAGTTGCAGCATGCCGGCGACCATGGACGGTTTGGAGTTCGAGCACGTGGCTACGCCCGGTCCATCGATGGCCCCGTCGTCGACCTGGGTCACGACGGGTTCGTCGCTGTAGACGAGCTGCCGCCACTCGGTGGCTGTGGTGACGAGCTCGCATCGCTCGGCCCCCTGCCGCCACACCACCGGGGGCACGAAGGCATCGCGGGGCACGCGTTCCCACACCTTGCGCCACTCTGGGGATAACAGGCCGCGGATCGCGAGCGCCTCGACGAGCGCGGCGTGCTGTGCCTCTTGCGTCGTCGTCACTGGCCAACCTTGGCGGCGTTGGCGACCTTGGGGCCGGAACCGTCGGGGGACGGCGGCGGGGACGGCGGGGGCGTCCACGGCTTGTCGGAAGGCTGACCGGCGTGCTTTCCGTCATCGGACATGTGACTCTCCTCGTTCGATGTGATGTGCGGGTGGCCTGCCTCGACTGCCGAGGCAGGAGTCATGGGGCGGGCGCCGGACAGGGCTGCGCCCGCGTGCTGGAGATCAGGGGCAGGCGTACACGTCGACGTCCAGAACGTGCACGCCCTGGCGGCCGGTCGCCCGGCCGACGAGTATCGCGCCCGTTGTGAGGGTGCGGCCGCAGGCGTAGCAGGCACGGCCGGCGTACGCGTCGTAACTGAGCTTTTGAGCAGGCGGAATCTTCTTGTATCGGCACCGGGAGCGCACGGGCCTGGTGGTCGCCTTGGCAGCGCGTGTGGTCATGGCTGCCGCTCGCGTGCCGCCTGCTCGCTGGTGTAGTGAGGCCACGTGGTGCCCGAGTACTCGTGCACGTGGTCGTCCTGGTGGTGCGGATCCGAATTCGTGCAGCGGCGGGTCGAGTTCTTCGGCATCGGCACCCAGCAAAGATCGGGGATGGGCAGGGCGACGCGATCGCCGACGCATGCCGCGATCACCGCGCCTGCTCGGCGGGCTCATCGACGAACCCGAACATGATCGTCGCCTCGCGCTTCTCGGCGCACGAGCGGTGAGCGGCCGCGAGCCGGTCGGGGCCCGGGTCACTCACGACCCTCACGCAGACGTCGGCCCCCTTCTCGGGGCAATAAGCACAGTCTTGCCGAGCGTTCTTCATCGTCGGTCACCCCCAGGGCCGGGGCAGGGTGCGGTGCACACATGGCTGTGTGCGGTCGTGAGGAAAGCGGCGTGTTCGGCGAGCCAGTCGAAGAGCTCTGCGCGCCCTCCCTCGACGTCGTCGCAGGTGTGATTCGGCGGTGCGACGATGCCCTCGGCAAGTCCTGCGCTGATCGCCTCGCGTACCGAGTGCCACATCGGCCGATCGTCCAGCGGGGTCGCAAGCGGAGCGCTGTCGAGTATCTCGTCGACGATGACCCACTCGCGGGCGTTCGCGAAGCGGCGCAGTCCGGCGAGAGCCGCCGTCGCGTCTGCGCGAGATCCTTCGTCGCAGGCGTAGAGAACGACCGCGGTACGGCCGATGGCGGCGTTCGCCAAGGCCTGCTGGCGTCGCTCCTGTGCGCGTGTCCTGATCATGCTGTAACGGTCCCGCTACGGTCCGTTGCCGTACAGAACGGGGGTGTACGACTTACGAGATTCGTCACAGTGGGAACCACTCGTTACGTACGACTCGACGCGCCGCGGGAGCGAAGAGTCGTACGTCACGTACGAGTTGAGCAGTCGTCAGAGCGCGGTCTTAGCAGTCGCTGCAGGGAATCCGGCTATCCCGGGCGTAGCGCCGATCAGCTTGGACACTCGGCGAAGTCGAGTGGTCGATGCCTTCCCGACCTTCGAAACGATCACCTGTGGCAGAGCTTGATGGCGTGCCCACTGCGGCGCGTTGCGCAGTGCCGATTCGAGGGTGTCAAGGCTCGCGTCCCACATCTTCGCCTCGGCCTGCGCCATGGCCTTGTCGAGCTCGTACCGGTTCTGTGCGGCCTGGCTGAGCTGCGCCGTGTCGCGAATGGAGTTGATCAGATCGAGCGCTTTGCCGATCTTCCCCAACGACACGTTGATGCCGACTGCCTGCGTGCTCGCCGATACCGGACCGAAGAGCGTCCCGTGCGCTCGCACCTCCTGCCCCATGCGCGCGCCCGCGGCGTGTGATTGCGAGAGGTAGTCGGCAGCCCGTTCCTTGTCGCCCATACGGGATGCGACGACCGCGGCGAAATTGACGTGCGAGCCGTAGACCGTGAGCTGCTCGGGGGTTGCCCGCGAGAACCGAGGCTCGATGTCGGTCGCGGCGCGCTCGGCGAGGTCGAGCGCTTCGGACAGCCGGGCGTCGCGCAGGTACACCCAGGATCGGCCCGAGACGACGAGCGCCTTTCGCAGGTCGTCGCCTGCCTTCTCTGCGGCGCCCTGCGCGTGACCGATCGCGGCGTACGCGAGGTCACGCACGCCCATCAGGTTCGCGACGTACGCACAGATCCGGTATGCGTCGGCCACCAGTGCCCAAGCGGCCGCTTCGTGCCCGGCCGGCTGCTCGTGCAGCCGCGCCGCCGCAGAGCGCAGGAGCGGCGCACCGATCGCGCCCGCTTCGGCGTAGTGACCTTTCCAGTACAGTTCCCACCCCCGGCGGGTGATCTCTTCCAGTTCGTCGAGGGTCGGTGCCTCGATCGTTTGTGTGATGCCCGCCGCGGTGTCGTGAACGGCGTGCGAGAGATCGCGCATCATCGTTCGGTCTTCCTGCCTCAACGCGCGGCGCGGCGCCTGCTGCCCGAGGATCACAGAAGTGTCGACGCTGAGGGCGGCGGCGATCTTGAGTAGGGTCGGCAGCGACAGCCGTTTGTCTTGCTCGGCTGCCTGGATGGTAGGGAGCGACAGACCCGTCATCTCTGCGAGATCAGCTTGCGTGATCTCGCCGCCTCGAAGGATCTTGACACGCTCGCCGTTACTGTAGTCGGACCACTGCGGCATACTGATACTCCGTTCCGTGCTCGACACTTGGAACGGTACGCCTCGAACCCGTTGACAGGCGACAGGAGTTCACCTCCGCCACTCGGCGGGCGTCTTCGCCTGTGCAGCGCCCCACCGAGGGGGCGACGGGGCGCCGCGAGGGGAGATGCTCCCAATGTTGCACGTCACGGCGCTATCTGCGCCGGAACCAGCATGACGAAACCGCCCCTGCCCTCCCCCGAGGGAGAACGGGGGACGATCGAGGAGGCACGAGCGGCGTCGTTGTCGCCCTCGCGCCACTTGACCTGTAGGTGACCGATCCGTCCGCCGTGGAGCGTTCCGCGATGTAGGCCATGGGCAGACGATAGGGCTGTCTCGCGTGGGTGCGGTGCGTCCACGGGGCACCCAATTTTTGAACATGAAAAAGCTCTGACCTGTTTCCACAGGTCAGAGCTTGATCAATCAGGGTGAGTGACGGGACTTGAACCCGCGGCCACCTGGACCACAACCAGGTGCTCTACCAACTGAGCTACACCCACCGTGGCCGGTCGTTTCCGACCGGCTGAGAAAAAGTGTACAGGGTCCCAGAGGGTGCTCGCGCCCAGGTTTAACCGGGCCTCGCCGGGTGCTGATTACGCGTGTTCCGCAGGCAGGACGTACTTCGCGGCGATTTTCTTCGCCGTTTCGGAATCGGGGCCGGGCTGCGGCACGAAGACGGCCTCCCGGTAGTAGCGCAGCTCCGCGATGGAGTCCTTGATGTCGGCGAGCGCCCGGTGGTTGCCGTTCTTCTCCGGGCTGTTGAAGTACGCGCGCGGGAACCAGCGGCGGGCCAGCTCCTTGATCGACGAGACGTCCACGATCCGGTAGTGGAGGTAGGCCTCCAGCGTCGACATGTCACGCAGCAGGAAGCCGCGGTCGGTACCGACCGAGTTTCCGCACAGCGGGGCCTTGCCGGGCTCCTTCACGTGTTTGCGTACGTACGCCAGGACCTGCGCCTCGGCGTCGGCCAGCGTCGTTCCGCCCGCCAGCTCGTCGAGCAGGCCCGAGGCGGTGTGCATCTGCCGCACCACCTCGGGCATGGTCTCCAGGGCCGCGTCCGGCGGGCGGATCACGATGTCCACCCCTTCGCCGAGCACGTTGAGCTCCGAGTCGGTGACCAGTGCGGCCACCTCAATGAGTGCGTCGTCCGTCAGCGAGAGCCCGGTCATCTCGCAGTCGATCCACACCATGCGATCGTTCATGTGTCTCACCCTACGGGGCGTTCCCGCTGGCCGGGGAGCATCGGGCGGCCGGGGGCGTACACATCGGAGCTGGGCTTGCCCGGCTCGTGGCCCGCCGACGGGGTCGCGGACGTGGTCGCCGTGGGACCCGCCGGCGTACTCGCGGCCGCCGTACGCCTGGCCTGCTGCGGCACCGGGCTGTCCGGGGCCTGGCCGGCCCCGGACAGCCCCGGCGGGCCGGAGTGGATCTCGCTCTGCGGCCGCCGGGCCCGGTACGCGGCCCGGTAGGCGGCCGGGGACGAGCCGAGCTGGCGCCGGAAATGTCCGCGCAGCGCGACCGGTGAGCGGAAGCCGCAGCGGCCCGCGACCTCGTCGACCGAGTAGTCGGACGTCTCCAGCAGACGCTGCGCCTGGAGCACCCGCTGAGTGATCAGCCACTGCAGGGGAGCGCTCCCGGTGAGCGAACGAAAACGCCGGTCGAACGTGCGGCGGCTCATATAGGCGCGCGCGGCCAGCGTCTCCACGTCGAACTGCTCGTGGAGATGCTCCAGCGCCCAGGCGACGACTTCGGCGAGCGGGTCGGCGCCGATCTCCTCTGGTAAAGACCTGTCGAGATAGCGCTCCTGTCCGCCGCTGCGGCGCGGCGGTACGACGAGCCTGCGGGCCAGCGCCCCGGCGGCCTCGGTGCCGTGGTCCGTACGCACGATGTGCAGGCACAGGTCGATTCCGGCCGCCGTGCCGGCCGACGTGAGGACGTCGCCGTCGTCGACGAAGAGCTCGCGCGGATCGACGTGCACCGACGGGTAGCGCTTGGCGAGCGTCGGCGCGTACATCCAGTGCGTGGTGGCCGGGCGCCCGTCGAGCAGCCCCGCGGCCGCCAGCACGAAGGCGCCGGTGCACAGCCCGACGATGCGGGCGCCCTCCTCGTGGGCGCGGCGCAGCGCGTCGAGCGCTTCCGGCGGTGGTGGCGAGGTGATGGACCGCCACGCCGGTACGACGACGGTGCCCGCTCTGCTCATCGCCTCCAGGCCGTAGGGGGCGGTCAGTTCGAGCCCTCCCGTGGTCCGCAGCGGCCCGTCCTCGCCCGCGCACACCAGTAGCCGGTAACGGGGCACTCCTGCGTCCTGCCGGTCAATGCCGAACACAGAGAGCGGGATGGAGCTCTCGAAGATGGGGCCACCACTGAAGAGCAGTACTGCGACGATCTCCCGGCGGCGGCGTCCGGAGAGCTTCCGTGCGGCCTCCGGTACGGCAGTGGAGTCCTGGCTCATGACGCTAAGCCCCCCTTGGTGTTCGCGTCCTCTCGGTCCTGCACGTTTCCCCTCGGTCCTGCATGATTCCCCCGCCGTATATACCCATGATCGAATCTACTGTGTTCCGTGGTGCCGGCGTGACAACTTCGGCATTCGGCACTATGTCGACAAGGCCACTTGGCGCGAAGCATTCGATCACGAAGCGTTCCACTCAAGGGCCCCGCAGGGAAGTACGCGTCCCGCTCATGGCCCGTCCCCGTAGGGTGCATTGGCCGGAGACGGTCCTTTCATGCCTGGTGGTACGGGGGTTGGGAGGCCATTTCGCCAAGGGTTGGGTCACGGCCAGAAGTTGGCTGAAAAGGTACGGGCTCGTGTGTGCGGGGCCGTCATTTCCCCGGCGTATTTCCCCCGGCATGGCGCCCGCCCCGGTGCGCCCCCGTCGTCTTCCTCCGTGCCCCGGTGTGTGCGGCTGCCGCCGCCTCGGCCGCCGCGCGCTCGGACCGGCGCAGCAGCACCCGGCAGACGGCGGTCACGGTGGCCAGCCCCAGCGCGGCCGCGGCGGCCCCGCCGAAGGACGTGCCGTACATGACGAGCACCACGGGGACGAGGGCGCAGCTGAACGCGGCCCAGCGAACCACATCACCGACCGTGTCGGCCGGATGCGGCCCGCGGGCCGGCGGTTCGGGCGCCCTGCGGCGGCCGCGCCCCGCGGGGACACCGGCGGCGGGGGCCGGGCCGGGGCCGGGGGCTGGGGCGGGGCTGGTCGAAGGGCCGGTCACGGCGCGCTCCCTCGGTACGCGGGTGGGCGCGTGGCTAACGGGCGGCAGGGCCGTGGGGTCACTCGGTGACCGCCTGCCGAGACACCTGTAAGGGGCAACCGGCATTGCCTTACGGGCCCGGCTCGGGCATGCTCCCTCCAACGCCGTGTGAGGGACCGGCGGGCTCTGGGCAGCAGAGGAGTGTCGCCGTACCCTTGGGGGTATGGGGTTGGGAAGATGATTCCCGGACACAGCTCCACCGCTCTTTGCCGCTCCTTCCCTCAATAAAAGCGACCCCTCCCAAGAGGACTTCTTCGCCGAGACACCCATGGCCGGTCACGAAACCCCCGAACCCGCGGACCGCAAGCAGGTCGTCGATCCTCTGGACGACCTCCGGGCGGTGGAACAAGCGCGCCACTCCTGCGATCCCGCCTTCCAGCACGGCGTCGTCGTCGGCTTCGACGGCTCCACCTCCAGTGAGCGGGCGCTTTCGTACGCCATCGGCATGGCGGTGCGGTCGGGCTCCGGCCTGATCATCGTCCATGTCGCCAACCGGCTGCCGACCACGGTCTGGGCGGGCTGCGAGCCCCCGGTCTTCGTGGACGTACCGGATCACCGCACCGAGGTGCTCGGGCTTGAGCTGGCCTGCGCGGACTATCTCGCCGAAGTGCCGTGGATCCTCGTGGAGCGCGGCGGCGACATCTGCCACGAGCTGGAGGAGGTCGGCCAGGAGTACTCGGCCGACGCCATCGTGGTCGGCTCGACGCACGGGATCGTCGGGCGGATCTTCGGCTCGGTGGCGGGCCGGCTGGCGCGGCGCGCGCAGCGGCCGGTCATCGTGATCCCGTAACGCGACACGTCACGTACAGGATCACGACGACCCAGGTTTCGGCTGCTACTCGACCGTCACTGACTTGGCGAGGTTACGCGGCTTGTCGATGTCGCGACCCATGGCCAAAGCCGTGTGGTATGCGAGGAGTTGCAGCGGAATGCCCATGAGAATGGGGTCCAGCTCCGTCTCGTTCTTCGGCACCACAATGGTGTGGTCGGCCTTTTCCTGCTCGCGGTGCGCGACCGCCAGGATCCGGCCGCTGCGCGCCTTGATCTCCTCCAGCGCCGCGCGGTTCTTCTCCAGCAGCTCGTCGTCGGGCACGATCGCGACCGTCGGCAGCGCGGGCTCGATCAGGGCGAGCGGGCCGTGCTTCAGCTCGGAGGCCGGGTACGCCTCAGCGTGGATGTAGGAGATCTCCTTCAGCTTGAGGGAGGCCTCCAGCGCCACCGGGTAGCCGCGCACGCGGCCGATGAACATCATCGACTGGGCGCCGGCGTACTCCTCGGCGATCTTCTTGATCTCTTCCTCGGTCTCCAGGATCGCGGCGATCTGGGCGGGCAGCTTGCGCAGGCCGGCGATCAGGCGCTTGCCGTCCGAGACGGACAGGTCACGGATGCGGCCCAGGTGCAGGGCGAGCAGCGCGAAGGCGACCACCGTGTTGGTGAAGCACTTGGTGGAGACGACGCAGACCTCGGGTCCGGCGTGCACGTACATGCCGCCGTCGGCCTCGCGGGCGATCGCCGAGCCGACGACGTTGACCACACCGAGGACACGGGCGCCCTTGCGCTTCAGCTCCTGCACGGCCGCGAGGACGTCGTACGTCTCACCGGACTGGGAGACGGCGACGTAGAGGGTGTCGGGGTCCACCACCGGGTTGCGGTAGCGGAACTCGGACGCGGGCTCGGCGTCGGCGGGGATACGGGCGAGCTCCTCGATGAGCTGCGCGCCGATCATGCCCGCGTGGTACGACGTACCGCAGCCGAGGATCTTGACGCGGCGGATGCCGCGCGCCTCGCGGGCGTCGAGGTTCAGGCCGCCCAGGTGCACGGTGGAGAAGCGGTCGTCGATGCGGCCGCGCAGCACGCGGTCCACGGCGTCGGACTGCTCCGAGATCTCCTTGTGCATGTACGTGTCGTGGCCACCCATGTCGTACGACTCGGCCTCCCACTCCACGGTGGTCGGCGTGGCCGTCGTACGGGAGCCCTCGGTGGTGTACGTACGGAAGTCGTCGGCCTTGAGGGTGGCCATCTCGCCGTCTTCGAGGGTGACGATCTGGCGGGTGTGCGAGACGAGCGCCGCGATGTCGGAGGCGACGAACATCTCCTTCTCGCCGATGCCGAGCACGACCGGCGAGCCGTTGCGGGCGACGACGATGCGGTCCGAGAAGTCGGCGTGCATGACGGCGACGCCGTACGTGCCCTCGACGTGGCGCAGCGCCTCGCGGACCTTCTCCTCCAGCGTCACGGCCTGCGAGCGCGCGACGAGGTGGACCAGGACCTCGGTGTCGGTCTCGGACAGGAACTCGATGCCGTCGGCGACCAGCTTGGCGCGCAGCTCGGTGGCGTTGTCGATGATGCCGTTGTGTACGACGGCGACCTTGCCCTCGGAGTCGAGGTGCGGGTGGGCGTTCTCGTCGCTCGGGGCGCCGTGGGTGGCCCAGCGGGTGTGCGCGATGCCGGTGGTGCCGGCGAAGCGCTTGGGGACCTTGGCCTCCAGGTCGCGGACGCGGCCCTTCGCCTTGACCATCTTCAGGCCGCTGGCCTTCGGGCTCGTGATCACGATGCCCGCCGAGTCGTAGCCGCGGTACTCCAGGCGCTGGAGGCCTTCGAGCAGCAGCGGGGCGACGTCGCGCTTGCCGATATAACCGACGATTCCGCACATAAAGTGTGTATCCCTCGAGTCGTTGAGTAGGTGCTCAGCCGTAGACGATGCGGCGCAGCTGCCGGAGCGACAGCTCGGGCGGCGCCACGGCGCGGTGCGGCATCTCGGCCGCGATCCGCTCGAAGATCTCCGCGTTCACCAGGCCGCCGGACTGCAGCTCACGATGCCGGCGGCGCACGAAGTCCTCGGCCGTCTCGTCGAAGTACGCCAGTACGTCGAGCACCACCCGGGCGGCCTCACCGCGCGGGAGCGCGGTGCTGCGGACCAGGTGGTCGATGAGGTCGTCGTACGGGGACGACGGGCGGCGTTCGAGCACCCGTAGATACTGCGGGGGATCCGGAGCGTACGCAAGAAATCTGCCCGCAATCGGGCAGGATTTCCGTCACAAAGCGAAAAGGGCAGGTCGCGCCCGGATGTCGGCCGTGCATGTCTCCGCGGCGACACAGGGGGGAGAAGTGGTCTACACCCTTGACCCTGAAGTGTGGCGCGCGATACCCATGGTGACCGTTCGCCTGCACCATGCCACTGTCGCGAAGCCCGCTGAAGGGACCGCCCGTGAGTCAACGCAGAAGGATTCCGCGCCTGTTCGCCCCGCTGCTCCTGGTCGTAGCCGCCGGCGCGACGAGTGTCGCGACCACTCCGGCGGCCGCCGAGCCGGCCGAGCGGGCAAGACCGTTGAGCCAAGTGATTCCGGCGCCCGCCTCCGTCTTGGAGGGCGGGCCTTCTTATGCCCTCACGGACCGCACACGCATCCGGGTGGACGACGACTCGCGGGAGGCACGGCGGATCGGCTCGTACCTCGCGGACATACTGCGTCCGTCCACCGGTTTCGAACTGCCCGTCACCGAGTGGGACGCCAAGGACGGCATCCGGCTGCGGCTCGGGTCGAGGGACGCCTCGCTCGGCGACGAGGGCTACCGGCTGGAGTCCGGCCGCCACGGCGTGACCATCACCGCCCGCAAGCCCGCGGGGCTCTTCCACGGCGTGCAGACGCTCCGCCAGTTGCTGCCCGCCTCGGTGGAGAAGGACACCCGGCAGCGGGGGCCCTGGACGGTCGCGGGCGGCACGATCGAGGACGCGCCGCGCTACGGCTACCGGGGCGCGATGCTCGACGTGTCACGGCACTTCTTCAGCGTCGACAAGGTCAAGACGTACATCGACCAGATGGCGCTCTACAAGGTGAACAAGCTCCACCTGCACCTCTCCGACGACCAGGGCTGGCGCATCGCCATCGATTCCTGGCCGCGGCTGGCGACGTACGGCGGCTCGACACAGGTCGGCGGCGGCCCCGGCGGCTACTACACGAAGGCCGACTACCGGGAGATCCTGCGGTACGCCGCCTCCCGCCACCTGGAGGTCGTCCCCGAGATCGACCTGCCCGGCCACACCAACGCGGCCCTCGCCTCGTACGCCGAACTGAACTGCGACGGCGTCGCACCGCCCCTCTACACGGGCACGGACGTCGGCTTCAGTTCGCTGTGCGTGCCGAAGGACATCACGTACGAGTTCGTGGACGACGTGGTGCGTGAGATCGCGGCGATGACGCCCGGCAAGTACATCCACATCGGCGGCGACGAGGCGCACTCGACCCCGCACAAGGACTACGTCGCCTTCATGGACAAGGCGCAGGCCATCGTGGGCAAGTACGGCAAGACGGTGATGGGCTGGCACCAGTTGACGGGCGGCAACCCGGTCAGGGGCGCCGTCGTCCAGTACTGGGGGCTCGACAAGACCTCCGACACGGAGAAGGCACAGGTCGCCGACGCGGCCAGGAAGGGGACCAAGCTGGTGCTGTCGCCGGCCGACCGGGCGTACCTCGACATGAAGTACAACAAGAGCACACCGCTGGGGCTCGCCTGGGCGGGCTATGTCGAGGTGGAGCGCTCGTACGACTGGAACCCGGGAACGTACCTGCAGGGCGCGCCGGCCGAGTCGGTGCTCGGCGTCGAGGCGCCGCTGTGGTCGGAGACGCTGTGGACCAGTGACCAGGTCGAGTTCATGGCGTTCCCGAGGCTGCCGGGCATCGCCGAGCTCGGCTGGTCACCCGCGGTCACCCACGACTGGGACACGTACAAGGTGCGACTGGCGGCCCAGGGGCCGCGGATGTCGGCGCTCGGGATCGACTACTACCGCTCGCCGCAGGTGCCCTGGCCGGCGGAGTAACCGGCCGCCGGATGGTGCGGCGGGCGTCCGTGAGGGCCTTGGACACGGGCGCCCGCCGTCCATCCGTCCCGGTCAGGCGGGTGCGTACCGCGCGATCGGGTTGGTGAGGGTGCCGACGAGCTGGAGGGCGCCCGCCGGGTCCTGAAGGTCGACCATCTGCTTGTTGTCGCGCAGTTGGAGCCGGTTCAGGCAGGACAGCGCGAACTCCGGTGCGAACATGTCGTACTGCTTGAACTTGTCCGCGAGGTGCGGGTGGGCCTCCTGGTAGTCGGCCACGCACTCCGCGACCGTCCGCCAGAACGTGTCCTCGTCGAGGACACCGTCGGTGGCGAGCGTGGCGCCGAGGAAGCGGAAGAAGCAGTCGAAGACATCGGTGAAGAGCGACAGCAGCTTCATGTTCTCCGGGACCTCGGCGCGCACGCGCTCGACGGCGGGCGGCAGGACGGCGTCCGGATCCATCACCGCGATCTCTTCCGCGATGTCCTTGAAGATAGCGCGGGTGACGACGCCGTCCTCGATGGCGAGGATGACGTTCTCGCCGTGCGGCATGAACACCAGGTCGTACGCGTAGAAGCTGTGCAGCAGCGGCGTGAGGTACGCGTGCAGATAGCGGCGCATCCAGTTCGCGGGGTCGAGACCCGACTCGGCGATCAGGGCGCCCGCGAAGGACGCGCCGTCGTGGTCGGTGTGCAGCAGCGACGCCATGGTGGCCAGGCGCTCGCCCGGCGCGAGCGAAGGGACGGGGCTCTCGCGCCAGAGCGCCGCGAGCATTTTCAGGTACGGGGAGCCCTTGGCGGTGGCGGCCTCGTACTGGCGGTGGTGGTAGCCGATGGCCGCGCGTTCGCGGATGATCGTCAGGCCGGTCGCCCGGAGGGTGTCGTCGCTCGCGATCAGACCGGCCAGCCAGTCGTTGATGGCGGGCGTGGCCTCCATGTAGGCGGCGGAAAGCCCGCGCATGAAACCCATGTTGAGGACGGACAGGGCCGTTTTGACGTAGTGCTTGGCCGGGTCGCTGGTGTTGAAGAAGGTACGGATCGACTGCTGGGCGAGGTACGTGTCGTCGCCCGCGCCGAGGCAGACCAGGCGCTGCTGGGCGACCTCGGCGGCGAAGGTGACGGACAGTTTGTTCCACCACTGCCACGGGTGGACCGGGATGAGGTAGTAGTCGGCCAGGTCCAGGCCGAGGCCGGTCAGGGTCGCCGCGAACCGGTCGACGGTGGCGTCGCCCAGTTCCTCCCGTACGAAGCTCTCGTAGTCGAGTCCCGCGCCCGCGGTGAAGGTGGCGTGGTCGCGGCGGGCGGCCAGCCAGATCAGCTTGACGGGGGCGGCGGCCTCGGGGGCGTACGCGCGGTACTCGTGGATGCCGAAGCCCAGCCGGCCGTTGTTGGCGACGAAGCAGGGGTGGCCCTCGGTCATGCCGGTCTCGACGGCCTGGAAGTCGGCGCGGGCGAGGGCGGCGGCGGTGACGGGCGTCTTGGTGAGTTTGTACGCCGTACCGGACAGGGTGGAGCTGATCTCCTCCAGGTAGACGGGGAGGACCTCCGGGCTCAGGCCGAGTGTTTCGCGCAGCTCGATGAAGAATTCGAGAGCGTCGAGGGGGAGCTCGTTGCCGTCGCGGTGGCGGGTGATGGACTCGGCGGAGACCTGCCAGTGGTCGAGCGCGTGGCGGCGGGCGGCGAAACGGTACTCGGTCGCGCCGTCGTCGGAACGGACCGCGTACCTGTCGTTGTTCAGCGGCTCGGGGGTCAGCAGGCGCTCGTGGGAGAACTCGGCGAGGGCCTTGCGGACGAGCAGCCGGCTCGCGTGGGCCCACCGCTCGGGGGCGAGGTGGGCGACGGCCCCGGCGGGCGTCACGGCGGGGGTGGCGGCGGTGGTGGTCACAGGGCGGCTCCGGCGGTGCGTGTGGCTTCCTCGAACTGCTCCCGCGTGCAGAAGCTCAGGTAGGCGTCCTTCTCCGGCTTGGCGATCTTCCGCGCTGTCTCGAAGCCGACGGCCTCGTTGAGGCGGTGGACCGCGGTGTTGCGCACGTCGGGCTCGACGACGACGCGGCGGGTGGCCGGATCGGCGAACAGCGTCTCCATCACCGCGGTGATCACGGCGCGGGTGAAGCCGTGAACGGGCGTGTCGGTCGGCGCGACCAGGAAATGCATGCCGACGTCGCCGGGCTGGGCGTCGTACAGGCCGACCAGCTCGACGTGGGCCGGGTCGTACCGCTCCATGAGGAAGGCGGGCCTGCCCTCGTACTCACCGATGAAGGCGTCGTGGTGCTCGGCGGCCGTGATCGCCATGTACTCGCGCTCCACGTCCGGCAGCGACGCGTCCTGCATCATCCAGTAGGCCGCCTTGGGGTGGGTGACCCAGCCGTGCAGCAGCTCGGCGTCCGCGAAGGGGTCGAGCGGGCGGATGGAGAATGAGCTGTTCATATGGCGAACTCCTGGAAAGCGATGGCCTTCTCGACCGGGTAGTACTCGCGACCCAGCAGCTCACCGATGATGTAGGCGTTGCGGTACGCGCTCATGCCCAGGTCGGGCGAGGTGATGCTGTGGGTGTGGACGGCGGCGTTCTGGAGGAAGATGCCGCGTCCCGTCGTGTCGATGCTGTAGTTGCGGGCCACGTCGTAGCGGCCCTGGCCGTCCCAGCGGATCCGGTCCCGCACGCCCTCCAGGAACGCGGGCGGGCGGTAGCGGTAGCCCGTGGCGAGGACCAGGCCCTCGGTGCTCAGCTCGAAGTCCTTGCCCTGCTCCTCCTGGCGGAGCCCGAGGGCGTACGTCCCGCTCTCGGCGTCGTAAGCCGCGGTGTTGAGGGAGGAGTTGGTGAGGAGGCGGGTGGGGACCGGGCCCTTGAGGCTCTTCTGGTAGAGCAGGTCGAAGATCGCGTCGATCAGCTCGGAGTCGATGCCCTTGAAGAGGTTCTTCTGCTGGGACTCCAGGCGGTAGCGGGTCGCCTCGGGGAGCGCGTGGAAGTAGTCGACGTACTCCGGGGAGGTCATCTCCAGCGTGAGCTTGGTGTACTCCAGCGGGAAGAAGCGCGGCGAGCGGGTGACCCAGTTGAGCCGGTAGCCGTGTACGTCGATCTCGGAGAGCAGGTCGTAGTAGATCTCCGCCGCGCTCTGCCCGCTGCCGACCAGGGTGATGGACTTCTTGGCCTGGAGCGCCTCTTTGCCGCTCACGTAACGCGAGTTGTGGATGAAGTCCCCGCCCAGGTCCTGGCAGGCGTCGGGGATGTACGGCGGGGTTCCGGTGCCGAGCACCACGTGGCGGGCGCGGTAGGTCGCGTCCTGGGTGCGGACGACGTACACCTCGGCCTCGGCGTCGTACTCGACGGAGGCGACCGTCTGGTTGAAGCGGATGGTGCGGAGCTTGGCGGCGGCCCAGCGGCAGTAGTCGTTGTACTCGGTCCGCAGCGGATAGAAGTTCTCGCGGATGTAGAAGGAGTACAGCCGGCCGGATTCCTTCAGGTAGTTCAGGAAGGAGTACGGCGAGGTGGGATCGGCCATCGTGACCAGGTCCGACATGAACGGCGTCTGGAGGTGGGCCCCTTCCAGGAACATCCCGGCGTGCCACTCGAAGTTCGGCTTCGTTTCGAGGAAGAGACCGTCGAGCTCGTCGATGGGCTCGGTCAGGCAGGCGAGACCGAGGTTGAACGGACCGAGTCCGATACCGATGAAGTCGAGCGGCGCGAGGAGCTCAAGAGGCGTGGACAAGGGACTCTCCCAGGTACTGCTCGGCGTGGCCGGCGATGAGGTCGAGTACGGCCGCGATGTCGGTCAGCGTCGTCTCGGGGTTGAGAAGGGTGAACTTCAGGTAGTGCTTGCCGCCGACCTTCGTCCCGGCCACGACGGCGTCGCCGGAGGCGAACAGCGCCTTGCGGGCGTACAGGTTGGCGCGGTCGATCATGGCGGGGCTGGTGACGTCGGCCGGGATGTAGCGGAAGACGAGGGTGGAGAGCGTGGGCCGGACGACGACGTCGTAGCGCGGGTCGCCGGCGAGCAACTGCCAGCCGTCGCCGGCCAGGTCGCACACCTCGTCGAAGAGCTCACCGACGCCGTCGGCGCCCATGGTGCGCAGGGTCATCCACAGCTTGAGTGCGTCGAAGCGGCGGGTGGTCTGGAGGGATTTGTCGACCTGGTTGGGGATGCGCTCCTCGGCCATCCGGCGCGGGTTGAGGTAGTCGGCGTGGTACGTCGCGTGGCGCAGGGTGGCGCCGTCACGGACCAGCAGCGCGCTGGAGCTCACGGGCTGGAAGAAGGACTTGTGGTAGTCCACGGTGACCGAGTCGGCGCGCTCGATGCCGTCCAGGAGGTGGCGGCGGGTGCGGGAGGCCAGCAGGCCGCATCCGTACGCGGCGTCGACGTGCATCCAGGCGCCGTACAGCTCGCACAGCTCGGCTATCTCCGGAAGCGGGTCGATCGAGCCGAAGTCGGTCGTGCCGGCGGTGGCGACGACGGCCATCGGGACCAGGCCCTCGCTCGTGCAGCGGGCCAGCTCGCGGGCGAGGGCCAGGGTCTGCATGCGCTTGTCGTTGTCGCAGGGGATCGCGATGACGGCTTCGGGGGTCAGGCCGAGGAGTTTCGCGGACTTCTGGACGCTGAAGTGGCCGCATTCGGAGGCGAAGATACGCAGCTTGGCGGAGTCGGTCGCCTTGGCTTCCTCGCGGGCGAGGAGGAGGGCCTGGAGGTTGGACTGGGAGCCGCCGCTGGTGAAGACGCCGTCGGCGTTCGTTTCGGCGTTCGTGCCGAGGCTCGTACCGGCGTTCGTACCGAAGCCGATGCGGCTCGCCGTCCAGTCGATCAGGCGCCGCTCGATGAGGGTGGCGCCCGCGCTCTGGTCCCAGGTGTCGAGGGAGGAGTTGACGGCGGAGAGCACGGCCTCGGCGGCGACGGCGGGGATGACGACCGGGCAGTTGAGGTGCGCGAGGTAGCGCGGGTGGTGGAAGTAGACGGCGTCGCGGAGGTAGACGGATTCGAGCTCGTCGAGGGCGGCGGTGGTGTCACCGAGCGGCCGGTCGAGGTCTATCGCGTCGAAGGTGGGGGCGAGCTGTTCCGGCGTGATGCCGGTGAACGGCCGGTCGGTCGCGGCGAGTTTGTCCGCCACCCGCTCGACCGCTGCGGTGGCGGTCCGGCGATACCGCTCGGCGGTCGTGTCATTGAGCAGGTGTGAGCGCATGAACTGTCCTCCCGGGTACGGGAATTCAACGTGCCCTCAGGACAGGAGAGGGGGGCGAGGGCGCGGTGTGTAAGTAAGGTTAGCCTAACCTTACTTACTCTCGCAACGACCCCTCGCCCCCCAGGAGGCTCAGTTGTTGTGATGAAAACCGCAGGCGAAGGCCTACGCGTCTTCCTCTTCCACGCGCTCCCGGAGCTGCTCCTCGCTCAGCCCGCGGCGCCAGTAGCCCACGAACGTCACGCGCTTGCGGTCGAACTTCCGCTCCTGGACGAGGTGGCGGCGCAGAGCCCGTACGGACGACGACTCACCCGCGATCCAGGCGTACGGCGTGCCTTCGGGCAACTCCGCGTCGGGGACGGCGCGTACCGCGTCCAGCGCGCAGGGCGCGTTCTCGTCCCGTACCAGCCAGGTGATGTCCGCGTCGGCCGCCGTGGTCAGCTCCAGACGGTCGTCGGCGTGCTGGACCTCGATCCAGACCTTGGCCCTCGTCCCGGCCGGCAGCCACTCCAGGGCGGCCGCGGCGGCCGGCAGCGCCGTCTCGTCCGCCCACATCAGGACCCAGCCGGTGTCCTCGGGCGGGCGGAAGCGTACGGCGGTGTTGTCCTCGACCGCCGGGCCGAGGATTACGACACGGTCACCGGCGCTCGCCCGCGCCGCCCAGCGGCAGGCGGGCCCGCCGTCGTCGTGGAGCGCGAAGTCGATGTCGATCTCGTCGGCCCCGGCCCCGTCGGCGGCGCGGCGCTGCTCGCGCAGGGTGTACGAGCGCATGACCGCGCGTACGTCGTCGGGCAGCGCGCGGTACGTCGCGAACCAGTCCGGTGCCGTCTCCGGCGGAAGCGCCGGCTCCGGCTGGCCGGGATGCGGCAGGAAGAGGGAGAGGCTCTGGTCGCGGCCCCCGGAGGCGAAGGCCCGCAGGTCCTCGCCGCCGAACGTCACCCGGAGCATGGAGGTGCTGAGCCGTCGCGTCCGCACGACCGTCAGGCCGAAGAAGCGGAACGGGACGGTGGCGGCTTCTCCGGCGGTCTCAGCCTCGGCCGCAGTCTCAGTCTCGGCCTCGGTCATGGTCAGGCGACCTTCTTGGCCTTCTCGATGGCCTCGGCGAGGTCTTCGAGGATCGGCGCGCACTTGTCGTAGGAGTAGATCGGCTCCGTGGTGCGCGGGATGACCTGGCCGGCCTTGACGGCGGGCAGGCGGGTCCAGGTCGGCTTGTTCTTGAGGTCCTTGGGCTGCAGGATCCCGGTCCGGTTGTCCATCATGATGATGTCGGCCTGGTACTTGTCGATGTTCTCCCAGCTCAGCTCCTCGAAGAAGCCGGCCGCGTTCACCTTCGGCTCGACGAACTTCACGCCCAGCTCCTGGAAGTACAGCGTGTCCGCGGACATCTTCGCGAGGGAGACGTAGAAGAGTTCCGGGCTCGCGGAGCCGATCATGACCTTGACCTTCGGGTTGGCCTTGGCGGCCTGGCGCAGGCGCTCGGCGGCCTTCTCGAAGCGGGCCTTCGCGTCGGTGGTCTTCTTGGACTTCACGTCGGCGCCGAGGGACGCGGCGAGGTCGGCGTGGCGCTGGATGGCCTTGGGGATGGTGGTCTCCGCGGCCCACAGGGCGACGCTCGGGGCGACCTTGAGGATCTTCGCGGTGGACGCCTCGGGGACGTACCACAGCTTGTCCTTCTCCCACATGGCCGTGACCAGCAGGTCGGGGTTGAGGGCGACGTAGGACTCGACGTTGAACTCGTCGTAGGCGTTGCCGAGGATCTTGACCTTGTTGACGTCGAGGTCGCCGGCCTGCACGTCGGCCTTGCCGTCGGCGGTCTTGGTCGGGCCGAACACGCCCTTGACCTCTATGCCGAAGTCGTGGAGGGCGGCGGCGACGCCGGTGAACGCGACGATGTTCTTCGGGGTGGCGGGGCTCTTCACCGTCTTGCCGCGGTCGTCCTTGAAGGACCACGGCCCCGACTTCCCCGCGGCCTTGTCCTCGCTTTTCGCGGCGGTCTCGCCGCAGGCGGTCAGCGCGGCGCCGATGCCGAGGGCGCCGCCGACGGCCAGCAGGCCGCGACGGGAAAGGTGGGAAGCTCGGGCGTGAGGCATGACGGTGTCTGCTTTCGTACGTGCGGGGTCCACCACGGGACAAGTCCGAAGGTAGGTTAGCCTAACCTCATTCGTTGTCCAGGGGTGGACCCCGGAAGCCTCCACGTCCCGCCGCGCCGTGCCCGCGTGGCGGTCAGCCCGTGAGGCCCAACTCCCGTGCGATCAGCATGCGCTGGACCTCGCTCGTGCCCTCACCGATCTCCAGGATCTTCGAGTCGCGCCACATGCGGGCGACCGGGTACTCGTTCATGAAGCCGTAGCCGCCGTGGATCTGGGTGGCCTCGCGGGCGTTGTCGACCGCCACCGTGGAGGAGTACAGCTTCGCGAGGGCCGCCTCCTTCTTGAACGGCTCCCCCTGGACCAGGCGTGATGCCGCGTCGCGCCAGCCGATGCGGGCCATGTGGGCGCGCATCTCCATGTCGGCGATCTTGAACTGGATCGCCTGGTTGGAGCCGATGGGACGGCCGAAGGTGTGGCGCTCCTTCGCGTACGCCACCGACTCGTCGACGCAGCCCTGCGCGAGACCCGTCGCGAGCGCCGAGATGGCGACGCGGCCCTCGTCGAGGATGCGCAGGAACTGGGCGTAACCGCGGCCCTCCTCACCGAGCAGATTGGCGAGCGGGACGCGTACGTCGGAGAAGGACAGCTCGCGGGTGTCCGAGGCGTTCCAGCCGACCTTGGAGTACGGGGCGGCGACCGTGAAGCCGGGGGTGCCGGACGGGACGATGATCGCGGAGATCTCCGGCTTGCCGTCTGGCTTGCGGCCGGTCACCGCGGTGACCGTGACGAGGCCGGTGATGTCCGTACCGGAGTTGGTGATGAAGCACTTGGAGCCGTTGATCACCCACTCGTCGCCCTCGCGGCGTGCGGTGGTCTTCGTGCCGCCGGCGTCCGAGCCGCAGTCCGGCTCGGTCAGTCCGAACGCGCCCAGCAGTTCGCCGGAGCACAGTCGGGGCAGCCACTCGCGCTTCTGCTCCTCCGTGCCGAAGCGGAAGATCGGCATCGCGCCGAGCGAGACGCCCGCTTCGAGGGTGATGGCCACGGAGGAGTCGACGCGGGCGAGCTCTTCGAGGGCGATGCCGAGGGCGAGATAGTCGCCGCCCATGCCGCCGTACTCCTCGGGGAAGGGCAGACCGAAGAGGCCCATGCGGCCCATTTCGCGGACGATCTCGTACGGGAACTCGTGGCGCTCGTAGAGGTCGTCGATCTTCGGGGCGACGACGTCGTGGGCGAACTCCTCGACCGTGCGGCGGAGTTCTTCGTGTTCGGGGGAGAGGCGGTGGTCGAGGGGCATGGCTACGACTCCTTGTGGGACAGGGCACGCACGGTGCGGGAGGGGCTGGGGCGGCCCAGCCGTTCGGCCATCCACGCGCTGGTGGCGGTGAGGCGGCCGAGGTCGACCCCGGTTTCGATGCCGAGGCCGTCGAGCATCCACACGAGGTCTTCGGTGGCGAGATTTCCGGTGGCGCTCTTCGCATACGGGCAGCCGCCGAGGCCGCCCGCGGACGCGTCCACGGTGGTGACGCCCTGCTGGAGTGCGGCGAGGGTGTTGGCGAGGGCCTGGCCGTACGTGTCGTGGAAGTGCACGCCGATCGCGGAGGTGGGGACTCCGGCCTCGTTGAGGGCGGTGAGCAGGGCCACTGCGTGGCCGGGGGTGGCAACGCCGATCGTGTCGCCGAGGCTCAGTTCGTCGCACCCGAGGTCGAGGAGCGCCTTGGCGACCCTGACCACTTGCCGGATCGGGACGGCCCCTTCCCAGGGGTCGCCGAAGCACATGGAGAGGTAGCCGCGTACGTGGAGCCTGTCCTGCCGTGCGCGGGCGACGACCGGCTCGAACATGGCGAGCGACTCGTCGACGGTCCGGTTGAGGTTGCGGCTCGCGAACGTCTCGGTCGCACTCCCGAACACGGCGATCCGGCGGGCGCCGAGCGCGAGGGCGCGGTCGAGGCCGCGGGAGTTCGGTACGAGGACGGGAAGCTCGGCGTTCACATCGCGCAGGAGAGGGAACAGCTCCTCGGCATCCGCGAGCTGGGGCACCCATGCGGGGTGCACGAAGCTGGTCGCCTCGACGGTGGTGAGTCCGGCGTCGGCCAGACGGTGGATGAACTCGGCCTTCACCTCGGTCGGTACGACGGTCTTCTCGTTCTGAAGGCCGTCGCGGGCGCCGACTTCATGGATGCGTACGTGAGCCGGCAGGTTGTTCGCCGGTACGCGCATCGGCAGTGCCTCGGGGCCGGCGGCGGTCATGACTCCTCCTGCGGGGTGACCACGGCCAGGACCTGGTCCATGGCGACGGTGGAGCCCGGCGTCACGTCGAGCTCGGTGACGGTGCCGGCGTGCGGGGCGGAGATGACGTGTTCCATCTTCATGGCCTCGACGACGAGGAGGCTCTGCCCGGCGGCGACGTGGTCTCCGACGGCCACCTTGACCACGGTGACGGTGCCGGGCATGGGCGCGGCGAGGGTGTCGACTCCGGAGCGGGCGCCGCCGGTCAGGCTCGCCTCGACGGGGTCGTGGTCCTGGACGTGCCAGGCGTCCCCGTCCCGGCCCAGCCAGGTGCCCTCGGCGCTGGTCGCGTGGCTGAAGGTGTGGGTGACGCCGGCCAGTTCGATGGTCACGGTGTCGGCGTCCGTGGTGACCAGGCGCGCGCGGGTGGGCAGTTTTTCTTCCCCCGCCCCGCCCCTTTCCGAAACCGGGGGCAAGCCCCCCGGCCCCCGAGGCGGCAGCTGCGCGCCGCCGCTCCCGGAGCGGGCTGCGCCCGTGCCCGCGTCGGTCGCGTCGGCGAGGGGCGCGGGGGCGGCGCCGTCGGGTCCTTCGGGCGAAAGCTGCGCGCCGTTCGGTGCCACCGGTTCCAGCGGGATGGCGGTTGCCAGGTCCGGGGCTGTCGGATGCGGGTCCGGGAGCTGGAGTTCCACGCCGGTCGCCGTGGTGCGCAGGCGGATCGCCACCGGTTCGTGGCCCGGTACGCGGGCGTGGTGCACCGTCCAGGCGGGGGCGCCGCCCAGGCGCCAGCCCGTGCGGGCGGAGAAGGGGTCCGTCCACGCCGGGGGTTCGCCGGCGACGTCCGTCTCCCCGGCCCGCAGCAGCGCCGCCGCCGCGTATACCTCCGGCGGCACGCCGTCCGGGACCAGGCTGTCCGCTTCGCGTTCGACCAGGCCCGTGTCGAGCGCGCCCGAGACCACGTCCGGGTGGGCCAGCAGGCGGCGCAGGAAGCCCGCGTTCGTCGGGACGCCCAGGGTGACGGTGTCCGCGAGGGCCGCTCGCAGCCGGCGCAGGGCGGTGGCCCGGTCCGGGGCGTACGCGATGACCTTGGACAGCATGGGGTCGTAGAGGCTGCCCACCTCCGTGCCCTCCGTGAGGCCCGAGTCGGTCCGTACGCCGTCGCCCTGCGGCTCGTTCAGGGCGAGGATCGTGCCGCCCGAGGGGAAGAACCCGCGGGAGCCCGCCTTGACGGACACGGTCTCCGCGCAGATACGGGCCTCCACCGCGTGGCCCGTGAGCGTGATGTCCTTCTGCGTGAAGGGCAGTTCCTCACCGGCCGCGATCCTCACCTGCCACTCCACCAGGTCCAGGCCGGTGATCAGCTCCGTCACCGGGTGCTCCACCTGGAGGCGGGTGTTCATCTCCATGAAGTAGTACGCCGACGGGTCGTTGCCCGGAACGATGAACTCCACCGTGCCCGCACCCCGGTAGCCGCAGGAGCGTGCCGCCTGCACCGCCGCCTCGCCCATCGCCGCGCGCGTCGCCTCGTCCAGGAGGACCGACGGCGCCTCCTCGATGATCTTCTGGTGCCGGCGCTGGAGGGAGCATTCGCGCTCACCGAGGTGCACCACGTTTCCGTGGGCGTCCGCCAGAACCTGGATCTCGATGTGCCGGGGGCGGTCGATCCACCGCTCCACCAGCAGCGTGTCGTCGCCGAACGACGCCCGCGCCTCACGCCGCGCCGCCGCGATCTCGTCGGCCAGCGCCGACTCGACCCGTGTCAGCCGCATGCCCTTGCCGCCGCCGCCCGCCGAGGGCTTCAGGAGGACCGGCATGCCGATCTCCCGTGCCGCCGCCGCCAGTTCGTCGTCGCTCAGGCCGCTGCCGGACGAGCCGGGAACGACCGGCACGCCCGCCGCCCGTACCGTCTCCTTCGCCCGGATCTTGTCGCCCATAAGAGCTATGGCGGAGGAGGGAGGGCCGATGAAGGCGAGGCCCGCGTCCGCGCACGCCTGCGCGAACGCGGCGTTCTCGGCGAGGAAGCCGTAACCCGGGTGGACGGCCTGCGCACCCGTCCGGGCGGCGGCCTCCAGCAGGCGGTCCGTGCGGAGGTAACTCTCCGACGCCGCTGCCGGGCCGATCCGGACCGCCGTGTCCGCCTCCCGTACATGACGGGCGTCCGCGTCCGCGTCGCTGAACACGGCCACCGAGCGCACGCCCAGCTCCCGCAGCGTGCGGATGACGCGGACCGCGATCTCGCCGCGGTTGGCGACCAGGACGGTGTCGAACATGCGAACCATGGGAACCACCGGGAACTCCGTCATCTGTCTCTCACATCCGGAAGACGCCGAAGGCGGGCTCGGCCAGGGGCGCGTTGGCGCAGGCCGTCAGGGCCAGGCCCACGACCTGCCGGGTCTCCAGCGGGTCGATCACCCCGTCGTCCCACAGCCGCGCCGTCGCGTAGTAGGCGTTGCCCTGGGCCTCGTACTGCTCGCGGATCGGCGCCTTGAACGCCTCCTCCTCCGCGGTGGGCCACTCCTCGCCCCGCGCCTCGAGCTGGTCGCGCTTGACGGTCGCCAGCACCGAAGCCGCCTGCTCGCCGCCCATCACGGAGATCTTCGCGTTGGGCCACATCCACAGGAAGCGAGGTGAGTACGCCCGGCCGCACATCGAGTAGTTGCCCGCACCGTACGACCCGCCGACGACGACCGTCAGCTTGGGCACGCGCGTGCACGCCACCGCCGTCACCATCTTCGCGCCGTGCTTGGCGATGCCGCCCGCTTCGTAGTCCCTGCCGACCATGAAGCCCGAGATGTTCTGGAGGAAGAGCAGGGGGATGCCGCGCTGGTCGCACAGCTCGATGAAGTGCGCGCCCTTCTGGGCGGATTCGGAGAACAGGATGCCGTTGTTCGCGACGATGCCGACCGGGTGCCCGTGGATCCGGGCGAAGCCGGTGACCAGCGTCTGCCCGAACTCCGCCTTGAACTCCTGGAAGCGTGAGCCGTCGACCGTGCGGGCGATCACTTCCCGTACGTCGTAGGGCGTGCGGGAGTCGACCGGAACCGCGCCGTACAGCCCGGCGGGATCGACCTTGGGCTCCTCGACGGGCTCGACCGACCACGGCAGCGGGCCGCGCTCCGGGAGCGTCGCCACGATGTTCCGCACGATGCGCAGGGCGTGGGCGTCGTCCTCCGCCAGGTGGTCCGTGACGCCCGACGTACGGGAGTGGACCTCGCCGCCGCCCAGCTCCTCCGCCGTGACGACCTCGCCCGTCGCGGCCTTCACCAGCGGCGGCCCGCCCAGGAAGATCGTGCCCTGGTTGCGCACGATCACGGCCTCGTCGCTCATCGCGGGCACGTACGCCCCGCCCGCCGTGCAGGAGCCGAGCACCGCCGCGATCTGCGGAATGCCTGCCCCCGACATGCGGGCCTGGTTGTAGAAGATCCGCCCGAAGTGCTCGCGGTCCGGGAAGACCTCGTCCTGCATGGGGAGGAAGGCGCCGCCGGAGTCCACCAGGTACAGGCAGGGGAGGCGGTTCTCCAGAGCCACCTCCTGGGCGCGCAGGTGCTTCTTGACGGTCACCGGGTAGTACGTGCCGCCCTTGACCGTGGCGTCATTGGCGACGATCACCACCTCACGGCCGCTCACCCGCCCGATCCCGGCGATCACTCCCGCGGCCGGCGCCGCCCCGCCGTACATCCCCTCGGCCGCCAGCGGAGCCAGCTCCAGGAAGGGTGATCCGGGGTCGAGGAGCGTGTCCACACGGTCGCGGGGGAGCAGCTTGCCGCGCGCGGTGTGCCGGGCACGGGCCTTCTCACCGCCGCCGAGCCGCGCGGCGGCCAGCCGCCCGCGCAACCCCTCCACGAGCTCCTGGTGGGCCGCTTCATTGGCCCGCCATGTCTCGGCTGCCGGATCGGCGGTGCTGGTCAGCACCGGTGCCTGCCGCATCTCCTGAGCCCCCTTGCCCGGTCGATGTGATGTTAGTGAGCGTTAACGCCCTTTCAGGTTAACGAGCGCTAACCGACGTGTCCAGGGCTGTGGATTCCTCCTTCGGTATGACGTGTTCAAGATCCGGACGTGTCAGGATCTGACCCGGCCACACACGGGGACGGGACTTGTGACGACACTGCGGGACACGGCGATACACGGCGCGGCGATACAGGACACGGCGATACAGCCGCAGCCGCGACAGCGCGTCCTGGAGGTCGACGCCCTCCGCGGCTTCGCGCTCCTGGGCATCCTGCTGGTCAACACCTTGACCATGGCGGGCCCGTACGGCCTGCTGGGCGGCCGTCCGCCCGCCACCGCCGACACCGTGACCCTGTGGCTGGTCGACTTCCTCGCGCAGGGCAAGTTCTATCTGCTCTTCTCGTTCCTCTTCGGCTACAGCTTCACCCTCCAGGCCGCCTCGGCCGAGCGCGCCGGCGCCCGCTTCGGGCCGCGGACGATGCGGCGGCTGCTGGGGCTGTTCGTCCTCGGGGCCCTGCACGTGGTGTTCCTCTACATCGGCGACATCCTGACGACGTATGCCCTGCTCGGCCTGATCCTCTTCGCCGCCCGCCGGGCCACCCCCGAAGGGGCGTACCGCGCCGCGCTCTGGGTGTGGGGCGTTTTCGGCTCGCTTCTGCTGCTGCTCGGCGTGCTCGGCACGCCGGCAGGTCCCGACGACGGGGCCGCGCAGGCTGCCGTGGCCGCCGAAGCCGCCGAACTCACCGCTGCCTACCGGGGCGGTTTCACCGACGTCGTCGGCGCGAACCTGGGCGAGCTGCCGTTCGCCGTCCTCGCGCTGTTCACCATGAGCGGCTTCGTCGTCGCCGCCTTCCTGCTGGGGCTCTCGGCCGGCAAGCGGCAGTGGCTCACGCGCGTCGGCCGGGTCGCTCTGCGGCGCGTCCTCGTGGCCGGCCTGTGCGTGGGCGTGCCCGCCACCGCCTTCTCGGCCGCCGGCGTCGCAGGCCCGCTCTCCCCCCGCTGGGAGTTGCTCGCCGGTATAACCGGCGTCGTCGTGGCACCGGCACTCAGTGCGGCGTACGTCGCCGGGCTGCTGCTCTGGTTCGGTACGCCGGGCGGGGCGCGGGCCGCCGGGGTGCTCGCAGCCGCCGGGCGCATGGCACTGACCCATTACCTCACCCAGTCGCTGGTCATGGCACTGATCTTCACCGGGTACGGTCTCGGCCTGTACGGACGCCTGGGCATCGCCGCCCCCGTCTGTATAGCGCTCGTACTGTACGCGGCGCAGCTCGCGCTCAGTGGCCCGCTCATGCGGCGGTACCGGCTCGGTCCCGTGGAATGGGTGCTGCGCGCGTTCACCCACTTGCGCGAGCGCCCCCGTCAGGTTAACGAGCGCTAACACGCCGGTTTAGAATGGCGTCATGAGCACCAACGCCGCCGCCCGCGTCGCGGCCCCGACCCGCCGCGAGCAGATCCTCAAGGAGGCCGCCCGCCTCTTTGCCGAGCGCGGCTTCCACGGCGTGGGCGTCGACGAGATAGGCGCCGCCGTCGGCATCAGCGGCCCTGGTCTCTACCGCCACTTCCCGGGCAAGGACGCCATGCTCGCCGAGCTGCTCGTCGGCATCAGCGAGCGGCTGCTGGACGGCGGCAGGCAGCGCGCCGCCGCGGAGTCCGCCGACAGCCCGGCAGCCGTCCTGGGCTCCCTCATCGACGGTCACATCGACTTCGCGCTCGACGACCGGCCGCTGATCACCCTGCACGACCGCGAACTGGACCGGCTCAGGGAGAGCGACCGCAAGCGGGTGCGTCAGCTCCAGCGGCAGTACGTCGAGCTGTGGGTCACCGTCGTACGGGAGCTGAACCCCGACGTACCGGAGGCGGAGGCACGGTCGGCCGTGCACGCGGTGTTCGGGCTGCTCAACTCGACACCGCACCTGGGGGCGTACGGCAACGGCCTGCCGGGGCGGGCGGCGATGGAGGGCCTGCTGCGCCGGCTGGCCCACGGCGCGTTCGCGGCCCTCGCGCCACGGACGGCGGCCTGAGCCCCGCCGGGGCTCCGCCCCGGGCCCCGGTCCTCAAACGCCGGACGGGCTGGATTTGCCGGACGGTGGCGGGTTTCGTGGACGGGCTGGATTTGCCGGGCGGCGGTGAGTCAGCCGGGTGGCGGGGAGCCGGCCGGGTGGCGGTGAGTTCGGTGGATGGGCTGGATTTGCCGGGCGGTGGCGAGTTCGGCGGACGGGGGTTGCCTCGCAGGCTGCGGTGGCTTTGCCGGACGGGGGGCGGAGGCGGACGGCACAATGGGCTCATGCCGATACCCAGCCGAGCCGCCCTTGTCGACCACCTCGCCCGCACCCGCATCGCCGGTGACGTCGCCACCCCCCGCGACAACAACCTCTCCCACTACCGCAAGCTCGCGAACGGCGACCGCCACTACTGGCTCGGTCTCGAACTCGGTGACCGCTGGACCGACGAGCAGGACGTTCTCGCCGTGATGGCGGAGCGCTGCGGCGTCAACGACGACCCCGAGCACCGCATGGGCCAGGACACCATCGACCCCGAGCTGACGGTCGACGCGCTGGAGCGGATGGCGGCGCGGCTGCGCAAGGCCGCCGCGGGCAAGGAGCGGGTGCTGTTCGCGACCGGGCACCCGGGCGGGCTGCTCGACGTACACCGGCAGACCGCGGACGCGCTGCGCCGCGCCGGCTGCGAGATCGTACGCATTCCGGGCGGGCTCATGGCCGACGAGGGCATGGTGTTCCAGTTCGCGGACGTCGCGATGCTGGAGCGCGGCGCGACGCTCTGGCACACGCACTCGCCCGAGCCCATGGCGGCGATCCTCAACGGTATGGAGCACGAGGGGCGGCCGCTGCCCGACCTGGTCGTCGCGGACCACGGGTGGGCGGGCTGCGCGGGACAGCGCGGAATCGACGCCGTCGGATACGCCGACTGCAACGACCCGGCGCTCTTCATCGCAGAGGCGGAAGGCACGCTCCAGGTCACCGTCCCGCTCGACGACCACGTCACCGACCCGCGCTTCTACGACCCGATGACGGCGTACCTGCTGGACTCGGCCGGCCTGTCGGACGGTGCCGGCTCGGCCTCCTGACGTAAACCAGCAGGCAGCGGTCAGCGTGGTACGCGGACCACGCCCTCCTGGATGACGGAGATCGCCAGCCGGCCGTCCTGCGTGTAGATCCTGGCCTGCCCCAGGCCCCGCCCGCCCGACGCGGACGGCGACTCCTGGTCGTACAGCAGCCATTCGTCGGCCCGGAACGGCCGGTGGAACCACATCGCGTGGTCGAGCGACGCGCCGACCACATCGCCGGTGGCCCAGCCGCCGCGCCCGTGCGCGAGCAGCACCGAGTCGAGCAGCGTCATGTCGGAGACGTACGTGGCGAGGCACACGTGCAGGAGCGGGTCGTCGGCGAGCTTGCCGTTCGTACGGAACCAGACCTGCGAGCGCGGCTCGCGCGGTTCGCCGATGCTGCCGTACGGCGGTGCGTCGACGTACCGCAGATCGACCGCCGCGCGGGCTTCGAGCATGCGGTCGACGACGCCCGCGTCGAGGAAGTGGCCGGCGTACTTGGGCAGCATCTGGGCGGCCGTCGGGAGCGTCTCGGGGTCCGGAGCGGGTGGCATGGGCGCCTGGTGCTCCATGCCCTCCTCGTACGTCTGGAAGGACGCGGAGAGATGGAATACCGGCTGGCCGTGCTGGACGGCGACGACGCGGCGCGTGGTGAAGGAGCGGCCGTCGCGGATGCGGTCGACGGTGTAGACGATGGGCGCGCCCGGGTCGCCCGCGCGCAGGAAGTACGCGTGCAGGGAGTGCGCGAGACGGTCTTCGGGGACGGTGCGGCCCGCCGCGACGAGAGCCTGGGCGGCGACCTGACCGCCGAACACGCGGGGGATGATCGCCGAACGGCTCACGCCTCGGAAGATGTCCTCCTCGATCTGCTCCAGGTCGAGGAGATCGAGGAGGGCGTCAAGTTCCTTGTGCATAAGGGATGTCTACACGTCGACAGGGTGGGTCCTACAGGCCCATGTCCTTCGCGATGATCATCTTCATGACCTCGCTGGTGCCGCCGTAGATGCGGTTCACGCGGTTGTCCGCGTACAGGCGGGCGATCGGGTACTCGTTCATGAAGCCGTAACCGCCGTGCAGCTGGAGGCACTTGTCGATGACGCGGTGCGCGACCTCGGTGGCGAACAGCTTCGCGGACGCGGCCTCGGCGGGGGTCAGCTCGCCCGCGTCCAGGGCCTCCAGGGCGCGGTCGACGACGGCCTCGGCGGCGTCCACCTCGGCCTGGCAGCCGGCCAGTTCGAACTTGGTGTTCTGGAAGGCGGCCACCGGCTTGCCGAAGACCGTGCGCTCCTGCACGTACTGCTGGGCGAACCGGATGGCGGCCTTGGCCTGCGCGTACGCGCCGAAGGCGATGCCCCAGCGCTCGGAGGCCAGGTTCTTGCCCAGGTAGCCGAAGCCCTTGTTCTCCTCGCCGAGCAGGTCGTCGACGGGGACCTTCACGTCGACGAACGCCAGCTCGGCGGTGTCGGAGGTCTTCAGACCGAGCTTGTCCAGCTTGCGGCCCACCGAATAACCCTCGGACTGGGTGTCCACGGCGAACAGGGAGATGCCGAAGCGGCGGTCGTCCTCGCGCGGGGCGGAGGTGCGGGCGCACACGATGACGCGGTCGGCGTGCACACCGCCGGTGATGAAGGTCTTGGCGCCGTTGAGGACGTAGTGCGTGCCGTCCTCGGAGAGCTTGGCGGTGGTCTTCATGCCCGCGACGTCGGAGCCGGTGCCCGGCTCGGTCATCGCCAGCGCCCACATCTCCTCGCCGGACACGAACTTCGGCAGGTAGCGCTTCTTCTGCTCGTCGGTGGCGAGCATCTCGATGTACGGCAGGCCGAGCAGCACGTGCACCCCGGAGCCACCGAAGGAGACTCCCGCGCGCGCGGTCTCCTCGTACATCACGGCCTCGTACTTGTGCGACTCGATGCCCGCGCCGCCGTACTCCTCGGGGACCCGGATACCGAAGACGCCCAGCTCACCGAGCTTGTAGTAGAAGTCGCGCGGCGCCTGTCCGGCGGCGAACCACTCGTCGTAGACGGGGACGACCTCGGCCTCGATGAAGGCGCGGATGGTCTCCCGGAACGCCTGGTGGTCCTCGTTGAATACGGTCCGGCGCACGGGACGCCCCCTTCCTTTGCGGCTAAACCGCCGCCGCTCTCGCGGAGGTGGTTGCTCGCCGTTTGGGTTGCTCAATTGACGCTGCTGTTCTAAGCGCTTGCTCAGCCCGAAGTTACCGGTTGGTCACCAGCGCTGTCCAGGCTCCGGGGCGGTCGTACGCGTCACAGCCAGCGCAGCGCGAACCACAGGTCCATCCGTACGTCCGCGTCGTCCAGGTCGGCGTCGAGGAGGGTCGCGCAGCGGGCGATGCGCTGGCGGACCGTGTTGCGGTGGACGTCGAGCGCGACGGCCGTACGGTCCCAGCTCCCGTGCAGCGAGAGCCAGGTGCGCAGGGTGGCGGTGAGGGCGGGGGAGTCGGCGATCGGCGCGAGCTGTACGCGGGCGTGGGCCCGGGCCTCGTCCGGGGTGATCAGCGAGGCGAGCCCCTCGCCCGTCTCGGCCCGGTCGCGCACGAGGGGGCTGCGGGTGGCCTCGGCCCGGCGTACGGCGCGTTCGGCGCGGAGGTCGGCGGTGGGCAGGTCGGACGCGGGTACGGGGGAGCTGACGCCGAGGGTCCAGCCGGGCTGCGGCTCGATCTCGCGGGCGTCGCCCGCGAGCAGTACCCGTACGACCCCTTCCTCCGTCGCGTCCACCAGCGCGCTGCCGAGGGCCGCGCCGAGCGCCGCGGCGGCCAGCGGATCGGGCCCGGCGGGGGTGGCCACCGGCCGGGCGTGCACCACGGTCCACCCGCCCGCGCCGAGCAGCGGCGCCACCTCGGCCGCGTCCGCCCCGAGCAGCAGCCGCACCAGCGCGGCGGCGCGGGCGGATTCCGCGGCCCCCTGATGCGGCGTGGTGAGCAGCGACAGGAGTACGACGGCGACGCCCGCGATGGTGTGGTCGCCGGCCTCGCGCCGGTCCGAGGCCACCCCGAGCACGAGCCGCTGGCCGCCGGCGAGGGCATAGGCGGCGAGATGGCTGCCGCCGGCGGTGTCGGTGGCGGATGCGGGGGTGGTCCTGGGGGCGGGCGTGGTCGTGGGGGTGGGTGTGGTCCTGGGGGTGGGGCCGGGCGCGGTTGCAGGTGCGGGTGTGGTCTTGGGCGCGGCCCCGGTCGCGGTCGCGGGTGTAGACCTGGGCGCGGGCCCGGTCGCCGGCGTGGTCGTGCCGGTGGGTGCGGTGCCGGGTGCGGCGGCCTCGCTCGCGGCCGGCTCCGGCTGCGGCGGGTTGACCACGCGAGCGAGCCGGGTCAGGGCCGCGTGCGCTTCCGGCGACGGCGGACGCCCCGCCGTGGCCAGCGGCGCCCCCTCCGCCGACAGCAGCACCGCCCACGCCCCGTCGAGCCGCGCGGTCAGCTGCCGCAGCACCGCCGGGACCGGGTCGGGCCGGGCCGCCGCCGTGGCCAGGCCCTGCTGCGCCTGCGCGACGCGCCGCAGCTCGCGGTGGCGGGCCTCCGCCATCAGCCGCCACACCGCGCGGGCGATCGCCGTGAACGTGGTCGGCGGCGGCACCTCCACCAGCGGCAGCCCGTACCGCTCGCAGGCCGCCACCAGGGCCGGCGGCACCGTGTCGTACACCGGCGCGACACCGAAGCCGAGCGCCGCCGCCCCCGCCGCCACCACCCGCGAGACGTAGTGGTCGGGGTCCGTCAGCTGGACCCCCGCCGTCAGGAGAAGCTCACCGCCGAGCAGGTACGGGTACGGGTCGCCCATTTCCGACGTATGCACCCAGTGCAGATCCGCGTCCTCGGGCCCCGCGATCCGGCGCAGGCCCAGCTCCTCCCGCGCCAGCAACGCCGCCAGCGAAACCGGTGGGGTGGGAGGGGCCGAAGGGGCGGGAGAGGGGGCCAGGGCGTCCGGCATGGATGGTCCATCCATCTGAGGTCGGCGAAGTGGATGAAACGTACACTTCAGCGTCGCCTTCCAGCCACTTAATGTCGAGCGAGCCGGCGGCCGCGGGTACGGGCGGATGTCCCCGCACAAGAGCCACCGATCCCCTGTACTCCCTGCACGACACGCCACTGAGGTGCTCGAAGGAGGATGGCCCATGGCCGTCGACTACGCGGTGATCGTCATATACCTGGCCGGAATGCTCGCCATGGGCTGGTGGGGCATGCGCCGCGCCAAGTCCAAGAGCGAGTTCCTGGTGGCCGGCCGCCGCCTCGGGCCCGGCATGTACTCCGGCACGATGGCCGCCATCGTCCTCGGCGGCGCCTCCACCATCGGCGGCGTCGGCCTCGGCTACCAGTACGGTCTCTCCGGCGCCTGGATGGTCTTCACCATCGGCCTCGGACTCCTCGCCCTCAGCATCTTCTTCTCCGCGCGCATCGCCCGCCTGAAGGTCTACACGGTCAGCGAGATGCTCGACCTCCGTTACGGCGGGGGTCGAGCCGGCATCATCTCGGGCGTCGTCATGTGGGCGTACACGCTCATGCTCGCCGTCACGTCGACCATCGCGTACGCCACGATCTTCGACGTCATCTTCGACATGGACCGCTCGCTGTCGATCATCCTCGGCGGCACCATCGTCGTCGCATACTCGACGCTCGGCGGCATGTGGTCGATCACGCTGACCGACATGGTGCAGTTCGTCGTCAAGACGATCGGCGTGCTGCTCCTGCTCCTGCCGATCGCGGTCGTCAAGGCCGGCGGCTTCAGCGAGATGAAGGCGCAACTGCCCACCGAATACTTCGACCCGCTCGGCATCGGCGGCGAGACGATCTTCACGTACGTGCTGATCTACACGTTCGGCATGCTCATCGGCCAGGACATCTGGCAGCGCGTCTTCACCGCCCGCAGCGACAAGGTCGCCCGCTACGGCGGCACGGTCGCCGGTACGTACTGCCTGGTCTACGCCCTCGCCGGCGCCATCATCGGCACCGCGGCCAAGGTCCTCTACCCCGACCTCGCCCACGCGGACGACGCCTTCGCGACGATCGTCAGGGACGAGCTGCCCATGGGCGTACGCGGCCTGGTGCTCGCGGCGGCGCTGGCGGCCGTGATGTCGACCTCGTCCGGCGCGCTGATCGCCTGCGCCACCGTCGCCAACAACGACATCTGGTCGCGGCTGCGCGGCGTGATCTCCCGCGAGAAGAACGGCCAACCCCACGACGAGGTGCGCGGCAACCGCGTCTTCATCCTGATCATGGGCATCGCCGTCGTCTGTATCGCCATCGCCCTGAACAACGTCGTCGAGGCGCTCACCGTCGCCTACAACCTGCTGGTCGGCGGCCTCTTGGTGCCGATCCTCGGCGGCCTGCTCTGGAAGCGCGGCACGGTGTACGGCGCCCTGGCGTCCGTCAGCGTCGGCGGCGTCGGGGTTCTCGGCCTGATGTGGTGGTACGGAATCCTCGCCAACGAGCCCGTCTACTACGGCCTGTTGCTGTCACTCGCGGCGTACGTCGCCGTCAGCCTCGCCACCCGCCCGACCGACGCGGCCGTCCTGGCCGCGTGGCGCGAGCGGCTGGCAGGGCGGGGCGCCGAGCCCGAGCACCGGGCCGCGTCCGAGTCCGTACCCACGGCGGGCTAAAGTCAGATAACGCAACGAAGCGTAGGAAAGAAGGCAATTCACATGAGCAGCAGCAGCGAGCAGCAGTTCCGCGGCCCCGTCGACTCCTCCCGCATCCCGCGGTACGCGGGCCCGGCGACGTTCGCGCGGCTGCCCCGTCTCGACGAGGTCGGCACCGCCGATGTCGCCGTCGTCGGCGTGCCCTTCGACTCCGGGGTCTCCTACCGCCCCGGCGCGCGCTTCGGCGGCAACGCGATCCGCGAGGCCTCGCGCCTCCTGCGCCCGTACAACCCGGCGCAGGACGCGTCGCCCTTCGCGCTCGCGCAGGTCGCGGACGCCGGTGACATCGCCGCCAACCCGTTCAACATCAACGAGGCCGTCGAGACGATCGAGGCCGCGGCCGACGACCTCATCGGCTCCGGCGCCCGCATGATGACCCTCGGCGGCGACCACACCATCGCCCTTCCCCTCCTGCGCTCGGTCGCGAAGAAGCACGGCCCGGTCGCGCTGCTCCACTTCGACGCGCACCTGGACACGTGGGACACGTACTTCGGCGCGGAGTACACCCACGGCACGCCGTTCCGCCGGGCCGTCGAGGAGGGCATCCTCGACACCGAGGCGCTCTCCCACGTCGGTATCCGCGGTCCCCTCTACGGCAAGCAGGACCTGACCGACGACGAGAAGATGGGCTTCGGCATCGTCACGTCGTCCGACGTCTACCGGCGCGGCGCCGACGAGGTCGCCGACCAGCTCCGCCAGCGCATCGGCGACCGCCCGCTGTACATCTCCATCGACATCGACTGCCTGGACCCGGCCCACGCGCCCGGCACCGGCACGCCGGAGGCGGGCGGCATGACCTCCCGCGAGCTGCTGGAGATCCTGCGCGGCCTGTCCTCCTGCAACCTCGTCTCGGCGGATGTCGTCGAGGTCGCCCCGGCGTACGACCACGCGGAGATCACCTCCGTCGCGGCCTCCCACACGGCGTACGAGCTGACGACGATCATGTCCCGCCAGATCGCGGCGCAGCGCGCCTCCGGCGCGGAGCAGTCCGCGAAGTAACCCCCCGCCGCCGGACCGTCGGGCGTGCTTGCCGGCACCGCCCACGGTCCGCGGCACCTCGGCGGCCGGCCGGCCGGACCGCCATCCACGGCCCACGCGCCGGCACCCAGCACCGCCGCCGGACCGTCGGGCGTGCTCGCGAGCGCCACCCACGGCTCAGCGGCACCCGACCGTGTGGCCGCACCCGCCCGTGTGGCCCCACCGGCCCGTGTGGCCCCACCGACCCGTGGGCTGCACCGGGTCGGCCACACTGGCCCGTGCGGCCCCGCGGCCCCACCGGCCCCGTACGGCCCGGTGGTCGCCCCTCTCGGGCGCAAGATCGAAAGGACGCCACGTGACCCACGACCACGACCTGGTGCTGCGGCCCACCGCCGCGCAGACGACGGCCGCGCTGAACCCGCCCCCCGGCCGCAACGGCGGCGACCTCGTCGTCGAGACCCTGACCGGCCTCGGCGCGACCACGGTCTTCGGGCTGCCGGGCCAGCACGCGCTCGGCATGTTCGACGCACTGCGGCGCTCCTCCCTCTCGTACGTCGGCCTGCGCGTCGAGAACAACGCGGGCTTCGCCGCCGACGCGTACGGCCGGATCACCGGGGAGGCGGCCCCGCTGCTCCTGTCCACCGGGCCGGGGGCCCTCACCTCCCTCGCCGCGCTCCAGGAGGCGGCGGCGGCGTCGGCCCCCGTCCTCGCGATCAGCAGCCAGGTCCCGTCGGCCGGCATCGGCGGCGGCCGCCACGGCTACCTGCACGAACTCCGCGACCAGAAGGCGTCGTTCCGCGACATCGTGAAGTCGGTCCACACGGTCCGTACGGCGTCGCAGATCCCGTCGGCGATCGCCCAGGCGTGGGAGTCGGCCCTGACGGCCCCGCACGGCCCCGTCTGGATCGAGATCCCCCAGGACGTACTCCTCGCGGAGACGACCCTCCCCGTCGTCACGGCGATGGACGCGACTCCCCGCGAACTGCCCCCACGTCCCGAACTGGCAGCCGTGGCAGCCCACTTGCTGTCGACGGCCGCCCGTCCGGCGATCATCGCGGGCGGCGGTGTCGTACGGTCCGACGCCTCCGGAAAGCTGCTCGCGCTCGCGGAGAAGCTGAACGCCCCGGTCGTCACGACGTTCGGTGGCAAGGGCGCGTTCCCGTGGACGCATCCGCTCTCCCTCCAGTCCTGGCTGGAGGACCGCCACACGACGGACTTCCTGGAGGACGCCGACGTACTCCTCGTCGTCGGCTCGGGCCTGGGGGAACTCTCCTCGAACTACCACACGTTCAGCCCGCGCGGCCGGATCATCCAGATCGATGCCGACCTCGGCAAGCTGGAGTCCAACCACCCGGCGCTCGGCATCCACGCGGACGCCCGCCTGGCGCTCTCGGCGCTGCTGGAGACGGCGGAGGACCGCGCGGACGAGCGGGCGCGCGAGCACGTGAGTGAGGTCCTGGCGAAGGTACGGGCACGCATCGCGTCCCAGGACCTGCCCCTGGAGCAGCAACTGCTCGCATCGATTCGCGAGGCGCTCCCCGCCACCTCCCCCAGCTTCTGGGACATGACGATCCTCGCCTACTGGGCCTGGTCGGCGTTCGACCCCCGCCACCCCAACACCATGCACTCGGCGCAGGGCGCGGGCGGCCTCGGCTACGGCTTCCCGGCGGCACTCGGCGCGGCGGCGGCGGACCGTACGCGTCCGGTACTGGCGGTCTCCGGCGACGGCGGCGCGATGTACTCCATCGCGGAACTCGCCACCGCGCGCCAGCACAACCTCCCGGTGACCTGGCTGATCGTGGACGACGGCGGTTACGGCATCCTGCGCGAGTACATGACCGACGCCTTCGACGAGGCCACCGGCACGGAACTCGCCCGCCCGGACTTCGTAGCCCTGGCGGAGTCCTTCGGCGTACCGGCCACGCGCACCACCCCGGAGACCCTGGCCGAGGACCTGTCCAAGTCCCTTGCCTCCCCCGGCCCTTCGGTGCTCGTACTCCCGGCCCTGCTCCGGATGTTCGCCCCGACGCACCTGTGAGCCTCTGAGCCCGCGCGGCGGCGCGGGCCCGCGAGTCCCGTACAACCTTTCCGCCCCTCGTGGGTCTCATTTGAAGCAGAAACACAAGGGGACGGGGACACCACACCATGACGCACAGCCGAATAGCCCGCGCCGCGACCGCCGCCGCACTCGCCGGGGGCGTGCTCGCGCCGCTCGTCGCCGCGGCGCCCGCCGCTGCCGCCACCGCGCCGACGGTGGTCTGCACCTCGCAGAAGGCGGGGCTCGCGGCCAAGCTGGTCAACGACATCACCGCGGCGCTCAGGGGACGGAAGTCCACGACCGCGATATCGCTGTACGACCGCACCACCCGGACCACCTGCACCCTGCGCGCCACGCAGAAGTACGACTCCGCGAGCGTCGTCAAGGTGACCGTCCTCGCCGCGCTGCTGTGGGACGCCAAGAAGACCAACCGCTACCTGACGGCGCGTGAGACGAGGCTCGCCACCGACATGATCACCAAGTCGGACAACAACGCGACCAGCACCCTGTGGCGCCAGCTCGGCATGACGAAGATCAAGGGCTTCCTGGCGGCCGCCAGGATGACCGACACCATCCCCGGCACCGGCGGCTACTGGGGCCTGACCCAGATCACCGCGCGCGACGAGCAGAAGCTGCTCGCGCTGCTCACCGCGAAGAACACCGTCCTGAGCGACAACTCGCGCGCGTACACCCTCGGTCTCATGGGCAAGGTCATCGCCTCCCAGCGCTGGGGCACGCCCGCCGGCGCCCCGTCCTCCGCCAAGATCCACGTCAAGAACGGCTGGCTGCCCCGCTCCACGCACGGCTGGCGGGTGCACTCCATCGGCGCCTTCACGGGCCGCGGCCACGACTACACGATAACCGTGCTCACGTACGACAACGCCACCATGAACGACGGCGTGAACACCATCCAGGCCGTGTCCCGCGCCATCCACAAGGCCCTCAACCCGACGGCCTCCCCCTCCACCATGTACGCCCCCACGCAAACCCCGCGCGAGGCGATCCCGGCGGTGCCGGAGTCCTGACCGGGCGGCGGGCGGCCGCCCCCCTGAAGCCCGCCGAACGGGTCTCTGGTCCCAGGAGTCCTCCCAGGAGTCCTGGGACCAGAGACCCGTATTCTCACCGGTGGGATGAAATCCGCACCTCACCGCGTTGGTGACTTCCGGCAGGGCAGGACGTCGGGACGACCGGGAGGCAGCAGTGGCGGGGGCAGATCAAGGGTGGGCGCGGCGGCTGGCGGGTTATGCCTGGAGGTACCGGCGCAATGTCGTGCTCGCACTCGGATCGTCACTGGGTGGCATGGCCGTCATGGCGCTCGTCCCACTGATCACCAAGGTCGTCATCGACGACGTCATCGGGACCAAGACCCGGTCCCTCGCCGTATGGACCGGCCTGCTCATCGCCGCCGCCGTCGTCGTCTACGCCCTCACCTACGTCCGCCGCTACTACGGCGGACGTCTCGCACTCGACGTCCAGCACGACCTGCGCACCGAGATGTACGGGACCATCACCCGCCTCGACGGGCGCCGCCAGGACGAGCTCTCCACCGGCCAGGTCGTCGGCAGGGCCACCAGCGACCTTCAGCTCATCCAGGGCCTCCTCTTCATGCTCCCGATGACCATCGGGAACTTCCTGCTCTTCCTCATCTCCCTCGTGATCATGGCGTGGCTCTCGCCGCTGCTCACCCTCGTCGCCGTCGCCGTCGCCCCCGCCCTGTGGTTCATCGCGAAGCGCAGCCGCCTGCGGCTCTTCCCCGCCACCTGGTACGCCCAGGGCCAGGCCGCCGCCGTCGCGGGCGTCGTCGACGGGGCCGTGTCCGGCGTACGCGTCGTGAAGGGCTTCGGCCAGGAGGACCAGGAGACCGGCAAGCTGCGCGAGGTCAGCCGGCGGCTCTTCGCCGGACGCATGCGGACCGTCCGGCTGAATTCCCGCTACACCCCCGCCCTCCAGGCCGTGCCCGCCCTCGGCCAGGTCGCCATGCTGGCGCTCGGCGGCTGGCTCGCGACGCGCGGCCAGATCACCCTCGGTACGTTCGTCGCCTTCTCCGCCTACCTCGCCCAGCTCGTCGGGCCCGTGCGCATGCTCGCCATGGTGCTGACCGTCGGCCAGCAGGCGCGGGCCGGTGTGGAGCGCGTACTGGAGCTGATCGACACCGAGCCGTCCATCGAGGACGGGACCAAAGTGCTTCCCGCCGACGCCCCCGCGACCGTCGAGTTCGACGACGTGTCCTTCGGCTACGACGACGACCGGCCGGTTCTCGACGGTTTCTCCCTCGAAATCCGGGCTGGCGAGACCGTCGCCGTCGTCGGCTCGTCGGGGAGCGGCAAGTCCACCGTCTCGCTGCTCCTGCCCCGCTTCTACGACGTGTCCCGCGGCGCCGTCCTCGTCGGTGGGCACGACGTACGCGAGCTGACCCTCGACTCGCTCAGGGCCGCCATCGGACTCGTACCGGAGGACAGCTTCCTGTTCTCCGACACCGTGCGCGCCAACATCGCGTACGGCCTGCCGGACGCGACCGACGAGCAGGTCGTCTCCGCCGCCCGCGCCGCCCAGGCCGACCGCTTCATCTCCGAGCTGCCGAACGGCTACGACACCACCGTGGGCGAACACGGCCTCACCCTCTCCGGCGGCCAGCGCCAGCGCATCGCGCTCGCCCGCGCCATCCTCACCGACCCCCGCCTGCTCCTCCTCGACGACGCCACCTCCGCCGTCGACGCCCGCGTCGAGCACGAGATCCACGAGGCGCTGAAGTCCGTCATGGCCGGGCGTACGACGCTGCTCATCGCCCACCGCCGCTCCACCCTCAACCTCGCCGACCGCATCGCCGTACTCGACGGCGGCCGCCTCGCCGCCATCGGCACCCACGAGGAACTCCAGGAGCGCTCCGCCCTCTACCGGCGGCTGCTCACCGACCCCGACGAGCTCGGCGGCGTATCGCCCGGACACGTCCTCACCAAAGCACCGGAACCGGCCGACGACCGGACCGTGCAGGCCGAGCTGGACGCCGAGTTCGACGCCGAGCGCGGCATCACCCCCGATCTGTGGGTACGGGACGAGTCCTCCCCGGACACGGCCACCGACCACGCGCCCGGCATGCCGGCCACCCCCGAACTGCTCGCCCAGGTCGACGCGCTGCCGCCGGCCGACGACGTGCCCGACATCGACGAGACCCGCGCCGTCCAGCCCGAGGAGTCGTACGGACTGCGCCGCCTCCTGCGCGGCTTCGGCCTGCCCCTGCTGGTCAGCCTCGCGCTCGTCGCCGTCGACGCCGGCATGGGTCTGCTCCTGCCGGTCCTGATCCGGCACGGCATCGACGAGGGCGTCACCCAGCTCGCGCTCGGCGCGGTCTGGGCGGCGGCCGGGCTCGCGCTGCTGTCCGTCGTCGTGCAGTGGATCGCGCAGACCGCCGAGATAAGGATGACCGGCCGGACCGGCGAGCGCGTGCTGTACTCACTCCGGCTCAAGATCTTCGCCCAGCTCCAGCGCCTCGGCCTCGACTACTACGAGCGCGAGCTGACCGGCCGCATCATGACCCGCATGACGACCGACGTCGACGCCCTGTCGACGTTCCTCCAGACCGGCCTCGTCACCGCCTTCGTCTCCGTCGTCACCTTCTTCGGCATCATGGTCGCGCTCCTCGTCATCGACGTGCAGCTCGCGCTGGTCGTCTTCGCGACCCTGCCGGTGCTGATCATCGGCACGTACTTCTTCCGCAAGTCGAGCGTCAAGGCGTACGAGCTGGCACGCGACCGCGTCAGTGTCGTCAACGCCGACCTCCAGGAGTCCGTGTCCGGACTGCGCATCGTCCAGGCGTTCCGGCGCGAGCGCACCGGCGCCGAGCGGTTCGCGGAGCGCAGCGACAGCTACCGGCAGGCGCGCGTGCGCGGCCAGTGGCTGATCTCCATCTACTTCCCGTTCGTCCAGCTTCTGTCGTCGGTCGCCGCCGCCGCGGTGCTGATCGTCGGCGCCGGGCGGGTGGACGCGGGCACCCTCACCACCGGTGCGCTCGTCGCGTACCTCCTCTACATCGAGCTGTTCTTCGCCCCCGTACAGCAGCTTTCCCAGGTCTTCGACGGATACCAGCAGGCCACCGTCTCCCTGCGGCGCATCCAGGAACTCCTCCGGGAGCCCACCTCGACCGCCGCCGCCGACCGGCCCAAGGACGTCCTGTCGCTGCGCGGCGAGATCGCCTTCGAGGACGTGCGTTTCCAGTACGGCGGCAAGGGTGAAGAGGAGGAAGCGCTCAGCGGGATCGATCTGCGCATCCCGGCCGGCCAGACCGTCGCTTTCGTCGGCGAGACGGGGGCGGGCAAGTCCACCGTCGTCAAGCTCGTCGCCCGCTTCTACGACCCGACCTCGGGGCGGGTCACGGCCGACGGCACGGACCTGCGTGACCTGGACATCACGGCGTACCGGCACCGTCTGGGCGTCGTACCGCAGGAGGCATACCTCTTCGCGGGCACGGTCCGCGACGCGATCGCCTACGGGCGCCGCGACGCCACCGACGCCGAGGTGGAGGCGGCGGCCCGCGCGGTCGGCGCGCACGACATGATCGCGACGCTGGAGGGCGGCTACCTGCACGAGGTGGCCGAGCGCGGCCGGAACCTTTCCGCCGGCCAGCGCCAGCTCATCGCGCTCGCCCGCGCCGAACTCGTCGACCCGGACATCCTGCTCCTCGACGAGGCCACCGCCGCCCTGGACCTGGCGACCGAGGCCCAGGTCAACCAGGCCACGGACCGGCTGACCGGCCGCCGCACCACCCTGGTCGTCGCCCACCGCCTGACGACGGCGGCGCGCGCGGACCGGGTCGTCGTCATGGACCACGGCCGGGTCGTCGAGGACGGCACGCACGACGAACTGCTGGCCCTGGAGGGCACGTACGCCCGCCTGTGGCGCACGTTCGTGGGCGAGGACGAGCCGGCGGCTGTCTGAGCACCGGGACGCGCCGCCCAGGCCTTCACGTGCTGTCCCGCACCTTCGCCCGGATGCTCCGCAACCACGCCGTACGCTCTGAGCGTCGTACGCACGTACGTACGCTCAAGTGGGGGAAGGGGATACGCGTGTTCGGTGATGCGGGTGGGGCAAGTGCGGGCAAGGCGATGAGAAAACACCTGATGTACGGACTTGCCATCGTGATCGCGGCGGCGGGCCTGACCCTCGCGGGCCCCGGCGCCGGCAGCGCGGAGGCGGCAACCGCCTGCTCGGGCCGCAAGGTGAAGACAGTCACCTTCACCACCGGCGAACTGCGCATCTACAAGAGCCGCCGCTACGCCTGCGCCATCACCGTCTCCAAGCGCCCCGGCGTACGGCAGGTCATGGTGGTCACCATCCAGGCACGCGGCAGCCGCGTCGCGAAGGACAGCGGCCGCTTCACCCACCGCGCCGGACCGGTGACGGTCTACGCCCTCAACCGCTGTGTGCGGGCGCACGGTGTGGTCGGCACGCGGAAGGCGTCCACTGGCTGGATTCTCTGCTGAGGCTGGTGGTACGGGAGTTGCCCCGCTAGGTTCGCCCCGTCGTCTGTGACTACAGGGGAGGGCGAATGCGCAAGGCGCGCAGCTTGCTGCTGTCGTTCGCGGTGCTCATAGGCACCGTGGGACTCGGCAGCGCACCGGCCGGGGCGGTCACCACCGCGGAGCCGGAAGCAGAGCAGCAGGAGCAGCAGCAGGACATCAAGGAGCGAATACTCGCGATACCGGGCATGAGCCTGGTGGAGGAGAAGCCGTACACCGGCTATCGCTATTTCGTACTGAACTACACCCAGCCGGTCGACCACCGGCAGCCGTCCAAGGGCACCTTCAAGCAGCGAATCACCGTGCTGCACAAGGACACGAACCGCCCGACGGTCTTCTTCACCAGCGGATACAACGTCTCGACAACACCGCGTCGCAGTGAGCCGACGCAGATCATCGACGGCAACCAGGTGTCGATGGAGTACCGCTTCTTCACTCCGTCCCGGCCGTCGCCCGCGGACTGGTCGAAGCTCGACATCCAGCAGGCCGCGAGCGACCAGCACCGCATCTTCACCGAGCTGAAGAAGATCTACTCCAAGAAGTGGATTTCGACGGGCGGCTCCAAGGGCGGCATGACCGCGACGTACTACGAGCGCTTCTATCCGCGCGACATGGACGGCGTCGTCGCGTACGTCGCCCCCAACGACGTGGTGAACAAACAGGACGCGGCGTACGACCGCTTCTTCCGGAACGTCGGCACCAAGGAGTGCCGCGACGCGCTCAACGCCGTACAGCGCGAGGCACTTGAGCGGCGCGGCCCGCTGAGCGCCAAGGTGAAGGAGTGGGCGGACGCCAACAACGCCACCTTCGACACCATCGGCAGCCTGGACAAGGCGTACGAGTCCACGGTCCTCGACTTCGTGTGGGCCTTCTGGCAGTACAGCAAGGCGAGCGACTGCGCGGACGTGCCCGCGGCCGACTCCTCCGACCAGGTCATCTACGACTACGTCGACGCCATCTCCGGCTTCGCCGCCTACAGCGACGAGAGCCTGGCGACGTACACGCCGTACTACTACCAGGCGGGCACCCAGCTCGGCGCGCCGCAGGTCAAGTACCCGCACCTCGATGGCCTGATGAAGTACGGCCCGGACTTCTTCCAGCCGCGCGTCTACGTGCCGCGTGACATCCCGATGAAGTTCAACCCGAGCGTGATGCGGGACGTGGACGGCTGGGTGCGGCACAACGCCACGCGGATGCTGTTCGTGAACGGGCAGAACGACCCGTGGAGCGCCGAACCGTTCCGCCTCGGCAAGGGCGCGCGCGACGCGTACGTCTACACCGCGCCCGGTGCCAACCACGGCGCCAACGTCGCGGGCCTCGTCCCGGAGGAGAAGGCGAAGGCGACGGCCGAGATCCTCGAATGGGCGGGGGTCGCTCCGGCCGCCGTCCAGAAGGACCCGGCGAAGGCCAGGCCGCTGGCGAAGTACGACGCGAAGCTCGACAAGCGCGACGTCGAGCAGCGGCAGACCCTGCGCCCGTAACGCACGGCAGGACTGCGCCCGCCGATGTGGACCCTCACACCCGGCGGGCGCAGCCCACCGCCTTGTCCCCGCCAAGCCGGACGTACAACTGCGTCGCGGGCGGGCACTGCGCCCGCCGCCGCACGGCGGCCACCACCGTGTACTGCGCCGCCATCTCGCCCGATCCGTCGCACGGCGTCTCCTTCACCTGCCCCTTGCGCGCGGTGTAGAGGCAGTCCCCGACGACCGTCCGGGGCCCGCCGCCCTTGCCCGGATCACCGGGATGCGGCTCCTCCAGATTGCGCATGCACGCGAACCCGCGTGGCACGGACCCGTCGCCGTCCTCGTCGAAGGCGGGCCGGCTCTCGGAGATGTGCAGGACGAAGTCCGTACGGGGCGGACACGCGGGCCCGTCGCCCTGGAGCCCCTCGTGTCGGGACAGCACGCGGGCAGCGGCCTTCTCACTCACGCAGGACACCTCACGGAAGGCGCGCCCGCGCGAGCTGCATTCACCGGTGCCGAGGAACGTGGCGCGGTAACCCGATGGGGTGACGCTCCCGGCGGACGCACCAGCCCTACCCGCCTCACCCGCTGGTCCCTGGCAGCCGGTCAGCGCCGCGACGCCCACCGCGACGAGCAGCAGCGCGCACGCCACCCCCCTGGACCGATCCGTGCGACGCATGCGACCCCCCCGGTACGTCCACCCAGCGTGACCCGCCGGAGCGGGCGCACGCCAGACGCGCGGGGGGCTTTGCGCCACTTGGAGGTGGTGCGCCGGTGGTCCGGGCGTACGGGCGCGTACGCCGCATGCCTGAGCTAATACGTGAGCCCGTACCCGACCGGATACAGCACCTTCGCCGGATCGTCCGCACGCTGCACCGGAACGGGCAGTTTCCCTGCCGGCGCCGTCTGGCCGGCGATGACGCGTACGGCCGCGCGCAGTTCGACATCGGTCCAGGAATACGCCGCGACGCTCGCGGCGAATCCGGTCCCGCCGAGCTGGGCGATGTCGTACGGATTGCGGATGGCGAGGGTGACGACGGGCACCCCGGTCGCGGCCAGCTCGCGGACGAGCGTGCGCTGCGGACTGCTCGCCGTGACGTTGTACGTCCCGACGACCACCACGTCCTTGCCCTTGGCCGCCGCCACCGCTTCCTTGATCTTCGCCTGGGTGGGGGTGGTCCCGGTCGACAGGGCGGTGGCGGTGAAGCCGAGTTCCCGCAGGGCTCCGGCGACGGCGGTGGTGGGCGGCCCGGTGGTCCCGGTGGGGGACGCGGGGTCGGCCCCGACCACGAGCACGTTCCGGTGCGTACGACGGCTGAGCGGCAGCAGGCCGCCGTCGTTGGTGAGCAGGGTGGTCGTCGCCTCGGCGATCCTGTCGGCCGCGGCGAGGTGCGCACGTACGCCGACGGTCCGGTCGACGCCCTGGTGGGAGACGTAGGGGTCGCGGAACAGCCCGAGCTTGGCCTTGAGCAGCAGGATGCGCAGGATCGATTCCTCGATCCGCTCCGTGCTCAGTTCGCCGTCGCGGACCGCCTTGAGGACGGCGTTCCAGGCGACGGGCAGGTCCGGCGGGTTCAGGAGCTGGTCGCACCCGGCGAGGAGAGCGAGGACGGGCACGCGGTCGTCGCCGTACTTCTGGCGCACGCCCGCCATGGCGAGGGAGTCGGTCACCACGACCCCGTCGTATCCCAGCCGCTCGCGCAGCACACCGGTGAGGATCGGCTTGGAGAGCGTCGCCGGGTCCTCGTTCTTGTCGAGTGCCGGTACGACGATATGCGCGGTCATGATCGAGTCGATGCCGGCGGCGATGGCGGCCCGGAACGGCGGGGCGTCCAGCTCCTCCCACTCCTCGGCGGTATGACGGATCGTCGGGAGCGAGTAGTGACTGTCGTCCTTGGTGTCTCCGTGCCCGGGGAAGTGCTTGGAAGTGGCCGCGATTCCGGCGCTCTGGTAGCCCTTGACCTGCGCGGCGACCATTGCGGCGACCGCCTGCGGATCGGCTCCGAAGGACCGTACGCCGATGACGGGGTTGGCCGGGTTGACGTTGACGTCCGCGACGGGCGCGTAGTTCTGCACGATGCCCATGGCCGCGAGCTCGGCCCCGGCGATCCGCGCCGCCTTGCGCGCGCCGGAGCGCAACCCGCCGGCCCCGAGCGCCATCGCACCCGGCATGAGGGTCGCGGGCCTGCCGACGCGGGCGACGATGCCGTGCTCCTGGTCGGTGGAGATCAGCAGAGGTACGGGAGTGTCCTGCGCGAGCCCGGCGCGCTGAATCCCGTTCGACAGATCCGCGATCTGGTGCGGGTCACGGGTGTTGTGCGCCCAGGCGAAGTAGATGATGCCGCCGACGTGGTACTTCGCGACGAGTTCGGCGGCGGTCCTGACCCCCATCTCCTTCAGGTTGAGGTCGATGTCGACCTGGTCGGGCTCGGTCGCGGAGTGCCCGTAGGTCCGCATCACGAAGAGCTGGCCGACTTTCTCCTCCAGGCTCATCCGGGAGATGAGGTGCTTGAGGCGGTCCCGAGTGGAGGCCGTGACGGACGCTTCGGACACGCCCAGGGCAGGCGTCGTGCTGATGGCGGTCGCGGCCACTGCGGCGGCGGTCGCGGTGAGCAGGGTGCGTCTGGAGGTGCGGTGGTCGTGCACGTGAGCTCCTTACGGCCGTACTCGACAAGGGAGTTGAAGGAAACTTCCAAGGAGTCACGGATATCCGGAAACTAACTGCCAGGTCAAGGGTGCGGCAGCACAAAGGAGCCCGTGTCGGAAAGGGGGCGAGGCGGCCGGAGACGCCGCCACTGGCGCATGCGGAGGGGGGGGCGCACCAGTGGCGGCTGTACTGCCGGCCGCAGGCGGTTGGAGAGGGGAGTCAGCGAGTGCCGACACCGCTCTGCGGAGACTCACCAGCAGTACGCCGGTTGGACGGAACCGGCTGCCCGCAGGTTCCGACGCGGCACCGGGACCTTCTTCAGCCTCGCAGTCGCTCCACGTACTCCCGTCCCGCCGCCAGCATGCCCGGCAGGTCAGGGGCCTGCGGATACCAGCGCTTCTCGTACTCCCAGCACACCCACGCGTCGTCGTCGAGCAGCCCCACGCACTCGTCCAGCGGCAGCACTCCCGCCCCCAGCGCCACCGGCGTCGGGTCGTCGGCCGACGCGATGTCCTTGACCTGGGTGTATCCCAGGTGCGGGGCCAGTACGGCGTGTGCTGCCGCCGGGGTCTCGCCGCCCAGCCAGGTGTGCATCACGTCCCACAGCGCGCCCACGTTCTTGTGCCCCACCGGTCCCAGGACGCGCGCGGCCGCCGCGCCCGTGCGGTGCGAGTCGTGGGTCTCCAGCAGGATGCGTACGCCCAGGTCGGCCGCCGTCTCCGCCGCCAGCCCCAGGCGGCGGGCCGCCGTCGCGTCCGCCTCCTCCTGGCTCTGCTCGTCACCGCCGCCGGGAAAGACCCGTACGTACGGTGCGCCCAGGTCCCGCGCCAGCGCCAGCAGGCCGCGAAGCTCCTCGTGTACGGGCTCGTCCTCGCCCGGGGCCGCCACCCGCGCGTACCCCGCCACTGCCAGGATCCGCACGCCCGCGTCGTCGAACCGCTCGACCACGTCCGCCCGTTCCTCCACACCGATGCCCGGATGCACCGGTTCCTCGGGGTGCGCGCGCAGTTCCACGCCGTCGTAACCCGTCGTGTTCGCGAGCCGTACGACATCGCTCATCGCCATGCCCGGCACCCCGAGGGTGGAAAAGGCGTACTTCACAGTCAATGCTCCTTCCTGAAGCAAGCGTCCCCAGCACGACTTCCCGATACCCCGCCTCCCAAGCGAACCGATCACCGTACGGACCAGCAGGCGGATCGGACGCTCGCGTACGGAAGCTCCCCGCGGGGCAGGACTCGCCCATGACAGCAGCAGAAGCCATATGGCAGTTCACCGACGACCGCGGGCAGTTGTCGTCGGCCCCCACGTGGCCCACCAGGATCGTCGCCTACATCCAGGCCGGAGCCACCCTCTGGGACCACGGATTGCTTCCTCTGGGCATCTTCGGCTCGTACCACGACGGCGACGCGCCCGACCGCGCCAAGTCCGGGCACCTCCCCCTCGGCGCGGTCACCTACTTCGGCGCGGGCGCCTCCCTCGACCCCGACCGCCTGCTCTCCTGCGGAGCGGACCTCGTCGTGGCCGTCAGCTACGGAGGCGGTCAGGTGTACGGAATCGAGCCGGACGCCGCCAAGCACCTGGAGGCGCAGCTCCCGGTCGTCGTACTGGACGTCGGGCAGGGCCGTTCGCTCGACGAGATCCGGGGCCGCTTCGCCGCGCTGGCGGCCGCGCTGGGCGGTGCGGAGCCCCCGGTCGCCCTGGAGGCCGCGCGCGAGCGGCTCCGTACCGTCGCGACGGACGACGCACCCCGCGTCCTGGCCCTCTCCCCGGCCGGTGACGACCAGGTCCACCTCGCGCGCCCCGACTCCTGGCCCGACCTGCGTGCCCTGGCCGCACTGGGCGTACGCCTGGTGGAACCGCCCGCACGGGGCGGCGCGAACTGGTCCACCGTCGCCTGGCCCGAAGCGGCGGAGCTCACCCCGCAGATCATCCTGGCGGACACCCGCGCCAACGCCGCCCCGCCCGACCCGACCCGCACGGGCAACGCCCGCGTGATCCCCTGGAACCCGGAACTCCCGGCCAGCAGCGCAGCACACGCGGCCTTCTTCACCCGCGTGGCGAAGGCGCTGGCGGCTGATCACTGACCCCCACCGGGGGCGCCGGCTCACCCCCCACCCCCGCCCAGACCGACCGGCGCCCAGCCACCCCTACCGGCCGCCCCCCGCACCACACCCACCTCAGCTCCGCGGACCCGCCGTAGACCCCCGCACCATCAACTCCGCCGGCACCGAAGCGATACCCCCCGGCGGCGCCGCCTCCCGCCCCATAGCGAGCCGCCCCGCCCGCGCCCCCGCCTCGTACAGCGGCAGCCGTACGGTCGTCAGCGCCGGCATCGTGTCCGCCGAGAACGGCAGGTCGTCGAAGCCCGCGACCGACACGTCGTCCGGGATGCTCCGCCCCCGCTCCCGCAACGCCGCACACGCGCCCAGCGCCACCGTGTCGTTCGCGGCGACCACCGCCGTCAGCTCCGGCTCCCGCCGCAACAGCTCCAGCGTCGCGTCGTACCCGGACTGCCGGTCGTACGAACCGTGCACCGTCAGAGGTTCGACGACGCCGCCCAGCCCCGCCGCGTCCATCGCGTCCCGGTGTCCCTCCAGCCGGTGCCGGGTGGTCGTACGCTCCACCGGCCCGGCGACGTACCCGATCCGCCGATGCCCCAGCGCCAGCAGATGCTCGGTCAGCCGCCGTGCCCCGCCCCGGTTGTCGAAGGCCAGCGCGGCCGCCACCCCGCCCCCGCCCCCCGGCAGCTCCAGCGGCGGCCGTCCGCACAGCACCACCCGCGCGCCCCCGTCCGCCAGCTTCGCAAGCTTCGCCGCGACCGCCGTCGAGTGGCCGGGGTCCTCGATCGCGCCCCCGGTCAGAATCACGGCGGCGGCGCGCTGCCGTTGCAGCAGCGTCAGGTAGGTCAGTTCCCGCTCCGGCGATCCCCCCGTGTTGCAGACGATCGCGAGCTTCTCGCCGCCCGCCCGCCCCGCGCCCGCCCCCTCCGGCCCGCCGATCTGCGACTGAGCCGCCCCGGCCATGATCCCGAAGAAGGGGTCGGCGATGTCGTTCACCAGGATCCCCACGAGATCCGACGTCGCCGCGGCAAGCGCACTGGCCGGCCCGTTCAGTACGTAGTCGAGGTCGTCGACGGCGCGCAGCACCCGCTCCCTGGTCGCGGCGGCGACCGGGTAGTTGCCGTTGAGCACACGGGAGACGGTGGCCGGTGACACCTGGGCGCGGGCCGCCACGTCCGCCAAGGTCACTGTCATCTGGTCGTCCTCCGGATGGGGTCTTGTACGAGCCGCGGTACGCAGGCTAGCTTCATAACGCATAGAAAGCGCTTGCTATGGCCGTACGGAGGAAACTTTCGTGACACGCAAGACAGTGCGCATCGCCATGAACGGCGTCACGGGCCGGATGGGATACCGGCAGCACCTCGTCCGCTCGATCCTGGCCATCCGCGAGCAGGGCGGCCTGGACCTGGGCGACGGCACGGTCCTGTGGCCGGAGCCCGTCCTGGTGGGCCGCCGCGAACACGCGCTCCAGGAGATCGCCGAGCACCACCACCTCACCCACTGGTCCACAGACCTGGACGCCGTCCTCGCCGACGAGACGATCGACATCTACTTCGACGCGCAGGTCACGTCCGCCCGCGAGGAGGCCATCAGAAAGGCCATCGCCGCGGGCAAGCACATCTATACGGAGAAGCCGTCGGCCACCGGCCTCGACGCCGCCCTCGCCCTGGCCCGCCTCGCCCGGAACGCCGGCATCAAGCACGGCGTCGTACAGGACAAGATCTTCCTTCCGGGTCTGCTCAAGCTGAAGCGCCTGATCGACGGCGGCTTCTTCGGCGAGATCCTGTCCGTCCGGGGTGAGTTCGGCTACTGGGTGTTCGAGGGCGACTGGCAGGACGCCCAGCGCCCCTCCTGGAACTACCGCGCGGAGGACGGCGGCGGCATCGTCGTCGACATGTTCCCGCACTGGGAGTACGTACTGCATGAGCTGTTCGGCCGCGTCACAACGGTCCAGTCGCACGTCACGACGCACATCCCGCAGCGCTGGGACGAGCACGGCAAGCCGTACGCCGCCACCGCCGACGACGCGGCGTACGGCATCTTCCAGTTGGAGGGCGGCGCGGTGGCGCAGATCAACTCCTCCTGGACGGTACGCGTGAACCGCGACGAGCTCGTGGAGTTCCAGGTCGACGGAACGCACGGCTCCGCCGTCGCCGGCCTGCGCAACTGCCGCATGCAGCACCGCAGCGCGACCCCCAAGCCGGTCTGGAACCCTGACCTCCCGGTCACCCACTCCTTCCGCGACCAGTGGCAGGAGGTCCCCGACAACGACACGTACGACAACGGCTTCAAGGCCCAGTGGGAGCTGTTCCTGCGCCACGTGGCGCTCGACGACCCGTACACGTGGGACCTGCTGGCCGGGGCGCGCGGCGTACAGCTCGCGGAGCTGGGCCTCAAGTCGTCGGCCGAGGGCCGCCGTTACGACGTACCGGAGCTGTCGCTGTGACGATCAGGCTGCCGCACGGTACGTACGAGCCCCGCACCGAACCCCTCGCCCTCGCACCGCACGGCGCCCCCCTCACCTCCCGCACGGTCTACTCGGCGGCGCATGTGGTGGCCGACCCGTACGCCGACGTGTCGCCGGACTCGCCCGCCGCGGTCGACTGGGACGCCACGCTCGCTTTCCGACGGCACCTGTGGTCGCACGGCCTGGGGGTGGCGGAGGCGATGGACACGGCGCAGCGCGGCATGGGCCTCGACTGGCCGGGGGCGTCCGAGCTGATCCGCCGCTCGGCCGCGGAGGCGAAGTCCGTCGGCGGCCGGATCGCCTGCGGCGCAGGCACCGACCAACTGCCCCCCGGCGAGAGCACCCTCCCCGAAGTCACCGCCGCGTACGAGGAACAGCTCACCCTGGTCGAATCGACCGGCGCCCGCGCCATCCTCATGGCGTCACGGGCGCTGGCAGCCGCCGCCCGCGGCCCCGAGGACTACCTGGCGGCGTACGGTCACCTCCTGCGCCAGGCGGGGCAGCCGGTGATCCTGCACTGGCTGGGCCCCATGTTCGACCCGGCGCTCGACGGCTACTGGGGCAGTACGGACCTGGATGCCGCCACGGAGACCTTCCTGGAGGTCATCACCGCGCACCCCGACAAGGTCGACGGCATCAAGATCTCGCTCCTGGACGCCCAGCGCGAGATCGACCTGCGCCGCCGCCTGCCGATGGGCGTGCGGTGCTACACGGGCGACGACTTCAACTACCCCGAACTGATCGCGGGCGACGACCACGGCTTCAGCCACGCCCTCCTCGGCATCTTCGACCCGCTGGGCCCGCTGGCGGCGGAAGCGGTCCGTACGCTCGACACGGGAGACGCGAAGGCCTTCCGCGCACTCCTGGACCCCACAGTCGAGCTGTCCCGCCACCTCTTCGAGCCCCCCACCCGCTTCTACAAGACCGGCGTCGTGTTCCTCGCCTGGCTGGCGGGCCACCAGTCGCACTCCACGATGGTCGGCGGCCTCCACTCGGCGCGCTCGCTGCCCCACCTGTCGCGGGCGTACGAACTGGCCGACGGCCTGGGCCTGTTCCCGGACCCGCTGCTTGCCGAAGCACGTATGAAGACCTTCCTCACCCTGCACGGAGTGGATCAGTGAGCGGCGACCTGTCCAGGCTCAGCATCAACCAGGAGACCATCAGGCAGTGGTCGCTGCCCGAGCTGGCCGAGGGGTGCGCGAAGGCGGGCGTCCCCGGCGTGGGGCTGTGGCGCGCCCCGGTCCAGGAGTACGGCGTCGAGCGTGCCGCCCGCCTGATCCGGGACGCGGGGCTGACCGTGACCAGCCTGTGCCGGGGCGGCTTCCTGACGGGCGTCGGCGGCGCCGACCGCGCCGCCGCCCTGGCCGACAACCGCCGGGCCATCGACGAGGCCGCCACCCTCGGGACCAGCACCCTCGTCCTGGTCTCGGGCGGCCTCCCACCCGGCAGCCGAGACCTGCACGCGGCGCGCGAGCGCATCGCGGACGCGCTGGCGGAGCTGGCGCCGTACGCCGCCGAGCGGGGCGTACGCCTGGCCATCGAACCGCTGCACCCGATGTTCGCCTCGGACCGCTGCGTGGTGTCGACCCTGGACCAGGCGCTGGACCTCGCCGAGCGCTTCCCCTCCGACCGGGTGGGCGTGGTCGTCGACACGTACCACCTGTGGTGGGACGACCGGGTCGCGGACGGCATCGCCCGCGCGGGCGACCGCATCGCCGCCTTCCAGCTTGCGGACTGGATCACCCCACTGCCGGCGGGCGTCCTGCTGGGCCGGGGACAGCTCGGGGACGGCGTGGTCGACTTCCGCCGCTTCCGCGAACTGGTGGACGCGACCGGCTACACGGGCCCGATCGAGGTGGAGATCTTCAACGAGACTCTCTGGTCCCGCGACGGCGCGGAAGTCCTGGCCGAAGTGGCGGATCGCTATGTCACTCACGTACTCCGTTCATGACCGAAACGGTGCGTCTGTGATCAAGCTCTGATCATCCGGGGCCATCTTGTGTCCTCGTCAAATAAATCCAGATCTCCGTGCAACCGTCCCGCCCCTTCGCGGGTCCTACTTGGCATCAGGGCCTCTGGGGAGGGATCCGGGGGGATTCGGAGAGGCCTGTACGGGAGGGGAATCTGAGGGGCCCGGTCGACGGACCGGGCCTCCTTGGTTTTGTCCACAGACCTTGGTTTTGTCCACAGCCATGCCGCGCTGTCGGACCCTGGCGGTAGCGTCGGATCATGCCCAGTCCCACAGGTGTTCCAGCGGCGGCCTCGGCGGTGATCGAAGGCGTCCTGGAGCGGATCACCTACGCCAATGAGGAGAACGGCTACACGGTTGCCCGCGTCGACACCGGGCGCGGATCCGGAGATCTCCTCACGGTCGTCGGTTCGCTGCTCGGCGCGCAGCCGGGGGAGTCGCTGCGCATGGAGGGCCGCTGGGGTTCGCATCCGCAGTTCGGCAAGCAGTTCACCGTAGAGAACTACACCACCGTGCTGCCCGCGACCATCCAGGGGATACGGCGCTACCTCGGCTCCGGGCTGATCAAGGGCATCGGGCCGGTGATGGCGGACCGGATCACCGCGCACTTCGGCGTCGACACCCTGGACGTGATCGAGACCGAGCCGAAGCGGCTGATCGAGGTGCCGGGGCTCGGCCCGAAGCGGACGAAGATGATCGCGGCGGCCTGGGAGGAACAGAAGGCCATCAAGGAGGTCATGATTTTCCTCCAGGGGGTGGGGGTCTCGACCTCCATCGCGGTGCGCATCTACAAGAAGTACGGCGACGCCTCCATCTCCATAGTGAAGAACGAGCCCTACCGCCTGGCCGCCGACGTCTGGGGCATCGGCTTCCTCACCGCCGACAAGATCGCCCAGTCCGTCGGCATCCCCCACGACAGCCCGGAGCGCGTCAAGGCCGGCCTCCAGTACGCGCTGTCGCAGTCCACGGACCAGGGCCACTGCTACCTCCCGGAGGAGCAGCTCATCAGCGACGCCGTGAAACTGCTCCAGGTGGACACCGGCCTGGTCATCGACTGCCTGGCCGAACTGGCGGCGGACGAGGGCGTCGTACGGGAAAAGGTGCCGCCCCCGGAGGGCGGCGATGGCGATCCCGTCACGGCCGTGTACCTCGTGCCCTTCCACCGGGCCGAGGTGTCCCTCGCCGCGCAGATCCAGCGGCTCCTGCGCACGCCCGAGGACCGGATGCCGGCGTTCCGGGACGTGGCCTGGGACAAGGCGCTGGCCTGGCTCGCGGGCCGTACCGGCGCTGAGCTGGCGCCCGAACAGCAGGCGGCCGTCAAGCTGGCGCTGACCGAGAAGGTCGCCGTCCTGACCGGCGGACCCGGCTGCGGCAAGTCGTTCACCGTCCGCTCCATCGTGGAGCTGGCCCGCGCCAAGAAGGCCAAGGTGGTACTGGCAGCCCCGACCGGCCGGGCGGCCAAGCGCCTGGCCGAGCTCACCGGGGCCGAGGCGTCCACCGTGCACCGGCTCCTGGAGCTCAAGCCGGGCGGCGACGCGGCGTACGACAAGGACCGCCCGCTCGATGCCGACCTGGTCGTCGTCGACGAGGCGTCCATGCTCGACCTGCTGCTCGCCAACAAGCTGGTGAAGGCCGTGGCGCCGGGCGCGCACCTGCTCCTGGTGGGGGACGTGGACCAGCTCCCCTCGGTGGGGGCCGGGGAGGTGCTGCGCGACCTTCTCGCAGAGGGCGGTCCCGTCCCCTCCGTCCGCCTCACCCGGATCTTCCGCCAGGCCCAGCAGTCGGGCGTGGTGACGAACGCCCACCGCATCAACTCGGGTGTCCCGCCCATCACCCGGGGGCTCCCGGACTTCTTCCACTTCGTCGAGGAGGAGACGGAAGACGCCGGGCGGGTCACGGTCGACGTCGCCGCGCGCCGCATCCCCGCCAAGTTCGGCCTCGACCCGAGGCGTGACATCCAGGTGCTGGCCCCCATGCACCGCGGGCCGGCGGGGGCCGGCGCGCTCAATGGGCTGCTTCAGCAAGCCGTCACGCCCGCCCGGCCCGACCTCCCCGAGAAGAGATTCGGCGGAAGGGTCTTCCGCGTCGGAGACAAGGTGACCCAGATTCGCAACAATTACGAGAAGGGACAGAACGGGGTTTTCAACGGCACCGTGGGCGTAGTGACCTCGCTCAGCCTGGACGACCAGCGCCTGACGGTGCTGACCGACGAGGACGAGGAGGTTCCGTACGACTTCGACGAGCTGGACGAGCTGGCGCACGCGTACGCCGTGACGATCCACCGCTCGCAGGGAAGCGAGTATCCGGCGGTGGTGATCCCGGTCACCACCGGGGCCTGGATGATGCTGCAGCGCAATCTGCTCTACACGGCGGTCACCCGGGCCAAGAAGCTGGTCGTGCTCGTCGGCTCCCGCAAGGCGATCGGCCAGGCCGTTCGTACCGTTTCCGCAGGCAGGCGGTGTACGGCGCTGGATCACCGGCTCGCCGGGCGGATCGTGAGGAGCCCTTCCGTGGCGCAAACCGCCCCATAGGGGGACTGTTCATGGCAAACGTCTCGCTCGACTTCCAGAACCGGGGGTAAGGGGGCAGGATGAGCAGGTTGGCGGCACTGAGTGCCGCGAATGGGCCTAATGGCCGACCCCGAGTGCACTCTGCTGAGCCAAATGGGGGATGGTAGAGACAGTCAGGGCACCTCGAAGAAGAGGCACTACGTCGGTGAGGGATGACGTGAGCGACAACTCTGTAGTACTGCGGTACGGCGATGGCGAGTACACCTACCCGGTGATCGACAGCACCGTCGGCGACAAGGGCTTCGACATCGGGAAGCTCCGGGCTCAGACCGGGCTGGTGACTCTCGACAGCGGATACGGCAACACGGCCGCCTATAAATCCGCGATCACCTACCTCGACGGTGAGCAGGGCATTCTGCGCTACCGCGGATATCCCATCGAGCAGCTCGCCGAGCGCTCCACCTTCGTCGAGGTGGCGTACCTGCTGATCAACGGTGAGCTTCCCACGGTCGACGAGCTGGCCGCCTTCAGGAACGAGATCACCCAGCACACGCTGCTGCACGAGGACGTGAAGCGGTTCTTCGACGGCTTCCCGCGTGACGCGCACCCGATGGCCATGCTGTCGTCGGTGGTCAGCGCGCTGTCGACGTTCTACCAGGACAGCCACAACCCGTTCGACGAGAAGCAGCGTCACCTTTCGACGATCCGCCTCCTCGCCAAGCTTCCGACCATCGCGGCGTACGCGTACAAGAAGTCGATCGGCCACCCCTTCGTCTACCCGAGCAACGACCTCGGGTACGTCGAGAACTTCCTGCGCATGACCTTCTCGGTCCCCGCGCAGGAGTACGTGCCGGACCCGGTCGTGGTCGCGGCGCTGGAGAAGCTGCTGATCCTGCACGCGGACCACGAGCAGAACTGCTCGACGTCCACCGTGCGTCTGGTCGGCTCCTCGCAGGCGAACATGTTCGCCTCGATCTCCGCCGGCATCAGCGCCCTGTGGGGCCCCCTGCACGGTGGCGCCAACCAGTCCGTCCTGGAGATGCTGGAGGGCATCCAGGCCGACGGCGGCGACGTCGACAACTTCATCCGCAAGGTGAAGAACAAGGAAGACGGTGTGAAGCTCATGGGCTTCGGGCACCGCGTCTACAAGAACTTCGACCCGCGGGCGAAGATCATCAAGGCTGCGGCGCACGACGTTCTCTCCGCCCTGGGCAAGGACGACGAGCTGCTCGACATCGCGCTCAAGCTCGAAGAGCACGCGCTGGCCGACGACTACTTCGTGGAGCGCAAGCTCTACCCGAACGTCGACTTCTACACCGGTCTGATCTACCGGGCCATGGGCTTCCCGACCGAGATGTTCACGGTGCTCTTCGCGCTGGGCCGGTTGCCGGGCTGGATCGCCCAGTGGCACGAGATGATCAAGGAGCCGGGTTCCCGCATCGGCCGCCCGCGCCAGATCTACACGGGCGAGGTCCTGCGCGACTTCGTTCCGGTCGAGGGCCGCTGACCGAGGGCCGCTGATGGACGGCTGCTGACCGTCTCAGGCCTCGCACTGGCGCAGTGCAGAAAGCGCCCCGCCCGCCGATCCCCCCACGGGTCGACGAAGCGGGGCGCTTTCCTTTTCCCGGATCGGATTCCCCCCACGGGATCCGGCCGGGCGTCTGTCGGGTGCGGAAGTTCCACACGCGGTCTGCCGGGACGCGTACGTACGGGAGGGCCGCTCATAGCTCCCCGGTGCACGTGTCCCGGCCAACGCTTGCCCGGAATGTCCCCCAAGACAGTTCCGCGAACGTCCCCCAAGACGTTCTTGGCATCGCCCACTTAGACTCGCGGGCGGGCCGAATGGTTACCCTCAAATCTCAGTGACGTGCGTCACTTTGTGTGTGTCCTGTGAAGGTACGCAGCCGCAGGCTGTTTGTCACTACGAACACCGAGGAAAACGCCATCGCAAATCCGGCGATCATGGGGTTGAGCAGCCCGGCGGCCGCCAGCGGCAGGGCCGCGACGTTGTAGCCGAAGGCCCAGCAGAGGTTCCCCTTGATGGTGCCCAGCGTCCGGCGCGACAGCAGGATCGCGTCCGCCGCCACCCTCAGATCTCCACGTACGAGCGTCAGATCGCCCGCCTCGATCGCGGCGTCCGTACCCGTGCCCATCGCGAGCCCGAGATCCGCGGTGGCCAGGGCCGCCGCGTCGTTCACGCCGTCACCGACCATCGCCACGCTGCGCCCCTCGGCCTGCAACCGCCGCACGACGTCGGCCTTGTCCTGCGGCAGCACCTCGGCGTACACCTCGCCCGGATCGATCCCGACCGCACGCGCCACGGAATCGGCGACCGCCCGGTTGTCGCCGGTCAGCAGGACGGGGGTGAGGCCGAGTTCGCGCAGGCGTGCCACCGCTTCCGCGCTGGTCTCCTTCACCGCGTCCGCCACGGCCAGGACGCCGCGCGCCGACCCGTCCCAGGCCACGGCCATCGCCGTACGCCCGCGGGCCTCCGCCGCTTCCCTGGCGTCGGCCAGCTCGGGCGGCAGCTCCACGCCCGCTTCGGCGAGCAGCGCCGCACGCCCGACGAGCACCTCGTGTCCGTCGACCAGGCCGCGCACGCCGAGACCGGGGACGTTCTCGAACTTCTCCACGCCGGGGAGCGGTCCGGTCCGCCGGGCGGCGCCTGCCGCCACGGCCTGCGCGACCGGGTGCTCGGAGGCGTGCTCCAGGGCGCCGGCCAGGCGCAGCAGCAGTGACGCGTCGGTGCCGGGCGCCGTGACGACGTCCTGAAGCTCCATCCGGCCCGTCGTGACCGTCCCCGTCTTGTCCAGTACGACGGTGTCCACACGCCGGGTCGACTCCAGCACCTCGGGCCCCTTGATCAGGATGCCGAGCTGGGCGCCGCGCCCCGTGCCGACCATGAGCGCGGTGGGCGTGGCCAGGCCGAGCGCACACGGGCAGGCGATGATCAGTACCGCCACGGCGGCGGTGAAGGAGGCTGTCGGGTCGTCCGTGACCAGCAGCCAGGTGGCGAGCGTGCCCAGGGCGATCAGCAGCACGACCGGCACGAAGACCGCGGAGACGCGGTCGGCCAGGCGCTGCACCTGCGCCTTGCCGTTCTGCGCGTCCTCGACGAGGCGGGCCATCCGGGCGAGCTGGGTGTCGGCGCCGATGCTGGTCGCCTCGACGACGATCCGGCCCGAGACGTTCACGGTGGCGCCCGTGACGGTGTCCCCGGCGGTCACGTCCACGGGCAGGGACTCGCCGGTCAGCATGGACGCGTCGACCGCGGAGGTGCCCTCGGTGACCGTGCCGTCAGTGGCGATCTTCTCGCCGGGGCGTACGACGAAGTGGTCCCCGACGCTGAGGGCGTCCACGGGGATGCGTACCTCCGTACCGCCTCTGAGTACCGTCACGTCCTTCGATCCGAGCTCCATCAGCGCCCGCAGCGCGGAGCCGGCCTTCCGCTTGGCCTTCGCCTCCAGGTAGCGGCCGAGGAGGATGAAGGTGACGACTCCGGCGGCGACTTCCAGGTAGATCGTCGAGGCGCCGTCGGTGCGCTGCGTCGCGGTCAGCTCGAAGCCGTGGCGCATGCCGGGCATGCCCGCGTGTCCGAAGAACAGGGCCCACAGCGACCAGCCGAACGCGGCGAGCGTGCCGACGGAGACGAGGGTGTCCATGGTGGCGGCGCCGTGCCGGATGTTGGTCCAGGTGGCCCGGTGGAACGGCAGCCCGCCCCAGACGACGACCGGCGCGGCGAGGGTCAGTGAGAGCCACTGCCAGTTGTCGAACTGGAGGAAGGGGACCATCGCGAGCACGACGACGGGCAGGGAGAGGGTGAGCGAGATGAGGAGACGCTGCCGCAGCGAAGCGAGCTGCGGGTCGTCGCCGTGCCGGCGCTCCGCCGCCGTGTCCCGCGTCGGCGGGGCGGCGGCGGGCGGTGTGGGGCGCTCGGCGGTGTAGCCGGTCTTCTCGACGGTGGCGATGAGGTCGGCGACGGCCACCCCGTCGACGTAACTGACCTTGGCCTTCGCCGTGGCGTAGTTGACGGTGGCGTAGACGCCGTCCATCCGGTTGAGCTTCTTCTCGATGCGGGCGGCGCAGGAGGCGCAGGTCATGCCGCCGATGGAGAGCTCGACCTGGGAGGTGTCCACGGTCGGCGCCGGCGCCTCTTGCGCTGTGCTGGTCATGTGCTCGCTCCAGGGAAAACAGGCTGGGCCGTACGGGAGCCAGTATGAACCTGGCCCGGTACGGCCCGGCCGAAGAAGGTGGTACGGGAGATACAGGTGGTTCGGGCGGGCCCTCAGGCCTGGCCAACGAGTTCGTAACCGGCCTCGTCGACGGCGGCGCGTACGGCCTCCACGTCCAGCGGCGCCTCGGAGACGACCGTCACCTGCCCGGTGGAGGCCACCGCCTTCACCGAAGTGACACCGGGGATCTCCGAGACCTCGCCGGCGACGGCGCCCTCGCAGTGGCCGCAGGTCATCCCGCTCACCTGGTAGACAGTGGTGACGGCGCCCACCTGGACCCCGGCCGACGTGTCGTGGCAGGAGCCGGCCGGCGAGCAGCAGGAGCCGGTCGCGGGGGCCTCGGTCTTCGTCTCGGTCTCGGCGGTCATGTCGGTTCTCCCTCTCGAAGGCGTACGCAGTCGTGGTGCCCCAGAAAGCCACGGGGATGCCGTGACTGCCTGACACTGCCCAGACTATACCCCTAGGGGGTATGAATGCCACTTCTCCCCCCGGCGTTTCGCGCCCCGCGCCCCGAGCTGGCCGAGGGCGACTCCGAACGACTCGCCCAATAAGACGTCGTTGCATTGGGCGAGGGGTGTGCAGCCCGCCGGCCCGCCCCAGCCCCCGCAATGACCGGTGCAAGAGGCCACTTGGGCAGGGAAAACGCAACTTCGACATGGCCCGCAGAGGCGGCTACCTTCACCTGGTCTTCGGCGATCGCTCACGGTCGTACGGGAGTTCCTTCAGGCTGAGCCACCCGCGACGGGATGAGTTGGTCACGCCCCCGAATCCTCGCCCCCATGCGTAAGCCACCGAACCGGGTCCACACCGGGCACCCCGACCAGGGAGAGAAGCATGCCCCATCTTGCTCTGTACACATTCGGCGTCCTGAAGTCACCTCTCGCCGATCCCGCACCTCTCACGCGCGAGTTGTACGACACTGGTGAGGCCGTCTACCGGAAGATCAGTCAGCACCCCGGATACCTCGCGCGTGCTGAAGCGGCAGACGGTGACCGGGGCTCACACTTCGAGGCGGACTGGGGTGCATGGGGAGAGTTCGCCGTACCGACCTGGTACGGCAAGGGCCGTACGGTGGAAACCACCGCCCTGGCCGCGACCCTCTCGCTCTGGACCGACCTGCGCCCCGCCTTCGACGCCATCTACACCGGCCTGCACCGTGAGGCGCTGAACAGGCGTTACGACTGGTTCGAGAGGACAGGACATCCGGGTTACGTGTTCTGGTGGGTCGACAACGACGTGATACCCACCTGGCAGGACGGGGTTTCCAGGCTGGAGCACCTCCACGACCACGGCTCCGCGCCGCACGCCTTCACCTTCCACCACTCGTTCGCCCCGGACGGAACTCCGGCCAGGATCAAAGGCATGGCAGCCGGGTCCGCATAGCGGTTCTGAGCCGGGCCGAGCATCGCCATCGCGGCGGCCGGATAGTCCGTCCTGAGTTCCTTGATGTGGGCGGCGGCGATTCCGGCGAAGGCGGTTGGCAGCCTGGCGATCAAGCCAGTTGAGACGATCTCTAAACGCGCAGGACCCCGGAGCTGGAAGCTCCGGGGTCCTGGCAGGCCTACTGTCAGATGCAGTTGGTCTGCACCGAGACGAGGCCGGTGACCCGCGAAAGGGGAAGGGAGGCCACGACGGAACCGGCAGCACCGGCGACGTCGCCGACGCTCGCGGAGGCGGCGTGACCGGAGACGTCGGCGCTGGCGCTGGCCATACCACCCGAGATGCTGTCCAGCGCGCTGTCGGAAAGCTCGCTGGTCTCGACCTCGGAGGTGAAGTGATTGCGCATTACTCGCCCTTTCATTAAATGCGATGGGGTTCCCGAAGCGGATGCAATCACGCCCGCGGGCCACCCGGCAACTTACTCCCAGGTCTCCTTATGGTGCACACTTCGGCACCACAACATCCCCCTGACCTGCACTTTTGCCCTCACGAAATAGTCCGCTAATGACGGGCGTGGCATATCAGCAATGGGATGGGCGTGAGATGTCCAGATCTTGGGTGTATCGATGCACAGGTGAAGTGAAAACGGCATTTAGCGGCGGAATCGGCCGCGTGCGGCGTCGGTCTCCAAGCGCTTGGAGACCGACGCCGCGCGGCTCATTCCCTGCGGCCTCTGTTGCCCGGGCGGCGTGACACCCAGGTGCGGATGGTGTCCGCGTACCAATACGGTTTGCCGCTTTCCACGTGGTCGGGCGCGGGAAGCAGTCCGTGCTTGCGATAGGAGCGCACGGTGTCCGGCTGGACCCGGATGTGCGCGGCGATCTCCTTGTACGACCAGAGTCTTCGGTCAGTCATCTGTGGCACCTCCCTGCGCGCGCCTCAGCGGCGGCCGGGGGGCCGTCGGGGGGGCTGGGGCGCGAACGCTGGCGATCACTCAGCCTGTGCTCGTTGAACGACGCAGGGTGATGTTCGGGGAGGGGCTGTCGTACGCCTGTGACGGAAGACCCGCACAACGGAGACATGTGTGACAGGAGTTCAACGAATGTGACGCTTGTGGCGGGCGGGACGGTCCTGTGCGGTCGGCGGTTGGCGGATCGGCGCGTCGCGGGCTGCTAGGCGCCGCAGGAGCGCAGGAAGTGGCGCGTACGCCGGGCGATCGGCAGCGGCTTGTCCGGCGGGCACGGATACATGTCCTGCTCGACGATCGCGAACAGGTCGACGTCCAGCCGCCCGGCCGCCGCCAGTACGGGCTCCAGCGCCGGCACCCCGGCGGGCGGTTCGCACATCACGCCCCGCCCCACGGCGGGCCCGAACGGCACCTCGTTCGCGACGACTTCGGCGAGGATCTCCGGATCCACCTGCTTGAGGTGGAGGTAGCCGATCCGCTCCCCGTACGTCTCGATGAGCTTGACGCTGTCCCCGCCGCAGTACGCGTAGTGGCCGGTGTCCAGACAGAGTGACACCAGCGCCGAGTCGGTCGCGTCCAGGAAGCGGGTGACGTTCTCCTCGCTGTCGATATGGGTGTCCGCGTGCGGGTGGACGACGATCTTCAGCCCGTACCGCTCGCGCACCTCGCGCCCGAGCCGCTCCGTCTGCCGGGCGAGCGTCCGCCACTGAGCGGGCGTCAGCGTGCGCTCCTCCAGCACCTCGCCGGTCTTGTCGTCCCGCCAGAACGACGGGATCACGACCAGATGCTCCGCGCCCATGGCTCTGGTCAGCTCGGCGACGTCCGCGACGTGCCGCCAGGTGGCGTCCCAGACCTCCGGCCCCCGGTGCAGTCCGGTGAAGACCGTCCCCGCCGAGACGGACAGTTCCCGTCGGCGGGTCTCGTCGGCGAGGCGGGCTGGATCGGTCGGGAGATAGCCGTACGGGCCGAGCTCGATCCAGCGGTAGCCGGCCTCGGCGACCTCGTCGAGGAACCGTTCCCAGGGCACCTGCCGTGGGTCGTCGGGGAACCACACTCCCCAGGAGTCGGGGGCGGAACCGACGCGGATGCGGGTCGGCGCGGGTGCAGGAGACGTCATGGGCGCCAGCTTTCCGGCCGCCCGTGAAACGTGTCAAGGGTTCGTCCGAATGTAAGGACAAAGCGTTGACAGCATGCGCCGACGCCCACTAGACCTGGGTGCAGTCGCCGGACCGGAGGGACGCGCATGCTGCCCAATTCGTACGAGCCGTACGACCTGATCACGATGGGCCGGATCGGAGTCGACCTCTATCCACTGCGGGCCGGTGTCCCGCTGGCGCGGGTCGACGCGTTCGGCAAGTTCCTCGGCGGCTCCGCCGCGAACGTGGCGGTCGCGGCGGCCAGGCTGGGCCGGCGCACGGCCCTCATCACCCGCACCGGGACCGACCCCTTCGGTGACTACCTCCACGAGGCACTCAGGGAGTTCGGGGTCGACGACCGCTGGGTGACCGGGGTCGCCGACCTGCCGACGCCGGTGACGTTCTGCGAGATCTTCCCGCCGGACGACTTCCCGCTCTACTTCTACCGGCAGCCGAAGGCGCCGGACCTGGAGCTGCGGGCCCAGGAGCTGGACCTGGACGCGATCCGTTCAGCGCGCATCTTCTGGATGACGGGCACGGGCCTGTGCGAGGAGCCGAGCCGCTCGGCGACGCTCGCGGCGCTGGAAGCGCGGGGGGCGCAGGGGGCGTGCGGTACGACGGTCTTCGACCTCGACTGGCGGCCCATGTTTTGGAAGAACGCAGCCTGGAAGGACGCGGACCGGAAGGACGCACCCCGGAAGGACGCACCCCGGAAGGACGCGCCCCCGAAGGACGCGCCCCCGAAGGACCCAGCCCGGAAGAACGTGGACCCCGCTGAGGCCCGCTCGTACTACGCCCGGGCCCTTCGCCACGCCACCGTCGCCGTCGGCAACCTCGACGAGTGCGAAGTCGCCACCGGTGAGCGCGAACCGTACGCCGCCGCCCGCGCCCTGCTCGCCGCCGGTGTCGAACTCGCCGTCGTCAAACAGGGACCCAAGGGCGTGCTGGCCATGCACCGCGACGGTACGACGGCCGAAGTCCCGCCCGTACCCGTCGAGGTACTCAACGGCCTCGGCGCCGGCGACGCCTTCGGCGGGGCCCTGTGCCACGGGCTCCTCGCCGGCTGGGACCTTGAGTGGACCATGCGGTACGCCAACGCCGCCGGCGCCATCGTCGCCTCCCGCCTCGCCTGCTCCTCCGCCATGCCCCGCCCGGCCGAGGTCGAACACGTCCTCGCGGGCGGCCCGGTCCCCGCGCAGGAGCCGACGTCGTGACCACCGGCCTGCGCATCCCCGACCTCGTACGGGTACGGACCCACCACCCCGAAGCGATCGCTGAGGCCGCCGCCCGCCGCCCCCGCCGACCCCTGATCGGCCCGAGCGGGCGGCTCATGATCATCGCTGCCGACCACCCGGCCCGCGGCGCCCTCGGCGTCGGCGACCACGAACTCGCGATGGCCGGCCGCCCCGACCTGCTGGAGCGGCTCTGCCTCGCCCTCTCCCGCCCCGGCGTCGACGGCGTGCTGGCCGCCGCCGACATCCTCGACGACCTGCTCCTCCTCGGCGCCCTCGACGACAAGGTCGTCATCGGCTCCATGAACCGCGGCGGCCTGTCCGGCGCCGCGTTCGAACTCGACGACCGCTTCACCGGCCCCCGCGCCCAGGACCTGGAGCGCCGCGGCTTCGACGCGGGCAAGCTGCTCCTGCGCATCGACTACGACGACGCCGGATCCCTGGACACCCTCCACGCCACCGCCCGCACCATCGACGCGATGGCCGAACGGCGGCTGCCGGTCTTCGTCGAGCCGTTCATCTCCCGCCGCGTGGACGGGAAAGTCCACAACGACCTGAGCGCCGGAGCCGTCACCCGTTCCATCGCCATCGCCTCCGGCCTCGCCGGCACCTCGGCGTACACCTGGTTGAAGGTCCCCGTGACGGAGAACCCCGACGACATGGCGCGGGTCATGGAGACCTCGACGCTGCCCGCCGTGCTGCTGGGCGGCGAGGTCGGCGCCGACCAGGACGCGGCGTACGAGAAGTGGCGCGAGGCGCTCCGGCTGCCGACCGTCCAGGGTCTTGTCGTCGGCCGGTCGCTGCTCTATCCGGCCGACGGGGACGTGGCGGGCGCGGTCGACACGGCCGTGGGACTGCTGCAGCACAAGGCCGAGGGGTAGGGAGAAGGCATGACGGACAACGACAGGCACGTACTCCGGGCGGGAGCCGCCGCGCAGGGTCCGTACGCCCTGGACATCGACCCGAAACGGGCCGGCTGGAGCCATTCGAGCCTGCGCGTGCTGGAGCTGCCGCCCGGCGGCTCGCACTCGCTCGCCGCCGGAGACAGCGAGTGGATCGTCCTGCCACTGAACGGTGGTTGTGCGGTGCACGTGGAAGGCGAAGGCGAGGGCTTTGAACTGCTGGGCAGGGAAAGCGTGTTCAAGTCGGTGACCGACTTCGCCTACGTGCCCCGTGACGCCCACGCCCAGATCACCTCCGGCGCGGGAGGCCGCTTCGCTTTGGCAGGAGCGAGGTGCGAGCGACGACTCCCCGCCCGCTACGGCCCCGCGCCGGAGGTACCCGTCGAACTGCGCGGCACCGGCAACTGCTCGCGCCAGGTCAACAACTTCGCCGCCGCGAGCGCCTTCGCGTGCGACCGGCTCATCGCGGTCGAAGTCCTGACCCCCGGCGGGAACTGGTCCTCGTACCCGCCCCACAAACACGACGAGTACCAACCGGGCGTCGAGTCCGAGCTCGAAGAGATCTACTACTTCGAGGTGGCCGACCCCGACGGACACGGCCGTGACAGCGGCCTCGGCTATCACCGCGTCTCGCCGTCCCGCCCCGGAGGTACGGACGTCCTCGCCGAAGTCCGCACCGGCGACGCCGTCCTCATCCCCGACGGCTGGCACGGCCCCTCCATCGCCGCGCCCGGCCACACCCTCTACTACCTCAACGTGATGGCGGGCCCGGGGTCCGGGGAGGAACGGGAGTGGCTGATCCGCGACCACCCCGACCACCGCTGGATCCGCGACACCTGGGCTTCGCAGCCCGTCGACCCCAGACTGCCGTTGTACGGACCCGAGGAGCAGGAGCGATGAGCACCCGCCGCCCGACCACTCGCCGGCTGACCACCGCCCAGGCCCTGGTCGCCTTCCTCGCCCGCCAGTACACCGAGCGCGACGGCGCCCGCCACCGCCTGATCGCCGGCACCTGGGGCATCTTCGGCCACGGCAACGTCGCCGGCATCGGCCAGGCGCTCCTCGAACCCGGCTCGGACGACATGCCGTACTACCAGGGCCGCAACGAGCAGGCCATGGTGCACGCCGCGGTCGGCTACGCCCGCCAGTCCAACCGCCTCTCCGCGCACGCCGTCACCACCTCCATCGGCCCCGGCGCCACCAACCTCGTCACGGGCGCCGCCCTCGCGACGATCAACCACCTGCCCGTCCTCCTCCTCCCCGGCGACACCTTCGCGACCCGCCCCGCCGACCCCGTACTCCAGCAGCTTGAAGTCCCGTACGCCGGTGACGTGTCCGTCAACGACTGCCTGCGTCCGGTGTCCCGGTACTTCGACCGGGTCACCCGCCCCGAGGCCCTCATCCCCGCCGCGCTCGCCGCCGTGCGGGTCCTGGCCGACCCGGCGCAGACCGGCGCCGTAACCCTCGCGCTGCCGCAGGACGTGCAGGCACAGGCGTACGACTGGCCGGAGGAGTTCTTCGCCGAGCGCGTCTGGCGGGTACGGGCCCAAGAGCCGGACCAGCGCGAACTCTTCGCGGCGGTGGAGGCGTTCCGCGCCGCCCGCCGCCCCCTGCTGATCGCCGGCGGCGGCGTCCACCACAGCGGAGCCGAGCAGGCCCTGGAGGCCTTCGCCGAGGCGACCGGCACCCCCGTCGCCTCCACCCAGGCGGGCAAGGGCTCACTGCCGTACGACCACCCGGCGGACGTCGGCGGCATCGGCCACACGGGCACCGCCACCGCCGACGAACTCGCCCGTAACGCCGACCTGGTGATCGGGGTCGGCACCCGCTACTCCGACTTCACCACCGCATCCGCGACCCTGTTCCAGAACCCGGACGTCCGCTTCGTCAACCTCAACATCACCGGTTTCGACGCCCACAAGATGGGCGCGCGACAGGTCGTCGGTGACGCCCGCGTCGCACTCCAGTCCTTCAAGCACGCCCTGGACGGCCACCGCGTCCCCGACGCCTACGTCGCCGAATACCGCGCGGCCAAGGCCCGCTGGGAGTACCGCGTCACCGCCGCCTACGCCGCGCCCGACGGGGACGCACGGCCGACCCAGGTCCAGGTGCTCGGCGTACTCGACAGCCTCGTCAGCCACGACGACATCCTCATCAACGCGGCCGGCTCCCTCCCCGGCGACCTCCACAAACTCTGGCGGACCCGCTCCCGCACCCAGTACCACGTCGAATACGGCTACTCCTGCATGGGCTACGAGATCCCCGCCGCCATCGGCGTGCAGCTCGCCGCCCCCGGCCGCCCGGTCTGGGCACTGGTCGGCGACGGTACGTACCTGATGAATCCCACCGAAATCGTCACCGCCGTGCAGGAGCGCCTCCCCATCAAGGTCGTCATCCTCCAGAACCACGGTTACGCCTCCATCGGCGGCCTCTCCGAGTCCGTCGGCGCCGAGCGTTTCGGTACGGAGTACCGCTTCCGGGCGCCCGACGGCTCGTACACCGGCGCGCCGCTCCCGGTGGACCTGGCGGCGAACGCCGCGTCCCTGGGGATGCGGGTCCTTCGCGCCGAGACCGTGCGTGACCTGCGGGAAGCTCTTGCGGAGGCGCGCCGGTCCGACCTCCCCACATGTGTCTACGTCGAGACGCGAACGCCCGACACAGTGTCGGGCGCGCCCGCCGCCCAGGCGTGGTGGGATGTTCCCGTGGCCGAGACCGCGACCCGCCCGTCGACGGTCAAGGCCCGGGAGGAGTACGACCGTCAAGCCGCTGCGCGACGCCGCCATCTCTGACCGCCCCCGCTGCACTACAAGGAGTACTGGGATGAAGACCGTCAACCACTTCATCGGCGGCAAGACCGTCGAGGGCGCGTCGGGTAACTGGGGCCCGGTGACCGACCCGGCCACGGGTGAAGTGACCACGCAGGTCGCGCTCGCCTCGGTCGAGGAGGTCGACGCCGCCGTGGCGTCGGCGAAGGCCGCGTACGCGACGTGGGGCACCTCCTCCCTCGCCGCGCGCACCACGGTGCTCTTCCGCTACCGCGCGCTGCTGGACGCCCACCGCGACGAGATCGCCGCCCTGATCACCGCCGAGCACGGCAAGGTCCACTCGGACGCGCTGGGCGAGGTGGCGCGCGGTCTGGAGATCGTCGAGCTGGCGTGCGGCATCACGACGCAGCTCAAGGGCGAGCTGTCCACGCAGGTGTCGAACCGTGTGGACGTCTCCTCGATCCGCCAGCCGCTCGGTGTCGTCGCGGGCATCACGCCGTTCAACTTCCCGGCGATGGTGCCGATGTGGATGTTCCCGCTGGCCATCGCGTGCGGCAACACGTTCGTACTGAAGCCGAGCGAGAAGGACCCGTCCGCGTCGGTCCGGCTGGCTGAGCTGGCGTCGGAGGCCGGGCTGCCCGACGGCGTACTGAACGTCCTGCACGGCGACAAGGTCGCGGTCGACGGCCTCATCAACCACCCGGACGTCGCGGCGGTCTCCTTCGTCGGCTCGACCCCGATCGCCCGCTACATCCACCAGACCGCCTCCGCCAACGGCAAGCGCGTCCAGGCGCTCGGCGGCGCGAAGAACCACATGCTGGTCCTGCCGGACGCCGACCTGGAGGCGGCGGCCGACGCGGCGGTCTCGGCGGCGTACGGCTCGGCGGGTGAGCGCTGCATGGCGATCTCCGCGGTGGTCGCGGTGGGCGCGATCGGCGACGAGCTCGTCGACAAGATCCGCGAGCGCGCCGAGAAGATCAAGATCGGCCCCGGCAACGACCCGGCGTCCGAGATGGGCCCGCTGATCACCGCCGCCCACCGTGACAAGGTCGCCTCGTACGTCACGGGCGCGGCCGCGCAGGGCGCGAAGGTCGTCCTGGACGGCACGGGCCACACGGTCGAGGGCTTCGAGAACGGCCACTGGATCGGCCTGTCCCTCCTCGACGAGGTCTCCACCGACTCCGACGCCTACCGCGACGAGATCTTCGGCCCGGTCCTCTGTGTCCTGCGCGTCGACACGTACGAAGAGGGCGTCGCCCTCATGAACGCGTCGCCCTTCGGCAACGGCACCGCGATCTTCACCCGCGACGGCGGCGCGGCGCGGCGCTTCCAGTTGGAGATCGAGGCCGGCATGGTCGGCGTCAACGTCCCGATCCCGGTGCCGGTCGGCTACCACTCCTTCGGTGGCTGGAAGGACTCGCTCTTCGGCGACCACCACATCTACGGCAACGACGGCATCCACTTCTACACCCGCGGCAAGGTCACCACGACCCGCTGGCCGGACCCGGCGGACGCCCCGGCCGGCGTCGACCTGGGCTTCCCGCGCAACCACTGATCCACCGGATCACGCTTGGGCCCGTACGGATGTCGCTTCCGTACGGGCCCCGCTATCAAGACCGGCGCGGCCTGACCCGGAGAAACGCCCAGCCAGGCGCTCTGGTGGCGAAAAACGCTGGCAGTCGTGTGGCACGTACCGGCATGCTGAGCGCATGTTGATCAGGGAAGCCACCACCGAGGACTGGCCCGCCATCTGGCCGTTCTTCCACGAGATCGTCGCCGCGGGCGAGACGCTCACGTACCCGCTCCACCTCGGCAGGGACGAAGCCCGTGAGTGGTGGTCCCCGGCCGCTCCGAACCGTACGGTCGTCGCGGTCGACGACGCCGGTACGGTCCTCGGCACGGCGAAGATGAACCAGAACCACATGGGCAACGGCTCCCACATCGCCAGCGCCACCTACATGGTCGACCCGAAGCACTCGGGGCGGGGCGTGGGGCGGGCGCTGTGTGAGTACAGCGTGGCGTGGGCGCGGGAGGCGGGGTTCCGGGCGATGCAGTTCAACGCGGTCGTGGAGACCAACGTCCATGCGGTGAACTTGTACAAGTCGATCGGCTTCGAGGTGATCGGGACGCTCCCCGAAGGATTCAAGCACCCCACTCAGGGCTATGTCGGTCTGCACATCATGCACATGGCCCTCTGATGAGCGGTACGCGCGAGATGCGCGAGATGCGCGCGCTGCACACGGAGACGACCATCACCGTCTACCAGGCGTACGCACCGGCAATCGGCGTACCGGCCGCCCGCGAAGGCCGGTTCCCCGCTGCCTGGAAGCGGGAACGGATGACGTGGATCAAGCCGTCGTTCCTGTGGATGATGTACCGCTGCGGCTGGGGAACGAAGCAGGACCAGGAGACCGTCCTCGCCATCGAGATCACCCGCGCCGGCTTCGACTGGGCGCTGCGCAACGCCTGCCTGTCGCACTACGCACCCGGCGTCCACGCCGACCAGGCGGCCTGGAAGCGCGAGTTGAGGCAGGCGCCGGCCCGTGTCCAGTGGGACCCGGAGCGCGACGTACACCTGAATCCGCTTCCGTACCGCTCGCTTCAACTGGGGCTGGCGGGGGAGGCGGCGGGGCGGTACGCCGACGAGTGGACGGTGTCCATCACCGACGTAACCCCGCTCGCCCACGAGATCCACGCCTTGGTGCGAGCGGGAGACCCACACGCCGCCGCGCGGCTCCTCCCGCAGGAGCGCGTCTATCCGGCAGCGGCGGAACTACTCGCTCCGCTGGGCGGCGCGGCGTACGGGAGAAGTAACTTCTAGTACCACATGTAGAGGTGCCACTTCACGACCCCGTCGTGGCCGGGAAACCTTTCGCAGCTCGCCGTCCAACTGGGATGCTGGCTCATCCAGTAGTTGCCACGGTTGTAGCAGGCGCCGATGGTCTGGTGGCTACTGTAGAAATGCTTGACCGCGGCCGCGTTCCGGGCATCCGCCGGACCCCTGGTATCGACGGACGACGCGGCGGGAGCTGCCTGGGCAGGTGCCGCTACGGCACCCAGGGCGAGTGTGGTTCCGAGGGCGAGCCCAACGAGGATCTTGCGGGTACGCATGACAGTCCCTTTCGTCGGTGTCAACGAGCAGTGTTCTGCCGTCCACGCCCTTGCCGGGCGACGGACCGCCTGGTGTGAGGCACGTGGGCAACTCTGCTCGGCCGACCTGTGGCAAACCATGTGAAAACTTTGAACCCGCAGGTCAGTGACCGCTCTTGCGGATTACTCGCCCACGAAATCCTCGCCCTGGCGGCGGCGGAACCGCTCGCTCCCCCGGGCGGCGCGGCGTAAGCGCCGGCGCCCGGGGGAGCGGTACCGCGGAGCTGAGGCGTCAGCGTACGTCGACGTAGTCGCCCGCTGCCACGACCGCCGGCGTGGTGGACGTGCCCGCGAAGTTCCAGCGCCAGTAGCCGTCCTTGGCGGCCGTGACGGTGGTCTTGAGGTTGCCCGTCGAGTTGCTCTTCACCGTCTTGACGGTCGTGTACGTGTTGCTGCCCGCCGGGCGGAACTGGAGTCGGACGGACTGGTTGGTGTAGCCCGCGTAGATGTACCTGTCCCAGTTGGCGCGCGCCAGCTTGCCCGTGACCGTGATCGTCTTGCCCTTGGTGACCGGCTCCGGCGAGGCGTTGACGCTGAGGGTGGAGCGCCGCTGCACGGGGTGGGTGCCGTAGGTCTCCCCGTAGTAGTCGCCGTCCTTGGCGGTGAGCTGGACCTTCACCTTCCACGGCCCCGCGAGAGTGTTCCGCGGCAGGTCGATGTCACTTTCGAGCCGGACGGTCAGCTTGCAGGTCGAGGTGGTGGCGCTGGAAGCGGTGCACGTCGGCGTGCCGTGGTACGTCCAGTAGTCGTCCCCCACTTCGCGGTCGATGCCGAGGTACCGGTGGCCGCTGTGGCTGATCCCCGAGTCGTCGGAGGCGGTCACCGAGATGGTGAACGACTCCGTCCGCGAGGTGCCGAAGACGATGGCCTTGCCACCGTTCACGGAGACCTTCTTGATCTCCACACCGGTCTCCGCCGCGTACGCCGCCGGAGCGGTGGCGGTGAGAGCGGAGCCGGAAAGTACCAAGGCGCCGGCGAGAAGGGCGCCTGTGGATGCTACGCGCATGAATCCCCATATGGTTCGGGCTGCCCGCGACCGACCGCGAACCCCCCGGTCACGGGCATGACAGATTGCGCGTGAGGATAACCCGTGCGGAGGCGACGCCCGCAACCGCGTGGCCTCCCGCCGGGCACGGCGACGCCTGGCCGCGCCCGGGGGAGTGGATCACGCGGCTAGAAGAGGGAGTACAGGAGCCTGTTGGGAGAGCCCGTGCGGGGGTCCTGGACCTTGTTGGGGGTCGCGTTGTTGACCAGGGCGTCGCGGACCTGGGCCGGGGTCGCGGTCGGGTTGACGGAGACATAGAGGGCGGCTACGCCTGCGGTGTGGGGCGCGGCCATCGACGTACCGGAGATGGTCTTCGTGGCCGTGTCGTTGTCCTTCCAGGCGGACGTGACGTTCACACCCGGCGCGAAGAGGTCCAGGCACGTGCCGTAGTTGGAGAAGGACGCGCGGCGGTCGCTGCTGTCGGTCGCGCCGACGGTGATGGCCTCGGGGACGCGGGCGGGTGAGTAGTTGCACGCGTTGGCGGGCCAGCCGAGGATGTTGCCGTTTCCGGCCGCGACGGCGTAGCTGACGCCCGAGGCGATGGACTTCTTCACCGCGTTGTCGAGTGAGGTGTTCGCGCCGCCGCCCAAGCTCATGTTGGCCACGGCCGGCTTCTTCGCGTTCGCCGTGACCCAGTCGACGCCGGCGATGACGCCCGCCGTCGTACCGGAGCCCGCGCAGTCCAGGACACGCACCGCGACCAGCTTGACGGCCTTCGCGACGCCGTACGTCTTGCCGCCGACCGTGCCCGCCACGTGCGTGCCGTGGCCCTGGCAGTCCTGACCGTTCTGGCCGCCGCCCACGGTGTCCGTGCCGACCGTGGCGCGGCCGCCGAACTCGCTGTGGGAGGTGCGGATTCCGGTGTCGATGATGTACGCCGAGACGTTCGACGCGGTGGTGTTGTAGGTGTACGTCGTGGAGAGCGGGAGGTTGCGCTGGTCCACGCGGTCGATGCCCCAGGTGGCGTTCGTCTGCGTCTCGTTGAGCTGGACCTGGGAGTCCTGTTCGACGTACGCGACCTTCGGGTCCGACGCGAGCTTTGCGGCCCGTGCCTTGGACATCGTGGTGGAGAAGCCCTTGAGGGCGCTGCGGTAGACGTGCTTCGGCGTGACGCCCAGGTCGGCGGCGCGCGTCGTGCCGTCCTTCAGGACGACAATCCAGCTGTTTTCGACCGCCGTTGAGGCCGGGGCCAGGCGGAGGTCTCCGGTGGGCGCGCTCTGTGCTGTGGGAGGGCCTACGAGCTGGAGACCGGCTGCGAGGGCTATGACGGGTATCAGGGCCCCTGCGCGGCGGAAAGTGGGTCTCATGTGTCGTGCACCTGACCTTTCGTTGACCGGATCGCGGGCAATTGCGGGGGTGCGGAGTGCGGGTGGCACGTGGCGCGTGGCGCGTGGTGATGCGTCGTGGTGCGTCGTGGTGCCGATGTGCAGCACAGGGTCTCGTGCTGCACACAAGCGCACAAGGTCGCGTTACCGGCGGAATCAAGCCAAAGAGATGCCTGCGGCGCGGAGGCGTCCGGCCACCGTCGCCCAGTCGGGCGGAGAGAGTGGTTCGAGGGGATTCGTGCCTACGTCCATGTCCTTGAAGCCACTGGAGGTCGACACGCAGACCAGTGCCCCTTCGCCGGACGGCGGCGCCAGTTGGCGCAGACCCGCCAGGGACGCCGCCGACGAGACCTCCGCCCACAGCCCGCCCGCCGCCAGTTCCGCCCGCGCCGCAGCCATCTCCGCGTCGCTCACCCGCAGCGCCCGGCCGCCGCTCTGTGCCGGGACGCCGAGTTCGGCGCAGATCTCGTACGCGACGGTCTTGTAACCCTCCGGGTCGAAGGCGTGGCCGGTGTGCGCGGCGGCGGTGAGGTTGCTGACCGGGTGGTAGCCGAGGCGGTCGACGATCTGCCGCATCAGGGACCACCGCTCGTGCTCGGGTACGGGCAGCACGACCGCGCCGTACGCGTCCAGGAACGACTGAACGGCCGGCGGGGCGCCCGCCGATGCCAGCACCACACGCCGCAGGCCGGCGCGCGCCGCGTACGCCGCCGCAGACGCGCCGTGATTGCCGGAGGAGGCCACCACGATGCCCTGCGCGCCCGACCCGAGCGCCGCGCTGACCGTGCAGCGGTTCAGCCGGTCCTTGTGGCTCCAGGTGGGGTTGCGGGACTCGTCCGTGTCCCGCGTGGGGTCGAAGAGGGTGCTCGGTACGTCGTCGTACGCGTAGTCCACCTCGACGGGGTACGCCATGGATGGGGTGCTGGTGCCGGGCAGCCGGCGCTGAGTACCGGCCACAGCGGGTAGCGGACCTCGGGGTCGCCGAGCGAGCGCTGGCCGGTCGCCAGCGAAGGTGAAGGGGAAGGTGTGGCGCTCGCGCTGCCGCTCCCGCTCACTCGAACGTCCAGGTGAGCATGGCGAAATCGCCGTCGTCCTCGGCCCGCGCCGAGCGGTACGTCGCCAGCGCCGCGTCGTTGTCGCGCTCCACGCCCACCCACATGCCGTAGCAGCCGCGCTCCTTCGCGGCCTCCGCCAGCGCCTGCGTCAGGGCGCGGCCGATGCCGCGCCGCCGGTACGGCTCGTCGACGGACAGTTCGTACAGGCACATCTCGGTGCCCTTGTCCGGGTGGCTCATCTCGATGCCCGAGACCATTCCGACGGGCTCCCCTTCGACGTACGCGACGAGCATCAGATGGCCGGGGGCCGCCAGGAAACGCTCCGCCCATTCCGGGCGGGCCGGGCCGTCGTAGAGGTGCTCGGCGGCGGTCAGTTCGGCCACTGTCGTCGCGCGGCGGACGACCGGTCGGGTGTCCATGGGGCTCCCTTCGCTACGCGCACTACTCCCACTGCGGTACGGGGCGGGGGCACCGTACTCCTTGAGTACTCCAGAGACTTCCATCCGGGGGCAGCTTCGGTTGTCATACCCGGGACCTAGGGTTCAGTTATGAAGCTACGTATTCCCCGCAGCCGGGCGCTCGCCGGTGCGGTCGCCGCGTTCGCCGTCCTCGCCGGGGGCGGTACGTGGACGGCCGTAGCCTCCGGCAGCGATGCGCCCACCGTGCACCGCGAGGAACGGATCATGAGCATGGACGGGGTGAGAATCGACACCTCGTTCTTCACGGTGGACGGCGCGGACGGCGTGGACGGCGCGGCCGGGAAGCGGCCCGCCGTCCTTCTCGGGCACGGCTTCGGCGGCAGCAAGCGCGACGTACAGGCGCAGGCCGAGCAACTGGCCCGCGACGGGTACGCCGTGCTGACCTGGTCCGCGCGCGGCTTCGGGAAGTCGACCGGGAAGATCGGGCTGAACGACCCGGACGGCGAGGTCAAGGACGTATCGCGGCTGATCGACTGGCTCGCCGAGCGCCCCGAGGTGCGGCTCGACGCGGACGGCGATCCGCGCGTCGGCGTCAGCGGCTCGTCGTACGGCGGCGCGATCTCGCTCCTCGCCGCGGGCCACGACAAGCGCGTGGACGCCGTCGCACCGCAGATCACCTACTGGAACCTGGCCGACGCGCTCTTCCCCGACGGGGTCTTCAAAAAGCTCTGGGCCGGAATCTTCATCAACACGGGCGGCGGCTGCGAGAAGTTCGAGAATCGGCTGTGCGAGATGTACGAACGGGTCGCCGTCGCCGGAAAGCCGGACGCCGCCGCCCGTGACCTGCTGACGGCGCACAGCCCGTCCGCCGTGGGTGACCGCATCAAGGTGCCCGCACTCATCGTGCAGGGACAGAACGACTCCCTCTTCCCGCTCGACCACGCCGACGCCATGGCGAAGGCGATCGACGGCAACGGCGCGCCCGTCGCCGTCGACTGGATCGCGGGCGGGCACGACGGCGGGGACCGTGAGTCGGCCCGCGTGGAGGGCCGGATCACCGACTGGTTCGACCGCTACCTGAAGGGCGAGAAGGGCACAGACACCGGGCCCGCCTTCCGCGTCACCCGTACCGGAGGTGTCGACTCCACGGACGGCGCGGCCAAGCTGAGGGGCGCGGCGAGTGACCGCTACCCGGGCCTGGAGGCCGGGCGGCGGCAGCTCAAGCTCGCGGCCGCCAAGCCCGAGCAGCACTTCACCAACCCGGCCGGGGCGAACCCGCCCGCCATCTCCGCCGTACCGGGGGTCGGGGCGCTGTCCCAGCTCTCCGGACTCGGCGTCGGGCTCTCCCTCGACTTCCCCGGGCAGAACGCGCGCTTCGAGACCGCGAAGCTCGCCTCCGACCTGCGCGTCACCGGCTCGCCGACCGTGAAGGTCAAGGTGAAATCGGACCGCGACGACGCCGTCCTGTTCGGCAAGGTGTACGACGTGAGCGCGGACGGGCGCCAACAGGTGCTGCCCTCCCAGCTCGTCTCGCCGGTCCGCGTCAGCGGCGCCGGTGCGAAGGACGGCGCCACCGTCGAACTGCGGCTCCCGGCGATCGACCACGAGGTGAGGGCCGGGCACCGGCTGCGCGTCGTCCTCGCGGCCACCGACCTCGGGTACGCGTCCCCGGCCGACCCGGCGGCGTACACCGTCTCCCTCGAAGGGGACGGGGCGCTCACCGTGCCCACCGCGACCGGTGTGAAGACCCAGGCGGCCCCGCTGCCCTGGTGGGTCTGGGGGCTGCCGGCGATCGGCGCGGCCGTGGCGGTGGCGCTGCTGCTGACCGCCCGGCGGCGGACGGTGGCGCCCGCGCCCGACCCGGCGCTCGCCGAGGTCCCGCTCCAGATCACCGGCCTGACGAAGAAGTACGCCAAGTCCGCCGACCGGTATGCCGTACGGGACCTGTCGTTCCGCGTCGAGAGGGGCCAGGTGCTCGGGCTCCTCGGGCCGAACGGCGCGGGCAAGACCACCACCCTGCGCATGCTCATGGGTCTCATCACGCCCGACAGCGGCGAGATCCGGGTTTTCGGGCACGCCATCAGGCCGGGCTCGCCCGTCCTGTCGCGCGTCGGATCGTTCGTCGAGGGCGCGGGCTTCCTGCCGCACCTGACCGGGCGGGCCAACCTCGATCTGTACTGGCAGGCCACCGGCCGGCCCGCCGAGGACTCACGCATGGACGAGGCCCTGGAGATCGCGGGGCTCGGCGACCCTTCCCCAAGCTCTCGGCTTCGCTCGACCAGGGGAGACCCCATCGACCGCGCCGTACGGACGTACTCGCAGGGCATGCGGCAGCGACTCGCCATCGCCCAGGCCATGCTCGGCATGCCGGACCTGCTCATCCTCGACGAGCCGACGAACGGCCTCGACCCGCCCCAGATCCGCGAGATGCGGGACGTGATGATCCGGTACGCGGCCGCGGGACGCACCGTCATCGTCTCCAGCCACCTCCTCTCGGAGGTCGAGCAGTCCTGCACGCACCTCGTCGTGATGGACCGGGGGCAGCTGATGCAGGCCGGACCCGTCGCGGAGATCACCGGTGGCACGGACACGCTGCTCGTGACGACGGAGGGCGAGGTGAGCGAGGCGCTGGCCGAGAAGGTGGCGGCGCTGCCGGGCATCGGGACCGCCGTACGCACCGACGAAGGCCTGCTGGTACGGCTGGACGGGGCATCGCCCAGCGCACTCATCGGCGAACTGGTTCGCCTGGACGTTCCGTTGACGGGTGTCGGGCCGAACCGTCGCCTGGAGGACGCGTTCCTCACCCTGATCGGAGGCACCTCCGCATGAGTACCCCTGTCACCGCACCGGCCACTGAGCGGGCCACTGAACCGGCTACCGAGTCGGCCACCGAATCGGCCCCCGGCTACCGGGCCGGCCACACCCTGCCGCTGCGCGTCGAGGCGATGCGGCAGTGGCGCAGGCGGCGCACCATGGTCATGGCCGTGGTGCTCGGCGCGCTGCCGCTCATCCTGATCGCGGCATTCGCGATCGGCGGCACACCCGGCCGCGAAGGCGGCCGGGTGACCCTGATGGACACCGCCACCGCGTCCGGCGCCAACTTCGCGGCGACATGCCTGTTCGTGTCCGCCGGCTTCCTGCTGGTGGTGCCGGTGGCGCTGTTCTGCGGCGACACGGTGGCCTCGGAGGCCAACTGGTCCTCGCTGCGGTACCTGCTGGCGGCGCCGGTGCCACGGGCCCGGTTGCTGTGGAGCAAGCTCGCGGTGGCGCTGGCCTTCAGCCTCGCGGCGATGGTGCTGCTGCCGGGCGTGGCACTGGTCACCGGTTCGATCGCGTACGGCTGGGGCCCACTGGAGCTGCCGACGGGCGGTTCGCTGCCGGCCGGCGACGCGATACCGCGCCTCGCACTGGTCGTGGCCTTCATCTTCGTGTCCCAACTGGTCACCGCCGCCCTCGCCTTCTGGTTGTCGACGAAGACCGACGCCCCGCTGGGAGCGGTGGGCGGCGCGGTCGGCCTGACGATCGTCGGCAACGTGCTGGACGCGGTGACCGCACTCGGCTCCTGGCGCGACTTCCTTCCCGCGCACTGGCAGTTCGCGTGGGCGGACGCGCTTCAGCCGCAGCTTGAGTGGGGCGGAATGCTCAAGGGGGCGGCGGTGTCGGTGACGTACGCACTGGTGCTCTTCGCGCTCGCGTTCCGGGGATTCAGCCGCAAGGACATCGTTTCCTGATCCCGCTCGGCCATGATGTGGGCCATGGCCACTCTCCTGATCGCCCTCGCCGTCGTCGCCACAGGGCTGTACGCCGGCTTCATGCTGATCTTCCTCACCGGCATCATGCCCGCCCTGGGGCGGCTGACGGACGAGCAGTTCGTGGCGGCGATGCGGCGTATCAACGAGGACGTACCGCGCGGCGTGTTCGTGTCGGTCATGCTCGCCTCGGTGGTCTTCCCGGCCGCCGCGCTGGCAGTCCCCGGCGACGACCGGTCGGGGCCGCAGTGGGTCCTGCTGGCAGTCGGCCTGGGGCTCGTCATCCTCAACCACCTGGTCACGATTGCCGGGAACATCCCCCTCAACAACGCACTCGCCGCCTCCGAACGGACCGGCAGCACCGACCGTGAGGTACGGAAGGCGTTCGAGGCCCGGTGGAACCGCCTGCATCTGGTACGCACGCTGCTGGTCACGGCGGGCTTCGCCCTGGTGGTCGGCGCATCCCTGGCATAGGGCTGCGGCTCCCCGCGATGGCGCCGCCACGCTCGGCACCGTAGGCCGGAAAGCGGACAACGAAAAGGGCCCCGATTCCCGTGACTCATTCACGAGATCGGGGCCCTCAAGGAGGAAAGCCTCGTAACCGCAGCGCTGGCGGCTCAGCGCTCCGGGGAGCTTAGAAGACGCCGCCGAGGATGGGCAGTGCCGGGGCGTCGGAGTTGTCGACGATGGCGGACTTCTTCATGTCGTGGCACTGGTTGGTGCGTGCCTCGTCGAGGACCT
>NZ_AUBE01000003.1 GCF_000429085.1 Streptomyces flavidovirens DSM 40150 | reverse complement strand
CCCACACCTGCGCACGCTGGCAGAACGACTCCTGAACGACCTGTCCCAGCTCCCCACCCCCACCACCCGGGCCGAACCAACACCCCTACAGGCCATCAGAACAGCCTGCCCAACATGGCCCACCAAGACCCCACCACCCCCGGTGCCAACAGCGGACGAGACCACCCCCGCCCACCAACCAACGGTGCCGGGCGGGGACGTGTCGGGGCGCTCCCCGCAGGGCGTTGAACGCAACCACCGCCAACGAACCAACGCAGTACCCGAACGTTCGACGCCCGAGGAGACGCCCCGGCGCGGCACCGCCCCCGAAGCCACCGCACCCCCACCCCCCAACGCCCCCGCGAACAGCGCCCACCCCCCGCTGCCAGAGCCAGTCGCAGCCCCCCTCCCCACCCCCCTCCAAACCCGCCTGCACGCAGCCTGGCTAGGCCGCGCCGCCGGCTGCCTCCTGGGGAAACCGGTCGAGAAGCTCCCCCTCACCGCCATCCGCCAACTCGCCGCCGCCACCGGCAACTGGCCCCTGAAGACCTGGTTCACCGCCCAAGGCGCCCCCCGCGACCTCCTCGCCCGCCACCCCTGGAACCGCCGCTCCGCCCCCACCTCCCTGGCCGAGAACATCAACGGCATGCCCGAGGACGACGACCTGAACTATCCCCTCCTCGGCCTGCTCCTCCTCCAGCGCCACACCAAAGCCTTCACGACCACCCAGCTTGCCAACCTCTGGCTGGACGAGCTCCCGGCCGGCCGCACGTTCACCGCCGAACGCATCGCCTACCGCAACCTCCTCCTCGGCCTGACACCCCCTCAAACAGCCACGCACCACAACCCCTTCCGGGAATGGATCGGCGCCCTGATCCGCGCCGACATCCACGGCTGGACGCACCCCGGCAACCCGGCCGCCGCCGCCGAACAGGCCCACCGGGACGCGACCCTCACCCACACCGCGAACGGCGTGTACGGCGCGATGTTCATCGCGGCGACCATCGCCGAAGCCGCCGCCGGCACCACCGACGTACACCACTGCCTGCGCACCGGCCTGACCGTCGTCCCCCCGGAGTCCCGCCTCGCTCAAGCCGTCCGCTTCGGCATCAAAGCAGCAGCCAAAGCGTCAAGAGCCACCTTCGACACCGTCGTGGACGACCTCCACGCCGCCTACGGCCACCACCACTGGGTACACGTGCTCCCGAACGCCGCCCTGATCGCGGCGGCCCTCACCCACGCCGACGGCGACTTCGCCGGCTCCATCTGCCGAGCCGTGTCCGGCGGCTGGGACACCGACTCCAACGGCGCGACCACAGGCAGCATCGCCGGCCTGCTCACCGGCTCCCCCGAGGCGATCCCCACCCACTGGACCGCCCCCCTCCGCAACCGCCTGGCCACTTCCGTCGCAGGCTTCGACGGCATCGGCTTCGACACCCTGGCCCACCTCACCCACACGGAGGCACTACGCCCATGACCTCGGCACCAGCCCCAACCCCCACACCAGCACCCGAACCCACACCCACACCACCCCCACCCCCACCCCCACCCTCACCCCCACCCCTCACCGGCCTACGAGTCCTGGACCTGGCCACCCTCTTCGCCGGCCCCCTGGCCGCCACCATGCTCGGCGACTTCGGTGCGGACGTGATCAAGGTCGAGCACCCGGCCAAACCCGACCCGTCCCGAGGCCACGGCCCGTCCAAGGACGGCATCGGCCTGTGGTGGAAACTCCTCGGCCGCAACAAACGCACCATCACCCTCGACCTCTCCGCCCCCACCGGCCGCGACGCCCTCCTGCGCCTCGCCGCCACCACCGACGTGATCATCGAGAACTTCCGCCCCGGCACCCTGGAGAAATGGGGCCTGGGCCCAGCCGAACTGACCGCCGCGAACCCCCGCCTCGTCCTGGCCCGAGTCACTGGCTTCGGCCAGTTCGGCCCGTACTCCCACCGCCCCGGCTTCGGCACGCTCGCCGAGGCGATGAGCGGCTTCGCGGCGATCACCGGCGAACCGGAAGGCCCGCCCACGCTCCCCCCGTTCGGCCTGGCCGACTCGATCACGGCGCTCGCGACCGCCTACGCGGTGATGACCGCACTCACAGCCCGCACCACAACCAACGGAGGCCGGGGCCAGGTCATCGACATGGCCATCATCGAACCGATCCTCACCATCCTCGGCCCCCACCCCCTCTGGTACGACCAGCTCGGCTACATCCAGCCCCGCACCGGCAACCGCTCCCGCAACAACGCCCCCCGCAACACCTACCGCACCGCCGACGGCGCCTGGGTCGCGGTCTCCACCTCGGCGCAGTCCGTCGCCGAGCGCGTGATGCGCCTGGTGGGCCGCCCCGACCTCATCGACGAACCGTGGTTCACCACAGGCAGCGGCCGCGCCGAGCACGCCGACGAACTCGACGAGGCGGTTGGCCACTGGATCGCCCGCCACACGCGCGACGAGGCGCTTGCCGCGTTCGAAAAAGCCGAGGCGGCGATCGCCCCCGTCTACGACGTACGGGACGTCATGACTGACCCCCAGTACCGCGCCCTGGACACCATCACCGAGATCCAGGACCCCGACCTGGGCCCCCTGCGCATGCAGAACGTCCTCTTCCGCCTCTCCGAGACGCCCGGCGCGATCCGCTGGGCCGGCCGCCCGCACAACGCCGACACAGAAGCCGTACTCACCGAGGCGGGACTGTCCGCGTCCGAGATCGCCACGCTCCGCGCGACCGGCGGCACCCGATGACCACACCTCTCGCCGCCCTGACCTGGCTGTACGTACCGGGCGACCGCCCCGAAACGGTCGCCAAGGCGCTGCGGTCCGGCGCCGATGTCGTGATCGTCGACCTGGAGGACGCGGTCGCACCGGACCGCAAGGGGTACGCCCGCTCAGCGACGACCGAGCTTCTCACCGAGCGTCACCCCTCACTCCCCGTCCACGTCCGGGTGAACGCCCTGGGCAGTCCCTTCGCCGAGGCGGATCTGCGCGCCCTGGCCGGACTGCCCGGACTCTCGGCCGTCCGCCTCCCGAAGGTCACGGACCCCACCGAGGTACGGAACGTCGCGCAGCGGATGCCGGACGTACCGCTGTACGCCCTGCTCGAATCGGCGCTAGGCATCGAGCTCGCGCACGCCATCGCGGTGGCGCACCCTTCGCTACGAGGGATCGCTCTCGGCGAGGCGGACCTCTGCGCGGACCTGGGCGTACGGGACGACGCAGGGCTCGCGTGGCCACGCAGCCGGGTGGTGGTCGCGGCACGGGCGGCGGGCCTGGAGCCGCCGGTCCAGTCGGTGCACCCGGACGTCCGGGACCTGGAGGGGCTGGCGGCGTCGTGCGCGCGGGGCCGGGCGCTGGGCTTCCTCGGCCGTACGGCACTGCATCCTCGCCAGTTGCCGGTGATCGAGGGCGCTTTCCTCCCCACACCTCAGGAAGTCGAACAGGCGGAGGAAATCGTCAAGGCCGCCGCTGCGGAGGGGGGCGCGCTGGCCCTCCCGGACGGCCGCTTCGTCGACGCGGCGGTAGTCGCGGCCGCCCAGCGAACCCTGTCCCTGGCATCCCGCGCCACCGCCTGAGGGGTGGGGTGCGGCGCGCCTGCGCCGCACCCCACCCCTCAAACGCCGGACGCTCTAGTCCTTGGCCTCGGCGTCAGCCTTGCCGCCGGCCCCAGCATCAGCAACCGAATCACGATCACCATCAGCGTCGGCACCCACTTCGGCACCCGCACCCGCACCGTCCGCCCCCGAGTCGCCCTTCTCCAGCGAGACCGGCTCGACGATCTCCTCGCGCCCCGGCCGCGCCTTCGCGGAGATCACGAAGTACGCGACGGCGAACACCAGCACCACGATCGAGGTCCACACATTGAGCCGCAGTCCCAGCACGTGGTGCGCCTCGTCGACGCGCATGTACTCGATCCAGCCGCGGCCCATGCAGTACAGCGCGACGTACAGCGCGAAGACCCGCCCGTGTCCGAGCCTGAAGCGGCGGTCGGCCCAGATGACGACCAGCGCCGCGCCGACGCACCACAGCGACTCGTACAGGAAGGTCGGGTGGTACGTCCCCGCTTCGCGGTTCACGCCCTCGGAGATCTTGACGGCCCAGGGCAGATCGGTCGGCCGCCCGTACAGCTCCTGGTTGAACCAGTTGCCCCAGCGGCCGATCGCCTGGGCGAAGGCGAGACCGGGAGCCATCGCGTCGGCCCAGGCGGGCAGCGGAATCCCGCGGCGGCGGCAGCCGATCCAGGCGCCGACCGCGCCGAGAGCGACGGCTCCCCAGATACCGAGGCCGCCCTCCCAGATCTTGAACGCGTCGACCCAGTTCCGACCCTCGCTGAAGTACAGCTGGTAATCAGTGACCACGTGGTAGAGCCGCCCGCCGACGAGGCCGAACGGCACCGCCCACACGGCGATGTCGGCCACCGTGCCGGCTTTACCTCCCCGGGCGACCCAGCGCTTGTTGCCGTACCAGACGGCCACAAAGACGCCAATGATGATGCAGAACGCGTAGCCGCGGAGCGGGATCGGTCCGAGCTCGATCACACCGGTCGACGGGCTGGGGATGTAGGCAAGGTCCATGGCAGGGTCGACGCTACCTTGCCGGGTGGGACGTACGACAACCCACCCGGCAACGTCTGGATAACGAGCCACCCCGCGCTCACGCCCCCGGGCGCGCCCGGGCCCGCGCCCGGGCCCCACACACCTACGGCGTAACGGGAGGCACAGACGCCTGAGGCACAGACGCCTGAGGCACGGAGGCCGCAGGCACAGACGCCCGGGGCGCGGACGAGACGGGAGGCACCGAAGCCGGGGCCGCGGCTCCCGGAGGTGCGGAGGCCTGCGGCGCGGACGACGCCGGAGGCGCGGGCGCCGGGGACGTCGCGGACCCGGGCGGAGTGGCGGTCGCCGTCCCCGCCTTCTTGCCCTTGTTCGCCTCGGCGACCCACTTCTTCAGGTTCTCCGGCGAGATCTGCTCGTTGCCCTTCTTCGGGAAGATGGACTCCCCGTTGAGCCGCACGGTCGGTGTCCCGCTGACGTCGCTCTTCTGGAACGCCTCGTGGGACTTCCGCACCCAGCCGTTGTGCGTCCCGTCGGCGACACACTGCTTGAACGGTTCTGTGACGAGCCCGTCGACCTTCCCCGCCAGCTCGATCAGCCGGCTTTCCTTGCCGAAGGCGTCGTCGGGCTCGGGCGGCTGGTTCTGGTAGAGCACGTCGTGGTACGGCGCGAACTTGCCCACGTCCTGCGCGCAGGCCGCCGCATTGGCCGCCTTCAGCGATCCGGAGCCGCCCATGTTCCCGTCGATGAGCGTGACCAGGTGGTACTCGACCTTGATCTGGCCCGCGTCCTCCAGCTCATGGATCGTGTCCCGCAAGGCGTTCTCGAACAGGGCGCAGGCGGGGCAGCGGAAGTCCTCCCACACCGTGAGGGTCGACGGTGCGTCCGCCGCCCCCACCACGATCTTCGGATCGCCCTTGTCGTCCGTGCCCTTGGGCGCCACCACGGTGCTCGCGCTGTCGTCGCCGTCCCCGTCCGAGCCCGTGTTCGCGGCGAGAATGCCCACCACGGCGGCCAGCCCCAGCACGCCGACCACGGCCGAGGCCACGATCAATGTCCGCCTGCGCCTGTCACGCGCCTTCTGCGCCTCGCGCTCCTGAATGAGGCGCTCGCGGGCGGTTCGTTTTCCCTCACGGTTCTTGTCACTCACACCCGCAGCAACGAACCGGGAAGGCGCCGGCGCGCCTCCCCGGTCCAGGTCCACCCTTACGGGCTACACCGCTCAGTTGTTCGCGTCAGCCGGCACCAGGCGGTATCAGGCAGCGCCGGCCCCGCCGCCGCCCCTGCGCACGCCCTCGGCCAGCTCGCCCGCAAGCGCCCGTACGGCGTCAAGACCGGCCGTCGCGTCCGGCGCGTCCAGCAGCCGCTGAACGAAAGCGGACCCGACGATCACGCCGTCGGCGAAGGCGGCGACCTCCTTGGCCTGTACGGCGTTGGAGACCCCGAGCCCGACGCACACCGGCAGCTCGGTCGTCGCCCGCGTCCTGCGCACCAGATCCTGGGCCTGCGCGCCGACGGACTCCCGCGTACCGGTCACGCCCATCAGCGAGGCCGCGTAGACGAATCCCGACCCCGCCGCCGTGATCGTGGCGAGGCGCTCGTCCTTGCTGCTCGGAGCGACCACGAAGACCGTGGCCAGGCCGTGCTTCTCGGCGTGCTCGCGCCACAGCGCCGACTCCTGGACCGGCAGGTCGGGCAGGATGCAGCCCGCGCCGCCCGCTTCCGCCAGCTCCGCCGTGAAGCGCTCCACGCCGTAGCGGTCGATCGGGTTCCAGTACGTCATGACGAGCACCGGCGCCCCGGTCGCCTCGTGCGCCTCCCGAACCGTGCGCATCACGTCGGCGATCTTCACTCCGCCGCGCAGGGCGATGTCGTCGGCGGTCTGGATGACCGGCCCGTCGAGCACCGGGTCGCTGTGCGGCAGCCCGACCTCGACGACGTCCGCGCCGCCCGCGATGACCGCCTTGACGGCCTCGATACCGCCGTCGACGGTCGGGAAGCCGGCCGGAAGATAGGCGATCAGAGCTGCCCGGTTCTCTGACTTGGCCCGCTCCAGGGTGTCGCTCAGCAGCTGAATGTTCCCGCTCACTTGGTGTCCCTCTGGATCTCGGCGGCGCCGTCGACGGCGGAGGCGTCGGCCTCGACCTCGGCGTCGGTGTCGTACAGGCCGAAGTAACGGGCGGCCGTGTCCATGTCCTTGTCGCCGCGCCCGGACAGGTTGACCAGGATCAGCCCGTCCTTGCCGAGCTCCTTGCCGAGCTCCAGCGCGCCGGCGAGCGCGTGGGCGCTCTCGATGGCCGGGATGATGCCTTCGGTACGCGAGAGGAGCAGCAGGGACTGCATCGCCGCGTCGTCCGTCACGGCCCGGTACTCGCCGCGTCCGCTGTCTTTGAGGTACGCGTGCTCCGGGCCGATGCCGGGGTAGTCCAAGCCCGCCGAGATGGAGTACGGCTCGGTGATCTGGCCCTCCTCGTCCTGGAGGACGTACGACCGCGAGCCGTGCAGGATGCCCGGCTCGCCCGCGGACAAGGTGGCCGCGTGCTCGCCGGTCGAGATGCCGTGCCCGGCGGGCTCACAGCCGACCAGGCGTACCTCCGCGTCCGGGATGAACGCGTGAAAGAGGCCGATGGCGTTGGACCCGCCGCCGACGCACGCGACGGCCGCGTCCGGCAGCCGCCCCGTCCGCTCCAGGATCTGGCGGCGTGCCTCGACGCCGATGACCCGGTGGAAGTCGCGGACCATGGCGGGGAAGGGGTGCGGTCCGGCGACCGTGCCGAAGAGGTAGTGCGTACGGTCGACGTTGGCGACCCAGTCGCGAAACGCCTCGTTGATGGCGTCCTTCAGGGTGCGGCTGCCGGACTTCACGGCGACGACCTCGGCGCCGAGCATCCGCATCCGGGCCACGTTCAGCGCCTGGCGCTGGGTGTCGATCTCGCCCATGTAGATGGTGCATTCGAGACCGAACAGGGCGCACGCGGTGGCGGTGGCCACCCCGTGCTGTCCGGCGCCGGTCTCCGCGATCACGCGCGTCTTGCCCATGCGCTTGGTGAGCAGCGCCTGGCCGAGCACATTGTTGATCTTGTGCGAGCCGGTGTGGTTCAGGTCCTCCCGCTTGAGGAAGATCCGCGCGCCGCCCGCGTGTTCGGCGAACCGGGGCACCTCGGTCAGCGAGCTGGGGCGGCCGGTGTAGTTGACCATGAGCTCGTTCAGCTCGGCCGCGAAGGCCGGGTCGGACTTGGCCTTGTCGTACTCGACGGCGACCTCGTCGACCGCGGCGACGAGCGCCTCCGGGATGAACTTGCCGCCGTACGCGCCGAAGTAGCCCTCGGCGCTGGGGACGGTGCCCTCGGGGTCCGGAATGAAGAAGTCAGAAGACATCCGACGTACTCCTCAGAAGGGGCTGGCGCCCCATGAAAGATCAACGGGTGGGATTGACCGTATGCGCCGCGCACGGGCCCGCCCCGGTACGCCTCGGAGGCATCCGGGCGTACGGGCATGACGAATGGCCCGAATCGCTACAGCGCGCCTTCGGTGCGCCATCGCATGCCGTTGATCTGGCCCGGCTCCGAACCGATGTGGTACCGCACCCGGCGTCCCCGCACCCGCCGCGCCGGAGCCCGGCACCCGCGCGGACGGCACCCGCGCGCCAGCGGGGCGTGCGGGTCGCGCGGCCGCGCCCCGGCGAGCGGGCGAAGACCCGGCCGGGTGAGTGCGACGGTACGGCGGAGAGCGGTCATCGGGGTGAGGGTCAGCTCCGGCCGTGGCGCAGGGCGGGGTGGGCGCCCGCGGCGACGAGGTCGGCAACGGCGCCCTTCGGGTCGCGGCCGGTGACCAGCGACTCGCCCACGAGCACCGCGTCGGCGCCCGCGTTGGCGTACGCGATGAGGTCGTGCGGGCCGCGGACGCCGGACTCGGCGACCGTGACGATGCCGGCCGGGATCTCGGGGGCGACGCGCTCGAACGTGCCGCGGTCGACCTTGAGCGTCTTGAGGTCGCGCGCGTTGATGCCGATGATCTTCGCGCCGGCCTCGACCGCGCGCTCGACCTCCTCCTCGTCGTGCGCCTCGACGAGCGGTGTGAGCCCGATGGACTCGGCCCGCTCGATCAGGGAGACGAGGGCCTCCTGCTCCAGGGCTGCGACGATCAGCAGCGCCAGGTCGGCGCCGTACGCCCGCGCCTCCCACAGCTGGTAGGCCGTGACGATGAAGTCCTTGCGCAGCAGCGGGATGTCGACCTTGGCGCGTACGGCCTCCAGGTCGGCCAGCGAACCGCCGAAGCGCCGCTGCTCGGTCAGTACGGAGATGACGGCCGCGCCGCCCGCCTCGTAGTCGGCGGCGAGTCCGGCCGGGTCGGCGATCGCGGCGAGCGCGCCCTTGGAGGGGCTGGAGCGCTTGACCTCGCAGATGACCTTGACGCCGTCACCGCGCAGGGCGGCGACTCCGTCCTTGGCCGGGGCCGCCTTCGCCGCGCGGTCCTTGAGCTCGTCGAGACTGACGCTTGCCTGCCGCTCCGCAAGGTCGGCGAGCACGCCTTCGATGATCTCGTCGAGCACACTCACGCGAGCGGCCCCCTTCCGGGAGGGTGATGGTGGACCAGGATCAGCCATACCAATGCTATCCGCAGGAGGCCTCAGGTCTCGCATCGAGTGGCGACCCGTCCCACCACCTGGGACTTCACGGGGCCAGCGCCGAGCCGAACGGCAGGTTCCGGACGACGCTGAAGACCGCTGCCACGGCGCCGATCGCCCACCAGTGGGCGGGCCTGAGGGTGATCCGTACGGGGATTCCCCGGCCGGCGCGTACCACCCAGACGGCCCACAGCACGGCGAAGACGCCGTACCCGACGACGGCCATGGCGTTGGCGCCGAAGGCAGCCGCCAGATCACCGGTGGCGACGGCGTGCGCGCTGCGCAGTCCGCCGCAGCCGGGGCAGTAGATGCCGGTGAGCTGGAGGAGCGGGCAAACGGGATAGTGGCCCGGCTCGTTGGGGTCCACCGTGCCGACGTACGCGAAGGCCGCCAGTACGCCCGCCATCGCGGCGGCCGGTGCGGCGAGCCGCCGGGCGAGGGGCGCGGGGGCGGGTCGCGCGGGGGCCGGTGAGGGCGGCGGCGAAGGGGCCGGGGCAGGCGAAGGCTCGGTATCCACCCGCCGATTGTCCCCCGCTCATGAGGAAAGGCGCAGCCCGTCAGGACTGCGCCTCGCGTCAGAACCGCGTCACCACCACGTCGGCGCCGCGTCAGCACCGCGCCCGCGCCGCGCCGGCGGCCGCCTCAGCACCGGCGAAGGCCGGGCCGGGGAAAGCCGTCAGTGGGGTCACTGGTGTCAGTGGGTCTGGATCTGGCTGTTGGGCTGCTGCCGGCCGGCCTCTTCACGGGCCCGGCGCATCTCCTCGGACTCCTTGGCCATGCCGAGGCCCGCGGCCTTCATGGCCATTCCGACGACACCACCGAGCAGTATCACGACGATTCCCGCCCAGAAGCCGAGCGGATTGGCCAGCACCGTGAAGGCGCCCGAAATGCAGAAACCGATGAAGGCGATGGTGACACCGGTCCAGGCGGCCGGGGTGTGTCCGTGGCTGCTGCCCGCCATGAGTTGCTCCTCGTTGCTGTTGCTCTGTGGTGAGGGGTGAGTCCGTGAGTCGTACGCTCGTCGCTCATTGTCCCGCACGATGACCGGCGACGTGATCTCGGGGGTCATGCGCCGCGCGTCGGGTCCTCGCCGCGGTCGAGTGCCTTCCAGAGGTCCTCGGGCCGGTCCGGGTCCGGGGCGGCGGGCGCCTTGCGGGCGCGTGGGCTGCCGTCGCGCTCGTAACGGCCCGACATGGCGGGCCACGTCCGGCCGCACCACAGTGCGAGCAGCCCGGCGGCCAGGATGAGGAGGCCACCGGCGGCGGTCACGTACGGCCATGCGGTGTGGGTCAGGGAGCCTGCCGTCGCCGCGGCGTCGCCGGTCATCTTCGCGGCCTTCTCGTCGAGCGCCGCGCCGCCGGACGCGCCGAGGAGGGCGGTGACGGCGGCGCCCGCGCCGCTCAGCGCCAGCAGCCCGGCGACCAGCAGGCGGCCCGCCCTGCGGACGGCGAATACGGCGACCAGCGCGGCGAGGCCGACGATGGCCAGCGCGGCGGGGGCGCCGGTGACGTCCTGCCCCTCGGCATCGAGCGGCAGCGCCCCGCCGGGGACGACGGCCGCGCCCTCGGCCCAGGTGCGGCCCGAGGCGAGGAGCACGACGGCGGCGCCGAGGGCACCGAGCAGCAGCGCGGCGGCGAGACTGCGGCGGCCCGTGGAGGCGGCCGGCGCGGTCTCGCCGCGCGGAAGCGGAAGGGGTACGGGGGATGCGGCACTCACGTACTCCACTATCCCTTACGTCCGTTCCGCGCCTGGGAGGGGGCTCAGAGGCGGTTCGCCGTGTGCACCGCGCGCAGCACGGCGGCCGCCTTGTTCCGGCACTCGGTGTCCTCGGCGACGGGGTCGGAATCGGCCACCACACCCGCTCCGGCCTGCACGTACGCCGTGCCGTCCCGCAGCAGGGCGGTGCGGATGGCGATGGCGGTGTCCGAGTCGCCGGCGAAGTCGAGGTAGCCGACGCAGCCGCCGTACAGTCCGCGGCGTGACGGCTCCAGCTCCTCGATGATCTGCATGGCGCGCGGCTTCGGAGCGCCGGACAGCGTCCCGGCGGGGAAACAGGCGGTCAGTACGTCGAAGGCGCTGCGGCCCGGCGCGACCCGCCCCGTCACGGTCGACACGATGTGCATGACGTGCGAGTACCGCTCGACGGACATGAAGTCGACGACCTCGACGCTGCCGGGCTCGCAGACCCGGCCCAGGTCGTTGCGGCCGAGGTCGACGAGCATCAGGTGTTCGGCGCGCTCCTTGGGGTCGGCGAGCAGCTCGTCGGCGAGGGCCTGGTCCTCCTGCGGTGTGGCGCCGCGGTGCCGGGTCCCGGCGATCGGGTGCACCATGGCGCGCCCGTCCTCGACCTTGACCAGCGCCTCGGGGCTGGAGCCGACGACGTCGAAGCCGTCGAAGCGGAAGAGGTACATGTACGGCGACGGGTTGGTGGCGCGCAGCACCCGGTAGACGTCGAGCGCGCTCGCCGTGCACGGTGTCTCGAAGCGCTGGGACGGTACGACCTGGAAGGCCTCGCCCGCGCGGATACGCTCCTTGATGTCGTCGACGGCGGCCTGGTAGGCCGCGCCGCCCCACAGCGCGGTGTACGGCGGCAGCTCGGACGGCGGCAGGGTGGTGGGCGCGGTCGGCACGGCCCGGCTGAGGTCGGCCTCCATCGCGTCGAGCCGGGCGACGGCGTCGGCGTACGCCTCGTCGACGCCCGTGTCGAGGTCGTTGTGGTTGATCGCGTTGGCGATCAGCAGCACCGAGCCGTCCCAGTGGTCGAGTACGGCGAGGTCCGAGGTCAGCAGCATGGTCAGTTCGGGCAGCCGGAGATCGTCCCGCCCGTGCTCGCCGATCTTCTCCAGGCGGCGTACGACGTCGTACCCCAGGTAGCCGACCATGCCGCCGGTGAACGGTGGCAGGCCGCCCGCGAGGTCGCGCGGGGTGTGCAGGGCCTCGATGGTGGCGCGCAGCGCATCGAGCGGATCGCCGCCCACGGGTACGCCGACGGGCGGCGTCCCGAGCCAGTGCGCCTGCCCGTCGCGGACGGTGAGGGTGGCGGCGCTGCGTACGCCGACGAAGGAGTACCGGGACCAGGAGCGGCCGTTCTCGGCGGACTCCAGGAGGAAGGTGCCGGGGCGCTCGGCGGCGAGCTTGCGGTACAGGCCCACCGGCGTGTCGCCGTCCGCGAGGAGCCTGCGGCTGACGGGGATGACACGCCGGTCGACGGCCAGCTTGCGGAAGGTCTCGATGTCCATGGCCGGTGACCTTACTTCGCGAGGGGGAGCAGTACGTCGGAGTCGAAGCAGGTGCGGTCGCCGGTGTGGCAGGCTGCGCCGACCTGGTCGACCCGTACGAGCACGGTGTCGGCGTCGCAGTCCAGCGCGACGGACTTGACGTGCTGGAAGTGCCCGGACGTGTCGCCCTTGACCCAGTACTCCTGGCGGCTGCGCGACCAGTACGTGCAGCGGCCGGTGGTCAGCGTCCGGTGGAGCGCCTCGTCGTCCATCCACCCGAGCATCAGCACCTCACCGGTGTCGTACTGCTGGGCGATGGCCGGGACCAGACCGTCGGCGGCGCGCTTGAGGCGGGCGGCGATGGCGGGGTCGAGGCTGCTGGGAGGGGGCGTACTGGTCATGTCCGCCATTGTGCCGCGCCCGCGGGCCGCGCCACGGACGCCGTCCGGTCATTGGACTCATTGGACGCGCGGCGCCGTGGCACTGGCGGGGGCAACGGCCGTACGCTGACCGCATGTCGACCCATGCCAAGCGCGAACGACTCCTCCTCGCCGACCTGCTGGAGGCGGCCGGACCCGATGCCCCGACGCTGTGCGACGGCTGGAACACCCGTGAGCTCGCCGCCCATGTGGTGGTGCGCGAGCGCCGCGCCGACGCGGCGGGCGGGATAATTCTGGGGGCGCTGAAGAGCCGGCTCGAACGGGTGCAGGCGGAGTTCGCCGCTAAGCCGTACGAGGAATTGATCCAGCTCATCCGTACGGGTCCGCCACGGATGTCTCCGTACGCCCTCAAGCAGCTCGACGAGGCCGCCAACACGGTCGAGTTCTACGTCCATGCCGAGGATGTCCGGCGGGCGCAGCCCGACTGGACGCCGCGCGAGCTCGACGCGGTCTTCGCGAACGCCCTGTGGTCGCGGATCGAGAAGGCGGCGCGCGTGCTGGGCCGCAAGGCGCCGGTGGGTGTGGTGCTGCGCCGCCCGGACGGGCAGACGGCGGTGGCGCATCGCGGGACGCCGGTGGTGACGGTCACGGGTGAGCCGGGTGAGCTGGTGCTGTTCGCCTTTGGGCGGCAGGACGCGGCGCAGGTGCAGATGGAGGGCGACAAGGACGCGATCGAGCGCCTGCGCGGCGCGAAGCTGGGCATCGCGATGTAGCAACGCCGGAGGGGCTGGATTTGGTTGCGGCAACCATCCAGCCCGTCCGGCGTTGACCCGCTAGCGGACCGGGTGGCCCGCCTCGCGCAGCGTGTCCTTGACCTGGGAGATCCGCAGGTCGCCGAAGTGGAACACCGACGCCGCCAGCACCGCGTCCGCCCCCGCCGCGATGGCCGGCGGGAAGTGGTCGAGGCGGCCGGCGCCGCCCGACGCGATCACCGGCACCGTCACGTGCTTGCGCACCGCCGCGATCATCTCCGTGTCGTAGCCGTCCTTCGTACCGTCGGCGTCCATCGAGTTGAGCAGGATCTCGCCCGCGCCCAGCTCCGCCGCCCGGTGCGCCCACTCGACCGCGTCGATGCCGGCGGACTTGCGCCCGCCGTGCGTCGTGACCTCGAAGGAGCCGGATTCCGTACGGCGTGCGTCGACCGACAGGACGAGGACCTGGCGCCCGAAGCGTTCCGCGATCTCGCGGATCAGGTCGGGGCGGGCGATGGCGGCGGTGTTGACGCCGACCTTGTCCGCGCCGGCCCGCAGCAGGTTGTCGACGTCCTCGGTGGTGCGTACGCCGCCGCCGACCGTCAGCGGGATGAAGACCTGCTCGGCGGTGCGGCGCACCACGTCGTACGTCGTCTCCCGGTTGCCGGAGGACGCGGTGATGTCGAGGAACGTCAGCTCGTCGGCGCCCTCCGCGTCGTACAGCTTGGCCATCTCGACGGGGTCGCCGGCGTCGCGCAGATTCTGGAAGTTGACGCCCTTGACGACCCGGCCGTTGTCGACGTCCAGGCAAGGGATCACTCGTACCGCGAGGGTCATGCCGCCCCACCTGCCCGGTAGGCCTCAAGCTCGATCTCGACGACCAGGCTCGGGTCCACGAAACCCGAGACGATGATCAGCGACGCCGCCGGGCGGACGTCGTCGAACAGCTCCTTGTGGGCGCGGCCCACGTCGTCGACGTCCCGCGCGTGCGTGATGTACATGCGGGTGCGGACCACGTCCTCACGCCCCAGGCCGACCTGCTCCAGCGCGCCGAAGGCGACGCCGAAGGCGGTGATGGTCTGCTCGTACGGCGTACCGGCGTCGATGACGCCGTCCACGACCGACGTGCAGCCCGACACCAGGACGAGCCCGTTCGGCAGCTCCACCGCGCGGGAGTAGCCGAACTGCTCCTCCCACGGGGCGCCGGTCGTGACCTTGCGTACGGAACCGGAAGAGGAAACCGTCATGCGGACACCGCCGCCAGCGCCTCTTCCAGCGTGAACGCCTTCGCGTACAGCGCCTTGCCGACGATCGCGCCCTCGACGCCCTCGGGGACGAGCGACGCGATCGCGCGCAGGTCGTCGAGGGACGAGACGCCGCCGGAGGCGACGACGGGCTTGTCGGTCGCGGCGCAGACGTTCTTCAGGAGCTCCAGGTTCGGGCCCTGGAGCGTGCCGTCCTTGGCGATGTCGGTGACGACGTACCGTGCGCAGCCCTCGGAGTCGAGGCGCGCCAGCGTCTCGTAGAGGTCGCCGCCGTCGCGGGTCCAGCCGCGGCCGCGCAGGGTCGTGCCGCGTACGTCGAGGCCGACCGCGATCTTGTCGCCGTACTCCGCGATGACCTTGGCGACCCACTCGGGGGTCTCCAGCGCGGCCGTGCCGAGGTTGACGCGCTTGCAGCCGGTGGCGAGGGCGGCGGCGAGCGAGGCGTCGTCGCGGATTCCGCCGGACAGCTCGACCTTGATGTCCATGGAGCGGGCGACCTCGGCGATCTGGTCCCGGTTGTCACCGGTGCCGAACGCCGCGTCGAGGTCGACGAGGTGCAGCCACTCGGCGCCCGCCTGCTGCCAGGCGAGGGCGGCCTGGAGCGGATCGCCGTACGACGTCTCCGAGCCGGACTCGCCATGGACGAGGCGCACGGCCTGGCCGTCGCGGACGTCGACGGCGGGGAGCAGTTCAAGCTTCGCGGAGTTCGCGGAGGACATCACAGGGTTCCGATCCAGTTGGTCAGCAGCTGGGCGCCGGCGTCGCCGGACTTCTCGGGGTGGAACTGGGTCGCCCACAGCGCGCCGTTCTCGACGGCCGCCACGAAGGTCTCACCGTGCGTGCTCCAAGTGACCTTGGGCGCACGGATCTTGGCGTTGGTGACTTCCAGGCTCCAGTCGTGCACGGCGTACGAATGCACGAAGTAGTAGCGCGTGTCGGCGTCGAGACCGGCGAACAGCTCGCTGTCCTCGGGCGCCTGGACCGTGTTCCAGCCCATGTGGGGGACGACGGGTGCCTTGAGCGGTCCGACCGTGCCGGGCCACTCGTCGAGGCCTTCGGTCTCCACGCCGTGCTCGATGCCGCGCTCGAAGAGGATCTGCATGCCCACGCAGATGCCCATGACCGGGCGCCCGCCGGCCAGCCTGCGGCCGACAATCCAGTCGCCGCGCGCCTCGCGCAGCCCCGTCATGCAGGCGGAGAAGGCACCGACGCCGGGAACCAGCAGTCCGTCGGCGTTCATGGCCTTGTCGAAGTCGCGGGTGATCTCGACGTCCGCGCCGACGTGGGCCAGCGCCCGCTCGGCGGACCGGACGTTGCCGAAGCCGTAGTCGAAGACGACGATCTTCTTCTTGTCGCTCATTCCCAGAGTCCTTGAATTCGCATGACACCGGCGACCAGGCACATCACGGCGCCGATGCCGAGAAGCACGATGACACCCTTGGGCAGCTGCTGCTTCCAGAAGGAGTACACGCCGCCCAGGAGGAAGAGGCCGACGACGATCAGGACGGTCGAGAGGCCTGTCACAGTGCGCCCTTGGTCGAGGGGAGGATGCCCGCGGCGCGCGGGTCGTGCTCCGAGGCGTACCGCAGGGCACGGGCCAGGGCCTTGAACTGGCACTCCACGATGTGGTGCGCGTTGCGCCCGTACGGGACGTGCACGTGCAGGGCGATCTGGGCCTGCGCGACGAAGGACTCCAGGATGTGCCGGGTCATCGTCGTGTCGTACTCGCCGATCATCGGCGCCATCTTCTCCGGCTCGGTGTGTACGAGGTACGGGCGGCCGGAGAGGTCCACGGTGACCTGGGCGAGCGACTCGTCCAGCGGGACCGTGCAGTTGCCGAAGCGGTAGATGCCGACCTTGTCGCCGAGCGCCTGCTTGAAGGCGGCGCCCAGCGCGAGGGCGGTGTCCTCGATCGTGTGGTGCGAGTCGATGTGCAGGTCGCCGTCGGTCTTCACGGTGAGGTCGAAGAGGCCGTGGCGGCCGAGCTGGTCGAGCATGTGGTCGTAGAAGCCGACACCTGTCGACACGTCGACCTTGCCGGTGCCGTCGAGGTCTATCTCGACGACGACCGAGGTCTCCTTCGTGGTGCGCTCGACGCGCCCAATGCGGCTCATGAGCTGTGCTCCTTTTTGAGTGCGCGTACCGCATCGAGGAACGCGTCGTTCTCTTCGGGGGTGCCGGCCGTGACCCGCAGCCAGCCCGGTACGCCGTTGTCACGGACCAGGACGCCCTGGTCGAGGATCCGCTGCCACGCCTCGTGGGAGCCGGCCGCGCCGTCGAACCGGCCGAACTGGACGAAGTTCGCGTCCGAGTCCGTGACCTCGTATCCGATGGCGCGCAGCTCGTCGACCAGGCGGTCCCGCTCGGTCTTGAGCTGCTCGACGTACCCCAGCAGCGTATCGGTGTGCTCCAGCGCGGCGAGCGCGGTGGCCTGGGTGACGGACGACAGGTGGTACGGCAGGCGTACCAGCTGTACGGCGTCGACCACGGCGGGGTCGGCCGCGAGGTAGCCGAGGCGCAGGCCGGCGGCGCCGAAGGCCTTCGACATGGTGCGGGAGAGCACCATGTTGGGGCGGCCCTCGATCAGGGGCAGCAGGGACGGGTGGTGGCTGAATTCGCCGTACGCCTCGTCGACGACGACCAGGGACGGCTTGGCCGCCCGGGCGGCCTCGTACAGCGCGAGGACGGTGTCCGCTCCGACCGCGGTGCCGGTGGGGTTGTTGGGCGAGGTGATGAAGACGACGTCGGGACGGTGTTCGGCGATGGCCTTCTCGGCCGCCGCGACGTCGATGGTGAAGTCCTCGTGGCGCGGCCCGGAGATCCAGCCGGTGCCGGTGCCGCGCGAGATGAGGCCGTGCATGGAGTACGACGGCTCGAAGCCGATCGCGGTACGGCCGGGCCCGCCGAAGGTCTGGAGCAGCTGCTGGATGACCTCGTTGGAGCCGTTGGCCGCCCAGACGTTCTCCATGGCGACCTCGTGCCCGGCGGTGCGGGTGAGGTAGCGGGCCAGCTCGGTGCGCAGCTCGACCGCGTCGCGGTCCGGGTAGCGGTTGAGCTCGCGGGCCGCGTCGCGCACCCGCTCCGCGATGCGCTCGACGAGCGCCTCGGGCAGCGGGTACGGGTTCTCGTTGGTGTTGAGGCGTACGGGCACGTCAAGCTGCGGCGCGCCGTACGGGGACTTGCCGCGCAGCTCGTCGCGGATGGGGAGGTCGTCGATACGGGTCGTACGAGTCGTATCGGTCATTGCGTCGGCACCTTCCACTCGAAGCGCGCCTTCAGGGCTGCGCCGTGCGCCGGAAGGTCCTCCGCCTCCGCCAGCGTCACCACGTGGTGCGTGACCTCGGCGAGCGCGTCCCGCGTGTAGTCCACGATGTGGATGCCGCGCAGGAACGACTGGACCGACAGGCCCGAGGAGTGGCAGGCGCAGCCGCCGGTCGGCAGGACGTGGTTGGACCCGGCGCAGTAGTCGCCGAGGGAGACGGGGGCGTACGGGCCGACGAAGATCGCGCCGGCGTTGCGTACGCGCCGGGCGAGCGCGGCGGCGTCGGCGGTCTGGATCTCCAGGTGCTCGGCGCCGTACGCGTCGACGACCTTGAGGCCCTCCTCCATGGAGTCGACCAGGACGATCGAGGACTGCTTGCCGGCGAGCGCCGGGAGGATCCGGTCGTCGCGGTGCTTCGTGGCGGCCACCTGCGGCTCCAGCTCCTTGGTGACCGCGTCCGCGAGCTCCTCGGAGTCCGTCACCAGGACGGCGGCGGCCAGCGGGTCGTGCTCGGCCTGGCTGATCAGGTCGGCGGCGACGTGCACCGGGTCGGCCGTCTCGTCCGCGAGGACGGCGATCTCGGTCGGTCCGGCCTCGGTGTCGATGCCGATGAGGCCGGTGAAGTAGCGCTTGGCCGCGGCGACCCAGATGTTGCCGGGGCCGGTGACCATGTTGACGGGCGGGCACTCGTCGGTGCCGTACGCGAACATCGCGACGGCGGTGGCGCCGCCCGCGGCGTACACCTCGTCGATGCCGAGCAGCGCGCAGGCCGCCAGGATCGTCGGGTGCGGCAGGCCGCCGAACTCCGCCTGAGCGGGGGACGCCAGGGCGATGGATTCGACGCCGGCCTCCTGGGCCGGGACCACGTTCATGATCACGGAGGAGGGGTAGACCGACCGGCCGCCGGGCGCGTAGAGGCCCACCCGCCCGACCGGCACCCACCGCTCGGTGACGGTGCCACCGGGTACGACCTGGGTGGTGTGCTCGCCGCGCCGCTGCTCGCGGTGCACGATGCGGGCGCGCCGGATGGATTCCTCCAGAGCGGCCCTGACCTTGGGGTCGAGCTGCTCCAGGGCGGTGGCGAGCGCTTCGGCCGGGACCCGTACCCGCTCCAGCTTCACGCCGTCGAATTTCTCCGCGTACTCGATCAGCGCCGCCGTGCCCCGATGATGCACGTCCTCGCAGATGGGCCGCACCTTGTCGAGGGCGGCCTGTACGTCGAAGTCGGCACGGGGCAGCAGGTCGCGCAGGTCGGCGCCCTCGGGGAGGGCGTCACCGCGCAGATCGATTCGAGAGATCACGCTGCCAATTCTCTCAGACCCCATCCGGCAGCCGAGCCTCCGTATCACTGGCTGATACACACCCCAGGAGTCTTTCGTGACCACTAGCGTTCAGCCCGTCACCCAGAGGGAAGAACGGCTGTACGAATCGGCGAAAGGGGCGGCCTTGACCGAGCCGCAGCAAGACGTCGAAGCACCCGACTGGCTCAGTGCCGCGGAAATCGGCATGTGGCAGGCGTTCCGCAACGGCAGTACGTACGACCTCCGCACCCGCAATCCCGTACTCGACGATCCGATGACGACCAGGCCATGGCCCCCCGAACGCAGCGTCCGCGCGCGCGTCGTCGCGCTGCTGCTGCTCAGCGGGCCGCCCGCGCTGCCCGGGCGGGTCGCGGCCCTCAAGCTCAGCGGCGTACAGATCACCGGCACGCTCAAGCTCGCGGGCGGCCGCGTCGAGCCGTACGTCGAGCTGAACAACTGCCGCTTCGAGAAGGAGGTGCTGCTGCCCGAATGCCACTTCACCACGCTGCGCATGGTGGGCTGCGCCATCCCCCGCCTGGAGGCGGCCCGGCTGCACACCGAGGGCGACCTGCATCTGCCGCGCTGCAGTGTCCCCGGCGGCATCCGGCTCACCGACGCCCAGATCGGCACGGACCTGCTGCTCAACCAGATCGTCGTGCACCAGGACCGCAACGGCCGTTCGATCGCCGCCGACGGTCTGTCCGTCGCCCAGGATCTCCAGGCGGAGATGATCGAGTCGAACGGTGAGTTCAGCCTGCGCGGCGCGAAGGTCGGGGTCTCGCTGAGCCTGCGCGGCAGCCGGCTGCGGCGGCCGTACGGCGTGGAGGGGCGGCGGGCGCTGAACGCCCCGCAGCTCACCGTGGAGCGCACGCTCTACCTGACGCCCGCGGGGATCGGGCCGAGGGGCGCGGCCCCGGGGACCACGCCGCCGTACGGCATCGGGAACACGCCGGTGCGCGGCACGCGCGTGCAGCGGTTCGAGTGCGAGGGCGGGCTGCGGCTCGACGACGGACGGTTCGGGGACGCCGTGGACTTCGACGGCGCGCGGTTCCGCATGTCGCTGGGGCAGGAGCTGTCGCTGCGCCGGGTCCAGACGCCCGAGCTGCGGTTTCTCTGCGACCGGCCCGAGGAGGGGAAGGTCGTACTGTCCGGCGCGAAGGTCGGCAATCTGGTGGACAAGGCGGACAGCTGGCCGCGGCCCGGCGGCCTGACCATGAACGGCTTCACGTACGACTGCCTCGTACCGCGCGGGCTGTTCCCGCTCTCGCGCCGGCTGGGGTGGGTGACGGCCGCGACCCCGGAGTACGCCCCGGAGCCGTACGAGCGGCTGGCGGCCGTCCTGCGCAACAGCGGGGAGGACGCCGACGCCCGCGAGGTGCTGCTGGCCAAGCAGCGAAGACGGCGCGAGACGCTGCCGCTGGCCGGGAAGCTGTGGGGCTACCTGCAGGACTGGACGGTGGCGTACGGCTACCGGCCGGGGCGGGCCGCCGTGTGGATGGCTGTGCTGTGGGCGGCCGGAGCGGTGGCGTTCGCGCAGCTCGACCCGCCCGCGATCAACGCCGAGCAGCACCCGGAGTGGAACGCGTCCCTCTACGCCCTCGACCTGCTGCTGCCGGTGATCAACCTGGGGCAGGACGGGCACTGGCGTCTGACCACCGGCTGGCAGTGGGCGGCGGCGGGGCTGATCCTGCTCGGCTGGGTCCTGGCGACGACGGTCGCGGCGGGGGCGTCACGGCTGCTGCGGCGGGGCTGATCCGGCTCTGCGGCGGGGCGGATCCAGGGGGAGGCGACGGGGCCGGCCGGGGGGTACGGTAGCCCCGCCGCCCCCGGCTGCCCCGCTAGCTTTACTGTCCCTTGACCGACGCGGGCACAACCTTTCAGCTGATGCAAAAGCTTCACCGACGCCCTCTGGCGCCGCCCCCACCTGCGGTTTTCAATGGTTCGCACCATGTCATTCCTTCGCGCTCTGATCAGCACCGCGCGCATGATCCGCCACACCCAGCACCTGGGCGCCGGACTGCTCGATGACGACGAGGTGCTGCTCGACGTACCCGACGAGCGCCTGGGACCGGCCCTCGTCGCCGCCGCCCTCGGCGACCACGGGCCTGCGGCAAAGCTCCTCGCTGCCACGCGGGAGGGTGCCGAGTGGGAGAACCGCGACCGGTACACCACCCGCCTCGCCACCTTCGCCCACCATCGCGAGGGCTGGCTCGGCGACTGGCTGGCCGCCTCCCCGCGCGATCCCGACGCCCTGCTCGTCAAGGCCGAACTGTCCGTGCGCAGGGCCTGGGAGTCGCCGGCCCGCGCCGAGCGGCTGCGTGACGTCGGACCGCTGATCGAGGCGGCGGCCGAAGCCGCTCCGCGCGACCCGGTGCCGTGGCGCATCGCTCTGGACCACGCGCGCGGCACGCATGCGGCGCATTCCGCCTTCGAGGAACTGTGGGCGGAGGCGGTGGGCCGCTCCTCGCACCACTACGGGTGCCACGTCTCCGCACTCCAGTACCTCTCCGCCCAGTGGTACGGCTCGCACCGCGAGTGCTTCGACTTCGCCGAACAGGCCGCGGAAGACGCCCTGCCCGGATCGCTGGTGCAGGCCCTGCCCGTACGAGCGGCCTTCGCGCACCTGCTGAGCCGCGAGGGCGCCGGGGCGGCGGACACCGTGATCGCGCCCGAGCGCGTCGACGCGGCGGCCGATCTGGCGATCGCGCTGTCCGCCGAGTACGCGGCGGGCGACCCGTGGCCGGCCGAGGTCCGCAACCTGCTGGCGTACGTGCTGATCACCAGGGGGCGGTGGGCCGACGCCCTGGAACAGTTCCGGCTGATCGGGCCGTACGCGACCTCGTTCCCCTGGGCGTATCTGAGCGACGACGTGCTGGGACAGTTCCTGGAGCTGCGCGACACCGCGAGGATCCAGGTGGCGTCGGCGATGCCTTTGCGGCCTTTGCGCAGGACGGCCCGCAGGGTCGGGTCCGACGGCCATTACGCTTGACCGCTGTGACCACCGCTCGTCTTCCCCTCTTCCCGCTGAACTCGGTGCTGTTCCCCGGTCTGGTGCTGCCGCTGAACATCTTCGAGGAGCGTTATCGCGCCATGATGCGCGACTTGTCGAAGGGCGCGGACTCCGGCGAATCCGCACCGTCCCCCGACCAGTCCGCCGCCCCCTCGGAGGACGAGCCGCGCCGCTTCGTGGTCGTAGCGATCCGTGACGGCCACGAGGTCGCCGCCACGGCGCCCGGCATGCCGGACTCCACGACGATGGCGGAGCGGGGACCGGCGGCGGGCTTCGGCCCGGACCCGGTCCAGGCCTTCCACCGGGTGGGCTGCGTCGCCGACGCGGCGACGATCCGTGAGCGCGAGGACGGCAGTTACGAGGTGCTGGCCACCGGCACGACCCGCGTCAAGATCCTCTCCGTCGACGCGAGCGGCCCGTACCTCACCGCCGAGGTGGAGGAACTGCCCGAGGAGCCGGGCGACGACGCGGGTGCGCTGGCCGAGGGCGTGCTGCGGGCGTTCCGCAGCTACCAGAAGCGGCTCGCGGGCGCGCGTGAGCGCTCGCTGACCACCGGCGCGGAGCTGCCGGACGAGCCGTCCGTCGTCTCGTACCTCGTGGCCGCCGCGACGGTACTGGACATCCCGGCGAGGCAGCGCCTGCTGCAGGCGCCCGACACCGCGAGCCGGCTGCGCGAAGAGCTGAAGCTGCTGCGCGCCGAGACGGCGGTGATCCGCCACCTGCCCTCGGTGCCGGCCGTCGACCTGACCGTGGCGCCCACCAGCCCCAACTGACGACCGACCGGAGGCAGAGCCCCAGTGGCCAAGAAGAATCGCCAGGCCGGAGGCACTCCGGCGACCGTCGCCCTGACCGCGGCGGGGACGGCGTACATCCTCCACGCGTACGAGCACGACCCGGCGTCCCCCTCGTACGGTGAGGAGGCGGCGCAGGCGCTGGGCGTTGCGCCGGACCGCGTCTTCAAGACCCTGGTGGCCGACATCGACGGCACGTTGACGCTGGCGGTCGTGCCGGTGGCGGGCTCACTCGACCTCAAGGCGCTGGCGGCGGCGGTCGGCGGCAAGCGCGCGGCGATGGCGGACCCAGTGGTGGCGGAACGCACCACGGGCTATGTGCGGGGCGGCATCTCACCCCTGGGCCAGCGCAAGAAGCTCCGTACGGTCCTGGACGCGTCGGCGTCGTCGTACGACACGGTGTGCGTCTCGGCGGGGCGCCGCGGCCTGGAGCTCGAACTGTCCCCGGTGGACCTGGCGGCCCTCACGGACGCGACCATCGCCCCGATCGGCCGCGCGTAACCGGCGACCGGCACGCCTGCGACCCGACGCGTGGCGTCAGGTCGGCGTACCGTCCTGCGTGCCCGGTCCCGGTGCCGGATGCCAGTACGCCCCCCACTCCGGCTCCGGATCCCGTGGTCCGAAAAGGGCCGTCAGCCCCAGGTGGACCAGCATCGCGGCCATCGGCCAGGCCAGCAGCGCACCCTTCGCCCCGAGCCTGAGCGGCGCGTCGAACTCCACGCCCTGACCGACCTCCCGCGCGCGCTCGACCACGTCGGCCGTCGGCCCGAACCAGACGCCGGTCCCCCACGCCAGCAGCGACCCGAGCAGGCCGCCCAGTGCGAGACCGATCACCAGCGGGATACCGCCACGCCGGTTGAACCAGAAGACCAGAGCGGCGCTGACCGCGCCGAACGCGAGCGCCAGCAGTACGAACGTCCCGTCCGCCCCGATCGCTTCCTCACCCTCGGTGTCCTTGAGGAAGACGGCCTTGTCGGTGGAGATCAGTGGCACTCGCGGCGCCAGCCACATCCACAGCAGCCCGAGCCCGATGCCCAGGACCGTCAGCGCCAGAGCCACCACAGCGGCCCTGATCACCTCCATGGACGGGCTGGTGTCGTCCTGTGTCCCCTCCGCGACGGGACCGGCGTGCGGGTGGGAGGGGGCCTGCGGAGCGGCCCCGGCTTCGGACTTCTGCCAGGGGTCGTTCGGCGGCTGCTGGTGAGGCGGCGTCAGAGGAGCGGTCACCCTGCCATCGTGCCAGGCGTCCCCGTCCCACGCGTCACCGGACCGCCGCTCAGCGGACCGCCGCCCGGCGGTACGCCCAGGTGGCGACCGCCAGCGAGACGACCCCGACGACCGCGCACACGGCCAGGTCGAGTACGACCGCGGGCCAGTTGGGGTGCGTGTCGAAGGTACGCGCGAAAGCCTCGACGCCGTACGTCGAAGGCAGCAGATCGCGGGCGTACAAGATCGGCACGGGCAGCCGCTTGGGGGGCAGCACCCCGAGCAGCAGCGCCGCGGACATGCCAAGCTGCCCGAGCAGCGTCGCGAGCTCCTGGCGCGGTGCGAGCAGGCCGAGCGCCGCGCCGAGACCGGCGAGCGCCGCCCCGGCGAGCGGGACGACGGCCGCCAGCACCCACAGATGGGTGAGCGGGAGCTGGAACAGCACGCACCCCACGACGGCTGTGACGAACGTGCCCGGCACCGTGAAGGAGGCGTACGCGGCTGCCGCACCCAGCACCACCGCGGCCGGCGGCACCGGCAGCGTGGCGTAGTGGTCGAGGCCGCCGCTCGCCCGTAGCTGCCCGAAGTACTGGGCGAGGAGATTCAGCGCGACGAAGGCGACGACGAGCACACTCGACCCGGCGACGACGGCCCGCGCCTCGTCGCCCCCGTCGACGACCCCCCGCATCAGGACCATGATCCCGACGGACTGGAACGTCGCCACGAAGAGCAGCGGAATGCGCGCCACCCGCGCTCGGGACAGCTGCGCCCGGTAGACGGCGGCGAGCGACGGCAGCAGGCGCGCGCGGGGTGCGAGGGGTGCGGGCGCGTCACCGGCCGCACCGGCGTCCTTGTCCCTCGCCACCCGGATCCGCACCGAGCCGGTCTCGGCCTCCGCAGGCACGACACTCACGCCTTGACCAGCCCCTTCGTACCGTTCGTGCTGCCACCGAGCGCCAGGTAGACGTCTTCGAGGCTCGGCGTCGCCAGCGTGAAGTCGTCGAGTGCCGCGAACGCCTTGCCCCCGGTTACGGCGGCGACGGCCGCACGCGCCTCGTCGGGGGCGAGCCGCAGGACCCAGCGCCGCCCGGACTCCTGCGCGGATTCCCGCAGCGCCGCGACCTCGGGCACGTCCAGCGGTGCCCGCTCCCGCCACACGAGGTCGAGCCGTACCTCACCGGCTACGCGCGACTTGAGCCCGGCGGGGCTGTCGCACGCGATCACCCGGCCGCTCTCCAGCACCGCGACACGGTCGAGGACCGTCTCGGCCTCGATGACATTGTGCGTGACGAGCAGCACGGTCGCGCCGTTCTCGGCCCGCCGCCGGTCGACGGCCGCCCACACCGCGCGGCGCGCGACGGGGTCCATGCCGGTGGTCGGTTCGTCCAGTACGAGTACGGGCCGCTCGCCCACCAGCACCGCGGCGAAGCAGGCGAGGCGGCGCTGGCCGCCGGACAGCTTCTTGAGCGGCCTCCCGGCGATCTCGCCGAGACCGAGTTCTTCCAGTACGTCGTCCCGCTCGGCACGCGCGGCCTTCGCGGTGAGCCCGCGCAGCCGTCCGGTGGTTTCGGCGGCGAGCGACACGGTCAGCTCGTCCAGCGCGGTGGATTCCTGCCCGAGGTACCCGACGAGCCGCGAGGCGCGCTCGGGGTGCCGTACGAGGTCGTGCCCCAGCAGCTCGACGCTTCCGGAGTCCGGCCGCATGAGCCCGGTGAGCTGGCGTACGAGGGTGGACTTTCCGGCTCCGTTGGGCCCGAGCAGCCCGAAGATCTCGCCGCGGTGTACGTCGAGGGAGATCCCGTCGGTGGCCCGCACGGCCGGCGTCGCGGGCACTCCGCGGCGGCCGCGGGCGGCGGGATACGTCTTGACCAGATCCCGCACGGCACACACGACTCCCGTGCCGCGTCCCGCCTGTGCTGTGCCCGTACTCACGAGGGACGAGCCTACGGGGTTCCGGGCCACACGCCGTCCCCGGGGGCGCGAAGCGCGGGCTATCCGGGCGGAACGTTCTTCCCCTGACCGCCTTCGGGCAACTCCAGCCCCTCCGGCGTTTGAGGAGCGGGGTCCGGGGCGGGCCCCGGTTCGGGAAGGGGCGGGTAGGGGAAAGTCCCGCAGGGGTACTCGGCCGCGCCCGCCGCCTACTCCCCCGCTGTCACATGCTCCGCCGCCGCCCGCACGTCGATCTCGCGCCAGAAGCCCGCCCGGATCGCATACCGGTCGTGCTCGTCGATCTGGTCGTCCTTGTGCGCCAGCAGACCGAATCGCGCCGCGTACCGCAGCAGCTCGCCGTCGATCCGGTGCGGAATCCTCGGGTACATCGTCGAAAGCTTCTGGGTGTGGCCGGGGTCCGGCAGCCGTTCCATCCACCGGCGGGCGAAGACCTGGCCGACCTCGAAGGGGTCGCCGCCGACCGTGGTGATGTCCTCCTCCCGGTCCGCCCAGCGCTGCTCCGCGCTGGTGAGCTGCGCCAGCGTCGGCAGGGAGGCGGTCTCGGGCGGCTCGCCGAGCTGACCGCCGTTGCCCGGACGCTCCGCCCAGCCCTTGTCGGACGACCACCGCAGCGTCGCCCCGGCAGCGGCGGCCGCCGCCGGCTGCGCGGTCCCGTTGGCGTGCGGATGCTGCGCCGTCTGCGCGCCCGGACCGCGCAGGCCAGCAAGGTCCTTCGGTGTCGGCACGCCCCTGGTCCCGTGCGGTGGATGCGTCTCCGCGGGCCCGCTCGCGGCAGCCACGGGCGCGGGAGCCGGCGACGGGGCCGCGGAATCCACCGCCCTCGCGGATCCGTTCCGTACGGCATCACCCCCCGCTTCGGCCTCGGCCCGCGCCTGCGCCTGCGTCTGCGCGGCCCGCTCGGCCCGCTCCGCCGAAGCCGCGAGCGCCGATTCCGGCAGCGGAGCCGACAGGATCGCGGCGATTTCCGGCCGCGGCACCGGCGGTGGCGCGCAGATCCCGGTGAGGTCCTTCGCCCGTACGGCCTTGGTGATCCACGCCCGGTCCAGGACGCGCCGTTCGTCGGCCTCGGCGACCAGGTCCTCCGACTGGTTGTAGTCCCCGTCGGCCGCCTGCACGGCCCACAGGTGCACCGCTACGCCGTGTTCCTTGGCGGACATCAGTCCGGGTAGCAGATCCCCGTCCCCGGTCACCAGCACAATGTCCGAGCAGGCGCGATTTCTGGCCAGCTCGGTCAGCTCCGCGTGCATCGCCGCGTCGACGCCCTTCTGCGCCCACCGCCCGTCGCTTCGGGTCAGCGCGCCCAGCCTGACCGTCACGCGCGGCATGACCCGCAGCCGCCGGTGCTCGGGCTGGGGAACGCGGTCCGGTGCGCCGTCGAACCAGTAGATGCGCAGCAGCGGCTGCTCCGTATCCGCTTCGGCCCGTTCTCGCAGACCCTGGATGAGCGCGGCGTGATCCACGGTGATGCGGGAGCGGGCCGGTTCTCCGGCGAGCAGGCTCGCGGCGGCGCCCAGCAAATAGCCGGCGTCCACCAGGACGACGCAGCGGTCCACGCGTTCCACCCTCTTTCGGGAACCTCGGGATCGAAAGGTGCTTCGGGAGTTCAGGAGTGCTTCGGGCTTCCTTCGAGTCTGCCCGACTGCGTGAGGGTTAACGGCCGGAACTCGATCATCGGCGTGGCGGATGCCGAAGTTGCTCCGCGACAGCCCCAATTACGCACGGTAATGATCCAAAATGCGAGCTATGTCGCCTTGTGTGAGTCTGGTCCCGGCCCTGGCCCCCAGACCCAACAGGAGGCAGAACCATGGCCAAGAACAAGAATCGCAAGCAGGGCGCCACACAGGACCGCGCGTCCTCGGTGGCGCGTGGGACCACGCAGGCCAAGGACAGCGCCTTCGAGTCCCACGCCCAGCCGCAGACGCACGCCCAGGGCAGCCCTGCTGATGTTGCCCGTAAGCACCAGCGGCGCTTCGGCCATAACTGATCACGCTGTGTAAATACGCGAAAGAAGACGAAGAAGAAGGGGCGTACCCGTGACGACGGGTACGCCCCTTCTTCTTCGCGTTCTTATCCCGCTTATCCCGCCAGGCAGGACGGGCCGAGCAGCACCTTCAAGTCCCCGAACAGCGCCGGGTCCGGCTGAACGCGGTGCCGGTCGAGCCGCAGCACCGTCGTCTTGCGGGCCCCCTGGAGCTTGATCCGGACCTCCGTGTTGCCCCGGTGGTGCTTGAGGATCTCGCCGAGCTTGGTCACCATCGGCGGCGTCACCTTCACCGTCGGAATGGTCAGCACGACCGGCGCGTTCGTCCCGGCCGACGACACGTCGGGGACCATCAGCTCCATCGCGACGAGCCGCGGAACGTCCTCGCGCTTGTCGAGGCGGCCCTTGACGAAGACCACGGTGTCCTCGACGAGCTGGGTCGAGACGAGCTGGTACGTCGCCGGGAAGAACATGCACTCGATGGAGCCGGCCAGATCCTCGACCGTCGCGATCGCCCAGGCGTTGCCCTGCTTGGTCATCTTGCGCTGGAGGCCGGAGATGATGCCGCCGACGGTGACGATCGCACCGTCCGAGTGCTCGCCGCCGGTGAGCTGCGAGATCGAGGCGTCGGCCTTGTCCGACAGGACGTGCTCAAGACCGAAGAGCGGGTGGTCGGAGACGTACAGGCCGAGCATCTCGCGCTCCTGTGCGAGCAGGTACGACTTCTCCCACTCGATGTCGGAGAACTCCACGTCGAGCCCGAAGCCCGGCTCGTCGCTTTCCTCCTCGCCCATGCCGCCGAAGAGGTCGAACTGCCCCTCGGCCTCCTTGCGCTTGACCTGCACCACGTTGTCGATCATCGGCTCGTGGTGCGCGACGAGGCCCTTGCGGGTGTGCCCCATCTCGTCGAAGGCACCGGCCTTGATGAGCGATTCGACGGTCCGCTTGTTGCACACGACCGCCTCGACCTTGTCGAGGAAGTCCGGGAACGAGCTGTACTTCCCCTTCGCCTTTCGGCTCCGGATGATCGAGTCCACGACGTTCTGACCGACGTTTCGAATGGCGGTCAGGCCGAAGAGGATCACATCGTCGCCCTGCGCGGCGAAGTTCGACTCGGACTCGTTCACGTTCGGCGGGAGCACCTTGATGCCCATGCGCCGGCACTCGTTCAGGTAGACGGCCGACTTGTCCTTGTCGTCCTTGACCGAGGTCAACAGCGCCGCCATGTACTCGGCGGGGTAGTTCGCCTTGAGGTACGCCGTCCAGTAGGTGACCAGTCCGTACGCCGAGGAGTGCGCCTTGTTGAACGCGTATCCGGCGAAGGGGACCAGCACGTCCCACAGCGCCTGGATCGCCGCGTCGGAGTACCCCTTCTTCTTCGCGCCCGCCTGGAAGAGCACGAAGTTCTTCTGGAGCTCGTCGGGCTTCTTCTTGCCCATGACGCGGCGCAGGATGTCGGCCTCGCCGAGCGAGTAGCCGGCGATGATCTGCGCGGCCTTCTGCACCTGCTCCTGGTACACGATCAGGCCGTACGTCAGGCCGAGGACCTCCTTGAGGGGCTCCTCCAGCTCCGGGTGGATCGGCGTGATCTCCTGCTGGCCGTTCTTGCGCAGCGCGTAGTTCGTGTGCGAGTTCATGCCCATCGGGCCCGGCCGGTACAGGGCCGAGACGGCGGAAATGTCCTCGAAGTTGTCTGGCTTCATCAGCCGCAGCAGGGACCGCATCGGGCCGCCGTCGAACTGGAAGACGCCGAGCGTGTCACCGCGGCAGAGCAGCTCGTACGTCGCCGGGTCGTCGAGCGGGAGGCTGAGCAGCTCCAGGTCGATGCCCTTGTTGGACTTCACCATCTTGACGGCGTCGTCCATGATCGTGAGGTTGCGCAGGCCGAGGAAGTCCATCTTCAGCAGGCCGAGCGACTCGCAGCTCGGGTAGTCCCACTGTGTGATGGTCACGCCGTCGGTGTGCCGCACCCAGACGGGCACGTGGTCGGTGATCGTCTCGCTGGACATGATCACGCCGGCCGCGTGCACACCCATCTGCCGGACCAGGCCCTCGACGCCCTTCGCGGTGTCGATGACCTTCTTCACGTCCGGTTCGTTCTCGTACATCGACCGGATCTCGCCCGCCTCGCTGTAGCGCGGGTGCTTGGGGTCGGTGATGCCGTTGAGGTCGATGCCCTTGCCGAGGACGTCGGCGGGCATGGCCTTGGTGAGCCGGTCGCCCATCGCGTACGGGTAGCCGAGGACGCGCGCGGAGTCCTTGATCGCGTTCTTGGCCTTGATCTTTCCGTACGTGCCGATCATGGCGACCTTGTCGGCGCCGTACTTCTCGGTGACGTACCTGATCACCTCACCGCGCCTGCGCTCGTCGAAGTCGATGTCGACATCGGGCATGGAGATGCGCTCGGGGTTGAGGAACCGCTCGAAGATCAGGCCGTGCTCGATCGGGTCGAGGTCGGTGATGCCCATGGCGTACGCGACGATCGAACCGGCCGCGGAGCCTCGGCCGGGGCCGACCGCGATGCCGTTGTTCTTGGCCCACATGATGAAGTCGGCGACCACGAGGAAGTACGCCGGGAAGCCCATGTCGATGATGATCTTCATCTCGTACTCGACCTGCTTGAGCCGGTCTTCCGGGATGCCGTTCGGGAAGCGGCGGGCCATGCCGCGCATGGTCTCCTCGCGGAACCACGTCACCTCGGTGTAGCCCTCGGGCACATCGAACTTGGGCATCAGGTTCCGCTCCTTGAACCAGCCCTCCGTGTCGATCTGCTGCGCGACCAGGAGCGTGTTCGCGCAGCCTTCCTGCCAGGCGTCGGAGGAGTCGACGGCGTACATCTCGTCGGTCGACTTCAGGTAGTAGCCGGTGCCGTCGAAGCGGAAGCGGTCCGGGTCGGAGAGGTTCTTGCCGGTCTGGATGCACAGCAGGGCGTCGTGCGCGCTCGCCTCGTTGGCGTAGGTGTAGTGCGAGTCGTTGGTGACGAGCGGCGGGATGTTCAGCTTCTTGCCGATTTCGAGCAGCCCGTCGCGGACCCGGCGCTCGATCTCGATGCCGTGGTCCATCAGCTCCAGGAAGTACCGGCCCTCGCCGAAGATGTCCTTGTAGTCGGACGCCGCCTGCACCGCCTCGTCGAACTGGCCGAGCCGCAGCCGTGTCTGCACCTCGCCCGACGGGCACCCGGTGGAGGCGATCAGGCCCTCGGACCACTGGGAGATGGTCTCCTTGTCCATCCGGGGCCACTTCGTCAGCCAGCCCTCGGCGTACGCGTCGGAGGACAGCCGGAAGAGGTTGTGCAGGCCGGTCTTGTTCGCCGCCCAGATCGTCTTGTGCGTATAACCACCGGAACCGGACACGTCGTCGCGCTTCTGGTGCGGCTGGCCCCACTGGATGCGCCGCTTGTTGCGCCGCGACTCGGGCGCGACGTACGCCTCGATGCCGATGATCGGCGTCACCCCCGCCTTCTTCGCCGAATGGAAAAAGTCGTACGCCCCGTGGAGGTTGCCGTGGTCGGTCATCGCGATGTGCGACATGCCCATTTCGTTGCAGGCCTCGAACATGTCCTTGAGCCGCGCGGCACCGTCCAGCAGCGAGTACTGGGTGTGTACGTGAAGGTGCGTGAAGGGCGGCTTGGTCACGGCGAAGGCCTCCGGCAGAACGGTCGGTGACAGGTTGAGGGACAGCTCGGAAGTCTACGTCGGCCGACTGACAACGAGGGGGCACTCACGAGTACGGTCAGGCGTTGGACTCGGGGAAAGCCCTGTCCATTTTGTCAAAAACGTCATGCACCAGGAGGCAACCGGCGATGTCGGTCCAGCAGACAGACGCCGCTCAGCGCGGCGAGCAGATCCTCGCCGTCTTCGAGACCGCGTTCGGCAGGCTCCTCGCCGCCGACCCTGCCGCCTTCCGGGTGAAGTTCCGCAAGATGGCGGCGTCCGCGTTCGCCTTCTACCGGGGCACGGCCTGCCTGTTCTACGCCGACCTGGAGCGCGAGCAGCACGGCGGCCCGTACCTGGACGAGCGGACCGGGCGGGTGTGGATCCACGGCGATCTGCACGCCGAGAACTTCGGCACGTACATGGACTCCCAGGGCCGGTTGATCTTCAACGTCAACGACTTCGACGAGGCGTACGTCGGCCCCTTCACCTGGGACCTCAAGCGCTTCGCGGCCTCCGTCGCGCTCATCGGCTACACCAAGGCGCTGGGCGACGAGCAGATCACCGAGCTGGTACGGACGTACGCCGCCGCCTACCGCGAGCGCATCCACGCCCTGGCCACCGGTGCCAAGAACGACGAGGTGCCCCCCTTCACCCTGGACACGGCCGAGGGCCCGCTGCTCGGCGCGCTGCGTTCGGCCCGTTCGCTGACCCGCTTCGGGCTGCTCGACTCGATGACCGAGATCCGCGACTTCGAACGCCGCTTCTCTTCGGACGGCGGCTCCATCGACCTCGACGCCGCCACCCGCTACAAGGTCCTCGCGGCCTTCGACGGCTATCTGGAGACGCTGCCCGAGGCGAGCCTGACCCGCCCCGACTCCTACCGCGTGAAGGACGTGGTCGGGCGGCGCGGCATCGGCATCGGCTCCGCCGGACTGCCGTCGTACAACATCCTGCTCGAAGGCAACAGCGACGCCCTGGAGAACGACGTCGTGATCTACATGAAGCAGGCGCAGACCCCGGCGGTCTCCCGGCACATCACCGACGGCGCCGTCCGTGACTACTTCCAGCACGAGGGTCACCGCACGGTGATCTCGCAGCGCGCCCTCCAGGCGCACGCGGACCCGTGGCTGGGCTGGACCGAGCTGGACGGGACGGGGCAGCTCGTGGCGGAAGTCTCGCCGTACGCCGTGGACCTGGACTGGTCGGACATCGACGACCTGGACGAGATCGCGGCCGTCGTCGCCGATCTCGGCCGGGCGACGGCCACAATGCACTCGGCGGCGGACGACGAGAGCGGCCACTCGCTGGTGCCGTTCTCCACGGAGCGGGCGATCGACGCGGCGATCGCGGCCGACGAGGACAGCTTCGGCGACCTGCTGGTGGACTTCGCGCACTCCTACGGGGCGCGGGCGCGGGCCGACCACCAGATTTTCGTGGACCTGTTCAGGAATGGCCGGATCCCCGGCCTCTGAGCGGCCGGCCCGCCACGGCTTTAGGGCTCTCTTACCGGAAGCCGTGGCAAACTCACGTTCTATGGACGTATCGGGGACGCAGCTGAGGGTGGTACGTGCGGCGCTGTTCACCGCGCTCGTCGTCACGCTCTCCGCCGCGTCCCACGTGCTGCTCTCCCGCGTCCCGCTGCCGCTGACCGTGGTGGCCGGGACAGCGGCCGTCGTGTTCGCCGTCGCGTACGCGCTGGCCGGGCGGGAACGCGGCTTCGGCGCGATCGCCGGTCTGCTCATACCGCTGGAGCTGGCCGCCGACACCGTCTTCACCACCGGCCAGCACCTGTGTTACGGGGCTGCGGGCGGCCCGGTGGCGGGCTCTCTGCGCTCGGTCGGCTTTGACGTACTGTGCGGCGACAACGGCGCCGACAGCGCACTCGGCGCTCCGCTCGTACGGGTGACGGAGCCCCAGGAGAGCGTCGCCGCCCTCCTCAGCTCCCCCGATCCCGCCCTCCCCTGGATGCTCCTCGCCGCCCACGTCTCAGTGGGCCTGCTCGCGGCCGCCTGGCTGCGGCGCGGTGAGGCGGCGCTCGCCGGTCTGGTGCGGACCGTGGCCGCGTCCGCCTTCCGGCCGCTGCTGATCGCGGTCGCCGTCACGGGCGGGGCCCAGCGGCCCGTACGCCGCGCGGTGCGGCCCGCTTGCCGGGCCCGTACCGCCTCTCCCGGCCGTCTTTTCGTGCACTCCGTAGGACGCAGAGGTCCGCCGCGCCCGGCACGCGTTTTCGCCTGAGCCCGGCCCAGTACCCCCTCTTCCCGTACGGAGAACACCACCATGAGTGCACGCAACAACCAGGCCAACAAGGCAGCGGCCCGCGAGCGGCTGCGCGCCGAGCGCGAACGCCAGGCCAAGAAGGACAGGACCCGCCGCCAGGTGATCGTCGCCCTGTCGGTCGTCGCCGTCCTCGCGGTGGCCGGCGGCGTCGGATACGGCGTCATGCGGGCGAACGAGCCGTCCGCCTGGGAGGCCGCCAAGAACGCCAAGCAGGTCACCGCTCCCGCGAACACCGAGGGCAAGGACGGCACGACCGTCGTCATCGGCGAGAAGGACGCCAAGAAGACGCTGGAGCTGTACGAGGACGCGCGCTGCCCGGTCTGCGCGTCCTTCGAGCAGGCGAACGGTGAGACGATCCTGAAGGATGTCGACGCGGGCAAGTACAAGCTCAAGTTCGTCGGCGCCGCCTTCCTCGACAGGTCCATCCCCGGCGAGGGCTCGCGGAACGCGCTGAGTGCGCTGGGCGCCGCTCTCGACGTCAGCCCCGAGGCGTTCCTGGAGTACAAGGGCGCGCTGTACTCGCAGAAGAACCACCCGGCGGAGCGGGACGACAAGTTCGCCAAGGACGACTACCTGATCAAGGTGGCCGACGAGGTGGACGCCCTCAAGGGCAACAAGCAGTTCCAGCGGAACGTGCAGGACGGCACCTTCGACGCCTGGGCGCTGAAGATGTCGGACGCCTTCGACAACGGCGACGTGAAGGGCACCCCGGCGCTCAAGATGGACGGCAAGACGCTCACCGGATCGGACGGCGAGAACCCGCCCATGACGCCGGAGGAGTTCAAGGCCGCGATCGAAAAGGCCCTCAAGAGCTGACGGGCGCACGGCACTTCACCTGAGGGTGGGCGAACGTTCGCGCGTTTGCCCGCCCTTGAGCCGTACTGATCAGTAATGTACGGCCGTGACCAGTCGATTCGTTTTATCTCCCAGCCGCCGTACGGCTCTCAAAGCCGCTGCCGTGACCGCTGTTTCCGTCCCTGTCATCGCCGGTACGAGTGCCGGCGCCGCCGCTGCCACCGCCGCCGCGCAGGGACCCGAGTTCCTCCATGGAGTCGCCTCCGGCGACCCGCTGCCCGACGGTGTCCTGCTGTGGACCCGGATAACCCCCGCCCCCGAGGCCGTGCCGGGCTCCGGCAAGGGGCCCGATGTGACGGTGAACTGGGAGGTCGCCGAGGACAGGGGATTCTCGACGACCGTCGCCCGCGGTACGACGACCGCCACGGCCGCGACCGACCACACCGTCAAGGTCGACGTAAGGGGCCTCCGCCAGGCGACTGCCTATTACTTCCGCTTCACCGCCGGCGACGCCGTGTCGCCCACCGCCCGCACCCGCACCGCCCCCGCCGCCGACGCCGCCGCGCCCGGCGTGCGGTTCGGCGTGGTCTCCTGCGCCAACTGGGAGTCCGGCTACTTCTCGGCGTACCGGCATCTCGCCGCCCGCACCGACCTGGACGCGGTCCTGCACCTCGGCGACTACCTCTACGAGTACGCGACCGGTGGCTACCCCAAGCCTCCGTACGTCGTACGGCAGCACGAGCCGGCCCACGAGATCCTCACGCTCGCCGACTACCGCACCCGCCACGGCAAGTACAAGACGGACGCCGACCTCCAGGCCCTGCACGCCACGCACCCGGTCATCGCCATCTGGGACGACCACGAGATGGCCAACGACGCCTGGTCCGGCGGCGCGCAGAACCACACGCCGGGAGCGGAGGGCGAGTGGTCCGCGCGCGTGGCCGCCGCGAAGCAGGCGTACTTCGAGTGGATGCCGGTGCGCGCGTCCACCGAGGGCACCGTCTACCGCCGGCTGCGCTTCGGCAGGCTGGCCGATCTGCACCTGCTCGACCTCAGATCGTTCCGCTCGCAGCAGGCGACGATCGGCAGCGGCTCGGTGGACGACCCGGAGCGTACGCTCACGGGCCGCGCCCAGCTGGACTGGCTGAAGTCGGGGCTCGCCTCCTCCGACGCCATCTGGAAGCTCGTGGGTACGTCGGTGATGATCTCGCCGGTGGCCTTCGGCTCCGTACCGGCCCATCTGCTGAAGCCGCTGGCCAAGTTGATGGGGCTGCCCAAGGAAGGGCTCGCGGTCAACGTGGACCAGTGGGACGGTTACACCGACGACCGCAAGGAGCTGATCACCCACCTCAGGGACCGGGCGGTCAGGAACACGGTCTTCCTGACCGGTGACATCCACATGGCATGGGCCAACGACGTGCCGGTCAAGGCATCGACGTATCCGATGTCGCCGTCGGCGGCAACCGAGTTCGTGGTCACGTCGGTGTCCTCGGACAACCTCGACGACATCCTGCACGTCGCGCCCCAGACCGTCTCGCTGGTCGCGTCGACGGCCGTCAGGGCCGCCAACCGCCATGTGAAGTGGCTCGACATGGACTCGCACGGCTACGGCGTCCTCGACGTCACGGCCGAGCGCTCGCAGATGGACTACTACGTCATCTCCGACAAGACGCGGCAGGACGCGACCGCGCGGTGGGCCCGCTCGTACCGCACCCTCAGCGGAACGCAGAAGGTCGAGCGGGTGAACCAACCGGTCCGCTGACGGCGATTTTCAGCCACCACGCCGCCCGTTACGGGCAGATCACGCCAGGAGGCGGGTGGTGTAAATCCGCCATCCGAATGCGGACACACCACCCGCCCAGGTAGCCCCAGGCCTTACCTGCGCATCTCAAAGTCCGGACCAGGCTGAAACTTTTCGCCCCGATGCCCCAATTGATCTGAGGATTGATTGGGCCTGATCGCTTCTAATCAAGATCTGACATGCACACATAACCTCCGGTCAGCGGCGAGGAACAACCCACCCTCGCCCACCCCCGCGAGGAGTCAACGTGCGTGCTCTTGCTCGTATATCCCCCCTTCTGCGCAAGCGGTTCATCGGTACGGCGGTGATGGCCGGAACCCTGGCCCTGTCCACCCTGTCCGCACCCGCCGGCACCGCCGTCGCCAAGGCACCGGCCGAGAAGTGCGTCGAGGAGGCCCACACGAGCGCCGCCCGCGAGGCGCGTCCGTCGGGCGACCAGCACGCCCATGAGCCCAACGAGGTGACCGCCGCCAAGGCCAAGGCCATGGACGCGGACCTGCGCGAGAGACTCGACAAGCTGCGTACGTCGGGCGGCGCCGCCAGGGACTTCTCGGCCACCGCCGTGACGAACATCCCGGTGTACTTCCACGTCGTGCACAGCGGCACCACCGGCAAGCTGACGACGACCGATATCAACAACCAGATGGCGGTCCTCAACTCGGCCTTCGGCGGCCAGGGCACCGGCAACGTCAACTCCAACTTCCAGTTCGCGCTGGCCGGTACGGACTACACGGACAACGCCTCCTGGTACAACCTGGCGTCCGGTTCGACCGCCGAGAAGGAGATGAAGGCCGCACTGCGACAGGGCGACGCGGGCGCGCTCAACTTCTACACCGCCAACCTCAGCGGCGGCCTGCTCGGCTGGGCGACCTTCCCGAGCTCGTACAAGTCCAACCCGACGATGGACGGCGTCGTCGTCCTCGACACCTCGCTCCCGGGCGGCAGCGCCGCGAACTACAACGAGGGCGACACCGCCACCCACGAGGTCGGCCACTGGCTGGGGCTCTACCACACCTTCCAGGGCGGCTGTAACGGCAACGGCGACTACGTCAGCGACACCCCCGCCGAGAAGAGCGCCGCGTACCAGTGCCCGACCGGCCGTGACTCCTGCGCCAGCAAGACCGGCGTCGACCCCGTCCACAACTTCATGGACTACACGTACGACAACTGCATGTACCAGTTCACCGCAGGCCAGACCGCGCGGATGACGGACAACTGGACCGCCTACCGCGCCGGCTGACACTGACGCGGCCCGGACGGTCCCTCTGCCCTGACGCCATGAACGGGCGGCACAGGACCTGCCTGTGCCGCCCTCCCGGCCGTCAGAGCGTCGCCAGGAACCCGGCCGCGACCTTCCACGTCTGCGCGGCCGCGTCGGCGTCGTAGTCCGGCAGATCCGGGTCGGTGTAGAGGTGCCCCGCCCCCGGATAGCGATAAATCTCCACGTCCGCGCCGATCCGCCGCATCCGCAGGTACCAGGCGTTCAGCCAGTCGTCGGACTCGAAGGGATCCGGCTGGGCGACATGCAGCTGCACGGGCAGATCGTGCACCGCCGCGTCGTCCGCGATGTCCGACGTCCCGTGCAGAAGCAGCAGGCCACGGGCCTTCTCGTCACCGAGCGCCAGGTTCTGCGCGACGGACCCGCCGAAGGAGAAACCGGCGTACACCAGACCGTTCTCGGAGTGCGGGGCGGCGGCGAGAACGGCGCGGCGCAGGAGCTCGTCCCGGCCGATACCGTCCTTGATCGCCATCCCCTGCTCCATGGTTTCAGCGGTTTGCCCGTCGAAGAGGTCGGGCACGTGCACCTGGTGCCCGGCGGCACGCAGCCGCTCTGCTGCGGCGTGCACCGCCGGGCGCAGACCGTAGACGGAGTGGAAAAGCATGATGTCCATCCCGCCATCCTCCCATTGAGCGTCGGAGTCATGGAGAACGTACTGCGCCCGTTGATCGTCATCGGTGGCTCGGTCGTGCTCACGCTGGTCGCCGGCTGGGCCGCCGACCTTCTGCTGCGCCGCACCGATGCCCGCCACCACGAAACCCCCCTGTGGGGCCTGCTGCGCCGCTGCCGCGTGTCGCTCCAGGTCCTGATCCTCGCCGCCGTCCTGAGGGGGGCGTACGAGAAAACCCGCCTGGGGATCGTCCAGGACCACAAGGCCGGTATCGGCCAGTTGCTCTCCCTGGTGCTGATCGGCGCCGGTGCCTGGCTGGTGATACGGATCGCCTCCGCCGTCGTGGAGTCGTCGTACGCCCGCTACGCGTCCACGACCCGCGATCCGGCGCGGGTACGGCGCGTCCGTACCCAGGTCACACTGATCATGCGGATCGTCACCGCGGTCGTGGCGGTGGTGGCGGCCGGCGCGATGCTGATGACCTTCCCCGGCATGAAGACGATCGGTACGTCGATGCTCGCCTCGGCCGGAATCATCGGCATCGTCGCCGGTGTCGCGGCCCAGTCGACGCTCGGCAACCTCTTCGCCGGCTTCCAGATAGCTTTCGGCGACATGGTCCGCATAGGGGACACGGTGGTCGTGGACGGCGAGTGGGGCGTGGTGGAGGAGGTCACGCTCACATTCCTGGCCGTACGGACCTGGGACGAGCGCCGGATCACCATGCCGGTGTCGTACTTCACCAGCAAGCCGTTCGAGAACTGGTCACGCGGCGGCGCCCAGATGACCGGCACGGTCTTCCTCCACCTCGACCACACCGCGCCGGTGGACCTGATGCGGGAGAAGCTCCAGGAGATCCTGGGCACCTGCAAGGCCTGGGACGGCCGCGACTGGAGCCTGGCCGTCACCGACACGACGCCGAACACCATGGTGGTACGGGCGGTCGTCACGGCCAAGGACGCGGACGACGTGTGGACGGTCCGGTGCACCGTGCGCGAGCAGCTGATCGCCTGGCTGACCGAGAAGCACCCCTACGCGCTCCCGCGCATAGCCACCGCCCCGGCGGACCGGCCCCCCAACGGCAAGCCGCCGGTGCCCGACGAGGAGCCGCGCACGGGACGGGGGTAGGCCACTGCCACCGAAGGCGGGCCGCTACTTCAGGCTGCGCACGTCCAGGTGGTGCAGCACCCGGTCCACCACCTCGGGATCGGCGCCCGGTTCGCTCCGCGCGGAGAGGATCTCGTGGCGCGCGGCCGACATCATCTCGCGCTGGATGCGGTGCACCGACTTGCCCCGCTCGACGCGCCGCGCGAACGCCTCGCGCCGCTCCTCGTCCACGATGTCGGGGCTGATCCTGGCCCCGATGTCGAGCGCGCCGCGGTGCAGCCGGTCCAGTACGTCGTCCGGCAGGTCCTCGACCTCCTCGATCTCCTTGAGCTTGCGCTTGGCGGCTTTCGCGGCGCGCACCGCGAGGTCGTGTTCGAGCTCGCGCTCCGCCCCCGTGTCCGCACGTACGCCGAGCCTGCGCACCAGCCACGGCAGTGTGAGTCCCTGGACGAGGAGGGTGGCCATGATGACGGAGAACGCGATGAACACGATCTCGTCCCGCGCCGGGAACGGCGAGCCGTCCTCCGTCCTGAGCGGAATGGCGAGCGCCAGCGCGACCGACGCCACGCCCCGCATCCCCGACCACCACATGACGACCGTCTCGCGCCAGCTGACGGGGATGTCCTCGTCGTAGTCCCGGAGCGTGTGCAGCCGCTTGGCCAGCCAGGTCGCGGGCAGCAGCCACACCAGCCGTACGCCGACGACGACCGCGACGATCGCGGCGCCCCAGCCGAGCATCTCGCCGAGGCGGTCCTCGGCCGTACCGAAGACGTGGTGCAGCTCAAGACCGATCAGGCCGAAGGCGATGCCGGTGACCAGTGTGTCGACGATCTGCCAGAAGGTCTGTCCGGCGAGGCGGCCGAGTACGTCGTCGGCGTCGACTGCGTGCTCCGCGAGGTACAGCGCGATGACCAGCACGGCGAGCACGCCGGAGCCCTTGAACTCCTCCGCCAGCACATAGGCGACGAAGGGCGCCAGCAGCGTCAGGCTGATCTGCAGGGTCGTGTCGCCGAGGTAGCTCATCAGCTTGTCGGTGGCCCAGCCGAGTCCGAACCCGACGACGACGGCGACGAGCGCGGAAAGGAAGAGGTCCCCGACCGCGCCCGGCCAGGAGAACGTGCCGCTCACCGCCGCCGCGATCGCCACGTGGTAGAGCACGATGGCCGTCACGTCGTTGAACAGCCCCTCGCCCTCCAGGATCGACACGAGCCGCCGCGGCAGCCCCAGCGACCCGGCCACGGCGGTCGCCGCGACCGGGTCGGGCGGCGCCACGAGCGCGCCCAGCGCGATGGCCGCGGCGATGGGCAGCCCCGGAACGACGGCGCCCGCCACCGCGGCCACCGCGGCCGTCGTCACGAAGACGAGCGCCACCGCGAGCAGCAGGATGGGCCGGATGTTCGCGGTGAACTGCCGCCAGGAGGTGCGCTGCACGGCGGCGTACAGCAGGGGCGGCAGGACCAGCGGCAGGATGTACGCGGGCGGGATCTCGACGTTCGGTACGAAGGGCAGCAGCGCCAGGATGATCCCGGCGACCGTCATCAGTACCGGCGCCGGCAGCCCGAGGCGCTCCCCCAGTGGCACCGTGACGACGGCCCCCAGCAACAGCAGGAACAGCAGGGCCAATTGATCCACGGTGCACCATCCGGCGGGTTCGGAGTCTTGACGATCAAGACTCCAAGGGTGCCACTACTCCCGGATCCGCTGCCGGATCCAGACACCGGCCTCCTTCAGTACGCCCGTCCCTGCCCAGGTGCTGCCGTTGCAGGTGCCGCTCTTGAAGACGGCGCCGGAGCGGTTGTCGTCGGAGTAGTTCCAGTTGGTCCAGGAGATCTTCTTGCGCTTCATCAGGTCGAGGAAGCGCTGGGACTGGGCGAAGTCGTTGGCGCCCTCGCCGGCGTAGTTCTGCGTCCCGAACTCGGTGACGAACACGGGGAGCCGGTCGGAGGCCCGGTTGAGGGCGTCCAGGTACGCGCCCCGGTGCGAGGCGGCGTAAAGGTGGAAGGTGTACATGATGTTGGAGGAGTTCACGGGGTTACGGACCACCTCCTGTTCGTCCGCGCCTTCCGAGACGCCGAACGACGACCACGCGCGCGTGCCGACCAGAACGACGGCGTCCGGGTCCTGCGCCCTGATGACCGGGATGATCTTCTCGGCGTACGACTTGATCTTCGGCCAGCTCACCCCTGAGGGCTCGTTGGCTATCTCGTAGAGGACGCCGGGGTTGTCCTTGTACTTCTTGGCCATCGCGGTGAAGAAGGTCTTGGCGCGTGCGAGGTTGAAGTCCGGGTCGCCCGGGTCGAGCATGTGCCAGTCGATCACGGCGTACATGCCGCGCCTGTTGGCCCCGTCGACGAACTTCTGGGCGAGAGCGGTGAAGCGCTGCGGGTCGGTCTCGTAGCCGCCCTCCTGGACGTACGTCGAGACGCGCAGGACGTCGGCGCGCCAGTCGCCGGCGAGGGCGTCCAGCGATCCGCCGGTTACGCACTGGGCGTACCACTGGGTGCCGTGGGTGCTCATGCCGCGCAGCTGGACGGCCTGCCCCTGCTCGTTGCAGAGCTGGCGGCCGCAGACCTTGAGCTGCCCGTTGGCGGAGACGGGGGAGGCGGATTCGGTGGCGCCGACCGGCGACTGGAGTGCGACCAGGACTCCGAGCGCGGAGGCGAAAAGGAGGGGTTTGCGCATGGGTGGTGCTCCCTTCGGGTGGGGGTTCCGGTGCGGGAGTTCGCCTGAAAGTTAGGATTGTTTTCAGTTGGCGTCAAGAGTGTTCGGAAACTTTCCTAACCATTAGCGGGCACGCGAAATGGGGCCACAGCACTGAGCTGTGACCCCACAAGCCATCCCGAGCTGCGACTACAACACGCGCCTCATGGCCCGGTGCGCAATCCCCGCGTCCGCGAATTCGGGCCCGTACACGGCGTACCCGAGCCGCTCGTAGAAGCCGAGCGCGTGCGTCTGCGCGTGCAGGTCCACCGCGCGCAGACCGCGCTCCCTGGCCGCGTCCTCGATCGCCCGCACCAGCGCCGCCCCCACGCCGAGCCCGCGCGCCTCGCGGCTCACGGCGAGCCGGCCGAGCGCGCCGACCGTAGCGTCCCCGCCGGTCTTGCCGGCCGCCGCGGCGCCGTACAGCAGCCGTCCCGTACCCAGCGGCAGTCCCGCACGGGTCACGGCCAGGACGTGCACCGCCCCGGCGTCGTACCCGTCGTGCTCGATGTCGGCGGGCACCTCCTGCTCGACGACGAAGACCTGCTTGCGGACGGCGAAACAGGCCTCCATGTCGGCAGGCCCTTCCGCCACCCGGACGTCGTACGGAATAGGCACACGCATCGGCTCGGCAGTCACGGAACGGGCACTCACTCGCTCTCGGCGCGGATCACGTCCAGCGCCTTCTGCAGGTCCGCCGGGTACGCGCTCTCGAACTCGACCCACTGCCCGTCCGACGGGTGCTCGAAGCCCAGCCGCATCGCGTGCAGCCACTGCCGCGTCAGGCCGAGCCGCTTGCCCATCGTCGGGTCCGCGCCGTACGTCGTGTCACCGACGCAGGGGTGCCGGTGCGCGGACATGTGCACGCGGATCTGGTGCGTGCGTCCCGTCTCCAGCTTGATGTCGAGGAGCGACGCGGCCCTGAAGGCCTCGATCAGGTCGTAGTGCGTGACGGAGGGCTTGCCCTCGGCCGTCACGGCCCACTTGTAGTCGTGGTTGGGGTGGCGCCCGATCGGGGCGTCGATGGTGCCGCTCATCGGGTCCGGGTGGCCCTGGACCAGCGCGTGGTACTTCTTCACAACGACCCGGTCCCGGAACTGCGCCTTGAGCAGCGTGTACGCGCGCTCCGACTTGGCCACGACCATGAGGCCCGACGTACCGACGTCGAGGCGGTGCACGATGCCCTGGCGCTCGGAGGCGCCGGAGGTCGAGATGCGGTACCCGGCGGCGGCGAGGCCGCCGATCACGGTGGTGCCGGTCCAGCCGGGGCTGGGGTGGGCGGCGACGCCGACCGGCTTGTCTATGACGACGATGTCGTCGTCGTCGTGCACGATCTCCATGCCCTCGACGGGCTCGGCGACGATCTGTACGGGGGCTGCGGCCCGCGGCATCTCCACCTCTAGCCAGGCCCCACCGCGGACCCGCTCGGACTTCCCGACCACCGACCCGTCGACCTGAACCTTCCCGGCGGCGGCAAGCTCGGCCGCCTTCGTACGGGAGAACCCGAACATCCGGGAAATGGCGGCGTCGACGCGCTCGCCCTCAAGGCCATCGGGAACGGGCAGGGTGCGGAACTCGGGAATGGTACTCACCCGTCGAGTATGCCTTGTCAGTCCTTGTGAACGGTCCCGTCCGGGTCCAGCCCCCGGAACGACAGGATCACAATCAGAATGCCGCCGCACACGATCGCGGAGTCCGCGAGGTTGAAGACCGCGAAGTTCGCCGGAGCGATGAAGTCCACCACGGCGCCCTTGAAGACTCCGGGTGAGCGGAAGATCCGGTCGGTGAGGTTGCCGAGCGCGCCGCCGAGCAGCAGGCCGAGCGCGATGGCCCAGGGCAGGCTGTAGAGCTTGCGCGCGAGCCGAGCGATCACGACGATCACGCAGGCGGCGATGGCCGTGAAGATGACGGTGAATGCCTCACCGATGCCGAACGCGGCGCCCGCGTTCCTGATCGCCTCGAACCTCAGCAGGTCACCGATGACCGCGATCGGCTCGTGGTGCTCCAGCTTGGCCACCACGAGCATTTTGCTGCTCAGATCGAGCAGGTAGGCCACGAGAGCCACGGTGAACAGCACAGCGATCCTCCGCCTGCCCCTGCCCGCCGGCTGCTCGTCGGGGGCCGCCGCATCGGAGGACTCCTCCGGCTCGGTTCCCCCGGCCCGGGGGGTATCCGGCGTACCGATGATGCGCTCCGCCTCTGCCACGTGAGTCCCTCAACCTAGGTTCCTGACTGAGGACGAGGGTACGGCACACACGTACGGACAGCCCCGGTGACCGCTGGTGATCCCGGTGGCGGTGTCAGTAACGGCGCTCCTGCTTCTGCTTGTCCTCCACACACAGCGTGGCACGCGGGAAGGCCTGCATGCGCGCTTTGCCGATCGGCTGTCCGCAGACCTCACAGAGCCCGTACGTCCCCGCGTCCAGCCGCTCCAGGGCCCGCTCGGTCTGTTCCAGGCGCTCGCGGGCGCTGGCCGCCAGTGCCAGCTCGTACTCCCGCGAGATGTTCTTGGTCCCGGTGTCGGCCTGGTCGTCGCCCGCGCCGTCGCCGGAGTCCCGCATCAGCCCGGTCACCGCCTCCTGCGACGCGGTGATCTCGGCCCTCAGCCCGGCGACGTCCTTCTCCAGCTCGGCCCGCGCCTCGGCGACCTCCTGCGGGGTCCACGGGTCCTCGCCCGGCCGGACCGCGAGCTCGTCGGGGGCCGCCGGGGCGACCGTACCGGTCGTGGGGACCGCCGTCGCCGTGACCGGGACCGCCTTCTTGGCGGCCGTGGTCCTGTTCGCCGTCTTCTTCGCAACCACCGTCTTGGCTCCTGTCTCTTCCGCGGCCTGGGCCGCCCCCATGGCCGCAGGAGCGGCCTTCTTCGCAGCCGCCTTCTTCTCGGCAGGTGCCTTTTTGGCCGTCTTGGCCGGCGCCGCCTTCTTCGCGGCGGTCTTCTTGGCGACAGTCTTCTTCGCGACGGTCTTCTTCGCAGCGGTCTTCTTGGCGACAGTTTTCTTCGCGGTGGTCTTCTTGGCGGTGGTCTTCTTGACAGCGGCCTTCTTCGCGACGGCCTTCTTCGCGACGGCGTCGTTCTCCGCCGCGCCGGTCCCGTCTGCGCTCTGTGCGGCGGTCTTCTTAGCCACCATGGCCGCAGCCCCTTCACATATTGTGATCTTGCTCGCGCATCGTGCTGGGACGATAAGTCGACCCCAGCCCCGCGGCAACGGGGCACGCCGCCGGTTCGGCCCCGCCGCACGCCGGACACGCTGAGCCTGCATCGGTTGTGCCCAGCTCTCCGCCCGGTAATCCGCTCCGGCGGGCGCGGGCGGAGTCCGCAGGACGGCGTATGGCCATTCGGGTTATCGGCGTACGCTCCGGCGCCGCGCGAAAACCCGGCGGCCGCGCAGTCCCCCGGCCCGTACACTGGGCGCAGCGAAAGGCCTCGAAGGGGACGAGTAGCGTCGTACGCAGCCAAGAGCGATCCGGGGACGGTGTGAGCCCGGCGGCGAGCGCGGCGTGAAGCATCACCCCTGAGCCGCCGGAAGAAAGCTTTGAACCCGTGGGCTCCGCCCACGGACGCAAGGCCAGTAGAACCGGCATCGCTGCCCCAATGAGGGGGTCACGGGCGCCGCCCGGGGCCAAGGAGGGTGGTACCGCGGGAGCCCAGCGCTCTCGTCCCTCCGACGGAAGTCACAGTCCGCCGGAGGAATCGATGTCGCTGTACCGCCAGGTGCCCGCCCAGGTCGACCTTCCCGCGCTCGAGCACGCCGTGCTCGATTTCTGGCGCGAGAACAAGGTCTTCTCGAAGAGTCTCGAACAGTCCGAGGGACGCCCGGAGTGGGTGTTCTACGAGGGCCCGCCCACCGCCAACGGCATGCCGGGCGCGCACCACATCGAGGCCCGCGTCTTCAAGGACGTCTTCCCGCGCTTTCGCACCATGCGCGGCTACCACGTCGCCCGCAAGGCCGGCTGGGACTGCCACGGCCTGCCGGTCGAGCTCGCCGTCGAGAAGGAACTGGGCTTCAACGGCAAGAAGGACATCGAGGAGTACGGCATCGCGGAGTTCAACGCGAAGTGCCGCGAGTCGGTGACCCGCCACACCGACGCCTTCGCCGAGCTCACGACCCGCATGGGCTACTGGGTCGACCTCGACGACGCGTACCGGACCATGGACCCGTCGTACGTCCAGTCCGTCTGGTGGTCGCTGAAGGAGATCTTCAACAAGGACCTGCTGGTCCAGGATCACCGCGTCGCCCCCTGGTGCCCCCGCTGCGGCACCGGCCTGTCCGACCACGAGCTGGCGCAGGGTTACGAGACGGTCGTAGACCCTTCCGTCTTCGTCCGCTTCCCCCTCACCTCGGGCCCGCTCGCGGGCGAGGCGGCGCTGCTGATCTGGACGACGACCCCCTGGACCCTGGTGTCCAACACGGCGGTGGCGGCCCACCCCGACGTGACGTACGCCGTGGCGACGAACGGCGAGGAGAAGCTGGTCGTGGCCCAGCCCCTCCTCGAAAAGTCCCTCGGCGAGGGCTGGGAGGCGACGGGCCGGACCTTCACCGGCGCGGAGATGGAGCGCTGGACGTACGAGCGCCCCTTCGCCCTCGTGGAGTTCCCGGAGCCGGCCCACTTCGTGGTGAACGCCGACTACGTGACGACGGAGGACGGCACGGGTCTGGTCCACCAGGCCCCCGCCTTCGGTGAGGACGACCTCAGGACCTGCCGGGCGTACGGCCTGCCGGTCGTCAACCCGGTGCTCCCCGACGGCACCTTCGCCCCGGAACTCGCCCTCGTCGGCGGCCAGTTCTTCAAGAAGGCCGACGAGGCCCTCACCGCGGACCTGGACACGCGCGGTGTGCTCTTCCGCCACACCCCGTACGAGCACAGCTACCCGCACTGCTGGCGCTGCCACACCGCGCTCCTCTACTACGCACAGCCGTCCTGGTACATCAGGACCACCGCGGTCAAGGACGCGATGCTGCGCGAGAACGAGAAGACGAACTGGTTCCCGGAGTCGGTGAAGCAGGGCCGCTTCGGCGACTGGCTGAACAACAACATCGACTGGGCGCTGTCCCGCAACCGCTACTGGGGCACCCCGCTGCCCATCTGGCGCTGCGAGGACAACCACCTCACGTGCGTGGGTTCGCTGGCCGAGCTCTCGGACCTCACCGGCACCGACCAGTCGTCCCTGGACCCGCACCGCCCGTACATCGACGCGGTCACCTTCCCCTGCACCGGCGAGGGCTGCTCGCTGACCGCGATGCGCGTTCCCGAGGTGATCGACGCCTGGTACGACTCGGGCTCGATGCCGTTCGCGCAGTACGGCTACCCGTACGAGAACAAGGAGCTCTTCGAGCAGCGCTACCCGGCGCAGTTCATCTCGGAGGCGATCGACCAGACCCGCGGCTGGTTCTACACGCTCATGGCGGTGGGCACGCTGGTCTTCGACAAGTCGTCGTACGAGAACGTCGTCTGCCTGGGCCACATCCTCGCCGAGGACGGCCGGAAGATGTCGAAGCACCTCGGCAACATCCTCCAGCCCATCCCGCTCATGGACCAGCACGGCGCCGACGCGGTCCGCTGGTTCATGGCGGCCGGCGGCTCGCCGTGGGCGGCGCGCCGAGTAGGCCACAGCACGATCCAGGAGGTGGTGAGGAAAACCCTCCTCACGTACTGGAACACGGTCGCCTTCCAGGCCCTGTACGCCCGTACGTCGAACTGGGCCCCCAGCGCCGCGGACCCGGCTCCGGCGGACCGCCCGGTCCTGGACCGCTGGCTCCTGTCCGAGCTCCACGCCCTGACGGACCAGGTCACCCAGTCCCTGGAGTCGTACGACACCCAGCGGGCGGGCAAGCTCCTCTCCGCCTTCGTCGACGACCTCTCGAACTGGTACGTACGCCGCTCCCGCCGCCGCTTCTGGCAGGGCGACAAGGCGGCGCTGCGGACCCTGCACGACGTGGTGGAGACGGTCACCCGCCTGATGGCCCCGCTCACCCCGTTCATCACCGAGCGGGTCTGGCAGGACATGATCGTGCCCGTCACCCCCGGCGCCCCGGAGTCGGTCCACCTCTCCACCTGGCCCGAGCCCGACCTGACCGCCATCGACCCCACCCTCTCCCAGCAGATGGCGCTGGTACGCCGCCTCGTCGAGCTGGGCCGCGCGACGCGCGCGGAGTCGGGCGTCAAGACCCGCCAGCCACTGTCGCGCGCTCTGGTGGCGGCCTCGGGCTTCGAGTCCCTGACTCCGGAGCTCCAGGCCCAGATCACCGAGGAGCTGAACGTCTCCTCGCTCGCCTCCCTCTCGGAGGTGGGCGGCTCCCTGGTCGACACCACCGCCAAGGCGAACTTCCGCGCGCTGGGCAAGCGCTTCGGCAAGGGCGTCCAGGCGGTGGCCAAGGCGGTGGCGGAGGCGGACGCGGCGGCGCTCTCCCTGGCCCTGCGCGAGGGAACGGCGACGGTCGCGGTCGACGGCGAGACGGTCTCCCTCTCCCCCGACGAGGTGATCATCACCGAGACGCCGCGTGAGGGCTGGTCGGTGGCCTCCGACTCGGGCGCGACGGTCGCGCTCGACCTGGAGATCACCCCGGAGCTGCGGCGCGCGGGCCTGGCACGTGACGCGATCCGCCTGATCCAGGAGGCGCGCAAGAACAGCGGCCTGGACGTCGCGGACCGCATCGCGGTCCGCTGGTCGGCGGACTCCCCGGAGACGGCGGCGGCCCTGTCCGAGCACGCGGCCCTGATCGCGGACGAGGTCCTGGCCCTGGACTTCGCCTCGTCGGAAGCGGACGCCACGTACGGCGCCCCCTTCACGGACGAGGGGCTGTCCCTGACCTTCCGCCTCCGCAAGGCCGAGGCGTAACCTCCAGCGAACGGGCCCGGCCGACGTGAGTGTCGACCGGGCCCGTTCACGTTTCCCCGACCCGCCCCTCCCCGACCTGGGGCAAGCCCCAGACCCCGAACGCCCTACGGGCGCGTCCTCAAACGCCGGACGGGCTGGAATTGCCGCACAGCGGCAACTCTCAGCCGGCCCAGGCCGGAACCCCAGCAACCCACCCCGGCCACCTCAGCCCGTCCGGCGTTTGAGGACCGGGGTCCGGGGCGGACCCCCGGCAGCACCCCTGGCATACTCAGCCCGTCCGGCGTTTGAGGACCGGGGTCTGGGGCGGCGCCCCTCGCGCGGCGGAGCCGCACAATGTCACAGCGGGGAGGGGCGGGGTGGGGAACAAGCTCGCCGCAGGCGCCGTCCGTACGCGCGCGTACGCGAAAGGGCCGGGCCCCGGGGATAGATCCCCGGGGCCCGGCCCTCAGCCTGCCGACGGCTACGCGCTCAGCGCGCGCACCCCCGTCAGTTGTCGTCCTCGTCGATCAGGAACCCGCGCATCGGCGAAGGCGCCTGCTGCATCGGCTGCGGCGCCTGCGGCCGAACCGGAGCCATCGGCTGAGTCATCGCCGGCGACATCTGCTGCTGGCCGCCGTACGACGGACCGTTCGAGGACGGACCACCGTGGCCGCCCATCGACGGGTTGCCACCCATGGAGTGCCCCATCGCACCCGCACCGGCCGGCGCCATCGACCCGCTCATCTGCGGAGCCGGCGGCAGCGACGCGGTCGCCGGGGTCCGCGGCGGAGCCAGCGAGTCGTCCGCCTGGGTCTCCAGCTGACGCAGCTGGCTCTCCAGGTAGGACTTCAGCCGGGTCCGGTACTCGCGCTCGAAGCCGCGCAGGTCCTCGACCTTGCGCTCCAGCGTCGCGCGGGCCGACTCCAGCGAGCCCATCGCCACACGGTGCTTCTCCTGCGCGTCCCGCTCCAGCGCGTCCGCCTTCGCACGGGCGTCCCGCTCCAGACCCTCGGCGCGGCTGCGTGCCTCACCGACGATCTTGTTGGCCTCGGAACGGGCCTCGGCGATCGCCTGGTCGGCGGTCTGCTGCGCCAGCGAGAGCACACGCGCGGCGCTGTCGCCGCCGGGGCCCTGGCCGGGCTGCGGGAGCTGCGGACCGTGGCCGCCCATGGGGCCGCCCATCGGACCGCCCATGGGACCCTGGCCCATCTGGCCCTGACCCATTTGGCCCTGACCCATCTGCTGGCCCATCTGGCCCTGCATCTGACCCTGACCCATGGGACCCTGCCCCATCGGACCGGGACCGTGCTGGCCCTGGCCGTGCTGGCCCTGACCGAGCTGACCCTGGCCGTGCTGGCCCTGCTGGCCGTGACCACTGGGACCGGCGGGAAGCTGCGGGGCGCCGGGCAGCTGGGGCGGACCCATCTGCGGCGGCTGCTGCTGGACCGGCGGACCGGATATGGCGGCGGGCACAGGCGCGCCGGGACGATCCTGCTGCTCCGGCGGCTTGCGCATACCCTGCTGCTGCTGGTTCTGCGCGGCGGCACGCGTCGCGGCGGCCAGCTTCGCGCGCAGATCCTCGTTCTCGCGCAGCAGGCGCGTCAGTTCAGCTTCGACCTCGTCGAGGAAGGCATCGACCTCGTCCTCGTCATAGCCTTCTCGGAGGCGGACGGTCGTGAACTGCTTGTTCCGCACGTCCTCGGGGGTCAACGGCATCTCTTCTTCACCTCTACGTAGTCGTCGGCAGTCGGCAAGACCGTATCGCTCACAGCCTGACCACAATGCTGATCAGGATGTAAACGATGATCATCAGAACGAAGAAGGACAGGTCGAGTGCCACGCCCCCGAGACGCAGCGGCGGAATGAACCGCCGCAGAAGCTTGAGCGGTGGATCGGTGACAGTGTAAGTGGCCTCCAGAACGACCACCATCGCCTTGCCGGGTTCCCATGAGCGCGCGAACTGGAAGACGTAATCCATGACCAGCCGGAAGATCAGGACGATCAGGAAGCACATCAGCGCGATGTAGATCACCTGTAGTGCGACGCTCATCTCGCGCTTCCCTCTCCCCGTGCTCTCGTGGCTCCGGCCTCCCGGCCGGGTTTCGTTCCGTGTGTCGTGTCTCAGCTCTGGTTGAAGAAACCGCCCTCTGCGATACGGGCCTTGTCCTCCGCCGTGACATCGACGTTAGCAGGCGACAACAGGAACACCTTCTGCGTCACGCGTTCAATGCTGCCATGCAGACCGAAGACGAGTCCCGCGGCAAAGTCGACAAGTCGCTTCGCGTCCGTGTCATCCATCTCGGTCAGATTCATGATCACCGGAGTGCCCTCGCGGAAGTGTTCCCCGATGGTACGGGCCTCGTTGTAGGTCCGCGGGTGCAGCGTGGTGATGCGGTAGGGCTCCCGCTCGGACACAACCTTGGGCATGATCACCGGCGCGTTCTTCTCCAGGTTCGGACGTTCAGGTGTGATGGATGCCACGGGGGCGATACGTGCCGGTCGTCCGCTTTCTGCCGGAAGCGGAACGGAGTGGGGCACCGGCTCGCGCTGCGCGGGCGGCTGCACCACGCGGACGGGCTCTTCGTGCCGCTCCTGGTGCGGGGGCTGGTGCCGGCGGTGCTCCCGCTCGGGCTCCGGCTCGGGCTCGAAATCGTCATCGGGATCGAAACCCCGGCCGTCGTACCCATCGTCCTCCACGAGGCCGAGGTAGACCGCCATCTTGCGCATCGCGCCGGCCATTCTCTGAGTCCTCCGCTCTGTGGTGGATCGCCCTTGTTGCCAACGTTGCAGCGTCACCAAGTGCCCGCGATCCACTCGGCCCGCCCACCTATCAGTGGGAATGACCATATTTTCTGCTGTGGTCCGACTTGCTTCGCGACGTTACCCGAGCCGGGGTCGGACTCCGAGCACCGCAGTACCGACGCGTACATGTGTCGCTCCGGCGGCCACGGCCTGCTCAAGGTCCGCACTCATCCCTGCCGAGACCATGTTCGCAGCAGGATGAGCGGCGCGCAGGGTGGATGAGAATTCCATCAGCCGCTCGAACGCCGCCTGTTCACGTCCCGCGTACGGTCCGGCGAGCGGCGCGACGGTCATCAGCCCGCCGAGCCTCAGGCCCGGTGCTTCGGCCACCTTCGCGGCCAACTCCCCGATGCCGTCGGGCGCGACGCCGCCGCGCTCCCCCCGCTCGCCCGACTCCGCGTCGAGGGCGACCTGGATGAGGCAGTCGAGCTCGCGGCCGGCCCGTACCGCCGCGGTTGACAGCGCCGTGACGAGCTTGGCGCGGTCCACGGACTGCACCACATCGGCGTAACTCGCCACAGAACGGACCTTGTTGGTCTGGAGCTGTCCGACGAAATGCCAGCTGACCGGCAGGTCCGCCGACTCGGCCGCCTTGGGGGCGGCTTCCTGGTCCTTGTTCTCCGCGACGTGGCGTACGCCGAGTTCGGCGAGCAGACGCACATCGCTCGCGGGGTACGTCTTGGTGACCACGATCAGGGTCACCTCGTCACGCGCCCGCCCCGCCGCCGCGCACGCGGCGGCGATACGTTCCTCCACCCGCGCCAGATTCGCGGCGAGTTGCTGCTTACGGTCCGTCATGTCCTACCTGCCCCCGTGGCCTCAGGGGCACCGGAGGTGGCCCCTAGCCAGACATATCCGGCGAGCCGCCCCGTGGTGCGGTCGCGGCGGTACGAGAAGTGGTCGCCCGACTCCAGCGTGCACACCGGCGACTGCCACCGGTCGCGCACCCCGAGCGCTTCGAGCTGGGCGTGCACTCCGGCGCTCACATCGACGGCCGGTGTGCCCCAACTGGTCTGCGACCACGCCGCGGGCACCACCTGCGCGACCTCGTCCCGCATCCGCGCCGGGACTTCGTAGCAGCGTCCGCAGACGGCGGGCCCCGTACGCGCGGTGATACGGGAAGGATCGGCGCCCAGTGTGATCATCGCCTCGACTGCGGCGGGAACGACCCCCGCGACCATGCCGGGGCGCCCGGCGTGCGCGGCGGCCGCGACACCGGCGACGGGGTCGGCCAGCAGAACGGGTGTGCAGTCCGCGGTGAGTACGGCGAGGGCGAGCCCGCGCCGGGTGGTCACGACCGCGTCCACGGAAGGAACTTCGGCGTCGCCCCACGGTCCTTCGACCACGGCGACGTCCCGCCCGTGCACCTGGTTCATCCAGACGACCAGGTCCGGGTCGAGGCCGAGTGACCTGGCGGCCAGTTCCCGGTTCCCGCGCACGGCGGCGGGGTCGTCGCCGACCGCGCCGCCGAGGTTGAGCTCTTCGTACGGAACGGCGCTCACCCCGCCCCACCTGTCGGTGAAGGCGAAGTGCGCGCCGTCCACGTGTATCGCGTCGTGCCGCACTGTCACTTCAAGAAGTCCGGGACATCCAGCTCTTCGGCCTGGCTGTCGTACGGACGGGCCGGCGGTACGTGCGGCGGCGAGACCGGCGTGTTCGGCAGCTCGGCCACCGGCGCGGGCTCGGCCTGGACCGGGGCGGGCTCCTCGCGCTCGCGCGGCGGAACCGTACCGATGCCGCCGACGGGCCGCGAGGTCTCCGCGGGCCGGGACGGCGCGGGCTCCTCGCGCTTGGCGGCCGCACCCGAGCTGGCGCCGAGCACGTTCTCGCGGCGGGCCGGCGGCTGTCCGCCGTCGAAGCCCGCGGCGATGACGGTGACCCGTACCTCGTCGCCCAGCGCGTCGTCGATGACCGCACCGAAGATGATGTTGGCCTCGGGGTGGGCGGCCTCGCTCACGAGCTGCGCCGCTTCGTTGATCTCGAACAGACCGAGGTCCGAGCCACCCGAGATGGAGAGCAGCACGCCACGGGCGCCGTCGATGGACGCCTCCAGGAGCGGCGAGGAGATCGCCATCTCGGCGGCCGCCACCGCCCGGTCGTCGCCGCGCGCCGAACCGATGCCCATGAGCGCCGAACCGGCCTCGGACATGACCGACTTGACGTCGGCGAAGTCGAGGTTGATGAGGCCGGGGGTGGTGATGAGGTCGGTGATGCCCTGGACGCCGCTCAGCAGGACCTGGTCCGCCGACTTGAAGGCGTCCAGCACGCTGACCTGGCGGTCCGAGATGGACAGCAGCCGGTCGTTGGGGATGACGATGAGCGTGTCGACTTCTTCGCGGAGTTCGGCGATGCCGTCCTCCGCCTGGTTCGCCCGGCGCCTGCCCTCGAAGGTGAACGGGCGGGTGACCACGCCGATCGTGAGGGCGCCGAGCGAGCGCGCGATGTTGGCGACGACGGGTGCGCCACCGGTTCCGGTGCCACCGCCTTCGCCGGCGGTGACGAAGACCATGTCGGCCCCCTTGAGGACCTCCTCGATCTCCTCACGGTGGTCCTCTGCCGCCTTGCGGCCGACTGCCGGGTTGGCCCCGGCGCCGAGGCCGCGGGTCAGTTCACGTCCGACGTCGAGCTTGACGTCGGCGTCGCTCATCAACAGGGCTTGCGCGTCGGTGTTGATCGCGATGAACTCGACGCCCTTGAGACCGACCTCGATCATTCGGTTGATGGCATTGACACCACCGCCGCCGACACCGATGACCTTGATGACTGCGAGGTAGTTCTGCGGTGCTGCCACGTCGAAGGCCTCTCGCCTCGAGTTACGTGCCGCCGCGGGGTTGCAGCGCCGCGACGACTGATGCCGATTGGGACGGTCCGAACGCCGACCCGAACCCTAACGGTGAAGTTTAGGGTTACCAGTGTGTCTGTTCTTTGGACTCTCCGAACAGGACACTAAGTCGACAAGTGGCGCACGTTCAACGAACACGCCGAACCTCCCGTTTTTCTTTTCACCCTATGTGATCACCCATATCGCTGGCCAACCAGGGTGCTGGCCAGCACGTATGACCGTCAACTCCCTGACGCGGCGGGGGCGGTGGGCGCACTCACATTGAAGTGTCCGGCCGCCGGAGCTGCTTTCATGAGCGCCTCGAGCGCACGCGCCTTGGCCTCGCCCTGCTCCGCGCTCCCCCAGGTGACAGTACGGTCCCCTTCGAGCCCCAGGGTGATGGAGTCGTACGAGCCGACCTGGACGGTCCGCACGTGCGGGGCGACGGACTCGGGCAGGTCGCCCGTGACCCGTACCGCCTCACGCAGCAGCCGGTCCGCGCCGAAGCGGCGCAGGCTCGGTGAGTCGCCGGACGCCAGTTCCAGCAGCGGCACGCCCTCGGGCACCTCGGCGACCGTGGCGAACCGCACACTCTCGTCGTCCACTTCGATGAAGTTTGCGCCCTTTTTCATCAGCAGTACCGGCTTTCGCTCGGTCACGTTCAGACCGATGTCGTGCGGCCATGAGCGAACAACTTCCACCGCGTCAATTCGGGGCAATTTCCGGCGCAGCCGGTCCTCAATGGCATCCGTGTCGACTGAAATCAGTGGCGCCCCGACCGGGACGGCCGCGGCGTTCAGTACCTCATCGGACGTCAGAACCCGCGTGCCGGAGGTCTTCACCCGCTCCACGCGCAGCCAGGAAGAGCCGTAGAGCACCCAGATCGCGCCCGCCGTGAGCAGCACCGCCAGGACGAGCGCCAGGATCATGGCGCCGCGCCCCGGCAGCCGCAGCCGGCGGCCGGCTCCGGCCCGGCCGGGACGGCCGTGCGGCGGGCGGGCCGCCGACGACCCCTGCGCCTGTCGTTCACCGCGCTGGGCGGTCGTCGGTCCGGCCACTGACTGTCGCCTCCTGGCACCTGCGTCGGTGGGCCGTTCAGCCGGCCCTGCGTGCGGCGATCGCCTCGTACACCATGCCGACGAGCAGGTCGTCGGCGTCCCGGCGGCCGAACTCGGCGGCGGCGCGGGACATCTCGAACAGCCGGTGCGGGTCCGCGAGGACCGGGAGCACCTGGCTCTGCACCCACTCGGGTGTCAGCTGCGCGTCGTCGACCAGCAGGCCGCCTCCGGCGTTGACCACCGGCTGGGCGTTGAGCCGCTGCTCGCCGTTGCCGATGGGCAGCGGGACGTAGGCGGCGGGGAGCCCGACGGCGGAGAGCTCGGCGACGGTCATCGCGCCCGCGCGGCAGAGCATCATGTCGGCCGCGGCGTACGCGAGGTCCATCCGGTCCACGTACGGTACCGGGATGTACGGCGGCATACCGGGCATGTTGTCCACGCGCGGCAGTTCGTTCTTGGGGCCGACCGCGTGCAGGATCTGGATGCCGGCGCGCTGGAGCGCCGGCGCGACCTGCTGGATCACCTCGTTGAGGCGCCGCGCGCCCTGCGAGCCGCCGGACACCAGCAGCGTCGGCAGGTTCGGGTCGAGGCCGAAGGCGGCACGCGCCTCGGGGCGGACCCGGGCCCGGTCGAGGGTGGCGATGGTGCGGCGCAGCGGGATGCCGATGTAGCGGGCGCCGCGCAGCTTGCTGTCGGGGGTGGAGACCGCCACGGCGTGCGCGTAGCGCGAGCCGATCTTGTTGGCCAGGCCCGGCCTGGCGTTGGCCTCGTGGACGATGATCGGTACGCCGAGGCGCTTGGCCGCGAGGTAGCCGGGCAGGGCGACGTAGCCGCCGAAGCCGACGACGCAGTCCGCCTTCGTACGCTCCAGGATCTGCTCGGCGGCCTTGATGGTGCCGCGCAGCCGCCCGGGGACGGTGATCAGCTCCGGGGTGGGTTTACGGGGCAGCGGGACCGCGGGGATGAGCCCGAGTTCGTAGCCGCGCTCGGGTACGAGCCTGGTCTCAAGTCCGCGCTCCGTGCCGAGGGCTGTGATGCCCACGGAAGGGTCCTGCCTCCGCAGTGCGTCCGCGAGGGCAAGCGCGGGCTCGATGTGGCCGGCGGTCCCCCCACCGGCGAGTACGACATGCACCGAAATTCACCGCTCTCCGGACGGACGCTTCTTGACGCGCCGTCTCATTGTCTTCCATCTCACCCCGGCCCCTTTGCTCAGGACGGTCCTTCGCATGGCGAGGGCGGCCTTCGCAGCGGGATCCTCTCGCGCGAAGGCGATCAGCAACCCTACGGCGAACATGGTCGGCAGCAATGAGGAGCCCCCGTACGAGAACAGCGGGAGCGGGACACCGGCGATCGGCAGCAGGCCGAGCACCGCACCGATGTTGACCACGGCCTGGGCCGTGATCCAGGTGGTCACACCTCCCGCGGCATACCTCACGAAGGGGTCCTCCGTGCGTCCGGCCACGCGGATACCCGCATAGCCTAGAGCCGCGAAGAGGGCGAGTACGGACAGCGTCCCCGCCAGACCCAGTTCCTCACCGGTGATGGCGAAGATGAAGTCCGTGTGAGGCTCGGGGAGTTGCCCCCATTTCTCCACACTTGCCCCCAGTCCGGAACCGAACCATCCGCCTGAGGCGAGAGCATAGATTCCGTGCACCGCCTGCCAGCATTCACCCTTGGGGCCGAGATCGGTCGCGCCGGTGCAGGCCAGCCGTGACATCCGGTTGGCGTTGTTGCTGATCAGTACGAACCCGACCAGCGCGGCGAAGCCGAGGACACCGGCGAAGAGCCGGGTGGGCGCCCCCGCGAGCCACAGCAGACCGAAGAGGATCGCGGTGAGGAGGATCGCCGTACCCATGTCGCCGCCGAGCATGATCAGGCCGAGGAGCAGGAAGGCGACGGGCACGAGCGGCACCAGCATGTGCTTCCACTGGGTCAGCAGTCGCCTCTCCTGCTTGCGGGCGAGCAGGTCGGCCCCCCACAGCACGAGGGCCAGCTTGCCGAACTCGCTGGGCTGGAGCATGAAGGGGCCGCCGAGCGAGATCCAGTTCTGGTTGCCGCCGATGGCCACCCCTATTCCGGGGATCTGGACGAGCACCATCAGGAAGACGGTCACGGCCAGCAGCGGGTAGGACAGCGCGCGGTGCAGCTTGGCGGGCATCCGGGAGGCGGCGAACAGCAGGGCCGTTCCGATGACCGCCGCGACGAACTGCTTGCGGAAGAAGTACGAGGCGGGCAGCGACAGCTCCAGCGCCTTGATCATCGAGGCGGAGTAGACCATCACCAGGCCGAGCACGGTGATCAGCAGGGCGCTGCCCAGGATGAGGTAGTACGCCGTGAGAGGCCGGTCCCAGGTGCGGCGCGCCCGCTCGTACAGGCGGCGCGGACCGTCGCCGGGCGGTCTCGGCAGGAGCGTGCCGCGGCGGCGTACCACGGGGGCGGGACGGCGGGCGGTCCGCGTCCCGGCCGTCCCTGTGCGCCCGCGCAGCACGGTGCGACCGCGCGGGGCGATGTCGTCGGCCAACATCTCGGTGTCCCCTCCACTCCTGAGCTGCGCCGACCGGTCCGGCGCGGGGACCGGTCGCTAATCGCGCTCCGGAGCCAACTCCCGTACGGCGTCGGCGAATGCCTCGCCACGCTTGTTGTAGTTGGTGAACATGTCCATGGAGGCGCAGGCCGGGGCCAGCAGGACCGTGTCCCCGGGCCGCGCGAGCCGCGCCGCTTCCCGGACCGCCGCCGACATCGCCCCAGTGTCGGTCCGGTCGAGGTCGACCACCGGTACTTCGGGCGCGTGTCGCGCGAGGGCTTCGCGGATCAGGGCGCGGTCGGCGCCGATGAGGACGGCGCCGCGCAGTCGCTTTGCCGACTTCTCGACGAGCTCGTCGAAGGTGGCGCCCTTGGCGAGGCCGCCCGCGACCCACACGATGGGGTCGTACGCCGCCAGGGAGGCCTCGGCGGCGTGGGTGTTGGTCGCCTTGGAGTCGTCGACGTAATCCACTCCCCCGACGTCCGCCACGTGCTCGATGCGGTGGGCGTCGGGGCGAAAGGCCCGCAGGCCGTCGCACACAGCGGCCGGCTCGACGCCGTACGCGCGGGCGAGGGCCGCTGCCGCGAGGGCGTTGGCGATGTTGTGCGGGGCGGGCGGGTTGACGTCGGAGACGTCCGCGAGCTCCTGGGCGTTCTTCTGGCGGTTCTCGACGAAGGCCCGGTCGACCAGGATGCCGTCCACGACACCGAGTTGGGAGGGCGCGGGCGGGCCGAGGGTGAAGCCGATCGCGCGGCAGCCCTCCTGGACGTCGGCCTCGCGGACCAGGGCCTCGGTCGCGGGGTCCTGGACGTTGTAGACGCAGGCGACCTGGTTGCCCTCGTAGATCCGGCCCTTGTCGGCGGCGTACGCCTGCATGGAGCCGTGCCAGTCGAGGTGGTCGGGGGCGAGGTTCAGCACGGCCGCGGAGTGGGCGCGCAGCGACGGCGCCCAGTGCAGCTGGTAGCTGGAGAGCTCGACGGCCAGTACGTCGTACTTCTCGTCGCCGAGGACGGCGTCCAGCAGGGATACGCCGATGTTGCCCACGGCGGCGGTACGCAGCCCGGCGGCCTCCAGGATGGAGGCCAGCATGCGTACGGTCGTGGTCTTGCCGTTGGTGCCGGTGACCGCGAGCCAGGGAGCCGCGTCGGGGCCCCGCAGGCGCCAGGCCAGCTCCACGTCGCCCCAGATCTCCACGCCCGCCTTCGCGGCGGCCAGGAAGAGCGGCTTGTCAGGCTTCCAGCCGGGCGCGGTGACGATCAGCTCGGTGCCCTCGGGGAGGGACGCGCCGTCGCCCAGGCGGACGGTGACGCCCAGGGCTTCGAGTTCGGCGGCCTGGGCGCGCGAGCGCTCGTCGTCGCCGTCGTTGACGACGGTGACGTGGGCCCCGAGCCCCCGCAGCACACGTGCCGCGGGGATCCCGGAGACGCCAAGACCCGCGACGGTCACCCGCTTGCCGGTCCAGGTCACTGCTGTCACTTGTCGGCCGCCCAGCCCGCGTAGAAGAGCCCGAGGCCGATGATCACGCACATGCCCTGGATGATCCAGAAGCGGACCACCACAAGGACTTCGGACCAGCCCTTGAGTTCGAAGTGATGCTGGAGTGGCGCCATCTTGAAAACGCGCTTGCCGGTCATCTTGAACGAGCCGACCTGGATCACGACGGACATCGTGATGAGGACGAACAGGCCGCCGAGGAGCGCCATCAGGAACTCGGTGCGGGAGCAGATCGCCAGACCCGCGAGCGCGCCGCCGAGGGCGAGCGAACCGGTGTCACCCATGAAGATCTTGGCGGGCGAGGTGTTCCACCACAGGAAGCCGAAGCAGGCGCCCATGAGGGCGGCGGCGACGACCGCCAGGTCGAGTGGATCTCGTACGTCGAAACAGGCTTCCGGGTTGGTCAGGCTCGGCGCGTCGGCGCAGGACTCCTGGAACTGCCACAGGCCGATGAAGGTGTACGCGCCGAAGACCATCACGGAGGCGCCGGTGGCGAGACCGTCGAGGCCGTCGGTGAGGTTCACACCGTTCGACATCGCCAGGATCATGAACAGCGCCCAGACCACGAACAGCACCGGCCCGATCGACCAGCCGAAGTCCTGGACGAAGGAGAGCCTGGTGGACGCCGGGGCGTTGCCGCGTACGTCCTTGAACTGCAGGGCCAGGACGGCGAAAGCGATGCCGACGATCAGCTGTCCGGCCATCTTCGCCTTGGCCCGCAGGCCCAGCGAACGCTGCTTGACGATCTTGATGTAGTCGTCGAGGAAGCCGACCAGGCCCATGCCCGCCATGAGGAACAGCACCAGCAGACCGGAGGCGCTCGGCTTCTCGCCGGTGATCACCTTCGCCAGGGCGTACGCGATGAGCGTGGCCAGGATGAAGGCGATGCCGCCCATGGTGGGGGTGCCGCGCTTGCCGTGGTGGCCGCGCGGACCGTCGTCCCGGATGAACTGCCCGTACCCCTTGCGGGCCAGCAGTTTGATGAGCAGCGGGGTACCGATCAGGGTCAGAAAGAGCCCGATCACTCCCGCGAAGAGGATCTGCCTCATCGGCCGGTGACCTCGCCCTCGGCGCGGTGGTCGAGGAGCGCCTGGGCGACCCGCTCGAGACCGACCGACCTGGAAGCCTTCACCAGCACGACGTCTCCCGGACGCAGTTCACTGCGCAACAGGTCGACCGCCGCTTGCGCGTCGGACACGTGCACCGACTCCTCACCCCACGAACCCTCGTTGTAAGCGCCCAGCTGCAGCCAGGCCGCTTCTCTGCCCCCGACTGCCACGAGCTTGCTGACGTTGAGCCGGACGGCGAGCCGTCCGACCGCGTCGTGCTCGGCGAGCGAATCGTCACCCAGCTCGGCCATCTGGCCGAGCACCGCCCACGTACGACGCCCCGTGCCCATGGCCGCGAGCGCACGCAGGGCGGCTCGCATGGATTCGGGGTTCGCGTTGTAGGCGTCGTTGACGACCGTCACGCCGTCAGGACGCTCGGTGACCTCCATGCGCCAGCGGGACAGCGTGCCCGCCTCGGAGAGCGCGGTGGCGATCTCGTCCACGGACATGCCCAGCTCATGGGCGACGGCGGCCGCGGCGAGCGCGTTCGACACGTGGTGCTCACCGTACAGCCGCATGGTCACGTCACTGCACCCGGTGGGTGTGTGAAGGCTGAAGGCCGGCTGTCCGTTCCCGGTGAGCCGGACATTTTCGGCCCGTACGTCAGCATCCGCGGCCTCGCCGAAGAGCAGCACGCGGGCCTTGGTACGGGACGCCATGGCCCGTACGAGCTGGTCGTCGGCGTTGAGCACGGCCACACCGCCCGCGTCCGCCGCCGGCAGCGCCTCGACCATCTCGCCCTTGGCCTCGGCGATCTGCTCGCGGCCGCCGAACTCGCCGATGTGGGCGGTGCCGACGTTCAGTACGAGGCCGATGTGCGGCGGGGTCAGCTCGGTGAGGTACCGGATGTGGCCGATGCCGCGCGCACCCATTTCGAGGACCAGGTGCTCGGTCTCCTCGGTGGCGCGCAGGGCGGTGAGGGGCAGGCCGATCTCGTTGTTGAGGGAGCCGGGCGTCCAGACCGTGGGGGCCTTGCGCTCCAGGAGCTGGGCGATCAGGTCCTTGGTGGACGTCTTGCCGGCCGAGCCGGTCAGGGCGACGACCTTCGTGCCGAGCCGTTCGACGACGGCGCGGGCCAGGGCGCCCAGCGCCTCGGTGACGTTGTCCACGACGATGGCGGGTACGCCGACGGGCCGGGTGGCCAGCACGGCTGCCGCGCCCGAGGCGACGGCCTGCTCGGCGTAGTCGTGGCCGTCGACGCGCTCGCCCGCGAAGGCGGCGAAGAGGCTGCCGGGCCGCACCTCGCGGGAGTCGATGACGACGGGACCGGTGACCTTCAGGCCGCTGTCCGGTATGTCGTGCGACTGCCCGCCGGTGATTCCGGCGATCTCGGCGAGGGAGAGTGCGATCACCGGGTCACCCCGCCCTCGTGGAACGGTCCGGCGCTGCGGATGGCGGCCCGGAGGACCTGGCGGTCGTCGAAGGGGCGTACCACTCCGGCGAGGTCCTGTCCCTGCTCGTGCCCCTTGCCCGCGACGAGCACGGTGTCACCGGGCTTGGCGCGGGCGACCGCCGCCGCGATGGCCGAGGCGCGGTCGGCGTCGACCAGGACGTCGCCGCGCTCGTGCGCGGGCACCTCGGCGGCGCCCGCGAGCATCGCGGCGAGGATCGCGAGGGGGTCCTCGGAGCGCGGGTTGTCGGAGGTCAGTACGGCGGTGTCGGCGAGGCGGGCGGCCGCGGCGCCCATCGAGGGCCGCTTCTGCTTGTCGCGGTCGCCGCCGCAGCCGAGCACGATGTGCAGCTCGCCCTCGGTGACCTTGCGCAGGGCGCGCAGGACCGATTCGACAGCGTCCGTCTTGTGGGCGTAGTCGACGACGGCGAGGTACGGCTGGCCCTCGTCCACGCGCTCCAGGCGGCCCGGTACGCCGGGGACTGCGGCGATGCCGTCGGCGGCGGTCTGCGGGTCGACGCCCGCGACGGCGAGGGTGACGATCGCGGCGAGCGTGTTGGCGACGTTGAAGGGCCCTGCCAGCGGGGCGGTCGCGGCGACGCGCTCGCCCCTGGGGCCGGCAACCGTGAACGTACTGCTGAACGGGCCGACTTCGACGCCCTCGGCGCGCCAGTCGGCGTCCGGGTGGCCCTCGGCGGAGAAGGAGGTGACCGGGACGCCCGACTCGGTGATGAGCCTGCGGCCGTAGTCGTCGTCGAAGTTGACGACGCCGACCTTGCTGCGCTCCGGGCTGAAGAGACGTGCCTTCGCCTGGAAGTAGTCCTCCATGTCGGAGTGGAATTCCATGTGCTCGGGGCTCAGGTTGTTGAAGACCGCGACGTCGAAGACGCAGCCGTCGACCCGGCCGAGCACCAGCGCGTGGCTGGAGACCTCCATGGCGACCGCCTCGACGCCGCGTTCGCGCATGACGGCGAAGAGGGCCTGGAGGTCGGTGGCCTCGGGGGTGGTGCGCTCGGACTTGATGCGCTCGTCGCCGATGCGCATCTCGACCGTACCGATGAGACCGGTCTTCCGGCCGGCCGCCCGCAGACCGCCCTCGACGAGGTACGCCGTGGTGGTCTTGCCGGACGTGCCGGTGATGCCGAGCTGGAGCAGGGCGTCGCCGGGGTGGCCGTAGATCTCGGTGGCGAGCTCACCCATCCGGCCGCGCGGGTCCTCGACGACCAGGGCCGGCAGGCCCGTGGCCGCGGCCCGCTCGGCGCCGGTGGGGTCGGTGAGGATCGCGGCCGCGCCGAGTCCCGCCGCCTGCGTGGCGAAGTCCGCGCCGTGCAGGCGCGCGCCGGGCAGGGCGGCGTACAGATCGCCTGGCCTGACCGCGCGGGAGTCGTGCGTGATTCCGGTGACCTCGGCTGCGCTCTCGACGGCTCGGGCCTCGATACCCAGCCGTTCGGCCAGCTCCCCGAGGGGTGTCGGGCGGACCTGGACCGGCCGGGGCGCTCCGGGGTACGTCACCGGGGCGTCCTTCTGGGTGGTTTGGGACTGATCAGCGTGTGGCACGGCGGTGAGCGTACCGGGCGTACCCGGCCCCTCGCGAAACGAGGGGGCTTTGTGCGGGGAGGGGTCTTCTTGGTTCCCGTGGTTCCGGGTGATGGTTGTCACTGATGGTCCTGAGTCACTCGCCGGGTGTGAAGGACACCGGCAGCCGGGCGGGCTTGCTGCCGGTCGGTGGGACCTGGAGGGTCTTCAGTGCGAACTCCATCACCTGCTTGTAGATGGGGCCGCAGATCTGGCCGCCGAAGTAGCTGCCTCTGGTCGGGTTCTGGATGGCGCAGTAGACGGTGACCCGCGGCTTGTCGGCGGGCGCGAAACCCGCGAAGGACGCGGTGTAACCCTTGTAGCGTCCGGTGGCCGGATCCACCCGGTTGGACGTGCCGGTCTTTCCGCCGACGCGGTAGCCGGGGATGCGGGCCTTGGTGCCCGTACCCTCCTCGTCGTCGACGACCGACTCCAGCATGGTGGCCAGCGTCTTGGCGGTCTTCTCACTCACCACCCGGTTCTTCCTGGGCGCGGGGGCCGGGGTGAAGCGGCCGTCGGGCCCCTTGGTGCCGCGTACGAGGGTTGGCTGGATCCGTACGCCGCCGTTGGCGATCGTCGAGTAGACGGAGGCCGCCTGCATGGCGTTGAGCGACAGGCCCTGGCCGAACGGGATCGTGTACTGCTGCGAGGTGCTCCAGTCCTTGGGCGCCGCGAGGATGCCGGAGGTCTCGCCGGGGTAGCCGAGCCCGCTGGGGCGGCCGAGGCCGAACTTGCGCAGGTAGGAGTGGAGGACCTGATTGGCCTCCTTCCGGGTCTTGCCGAGCTGCTCGGTCGCCAGGATGGTGCCGATGTTGCTGGACTTGGCGAGTACGCCGTTGAGCGTCAGGTACCAGGTGGGGTGGTCGATGTCGTCCTTGAACAGCCGGTCGCCGCGGTGCAGCCGGTTCGGTACGACGACATGGGTGCCCGGCGCGGCCGCGTTCTCCTCCAGCACCGCCGCCATGGACATGACCTTGGCGGTGGAGCCGGGTTCGTACGCGTCCTGGAGGGCGGCGTTGCCCATGGCGGCGGCGTCGGCCTCGGAGAGGTCGTTGGGGTCGAAACCGGGAGCGTTGGCCATGGCGAGGACCTCGCCGGTGCGGGTGTCCTGGACTATCACGTAGCCGCGGTCCGCCCCGGACTTCCTCACCTGCTCGGTGATGGCGTCCTGGGCGGCCCACTGGATGTCGCGGTCGATGGTCAGCTCGATGTCCGAGCCGGGCACGGCGGGGACCTCGCGGGCGCCGACGGTGGGGACTCTGCGGCCGCCGGACTGGGCGTACTTGATCTCGCCGTCCTTGCCCGCCAGCTCCTCGTTCAGCTGGGTCTCCAGGCCGCCCGCGCCCTTGCCTTCGGCGTTGACGTAACCGAGTATCCCGGCGGCGAGATCACCGTTGGGGTAGACGCGCTTGCTGCTGGCCTCCTGGAAGACGCCGGCGAGGACGTTGACGCCCTTGCCGCCCTTGGCCTTGTCCGCCCTGGCCTTCTCGGCGAAGACGCTCTTGAGGTCCTTGATCTGATTCCAGATCTGCGGCGTCTGGCGGCGGGCCAGGACGGCGTACCTGCTCTTGGGCGTGCTCAGCTTCTTCGCCAGGTCGTCCGCGTCCTTGCGGAGGATCGGCGCGAGGAGCGCCGCGGCCTGCTCGGGGGCGTCGGGGGCCTTGGTGAACTCGGCGGTGAACATCGACGGGTCGGCCGTGATGTCGTGCGCGTCGACGCTGGTGGCCAGCGCGATGCCGCTGCGGTCGGTGATCTCGCCGCGCTCGGCGGCCAGCGTGGAGCTGGAGTACCGGTTCTTCTCGGCCTTGGCGGTGTACGCGCTCGCGTCGACGGCCTGGACCTGGAGCAGCCGTACGACGAAGGCCAGCATGACCAGGGTGAGCCCGACACCGACCAGGCGCAGCCGGGGCCTGGGGCTGCCGAGTACCAGGGAGCGTCCGGCCCTGGGCGCGGGGCGCGGGCGTGCCACCGGGGGGCGTGCGTTGGGCCGCCCGGCGGGCTTCGGACGGCCGCCGCTGTGCGGGCGCCCAGGGCCGGGGACGCGACGGCGCGGTGGTTCCTGGGGGGGCACTGCGTCACCTGCCGGGGGTCGTGGTCGGCTTCGCGGACGGACTACGGACGGGCTGCGGGCTGGCTGGGGGCTGCGGGCTGCGGGCTGCGGGCTGCGGACGGTTACGGGACCGGGCCGGAAGCGGGGGCGGGAGGGCCGGCGGGAGCCGGAGCGGAAGCGGGCGGGGCCGGTGCGGGGGCCGGCGGGGCCGGTGGGACCGGTGCGGCGGCCGGTGGGGCCTGCACCGACGGGACCAGGGGCACCGTCGCCGGGGGCGGGCCGGGGGCCGGGAGGCCGAGCGGGGCACGGCGGGTGAGTGCCTCGGCCGACGCCCGGGAGGGCACGCCGCGGACCGTACCGTCGGGGTCGAGGAACGCGGGGCTGCCACCGGGCACCATGCCGAGTTCGCGGGCCCTGCGCTCCAGCGCTCCGGGGGCGGACCGGTCGTCCACGTCCTGCTGGAGCGCCTGTTCCTTGTCGGTCAGCTCGGTGGTCCGCTTCTTGATTTCGCTCAGCTTGAACGAGCCCTCGTTGAGCGCGGAGTTCAGCAGCAGGAGCGTGATGAGACCGCCGCCGAGCAGCAGCACGACCAGCAGCACGAAGGGGGTCCTGGCCGCCTGGTGGGGACCCGACGGCATCAGCCGCGACAACCGCGCGGCCCGCCCCTTGAGCTGCTTGGCCGGCTTGGTCACAGCACGTCCACCCGGATGCGCTGCGCCCCGCGCAGCCGCGCCGGGGCGGCGCGGCGGTTCTCCGCGATCTCTTCCTCGGTCGGCAGTTCCGCGCCGCGCGTCAGGAGTTTCAGTTTCGGCTGGTACTGCTCGGGTACGACCGGCAGACCGGGCGGCGCGGTATTGGCGGCCCCCGCTGCGAAGACCTGCTTGACCAGGCGGTCTTCGAGCGAGTGGTACGAGAGGACCGCGATCCGGCCGTCCACGGCGAGCGACTTCACCGCTGCCGGGATCGCCCGCTCCAGCACGGAAAGCTCACCGTTGACCTCGATGCGCAGCGCCTGGAAGGTGCGCTTGGCGGGGTTGCCGCCGGTGCGCTTGGCGGCCTGCGGCAGCGCGTCGCGGATCAGCTCGACGAGCCGGGCGCTGTTGCTGAAGGGCTCCTTCTCGCGCTCGCGCACGATCGCGGAGACGATCCTCTTGGCCTGCTTCTCCTCGCCGTACTGGCGCAGGATCCGCACCAGCTCGCCCGGCGGGTACGTGTTGAGGACCTCGGCGGCGCTGACGCCCGTCGTCTGGTCCATGCGCATGTCGAGGGGGGCGTCGTGGGCGTACGCGAAACCGCGCTCGCGCTCGTCGAGCTGCATGGAGGAGACGCCGAGGTCGAAGAGGATGCCCTGGACCCGGGGGACGGAGAGCCGTTCCAGTACGTCGGGCAGCTCGTCGTAGACCGCGTGCACCAGGGTCGCCCGGTCGCCGAACCGGGCGAGCCGCTCGCCGGAGAGCCGCAGCGCCTCCTTGTCCCGGTCGAGCGCGATGAGCCGCGCCTCGGGGAAGGCGGTGAGCAGGGCCTCGCTGTGTCCGCCGAGACCGAGGGTGCAGTCGACGACCACGGAACCCGGCTTCTGGAGGGCCGGGGCCAACAGGTCCAGGCATCGCTGGAGCATCACCGGGACGTGTCGGGTCTGGCTCATGCGCCCTCTCAGGTACCGGCGCGGTCGTGTACGTACGGCCTGGTCCCCACCCGCTCGAAAGGGGACGGCCTGCCGGCGCCGGGGAAGTGGCGTCGGCCGACCGGCGAGCAGGTGGAGGCCGGGCCGTACGTACGCCGCGCACGCGGGAGTGATTCGGAATGTGCGTGATGTGTCCGTAAAGCAGTAAGGGACGCGTCACGCCACCCACTTCGCGTCACTTTAGTCGACTCGTCCTTCCGGTCAATCAACGGGCCAGCGCGCCGCGCGACCTCGTTTTCACCCGTACGGAGGATGCTGCGAATCCCTGTGGTTTACCTCACAACAACCCTTGTTGACGCTCTTTGTCCCATCTCACGGCGGGCTCGAACCGCCCGTGGCCATTAACGTCTGACGCATGTCGACTTTCGCGCACCTTCCCGCCGAGTCCACCGAAGCCAAGCCCGTCGCGGCGCGCACCGGAGACTCGGTCACCGACCGCCTCGTGGAGGCGAACCAGGAGTACGCCGCACGCTTCCAGAACGCGGGGATGGACGCTCGGCCCGCGCTGAAGGTCGCCGTGGTCGCCTGTATGGACGCGCGCCTGGACCCGCACGCCGCGCTCGGCCTGGAACTCGGCGACTGCCACACCATCCGCAACGCCGGCGGCGTGGTCACCGACGACGTGATCCGCTCGCTGACCATCAGCCAGCGCGCACTCGGTACCCGCAGCGTCATACTCATCCACCACACGGGTTGCGGTATGGAGAGCCTCACCGAGGACTTCAGGCACGAACTGGAGGAAGAGGTCGGGCAGCGTCCCGCCTGGGCCGTGGAGGCCTTCCGGGACGTCGACCAGGACGTTCGCCAGTCGATGCAGCGCGTGCGGACCTCGCCGTTCATGCTGCACACCGACGATGTGCGCGGCTTTGTCTTCGATGTGGCCACCGGCCTGCTGCGGGAGATCGACCCCGCGAAGTAGTACCGAATAGCGGTGACCGAGCGGATGAAAACGCGGCAACCCCCGACATAACCCTCCCCGTTATCCACAGGCAAGTGACACGAAGCGGTAACGGCAACAACAATGCGGGTGTGACATCGCGCCGGACCGTCCGCGCGTGATGTCCGTGTTTCGGGGTGGGCCGCTGCGTCGTCGTGGCGTCGGCCCGTTGAACGGGCTAGGAGGGCCGGGGTGACGACCTATGACGATCGAGCGAGCCTCACAGATCTGACCACCACAGCGGAGCGTGTCCGCAGGTCGGTGGAGGGTGTGATCGAGGGCAAGCCGGAGGTCGTACGGCTTTCGCTGACCGTGCTCCTCGCCGAGGGACACCTGCTGATCGAAGACGTGCCGGGCGTCGGCAAGACGATGCTCGCCAAGGCGCTCGCCAGATCCATCGACTGCTCGGTCCGGCGTATTCAGTTCACGCCCGACCTGCTGCCTTCGGACATCACCGGCGTGAGCATCTACGACCAGCAGAGACGCGACTTCGAATTCAAGCCGGGAGCGATCTTCGCCCAGATCGTGATCGGTGACGAGATCAACCGCGCCTCGCCGAAGACCCAGTCCGCGCTCCTGGAGTCGATGGAGGAGCGTCAGGTCACGATCGACGGGCAGACGTACGAGCTGCCGTCGCCCTTCATGGTGGTCGCCACGCAGAACCCGGTGGAGATGGAGGGCACGTACCCGCTGCCCGAGGCACAGCGCGACCGCTTCATGGCGCGGGTCTCCATCGGCTACCCGAGCGCCGAGGCCGAGCTCCAGATGCTGGACGTGCACGGCGCGGCGTCGCCGCTCGACGACCTCCAGCCGGTGGCGCACGCCCACGAGATCCTGAAACTGATCGACGCGGTCCGCACCGTGCATGTGGCCGACGCGGTACGGCGGTACGCCGTGGAACTGGTCTCCGCCACCCGCGGCCACCCCGACCTGCGGCTCGGCGCCTCGCCGCGTGCCACGCTGCATCTGCTGCGCGCTGCCAAGGCGTCCGCCGCGCTGAGCGGACGCGACTACGCACTGCCCGACGACGTACAGGCGCTCGCCGTGGCGGTGCTCGCGCACCGGCTGCTGCCGACGGCCCAGGCCCAGCTGAACCGGCGTACCTCCGAGCAGGTCGTACTGGACATCCTCCAGCGCACCCCCGTACCGACGGCGGAGCGCAGGACGGCTCCGCCCGCCGCTGCCCCGGTGTACGGCGCTCAGCAGCCCGGCGTACGGCGACTGTGATGGCGGCCGGGGGGCCCGCCGCGGGCGCCGCGGGTGATGGTGGCGGGGACAGTGACGACGACAAAGGCGGTCTGCGGGCCGCGCTGTCGGGGCTGACCACCCGCGGCCGGTCGTTCCTGGCGGCGGGCGTGGCCGCCGCGGTCTGCGCGTACGTCCTGGGGCAGGGCGACCTGCTGCGGGTCGGGCTGCTGCTCGCCGTGCTGCCGCTGGTCTGCGTGGCCGTGCTGTACCGGACGCGCTACCGGGTCGCCGGCAGCAGGCGGATGACGCCGTCGCGCGTGCCGACGGGCTCGGAAGCGCGCGTACACCTGCGGATGGACAACGTCTCGCGGCTGCCCACCGGCCTGCTGATGCTCCAGGACCGGGTGCCGTACGTCCTGGGGCCGCGGCCCCGGTTCGTCCTGGACCGGGTGGAGGCGGGCGGCCGGCGCGAGGTGTCGTACCGGGTCCGCTCGGATCTGCGCGGGCGCTACCCGCTCGGCCCGCTCCAGCTGCGGCTGACGGACCCCTTCGGCATGTGCGAGCTGACCCGCTCCTTCAGCGCGTACGACACGCTGACCGTGATCCCGCGCGTCGAGGCACTGCCCGCCGTGCGGATGACCGGCGAGGCGTCGGGGTACGGCGACGGGCGCAACCGCTCGCTCGCGCTGGCCGGCGAGGACGACGTGATCCCGCGCGGCTACCGGCACGGCGACGACCTGCGCCGCGTGCACTGGCGCTCCACCGCGCGCTACGGCGAGCTGATGGTGCGCCGCGAGGAGCAGCCGCAGCGCGCCAGGTGCACGGTGCTGCTCGACACCCGGCGGGTCGCGTACCAGGGGGCGGGTCCCGACTCGCCCTTCGAGTGGGCGGTGTCGGGAGCGGCCTCCGCGCTGGTGCACATGCTCGAACGGGGCTTCTCGGTACGGCTGTTGACGGACACCGGGAACTCGGTGCCCGGTGAGGGCTCGGGCGGCTTCGCCGGGGCCACCCGGGAGACGGCCGACTCCGCCGGACTGATGATGGACACGCTCGCCGTCGTCGGGCACTCGGACGGCGCGGGGCTCTCCGCGTCGTACGACGTGCTGCGCGGCGGCAACGAAGGGCTCCTCGTCGCCTTCTTCGGCGACCTCGACGAGGATCAGGCGGCCGTGGCGGCGCGTATGCGGCAACGCGGCGGGGCCGCCGTCGCCTTCGTACTGGACAGCGAGACCTGGACGCTGGGGAAGGCGCCCGGGCAGGGAAGGGCCGTGGACGCGGCGGGCCTCATGGCGCGTGTGCCGGCCGCGGCCGAGGAACGGGTCAGGCCGCTGCGCGAGGCGGGATGGACGGTGCTGACCGTGCCGCCGGGCATGCCGCTCGCCGACCTGTGGCGGATGGCCGAACGGCAGCGCACCGGCTCGGGGGCCTCGCCCGCGGGTGGCGCGGCAGGCACGACTGGGGGTTGGTCATGAGCGGTCGCGGACGGCTGGCGCTGTGCGCCACGGCGGCCACGCTGATGGCGGCGGGTGCCCTGCTGCCACTGGTCAGCAAGACGTCCTGGTTCCTGACGGCCGCACTGCTGGTGACGGTCCAGGCGGGGGTGGGAGCGCTCGCCCGGCGGGTGCCGCTGGCCCGGACGCTGACCGTGGCGGTCCAGGCCCTGGTGGCGCTGGTGATGCTGACCATGGTGTTCGCCAGGGAGTCGGCGCTCGGCGGGGTGCTGCCGGGGCCCGAGGCGTTCGGGGAGTTCGCGCGGTTGCTGACGACGGGAGCCGAGGAGGTCGGGCGGTACGCCATCCCGGCGCCGGCGACCGAGGGCATCAGGCTGATGCTGGTCGGCGGTGTGCTGCTGATCGGCCTGGCCGTGGACGCGATCGCGGTGACGTTCCGCAGCGCGGCCCCGGCCGGGCTGCCGCTGCTCGCGCTCTACTCGGTGGCGGCGGGCCTTTCGCCCGGCGGCGCGAGCTGGCTGTGGTTCCTGCTGGCGGCCTCCGGCTACCTGCTGCTTCTGCTGGCCGAGGGCCGGGACCGGATCTCCCAGTGGGGCCGCGTCTTCGGCGGAGCGCCACGCGCCGGTGGGCGTACGGCGGCCGCCGGGTTCGAGACGGCGGGCGGCTCGGCGCTGGCCCCCGTCCGTACGGGCCGGCGCATCGGCGTACTCGCGCTGGGCATCGCCCTCGTCGTCCCCGCCTCGCTGCCCGCCCTGGACGGCGGACTGCTGAGCGGCACCCGCACCGGGGGCGGCGGCGGCTCGGGCGGAGGCACCATTTCCGCGGTCAATCCGCTGGTGTCGCTCCAGAACAGCCTCAACCAGCCCGAGGACCGCGAGGTGCTGCGGTACCGCACGAACACGGACAGCACGGAGGATCTCTATCTGCGGATCGTCGCGCTGGACCAGTTCGACGGCGCCGCCTGGAAGTCGTCCGAGCGCCGGATCGAGGACGTACCGAACCGGCTGCCGCGCCCGCAGGGGCTCGGCCCGGGTGTCCGTACGACCGAGATCAACTCCAGCGTCTCGGCCGCCGGCTGGTACGCGCAGAGCTATCTGCCGCTCCCCTACCCGGCGACGCAGGTGGACATCGGCGGCCGCTGGCGTTACGAACCGGCCGGCCGCACCCTTGTCGGCGACCGGGGCCAGACCACCCAGGGTGTGCGCTACACGGCCGGCAGCCTGATAGTGCAGCCGACCGCCGAGCAACTGGCCGCGGCCACCACGCCACCGGCCCGTCTGCTGCGCGAGTACACCAAGGTTCCCGGTTCGCTGCCCGAGGTGGTCGGGTCGACCGCGCGCCGGATCACCAAGGACGCCTCGAACGACTACGAACGGGCGGTCGCGCTCCAGGACTGGTTCGCCTCGGACGGCGGGTTCACGTACGACACGCAGGTGCAGTCGGGCAGCGGTACGGCGGCGATCACCCGCTTCCTCAGGGACAAGGAGGGCTTCTGCGTCCACTTCTCGTTCTCGATGGCCGCGATGGCGAGGACGCTCGGGATCCCGGCGCGGGTGGCGGTGGGCTTCACGCCCGGCGCCGCGCAGCCCGACGGCACCATGTCGGTCGGTCTGCGCGACGCGCACGCCTGGCCCGAGCTGTATTTCGAGGGCGTGGGGTGGACGCGGTTCGAGCCCACGCCGACCCGTGGCTCGGTGCCGGACTACACCCGCGACGAGACACCGTCCGACAGCGCGTCCGACCCCGCGCAGGCGCGGCCGAGCACGTCGGACGCACCGTCGGCGGCGCCCAGTGCCACGGACAGCTGCCCGCCGCAGATGCGGAGGCAGGGTGAGTGCGGCGCCGCCGCGCAACAGGGCGGGGCCGGGCCGACCGACACGGGGTTCCCGCTCGGTACGGTGCTGTGGGTGACGCTGGGCGTGATGCTCGTGGTGCTGCTGCTTCTCCTGCCGCTGCTCTGGCGGATCCGGGTCCGTGCGCGGCGGCTGGGCTCCGGAGGCTTCGGGCCCACGGGGCAGGCCGCCCTCGCGCTCGCCGCCCAGCAGGGTTCCGGGGGTCGCGCGCCGGGCGACGGGGCGGCCCTCACGTTCACCGGCCGGCCGGAGCCGGGGGGCCGTACGCCTGCGGACCTGGCTGCCCGTACGCTCGCCGGCTGGCGTGAGATCACCGACTCGGCGTGGGACTACGGCATCGCGCCGGACGAGTCGCAGACGCCGCGCAAGGCCGCCGCGCGGGTCGTGCGCCTCGGCGGACTCGAAGGGGCGCCGGCCGAGGCGGTGCACCGGGCGGCGGGCGCCGTGGAGCAGGTGCTCTACGCCCCGCGGCCGGCCGTCTCGGGCAGCCTGGCCGACGAGGCGCGGCTGGTACGGGCGGGACTGCGGTCCGCGGCGGGGCGGGGCGCGCGTCTGCGGGCGGTCGTAGCACCGCGCTCGGCTGTCCGGGTGGTCTGGGCCCTGTCGGCGCGCTGGGCCGCCGTGACGAACCGGTGGGGTGCGAGCCGCTGGAATGTGGAGCGGTGGGCGGGCTCCCTGCGACGCCGCCCGTCCCGGCAGCGTGGCTGACGGACGAAACGAAGTGAGGGGTGACCGCGTGGAAGCGGTCACCCCTCACTCGTAAGCAAGTGTTGGATGCGATCGGCCAGTGTCCGGTCAGGCCAGTGTCCGGTCAGGCCGGTGTCCGGTCAGCGAACGCGGCCGGTGTCAGCGTCCTTGGCCCTCGTCGCGGCGGCGCTGCCACCGCTGCTCGATACGGTCCATGACCGACCGTCGCTGCCGGGGCCGGCTGCGAGCAGCCGCACCGCCGGTACCGGTACCGGGAGCTGGTTGCTCACCCGGCTTCGGGGCCTTGCGCCAGCCGGTGACCGCGAGCACCGCGCAGCCGAGCATCACAAGGAAGCCCACCACGCTGACCCAGATCTGCTGTGCGACCATTCCGGCCATGAGGAGCGCGATACCCACCAGAAAGCCTGCGACTGCCTGGTAAACCCGTCGCCGGGTGTACGTACGCAGCCCGCTTCCCTCAAGCGCTGTCGCGAACTTGGGATCTTCGGCGTACAGCGCTCGCTCCATCTGCTCGAGCATTCGCTGCTCGTGCTCCGAGAGCGGCACGGGAGTCCTCCTACTCGTCGGTCGCGGGGGGCGACCGTTTGCGGCCCTTTCAGAATAGGCAGGGAATCGCCCCCGTGAAACCCGCCCTCTACGCCAATTCACAATCCGGGCCGCCATGCCGTCTCGGTTGCCTGAGGTGTGCATTCCCCATTGGCCGATCCGCCATGCGCACGGTGTGCTCCGATCATACGGGGCAAGGCGGCCGATCGGGGGGCCTGTGGCGGACTCCATGTGCCACTGCGTTGCTGATCAGCCGCATTTCGCGCCCCGTGGGACGGGGTTCCTCAGCGCTCGCCGGGCTCCTGCTTCTCGCCCAGGACGTGCAGCTGGGTCGCGACGGAGTGGAAGGCGGGCAGCTCGGCCGCCGCGGCCTCCAGCCTGAGCAGGGCGTCCAGGGCGCCCGGCTCGGTGTCCACCAGGGCGCCGGGTACGAGGTCGGCGAAGACCCGTACGCCGTGCACGGCACCGACCTCGACGCCGGCCTTGCCGACGAGCTCGGTGAGCTGATCGGCGGTGAAGCGCCGCGGCACCGGGTCACCCTCGCCCCAGCGGCCCGCCGGGTCGGTGAGGGCCTGCCGGGCCTCGGTGAAGTGCCCGGCCAGGGCCCTGGCCAGGACCGCGCCGCCGAGGCCCGCGGCGAGCAGGCTGAGGGTGCCGGAGGGGCGCAGGGCGTCAACGGCGTTGCGCACCCCCTCGGCCGGGTCGTCGACGTACTCGAGGACGCCGTGGCACAGCACCGCGTCGTAGCCGCCGCGCTCGACCACGTCGAAGAGGCCGTGGATGTCGCCCTGCACGCCGCGCACACGGTCGGCGACGCCTGCCTCGGCGGCCCGGCGCTCCAGCGCGAACAGCGCGTTGGGGCTGGGGTCGACGACGGTGACGCGGTGGCCGAGACGGGCGACGGGCACCGCGAAGTTGCCCGTGCCACCGCCGGTGTCGAGAACGTCCAGGGCGTCGCTCCCTGCCGCCTTGACCTTGCGGTCTAGAGCGTCCTTCAGGACCTCCCAGACCACGGCGGTACGGAGGGAGGCGCGGGGGCGCATCGGGTCCGACACGGCAGTTGACTCCTCGGCGCGGTGCCGCCGCGGACGGCGGGGCGGTGAACGGTGCGGGCGATGAACGCCCTTCCCACCCTATTGCCTCCGCGAACCGGTCCTGTCATCCCGCGTCCGTGCGGTCCGTACGCGCGTTCCGGGGCTGGGGCAGCACCGGATCGAGTACGAGCAGCCGCTCGACCAGGCGCAGGAACATCGCGGCGTCGCGCAGCAGGTCGTCGGCGTCCCGGATGCTCGCCGCTCCCTGTATGCCTGCCTCGGCGAGCGCCCGGCGGCGGGCGCCTGAGGCGAACAGGGCGCTCCACTCGGTCAGTTCCGGCGCGATCTCCGGGAGGACCTCCCAGGCGCTGCGGATCCGCCGGCGGCGGGACGCGGTGGTCTCCGGCCGGCCCCGGGCCGCGAGGACGGCGGCGGCGGTCCGCAGGGCGGCGAGGTGGGCCGTGGCGTACCGCTCGTTCGGCACTTCGAGGTCCGCGGCCTCATCAAGGCCGCTGCGGGCCTGGGCGAGCAGGTCGAGGGCTGCGGGCGGCGCACCCGCCCTGCGCAGCACCGGGTGGACGTCTGAGGACGTACGAGCCATGACGAACCTCCTTCGTCGCGTGACGGCTCCGTAGCCGTATGTGTCCATCGTGAAGGACACCACTGACAATCGCCCTGACCTGGACTTTTGCTTCGATCGCAGGTTCGGGATAGCTTTTGCACTGACTGGTCAGTTTAAAAAGGGGAGGGCTCGTGGACAGCCCGAGCAGTACGCACGGGGCCGCTGTTACCGCGGAAGGTTTCGGACTGAAGGGCCCGCGCGGGTGGGCGTTTCGCGGCGTGAGCGTCGCGGCGGAGCCCGGCACGCTCATCGCGGTCGAGGGTCCGTCCGGCTCCGGGCGGACCTGTCTCCTGCTCGCCCTCACCGGCCGCATGCGCGCCACCGAGGGCCACGCGGAGGTCGGCGGCCTGCGCCTGCCGAAGAAGATGTCCGCCGTACGCGCCATGAGCGCACTCGGACCCGTCACCGGCGTCAATGAGCTCGACCCGGCCTTCACGGTCGCCGAGCACCTGCGGGAGCGCGCGCTCCTGCAGCGCCGCTTCGACGGCTCGCTGCGCGCGCTGCTTCGGCCCCGTGCCGAGCGCGCGGCCGAAGCACGGGCCAGGATCGACACCGCGCTCGACGCCGTCGGCCTGGACCTGGACACGCTGCCCAAGGGGGCGCGTACGTCCGTACGGGATCTGGAACGGCTTGAGGCGCTTCGCCTGTCCGTCGGACTGGCTCTCATGGGCAACCCCCGGCTGCTCGCCGTGGACGACCTGGACCTCAAGCTCTCCGACGCCGAACGCGTACTCGCCTGGGAACTGCTGCGCCGCGTCGCGCGAGCGGGGACAACCGTCGTCGCGGTGTGCAGCGAAGCGCCGGACGACGCGCTGCGGATCACTACCGGAGCCGACGGAACCACCGGCACCGAGACCGGCAGCGACACCGACACCGAGATCACCGAAGAGGGGGCGGACGATGCGATCGCCGAAGCTGGCCGCGCTTGAGCTGAAGCGGTTCGGCAGGGGGAGGCTGCCGCGCGCCGCGCTCGTGGCGCTGCTGCTGCTCCCGCTGCTGTACGGGGCGCTGTACCTGTGCTCCTTCTGGGACCCGTACAGCAGGCTCGACCGGATACCCGTCGCACTCGTCAACGACGACAAGGGCGCCACCGCCGGCGGCAAGAAGATCGCCGCCGGTGACGAGATCACCGGGAAGCTGCTCGACAGCAAGGTCTTCGAGTGGCACGAGGTGAGTGCCGACGAGGCCCGCAGGGGTGTCGAGGACGGCGCGTACTACCTGTCCCTGACCATGCCGGAGGACTTCAGCGAGCGGATCGCGTCCAGCTCGGGAGACGCTCCCGAGACCAGCGCCCTCCAGGTGCGTACGAACGACGCCAACAACTACATCGTCGGACAGATCTCACGAACGGTCTTCTCCGAGGTGCGGACGGCAGCTTCGAAGGACGCCTCCCGTTCGTTCCTCGACAAGATCTTCATCTCCTTCTCCGACATCCATGACTCCACGCAGAAGGCGGCCAAGGGCGCCGACGACATCAACGGCGGGATCGGAAAGGCGAAGAAGGGCTCCAGCGACCTCAAGGGGGGCCTCAACAAGGCCAAGACCGGCTCGAAGGAACTCGCCGACGGGCTGAGGAAAGCGAAGAAGGGCAGCGGCGAACTGTCCGGCGGCCTGAAGACGCTGCACACGAAGTCGGGTGAGCTGAAGACCGGCGCGCAGAAGGTCGCGGACGGCACACAGCGGCTCGCCGACAAGGTCAACGGCCTCGCCGGATCGGTCAGCCCGTACCTCAAGGACAACGGCAAGACGATCGGGGACACGGCGAAGCTCGTCGCCGACAGCACCCGGATCGTCCGTGACGACCTCGGCACGCTCGTGAAGGCCGCGCCCGTCGCCGCCGAGGGTTCGCGCGTCGCCGCCGACGAGCTGCACAGCGTCTACCAGGCGCGCTGTGTGAACCAGCCGCTCGACGACCCCGCCTGCCCGCAGCTGAAGAAGGCCGACAAGGCCGCTGCGGACGCCGCTCTCATCGCCGCGGACGTCAACAATCTCGTCAAGGACCAGCGCGGTGACCTTAACCGGCTCGACAGGGACCTGGCCAAGCTCCAGGAGGAGGCGCGCAAGCTGTCGGCGCGCGCTCCCCACCTGGACGAAGACCTCGACGCCGCCGTCAGCCAGGTCAACGCGCTCAACAGCGGCGCCGGGAACGTCGCGCGGGGAGCCGCCAGGATCAGTACCGGCCTGGGCTCCGCGAAGGCCGGTGCCGTCAGCCTCGACAGCGGCATCGGCAGGCTCAACACCGGCGCCACCGACCTCGACAACGGCCTGGGCAGGCTGCAGTCGGGCGCCGGAGAGCTGAACGGCGGCCTGATCAAGCTCGCCGACGGCTCCGGCGAACTCGCCAGCGGCCTGCACAAGGGCGTCGGCCGGATCCCGGACTACGACAAGGAGAACCGCGACGAGCGCACCCAGGTGATGGCCGACCCGGTCCAGCTCGCCTCCCAGTCGATGCACAAGGCGCCCAACTACGGCACCGGTTTCGCCCCGTACTTCATCCCGCTGTCCCTGTGGGTCGGCGCGATGGTGGCGTACATGCTCATCCAGCCGCTCAACCGCCGCGCCCTCGCGGCCGGGGCCTCGGCCTGGCGGATCGCCCTCGCCGGCTGGCTGCCGGTGGCGGCGCTCGGGGTGCTGCAAGTGGCCGCGCTCATGTCCGTACTGCACTGGGGCCTCGGCCTGCGGATGGAACGCGCCGCGGGAACGGTCGGTTTCCTGGTGCTGGTGACGGCCTGCTTCTCGGCGATCGTGCAGTGGCTGAACGCACGCTTCGGCGCCGCGGGCCGCATCCTGGTCCTCGCCCTGCTGATGCTCCAGCTGACCTCGGCGGGCGGCACGTACCCCGTCCAGACCAGTCCGGGCTTCTTCAACGCCATCCACCCCTTCCTGCCGATGAGTTACGTCGTGGAGGGCCTGCGCCGGCTCATCACCGGCGGCGGCCTGGAGCCGGTGTGGACGGGCAGCGCGGTACTCCTGGCCTTCACCGTGGGGGCGCTGGCGCTGACGGCCGTCTCCGCCCGGCGCAAGCAGGTCTGGACGCTCGACCGTCTGCACCCGGAGCTCAGCCTGTGAGAATCATGTCCATGGACAGCAGCAGCACGCGCCGCCAGGTCACCCGGCAGAAGCTCTACGAGGCGGCCGTCACTCTCATCGCGGAGCAGGGTTTCTCCTCGACGACGGTGGACGAGATCGCCGAGCGCGCCGGGGTCGCGAAGGGCACGGTCTACTACAACTTCAAGAGCAAGACCGAGCTCTTCGAAGAGCTGCTGCGGCACGGAGTCGGACTGCTCACCGCGTCCCTTCAGGCCGCGGCCGACGAGACGGCTGAGCGCGAAGGCACCAAGGTGGAGGCCCTCGACGCGATGATCAGGGCCGGCCTCGGTTTCATCGACCGCTATCCGGCCTTCACCCAGCTCTACGTCGCGGAACTGTGGCGCACCAACAGGGCCTGGCAGTCGACGCTCCTGGTGGTACGGCAGGAGGCTGTCGCCGTCGTCGAGACGGTGCTGCGCGAGGGCGTCGAGAACGGCGAGCTCAGCAAGGAGATCGACATTCCGCTGACGGCGGCGGCCCTGGTCGGCATGGTGCTGGTGGCGGCGCTCGACTGGCAGGCGTTCCAGCGGGAGCGGACGATCGACGACGTGCACTCCGCGCTGTCTCTGCTGCTGCACGGCCGGGTGAGCGGCCGCCGCTAGGGAAACGCGCGCACAGCGAAAACGCCGGTCCGGCGAGGCTCGATCCCCCCGAGCCCCGCCGGACCGGCGTCTTTCTGTGCTCCCCCCGTGGGCCCCCGCGGGTCCCCCGACCCCCGTAACACCCCCGCTGCGGCAGGGGAGCCGCGCCGCTCCGCCGCCCCGTGTCGGCGGTGCGGGCGCCGCGCCCCTTCCGTGGTCCCCACTCTGCCGTCTGCGCAGGTGAGAGCCCATCCGCGCAGCTACTCATCTCCGGTACTAGGTACGGATACTCACGCCTGTGTGCGCGCCCCCAGCCGCACCGGACGGGACTGGTGACGAGCGCGTCCGCGCCCGTACTCCCCTGCCGCGGCCGGGCTGTCAGTGGCGGCCGCTAAAGTCCCTGGCATGGCACGGATTGTGGTGATCGGCTCCGGGATGGGCGCGATGGCGTCCGCCGCCCGGCTGGCCGTCGCGGGCCACCGCGTGGCGGTGTACGAGCGCGCGGCGACGTACGGCGGCGCGCTGGGCAGGTTCGAGCGGGACGGCTTCGTCTTCGACACGGGGCCGGGCCTGCTGCACCTGCCCGCCGTGTACCGGGACCTGTTCGCCAAGACCGGCAAGGAATCCTTTGAGCAGTGCGTCGGGCTCACCCCGGTGGACCCGGCGAGCCGCCATCTCTTCGACGACGGTACGGATATCTCCCTGCCCAACGCGTCGCGCGCCGGAGTCGTTTCCGCGCTGGACGCGGCACTCGGCGCCGGGGCCGGTGAGCGCTGGGGCGAATTCCTGAACCGGGCCCGCGACGCGTGGGACCGGACCAGACGGCCGCTGCTCGAAGAACCGCTGCTCCCGGACTGGCGGGTGCTCGGCCGTGACCCGTACCCCTCGGTGCCCCGGCGCAGGATGCTGCGCCGCGACCGCCGGGCGGCCACGGTCGCGGAGATCGGCGCGTGGGAGCTGGCGGACCCCCGGCTGGCCGCCCTGCTGGACAGTTACGCCCTGGCGTACGGACTCGATCCGCGCACCGCACCCGCGGCCGCCGCCGTCCTGCCGTACATGGAGCAGACTTTCGGCAGTTGGTACGTGCGCGGCGGGATGCGGGAGCTGGCGCGGGCACTGTACGAACGGTGCCTGGCCCGGAAGGTCGAGTTCGCCTTCGGCGCCGAGGTCGTCGCGGTCACGGAGAAGGACGGCCGCGCGGCGGGCGTGGAACTGGCCGACGGCACGGTCGCCGAAGCGGACTCGGTGGTCTTCGGGGGCGACCCCCGGCTGCTCGGCGGCATGACACCCGGGCGCGAGGTGTGGGCCTCGGGCGACGTCGTTCCGGGACCTGTGCCCCCGAGCCGGCTCACCGTGTTCCTCGCGCTGCGCGGCGGCCGCCAGGACGGCACCGCGCACCGGACGGTGGTCCACTCCCCCGACGCCGGCGCGGAGGCGTCGGCGGCTTTCGCCGGCGAGCACGCCGAGCGCCCCACCGTCACGGTGCTGCGGCCCGACGACCCGCTGACCCGCCCGGACGACGCGCACGAGGCCGTCACGCTCACGACGGCCGTCGCCCCGCAGGGGCCCGTCGACTGGACGGACGAAGCGCTGGTCGCGCGGTACGCCGACAAGGTGGTCGGGGCCGCCCTCGCGGCCGTGCCGGACCTGCGGGAGCGCCTGCTGTGGCGCGAGGTCCGCACCCCGGCCGACACGGCGGAGGCGACCGGCGCACCGGGGGGTTCCGTGCCGGCTCCCTCGCTGGCGGGGGCCGGAGGCCGTCTGCTGCACCCGGGCAACAGCACGCGGCTGCCCGGCCTCCTGCTGGCCGGAGGCTGGGCGCATCCGGGCGGCGGCCTGGCGCACGCCGGGATGTCGGGCGCTCTCGTCGCGGGGCTCGTAGTCGAGGGAGAGGGCTTCCGGGGCTCGCAGTAGGGGGCGCTGCAGGGCCAGGGCAGGGCTGGGACTGGAGGGCTACGGGACCGTCAGGTCAGGTTCAGTAGCGGTACTGCTCGTTGTAGCCGGTGGTGTCGTAGCCGTTCTGGTACGGCTCCTGGGGCTGCTGCTCGGTTCCGAAGGGCTGCTGCTCGCCGTCGCGCTGCTGCGGCACCCACACACCGCCGGGCGGTGTCTCGTTGCCGTACTGCTGGGCTCCGTAGTCCTGACCGCCGTACTCCTGCGTGCCGTACGGCTGGCCGCCGTACTCCTGCGTCCCGTACTCCTGCGTGCCGTATTGCTGGGTGCCGTACTGCTGGGTGCCGATGTACGGGTCCGAGTAGGCGGCGTACTGCTGCTGGCCGGGCGAGTAGTCGTACTGGCCGGTGTACGTCTCCTGGTTCGGCTGCTGGTCGTAGCCGGAATAGGTGTCGTACGTGTCGTAGCCGGCGCCGAACGCGTCACTCTGGGGCTGCTGCTGACCGGCCGCGTACGCCGCCACGTCGTACACGCCGTACTGCCCGGTCTCGTCCGGCAGCGGCTGCGTCGCCGCGAACACCGGCTCCGGTGGGGCCACCGGCTCGTACTCGAGGTCCGACACCTCCAGCGTGGGCTCCTGCCCGACGGGCCGCGCACCGCGCTTGCGGCGGCGGCTCTCGCCCGGCTTGCCGCCGATCGCCCAGCCGGTCGAGAAGCCGCGGCGGAACGACAGCGTGACGTACGTCTGGCCGACCGCGAAGGCGACAGCGCCGCCCGCGATCACGATCACGGACGGCATGAGCACACCGAGGACCACACCCATGAAGCCGGCGAAGGCCAGCAGCCGCCACCTCAGCCGCGCCTTGTACTGCAACAGCACTTCACCGAGCAGCCACAGTGCGACAACTCCGAACGCGATGTAGAGGACCGCCCAGCCCATGCCCGCCCCTCTCCTACGGCCGCCGCCGCGAAGGGTGGCGGGTACGGCCGGTCAGGACTGCTCGTGCAGTCCGAGATTCTCGTAGATCTCAAGCGTCGCCGTGGAGTTGTTGAGCGTAATGAAGTGCAATCCGGGTACTCCCTCGGAGAGCAGCCTCGCGCAGAACTCCGTGGCGAACTCGATGCCAATGGAGCGTACAGCCGCCGGATCGTCCTTGACGGCGAGGATCCGCTCTTTAACGGCGGGCGGGAAGTGCGCGTTGCTGAGCTGGGGCAGCCTGGCGAGCTGCTTGACACCCGTCACCGGCATCACTTCGGGAATGATCGGCGTCTCACAGCCGGCGGCCGCGACCCGGTCGCGCAGCCGCAGGTAGTTCTCCGGCTCGAAGAACATCTGGGTGATCGCGTAGTCGGCCCCGGCGCGGCACTTGTCCACGAAGTGCCCGATGTCGGTGTCCCAGTCGGTCGAGCGCGGGTGCATCTCGGGGAAGGCCGCGACGCCCACGCAGAAATCGCCGGACTCCTTGATGAGCCGGACCAGGTCTGCGGCGTACCGCACACCCTCCGGGTGCTCCACCCACTCGCCCATCGGGTCGCCGGGCGGGTCTCCGCGCACTGCGAGGATGTTCCGGATCCCGGCGTCCGCGTACTGGCCGATCATGTTGCGCAGTTCGGCGACGGAGTGGTCCACGGCCGTGAGGTGCGCGACGGGGGTGAGCGTGGAGTCGGAGGCGATCTGCTCGGTGGCCCCGACCGTGCCGGCCCGGGTGGATCCACCTGCCCCGTACGTCACGGAGACGAAGCTGGGGGCCACTGCCTCGACCCGGCGCAGCGCGTTCCAGAGGTTCCGCTCACCCTTTTCGGTCCTGGGCGCGAAGAACTCGAACGAGTACGAGGTTTTGCCGGTCGCGAGCAGATCACGCACGGTGAGTGCGTGATCCGTCCTGGTCGAAGCGGTGCCAAGGGCCATAACCGCAGATTAACCAGGGCTCAGCGAGGACCCCCACAGAAGCGGGTTATTTGTCCATATTGCCGGGTTATTGTCCACCCATCGGACAATCCATGGACGGTCGTTGACGCTTATCCGGCGTACGCCCTGACCCGCTTCGCCAGCGCCGCCGCGGCGGCGGCCGGGTCGTCGGCCTCGGTGATCGCGCGGACGACCACGACCCTGCGGGCGCCCGCGTCCAGCACCTCGTCGAGATTGCCCGCGTCGATGCCGCCGATCGCGAACCACGGCCGGTCCTGGCGCAGCCCGGCGGCGTACCGGACGAGGCCGAGGCCCGGGGCGTACCGGCCGGGCTTGGTGGGGGTGGGCCAGCAGGGCCCCGTGCAGAAGTAGTCCACGCCGGGCTCGGCCACGGCGGCGTCGACCTCGGACTCGCCGTGCGTGGAGCGGCCGACGAGGATGCCGGCGCCGAGGATCACCCGTGCGGCCGGGACGGGCAGGTCGCCCTGTCCCAGGTGCAGCACGCCCGCACCGATGGCGTGGGCCACGTCGGCGCGGTCGTTCACGGCGAGCAGCTTGCCGTGCCTGCGGCAGGCGTCGTCGAAGACCCGGAGGTGCTCCAGCTCCTCGCCGGCCTCCATGCCCTTGTCGCGCAGCTGCACGATGTCCACGCCGGAGGACAGGACGGCGTCCAGGAACTCGGGGAGGTCGCCCTGTCGCTTGCGCGCGTCCGTGCACAGGTACAGCCGGGCGTCGGCGAGCCGCTCGCGCGCGGCGGCGCCGTCCGTGGACGCGTGCGTGGACGTGGACGCGGACGTGGGCATGGCGGTGTCCCCCCGTTGGTGGGCGGTGTACGGGCCGGTGACGGCCCGCACACCGCGTGCGGTTGTGTCGGCAGAGGTCAGACGGCCAGCGCCTGGGCGCGCCGCTTCACCTCCGTGCCGCGATTCTCACTCAACGCCTGCGCGGGGGTCCCCGGCAGGGTCGGGTCGGGAGTGAAGAGCCACTCGAGCATCTCTTCGTCGGAGAAGCCGTCGTCCCTCAGGAGCGTCAGGGTCCCTGCGAGACCCTTGACCACCTTGTCGCCGTCGATGAAGGCGGCAGGCACCTGAAGCACCCTGTTCTCTCCGCGGCGTACGGCGATCAGCTGGCCTTCCTTGACCAGCTGCCGGACGCGCGTCACCTCGACATCGAGCTTTTCCGCGATGTCGGGGAGGTTGAGCCAGGCGGGGACGAGAGCATCGATCTTTGCGTCAATCTCGGTCACGGGACAAGCGTGCCATCTTGGACTGACAGCCGGTAGTCGGGGCCTGCCGTCCGGGTCCCGGTGACCGCCTAAAGGGTGGCCGACTTGAGCGGTACGGACGGATCGGCGGCCCGTTCGGGGTCCAGCCGGGCACCCGACGCGATGAGCCTGCGGCCCTGCGCGAGGTCGCGCGGCCTGGCCACGGTGAGCAGCGCGACGAGCCTCCCCTCGCTGCTCAGCCAGCACACCGACCAGGCGGCGCCGACCGGGTCCCCGCGCCACACCGTCGTGGCCGCGCCGGTGTGGTGGCCCGCGTACTGCACGAAGCGGCCGAACTGCTCGGACCAGAAGTACGGGACCGGGTCGTAGTCCTGCGGTGTCTCGCCGATGATGTTCGCCGCGACCGCGCGCGGCCCCTGGAGCGCGTTGTCCCAGTGGTGGACGAGCAGGCGTTCGCCGTAGCGGGCGGAGGGGAAGGAGGCGCAGTCCCCGACGGCGTACACGTCGGGCTGGGAGGTGCGCAGGCGGGAGTCGGCGGTGACGGAGCCGTCGGGGCCGAGGGCGATGCCGGAGCCGGCGAGCCAGGCCGTCGCGGGCCTGGCGCCGATGCCGACGACCACCGCGCCGGCCGCGAGCCGCCGTCCGTCGGCGAGGACGACGGTGCCGGGCTCGATCCGCGCGACGCGCGCGCCGGTGAGCAGTTCGGCGCCGCTTTCGGCGTACCAGGCGGCCATGGGGGCGGCGACTTCGGCGGGCATGGTGCCCGCGAGTGGCCGGTCCGCCGCCTCGACGACGGTCACCGCGCACCCCGCCTCGCGGGCGGCCGTGGCGAACTCCGCCCCGATCCAGCCGGCCCCGACGACCACGATGTCGTGCTTCCGGTCGAGCACCGGCCGCAGCCGGGCCGCGTCGTCGAGGGTGCGCAGGAGATGGACTCCCTGAACGTCCTCGCTGCCGGGCAGCGTGATGGGCAGCGCTCCGGTGGCGACGACCAGCACGTCGTACGGAACAGGGCCCGAGGGGGTGTCGATTTCGTGCGCCCCGGGGCGCACGCCCGTTACTTCGCGCCCCAGGTGGAGTTCGATGCCGAGCGCCTCGAAATCGACGTCGAAGGCCGACCCCTCGGCCGTGCCGAGCAGCACCGCCTTGGACAGGGGCGGCCTGTCGTACGGCTGATGCGGCTCGGCGCCGATCAGCGTGACGGAGCCGGTCCAGCCCTGCTCGCGCAGGGCCACGGCGGTCTGCACGCCGGCCATTCCCGCGCCGACGATGACGACGCGCCGCTCTGCCTGCCTCTGGTCACTCACCCGGTCACTGTAGGACGGCACGTCCCGCCGCTCTCAAGGCCACGAAGGGGAGATCTCTGACACACCGTCACAGGGACGCCGCCGGCAGCTCCTCGACGACGCTCGTCCCACTGCCTTCCTGGGACTCCCACGCCCACGTCTCCTCCAGTCGCACGCGCCCGTCGGGGAGGCCGACGACGGTGGACGTGCAGTGGCCCGACGAGGTGGTGCCGTCGTGCTTGAGCTGGACGTAACGGAAGTCGAGCGCGTCGCCCTCGCGCGTGCCGACGAGGTGGCCGCGTACGACGTCGCCGCCCGCGTACTCGGCCCAGATCCGGCCGTCGTCCTCGTGATAGGTGAACCGGGTACGGGTCCCCACCTGACCGGGTGCCTGGTCGGCGACCGGGGAGAGGACGAGTCCGTCGAGCGAGCGGGCCACAGCGATTGCTCCCTTACAGCGCGTTGGGGCCGGGCGTTAGGGTGGCCACCGTACTGCTGGCGTCCGGGGAAAGATCACCGGGCTGCCGGCAGGACATACAACTCGCGGGAGTCCGGGCGTACCGGGCTGAGAGGGAGGCTGGGCGGCCTCCGACCGTACGAACCTGATCCGGGTCATGCCGGCGAAGGGAGGGGCTGGACGCCCATGTCGCGTACATCAGACGTCCTCGTTGTCGGGGGCGGAATCATCGGCCTGGTCACGGCCTGGCGGGCCGCGCAGCGGGGGCTGCGCGTCGCTGTCGCCGATCCGGAGCCGGGCGGCGGGGCAGCGCGGGTCGCGGCCGGAATGCTCGCCGCCGTCACCGAGCTGCACTACGGCGAGCAGACGCTGCTCGGCCTCAATCTCGCGTCCGCCGAGCGGTACCCGGCGTTCGTCGCCGAGCTGGAAGCGGCGAGCGGGCAGGACACCGGCTACCGCGCCTGCGGCACACTCGCCGTCGCGCTCGACACGGACGACCGCGCACACCTGCGCGAACTCCACGCCCTCCAGCGCCGCTCCGGCCTGGAGTCGGAGTGGCTCACGGGGCGCGAATGCCGCCGCCTGGAGCCGATGCTCGCGCCGGGCGTGCGCGGGGGCCTGCGCGTGGACGGGGACCACCAGGTCGACCCGAGGCGGCTGGCCGCTGCCCTGCTGACGGCCTGCGAGCGGGCTGGGGTGGTCTGGCACCGCGGCTGGGCCGAGCGGCTCTCAGTGGTACGGGGACGGGCCTGCGGGGCCGTACTGGCGGACGGGACGGAGCTCGCGGCAGGCCAGGTGGTGCTGGCGGCCGGGAGTCTCAGTGGCAGGCTCGGCGGCGTACCGGAAGAGGTGCTGCCGCCGGTACGGCCGGTGAAGGGCCAGGTGCTGCGGCTGGCCGTGCCGCCCGCGTACGCGCCGTTCCTGAGCCGGACGGTGCGTGCGGTGGTGCGGGGCAGCCACGTGTATCTGGTGCCGCGCGAGAACGGTGAGCTGGTCGTCGGCGCGACCAGCGAGGAGCTCGGCTGGGACACGACGGTCACGGCCGGCGGCGTGTACGAGCTGCTGCGCGACGCGCACGAGCTGGTACCCGGCATCACCGAGCTGCCGCTGACGGAGACCCGCGCGGGGCTGCGCCCCGGCTCCCCCGACAACGCGCCGCTGCTCGGGCTGACCGCGCTGCCGGGGCTTCATCTGGCCACTGGGCACTACCGCAACGGGGTGCTGCTCACGCCGGTCACGGGCGATGCGATGGCTGACGTGCTGGCCGGTGGGGAGCTGCCGGAAGAGGCGCGTCCGTTCAGCCCGCTGCGTTTCGCGCCGGCCCCTCCGTCGCCTCCCGCTTCCCCCACCTCTCCCGCTTCCTCCATCTCCCCCGCTTCCCACACCTCCCCCACCTCTCCCGTCTCCGTACCGCAGGAGCAGCCCGTATGACCATCTCCGTGAACGGCGAGACCCGCGAGGTCGTCCCCGGTACGACGCTGGGCGCACTCGTCGCGACCCTCACGCGGGCCCCTTCGGGAGTCGCCGCCGCCCTCAACGAAACCGTCGTACCGCGCGGGCAGTGGGATTCCACCGCGCTCGGCGACGGCGACCGCATCGAAGTCCTCACCGCAGTCCAGGGAGGCTGAGCCATGGCCGACGACCTTCTGACCATCGGCGACGCTACGTTCTCGTCGCGTCTGATCATGGGAACGGGCGGTGCGCCGAGCCTGGACGTGCTGGAACGTTCACTGGTCGCGTCCGGGACCGAACTGACGACGGTCGCGATGCGGCGGCTGGATCCGAGCGTCCAGGGATCGGTGCTCTCCGTTCTGGAGAGGCTCGGCATCCGGGTGCTGCCGAACACCGCGGGGTGCTTCACGGCGGGCGAGGCAGTGCTGACCGCGCGCCTCGCGCGGGAGGCGCTGGGTACGGACTGGGTGAAGCTGGAGGTCGTCGCGGACGAGCGGACGCTGCTGCCCGATCCGATCGAGCTGCTGGACGCGGCGGAGACGCTGGTGGACGACGGCTTCACTGTGCTGCCGTACACGAACGACGATCCGGTGCTCGCGCGGAAGCTGGAGGATGTGGGGTGCGCGGCGATCATGCCGCTGGGGTCTCCGATCGGGTCCGGTCTTGGCATCCGTAACCCGCACAACTTCCAGCTGATCGTCGAGCACGCGCGCGTGCCGGTCGTTCTGGACGCGGGTGCGGGCACGGCGTCGGACGCGACGCTGGCGATGGAGCTGGGGTGCGCGGCGGTGATGCTGGCGTCGGCGGTGACGCGGGCGCAGGAACCGGTGCTGATGGCTGAGGCGATGCGGCACGGGGTGGAGGCGGGGCGGCTGGCGTACCGGGCGGGGCGGATCCCTCGGCGGCACTTCGCCGAGGCGTCGTCGCCTGCGGCGGGGCGCGCGGCGCTGGACCCGGAACGCCCGGCGTTCTGACCCGCGGCCGACCGCTGCGCGGGGCCTTTCCCCACCCCGCCCCTTCCCGAACCGGGGGCAGGCCCCCGGACCCCGGACGCCCTGCGGGCGTGTCCTCAAACGCCGGACGGGCTGGGTATGCGGCGCAGCGGCGATCCTCAGCCCGACGGCGTCCCCGACGCCCGGAGGGGCGGGGTCTGGGGCGGAGCCCCGGCAGCACCCCTGGCGCACTCAGCCCATCCGGCGTTTGAGGACCGGGGGCTGGGGCAGCGCCCCTCACTCGGCGGAGCCGCACAATGTCGCGGCGGGAAGGGGCGGGTCGGGGAAAGCCCGCCGCAGGCGCCCCCCGTGCGCTCCCCCGTACACGCGCCGCCCCGCGTCACAGCTCCGCTGCAATGCCGCCCCCGGCACCCGCCCCCGCAGGACATGTCAGCGCCGGCTCGTAGACTCGCCCCCGTGGATACGACCCTTCAGGACCCGCTCGTCGGGCACGTGCTCGACGGCCGCTACCGCGTCGATGCGCGCATCGCCGTCGGTGGCATGGCCACGGTCTACCGGGCCGTCGACACCCGCCTCGACCGCGTGCTCGCCCTCAAGGTGATGCACCCCGCCCTCGCCGATGACGCCTCCTTCGTGGACCGGTTCATCCGGGAGGCCAAGTCGGTGGCCCGGCTCGCGCACCCGAATGTGGTCGGCGTCTTCGACCAGGGGACGGACGGTTCGTACGTCTACCTCGCGATGGAGTACGTCGCCGGCTGCACCCTGCGCGACGTACTGCGTGAGCGCGGCGCCCTCCAGCCCCGTGCCGCCCTGGACATCCTGGAGCCCGTGCTCGCCGCGCTCGGCGCGGCACACCGCGCCGGGTTCGTGCACCGGGACATGAAGCCCGAGAACGTCCTGATCGGGGACGACGGGCGCGTCAAGGTCGCCGACTTCGGTCTCGTACGGGCCGTCGACACCATCACCAGCACCACCGGTTCCGTCCTCGGCACCGTCTCGTATCTCGCGCCCGAACAGATTGAGCACGGCACCGCCGACACCCGCGCGGACGTCTACGCCTGCGGTGTCGTGCTGTACGAGATGCTGACCGGGGCCAAGCCGCACACCGGCGGCACCGCCGCCCAGGTGCTCTACCAGCACCTGAACGAGGACGTGCCCGCCCCGTCCGCCGCCGTGCCGGGACTCTCCGTCGAGCTGGACGAGCTGGTCGCGGGCGCCACCGCACGCAACCCGGAGATCCGTCCGTACGACGCCGTGGCCCTCCTCGCGCAGACCAGGCAGGCGCGCGCCGCGCTCAGCGACGAGCAGCTCGACGCGTCACCTCCGCAGGCCCGCGCGGAGGTGACGCACAACGGCGCCGAGGACCGTACGAGCGTCATCCCGAGGGCCATCGGGGGGCAGGGGAACGGCGATGGGAACGGCAGCGGCAGCGACACCGCTGAGCCCCTCAACCGCACCAGCCTCCTCCAGATGCCCCCGCCACGGCCCACACCCCCAAGGCGCGCTTTCGCGCCGAGACGCGGCCTGCTCGCGATCGTCGCCGCCGTCCTGCTGGTCCTCGGAACCGGCGCCGGTGTCTGGTACATCAACTCCGGGCAGTTCACCCGCGTCCCCTCCCTCCTCGGCCAGTCGGAGAAGGAGGCCGCCAAGCGGTTGTCCGCCGCCGGTCTCGACGTGAAGGAGGTGCGGCGCCAGTACAGCGAGACGTACGAACGCGGCACCGTCATGAACAGCGACCCGGCCTCCCGCGCCCGCATCCGCGACAACGGCTCCGTCACGCTGGTCGTCTCGCGCGGACCGGAGACGGTGAAGGTCCCCGACGTGGAGGGGCTGCCGCTCGCCGAGGCCAGGGGTGAGCTCAAGAAGGCAGGTCTGGCGCCCGGCATCGTCACCAGGGCGTTCAGCGAGGACGTACCACAGGGCTCCGTCGTGAGTACGGACCCGCGCGCCGGCACCGAGCGGCACCCGGACTCCGCTGTCGCCATGGTCGTCAGCAAGGGCTCCCCCGTGGAGGTGCCCGACGTGACCGGCGAGAGCGTGGAGGACGCCACGTCGGAGCTGGAGGACGCCGGGTTCACCGTGAAGGTCGCGTCCGGGCGGGTCACCTCTCAGGAGGAGGCCGGGACCGTCGCCAGGCAGTCCGCGGCCGAGGGCGCGCGGCTCGCCAAGGGCGACACCATCACGCTCACCGTCTCCAAGGGGCCGCGCATGATCCCCGTGCCCGACGTCGTCGGTGAGAAGGTCGACGCCGCGAAGAGCACGCTCAAGGCGGCGGGCTTCGAGGTCGAGGTGGACCGTCCCTTCCTCTCCTTCAGCGACGAGATCGCGAGCCAGTCGGTCAAGGAGGGCGACGAGGCCCCGGAGGGCAGCACGATCACCATCAGGACCAAGGGCGGCCTGTAGGCGAGCAGACGGGAAGGTGGGAGGCCAGAAGGCGGGAGGCGGGAGCCTCCTGTTGCCCTGGCATCCTTGACGGCGATGAGCAACGCACCTTTCCCCTCCCGAAACCCCGTCGGCGGCCATGTGCCCGTGGCCGGTGGCCTCGCTACGAACGGTCTCGCGTACGCCCGTGAAATGGGCGCCGAGGCCGTGCAGGTCTTCGTCGCCAACCCGCGCGGCTGGGCGACACCCACCGGAAATCCGGCGCAGGACGAACTGTTCCGCGCGGCCTGCGCCGCCGAACGGATACCGGCGTACGTCCATGCCCCGTACCTGATCAACTTCGGCTCGCACACCGAGGCGACCGTCGAGCGGTCCGTGGTGTCGCTGCGGCACTCACTGCGCCGAGGCCGCGAGATCGGCGCGCTGGGCGTGGTGGTGCACACCGGCTCCGCGACCGGCGGCCGGCCGCGCTCCGAGGCACTCGCGCAGGTACGCACCTACCTGCTGCCGCTCCTCGACGAGCTGACGCACGACGACGACCCGTTCCTGCTGCTCGAATCGACGGCGGGACAGGGCGCGTCGCTGTGCTCGCGCACCTGGGACTTCGGCCCGTACTTCGAGGCGCTCGACGCGCACCCCAAGCTCGGCGTCTGCCTCGACACGTGCCACATCTACGCGGCGGGGCACGACCTCGCGGGGCCCGGCGGGATGAAGCAGACGCTGGATCTGCTGGTGGACACGGTCGGCGAGGGCCGGCTCAAGCTGATCCACGCCAACGACTCCAAGGAAGGCGTCGGCGCCCACAAGGACCGCCACGAGAACATCGGCTCCGGCCACATCGGTGAGGAACCGTTCCGGGAGCTGTTCTCGCATCCGGCGACCGAGGGCGTACCGCTGACGATCGAGACGCCCGGTGGCAAAGAGGGCCATGCGGCCGATGTGGCGCGGCTGAAGGAGCTGCGTGAATTCTGAGGACCGTGCGCGGAATACCCTACGGGGGTATAGGGTTCTGTTTGTCGACAGGAACCGCTAACCGGCACTGGGGGCGCACCATGCAGCACGACGCACATGCGCACGACATGCACCACGGACATGAGGGGCACGACGGGCACGAAGGGCACGACGCCCATGGCGCTCACACCGGCCACACCGGCCCCGGCAAGGTCAGCTGGTCCATGGCCGCCCAGGCAACCCTCCACTGCCTCACCGGCTGTGCCATCGGCGAGGTGCTCGGCATGGTCATCGGCACCGCGCTCGGCTGGGGCAATGTGCAGACGATGATCCTGGCGATCGTCCTGGCCTTCTTCTTCGGTTACGCCTTCACCCTGCGCGGCGTCCTCAAGGCCGGCGTCGGCTTCAGGACCGCCTTCCGGGTCGCCCTCGCCGCCGACACCCTCTCCATCACCGTGATGGAGCTGATCGACAACGGCGTACTCGCCCTGTGGCCGGGCGCGATGGACGCGCACCTCGCGGACGCGATGTTCTGGGGCGTGCTGGCCTTCGCGCTCTTCGCCGCCTTCCTCATCACCACACCCGTCAACAAGTGGATGATCGGCCGCGGCAAGGGCCACGCGGTGGTCCACCAGTACCACCACTGAGACGCGGGGCGGCGGGGGCGGGACGGACGGCTCCGGCCGCTCTACAGCTCGGGGCCGTCCCCCGGCTCCTCCTGGTACGAGTACCGCTGCTCACGCCAGGGGTCGCCGACGTTGTGGTAGCCGCGCTCCTCCCAGAAGCCGCGGCGATCCGCCGTCATGTACTCGACACCCCGGACCCACTTGGGCCCCTTCCAGGCGTACAGATGCGGTACGACCAGGCGCAGCGGGAAACCGTGCTCGGCGGTGAGGAGCTCACCGCCCTTGTGGGTGGCGAAGATGGTCCGCTCGGAAGTGAAGTCCGCGAGCCGCAGATTCGCGCTGAAGCCGTACTCGGCCCAGACCATGACATGGGTGACGCCCGGCGCGGGGGGCGCGAGTTCGACGAGTGTACGAGCGAGTACGCCACCCCATTCGGCCCCAAGCATGCTGAATTTCGTGACGCAGTGCAGATCGGCCTCGACCGTGGAGAACGGGAGCGCCGAGAACTGCTCGTGGTTCCAGCAGTGCTTGTCGCCGTCCGCCGTCGCACCGAATATGCGGAACTCCCAGCGATCCGGCTTGAATTTGGGTACAGGACCGTAGTGGGTGACGGGCCAGCCACGCTGCAACCGCTGCCCCGGCGGAAGCTCGGGCTGCGCTGATTCGTGATGTTCCCGGCTTTCCGGCTGACCCATGACTCCATGGTGACAGACGGCGAAGGGTGGTCATGACCAGGTCTGACCCTATTCGGGGCAACTCCTGATAAGCCTGCACTTACTGGACGCCCCTCACCCGCGATGCAAGGATGCGCGAAACCTGCCCAGTACAACGCCTGGAAGGAGCCTCTGCGATGCAGGGCGACCCCGAGGTCATCGAATTCCTCAACGAGCAGCTGACCGCCGAGCTGACCGCCATCAACCAGTACTTCCTGCACGCCAAGATGCAGGACAACTTCGGCTGGACGAAGCTCGCGAAGTACACCCGTGCCGAGTCGTTCGACGAGATGAGGCACGCGGAGACACTCACCGACCGGATTCTCTTCCTGGACGGCCTGCCGAATTACCAGCGGCTCTTCCATGTGCGGGTCGGCCAGACCGTCACCGAGATGTTCCAGGCGGACCGGCAGATCGAGGTCGAGGCGATCGACCGCCTCAAGCGCGGCATTGAGGTGATGCGCGCCAAGGGCGACATCACGTCGGCGAACATCTTCGAGGACATCCTCAAGGACGAAGAGCACCACATCGACTATCTCGACACCCAGCTGGAGCTGGTCAACAAGCTCGGTGAGTCGCTCTACATCGCCCAGCTGATCGAGCAGCCGGAGAGCTGACCAGGCCTGACAGGGCCTGACCAGGAGCTGATCGGGAGCAGGCCTCGGGGGCCTCCCCCGCGTGTCGTCAGGCCGCTTCGGAGAGGGACGTCTCGACGAGGCCGGTCTCGACGAGGGCGGTCTCGGCCAGGGCCGTCTCGGCGAGGGCAGTCTCGCCCTTCTCGATCAGTGCGCGGCGCGGGCACGCGCCACGGCCGAGCAGCCCCTGGATCGTGCGTACGCAGGAGCCGCAGTCCGTTCCCGCCTTGCTGACCGACGCTATCTGGCGCGGTGTGCAGACACCGGCGGCAGCGTGCTCCTTGATCTGCTGATCCGTTACGCCGAAGCAGGAACAGACGAACACGCGGCACACCTCCTGACACGGGCGGGGGGACGACCAATCGATAAGGTGAACCTAACCTTACCCGCCGTCCCCCGCACAACAAAAGCCCCGGATACGGCTGTGGGGCGCGGATCACATTCGATCCGCGCCCCACAGCCGTTCGGTGCTTCTACCGCCTACTGATCGCGGTACATCTCGGCGACCAGGAACGCCAGGTCCAGGGACTGGCTGCGGTTGAGACGCGGGTCGCAGGCCGTCTCGTAGCGCTGGTGCAGGTCGTCGACGAAGATCTCGTCGCCGCCGCCCACGCACTCCGTGACGTCGTCGCCGGTCAGCTCGACGTGGATGCCGCCCGGGTGCGTGCCGAGGCCCTTGTGCACCTCGAAGAAGCCCTTGACCTCGTCAAGTACGTCGTCGAAGCGACGCGTCTTGTGGCCGGAGGCGGCCTCGTAGGTGTTGCCGTGCATCGGGTCGGTCACCCACGCCACGGCCGCACCGGATGCCGTGACCTTCTCGACCAGCTCGGGGAGCTTGTCACGGACCTTGTCGGCGCCCATGCGGACGACGAAGGTCAGCCGGCCGGGCTCGCGGTCCGGGTCGAGCTTGTCGACGTAGCTCAGCGCCTCGTCGACCGTGGTCGTCGGGCCGAGCTTCACGCCGATCGGGTTGCGGATCTTTGAGGCGAACTCGATGTGCGCGCCGTCGAGCTGGCGGGTGCGCTCACCGATCCACAGCATGTGGCCCGATACGTCGTACAGGTGGCCCGTACGCGAATCGACCCTGGTCAGGGCACTTTCGTAGTCCATGAGCAGCGCCTCGTGCGAGGCGTAGAACTCGACCGTGCGGAACTCCGCCGGGTCGGTCCCCGCTGCCTTCATGAAGTTCAGCGCGTTGTCGATCTCACGGGCGAGCTGCTCGTAACGCTGCCCGGAGGGCGACGACTTCACGAAGTCCTGGTTCCAGGCGTGCACCTGGCGCAGGTCCGCGTAACCACCGGTGGTGAAGGCGCGTACCAGGTTCAGCGTCGAGGCGGACGCGTGGTACATCCGCTTCAGCCGCTCGGGGTCCGGGATACGGGCCTTCTCGGTGAACTCGAAGCCGTTGACGGAGTCGCCGCGGTAGGTCGGCAGGGTGATGCCGTCGCGGGTCTCGGTCGACTTGGAGCGGGGCTTGGAGTACTGGCCGGCGATCCGGCCCACCTTCACGACGGGCACGGAGGCGGCGTACGTCAGGACCGCGCCCATCTGCAGAAGGGTCTTGAGCTTGTTTCGGATGTGGTCGGCGGATACAGCGTCGAAGGCCTCGGCGCAGTCGCCGCCCTGCAACAGGAACGCCTCGCCCTTGGCGACGGCTCCCAGTCGGGCGCGCAGCTGGTCGCACTCGCCCGCGAAGACGAGCGGCGGATACGACTCGAGGTCCGCGATCACATCGCGCAGAGCCTCGGCATCGGGGTACTCAGGCTGCTGCGCCGCGGGAAGGTCTCGCCAGGTGTTGCCACCGTCAGGGGTGGTCTTAGCGTTCACGGTCACCTTGACAACACTACGGGGTCAGCTCGCCGGGCCATGGCCTGGCCCACCAGATGAGACGGAGGATACAGCGGGCGCGGAGGACACAGGGGAGACAGCGGGGATCCCGAACGGCCCGGCGCTGATCCGGTGCTGATCCGGCGCTGACCCGGCGCTGACCCGGCGCTGACCCGGCGCTGCGACATGCGTGACGCCGGCGATCCGGTCCGCTAGGGTGCGGAGCATGTTCGCGCAGACGACTCAGACCTGGTGGTGGACCGCTCATCCGGCGGCCCACTGACAATCGCGCGCAACACCGAATCGCGAAGGCCGCCCGAGGGGCGGCCTTTGGTGTTTCCCAGGGGCTGTTCCTCTCCACCGGATCCACCCGGATCCATTCGGATCACATGGTCCCCCGGAAGGAACACCACAGATGCTCATCAGCACCCTCCTCGACGACACCCGCCCCTTCGCACTCCTGCGCAGGCGGACCCCCGGCCACGACCACGACACCGTCGAGCTGCTCATCGGAGACGTGCACGAGGCCGCGCGCCTGGCCGACATCCCGGCCGGCGCCGACGACCTGCCCGTGCTCGCGCTGGTGCCGTTCCGGCAGATCAGGGAGCGCGGGTTCGACGTACGCGACGACGGGACGCCCCTGAGTGTGCTGGTCGCGGACGAAACGTACGCGCTGCCGCTGGACGACGTCCTCGCGCAGCTTCCCGCGCACGCCGTCCGCGTGAGGGGTGGGGCCTTCGACGTCGAGGACGAGGAGTACGCCGGGATCGTGCGGCGGGTCATCGCGGACGAGATCGGGCGCGGCGAGGGGGCGAACTTCGTCATCCGCCGCACCTTCGGGGGCGAAATCCCCGGATTCTCGCGAGCGGACGCACTGGCGCTCTTCCGGCGGCTGCTCGCCGGTGAGCGGGGCGCGTACTGGACGTTCGTCGTGCACACCGGGGAACGCACGCTGGTCGGCGCGAGCCCCGAAGTGCACGTCCGGATGAGCGGCGGGACCGTCGTGATGAACCCCATCAGCGGTACGTACCGCTACCCCTCGGACGGGCCGAGCGCCGAGGGTCTGCTGGACTTCCTCGACGACGGCAAGGAGACCGCCGAGCTCTCGATGGTCGTCGACGAAGAGCTCAAGATGATGTGCACCGTCGGTGACCGGGGTGGGGTCGTCGTCGGCCCGCGGCTCAAGGAGATGTCCCATCTCGCCCACACCGAGTACGAATTGCGGGGCCGCTCCTCCCTCGACGTGCGCGAGGTACTGAAGGAGACGATGTTCGCGGCGACCGTCACCGGATCGCCGGTGCAGAACGCGTGCCGCGTCATCGAGCGGTACGAGCCCGGTGGCCGCGGCTACTACGCGGGCGCCCTGGCCCTCATCGGCCGTGACGCGGGCGGGGCCCAGACCCTGGACTCGCCCATCCTCATCCGTACCGCCGACATCGCGCCGGACGGCCGGCTGCGGGTGCCGGTGGGCGCGACGCTGGTGCGCGACTCGGACCCGTACAGCGAGGTCGCCGAGACGCACGCCAAGGCGGCGGGGGTGCTGGCGGCGCTGGGTGTGCGTCCCGGCAGGCCCGAGCACGAGGGCGTACGGCCGAAGCTGGCGGACGATCCGCGCGTACGGGAGGCGCTGGACTCGCGGCGGGCGTCCCTCGCCCCCTTCTGGCTGCGGATGCAGGAACGCTCGTCGTCCCTGGCCGGGCACGCGCTGGTGATCGACGCGGAGGACACGTTCACGGCGATGCTCGCGCACCTGCTGCGCTCGTCGGGACTCGACGTGACCGTACGGCGGTACGACGAGCCGGGCCTGCGGGAGGCCGCGCTCGCGCACGAGGGCCCTGTGGTGCTCGGCCCCGGGCCCGGCGACCCCTCCGACGCGGGTGACGCGAAGATGCGGTTCCTGCGGGGACTCACGGCGGAGCTGGTGCGCGAGCACCGGCACGGACTGCTGGGGGTCTGCCTGGGGCATGAGCTGCTGGCGGCCGAGCTGGGGCTGCAGATCGTGCGTAAGCGGGTGCCGTATCAGGGGGCGCAGACCCGGATCGATCTCTTCGGGCGGCCCGAGACCGTCGGCTTCTACAACAGCTTTGTCGCTCGCTGCGACGGGGAGCAGGCGGCGGAGCTGGCGGCGCACGGCGTCGAGGTCAGCCGCGATCCGGTCACGGGCGAGGTGCATGCTCTGCGCGGGCCGGGGTTCGCGGGGGTGCAGTTCCATCCGGAGTCGGTGCTGACGCTGCGGGGCACGGCTGTGATCACGGAGCTGCTGATGCCGGCGCTGCTCGGCCGCGGGTAGGGGTGTGCCCTGCGGGGCTTGTTCCCCACCCCGCCCCTTCCCGAACCGGGGCGCTGCCCCGGACCCCGCTCCTCAAACGCCGGAGGGGCTGGATGGTGCCGGGCGGGGCTGGGGCTTGCCCCCACACGGCGGAGCCGCGAAGGTCACGGCCGGGAAGGGGATGGATGGTGACGGGCGGGGCCGAGTGCCCGGCAAGGCCGGCCCCCCGGACCCGCTCACCCGGCGCCCCCGGACCGCTCAGCCGAAGAAGACGCCGACCTCCGTGTACAGCTCCGGATCCACCGTCTTCAGCCGCGCCGTAGCCTCCCCCATCGGCACCCGCACGATGTGCGTTCCCTGGAGCGCGACCATCTTGCCGAAGTCGCCGTCCCGTACCGCCTCGATCGCGTGCAGCCCGAACCGCGTCGCGAGCCACCGGTCGAAGGCGCTCGGCGTACCGCCGCGCTGCACATGCCCGAGGACGGTGGTGCGCGCTTCCTTCCCCGTCCGCTTCTCGATCTCCTTGGCGAGCCACTCGCCGACGCCCGACAGCCGCACATGCCCGAACGAGTCGAGCGTGCCGTCCTTGAGGACCATCTCGCCGTCCTTGGGCATCGCACCCTCGGCGACGACGACGATCGGCGCGTACGACGCCTTGAAGCGGGAGGTGATCCAGCCGCAGACGCGCTCGATGTCGAAGCGCTGCTCCGGGATGAGGATGACGTTCGCACCGCCGGCCAGGCCCGAGTGCAGGGCGATCCACCCCGCGTGCCGCCCCATGACCTCGACGACGAGCACGCGCATGTGTGATTCGGCGGTCGTGTGGAGGCGGTCGATCGCCTCGGTCGCGATGCCGACGGCGGTGTTGAAACCGAAGGTGTAGTCGGTGGCGGACAGGTCGTTGTCGATGGTCTTGGGTACGCCGACACATTTGACGCCGTACTCGTCGGACAGGCGGGTGGCGACGCCCAGCGTGTCCTCACCGCCTATCACGATGAGCGCGTCGACCTCGCACTTGGCGAGGTTCTCCTTGACCCGGTGGATGCCGTTCTCGCTCTGGAGCGGGTTGGTGCGCGAGGAGCCGAGGATGGTGCCGCCGCGGGGCAGGATGCCGCGTACGGCGGGGATGTCGAGCCGTACGGTGTCGCCTTCGAGCGGCCCGCGCCACCCGTCCCTGAATCCGGTGAAGTCGTAGCCGTATTCCTGCACGCCCTTGCGGACGACGGCGCGGATGACCGCGTTGAGCCCGGGGCAGTCGCCTCCCCCGGTCAGTACTCCGACCCGCATTGAGTTGTCCCTTCGCCACATTCAGCAGTGCCGTGTGGCGCCACGCTAGTGGTGACTCAGGTCACAGCGACATGGGGCGTCGGGCAATTCCGCGTCGTACTAGGCGTCGTCGAGGCCGCGTTCGATCGCGTACCGGACGAGCTCCACGCGGTTGTGCAGCTGGAGCTTGCCCAGTGTGTTCTGCACGTGGTTCTGGACGGTGCGGTGCGAGATCACCAGGCGCTCCGCGATCTGCTTGTACGACAGCCCCTTCGCGACCAGCCGCAGAACCTCGGTCTCGCGCTCGGTGAGCTGCGGCGCCTTCGGTTCGTTGGAGGAGGCGGCGGGCAACGGGGCGGAGGCCAGCCGGCGGTACTCACCGAGGACCAGGCCCGCGAGACCCGGTGTGAAGACCGGGTCCCCCGCGGCCGTGCGCCGTACCGCGTCGATGAGCTCTTCAGGCCCCGCGGACTTCAGCAGATAGCCGGTCGCGCCGGACTTCACCGCTTCCAGTACGTCGGCGTGCTCACCGCTCGCGGACAGCACGAGGACGCGCAGCGCCGGGTCGGCGCCGACGAGTTCCTTGCAGACCTGGACTCCGGGCATGCCGGGGAGGTTGAGGTCGAGGACGAGGACCTGGGGCGAGACGGCCTGCGCGCGGCGCACCGCCTGCGGCCCGTCGCCTGCCGTGGCCACCACGTCGAAGCCCGCCGCGGCGAGGTCGCGGGCGACCGCGTCCCGCCACATCGGGTGATCGTCGACGACCATCACCCTGATCGTCTGCTGTTGTTCGTCGCTCATCGCGCCTGTCCCGCCTTCCCCCGTGGAACTTTCAATTCGACTTCAGTGCCCTGGCCCGGAACGGAGATCAGCTCGGCGGTGCCGCCGATGTGCCGCAGCCGCCCGCGGATCGACAGGGCGACGCCGAGGCGCCCTTCCCCCTCGGCCTGCGCGAGCCTGCCCTCCGGAATGCCGGGGCCGTCGTCCCGTACCGTCACGATCACTTCTTCCGGCCAGTCCTCGACCAGAATCCACGCCTGGGCGTCTTCCCCGGCATGCCTGCGCACATTGTCCAGTGCGGCACTGACAGCCGCCGCGAGCTCCATGGCTGCCGCCGGTTCGAGCAGTACCGGGGCGCCGGGCTCGGCGAAGCTGACCTTCGACCCGGCGTGCGGGGCGAGGAGGGAGCGCAGATCGCAGGGCCGCGCGCCGTACGCACCGTCGTACTCGTCGTCGTCCGCCTCGACCGTACGGACCACCGCGCCCTGCGCGGCATCCTCGGAGGCCCGCGTCGCCGGTACGAGGCCGCTGGACACCAGGGTGCGCAGGGCGACTTCCTGTTCCCCGGCCATCCGGCCCAGTTCGGCCGCCTCGCCGCCGAGCGAGGTGCCGCGCCGCTGCACCATGGCGAGCACCTGGAGCACGCTGTCGTGGATGTCGCGGGCGAGGCGCTCGCGCTCACGCGTGGCGGCCTCGATCTCCAGGGCGCGGGCGAGGGTGCGCTCGGAGGCGCGGGCGACCTCGACGACGTAACCGATCGCGATGGAGGCGACCCACACCAGCAGGATGTTGTGGACTGTGTCCCGGCTGGGGTGGCCGCGCTCGACGATGTTGGCGGCGGCGACGAAGGAGGAGGCGAAGGCCGCCCAGCGCCAGCCGCCCTTGATGGCGAACGCGAGGACGGAACCCGCGGTCCATATCGACGGGAGGGTGGGGCCGTCGATCTGCTGCGCCTGGAAGTCGGCGAGCGGGGTGAGCATGATGCCGGTGAGGGCGATGGTGAGGTCGGCGACGAGGAATCGCTTGGTGCAACTGGCCGCGTTGGCCACCTTGGGGAGCGTGACCAGCGTCCAGACGGACATCACCACGAGGAACGCGACGGCCACCCACGGGCGCTCGAACTTCTGCCGCGTGAACACGAACAGGAGCACCGCGTAGAGCATCGTCAGGACGCGGTAGGCGGTGAGCGCATGCCACAGCGGCTGCTCGACCGACATGCGCACGACACGTTCGCGCTGCGTCCTGGCCACCATCATCCCCACCCCTGGACGGACGCCGTTACGCGCCGGCCCGTTCCGCCTTTTCGGCCTTGGCGGCCTTCTCCGCCTTGGCGGCCTTCTCCGCATCGGCGATCTGCCGCTTCGCCGCCGTCGCGTAGATGTCGACGTACTCCTGGCCGGAAAGCTTCATGATCTCGTACATGACCTCGTCGGTCACCGACCGGAGGATGAACCGGTCGCTGTCCATGCCGTGATAGCGGCTGAAGTCCAGCGGCTTGCCGATCTTGATCCCCGGGCGCATCAGCTTGGGTACGACCTTGCCGGGCGGCTGGATCTTCTCGGTGTCGATCATCGCGACCGGGATCACGGGCGCGCCGGTGGCCAGCGCCACGCGCGCGAGACCGCCCGGCTTGCCGCGGTACAGACGGCCGTCCGGCGAGCGGGTGCCCTCGGGGTAGATGCCGAAGAGGCCACCGCCCTTGATGACGTCGATACCGGCCTTGATCGCCGCCTCGCCCGCGCCACGCGCGCCCGAGCGGTCCACGGGGAGCTGGCCGACGCCCTTGAAGAACGCGGCGGTGAGCTTCCCCTTCACACCGGGCGAGGTGAAGTACTCCGCCTTGGCGATGAAGGTGACCTTGCGGTCGAGGACCGCGGGGAGGAAGAAGGAGTCCGAGAACGACAGGTGATTGCTCGCGAGGATCGCGGGGCCCTCGGCGGGAATGTTCTCCAGGCCCTCCACCCAGGGCCTGAAGGCGACCTTCAGTGACCCTCCGATGGAGAACTTCATTGCGCCGTAGATCAACCGAGTGCCTTCCCTTGTCTGTCGAACTGACCATAACCCGTGCCCGGCCCGCGCTCCCTACCGACAAGGCGGCCCGACGGACCTGGTCGGTGTCGGTCCGGTCGCGTACGGTGAAGGGCATCTCGCGACACCCTCATCGCACTCATGAACAGGAGACCCCGGTGCCGGTCCTTCCTGGAGCCGAGCCGTTCCGCCACGAGGGCGGAGAGGTCGGCGTCCTCCTCTGTCACGGCTTCACCGGTTCCCCGCAGTCGCTGCGTCCCTGGGCGGACCATCTGGCCGAGCGCGGGCTGACCGTCTCCCTCCCGCTGCTGCCCGGCCACGGCACGCGCTGGGAGGACATGCAGCTCACGGGCTGGCAGGACTGGTACGCGGAGGTGGACCGCGAGCTGCGCGTACTTCGCGAGCAGTGCGCCCAGGTCTTCGTGTTCGGGCTCTCGATGGGCGGGGCGCTGACGCTGCGCCTGGCCGCGAAGCACGGGGACGCGGTCAGCGGGATCGCCCTGGTCAATCCGGCGAACAAGGTGCACGGCCTGTCGGCGTACGCGCTGCCGGTCGCCCGCCATCTCGTACGTACGACAAAGGGTCTGCGCAGTGACATCGCGAAGGCGGGCGCCGAGGAGGTCGGTTACGACCGTGTCCCACTGCACGCGGCGCACTCCGTGCGGAACTTCTTCCGGCTCGTCGACGCGGAGCTGCCCCAGGTGACGCAGCCGATGCTGCTGCTGCACAGCCCGCAGGACCATGTGGTTCCGGCGGCGGACTCGGCCCGCATCCTGGGCCGGGTGTCGTCGACCGACGTCACCGAGATCCTGCTGGAACAGAGCTACCACGTCGCGACGTTGGACCATGACGCGGAGCGGATCTTCGACGAGAGTTACGCGTTCATCGGCCGCCTCGCTCCGAGTGTCGGGAAGAAGGGGAGTACGACCGGTGGCTGAGCACGACGCGGAGCCTGCGGGCCGCGAGGAGGAGCGGGAGCCGGACGGGACGGCGGGTGCGTCCGAGGCTGCCGCCTCCGGCGAGTCCGCCGGGAAGTCCGTCGACGAGGAAGCGGCGTTCGCCGCGATCGTCGCGGCGTACGGCGAGGAGCCGCCGGACCCGCCGGGCGCGAAGCCCTTCAAGCCGATCGAGGACCTCCTCCTGCCGGAGGGGGATGTCAACAGCGCCGGCGGCGACCGGCCGAAGAAGTCGCCGGGGAAGGACGCCGGGGCGGCGGCCGAGCAGGACGCGACGGAACCGGACACGCACCCCGAGACGGGCCCGGACCCGGACGCGGGCCCTGCGGACCGGGACAGACCGCTCGGCAGCTCCGTCGTCTTCGCCCCCGGCGTCGACGGCCCGCGCAACTACTCGCTCGCGGAGCCGGGCGACGACGACCTCGACGAGAGCGACGAGGGCCACTTCGTGCCGCCCGAGCCGCCGCCGCTGCCGCCCGCCGACACCACGGCCAGGTTCGCCTGGCTCGCGGTCATCGGCGGCCCGGTGCTGCTGCTCGTCGCGGTGCTGCTCCAGTGGGACATGACGTGGTGGCTGACGACGCTGGGCGTAGGCGGCTTCCTGGGCGGGTTCGCCACGCTGGTGGCGCGGATGACACACGGCGACGACGAGGACGACGACGATCCGGGCCGCGGCGCGGTGGTCTAGAAGCTATCCGGTGGCATAGGGGCGGGGAAAGATGAGCCCCCGCCCCTGTCCCCGCCCCCGCCCCTACGACGCCGGTACGCGCAGGGCCGCCAGCACCGGAAGGTGATCCGTGGCGGCCTTGAGGTCGGCCTCCGGGAGGCCCAACGGGACGCCGCAGCCCAGGACTTCGACCCCCGGCGTCGCGAAGACCGCGTCGATACGCTGATGGGGGTCGTCCGGGGTCGACGTGTACTCGCCGCCCCACGGCTTCACCGCCCAGCAGTCCTGGAGCTCCCCCGCAAGCCGGCGGAAAGTCCGGCCGTCCGGCCGTTCGTTGAGGTCGCCGCCCGCCACCGCGTGCGGTACGTCCATCTCCTTCAGGCGGTCCAGGAGCATCCCGCCCTGCGCGTACCGCTCTTCCCGCTGCAGGCTGAGGTGGCAGCTCAGTACGCCGAGCCTCGCGCCCCCGATCCGCACCACCGCCGTCGCGAACCCCCGCCGGTGCAGCCCCGGCGTGCGCGGCAGCAGCACGTCCTCCGTACGCTCCACCCGCACCCGCAGCGAACACAGCAGCAGCGGGCCCGAAGCGGTCGCCCCGCCGCCGAGCGTCACCAGGCCGCTGTGGGCGGCGAGCCACGCCGCGCGCTTTCGCCAGCGGAAGAACCGCGGCGCCTCCTGCACCAGGACGAGGTCGGGCTCGCAGGCGGTGACGACCCGGGCCAGCGCCTCGCGGTCGTCACGCATCGAGCGGATGTTGTAGCTGAGGACACGGATCACGGCCGAACCGTCAGGCTCGGTACGGGACTCGGGCAGCGTGCTCGTCGTACTCGTCGCCATGCGGATCAAGATACGGAAATGCCCGCCGCACCCCAAGAGGGCACGGCGGGCACAGGCGACGGCGTCAGCCCTGGCGGGCCAGGTCCGCCGCGCCGACCAGGCCGGCCTTGCCGCCCAGCTGCGCCGCGAGCACCTGCGCGTGCGGACGCCACTGGCCGCCGATCAGCCAGCGCCGGAACGACTTGCGGATCGGGTCGAGGACCAGCTCGCCCTCGTCCGATACGCCGCCGCCGACGATGAACGCCGACGGGTCGAAGAGCGACGCCAGGTCGGCCAGGCCTGCGCCGGCCCAGCGGGCCAGCTCGCGGAAGGAGTCGACGGCCACCGGGCAGCCCTGGCGGGCGGCGGCGCTGACGTGCTTGCCCTCGATGCCGTCGACCGTACCGTCGCCCAGGGCGAGGAGGATCTGGGCGTTCTCGGGCGTTGCGTTGGCGCGCTGCTTGGCGTACCTGACGAGGGCCCGCCCGGACGCGTACTGCTCCCAGCAGCCCTGGCTTCCGCAGCCGCACAGCAGGCCGTCGGGGACGACCCGGATGTGGCCGAACTCGGCGGCCACGCCGAAGCGTCCGCGGCGCAGCTTGTTGCCGATGATGATGCCGCCGCCGAGGCCGGTGCCGAGGGTGATGCAGATGACGTCTTCGTGGCCCTTGCCCGCACCGAACTTGTACTCGCCCCAGGCCGCGGCGTTCGCGTCGTTCTCCACGACGACCGGCAGCCCGACGCGCTGCTCGACCTTGTCCTTCAGCGGCTCGTGCCGCCAGTGGATGTTGGGCGCGAACAGGACGGTGGCGCGCTTGTCGTCGACGTAACCGGCGGCGCCGATGCCGACCGCCTCGATCTGGTGCCCCCTGCCCGCCTCTGAGACGGCCGCACAGATCGCGTCCACGATGCCTTCGGCGGTCGGCGGCGTGGGCACCTTGTGGGTATCGAGAATGGTGCCCTCTTCGTCGACCACGCCTGCCGCGATCTTCGTGCCGCCGATGTCGACGCCGATGGTGAGTCCCATGTGTCCCTCAGTTTTCGGTCGAGCCCCGCTAAGGGCAACCGTACCCGAGGAGCGGCTCAGTCCAGGTCGATGCGCTTGCCCGACGACGGGCCCTCGGGGCCGTCGTCACCGCTGTCTCCGTCGTGGTTTCCGACGTCTCCGACGTCTCCGTCGTTCTTACGGCCGGCCGGCTGCGCGGGCCCACGGGTCCAGCGGCCCTCCTGGCCCTGGACCGCCGAGCGGTAGGCGGCGAGCAGCTCGTTGCCCGCCGCGGCCAGGTGGTCGAAGACCTCCGGGTTGCGCTCGATGACGGGCTCGACCGCGGACTTCGCCTGGTTGATGAGCTCGCTGACCGTGCCCTGCCCGGCCATGCCGGGCAGCGCCGACTGGAGCGAGGCGAGCTTGTCGGCGACGGCGTCGACAAGCTTGCGCAGTTCCTCGGCGGCCGACCCCGGCTGCGCCCCGTCGTTCTCGGTGCGACGGCGGGCCTTCTCGGCAGCGAGGTCCTCGGCGCATGCCTTCGCCCACGCGTCGGCGTCGGGGGCCTCGGCGGGCTCGGGCGAGGGACGCTGGGTGGCATCGCTCATGGCGGACTCCTGCGGGAGAGCGGCGGTTCGTACGGTGCGTACGCCTCGTACCACCGACGTTACCCGAACGGCCGCAGCCGGTTCACTTCGTCCCCGGCCACAGCCGGGGGTCCGGCGTGAACCGGATCTTCAGCACGCCGCCGGTCAGGCCGGCGCCCGAGACGTCGCAGCGGCGCAGGGCCGAGGGCAGGGTCAGGATCCGGCGGAACGGGCCCGCGTCGAGGACGAGTTCGTCGCCGCGGCGGACCAGGCCGAGTTCTTCCTTCACGTCCCCGGGCAGCGGCACGTGCCAGACGAGGACACCGTCGTCGGCGAGCCGGTCCTCCACGGGCCAGGGCTCGTCCGGGCTCTCGTGCCCCGGTTCCACGGCCAGGGCCCCGCCCGCCGCCAGTGCGTCGAGGTCGTCGAGGCCGCGCGGATCGCCGCCGAGGTGGCGCACCTCGCGCACCGGCGCCGCCGGCCGCCCGGCGCCGTACCACTCGCCCCACTCGGCCAGGCACTTCTGCTGCTGGGCGGCGAGCGTCGCGAGCCAGGTGTCCGGGGAGTCCTGCGGCAGTGTCCGGTTCGCCGTCACCGTCTCGACGCGGAGGCCGAAGAGGGCCAGTCCGGTACGGGCGGTGCGCAGGGCGTCGGCTCCGGCGGGTCCGGGCTCCGCGACCAGCCGTACGGTCGTGTCCGGGTCCGCGAGCAGGGCCTCGACGGCGGCCAGTTCCCCGTCCCAGCGGGCGGCCGTCTCGTACAGCCACTGCGCGGGCATCGGGACGCCGGCGAGCTGGGCGAGCATGGGGCGCAGCGCGCGGGCCGCCTGGCGCTCGGGCGGCAGCAGCCGGCGCAGGTAGCGGCGCAGTTGTCCGGGGAGGGCGAGGGCGGCGAGGGCCGTGTGCAGCGGCGGCAGGTCGACGACGACGAGGTCGTACGCCTGAGCCGTGCCCCGCGGCTCGCCGCACGCCCGGAGCGCCCTGAGCAGTGCGAACTGTTCGCTGCCCGGCAGTTCGGTCAGTTCCTCGGCGGCCAGCCGGTTCGCGCCGAGCAGGTCGAGTACGGAGGCCGCGCGCTCCTGGAGGGAGAGGAGTTCGGCGCGGAAGTGGGCGCCGGAGTCGACCCTGGCGGCCCACAGGCCGGGCGCGGCCTCGGCCGGTGCGGAGCCGGGCGGGCGGGGCGTGGCTGTGCCCAGGGCCGCGCCGAGGGTGTCCGCCGGGTCGGTGGACAGGACCAGGACGCGCTCCCCGCCCCGCGCGGCCGCCAGGGCGGTCGCGGCGGCGACGGTGGTGCGGCCCGCGCCGCCGGGGCCGGTGACGAGGACCGTACGCATGCGCGGCATCAGCCCTTCGGCTGGCTCGGGTTGCTCTCGACGCGCTTCTTCAGACCGGCCAGAGCGCGGTCGATGATGACCTTCTCGGCCTTGCGCTTGATCATGCCGAGCATCGGGATCTTGACGTCGACGGTCAGCCGGTAGGTGACCTCGGTACGGTCGCCGCCGCCCACCGGGGCGAGGCTGTACGAGCCGTCGAGGGCGCGCAGCATCTGCGACTTGACCAGGGTCCAGCTCACCTCGTTGTCGCCGGTCCAGGTGTACGCGAGCGTGTGGTCGTCCTTGATCGCGCCGGCGTCCAGGAGCAGTCGTACCTGCTCGGCGCGGCCCTGGGCGTCGGTGGCCAGGACCTCGGCCTCCTTCACCTCGCCGGTCCACTCGGGGTAGCGGGCGAAGTCGGCGATCACGCCCATCACGTCGGCCGGTGCCGCCTCGATCGTGATGCTCGAGCTGGTGTGTTCCGCCATCGCTGTGGCTCCTCCAGTGCGGTTCCGGTCAGGGGGCACGTACTCAGGGGTCGGGTACCGCCTCAGGGCATGTACTCAAGGTCATGCACCGCCTCGCCTCAGGGGGCATGTCCGCGTGAAGGCTACCGCGACCGGCCGGGCCGCAATTCACCGCTCCGGGCTCACCACTCCAGGGCCCAGGGGCGGCCGGTGGAGGCGAAGTGGCCGACGTTCACGCATTCCGTGGCGCCGACGCGCATGCGCTGGGCCTGCGGCTGGTGGACGTGGCCGAAGAGGGCGTATCGGGGGCGGGTCTTGCGGATCGCGTCCAGCAGGGCCCGGCTGCCGCGCTCGAACCGGCGGGCGACGGTGTCGTACACGAGCTCGGGGACCTCGGGCGGGATGTGCGAGCACAGCACGTCGACCTCGCCCAGCGCCTCGACCTTGGCGGCGTACTCCTCGTCGTCGATCTCGTAGGGCGTACGCATCGGTGTCCTGAGCCCGCCGCCGACGAAGCCGAAGACGCGGCCGCCGATCTCGACGCGCTCGCCGTCGAGGACGGTGGTGCCGGGCAGGGCGTACTCGGACCACAGCGGCGGCATGTCGACGTTGCCGTACGTGGCGTACGTGGGGGTGGGGAACGCCGCGAAGAGCTCGGCGTACTGCTTGCGGACCGCCGCTTCGGTGGCGGCCGCGCGGTCGACGCCCGCCCACAGCCTGCGGCCGAGTTCCCTGGCCTCCTCGAAGCGGCGGGCGGTGCGCAGCTCGACGATGAGGTCGGCGTTCTCGGTGCCGAAGAGTTCGGGGAAGATGCCCCGCGAGTGATCGGCGTAGTCGAGGAAGAGCACCAGGTCACCGAGGCACACGAGCGCGTCGGCGCCGTCCCCCGCCCTGGCCAGATCCCTGGCGTTCCCGTGTACGTCGCTGACCACATGCACTCGCATGCCGATCACCCTAGGACGCCGCGGTCCCGCCTGGGTAGAGGGGGCCGGACCTGCGGTTACTTCCCGGTCTCGGCGTAGTTGCACTAGTCTGCGCGAAGCACCGCCACCGCGTGTGACGCAGCGAACATCTGGCCGGAACCCCCTATCGGGAACCGACTACTGGTGGGTAACGTCCGGGCAGTCCAACCGTGCTCACCCCACTGAGCACCTGCCCGGTCTTGGACCGCAACCGACGCGCACACCGACGTGGCGCCGGCGCCCGATGAGGAGCAGCAGTCTTGCGCGAGTTCAGCCTTCCGGCCCTGTACGAGGTCCCCTCGGACGGCAACCTGACAGATCTCATCCGCCGCAACGCCACGCAGCACCCAGATGTGGCGGTCATGAGCCGCAAGGTCGCGGGTGCCTGGACGGATGTCACCGCCACCGAGTTCCTCGCCGAGGTCCGCGCCGCCGCCAAGGGCCTGATCGCCGCCGGCGTGCAGCCGGGCGACCGGGTCGCCCTGATGTCCCGTACCCGTTACGAGTGGGTGCAGATGGACTTCGCGATCTGGAGCGCGGGCGCGGTGACCGTGCCGGTGTACGAGACCAGCTCCGCCGAGCAGACGCAGTGGATCCTGGGCGACTCCGGCGCGGTCGCCGTGATCGTCGAGAGCGACGCGCACGCCGCCGCCGTCGAGTCCGTACGCGACCGGCTGCCCGCCCTGCGGCACGTGTGGCAGATCGACCAGGGCGCCGTGGAGCAGCTGTGCGGCTCGGGCGCCGAGGTCACCGAAGAGACGGTCGACGAGCGCAGCACGAGCGCCAAGGCGGACGACCCGGCCACGATCGTCTACACCTCGGGTACGACCGGCCGCCCCAAGGGCTGTGTGCTGACGCACCGCAGCTTCTTCGCGGAGTGCGGCAATGTCGTCGAGCGCCTGAAGCCGCTGTTCCGTACCGGCGAGTGCTCGGTGCTGCTCTTCCTGCCGGCCGCACACGTCTTCGGCCGGCTGGTCGAGGTGGCGTCGGTCATGGCGCCGATCAAGCTCGGCTGCGTACCGGACATCAAGAACCTCACCGACGAGCTCGCCGCCTTCCGGCCGACGCTGATCCTCGGCGTGCCGCGTGTCTTCGAGAAGGTGTACAACTCGGCGCGCGCCAAGGCGCAGGCGGACGGCAAGGGCAAGATCTTCGACAAGGCCGCGGACACCGCCATCGCCTACAGCCGCGCGATGGGCACCCCGCAGGGCCCGTCCTTCGGCCTGAGGCTGAAGCACAAGCTCTTCGACAAGCTGGTCTACAGCAAGCTGCGCGCGGTGCTCGGCGGCCGCGGCGAGCACGCGATCTCCGGCGGCGCCCCGCTGGGCGAGCGCCTCGGCCACTTCTTCCGCGGCATCGGCTTCACGGTGCTTGAGGGGTACGGCCTGACGGAGTCGTGCGCGGCCACCGCGTTCAACCCGTGGGACCGGCAGAAGATCGGTACGGTCGGCCAGCCGCTGCCGGGGTCGGTCGTGCGGATCGCGGACGACGGTGAGGTGCTGCTGCACGGCGAGCATCTCTTCTCGGGGTACTGGAAGAACGAGACGGCCACCGCCGACGCGCTGACCGACGGCTGGTTCCACACCGGTGACATCGGCACGCTCGACGAGGACGGCTACCTCGCGATCACCGGCCGCAAGAAGGAGATCATCGTCACGGCGGGCGGCAAGAACGTGGCCCCGGCCGTCATCGAGGACCGCATCCGCGCGCATGCGCTGATCGCGGAGTGCATGGTGGTGGGCGACGGGCGGCCGTTCGTCGGCGCGCTCGTCACTCTGGACGAGGATTTCCTCGGCCGCTGGTCCGCCGAGAACGGCAAGCCGGCCGGTTCGACCGCGGCCTCGCTGCGCGAGGACGCGGAGCTGCTCGCGGTCGTCCAGCAGGCGGTGAACGACGGGAACGCCGCGGTGTCGAAGGCGGAATCGGTGCGGAAGTTCCGGGTGCTGCCGACGCAGTTCACCGAGGAGGCGGGTCACATCACGCCCTCGCTCAAGCTGAAGCGCAATGTGGTGGCGAAGGACTTCGCCGACGAGATCGAGGCGATTTACCGGGGCTGACGGACGGTCATGGCGTGCGGTGGTCCGCCGGCCGGACCGGAGCCCGCAGGGCCGCGGTCATCGCGCACCGCGCGCGGCGGGAGCCAGCCGCACCGGAGCCCGCAAAGCCGCCGTCATCGCCCACCGCGCGGCGGGGCCAGCCGGACCGGTGCTCGGCCCCGCCGTCATCGCGCACCGCGCGCGGTGGCGGCCAGCCAGGCCGGAGCCCCGCAAGCCGCCGTCATCACGCACCGCACGCGGCGGCGGCCAGCCGGACCGGAGCCCGCAAAGCCGCCGTCATCGCGCACCGCGCGCGGTGGCGGCGCGGCCGCGTCACGCGGCGGCGCACTCGACGGCGAACGCCGCGAGGAGGCCCGCCACTACGGCGAGGCTGCTGCCACCGCGGGCGGATGCGCGATGACGGCGGTTCGGACGGCTGGTGAGTCGGGCGGAGCGGCGCGCCGGCCTCACGGCACCCCAGTGCCCCACTGCCCCACTGCCCCAGGGCCGCAGTGCCGCTCTGCCCTGTCGGCCGAGGGAGGCGACGTGAGCGCCCGCGCCGATGCCGGCCGTCAGGGTGCCGCAGGGCCTTGACGGCGGCGATGCGGTCCCCTCAGGCCCCGTCGTCAGTGGCCACGCCGGCGGTAGCGCCAGCTGGGCGCCGCCCCGCCGACGTCACAGCAGCGTTTTGAGTTTCTCCGCCAGCAAGTCCCAGCGCCACCTCTCCTCGACCCACTCCCGGCCCCGCTCCCCCATTCGCCGCCGCAGCTCCGGGTCACGCAGCAGCGTGACGATCCGGTCTGCCGACTCGTCGGCGGCGACCGCCGCGGGCCCACCGCGCACCACCCAGCCGGTCTCCCCGTCGAGTACGGCGTCGGGCGCCCCGCCCGAGTCGCCCGCGACCACGGGCAGTCCGGTCGCCGACGCCTCCAGGTAGACGATGCCGAGCCCTTCGACATCGAGCCCGCCCCGGCGCGTACGGCACGGCATCGCGAAGACGTCACCCGCGCCGAAGTGCGCCGGCAGCTCCTCCCACGGCACGGGCCCGGTGAAGCGCACCGAGTCCGTGACGCCGGTCTCGGCGGCCAGCTTCTTCAGCTCCCCGGCGTACGGTCCGCCCCCGACGACGAGCAGCACCGCGTCGGGCACCTCGCGCAGGATGCGGGGCATCGCGAGGATCAGCGTGTCCTGGCCCTTGCGGGGCACCAGGCGGGACACGCACACCACCACAGGCCGGTCGGTGAGCCCCAGCCGCTCGCGCACGGCGTCGCCGCCGGAGGCCGGGTGGAAGGTCTTCTCGTCGACGCCCGGCGGCAGCTGGACCATGCGCGCGGCGGCCTGCGGCGTGAGGGCGGCCGCGATCCGGGAGCGCGTGTACTCACCGAGATAGGTGATCGTGTCCGTACCCTCGCCGATCCTGCGCAGCAGTTGCCGGGAGGCGGGAAGCTGGGCCCAGCCCGCCTCGTGGCCGTGCGTGGTGGCGACGATCCGATTCGCGCCCGCCTTGCGCAGTGCGGGAGCCATCAGCGCGAGCGGCGCGGCCGCCCCGAACCACACGGACGTACAGCCGTGTTCGCGCAGCAGCCCGGCCGCCTGCCGGGTGACGCGCGGCGTCGGCAGCAGCATCGTCGTCCGGTCGCGTACGACGGTGAACGGCTGCTCGGCGTCGAAGGCGGCGGTCGCCTCCGCGCCCTCGCTGCCGCGCTTCCAGGTGGAGGCGTAGACGACGAGCTGCTCGGGGTCCAGGCGCAGCGCCATGTTGTGCAGGAACGCCTGGATGCCGCCGGGGCGGGGCGGAAAGTCATTGGTCACGATCAAGGTCTTGTGCATCGCCGCCGACAGTACCGAACGGCCCAGCTCCTTGGCTCGCGCGGCCGGGGCCCTGCATCATGTCTCCCTCAGCCCTGCAGGAAACGGACGAGGCGGTCATGACGGGCGCAGCCAGCACAAAGCCCATCGCGGTGTGGGTGCTCACCAGGACCGTGCTGCTGCTGTGCGTCTTCAAGGTGCTGTCCGTGCCCGGCCCCGACGTCACGAGCGACGTCTCGGTGATCTACCAGGGCTGGTACGAGATCCTGCGGACCGGCACCTTCCCGCTGGACGACATCACCTGGCAGTACCCGCCCGCGGCCGCCCTCGCGGTCCTCTCCCCCGCTCTGCTGCCGTTCCTGGGCTACGCGACGGCCTTCTTCGTCCTGGCGTGCCTGGCGGACGCGCTGGTCACCGGCCTGCTGCTGTACGCCGGACAGCGCCCCGGCAAGCGGCTCGCGGGCGCGTGGGTGTGGGTGGCGGGTGTGCCGCTGCTGGGCCCGACGGCGTACGCGCGCTACGACGTGATGGTCACCGGGGTCGCTGTCGCGGCCCTGCTGGCGGGGGCGCGCCGTCCGCGTGTCCTGGGGGCGCTCGCCGGCTTCGGAGCGCTCCTGAAGGTGTGGCCGGTGCTGCTGCTCGTCGGCACGATGCGCGGGCGCCGGACCCGCGCCGCGTGGACGGCGGCGGCCGTGGCCGGGGGTGGGCTGGTGGTGGTGTTCTGCGCCACGATGCCGGGGGCGCTCGCGTTCCTCACCTTCCAGCGCGACCGGGGCACCGAGGTCGAGTCGCTCGGCGCTCTTGTGTTCCATGTGGCCCGGCACTTCGGCTGGCGGGGCGAGGTGCTGCTGAACTACGGCTCGGTGGAGTTCGTCGGCCCGTACGTGCCGCTGGTCAGCACGGCGGCGATGGGGCTGACGGCGCTCGCCTTCGGGTGGCTGCTGGTGTGGCGGGTGCGGGCAGGCGGGTTCCGGGCGTCAACGCCGTGTGACGCGGCCTTCGCCGCGGTCCTGCTGTTCACCACGACGAGCCGGGTGATCAGCCCGCAGTACCTGGTGTGGCTGGTCGGCCTGGGCGCCGTCTGCCTGGTCTTCCGGAGCAGCCGGATGGTGCGGCCCGCGCTGCTGGTGCTGGCCGCGACCGGGGTCACGTTCCTGGAGTTCCCGGTGTGGTTCTCGCACGTCGTGCGGAGCGACGGGCTCGGCGTGCTGCTGCTGGTGGTGCGCAACGGGCTGCTGGTGGCGGCGACGCTGACCGCCTGCCGCCGGCTGTGGCAGGACACGGTGGCCGGCCCGCGCGGCGACGACGCGGGCGCGCTGCCGGCGCAGCGGGCGGGCGCTGCCGAGAAGCCGAAGCAACTGGCGCCGTAGGGCACGCGCCCCCGCTGTGCCCTGGCGCCGTAGGCACGCGCCCCCCGCTGTGCCCTACGGAGCTTCTCCCCTGCCCCGCCGCGTCGCCCCGGCGCAGTGGCGGGGGCGAGCCAGGAGCCGAAGCCGCTGCCGTCGTGGCGCACCGCCTGCCGTTTCCTGCGGAGCCTTCCGCCACGCCGCCCCTTCCCGCTGTGACACTTGCGGCTCCGCCGCGTGCGGGGGGGGGCAGCCCCCAGACCCCCGGACGAACTGGATATCGCAGCTGAGCTCAGAGCTCGCCGCACACCACAAATCCACCCCGTCCGGCGCTCGAAAACCGAGGCCCCGGCCCCATCCCCGCACGCCGTCCACCCCCGAAAGATCAGCCCCGCCCGGTGCTTGAGGGCCGGGGTCTGGGGCCGACCCGCGGCGGAGCCGCGAGATGCGCGTCACGCCAGTCGCTGGCGCGCGTACTCCCGCCACCTCACCGTGAAGTCCTCCGGCGTCGTGTCCAGCACGTCCCGCATCGCCTTCTCCACCGCGCCCGCCCGCCGCCCCTGCCCGCCCACCGCACGGTAGAAGGCCCGCAGCTTCTCCTCGCCCCACTCCTCCGCGATCAGCGCGCACGCCAGCCATCCGCCCTCGTACGCGCGCGCCAGCGCCGCCGCGTCCCCCGCGAAGCCGAAGTCCTTGTCGGCCGGGAGGGCCGCGGGCAGGTCACCCGCCCGTACGGATCGCTGGAGCTCAGGGGCCGTCCGGTCCGCCGTGCGGCCCGTCCCCCGGTACGCCGCCCAGTCCGCGAAGCCCTCCGAGAGCCACATCGGGGTGGCGGCAGAGGTGTGGGCGCGGGTGGCGACATGCGTGGACTCGTGGGTGAGCACGAACTGCTGCCCGAAGTCGCCGAGCAGCGCGTACGCCTCGGGGTTGATGATCACCCGGTCCGCCGGCGCCGCGCCCGAACCGCCCGTTTTCGCCGTCGTGACCGCCGCGATGCCCCGGTAACCGTCCGCGGGAGCTCCCAGCAGCGCCCCCATGCCGTCGAGCGAGGACGGCACCAGGATCAGCAGCCGGCGAGGCCATGGTCCGGGCCAGGCCCGCCCGGCAGCCGGCACCGCACGGTCGGCGGCGTCCGCCATGCCGCGCAGCCGCTTCGCGTCCTGGCCGACGCCGAGGACCAGGCTGCGTGCGCCGCGTACGGCCGTGACCTTGCCCTGGTCCCAGAGCCGGCCCTCGCCGCCGCGCTCCGCCCGCTCGGCGGCGACGTACCAGCGCCCGTCCCGGCGCGTCAGGTCCAGCCGCTCGGCCGTCCTCACCTTCATGGGCGCCTCGTCGTAACCCGCGATCCGGTACCGCAGCTCGACCGACGCGGTGGCGCGCCCCGCGCCCGTACGGTCGAGGCCGGTCAGCCGGTACTCCCAGGAGCGCAGCGGCACGTCGGCGAGGTTCGCGAACTCCCTGCGCTCCGCCGCCCGCAGTCGCGTCGCCGACGGGTCGAGCGACGCCAGGTACGCCGCCTCGTCGCCGGAGACGACGGCCGCCGCCCTGCTGTCCAGCATCCGCCGGATGTCGCGGGCAGCGGTGTCCGCGGGTTCCCGCGGCGTCGTGCACGCGGACAAGAGAAGCAGGGCGAGGACGGGCCCCGTCCACCGCTTCCACCCAGCCCCGCGCCGCCTGCCTGCCATCCTGCCGATCGTACGGGCAAGGCGGCGCACCGGGTCTGACCCGGGTCAGGCCCAGGTCAGACGCTGGTCAGACCCGGGTCACCGACGCGACCGGCATCATGCCGACCGGGTCGTAGCGCACCGGGGCCCCCGGGTAGGGCGCGTGCACCACCTGGCCGTTGCCCACGTACATCCCGACGTGGCTGGCGTCGTCGCGGTACGTCACGAGGTCCCCCGGCTGCGCCTGCTCCAGGGAGACCTGCCGTCCGGCGTACCGCTGCTCCTGCGACGTACGCGGGAGGGAGACGCCCGCCTGTGCGTACGACCACTGGGTGAGGCCCGAACAGTCGAAACCCGAAGGGCCGTTGGCGCCCCAGATGTACGGCTTCCCCACCGCCCGCTGCGCCGCCAGCACGGCCGCCGACGCGCGCGAGGAGGCCGGTGCCCCGCCCAGCGCGGGCGGCGGCGTCTCACCGCGCCCGCCGGAACGCGAGGACCGGCCGGCGAACTCCTCACGCTCCTCCTTCGGCAGCGAGTTCAGCAGCTCCCGCGCCTCCGCGAGCTTGCGCTCGACGGTGCGCTTGTGGCGGGCGACGGCGGCCCGGCTGCGCTCCAGCTCGCCGAGCTTGACGGAAGCCTCCGCGCGCTGCTGGTCCAGCTTGCGCTGCGCGGCCCGCAGTTCGTGCAGGGCGCTCGCCTGACGGGCGCCGATGCGGTCGAGCGCCGCGGCCTTGGCGAGATAGCTGTCGGGGTTCGAGGACAGCAGCAGGGCGAGGGCGGGGTCCAGGCCGCCCGACCGGTACTGGGCGCCCGCCACCGCACCGAGCGCACCGCGCATGTGGTTGATGCGCTCCTGGCCGCGCGCGGCCATGTCCTGGGCCTGGCCGACCTCTTCGCGCAGCCGGTCCGCGAGCTCGTCGGCCTTGTTGAACCTCTCCGTCGCCTGCTCGGCCTGCTCGAAGAGCCGGTCGACCCGCGCCCGGGTGGTCGTGACGGTGGCCGGTGAAGCGGCCGAGGCGGAGGCCGCGGACGACGTGTCGTGGGGGTCGGCGCTCGCCGGGGACGCGACGAGCGCTGCCGCCGCCGTCGCCGCGGCAGCGGACAGAACCGTGACCCGGGCGCTCTGCGTGAGGCCGGACTGTGAGGAACGCCGGTGGGTCGCCACAGGAAGCCGCACTCCTTCCACTGCGTGCAGCCCCCTGCCGCCCGGGCGGGCGGACCGATGGACCGGGAGCTGCGCGAGCAGACAGTAGCGGTGCGATCACACAGCGGCCAAAGACCTCGTCCGGGCGGACACGGGGGCACAGACAGTGACGCCCCGCCGGAGACCAGGTCACCGGCGGGGCGGACAGTCAGCGGGAGTCGCCAGAATTCGCCCGAATGGGCGGTGTCGGCAACGGCCGTTGGGATTGGCGTTCGTCAGATACGCACACCGAACTGGAAGGTGCCCATGTAGTCCATGGACTCGTAGCGCACGTTCGTACCGGGCTTCGGGGCGTGCAGGATCTGGTTGTTGCCGGCGTAAAGCCCGACGTGCGCCAGGTTGTTGAAGAACACCAGGTCGCCCGGCTTGAGCTGGCTCTTGCTGTAGAGCTTCGTGCCGTCGTTGTGCTGCGTGAAGGTGGTCCGGGTGATGGAGACGCCGGCCTGGCCGTACGCCCACTGGGTCAGCCCGGAGCAGTCGTACGCGTTGGGCCCGGTCGCACCGGAGATGTACGGCTTGCCGATCTGGGTGGCCGCGGCGCTCAGCGCGGCGGCGCCACGCTGGGAGGCCGGGGCCTCCTTGCCGAGTTCCACGCGCTCGCTGGAGGCGCGGCTGGCGCGCTGCTCCTTCTCCCGCAGCTCTTCACGCTCGGCGGCGGTCAGCGTGTTCAGGAGCCGCTGGGCCTCGGCGAGCTTGCCCTGGAACTTCTTCTTCTTGTCGCCGAGTTCCTGGCGTACGTCCTCGAGGTCGGCGAGCTTGTCCGTCGCCTCGGCACGCTGCTGGGCGAGGGTGCGCTGCTTCGCCTGGATCTTCTGGAGCGACTCGGCCTGCTTGGCGCTCAACTGGTCGATCGCGCCGGCCTTGTCGAGGTAGTCGTCCGGGTCGGCGGACAGGAAGAGCTGCACGGAGGGGTCGATGCCGCCGGAGCGGTACTGCGCGCTGGCCACCGAACCGAGCTCGCCACGCAGGTCGTTGAGGTCCTCCTGGCCGCGGGCGACCTTGTCCTGGAGGTTGTCGACCTCTTCCTTGAGCTTGTCCTGCCGCTCCTTGGACTGGTTGTACTTCTCCGTCGCGGCTTCGGCCTCGTGGTAGAGCTTGTCGACCTTGGCCTTGACCTCGCTCTTGGTCGGCTTGGGGTCGGCCTGAGCGGTCTGGGACGTGAGCGCGACGGCTGCGGCTGCGGTCGCGGTGAGCACGGTCACACGAGTGCGGCTCGGCTGCTTGGGACGACGGTGGGACGCCACGAAGGCGAGCTCCTTCTTCCTCGAGCCGCCTACCGGGGTCGGGGACGTGATCCCCGGCTCCACGCTTCGGCTCCCCCGCGGAAATGGACCGAATTGCATGGACTCGGCGGTACCTTCGCTGACACCCCGGATGGGCAATCAACCGTTCGAAGGTTCGAGGGCAGACCTTAGTGACCTTCTTGTGATCAGTTCAAATCCTCAGGTGTAAAAACTCTCCCTGTGGTCACAATCTTTACTTACATCACACAGGTAGTAACGGCCACTTGACCGTACGTTTCCCCAATTCGGGCATTACGCCGAGAAGTTATTAGACGCGCGAAAGCCGCTTCAGCAACAAGGCGGACGCGACCGGCCTGGCGCCCGATTTCGCGACCCCGTCGGCCACTTCGCGGTCGGTGGAGGCCACCACCACGGGCCGCCCCGGCGGTTCCGCCCGTACGAGCTGCCTGATGAGCTCGTCCGCCGTCACTCCCGGCTTGCTGAACAGGACCCGCACGCCGCGCGGCGGCGCGAGGAGCACCGGCGCCACCAGTTCCGCCCCGTCGAAGACGCACGTCACCTCGGCGCCCGTCTGCGCCGCGAGCATCGAGAGGCCGCCGAGGAGCCGCAGCCGCTGCTTGTCGAGCGGCATCTGCGGATAGCCGGTCTTGGTGACGTTGTAGCCGTCCACGACCAGATGGCACTGCGGCAGTTCAAGGAGCTGGTCGAGCAGCGCCGGGTCGGTCTCGGAGAGCGCCCTGGCGGCGATGTCCTTGGGTGTCATACGTCCCGGCTCGACGGCGTCGACCGTGTCGGCGGGATGCACGGAAGCGGGCGGCAGAGCCAGTTCCCGGCGCAGCCCCTGGGCGGCGTCCAGCACCGTGTCGAGCAGCAGCCGCACGCGCATGTCCTCTATGCTGCGGCCCTCGCGCACCGCCCGGCGGCTCGCCTCGGCGGACGCCTCCGCCTCACCGAGCCGGGCCCGCAGCCGCCGTGCCTCGCTCTCGGCGGCGGTGACCCGGGCGGCGGCATCGGACTTGAGCGTCTCGGTCTCGGCGTTCGTACGCCGCAGGGCCGCCTCGCCGCGCTTGACGTCGCTCAGCGCGCTGCGCAGTTTGCGGCTGAGTACGTCGGCCTCCTTGCGGGCGGCCTCCAGCTCGGTGCGCAGCCGTTCGGTCTCGCTCTTCGTCTGCTCGCGCGCCTGCGCCAGCTCCGCGCGCAACCGTTCCAGCTCGCGCTGGGCGGCCTCGTCGGCGCGCTCGGCGTCCGCCCGCAGGGCCTCCTCGCCCGCGGCGGCCACCAGCTTGACCCAGCCGGCGGGACGCAGGACGTACGCCGCCGCCGCCACGTCGACGGGATCGGCGGCGGCCGGCGGCGATCCCGACTCCAGGGCGCGGGCGAGCTCCGGCTGCGCCTCGCGCAGCCGCTCGCCGATGCGCTGGCGGAACAGCGCGTCACCCTCCAGCGCCGCGGCCATCGCGTTGCCCGCGAACTTGGCGCGCCGGGTCGGCGTGAAGCGGGCGTACTGCCTCAGCTGGGAGGGAAGTTCCGCGACGGTGAGCCCGCCGAAGGCGTCCGAGACCAGCGCGACGACCTTGTACCGTACGCCTTCGGGCAGGGGGCGGTCGAGCACCTCGGCGGCGTCCCCGGCCGGCCCGGCCGGTTCAGCGCCGCTTGCATGCTCCACAATCCGTCACCCCACTACCCTTTTCGGGCCGGTCCTCTCAGGAGCCGGCGCCCGGCCTGTCCACCAGTTCGATCTGGTCCACCGCGTTGCACCAGCGGCAGCGCACGGACTCGATGGTCTCACTGACCACCTCGCGTTCCTCGACCTTCGACTCTCCGGCCAGGTCGAGATGGACGTACTCGATCACCTTCGACGAGCGGGTCACATCGAAACGCGTGAGATTGCCGCACAGGGCGCAGCGCCACCGGGTCTCGGCAGTCGGCAGGGGAACCGTCGTCATCGTGCGTCCTCTTTCGTCGTGCCTACTGCCCGTAACCCTACGGCCTCACGGGTACCCCCTGCGGCGGGCGGTCCACGGCGCGGGACGGGGTCCGGCGAGGCACTCTGTCCTGGCCGGTCCCGTTACGGAATGATCTGGTCATGATCAATTGGCGGGAAGCGGTCCGGGGACCCGTGGTGACGTACGGCGCGATCGGGCTCTGCTGCCTGATCTTCGCCATCGGTCCTCTCTCGGGGCTCAATCCGGTCCACGGCACGGGCGACATCCTCCTCGCCGTGCAGAGCGCGTATTTCGAGCGCTGGGGGGTGATCCCGAGCGAGCTGCTGAGCGGCGCCCCGTCCGCGCTCGTCACGCCGCTCACCGCCCTCTTCGTGCACGGCAGCTGGCTCCACCTGCTGGGCAACATGCTCTTCCTGTTCGTCTTCGGGGCGATGGCGGAGGAACGGATGGGCCGAGTCCAGTTCGCCCTGTTCTATATGGGCTGCGGCTACCTGGCTCTGGTCACGTACGCCGTCGTGCATGCCGACTCGGACCAGACGCTGGTGGGGGCGTCGGGAGCGATCTCGGCGGTGCTCGGGGCCTTCCTCTATCTCTTCCCCAGGGCGCGCGTGACGAGCCTGTTCCCCTTCCTCTTCTTCCTGCCGCTGCGCTTCCCCGCCTGGATCGTGCTGATCTTCTGGTTCGCCCTGCAGTGGGTGGCGGCGCAGCGCGCGGGATCGGGCCCGGGGGTGGCGTACCTCGCGCACGTGGCGGGGTTCTGCGCGGGCTTCCTCTACGCCTGGGGGCGTAGTCGGCGTACGGCTAGAGTGAGAGCAGCAGCGCCGGCCACCGAGGGAGAAAGCCAACCGTGATCACCGCGATCGTGCTCATCAAGACCAGCGTGGACCGGATCCCCGAGATCGCCGAGTCGATCGCCGCGCTGGACAGCGTCAGCGAGGTCTTCTCGGTCACCGGGACGTACGACCTGATCGCCATGGTCCGCGTGGCCAGGCACGACGACCTGGCGGACATCATCCCCGGCCGGATCAGCAAGATCCCGGGCGTCGAGGGCACCGACACGCATGTCGCGTTCCGTACGTACTCCCAGCACGACCTGGAAGCGGCCTTCGCGATCGGCCTGGACGCGTAACGCCGGCCGGCCGGTGCTCGCCGAAGCGCTCGGCCGCGGCGGCGTGTTCCTCACCGACGCGACCGAGCGGGCACCGCGGATGGTGCTGCTGGGGGCTCAAGCGGGTCAGACCGCCGGGACGCAGCGGCCTTCCTCGGTACGGTAGTTCCACTTCGCGCCGTCCTTGACGAGCTCCTTGACGGCTCCGATGAAGCGGTCCACGTGCTCGTCGGGTGTACCGGCGCCGAAGCTCACGCGGATCGCGTTCAGCGAACGCTCACCCGGCTCGGTCTCCGGCGCACCGCACTCGCCCGGGTCCTGCGGGTCGCTGCCGAGCAGCGTGCGGACCAGCGGGTGGGCGCAGAACAGGCCGTCCCGTACGCCGATTCCGTACTCGGCGGAGAGCGCGGCCGCGAAGTGGGAGCTGTTCCAGCCGTCGACGACGAAGGAGATGACGCCGACCCGCGGCGCGTCGTCACCGAAGAGTGAGAGGACGCGGACCGCGTCGACCTCGGACAGGCCCTCCAGGACCTTCGTCACGAGCTGCTGCTCGCGCTCGACCAGGGTGTCGAAGCCGGCCTCGGTGAGCGCCTTGCAGGCGGAGGCGATCGCGTACACGCCGATGACGTTGGGCGAACCGGCCTCGTGGCGGGCGGCCGTGGTGTGCCACTCGACGTCCACGCCGCCGTCGGCGCGGCGGGCGACCTTGCGCGAGGCGCCGCCACCCGCGAGGTACGGCTCGGCGCTCCGCAGCCAGTCGGCGCGGCCCGCGAGCACGCCGGAGCCGAACGGGGCGTACAGCTTGTGCCCGGAGAAGGCGACCCAGTCGACGTCCAGTTCGGCGACGTCCAGCGGGTGGTGGGGCGCGAGCTGGGCCGCGTCGAGCACGATCCGCGCGCCGTGGGCGTGGGCGGCGGCGGCGAGTTCCTTCACCGGCCACAGCTCACCGGTGACGTTCGACGCGCCGGTGACGCACACGAGCGCCGGGCCGTAGGGGTCGCGGTCGGCCAGGGCGCGCTCCAGGGTCTCGACGGCCTGCGCCGGAGTCCTGGGCGCGTTCAGGAAGTTGACCTTCGCGTCGCGCCAGGGCAGCAGCGAGGCGTGGTGCTCGGTCTCGAAGACGAACACCTGGCAGTCGGCGGGCAGGGCCGCGGCCAGCAGGTTGAGCGAGTCGGTGGTGGACCGGGTGAAGACGACCTGGTCGCTCTCGCGGCAGCCGAGGAACTCGGCGACCGTGGCGCGGCTGTTCTCGAAGAGGTCCGTCGAGAGCTGCGAGAGGTAACCGGCGCCGCGGTGCACGCTGCCGTAGTACGGGGCGTACGCCGCCACGTCGTCCCACACACGCTGGAGGGCCGGGGCGCTGGCCGCGTAGTCGAGGGCGGCGTAGGTGACCTCGCCACCGGTCACGAGTGGCACGAGGACATCACTGCCCAGAACGGGCAGAGCCCCCGAAATGTCACTACAAACGGTCTGGTCGGCGGCAGCGGTGGAAACAGACATGGCGAACTCCCGAAACAGGCAGGCGAATTCCCCGCGCCGACGGATACGCGCATACGCAGACAGGCGGACAGGCGGATACGCGGCAGCGCTGGAGGAGAAAAGAAAAAGGGGTGTGCGAAGAAGGGGCGTAAGGCCCTATCGCATTCGCTTGCTCACAAGAGGCTCCCTGAGAACCAGGACCCCAAGGCTTCGAGGGGTCCGCGCTTGCCGTGGACTTTTCTGTCCACGACCTGGTCTTCACCCGGGGCACCCCGCCACGGACGGAGGGTTGCCGGACAGCAAGCCGGGGCCAAAACGCTGTCACTCATGACCTGCCAAGCATCTTGCCACACGATCAAGACGACGCAAGGCGTAGTCCAGTCTTTGAGATCAAAGGGGCTGGACTGCACCTCGCGTCACACCACACGGCGCTCAGCCGTTGCTGGCCGCCACCCAGCGCTCCAGCGCCGCCCGCGCCGCCCCCGAGTCGATCGACTCGGCGGCCTTCGTGATCCCCGCCGCGAGCTGCTCGTTCAGGGACGCATCGGTCGGATCGAGGGCGACCAGTGCCGCCGCCGTGTTGAGCAGCACCGCGTCCCGCACGGGACCGGTCTCACCGGCCAGGAGCCGCCGGGCGACATCCGCGTTGTACGACGCGTCCGCGCCGCGCAGCGCCTCGACGGGCACGATCTCCAGGCCCACGTCGCGCGGGTCGAAGGCCTGCTCCGTGACCGCTCCGTCCCGTACGGTCCACACCCGCGAGGTGGCCGTCGTCGTCAGCTCGTCGAGGCCGTCGTCGCCGCGGAAGACCAGGGCCGAGTTCCCCCGTTCGGCGAGCACACCCGCCACGATGGGGGCCATCCGGGCGTCGGCGACACCGACGGCTTGCGCCTTCACCCGCGCCGGGTTCGTCAGCGGGCCGAGGATGTTGAACGTCGTCTGCGCGCCCAGCTCCTTGCGTGCCTTCGCGGCGTACCGCAGGGCGGGGTGGAACTTCACGGCGAAGCAGAAGGTGATGCCCGCTTCCTCCGCCACCTCGGCGACACGCCGCGGTGTCAACTCCAGGTTGACGCCGAGCTTTTCCAGAACGTCGGAGGCGCCGCTCGCAGACGAGGCGGCCCGGTTGCCGTGCTTGACGACCTTGGCGCCGGTGCCCGCGACGACGATCGCCGACATCGTGGAGATGTTGACGGTCTTGGCCAGGTCGCCGCCCGTACCGACGATGTCGACGGTACGGCCCGGCACCTCGATGGTGTTGGCGTGCGCGTACATCGAGCGCACCAGACCTGTGACCTCGTCGACCGTCTCGCCCTTGGCGCGCAGCGCGACCGCGAAGCCGGCGATCTGGGCGTCGGTCGCCTCGCCGCTCATGATGCGGTCCATGGCCCAGGCCGTGTCGTCGGCGGAGAGGTCCTTGCCTCGCAGCAGGGCGGTCAGGACACCCGGCCAGGAGCCGGCCGCCACGCTGTCGCCGCCGACCGGGGTCACAACGTTCATGGTCCGCTCCAGGGTCCACAGCCAGTAAAGGATGGCTCCTACCCTATCCAGCCGCGCGGACAGCGAAGAGCCCCGTCCCGACAATGGGGTCTCCCCTGCTCGAGCGAAGTCGAGAGCTTGGGGAAGGACGGGGCTCCTGCTGTGGCGACCTTGTGGGTCGGAGATCAGTGGTGGCCGTGGCCGCTGGTGATCTCCTTGTACTCGTCGGCGGTCGGCTTGGGGATCTGGCTCCCCTCGCCGTAGTAGCCCTTGCTCAGCTTGGCCCTGAGCTTCTGGCCGCGCGTCACCTTGCGCTCGACACCGTTCTCGTCGACCGACGGGCCGATCTCGGCCGGCGCGTACTGCTCGTGTGCCGTGAGGCTGTGCAGCTGCTGCTGGCTGAGCGGCTCGTGGACCTCGACGAACTCACCGTGCGGCAGGCGCTTGATGATGCCGGACTCGCGTCCGTGCAGCACCTTGTCCTTGTCGCGGCGCTGAAGGCCCAGGCAGATCCGCCTGGTGATGATGAACGCCAGGACCGGTCCCACGAAGTAGGAGATCCGGACGAACCAGGTGATCGAGTTGATCGACAGGTGGAAGTGGGTGGCGAAGATGTCGTTGCCGCCACCGAGCAGCATGATCACGTAGCCGGTGACCCAGGCGACGCCCAGCGCGGTCCTGGTCGGCGCGTTGCGCGGCCGGTCCAGGATGTGGTGCTCGCGCTTGTCGCCGGTGACCCACGCCTCGATGAACGGGTAGACCGCCAGCGCCACGAGCACCAGACCGAAGACCACCAGCGGGATGAACACACCCAGGGCGAGCGTGTGGCCCCAGAAGGTGATCTCCCAGCCCGGCATCACACGGACCAGTCCCTCGGCGAAGCCCATGTACCAGTCGGGCTGGGCACCGGTGGACACCTGGTCCGGACGGTACGGGCCGAGCGCCCAGACCGGGTTGATCGTGAACAGACCCGAGATGGCCGCGATGACACCGAAGACCAGGAAGAAGAAGCCTCCGGCCTTGGCCATGTAGACCGGCAGCAGCGGCATGCCGACGACGTTGTTGTTCGTACGGCCGGGACCCGCGAACTGCGTGTGCTTGTGGTAGAAGACCAGGATCAGGTGGGCCACCACGAGGCCGAGCATGATGCCCGGCAGCAGCAGGATGTGGATCGAGTAGAACCGGGCCACCATGTCGTGGCCGGGGAACTCCCCGCCGAACAGGAAGAACGAGATGTACGTGCCGACGACGGGCGTCGCCAGGATCGCGCCCTGCGTGAAGCGGACACCGGTGCCGGAGAGCAGGTCGTCCGGGAGCGAGTAGCCGGTGAATCCGGTGAACATGCCCAGGACGAACAGCAGGAAGCCGAACAGCCAGTTGATCTCACGCGGCTTGCGGAACGCGCCCGTGAAGAACACGCGCATCATGTGCACGAACATCGCCGCGAGGAAGATCAGCGCGGCCCAGTGGTGGATCTGCCGGATGAGCAGACCGCCACGGACGTCGAAGCTGATCTCCAGGGTCGACGCGTAGGCCTCCGTCATCCGGATGCCCTGCATCGGCACGTACGAGCCGTGGTACACGATCTCGTTCATGCTCGGGTGGAAGAACAGCGTCAGGTACACACCCGTGAGGATGATGATGATGAAGCTGTAGAGCGCGATCTCACCCAGCATGAAGGACCAGTGGTCCGGGAAGATCTTGCGCATGTTGGCCTTGGCCAGGCTGTAGATGCCCAGCCGGCCGTCCGCCCAGTCGGCTACCCGCTCACCCGCGGGCGCCTTGCGCTTTTCGTCAGTCACGGTGCTCATCCGCGCTCCCAGAAACTAGGACCGACGGGCTCTTCGAAGTCGCCGAGCGCTTCGAGGAATCCTTCGTCATTCACGCCGATCCGCAGCTGCGGGAGGGCGTGGCCGGCCGGGCCGAAGATGACGCGCGCACCGTCGGAGAGGTCGAAAGTGGACTGGTGGCACGGGCAGAGCACGTGATGCGTCTGCTGCTCGTACAGGCTGATCGGGCAGCCGACGTGGGTGCAGATCTTCGAGAACGCCACGATGCCCTGGTGGGACCAGTCGAGTTCGCGCTTGTCCTTGATGTCCTGCGGCTGAAGCCGGACGATCATCAGGGCGGCCTTGGCGATCTCGTTGTTGAACTCGTGGTTGTCCTCTTCCAGGCCTTCCGGCTTGGCGAAGGTCAGCGAACCCACCGCGACGTCCTCGGGACGCAGCGGCTCGTTCGTGTTCATGTTGATGAGCTGCTTGCCCCTGCCCCACGCCGTGTGGAACAGCTTCTTCTCGGGCAGCGGGCCCAGGTCGCGCAGCAGCACCACACCGGAGAGCGGCACCATGGCCAGCGCGCCGAACATCGTGGTGCGGATCAGCTTGCGGCGGCCGATCGCGGACTCCTCGGCGCCGGCCGCGAAGTCGGACATGACCTTGGCCTTGACGACCGGGTCGGCCTCGATCGGGTGCCGCTCGTCGGCGACCTCCACGTCGGACATCAGGGTGCGGGCCCAGTGGACCGCGCCCGCGCCGATGCAGAAGAGGGCGAGACCGAGCGTCACACCGAGCGAGAGGTTCAGCGCGCTCACGTGCCCGATCGGCCAGACGTACACGATCTTGTCGACCGGGAACGCCACGAAGGAGGCGATGAAGCCGATCGTGGACAGCATGGACAGCGTGAACAGGAGGGCGACCGTGCGCTCGGAGCGCTTGGCGGCCCGCTCGTCGATGTCCTGGATACGCGGCTTGTGGGGCGGCAGCCCCGGGTCCGCGAACGGGTCTTCCGCCACGGCTACCGCGCCGTGCGCGGTGTCCTGCTCACTGGGCAGGTTCTTCTCTGGAATCTCTTGGCTACTCATGACTTCTTGGCCTTAGCGGTGTGGGCCGCGACCCAGACGGCGACAGCGATCAGCGAGCCCAGACCGAAGATCCAGCCGAACAGACCCTCGCTGACGGGGCCGAGGCCACCCAGCGCGAAGCCGCCGGGAGTCTCCGTCTCCTCGCCGTTCACGGTCTTGACGTACGCGATGATGTCCTTCTTCTGCTGCTCCGGCAGCGTGGTGTCGGGGAAGGACGGCATGTTCTGCGGGCCGGTCTGCATGGCCTCGTAGAGGTGCTTCGGGCTCACGTCTTCGAGGCTCGGGGCGTACTTGCCGTTCGTCAGGGCACCGCCCTCACCCGTGAAGTTGTGGCACTGGGCGCAGTTGGTACGGAACAGGTCGCCACCGCGGGCGATGTCCGCACCCTCAGGGTTGTACTGCTCCTCGGTCGGCGTGATCGGGCCGGCTCCGAGGGAAGCGACGTACGCGGCGAGCTGGTCGATCTCGGCCTGCGAGTAGACCTTCTTCTTCTCCGGCACCTGGGCGCCGGGCTGCTGGGCCGGCATACGTCCGGTGCCGACCTGGAAGTCCACTGCGGCAGAGCCGACGCCCACCAGGGACGGGCCGTCGCTGCCGCCCTGACCGCCGGTGCCGTGGCAGCTTGAGCAGCCGACGGCGTACAGCTTCTTGCCCTCCTCGATGGCGAGGGACTGGGCGGTTTCATCGGCCTGGGCCTTGCCCGCGGGTGCGAACGCGGCGTACAGCCCCCCGGTGGCCGCCAGCGCGAGGAGTAGGACGACGACCGCCGCCAGCGGATGGCGTCGTCGTGCGGAGAGCTTTTTCACGGATTACCCCGGTGTCAGGATCTTCTGCGTCGATGGTGCTGGATGTGGGCCGGGTTTCGGACCCGACCTACTTGATCATGTAGATCGTGGCGAAGAGGCCGATCCAGACGACATCGACGAAGTGCCAGTAGTAGGACACGACGATGGCGGCGGTTGCCTGCTCGTGGGTGAATCTCTTGGCCGCGTAGGTGCGGCCGAGGACCAGCAGGAAGGCGATGAGTCCGCCCGTCACATGCAGTCCGTGGAAGCCGGTCGTCAGGTAGAACACCGAGCCGTACGGGTCGGACGAGAGCGAGAGGCCCGCGTCCTTCACCAGCTCGGTGTACTCGAGGACCTGGCCTCCGATGAAGATCGCACCCATCACGAACGTGATGATGAACCACGCCCGGAGCTTCTTCACGTCCCCGCGCTCGGCGGCGAAGACGCCGAGCTGGCAGGTGAGGGAGGAGAGCACCAGGATCGTGGTGTTCGTCGCCGAGAACGGGAAGTTCAGGTGTTCGGCCTGCTGCTTCCAGAAGTCGGGACCCGTCACCGATCGCAGGGTGAAGTACATCGCGAAGAGGGCCGCGAAGAACATCAGCTCGGAACTCAACCAGATGATGGTTCCGACGCTGGTGAGGTTCGGTCGATTGACCGACGGGTGCGCGAGCCCTTTGTCTACTGTCGTTGCTGTCGCCACGACCGACATTATGTCGGTCGCTTATCCCGCCCTCACTCCCGGGGGTGCCATTCGGTGTGTCCATGCTCTGAGAAGGCCCTGTGACCTGAGCCGAACGGCCCATCGGGAGTACCTTCGAAGGCAGATACGAACCCCTGCTGACTGGCTGTCGGACGGAGTAGCATCCGCGCATCGGTTCCTGATCCAACACCGAGCCTTCGAGGGCTCCTCGATGCATGGAGGAACAATGGCCGCCACGGTCCTGGTCTACAGCGACAACGCGCACACCCGTGAACAGGTGCGGCTGGCGGCGGGTCGCAGGCCTGCGGCGGACGTGCCGCCGGTCGAGTTCCTGGAGTGCGCCACGCTGCCGGCCGTCCTCACCGCGCTGAACGAGGGCGGTGTCGATGTCTGTGTGCTTGACGGCGAGGCCGCGCCCGCGGGCGGCATGGGGGTGTGCCGGCAGATCAAGGACGAGGTCTTCAACTGCCCGCCCGTGCTGCTGCTGATCGGGCGCCCGCAGGACTCCTGGCTGGCCACCTGGAGCCGCGCCGAGAGCGCTGTGACCCTTCCGGTGGACCCGGTGGAGTTCGCGGACGCCCTGGCGGCGCTGCTGCGTCGCAGGCTCGCCGTCGAGGCGTGACACCGGCTCGGGGCCCCGTCAGACCTCCGGCCGCAGCCTGGCCGCGTCCACGGGGCTTCCGCCGTCACGGGTGCCGGTGAGCAGGGCGCTGCCCTTGCGCCACTTGTCCCACGGGACGTTCCAGTCTCCGAAGCCGTTGCCGAACGGGTCCATCATGTTGCCGGCGCTGTTGACGACCTTGACGATGTCGCCCTCACGGACGGTTTTGAAGAACCACTCGGCGTTCGACGTGCTCATGCCGGTGCAGCCGTGGCTGACGTTGGCGGAGCCCTGCGAGCCGACCGACCAGGGCGCGGCATGGACGTACTCGCCGCTCCAGGTGACCCGCGTCGCGTAGTAGACGGGCAGGTCGTACGACTCCGCCGAGCCCTCCGCGATACCGACGGTCGTACCGCGCATCCGTACGAAGTACTCCTTGCCCAGTACGACCTTGACGCCGTTGCGGGTGGAGAAGCCCGGTTTGCCCGTGGTCACCGGAATGGTGTTGATCACCTTGCCGTTGCGCAGCACCGTCATCTGGTGCGAGCCGGCGTCCGTGATGGCCTCCAGCCGGTCTCCGGTGGTGAGCCGCAACGGCTTCGTGGGGCCGCCGTAGAGCCGGTCGGCCACCTTGATGCCGTCGAGGGTGCTGCGCACCGTGATCCTGGCGTTGGCGGGCCAGTACTCCTTCGGGCGGAAGTGCAGCTTCTTGTCGTCCACCCAGTGCCAGGCCCCCTGCACCGCGGGCTCGGAGCGTACCTTCAGGGCGCGCTCGACGACGGCTCTGGCCGCCGCGCCCTTGACGGGGACGCTGAGTTCGGCGGTGACGGGCTGGCCGACGCCGTACTTGCCCGCCTTGGGGCCGAAGGTGACCATCAGGCGCTTTCGCGGGGGGACGGACGTCTCGAAGGTGAGGGTGCGCGCACCGGGCGCGCCGTCCTCGTCCTCGGTGGCGACCTTGACCGTGTAGCGCGCCCCTGCCGCCAGTGGGGCGGTGCTGTGCCAGCGTGAGCCGTCGGCGGAGAGCTCGCCCGCCAGGTAGCGCCCTGCGGCGTCGGAGGCCGTCACGTCGGTGATCCGGCCGTCCCTGTTCCTGGCGGTGATCTCCAGCGGCTTCTCGGGGTCCACCTTGGACGTGCCCGTGTCCGCGTTGAAGGAGACCTGGTCCGCCGCGTCGTACGGCGCCGCGGAGAGCGGATGGCCGTCACCGGACCCGCCGCACGCCGTCCCGGCCGCCGCGATGGACGCGATCAGCAGGGAGCAGCTCAGAACCGTCCGCAGTCGTGGTGAATGGGTCATGATCACACATTAGGAACATTTCGCGTGTACGGCGCGCCGGGAGATGCCAAACGAGGGGCCCGCCCACCTGATGTGCAGGTGAACGGGCCCCTCGGGCGTGTCGCGAATGCCGCTACTGGTTCTGGTTCTCGCCCCGGTAGTACTCGAAGACCCAGCCGAAGAGGCCGATCAGGAGCAACGGCACCGAGAAGAACACCAGCCACCAGCCCATGGCGATGCCCAGGAAGGCGAAGGCGCCACCGAGGGCGAGCGAGAGCGGCTGCCAGCTGTGCGGCGAGAAGAAGCCGACGTCGCCGGCCTCGTCCGCCACATCGGCCTCTTTGTTGTCCTGAGCCATGGCGTCGACACGCTTGGCCGTGAAGGCCAGGTAGTAGCCGATCATGATGCTCAGGCCGAAGGCCAGGAAGAGCGCCGTGGTTCCGGCCGGCTCCTTCGACCACACGCCATAGACGATTGCCATGGCGAGGATGAAGATGCTCAACCAGATGAACATCCTGCCCTGGATCTTCACTTGCCGACCTCCTTGCCGCCGAACAGCGCGGTGTCCTTCTGTCCGTGGTTCTCGAGCTGTTCGAGAGCGGCGATTTCAGGGTGGTGCAGGTCGAACGCCGGGGATTCGGAACGGATCCGCGGCAGGGTGAGGAAGTTGTGCCGCGGGGGCGGGCAGGAAGTCGCCCACTCCAGCGAACGGCCGTAACCCCACGGGTCGTCGACCTCGATCTTCTTGCCGTACTTCGCGGTCTTCCAGACGTTGTAGAAGAACGGAAGCATCGACAGGCCCAGCAGGAACGAGGCGATCGTGGAGATCGTGTTCAGCAGGGTGAAGCCGTCGGCGGCGAGGTAGTCCGCGTACCGGCGCGGCATGCCCTCGGCGCCGAGCCAGTGCTGCACCAGGAACGTGCCGTGGAAGCCCACGAACAGCGTCCAGAAGGTGATCTTGCCCAGGCGCTCGTCCAGCATCTTGCCGGTGAACTTCGGCCACCAGAAGTGGAATCCGGAGAACATCGCGAAGACCACGGTGCCGAAGATGACGTAGTGGAAGTGCGCGACGACGAAGTACGAGTCGGAGACGTGGAAGTCCATCGGGGGCGAGGCCAGGATGACGCCGGTCAGACCACCGAAGGTGAAGGTGATCAGGAAGCCGACGGCCCAGAGCATCGGGGTCTCGAAGGACAGTGAGCCCTTCCACATGGTGCCGATCCAGTTGAAGAACTTCACACCGGTCGGTACCGCGATCAGGAAGGTCATGAACGAGAAGAACGGCAACAGCACGCCGCCCGTGACGTACATGTGGTGCGCCCAGACGGTGACCGAAAGGCCGGCGATCGCGATCGTCGCGCCGATAAGACCGATGTAACCGAACATCGGCTTGCGGCTGAAGACCGGGATTACCTCGGAAATGATTCCGAAGAACGGCAGCGCGATGATGTACACCTCTGGGTGTCCGAAGAACCAGAAGAGGTGCTGCCACAGCAGCGATCCGCCGTTGGCCGCGTCGAAGATGTGCGCACCGAATTTACGGTCCGCCTCCAGCGCGAAGAGAGCCGCCGCGAGCACCGGGAAGGCGAGCAGGACCAGAACACCGGTCAGCAGCACGTTCCAGGTGAAGATCGGCATGCGGAACATCGTCATGCCGGGTGCGCGCATGCAGATGATCGTGGTGATGAAGTTGACCGAGCCGAGGATCGTGCCGAAGCCGGAGAAGGCCAGACCCATGATCCACATGTCGGCGCCGACACCCGGTGAGCGGACGGCGTCCGACAGCGGGGCGTAGGCGAACCAGCCGAAGTCCGCCGCACCCTGGGGGGTGAGGAAGCCGGCCACCGCGATGATCGAGCCGAAGAGGTACAGCCAGTACGCGAACATGTTCAGCCGCGGGAACGCCACGTCGGGCGCGCCGATCTGCAGCGGCATGATCCAGTTGGCGAATCCGGCGAACAGCGGCGTCGCGAACATCAGCAGCATGATCGTGCCGTGCATCGTGAACGCCTGGTTGAACTGCTCGTTCGACATGATCTGCGTGCCGGGACGGGCGAGTTCGGCGCGCATGAAGAGCGCCATCAGGCCGCCGACGCAGAAGAACACGAACGACGTGATCAGGTAGAGCGAGCCGATCGTCTTGTGGTCAGTGGTGGTCAGCCACTTGATGACGACGTTTCCCGGCTGCTTGCGCCGTACCGGCAGTTGGTTCTCGTAGTACGAGCCGTCTGCCGCCGCGGCACCCTTGGGTTCGTTGAGGATGCTCACAGTTTGTTCGTCTCCGCATTCCTGGCCGGGTCGGTCTGCTCGATACCGGACGGGATGTAGCCGGTCTGGCCCTTCTCCGCCAGCTCCTTGAGGTGCTGCTGGTACCGCTCCGGGGAGACGACCTTCACGTTGAAGAGCATCCGGGAGTGGTCGACACCGCAGAGCTCGGCACACTTGCCCCGGAACGTGCCCTCACGCGTGGGGGTCACCTCGAAGACGTTGGTGTGGCCCGGAATGACGTCCAGCTTCATCAGGAACGGCACCACCCAGAAGGAGTGGATGACGTCGCGCGAAGTCAGGACGAAGCGGACCTTCTCGCCCTTCGGCAGCCACAGGGTCGGACCCGGGTTGCCGTTCTGCGGGTTCCGCTCACCCGGAGTGCCGACCGCGTAGACGCCTTCGGCGCCTGCGGGGAACTGCTTGGTGTACATGTCCGGGATGGCGTCGAGCTCCTTGGGGAGCTTCACGCCCGTGGCGGCGTCACCGTCCACGTTCTCCACGTAGTTGAAGCCCCAGCTCCACTGGAAGCCGACCACGTTGACGGTGTGGGCCGGCTTGTCCTCGAGCGCGAGGAGCTTCGACTCGTCGCGCGCGGTGAAGTAGAAGAGGACCGAGACGATGATGAGCGGAACCACGGTGTACAGCGCCTCGATGGGCATGTTGTACCGGGTCTGCGGAGGTACTTCGACCTTGGTGCGGCTACGCCGGTGGAAGAAGACGCTCCACAGGATCAGTCCCCACACCAGGACGCCCGTGACGAGCGCTGCCGCCCACGAGCCCTGCCAGAGGGACAGAATAATGGGAGCCTCTTCGGTGACCGGGGTAGGCATCCCGAGGCGGGGGAAGTCTTCCCATGTGTACGAGCAACCAGAGGCGGTCGCCAGGACCACGCCCGCGGTCAGCACCTGGAGCAGCTTCCGCCGCATCGGGCGCCGCGACGAGCGGTCGGAGCCGTTGGGACTCACGTAGCGCCTTCCCGAGAGTCTCGCCCGCGCGGTGGGTCGCGGCCGTCTCGCTGGTCGGTCGCCGGCCCTGACGCGGGCAGGGGTTTGGATGTTTATGCGGACCAAACCCTACTGGACGCTATTTGAGGTCGCGCGGGGAGGGTGCCCAACGCGCCGCACCCCTCCCCGAAGGGGTGGCTTCCCGGTGGAATCCCGGCCTCCGCCCACCGTCTGACCGGCCATCCGGCCCGGTGTCCGCCCGGCTGCCGTCGCCCCTTCCCTGGTGGCGGGGCGCGGGCGGGCGGGGACGGGGATTAGCGTGGCGGTGTGCCCTACTTCGACGCCGCCTCCTCCGCCCCGCTGCACCCCGTCGCCCGGCAGGCCCTGCTCGCCTCGCTCGACGAGGGGTGGGCCGACCCGTCCCGCCTCTACCGCGAGGGGCGGCGCGCCCGGCTGCTGCTCGACGCGGCGCGGGAGGCGGCGGCGGAGGCCGTGGGCTGCCGCCCCGACGAGCTGGTATTCACCTCTTCCGGCACCCGCGCGGTCCACACCGGTATCTCCGGCGCGCTCGCCGCGCGCCGGCGCGTCGGACGCCATCTGGTCGTCTCCGCCGTCGAGCACTCCTCGGTGCTCCACTCGGCCGCCGAGCACGAGGCCGCGGGCGGTACGACGACGCAGGTCGCGGTGGACCGGGCGGGCCGGGTGGACCCCGGAGCGTACGCGCGGGCACTGCGCGAGGACACCGCCCTGGCCTGCCTGCAGTCCGCCAACCACGAGGTCGGCACCGAGCAGCCGGTGGCGGAAATCGCACAGGAGTGCCGGGCGGTGGGTGTGCCCCTGCTGGTGGACGCGGCGCAGTCGCTGGGCTGGGGGCCGGTGGAAGGGGACTGGTCGCTGCTCACCGCGAGTGCGCACAAATGGGGCGGACCGGCGGGGGTCGGGCTGCTGGTGGTCCGCAAGGGCGTGCGGTTCGCCGCGCAAGGGCCCGCCGACGAGCGGGAGTCCGGGCGGGCAGCCGGTTTCGAGAACCTGCCCGCGATCGTGGCGGCGGCCGCCTCACTGCGGGCCGTACGGGCGGAGGCGGCGGGCGAGGCGGGGCGGCTGCGGGCGCTGGTGGACCGGATCAGGTCCGGGGTGGCCGAGGCCGTACCGGATGTGGAGGTGGTCGGCGATCCGGTGCGGCGACTGCCGCACGTGGTCACCTTCTCGTGCCTGTACGTCGACGGGGAGACGCTGTTGCACGAGCTGGACCGGGTGGGTTTCTCCGTATCGTCCGGTTCGTCCTGCACGAGCAGCACGCTTACGCCCAGCCATGTGCTGCGGGCGATGGGGGTGCTGACGGAGGGCAACGTCCGGGTCTCGCTCCCGCCGGGGACGGCGGCGCAGGACGTGGACCGCTTCCTGGAGGTGCTGCCGGGGACCGTGGCGGCGGTGCGGGAGCGGCTGGGCGCTCCGGCTGCGCCTTCCCCCGCCGAGCCGTCGGAGACGCCGTCGCTCGTCGTGGACTCGCTGGGCAAGCGGTGTCCGATCCCGGTGATCGAGCTGGCCAAGGTGATCGGCGATGTGCCGGTCGGCGGGACGGTGACGGTGCTGTCGGACGACGAGGCCGCGCGGCTGGACATTCCGGCGTGGTGCGGGATGCGGGGGCAGGAGTACGTGGGCGAGCGTCCGGCGGAGCGGGGCGTGGCGTACGTGGTGCGGCGGCTGAGCTGATACGGCGGCGGGTGCGGAGTCGTGCCGCACCCGCCCCCACCGGTCACGCCAGGTGCGCGCGGACCTCTTCGGCTGCCTCGTGGCCGTACGCCTTCGTGAAGCGGTCCATGAAGTGGGCGCGGCGCAGGGTGTACTCCTGGGTGCCCAGCGTCTCGATCACGAGCGTCGCCAGCATGCACCCGACCTGCGCGGCGCGCTCAAGGCCGACGCCCCAGGCGAGCCCGGACAGGAACCCGGCACGGAACGCGTCGCCGACGCCGGTCGGGTCGACCTTGCCGTCCTCCTCCGGGCAGGCGACGACCACCGGCTCCTCCCCGACCCGCTCGATGCGCACACCGCGCGAGCCGAGGGTCGTGACGCGGTGCCCGACCTTGCCGAGGATCTCCTCGTCGGTCCAGCCGGTCTTGGACTCGATGAGCCCCTTCTCGTACTCGTTGGAGAAGAGGTACGTCGCACCTTCGAGCAGCGTGCGGATGTCCTCCCCCGTCATCCGGGCGATCTGCTGCGAGAAGTCCGCTGCGAACGGGATGGAGCGGGTCTTGCACTCTTCCGTGTGGCGCAGCATCGCCTCGGGGTCGTCCGCGCCGATCAGCACCAGGTCGAGGCCGCCGACCCGCTCGGCGACCGCCTGGAGTTCGATCTGGCGGGCCTCGCTCATCGCGCCCGTGTAGAAGGAGCCGATCTGGTTGTGGTCGGCGTCCGTGGTGCACACGAAGCGGGCGGTGTGCAGGACCTCGGAGATGCGCACCGAGCCGGTGTCCACTCCGTGCCGGTCGAGCCAGGCGCGGTACTCGTCGAAGTCCGAGCCGGCGGCGCCGACCAGGATCGGGGCCGTGCCGAGCTGGCCCATGCCGAAGCAGATGTTGGCACCGACACCGCCCCGGCGTACGTCGAGGTTGTCGACCAGGAAGGAGAGGGAGACCGTGTGCAGCTGGTCCGCGACCAGCTGGTCGGCGAAGCGGCCGGGGAAGGTCATGAGGTGGTCGGTGGCGATGGAGCCGGTGACTGCGATACGCACGGCGAGGACGCTCCTGCGGGCGGTGGGTGAGGACAGTCCACGCTACCCGGTCGTAGCCCTCTCGCACTAAGCGGCAAAACTACCCGATAGTAGGGCTTTTTTCCGGGCGTCCGGGCTGCCTACGGTGCCAGCACCCGGGTCCGCGGTGTGGCGGCCCCCAGAGCTACGGGAGCAGCTCGCATGCAGAAGCACAGCGTTACGTCGCCCGCCCGTGCCGAGCAGGACGGCGGTCTGGAGGAGCTGCGCGGGGACTGCGCCCGGATGGTCCCGCACTGGGCCGTGCCCGCCGAGGCCGCGCCCGCTCCCGTGCCGGCCTCGCTGATCCACGGCGTCACCGTGCCGCCCGCCTCGGCACGGCTGGTGGGCGGGATGTCCGAATACGGGGGCTGAGACCGGCTCCTGAGGCATTCGGGGGAAGCTCGGGGGGAACCGCGCGCTCCCCCGCCCCGTCCCACCGGTGTCCCCCGTAAAGGGGATACGACATACGGCACAGGACGGCAGAGCAGCCGAAGGAGCGATGCGGTGAGCACCGAGCGACCGGAAGAGGACGCGGTCGGCGTCCACAGGCGGCGTTCCCCGCTGGTCGCCGCCTCAGTGGCCGCAGCGGTGCTGCTGGCCGGGGGCGGCGCCGCGTACTGGGCGTCGACCGCCTCGGGCGGTGGCGGCAGCGGTACGGGGAGCGGCGCGGCGGGTGGCGGCACTCCGCCGCCGCTGAACCTCGACGGCCATACGAGTGGGGACGCGCCGGGGATCGCGCCCGGCGAGCCGGACCCGCACGGCGGGGTGATCTACCGCGCGGAGGGAAAGCTGCCGCAGGGGCCCCGCTCCGCCCACGTGTACCGGGCCTCGGGGACGGTCACCGAGGCCGAGGTGGCGCGGCTGGCCGAGGCGCTCGGCGTACCGGGCGAACCGCGCGCCGAGGGCACGGTCTGGAAGGCCGGCGGCACCAAGGACGGCTCGGGGCCTGTGCTCCAGGTCAACAAGCAGGCGCCGGGCACCTGGACGTTCGCGAAGTACGGCCCCGGTGGCAGCGACAACTGCGCCAAGGGTGAGAAGTGCGCCGGCGCCTCCCACCGGCCGGGTGGTGAAGGCTCCGCGGTGAGTGAGAAGGCCGCGAAGGAGGCCGCGGCGCCGGTGCTGAAGGCGCTGGGCATGGACGACGCCAAGCTGGACGCCCGCCAGCTGATGGGCGCGGTACGGGTGGTGAACGCCGATCCGGAGGTCGGCGGGCTGCCGACGTACGGCTGGGCGACCGGCATCCAGATCGGTTCCGACGGGGAACCGGTCGGTGGCAGCGGGCAGTTGAAGAGCCTGACGAAGGGCGCCGAGTATCCGGTGATCAGCGCGCAGGACGCGCTGAAGCAGCTGAACAGGGCGGGGCAGGGCGCCGGCAAGACCGGCATCGGCGGCTGCGCCACCCCCGTGCCGCACGGCGACAAGGGCGACGACGCCGGCAGGGCCGAAGCACCCTGCGAGCCGAACGGCGGGCAGCCGCCGGCCGCGCCGGAGCCTGTGACCGTGGGCGGGGCCGTCTTCGGGCTGGCCGCGCAGTACGTCGACGGGCGGCAGGCGCTCGTACCGTCGTGGCTCTTCGAGGTGAAGCCGGGCGGCGGCGCGCAGCCGTTCACCATCACGCACCCGGCGGTCGATCCCGACTACCTGGCCAAGCCCCCTGCCTCGCCGGCTCCGACCGAGAGCGGCGAGACCCCGGCAGAGCCGCGGCAGGTCGAGTCGTACAGCGCCGACGGGCGGAAGCTCACCCTGCACTTCTGGGGCGGCGTGTGCAGCGAGTACGCCGCGAAGGCGAGCGAGGAGAACGGGACGGTGAAGGTGAGCATCACCGAGACCAACCCGGACCCCGACCGGGCCTGCATCATGATCGCCAAGGAGCTGAAGGAGACGGTGACGCTCGACAAGCCGCTGGACGGCCGGAAGGTCGTCGACGCGCGCAGCGGCGAGACCGTGCCGCATACATAGGCCGGGAAGCACGGGAGAACGGGAGAAGGCGGCGGCCCCGCTCCGGGGCCGCCGCCTTCTCCGTACGCGCTTCAGGCTTAGCTGAACGAGTCGCCGCAGGCGCAGGAACCCGTCGCGTTCGGGTTGTCGATCGTGAAGCCCTGCTTCTCGATGGTGTCGACGAAGTCGATGGAGGCACCGCCCAGGTACGGGGCGCTCATGCGGTCGGTGACGACCTTGACGCCGTCGAAGTCCTTGACGACGTCGCCGTCGAGCGAGCGCTCGTCGAAGAAGAGCTGGTACCGCAGGCCGGAGCAGCCGCCGGGCTGAACGGCGACGCGCAGCGCCAGGTCCTCCCGGCCTTCCTGGTCCAGCAGGGCCTTGACCTTGGCCGCGGCGGCGTCGGACAGGAGAATGCCGTCGCTCACGGTGGTCTTGTCGTCCTGAACGGACATCTACATCTCTCCCGGGTTGTACGGACTGCTTGCCGACGTGTGCAACCGGCGCGGCCGCGGATTCATTCCGGGCCTGAGCGCTTGTCTTCCCATTCATGCTCGCACACACCGTCCGGTACGGGCACGGGGCCGGTGGTGGCACCCCAATTCGTCACATCGACGACATCGGCATCGTCAAAGTGACATGAACCGGTTATGATAGATAACGTCAAATCGACGAAAAGCGTGTTCGCAGACAAGAAAGGGTGCGTGTCGTGACCACCGCCCAGCCACTGGACGTCCAGCCTTCGCCGCTCGCTCTGCTGCTGCTCGGCCGCGAGGCCGACGCCAAGAGCGAGCGGGGTGTGGACTGCCCCGGCGACCTGCCCTCGCCCTCCGACCCGGACCTGGTGGAGCGCGCCCGCGCTGCCAAGGAAAAGCTCGGGGACAAGGTCTTCATCCTCGGTCACCACTACCAGCGTGACGAGGTCATCCAGTTCGCCGACGTCACCGGGGACTCGTTCAAGCTGGCCAAGGACGCGGCCGCCAAGCCGGAGGCCGAGTACATCGTCTTCTGTGGCGTGCACTTCATGGCCGAGTCCGCGGACATTCTGACGTCGGACGACCAGAAGGTGGTACTTCCCGACCTGGCGGCGGGCTGCTCGATGGCCGACATGGCCACCGCCGAGCAGGTCGCCGAGTGCTGGGACGTGCTGACCGAGGCCGGGATCGCCGAGCAGGTCGTGCCCGTCTCGTACATGAACTCCTCCGCCGACATCAAGGCGTTCACCGGCAAGCACGGCGGCACGATCTGTACGTCGTCGAACGCCAAGCGGGCGCTGGACTGGGCCTTCGAGCAGGGCGAGAAGGTTCTTTTTCTGCCCGATCAGCACCTGGGGCGCAACACCGCCGTGCGGGACATGGGCATGTCGCTGGACGACTGCGTCCTGTACAACCCGCACAAGCCGAACGGCGGCCTGACCGTCGAGGAACTGCGGAACGCGAAGATGATCCTGTGGCGCGGGCACTGCTCGGTGCACGGGCGCTTCTCGGTCGATTCCGTCAACGACGTGCGTGAGCGCATTCCGGGCGTCAACGTCCTCGTGCACCCCGAGTGCAAGCACGAGGTCGTGGCGGCCGCGGACTACGTCGGCTCGACGGAGTACATCATCAACACGCTGGAGGCGGCCCCGGCCGGCTCCAAGTGGGCCATCGGCACCGAGCTGAACCTGGTGCAGCGGCTCGCCAACCGGTTCGCGGCGCAGGACAAGGAGGTCGTCTTCCTCGACAAGACGGTCTGCTTCTGCTCGACCATGAACCGCATCGACCTGCCCCACCTGGTGTGGGCGCTGGAGTCGCTGGCCGAGGGCAACCTGGTCAACCGCATCGAGGTCGAGCGGGAGACCGAGCAGTTCGCGAAGCTCGCGCTGGAGCGGATGCTCGCTCTGCCGTAGGTCAGGTCACGCTCGTCTCACCGCACCCCCTCACGCCCCGGCGTCAGGGGGTGCGGTCGTTCCACCCACCTGCCACGGTGGAAGCGAGGAAGGGTGAGAGCTATGCAGTACATGATCCAGATGAACGTGGCCGCCGACGAGTGGGACGGGATGATGTCGTCGTTCTCCAAGGACGACATGCTGGCGATGTTCGCGCACATGGACGCGCTCAACCAGGAGATCGGCGCGGCGGGCGAGCTGGTGGAGGCCCGTGGTCTCGGCGGGCCCGCGATGGTCAAGACGGTACGGGCGACCGACGACGGCCGGGCGAAGGTGACCGACGGGCCCACGGAGCCGGGGCGCATCCTGGCCGGCTACTGGGTGGTCGACGTCAAGAACGAGGACCGGGCCCTGGAGATCGCCGCGCGGGCGTCGGCCTGTCCCGGCCCCGGTGGCAAGCCCGGTAACGATCCGGTCGAGGTGCACGCCATCCCGGAGGGGCCGCCCGAGGTACCCGAAGCGTGAGACGGGGCGAGCCCCGGTCCCTGGAGGGGCCGGGGCTCGCTGTCGTGGGATGTCGTACGCCGGTCAGACCTTCACCGGCTCCGGCTCGTCCGACGCGGAGCCGGACCGGTCCCGGGCGCCCGCCTTCGCCGCACGCCTGGCCGCCTTCTTCCTGGCGCGGCGCTCCTTGCGGAGCTCCACCATCGCGTACAGCGTCGGTACGAGCAGCAGCGTCAGCAGCGTCGACGTGATCAGACCGCCGATCACCACGATCGCCAGCGGCTTCGAGATGAAGCCGCCCTCGCCCGTGATGCCCAGCGCCATCGGCAGCAGCGCGAAGATCGTCGCGAGTGCCGTCATCAGGATCGGCCGCAGCCGGTGACGCCCGCCCTCCAGGACCGCCTCGACGACACCCAGGCCCTGGGCGCGGTACTGGTTGATCAGGTCGATCAGCACGATCGCGTTGGTGACGACGATGCCGATGAGCATCAGCATGCCGATCATCGCCGGGACACCCATGGGCGTACCGGTGACGAGCAGCAGGCCGATCGCGCCGGTCGCCGCGAACGGGATGGAGACCAGCAGGATCAGCGGCTGGACGAGCGAGCGGAACGTCGCCACAAGCAGCATGAAGACGATCGCGATGGCCGCCAGCATGGCCAGGCCGAGCTGGGCGAACGCCTCGTTCTGGTCGGAGGAGACGCCGCCGATCTCGACGCTCGCGCCCGCCGGCAGCTCCTTCTTCAGCTCGGTGATCTTCGTCTGGAGCGCGGCGGTCACCGCGCCCGTGTTGTCGGCGGACGGCTTGGCCGTGATCGTCGCGGCGCGGGCGCCGTCGATGCGGGTCTTGGAGACGGGACCCGCGACCAGCTTCACCTCGGCGATGTCGCCGAGCTTCACCGGCCCGAGGTTCAGCTTCTTCAGCTCGTCCAGCGTGGTCGCCGGCCTGGCCGACTTCACAACCACGTCGCGCTCGGTGTCGTCGAGGATCGCCTTGCCGGAGGTCGTGCCGCGCACCGCCTGGGTGACAGCGGCGCCGAGGGTCTGCTGGTTGAAGCCCGCGGCCGCCGCCTTGTCGTTGGCCGTGACGGAGATCCGCGGCACGCTCTGGGCGAGGTCGCTCTGTACGTCGGTGACGTCGTCCAGCTTCGCGACCGCGGCCCGTACCTGCTCGGAGGCCTTCTTCAGCACGTCGCCGTCGCCGGCCTTGACCACCACGCTCAGGTCCTGGCTGCCGAAGCCGCCGCCCGCGCCGATCGTGGTGTCACCGATGCCGTCGAGCTTGCCCAGCTCCTCGTCGATCCGGTCCTGGGTGGCCTTGGACTCGGAGGCGTCCTTGAGGGTGAGCTGGTACGTCGCCTGGTTGGCGCCCGTACCGCCGCCGAACGCGGCGGCGAAGCCCGAGGAGCCGACCGTGACCTGGTAGTCCTTGATCGTGTCGATGGAGTCGAGCGCCTTCTCGACCTTCAGGGCGGCCTGGTTCGCGGCCTCCAGGCTGGTGCCCGGCTTCAGCTCCTGGGTGACGGACAGGGTGTCCTGCTCGCCCTCGTCCAGGAAGTTGGTCTTCAGCAGCGGCGCCATGGCGAACGTACCGATGAGGACGACGGCCGCGATGGCCAGGCTCATGAGGCGGCGGCGGGTCGCGAAGCGCAGGACCGGGACGTACATGCGCTGGAGGGCGCTGCGCGCCTCCTTCTCCTCCGCCTTGCGGCGCAGCTCGGACGGGTCGACGCCCTCGGAGCCCTTGGGCGCGCGCAGGAACCAGTACGAGAAGACCGGCACCACGGTGAGGGACACCAGCAGCGAGGCGAGCAGGGCGGCGGTGACGGTGAGGGAGAACGAGCCGAAAAGCTGGCCCACCATGCCGCCGACCAGGCCGATCGGCAGGAAGACGGCGACGGTCGTCAGGGTCGAGGCGGTGACCGCTCCGGCCACCTCCTTGACGGCGGTGACGATCGCCGAGTGGCGCTCCTCGCCGTACGCCAGGTGACGCTTGATGTTCTCCAGGACCACGATCGAGTCGTCGACGACGCGGCCGATCGCGATGGTGAGCGCGCCGAGCGTGAGGACGTTCAGGGAAAGGTCGCGGGTCCACAGCACGATCAGCGCGAGGACGACGGACAGCGGGATGGAGACGGCGGTGACGAGCGTCGAGCGGACCGACGCGAGGAAGACCAGGATGACGATGACGGCGAAGACCAGGCCGAGGGCGCCCTCGGTGGTCAGACGGCCGGGCCCTGGTCGAAGACGACCGCGATCTCGCTGCCGGAGCCGAGGGTGTCGCGCAGCTCGGGGAGCTTGTCCTTGACCGCGTCGGAGATGGCGACGGCGCTGCCGTCCTGGTCCATGGTGATGGCCAGGGACAGGCTGGGCTTGCCGTTGGTGCGGGTGAGGGAGACCGCGGTGGCGGGCTGCTCCTCGACGGTGGCGACGTCACCGAGGCGTACGGGCTTCGGCGGCTTGCCCTGGCCGGTGGGCGTGGCGGTGACGCGCAGGTCCTCGATCTGCCGCAGCGACGTGTAGCCGCCGCCGACCTGGACCGTGCGGCTCTTGCCGTCCTCGGCGAAGGAACCGGCCGGGACGGTGGCGCCGCCCGCCTGGAGGGCCTGGCCGAGCGCGGCGGCGTTCAGGCCGCCGCGAGCTTCTTGTCGCCGGGGGTGACGGCGACCTGGAGGTCGCGCACACCGTCGATGGTGACCTGGCCGACGCCGTCGACGTCCTCCAGGACGGGGACGACGGAGTTCTCCAGCCGGTCGGCGAGCGCCTGCTGGTCCTGGCCCGAGGTGACGGCGAGCAGGACGGTGGGTATGTCGTCGGTCGACCCGGCCACGACCTGCGGGTCGACGGCGTCGGGGAGCTGGGCGCGGGAGCGGTTCACGGCCTGCTGGACATCGGCGACGAGCTGCTTCGTGTCGTTGCCGTAGTCGAACTGGGCCATGATCACGGCGTTGCCCTCGCTCGCCGTGGAGGTGACGCCGGTGATGCCGTCGACCGCCTTGATGGTGCCTTCGAGCGGTTCGACGACCTGCTTCTCGACCACGTCGGGGGACGCGCCCTGGTAGGGCGCCAGCACGGACACCATCGGGAACTCGATGGTCGGCAGCAGTTGCTGCTTGAGCTGCGGTATCGCGATGGCGCCGAAGACGATCGCGATGATCGACATCAGACCGGTCAGCGCCCGCTGAGCGAGGCTGAATCTGGACAGCCAGGACATGGGTGGTCTCTCTTCCGTGGCGTGCGAGGCAGGCGGGCACGGTGGCCCGCTTATACGATCAGCCATGCGAAGAGGGCGAACTCTCGGTCCCAGGTCCCTTTCTTACGCGGCGCATACCGCGGCTGGAGTAGGCGCCGCTACACCCTCACTCCACCCTCGGCCGTACGAGGCCGGATTCGTAGGCGATTACCACCAATTGCGCGCGGTCGCGGGCGCCGAGCTTCGCCATCGCCCTGTTCACATGGGTCTTGACGGTGAGCGGGCTGACGACGAGCTGCTCGGCGATCTCGTCGTTGGAGTGGCCGCCCGCGACCTGGACGAGGACCTCGCGCTCCCGCACGGTCAGCGCCGAAAGCCGCTCGGTACGGGCCGCCGCGGCCTCGTCGTCCTGCGAAGTGCCGCCCTGCGCCAGGAAGTTGGCGATCAGGCCCTTGGTCGCCACAGGTGAGAGCAGCGCCTCGCCGGCCGCGGCGATGCGGATGGCGCTGAGCAGCTCGTCCGGCTCCGCGCCCTTGCCGAGGAAGCCGGAGGCCCCGGCGCGCAGCGACTGGACGACGTACTCGTCGACCTCGAACGTCGTCAGCATCACGACGCGTACGGCGGACAGTTCCGGGTCCTCGCTGATCATGCGGGTGGCGGCGAGGCCGTCCGTACCCGGCATGCGGATGTCCATCAGGACGACGTCGGCGCGCAGCGCGCGGGCGAGTTCGACGGCCTCGGCGCCGTCCGCCGCCTCGCCGACGACCTCCATGTCCGGTTCGGAGTCGACGAGGACCCGGAACGCGCTGCGCAGCAGTGCCTGGTCGTCGGCGAGCAGGACCCTGATGCGGGTCGTGGCCGTCGTCATGCGTTCTCCACCGTTCGCTCCCCCGTACGCTCCGTGAATGGCAGGATCGCATGGACGCGGAAACCGCCGCCGTAGCGGGGCCCGGTGGTCAGCGTTCCGCCGAGGGCGGTGACACGCTCCCGCATGCCGGTGAGGCCGTGGCCGCCGCCACCGGCTTCGCGGCCGTCCCCCGCGCTCGCCGTCCCTCCGCCGTTGTCGATCACGGTGACCTCGGCGGACGAGCCGACGCGGACCACGCTGACCTCGGCCCTGGCGTGGGGGCCCGCGTGCTTTTGCACGTTGGTCAGGGCTTCCTGGATGATCCGGTACGCCGCGAGGTCGACGGCGGCGGGCAGCGGCGCGCTCACTCCCTTGTCGGGCCTGGCCACCTCCACCGGGAGGCCCGCGTGCCGGAAGGTGTCCAGGAGCTGGTCGAGCACGGCGAGGCCGGGGGCGGGTTCGGTGGGGGCCTCGGGGTCGCCGGACTGGCGGAGCAGGCCGACGGTGGCGCGCAGTTCGTTCAGCGCGGAGCGGCTGGCCTCCCGTACATGCGCGAGGGCTTCCTTGGCCTGGTCGGGGCGCTTGTCCATGACGTGGGCCGCGACGCCCGCCTGGACGTTGACGAGCGCGATGTGGTGGGCGACGACGTCGTGGAGGTCGCGGGCGATGCGCAGCCGCTCTTCCGCGACCCGGCGGCGGGCCTCTTCCTCACGGGTGCGCTCGGCGCGTTCGGCGCGTTCGCGGATGGCGTCGACGAAGGCGCGGCGGCTGCGTACCGCGTCGCCGGCGGTCGCCCCGATGCCGGTCCAGGCGAAGATCCCGAGGTTCTCCTGGGAGTACCAGGGGCCGCTGCCGAAGCACATCGCGGCGGCGGTCAGGCCGGTCATCGTCAGCAGCCCGACGCGCCAGGTGGTGGGGCGGTCGGTGCGGGACGCGACGGTGTAGAGCGCGATGACGGCGCTCATGGCGACGGGGCTCGGCGGGTCGCCGGCGACGAGCTCGACGAGCGTCACCACGCCGGTGAAGGCGAGGACGGCCATGGGCCTGCGGCGGCGCAGGACCAGGGCGCCGGAGGCGAGCGTCATCAGGACGAGGCTGAGCACACCCGGCGTCCGGGTGCCGAAGGTCGGGCCGCCCGTGCCGCCGTGCGGGTCGGCGAAGGAGCCGGTCACCATCGTCACCAGGACGGCGCATGCCAGGGCGGCGTCCATGGCGAGCGGGTGTGCGTGGAGCCAGCACCGGGAGCGGGTGAATCCCGTACCGAGGGCAGTCATAAGCCGTAACGGTACGGCGTGCGGTGCGGTGGGGGCGCCGGGCCGGACACCGGGGCCCGCCCGTCCCTGACCCCGGTCCTCACACGCCGTACGGGCCGAAAGTCGCCGAAGGTCAGTCCGGGGGGCTGATGGCGCTGGGGTCGGCCGGGATCAGGCCGTCGTCGGAGAGCATCTCCCGGACCTCGTCGAGCGTCGCGTCCTCGGCCGGGAGGATCAGCTCGGAGGGTTCGAGGGACGCGTCGGCCAGCGGCTCCCCGAGGCGGCGTACCGCTTCGAGGAGCGCACCGAGCGTGCGCCGGAAGCCCGGCTCGTCCCCGCTCTCCATTTCGGCGAGCAGTTCGTCGTCGAGCTTGTTGAGTTCGGTGAAGTGGCTGTCGGCCACCTTCACCTGGCCCTCCCCCATGATCCGTACGATCACGACGTGCTCCTTCGCGGAGTGCGGCGGCCTGCTGTCTGGCGACTACTGCTTGTCGAACTTGTGCTGACCCTGCGGCGCCTGCGTGCCGTCCTGCGACGCACCGCCTTCGAGCGCCTGCTGCCGGTCCGACGTGCCGCCCGCCAGCTCGGCCTTCATGCGCTGCAGCTCCAGCTCTACATCTGTACCACCGGAGATGCGGTCCAGCTCGGCGGCGATGTCGTCCTTCGCCATCCCGGACGGGTCGTCCAGGGCGCCGGAGGCCAGCAGCTCGTCGATCGCGCCGGCCCGCGCCTGTAGCTGCGCGGTCTTGTCCTCGGCCCGCTGGATCGCCAGGCCGACGTCGCCCATCTCCTCGGAGATGCCCGAGAAGGCCTCGCCGATCCGGGTCTGCGCCTGCGCGGCCGTGTAGGTGGCCTTGATGGTCTCCTTCTTCGTACGGAAGGCGTCGACCTTGGCCTGGAGGCGCTGCGCGGCGAGCGTCAGCTTCTCCTCCTCACCCTGGAGCGTCTGGTGCTGCGTCTCCAGGTCGGTGACCTGCTGCTGCAACGCGGCACGGCGGGACAGCGCCTCGCGGGCGAGGTCCTCCCGGCCGAGCGCGAGCGCCTTGCGGCCCTGGTCCTCCAGCTTGGAGGACTGACCCTGCAACTGGTTGAGCTGCAGTTCCAGGCGCTTGCGCGACGTCGCCACGTCGGCGACACCGCGGCGTACCTTCTGAAGCAGCTCCAGCTGTTTCTGGTACGAGTAATCGAGGGTCTCGCGCGGATCCTCGGCCCGGTCAAGGGCCTTGTTTGCCTTCGCGCGGAAGATCATCCCCATACGCTTCATGACACCGCTCATGGGCTTCGCGCGCCCCCTTCTGACGGACTACGGAACCAGCTCCAGCACTTGAACCCACACTACGGGCCCTGCATCCATTACCGCACTGTTCGCGGGCTGATGCGCTCCTCCTCCAGGACGACTGCCGTCCGCCGGGCTCCGGCCCAGGGAGTAGGTGAAGGCCGGAGAACGGGAGAAACCGACCGTTGCGGGATCGTTCCCCTCCGGGCTGGGGTCCATGCGCCGTACCCCGTACCCTTGGGCTTTGTGTTCCGTAGCCGTTCCTCCAAGGAAGAGAAGGCCCCCACCGACAAGGTGCAGGTGGACCTCTCCAAAGCGTCCCGTGACCCGCAGGCCCCGAAGGGCCGCCCCACCCCGAAGCGCGCTGTCGCCCAGTCGCAGCGCCGCAACGGGGCGGCGGCTCCGTCGAACCGCAAGGAGGCGATGAAGCGTCAGCGCGAAGCCCGCCGTGCGGACCTGGCAAGGCAGCGGGAGGCACTGGCGAGCGGAGACGAGCGCTACCTGCCCGCCCGCGACAAGGGCCCTGTCCGCCGCTTCGTGCGCGACTTCGTCGACTCCCGCTTCTGCGTGGCCGAGTTCTTCCTGCCGCTCGCGGTGGTGATCCTCGTCCTGAGCATGATCCGCATCAGCAACATCCAGAACATCGCGCTGCTGCTGTGGCTCGGTGTGATCGTGATGATCGTCGTCGACTCGATCGGCCTGACCATCCGGCTCAAGAAGCAGCTGAACGAGCGCTTCCCGAACGAGCCGAAGCGCGGCGCCGTTGCCTACGGTCTGATGCGTACGCTCCAGATGCGCCGCCTGCGCCTGCCGAAGCCCCAGGTCAAGCGCGGGGAACGACCCTGAGCGCGGACGACATCACGGGGATCGCCCGGTTCGAGGGCGCGGCGGCCGACTGGCTGAAGGGCGTCGGCACCCTGCGCGACACCGTCCGCCAGGAACTGGTCGCCCGCCAGCTCGACGAGCAGATATCGGCCCGCTTCCCGGTGGGCCGGCGGCTCGCCGTACTCGACGTGGGCATGGGCCAGGGCACGCAGGCCCTGCGCCTGGCGCGGGCCGGTCACAAGGTGACCGGCCTGGAGTCGGACCCCGACATGCTGGTCGCGGCGCGCGAGGCGCTCGCCGGGGAGCCCGAGGGAATCCGCGAGCGGGTGCGCCTCGTCGAGGGCGACGGCCTGGAGACCGGGGTGCACTTCCTGCCCGGCAGCTTCGACGTGGTGCTGTGCCACGGAGTGCTGATGTACGTCGAGGAGCCCGACGCGATGGTGGCGGGCCTGGCCCGCATGCTGGCGCCCGGCGGCCTGCTGTCCCTCCTGGTGCGGAACGCCGACGCGCTGGCCATGCGGCCCGGACTCGCTGGGGACTGGGCCGGGGCGCTCGCCGCCTTCGACTCGGCCGCGTACACCAGCCGGCTCGGCCTGCGGGTGCGCGCCGACCGTCTCGACGCCCTGACGTCCACCCTCGCCGGGATCGCCGCTCCGCTGCGCGCCTGGTACGGCGTGCGGGTCTTCACCGACAACATCGAGGGCGCCGCCAACGAGACGTCGCGGCTTCCCGCGGAGGAGCTGGAGCGGATTCTGGCCCTGGAGGACCGTGCGGGGCGGACCGACCCCTACCGGCGGGTCGCGGCGCTGCTGCATCTGTGCGGCACGCGGGGCTGAGTACGTCCCACCGCCCCCCGTCCCACTGCTGAACGCCATCCCCCGATGGACCTTCTCCACGGGCACCGGATTCCCCCAAAAGGGACACTCCTGGCATGGATGGATCACGTAACCACGGCCGTGTGCCGCGTCGGCTCCGGCTGCCCCTGGCCGCCGCGGCCTGTGCGGTCGTACTGGCCTGCCCGAGCGGGTGTTCCGGCTCCGGGGCGGGGTCCGCGTCGCCGAGGGCCACCGCGGAGGCGGGGGCGCCCGTGGCGCGGCAGGACCTGGAGAACGACTACCAGCAGGTGATCAAGGACGTACTGCCGTCGGTCGTCCAGATCGACGCATCCGAGAGCCTGGGCTCGGGTGTCGTCTACGACGACCAGGGCCACGTGGTCACCAACGCCCATGTGGTGGGCCGCGAGCGGGACTTCAAGGTCACGGCGGCCACGGGCGGTGCGACGCTCGGCGGGCGGCTCGTCGCCGCCTACCCGGAGCAGGACCTCGCCGTCATCAGGCTGGACAGCGTCCCCGGCGACGGACTGAGGCCGGCGAGGTTCGCGGACTCCTCACGGGTGGAGGTGGGGCAGATCGTCCTGGCGATGGGCAGCCCGCTGGGGCTCTCCAGCAGCGTCACGCAGGGCATCGTCTCGGCGGTCGGCAGGACCGTGAGCGGGGGGCGCTCGGGCGGCGGTGCGGGCGTGACCATCGCGAACATGGTGCAGACCTCGGCCGCGATCAATCCGGGCAACAGCGGCGGGGCGCTGGTCAACCTCGACAGCGAGGTCATCGGCATCCCGACGCTGGCGGCCACCGACCCCCACATGGGCGGCGGCCCGGCGCCGGGGATCGGGTTCGCGATCCCGTCCTCGACGGTGAAGACGATCGCCGACCAGATCATCAGGGACGGCAGGGTCACCGACTCGGGGCGGGCGGCGCTGGACATCACGGGCCGTACGGTCGTGGGCGACGACTTCGAACCGTCGGGTGTCGCCGTCGTGTCGGCCGAGCCGGACGGCGCGGCGGCGCGGGCGGGGCTGCGGGCCGGGGACATCATCACCGCGCTCGACGACACCGAGATCACCACGATCACCTCGCTGGCGGAGGCACTGGCCTCCCACAGGCCGGGCGACAGGGTGCGGGTGACCTACGTACGCGGCAACGAGACCCGCTCGTCGGAGGTCACGCTGGGCGAGATCTAGGGGCTGGGCGGCGGGGGGGCGGCGGTGGGGCGGATCGACCTGGGGCGGGGCGGAGCGCCGGGTCAGGTCGATCCGGACTCGGGCCGCCGGACGGGCTGACCCGGAGCTGGGCGGACGCGCTGACCCGGAGCTGGGCAGGATGCCGGGCAGGCTGAGCCGAGCATGGACCGCTGGACGGACTGCCCCTGGAGCTGGGCGGAGCACCGGACAGGCTGCCCCGCACCCCGGACCGCGCGACGGGCTGACCCGGACCTCGGCCGCCGGACGGGCCGACCCGGACCTCGGCCGCTGGACGGGCTCGTTTCGGCTTTCGTCCGGCGGCCGAGGGTACGTGCTTGGGCCTTCAGGCCGTTCAGGCCGTCAGGCCCTCAGACCTCTTCTGCGTGCAGGCTCATCGGGCCGTAGATCTTCGTGCCGTCGTCGAAGAGCAGCACCTGGTCGGCGCCGCCCTCGACCAGGTCCTTCCAGACCTCGCCGATCCACGACTCCGCGTCGCCCTGCGTGGTGAACTCCTCCGGCACCACCGCCGGCGGGACCTCCGTACCGTCGGCCTTCTCGAACCGCCACGTCCACGCCATGTTCGCCTCCCGGGTCCCACCCGTGCCTTCGTTCAGCACAGCCTGCCCCGCAGAGTAGCCGGGCGCGCGGCACCGGCGGGGACGCGGGAGGATCTCCTCGTGGAACTGACTCTCCTCGGCACCGGGGCCCCGGCATGCCTGCCCCGCCCCGACTGCCCCTGCGCCTCGTGCGCCACCGCCCGCGGCGGGCTCGCCCGGGCGGCGACCGCGCTGCTCGTGGACGACGCGCTGCTGCTCGATCTGACGCCGGGGGCCGCGCTGGCCGCCGCCCGCGCGGGACACTCGCTCACCGGCGTACGACAGGTGCTGCTGACGCATCCGCACGACGGGCCGCCGATGGAGCTGCCGGCCGGGCTGCCGGCGGCGGGGCGGGTGCCGGACGGCCGGGAGCTGACGCTGATCAGCGGGCACCGGGTGCGGGCCGTCCCGATGGACTCGCCCGGTACGGGGTACGAGGTGACCTCTCCGGACGGCGAGCTGCTGCTGTATCTGCCGCCGGGCGGTGCACCGGCCGGGGGGACGACGGGCGGCCGTACGTACGAGATGGTGGTCGCCGACGTCACAGGTCGGCCGGACGCGCTGGCGCGGCTGCGGGCGGCGGGAGCCATCGGGGCGGCCACGGACGTCATCGCCGTACACCTCGATCACGACGTGCCGCCGGGCCCCGAGCTGGAGCGGCGGCTCGCGGCGGCGGGCGCGCGGGCGGTTCCGGACGGGACGACCGTGATCGTCGGCGAGTACCACGCGGTACCGGATGTGCCGCGGCGGACGCTGGTGCTGGGCGGGGCGAGGTCGGGCAAGTCGGTGGAGGCCGAGCGGCGTCTGGAGACCTTTCCCGAGGTCGTGTACGTCGCGACGAGCGGCACCCGTGACGACGACAGCGAGTGGGCCGAGCGGGTGGGTCTGCACCGGGAGCGCAGGCCGGGTGCGTGGCGCACCGAGGAGACGTGCGAGCTGGCTCCGCTGCTGGCGGCGGAAGGGCCGCCGCTGCTGATCGACTGCCTGGCGCTGTGGCTGACCGACGCGATGGACCGGGTCGGGGCGTGGGACGACGCGAAGTGGGCGGCGGGCGGGCGGCGGGCGCTGGAGGCACGGGTGGCGGAGCTGGTGGCGGCGGTGCGGGGGACGCGGCGGACGGTGGTGGCGGTGAGCAACGAGGTCGGCTCGGGAGTCGTGCCGGCCACGGCGAGCGGGCGCCGCTTCCGGGATGAGCTGGGGCGCCTGAACGCGGCGTTCGCCGGGGAGTGCGAGCAGGTGCTGCTGGTGGTGGCGGGGCAGGCGGTGGTGCTGCGCGGGTGAGTGGGTGAGTGGGTTGTTTTCCCCGGCCCGCCCCTTCCCGCTGCGACACGTTGCGGCTCCGCCGCGTGGGAGGCAGACCCGACCCCAGACGGTCGCCCCGGCGGGCACCATCCAGCCCCTCGGCGCCTGGGGAGCGGAGCCGTGGCGGACGCCGGACGGTCGCCAACCCCCGGCACCACCCAGCCTCTCCGGCGCTTGAGGAGCGGGGGATGGGGCAGCGCCCCTCACGCGGCGAAGTCCCACCGTGTCACAACGGGAAGGGGCGGGGTGGGGGGAAGCCCCGCAGGGACCCCGCAGGGACCCCGCGAGGCCCCCGCACCCCTGACGAGGCGTCAGCTCGCGTGCCGGTACTGTTCGGCGAATGAGCTCGCTTAACCTCGACGACTTCTCCGACCTGATCGAACGCCCCGACGGCGGCGTCCGGCGCGATGCCGAAGAGCGCCGGGAGCGGCTGATCGTGCCGCCCGGCGCACTCGGCCGGCTCGACGAGCTGGGTGAGTGGCTGTCGGCGGCGCAGGCGTCCGTACGGGTCAAGCCCATCGAGCGGCCCCGTGTCGTTCTCTTCGCCGGTGATCACGGCGTGGCCGAGCTGGGCGTCTCCGCCCGGCCCGCCGGTGGCGCCCACCGGCTCGTGCGCTCCGTGCTGGACGGCGAGAGCCCCGTCGCCGTGCTGGCCCGCCGCATGGGCGCGTCCGTACGGATTGTCGACGCGGGGCTGGACTGCGATCCGGAGCTGCTTCCCGAGGACGTCGTGCGTCATCGCGTGCGCCGCGGTTCCGGACGTATCGACATCGAGGACGCCCTCACGCGGGAAGAGGCCGAGCAGGCCGTCCGGCTTGGGATGGCGGTCGCGGACGAAGAGGCCGACTCGGGGACCGATGTGGTCGTACTCGGCGATCTGAGCGTCGGCGGCACCACCGCCGCCGCCACCCTGATCGCCGCCCTGTGCGGCACGGACGCCTCCGTGGTCACCGGCCGCGGCGGCGCCCGCATCGACGACCTGGCGTGGATGCGCAAGTGCGCCGCCATCCGCGACGCGCTGCGCCGGGCGCGGCCCGTACTCGGTGACCAGCTTGACCTGCTGGCGACCGTCGGCGGCGCCGACCTCGCGGCCGCGACCGGTTTCCTCCTCCAGTGCGCTGTGCGGCATACGCCGGTGATCCTCGACGGTGTCGTGTCCGCCGCGTGCGCCCTGGTGGGCCAGCGCGCCGCTTTCCGGGCGCCGGACTGGTGGCTCGCGGGCCAGGTGAGCGGTGAGCCGGGCCAGGCGAAGGCGCTGGACCGGATGGCGCTCAACCCTCTGCTCGATCAGGGCGTCACTGTGGGGGAAGGAACTGGGGCACTGCTCGCACTCCCCCTCGTACAGGCTGCCGCCGCCCTCGCGGCGGAGCTGCCCGAACGGGCGTCGGACGAGAACGAGGGCGAGGGCGGGAAGACGGACGCGGACGGGGGCGACGACGAGAAGGCGGTCGTCGAGACCGGAAACGCGACGGACTGACCGCGTGGGCGGCCGGCGACCACCGGCCGCACACGCGCACCTCCCGCACCGCGATGCCCCATATCATCGCGTTTCATGGGAGAAGTCCGCTTGGCCACCGAAGGAACGAACCGAACGAGCCTGACGAGCCCGACCAACCGCCGCAGCACCCCCCGCTCGCGCCGCAGCGCGGCATTCGCGGTCTGGTATCTGCGCATCGTCACGTTCATCAACTTCCTGAGCGCCGTGTGGGTTTCGCTCGGCCAGGATCTGCGGCGCCACAACACCGACGACTTCTTCACCCCCTACCTGCTGACGGCGGGCTTCGCCTCCGGAGTCTTCACGCTCTTCCTGGCGATCACCATGCGCCGCCGCAAGCGCGCCGCCTGGATCCTCAACTTCGTACTCGGCGGGCTCTTCCTCCTCCTCTTCGCCCTCGCGATGCTCTTCCCCGAGGTACGGCAGTACTGGCAGAACTGGGTCTCCCTGGCCCTGACCGCCGCCTTCGTCCTGTCCCTGCTGCTCGGCCGGTGCGAGTTCTACGCCAAGGGTGACCGCTCCAATCCCGCCCTGGCCGCTGTCGTGGCCGTCGGCGGGCTGCTGGTCACCTCGCTGATCGCCGCCCTCCTCGTCACGGTCAGCAACACCGCGCCCGACGACAACCGGGCCTCGTTCCTGGACCGCTGGCACTACGGCGTGATGCGGCTGGTGTCGCTGGCGCCCGACGACGCCCGCTTCCAGGGCATCGCCGCACCGGGCTGGGTCAACGTCACCATCAACGTCATGAGCACGCTGCTGCTCCTCGCCGTGCTGTACGCCGCCTTCCGCTCGCGCCGGACCGTCGACCCGATCACCGAGGAGGACGAGGCCGGACTGCGGGCCCTCCTCGGCAAGTTCGGCGAGCGCGACTCCCTCGGCTACTTCGCGCTGCGCCGCGACAAGAGCGCCGTCTGGTCGCCCACCGGCAAGGCCGCCGTCACCTACCGGGTCGTCGGCGGCGTATCGCTCGCGTCCGGTGATCCGATCGGTGACCCGGAGGCCTGGCCCGGCGCGATCGAGCCGTGGCTGGCCGAGGCGCGCGAGCACGGCTGGATCCCCGCCGTGATGGGCGCGAGCGAGGAGGGCGGCACGGTCTACGCCCGGCACGGCCTGGACGCGCTGGAGCTGGGTGACGAGGCGATCGTCGAGATCGACGAGTTCACGCTGGAGGGGCGCGCGATGCGCACCGTGCGCCAGGCCTACAACCGGGTGAAGCGGGCCGGCTACACGGTCCGTATCCGCCGCCACGAGGACATCCCCGACGACGAGATGGCCGAGCTGCTGCGCAAGGCCGACGACTGGCGCGACGGGGAGACCGAGCGCGGCTTCTCGATGGCGCTCGGGCGGCTCGGTGACCCGGCGGACGGGCAGTGCGTGATGCTCGAATGCACCGACGGGGAAGGGGAGCTGAGGGCCGTACTGAGCTTCGTGCCGTGGGGGCCGCACGGGCTCTCCCTCGACCTGATGCGGCGCGACCGCGACTGCGAGAACGGCCTGATGGAGTTCATGGTCATCGAACTGCTCCAGTCCGCCGAAGAGATCGGGATCACGCAGGTCTCACTGAACTTCGCGATGTTCAGGTCGGTCTTCGAACGTGGCTCGAAGCTCGGCGCGGGGCCGGTACTGAGGATGTGGCGTTCACTGCTCAGCTTCTTCTCGCGCTGGTGGCAGATCGAGTCGCTGTACCGCGCCAACGCCAAGTACCGGCCGATCTGGGAGCCCCGATTCATGCTCTTCGAAAAGAGTTCCGACCTGCTGCGCATCGGCCTCGCGTCGGCCCGCGCCGAGGGTTTCCTCGAAGCGCCCGGTCTGCCCGGGTGGATGCACCGCCAGCACCTGGAGACGAGACGGTGACGGTGCCGGTGGCGGTGACGACGCGGACGGCGTCGGCGGCGGTGCGCACGTTCGCGCGCCGCGAGTGGGGCCGGCTGTACGCCGACGTACGGACCGCGCTCGTCACCCAGCGGTGGCGGGCGCTTCCGCTGACGCTCGTGGCGGTCTGCCTCACGGCGCTCCTGCACGCCGTACAGAACCAGCCCTGGGGTTACGGCCCGGTCCAGGACATCGGCTTCGTGCGCGCCGAGGACCCGCTGTGGTCCGCGCTGCTGCGGACCCCGCTGTCGCTGTTCGTGCCCGCGCTCGACCTGCCGGTGTGGGGCGCGCTCGCGCAGGTCCTGCTGGTGTTCGGCATCGCCGAGATCTGCGTCGGGCGGCTGCGCACGCTGGCGATCGCGTACGTCGCGACGCTCGCCGGGACGCTGTACGCGCGCGTCGGCATCGCGCTGGGCCCCGACAGCCCGCTCGGGCTGCCCGCGTCCGACGCGCAGGTCGTCGACACGGGCCCCTCGGCGGCGGTCGTCGGCCTCGCCGTCTATGTGTGCCGGCGGTACGGCGCGTACTGGACGGCGGTTGTGGTGATCGTGGCGATGGTGGCCGAGGTGTGCGTCAAGACCAACCTCGCGGGCAAGGAGCACCTGGCGGCGATCGCCGCGGTGCTGGTGCTGTGCGCACTCGCTCACTTCTCGTCGCGCGTCGGCGTCCGGTCGGGGGCCCCGCCGATCAGGTCCTGAAACCTGCGGCTGAGCCCCGACCAGCGGCGGTCGTGGCGCCGGCGGCGCAGCGCCGCCCGGGCGCGGGCCCTCGGGCGCCGGCGGTAGAAGTGCTTGGCCCAGGGCGAGCCCGGCCTGGCGAGCCGGATCGCGCCGACGAGCGCGACCAGGGGCACGACCGTGCCGAAGAGTGCGGTGAGGACCTTGCCCTTGCTGAGCGCGACCAGCGCCAGGAAGAAGTTGAAGGAGACATTGAGGATGAGCAGTCCGCGGCTCTGTGCTTCCTCGGGCGTCAGTTCGTCGACCCCGAAGGGGGCGGACCCGCTGAGGACCAGTCCGGCCAGGGCCGCGGTCACGACCACGATCTCCACGCTCTGCCGGCCCTGTTCGCTCCAGTAGACGTCGTCGAGATGGAGGATCAGCGCGAACTCGTCGAGGACAAGACCCGCACCGATCCCGAAGATCACCGCGCAGATCGCGGAGCTGACCCCGTGCCCACCGCTGGCCACCGCCCCGAAGCCGCCGATCGTCATGAGGATCACGCCGGGGACCACGTGGTGGATGTGCAGACCGCCGGGCGAGACGTTCCTGAAGGGGCCGCGGCCAGCGCGGATCAGCCGGGTGATGGTGCGGGTGACCAGGAACGAGAGAACGAAGGAGAGCAGCGCCAGCAACAGCGGGAGCTTTCCCGGCTCGACGATGTTGCGATACCACCAGTGACCCATGCCACTCGGTCCCCTCCGTGTACTTTTGCGCGCTATGCGCAACTTACCGGCCGTCTTGGGCGACTAGCGTGCGCGCCGTGACCTCTCTCCTCAGCGACGGCATACGTTTCGCCTTCGGCACCCTCACCGTGTTTCCCGTGCGCGTGACGCGGTGGGACCGCGAGGCGGCCCGCGCCGGGATGCTGTGCGCTCCCCTCGCCGGGCTCGCGGTGGGCCTGTGCGCGGCGGCCGCCGGCGGCGTACTCCTGCTGCTGGGGTCGGGGCCGCTGCTCGCCGCCGTGGCGAGCGCCGCCGTACCCGCCGCCCTCACGCGCGGCCTGCACCTCGACGGTCTCGCCGACACCGCCGACGGGCTGGGCAGCGGCAAACCGGCTGAAGAGGCGCTGCGCATCATGAAGCAGTCGGACATCGGCCCGTTCGGTGTCATCACCCTGCTGTTCGTGCTGCTCGCCCAGGTCGCCGCCCTCCGCGAGCTGTACGCCGCCGGCTGGGCGCACGGCGCGGCCGGCGCCGCCGTGTCGGCCGTCGCCGCCCGCCTCGCCCTGACCCTCGCTTCGCGCACGGGCGTTCCGCCGGCGCGCCCCGACGGGCTCGGCGCGGCGGTCGCCGGGACGGTACCGGCAGGGGCGGCGTTCGCCGTCGCGGGCCTGGTGGCCGCCGTCGGCGCGGGCGGCGCGGGCGCACTCCTCGGCCCGTACGACGCCCTGCGGCACGCCGCCGCCGTACTGGCCGCGCTCGGCGCCGCGCAGGTGCTGCTGCGCCACTGCGTGCGTCGCTTCGGAGGGGTCACGGGTGACGTCTTCGGCGGCGTGGCGGAGACCGCGGCGACGGCCGCGCTGGTGGTTCTGGTGCTGGGGTGACGCGGGCGGTTACGCGCAGGGCTCGCGCCACACGCCCAGGTCGTACTTCTTCAGCATCGAGCTGAGCCTCAGCCGCCGCGACTCGGCGCAGAACCGGTGCGTCGGCAGGTCGTACTCCACGTGGAAGACCGCCTTGCCCGCCCGGACGAACGGCGTGAGCTTCGCGCACTCGTCGTACTGGGCGCACTGCTCATTGACCGCGAAGTCGAAGTCGCTCACCAGTTCCGGGATTTGGCCGAGGTCGTTCTTGAGGCCGACGGCCAGGCCGCGGTCGTGGGCGAGGCGGGCGATCAGGCGGTTGTAGCGGAGCTGGTGGGCGGCGGTCAGGGGGAAGCCGGTGGGGTTGCGGTAGCCGTCCATGTTGTCGGGCTCGACCGCGTCGAAGCCCTTGTCGCGGCACAGGTCCATGCGGCGGCCCATCAGGGGCTCCAGGACGTCGGTACGGCGGATGTCGAGCCAGCGCTCGCCCTTCCAGCCGTTGCTCCGGCCCAGTACCGACGCGGGGAACTCACCGGCGTCCGGCCTGAACTCCTCCCACGCGCCGGTCGAGAGGTAGCAGATGACCTTGCGGCCGCGGCGGTGCAGGTCGGCGACGGCGGAGGCGGGGTGATCGAAGCCGTCGATGTCGTACACCGGTACGTCGACGGACGGGTCCAGCTTGCCGCTGAGCTGCCACTGCCAGGCGAGACCGGGTTCCGGCTGCCAGCGCGAGGATTCCGGCTCCCGGTCGTCCGGTACGGGATCGCCGCCGCCCGTACAGCCCGCGAGCAGCAGCAGCGGAAGCAGCAGGAGGAGGAGCCGTACGCGTCCGCGCCTCACCGGGCCGCCTCCAGGGCGTGCGGCAAGGTCCCCCACGGGTGCGGCCCCTGGCCCGGTACGGCACAGCCGATACCGGCGGTGAACGCGGCCGCTGGTGGTGCGGCGTACACGAGGTGGCAGAAGCGGGCGGGCGCGTACGCCGCTGTCCAGGGCGGGGTCTCCACGGTACGGCGGTAGGTGTCCCAGGTGCCCTCGAACGTGACGAGGACGTCGGCGAGTTCGAGGAAACCGGGGTGGGGGTGGACGCCGTGGTTGAGCACCAGGGTGGCCGCGCCCGCCGCGCGCGCGGCAACGGCGAGACGCCGGTAGTGGGGCAGCGCATCCGGTCCCGCCGTCACCTGGTCCAGGAACGCGCCGTCCGCGCCGTACCAGTCGCGGTGGCGGAGCAGGTCCTGGACCACGGCGGCGTGCGGGCGGCGCGCGTAGTCCGTGTCGGCGTACCCGAGGACGCGTACGCCCGCCGCGCGCAGGCGCGACGACACGGCGGCGAAGGCGGGGTCGGGCGCGGCGCCGGAGCCGCTGTCCGGGTTGAGTACGACACCGAACAGGCGGGGGGCCGCCCGGATGACGGCCTCCCAGGCGTCCGGGCGCTCGGTGGGGTGCTCGTAGAAGGGCACGAGCAGGTTCTTCACGTGGGCATCCTCAATGACGGTGGGCTGTCGCGCGACCGAGCAGTACGCAGACCAGGGCGGCCAGCACGGCGGACGCGACGCCGGGGATCGCGAGCTCCGCCGCGCCGGCGACGGCCGGGCCGGTGAACAGGGCCGCCGTCTGGAGGGCCGCGGCGACGCCGCAGACGGCCGCCGCGACGGCCACCGCGCCGAACGCCTGGAGCAGCAGTCCTGTCCACAGCATGACGCCGGTGAGCAGCAGTCCGGTCGCGCGGTTCGCGTCGGGCAGGGGTGCGCCGAGCCACAGCAGGGTCGTCGCGGCGAGGAGGGCGAGCAGTACGGCGAGGTAGCCGCTGAGGCACTGGGCGAGGCTGACGGTGGCCGCGCGCCGGAACGAGCGGTGTGTGGTGTTCCCCCGCAGAGCGGCGTCGCACGCGCGCCGGAACCGGTACAGGAGCCACTCGGCGGGCCCCATGCTGAGGGTGAGCGCGACGGCGCCGGGGGCCGCGACGACCCCGGAGACGCCTCCGGCGAGCGCGTTGTGGAGCACGGCGTGCAGGACGAGCACGCCGGTCGCGAACCCGAAGACGCCGTACGGCAGGGACCGCAGAAGCGACGGCCCGGCGACGGCACCGGGCCGCGTCCCCGGCCGCCTCGCGGTCCCGGCCGGCGCGCCGGGCGCGTCGGCGCCCCCCTGGGCGGAGGGCCGGGGGCCCGCGCCGGGCGCGGGCCGCTCCTCAAGCGGCGGAGGGGCTGAAGTGGCCGGACGGTTACGGAGGCGCGCACTGCCACTTCGGGAGGGGAACACGAAGCCCCCCGCCCGCAGCACCTCGCGGGCCGCCAGCGTCAGCACCGCCACTCCCGAGGCCGCCAGCAGCGCCACCCGCCCCGCGCCCGGCACGTCATGCAGCAGGGTCAGCACGGCGCCCGCCGTCATCGGGGTCAGGGCGTACAGCAGCAGGCGCTCGCGGCCGAGCACCAGCAGCGCCGTCGCCGCGCCCTGGTACAGCGCCTGGGCCGTGGCGAACGACGCCGCACCGCCCTCCTGCGGCCCCGCGGCGGCTACGGCGACCGCCGTGCCCAGCAGGGCGCCCGCCGGAGCGCCGGTGAGCAGGGCGCGGGCCGCGGCCCGGCGGTCGCCCCGGCCGAGCCAGGTGTACGCGCGGTGGGCCAGCGCCTGGTTCCACGCCCAGCCGGTGAGCGTGCCCGCGAGCAGGACCCCGGTCCCCGCGGGCAGGCCGCGCCCGTCCTCCGCCGCGCCCGCCAGGAACGGCGCCGCCAGGACGTACGCGAGTCCCGGCAGCGCGAACACCAGGCCGCGCAGCAGACATGCGGCGAGCCCGATGCTCCAGCGGCCGCCGGACCCCGACGGCGCCTCCGGTTCCGGTTCCGGATACGCCCTGGGTACGCGCGCGAAGAGGTCCTCGGCGAGGGCGAAGGAGTTTTCGCGACCGTACGTGAGCCGGATGTGATCGTCCGTCATGCCGTCGGATTCGAGAATCGCGGCGATCTCGTCGGGGTGTACGGCGGCGGCTGTCAACCCGCTGAGCCGGTCGCTGAGTTCGTTGATGGGGTCCGCCGCCCAGCCCGGCCGCTGTCTCGGTACGCCGGGCAGCGTGTCCCGCCGTGCGCCCGTGCCCGCGTCCATCCACAGGGAGCCGCTCATCACGCCGCCCCGTGTGTCGACAGGTCACTCCACCAGGGGTCCCTGAGTTCGGTCGTCCAGTCGGCGGGGAGGGTGACCGCGTGCAGGCCCTCTGCCTCCGGTACGCCGTCCAGTTCGCGGTAGATCCGGCGGAAGCCCTCCACCGAGCGCCGCAGCGTGAACAGGTCGATCACCCGCTGCCGCGCGAGCCGCCCCAGTTCGGCCCGCCGGGCGTCGTCGCCCATCAGGTCGAGTACCGCCCGTGCCATCGCCCCGGGTTCGCGCGGCGGCACGACGACGCCCGTGTCGCCGACGGCTTCCCGTACGCCGCCCACATCGGTCGACACCGTCGTCCGCCCGCAGGACATCGCTTCGAGGATGCTGAAGGGGAAGCCCTCGCTGATGCTGGAGAGCATCACGACGTGCCCCGCCCCATAGGCGCGCGCCACATCCGAGATGCGTCCCTCGAAGGTGATGCCGTCACTCACGCCGAGCTCGGCCGCGAGCTTCTCCAGCTTCGTGCGGTACTCCTCGCCGCCGTCCGGCACCCCGCCGAAGAGCCGCAGCCGGAGCTCCGGGAGCCGGGCGCGGGCGAGCGCGTAGGCCCGTACGAGCGTCTCCAGGTCCTTGATCGGGTCGATGCGGCCGGCCCAGCTGAGCGTGGGGACGTCCGGTTCGGGACCGGCGTACGGGAAGAGGTGCGGGTCGACGCCGTTGTAGACGGTGCGGATGCGCTCGGGCGGTGCGCCGCCCCGCTCCTCCCAGCGGCGGTTGTACTGGTTGCAGGGCGTGATCAGGTCGGCCTCCCGGTAGCCGAGCGAGTTGAGTTCGCGGTAGAAGCCGAGCAGCAGTGCCTTGACCGGCCAGCGCTGGGCGGCCGTGCGGTAACCGAGGTAGCGCTCGCGCAGGTAGATGCCGTGCTCGGTGAGCAGGAAGGGCGCACCGTCGAAGTGCTTGGCGGTGAGCGCGGGGAGGGTGGCGAGGCCGCTGCTGACGGCGTGCGCGACGCTGTCGGCGGGCACGCGGGCGGCCAGCGGCCGCAGCAGGTGTTCCAGCAGGTCGGTGGCGGTGAGCGCGTCGTGGAGGGTCGGTTCGGCGCGGGCCGTCGGCAGGTGCCGCATGGTCCAGACGCCGGTGAGGGTCCGCAGGGCGGCCTCCGAGCGCAGGGCGGGGGTCAGCCGCCCCTGACGCGAGAGTGCGGCGAGTTCGTACAGCTCGTGGCCGAAGTCGCAGGCGGCCTCCGGGTCGAGGACGGCGAGCAGGAAGCGTTCGTACGCCGCGAGAAAGCGGCGGCGGTCCCGGCCGGCGAGGAGGCGCGGGCCACGTCGCGGGCCGCGTAAGTCCGTGTCCGTTCCCCACAGCGGGACCGTCGTGTGCCGGTAGACGTTGGCCGGCAGTTCCCAGGTGACGGGCTCGCGGCCGCTGCCGGTGAGCGAGACGACGTGGAAGTCGACGTCCGGCATTCCGCGGACGAGCTGGTCGCACCAGGTGCTGACGCCCCCCTGTACGTGCGGATAGGTACCTTCGGTGAGCATGCTGACGTGGAGCCCGCGGCTCATGTGCGTGTCCCCCCAGGGCGAGTGACGAGTGCGGTACCGGGTGCTGCTGGTCGGGCAGCCCGGAGAACGGAAAGGGCGGAAAGGCGGACAGGGCGGACAGGTCGCGCCGGTCAGGCGGGAAGCCTGAGTGTGATCGCCTGCTGGAGCGCTTCAGGCGATGTCCAGGCCGAGCGCCGACCCGCGTAGGGCGTGCCGAACTCGCTGGTGCCCAGGACGAGTTGCTTGCGCGTACCCTCCGGCGCGGTGACGGGCGCCACGACCCCGGACGGCGCCTCGACGGTGGCGGTCGTGCCGACGCGGTACGCCGTGACCTTGCCGTCCGCGAGGGCCTTGTCCCAGGCGGCGCGGCGGGCGAGCTCCGAACCGACGTCCCGGTGACGCGGGTTGACGACCGGGGTGTTGTCGGCGAAGAGGGAGCGGTAGTCGCCCAGCACCTTGTCCAGGACGGGGTAGAGGAGCCGCTCCTCGGCCAGGTTGGACTGGTGGACGTAGTGCGGGCGCGGGTCGTTGGCGATGACGTGACCCAGAGCCGTGCGTGCCTCCTGCGGTGCGATGTACGCCGCGTAGCCGGTGGCCGCGTCCAGCGGTTCGTCGAGGCAGGTCGAGCCGGGGTTGGTCTCGCAGACGCCGCTGCCGCCGTCGGCCCTGCTGGTGTAGATCCAGTTGTACTCGTCGGTCATCTCGGCGGCGGTGCCCACGTTGTAGTACACGTTCATCGGGTGGCGCGGCACGGTGAGCGCGCTGCCGAGGGCCCGCTGCTCCGGTTCGCGGGAGTTGTCGCTCGCGACCCACTTCACCCCGTTGTCGGCGAGCGCGCCGGCCAGGTTGGGGTTGTCCGCCGGCTGCTGCGGCAGGGTCTTCAGCCCGGAGTGCTCGCCGGTGACCAGCTCGGCCCTGTCGACGGTGAGGCCCCGGCCCACCGCCCAGTCGTGGTTGTCCCTGATCTGGGCGGAGATCTCGGCGCGGCTCATCCACACCGTGCTGCCCGCCGCGTCCTTCGCGCACTGCCACGGCACGGTCGAGGTGTCCTGGACACAGCCGAGGAAGGGGTGCGTGTACGTGTGGTTCACCCAGCGGTACTCCGCCCGGTCGGCCAGCAGCTGCGTGGTGAGCGGGTCGCTGCCGCCGTTCTGCGCCTTCCACGCCTCGCCGGCGCCCCCGTTGTAGACCATGTCGAGGGTGAAACCGGCGCTCTGCTGCCACTGGGCGGCGTACAGCGCGTCCTGCGCCGTCATCCGGATCGGCGTGGTGCCCGCGCCCTCGCCGTCCCCGCAGTCGAAGTCGCCGGGTGTGCAGTTGAGTTGGGTGTCCCAGCGGCTGTCGGGCGCGAAGACGTCGTCGACGTGCACGGAGAAGTAGTTGCGGCTCTGCCCGAGGTGGACGCCCTGGGTGAGCCATTCGACGATGCCGCGGGCGAGCAGCCGGAACTGCCGCTGGTGCCGGTTGTAGGCGAAGGTGACGACCAGTTCGCGGCGCCCGTCGTGGGCGTACTCGCCGATGAGGCTGGCCCGGCCGCCGTCCGCGCCGACCGGCATGTCCAGGTAGCTGGTATAGCCCTCGCGGGGCCGGCCCGCGTACCCGTAGCTCTCACCGACGGACGGCGAGTTGTCCTCGAACTCGACGGGGCCGTCCAGGTAGCCGAAGGGACCGGCCTTCCCGGCCGGGGTCACCGCCGCGTCGACGCCGTCGAGCGGCCCGGCGTACCCGCCGTCGCTCGTGTCGTCGAGCCCGACGCCGGGATGCGCCCAGGTGTACGCGTCGACCTGGCGGACGCCGAAGGTCTTCTCGTACGCGGCGAGGGCGTCCGCCTCGGCGGATCCCGCGCCGAACGGGTCCGCGTTCGGCAGGACGACCCCCTGGTACTTGGCGCGCGGCCGCCCGTCGACCGTGTCGGCGAGGAAGGCCGCGTCGATCACCGGCCGGTCCGGCCGGCCGAGCCGCACCACGGTGTACGGGACACCGGTGCCGCGCAGCTCCGACTCGACCGCGTCCACGGCGTCGCCGCCGTCGTCGACGACGAGCACCCTCAGGTCGATGCGCGGCACGGTCGCCGCCCCCGCGCCCGTGGGCGGCGCCGCCACCACGAGCAGACCGGCCACCAGGAGAGCGGCCCCGGTTCTGCCCATACGCGTCCTGTACGCCATGGCGCACCCTCCCCCTCGAACGATCCAGCCGCGGAGAATGCGCGGGCGATCCGTGGAAATCATGCAAAGCAAGGCGACCGTCACTTGCCTTATTGCCACGAGTGTGACGCAGGCCTCACCACGCGCACCGTAAACACGAAAAGGACACCTCTGATGAGTGAACTGGTCGCTGCCGTGAGCGAAGGGGGCAACCGCGCGTAGGCTCATTCCCGGCGCATCCGGCCGGGCCGCCGGGCCACCGGGTACGGGCGCGCCGGGCACGGCCGGCCCCACCCAATCGGCCGAAGAACTCAACGGAAGCGAGATTTCACCACCGTGACTGCTCTCACTCTCAGCACTTCCGGCGCGGCGGCGCTGCGCGCCGACGCCATCGTCGTCGGCGTGGCGAAGAGCGCCAAAGGCCCGGTTGTCGCACCCGGCGCAGAGGCCGTGGACAAGGCGTTCGACGGAAAGCTCGCCTCCGTCCTGGAGACCCTCGGCGCCACCGGCGGCGAGGGCGAGGTGACGAAGCTGCCCGCGCCGTCGGGCCTCAAGTCCCCTGTCGTACTGGCTGTCGGTCTCGGCACGGCCCTGGACAAGGACGACGCGTACAGCGCCGAGTCGCTGCGCCGCGCCGCCGGTGCCGCCGCCCGCGCGCTGCACGGCTTCAAGAAGGCCGGCTTCGCGCTGCCCGTCGAGGCCGTCGAGGACGCCGCCGCCATCGCCGAGGGTGCGCTGCTCGGTGCGTACGCCTTCACCGCTTACCAGGGGGGCGAGAAGGACGGGAAGGGCGAGAAGTCCGGCAGCGGCGTCAAGGAGCCGCTCGCCGAGATCGCCGTGCTCGGCGGCAAGCCGCGCGACAAGGCGTTCAAGGCCGCCGCGGAGCGCGCCCTCGCGCTGACCGAGGAGATCAACCGCGCCCGCGACCTGGTCAACACGCCGCCGAACGACCTGTACCCCGAGTCCTTCGCCGCCGTGGTCGCCGCCGCGGGCAAGGAGCACGGCCTCAAGGTGCAGGTGCTCGACGAGAAGTCGCTCACCAAGGGCGGTTACGGCGGCATCCTCGGCGTCGGGCAGGGCTCGGAGCACGGTCCGCGCCTGGTGAAGCTCGCCTACACGCACCCCAAGGCGGAGAAGACCCTGGCCTTCGTCGGCAAGGGCATCACGTACGACTCGGGCGGCATCTCGCTGAAGCCGGCCGGCCACAACGAGACGATGAAGTGCGACATGGCCGGCGCCGCCGCCGTGTTCGCCGCCGTCATCACCGCCGCCCGCCTCGGCCTGCGGGTCAACGTCACCGGCTGGCTGGCGCTCGCCGAGAACATGCCGTCCGGCGGCGCCGTCCGTCCCGGTGACGTGCTGCGCATGTACAGCGGCAAGACCGTCGAGGTGCTCAACACCGACGCCGAGGGCCGCCTCGTCCTGGCCGACGCCCTGACCCGCGCCTCCGAGGAGCGCCCGGACGCGATCGTCGACGTGGCGACGCTGACCGGCGCGATGGTGCTGGCGCTGGGCAACCGTACCTTCGGCATCATGGGCAACGACGAGTCGTTCCGTACCGCCATCCACGAGATCGCGGAGGAGGCCGGCGAGCAGTCCTGGCCGATGCCGCTGCCGGCCGAGCTGCGCAAGGGCATGGACTCCCCCACCGCCGACATCGCCAACATGGGTGAGCGGATGGGCGGCGGCCTGGTCGCCGGCCTGTTCCTCCAGGAGTTCGTCGGCGAGGACATCGCCTGGGCGCACCTGGACATCGCGGGTCCCGCCTTCAACGACGGCGGCCCGTTCGGCTACACCCCCAAGGGCGGCACCGGCTCGGCGGTCCGCACCCTGGTGGCGCTCGCCGAGCGCACCGCCGCGGGCGACCTCGGCTGATCCGCGCGATTTCGTCGTAGGTACGGTCGTACGGTCCCGGGCACGCGTCCGGGGCCGTACGCACGCGCGTACGGCCGCAGGAATACGTACGCTCGATTCCGCCTTCAACGAAATCCGTACATCCGTACGCCCCAGTAAACCGAGACGAGCGCTCCCCCGACCGTCTCGTTCCCCGGCCCCGCGTCCCGCCGTCCGTCAACAAGTGCGAAGATGGGTTCTCGGCAGGACAGGGCCCCCACCACAGGGCCGAATAAAAGCGGCCGAACACCAGCCGCCGCCCGGTCGAAGACCGGCGACCGGCGCACATGCATGGAGGACGTGACGTGGCGAACGACGCCAGCACCGTTTTCGACCTAGTGATCCTCGGCGGTGGTAGCGGCGGTTACGCCGCGGCACTGCGCGGAGCGCAGCTGGGCCTGGACGTCGCCCTGATCGAGAAGAACAAGCTCGGCGGCACCTGCCTGCACAACGGCTGCATTCCGACGAAGGCCCTGCTGCATGCCGGCGAGATCGCCGACCAGGCACGCGAATCCGAGCAGTTCGGCATCAAGGCCACCTTCGACGGCGTCGACATGGCAGGCGTCCACAAGTACAAGGACGACGTCATCGCCGGCCTGTACAAGGGGTTGCAGGGCCTGGTCGCCTCGCGCAAGGTGACGTACATCGAGGGCGAGGGCAAGCTCTCCTCCCCCACCTCCGTCGACGTCAACGGCCAGCGCGTCCAGGGCCGCCACGTCCTGCTGGCGACCGGCTCCGTGCCGAAGTCGCTGCCGGGCCTGGAGATCGACGGCGACCGCATCATCTCCTCGGACCACGCGCTGACGCTGGACCGTGTCCCGAAGTCCGCGATCGTGCTGGGCGGCGGCGTCATCGGCGTCGAGTTCGCGTCCGCGTGGAAGTCCTTCGGCACCGACGTCACCATCGTCGAGGGCCTGAAGCACCTCGTGCCGGTCGAGGACGAGAACAGCTCGAAGCTGCTGGAGCGCGCGTTCCGCAAGCGCGGCATCAACTTCTCGCTCGGCGCCTTCTTCGAGAAGGCCGAGTACACCGCCGACGGCGTCAAGGTCACCCTGGCCAACGGCAAGGAGTTCGAGGCCGAGCTGCTGCTCGTCGCGATCGGCCGCGGCCCCGTGTCGCAGGGCCTGGGGTACGAGGAGCAGGGCGTCGCGATGGACCGCGGCTACGTCCTCGTCGACGAGTACATGCAGACCAACGTGCCCACCATCTCGGCCGTCGGTGACCTCGTCCCCACCCTTCAGCTCGCGCACGTCGGCTTCGCGGAGGGCATGCTGGTGGCGGAGCGTCTGGCCGGTCTGAAGACCGTGCCGGTCGACTACGACGGTGTGCCGCGCGTGACGTACTGCCACCCCGAGGTCGCATCCGTCGGCATCACCGAGGCCAGGGCCAAGGAGATCTACGGCGCGGACAAGGTCGTCGCTCTGAAGTACAACCTCGCGGGCAACGGCAGGAGCAAGATCCTGAAGACCGCGGGCGAGATCAAGCTCGTCCAGGTCAAGGACGGTGCCGTGGTCGGCGTCCACATGGTCGGTGACCGTATGGGCGAGCAGGTCGGCGAGGCTCAGCTGATCTACAACTGGGAGGCGCTGCCGGCCGAGGTCGCGCAGCTCATCCACGCCCACCCGACGCAGAACGAGGCGATGGGCGAAGCCCACCTGGCGCTGGCCGGGAAGCCTCTCCACTCCCACGACTGATTCAGTCCGGGCGCGACGACCACTTCCGCAATTCGTAAGGAGCAACAGAAACCATGCCGGTTTCCGTAACCCTTCCGGCGCTCGGCGAGAGCGTCACCGAGGGAACTGTCACCCGTTGGCTCAAGGCCGAGGGTGAACGCGTCGAGGCCGACGAGCCGCTGCTCGAGGTCTCGACCGACAAGGTCGACACCGAGATCCCGGCCCCCGCGGCCGGCATCCTCTCGTCCATCAAGGTCGCCGAGGACGAGACGGTGGAGGTCGGCGCCGAGCTGGCCGTCATCGACGACGGCACGGGTGAGCCCGCTGCCGAGCCCGCCCCGGCTGCCGCCGAGGCACCTGCCGAGGCGCCCGCCGCTGAGGCTCCGGCCCCGGCCGCCGCCCAGCCGCAGCCCGAGGCCGCTCCGGCCCCGGCACCGGCCGCCGAGGCTCCCGCCGCCGCTCCGGCCGGTGGCGCCTCCGGTACTGACGTCGTACTGCCCGCACTGGGCGAGTCGGTCACCGAGGGCACCGTCACCCGCTGGCTGAAGGAGGTCGGCGAGGAGGTCGCGGAGGACGAGCCGCTGCTCGAGGTCTCGACCGACAAGGTCGACACCGAGATCCCCTCCCCGGCCGCCGGCACGCTGCTGGAGATCCTGGTCGGCGAGGACGAGACCGCCGAGGTCGGCGCGAAGCTCGCCGTCATCGGTGCCGCGGGCGCGGCCCCGGCCGCCGCCCCGACGCAGGAGGCCCCGGCCCCGGCCGCCGCCCCGGCGCAGGAGGCCCCGGCCCCGGCCGCCGCTCCGGCGCCCGCCGCCGCTCCGGCTCCTGAGCCGGAGGCTGCGCCGGCTCCGGCCCCCGCGCCGGCTCCGGCCGAGGCCGCTGTCGAGGCTCCGGCTCCGGTCCAGCCGGCTCCCGCCGCTGCCGCTCCGGCTCCCGCCGCCCCGGCTCCGGCCGCTGCTGCTCCGGCCGCTCCCGCCCCCGTCGCGCCTTCCGCGGCCGAGGCGGAGGGCGCGTACGTCACTCCGCTCGTCCGTAAGCTCGCCGCCGAGAACAGCGTCGACCTCAGCACGGTCAAGGGCACCGGCGTCGGTGGCCGTATCCGCAAGCAGGACGTCGTGGCCGCCGCGGAGGCCGCCAAGGCCGCCGCCGCTGCCCCGGCTCCCGCCGCTGCTGTGACTGCCGGAGGCCATGCGGCGACCGCGAAGGCTCCGTCCCTCGAGGTGTCCCCGCTGCGCGGCCAGACGGTCAAGATGACGCGCATGCGCAAGGTCATCGGCGACAACATGATGAAGGCCCTGCACACGCAGGCCCAGCTGACCTCGGTCGTCGAGGTCGACATCACGAAGCTGATGAAGCTGCGCAACAAGGCGAAGGACGCGTTCGCCGCCCGCGAGGGCGTCAAGCTGTCCCCGATGCCGTTCTTCGTCAAGGCCGCGGCCCAGGCGCTGAAGGCCTACCCGGTCGTCAACGCCCGGATCAACGAGGACGAGGGCACGATCACCTACTTCGACACCGAGAACATCGGTATCGCGGTGGACGCCGAAAAGGGTCTGATGACCCCGGTCATCAAGGGAGCGGGCGACCTCAACCTCGCCGGTATCTCCAAGAAGACCGCCGAGCTGGCCGGCAAGGCCCGCTCCGGCAAGATCAGCCCGGACGAGATGTCCGGCGCGACCTTCACGATCAGCAACACCGGCTCGCGCGGTGCGCTGTTCGACACGGTCATCGTGCCGCCGAACCAGGTCGCCATCCTGGGCATCGGTGCCACCGTCAAGCGCCCGGTGGTCATCAACCACCCGGACCTCGGCGAGACCATCGCGGTCCGCGACATGACCTACCTGGCTCTCTCCTACGACCACCGTCTGGTGGACGGTGCCGACGCGGCCCGTTACCTGACGGCCGTCAAGGCGATCCTGGAGGCCGGCGAGTTCGAGGTCGAGCTCGGCCTGTAACACGCACAGCGGTACGTCGTACGAAGGCGCCCCCGTCCGGAGTGATCCGGGCGGGGGCGCCTGCGTACGGCCGCGGCGGCCTTCGTATCACCGCTGCCTGGGGATCTGGCAGGCGCCGGTATTCCGGGGGTCTTTGGCGGGCGGTGTGCCGCGAGGCCACGCCAGGTCCACGAACTGCGGCTTCTTCTCGAACGGGTTGAGCCGGACGACGGCCACCGCCTTGTTGTACGGATTCCCGGCTCCGTCCAGGCAGATCCAGCCGCTGGCGCCCTCCACCTTGTCCACGCCCTGCAGGCCGTCCCAGTCGTTGCGGATGTCCCGGAGGCTCGGCAGGCCGTCCGTTCCCTCGGCGTGGATACGGATTCCCCTGATCGCCGTCCAGGCCGAGTCGTGGGCGGAAATGGTCCGCGAATCACTGATGTCCGCCGGGCCCATGGGTACGGCTTCGGCGCACGGCGGCTTCCCTTCCAGGCACCGCCGCAACTTCTGGACCGGCCCGGCCGATCCGCCGGTCGCCGGAGCCTTCTTCGAAACCCAGCTGTCGGGGTGCGCGACCGAGGTGTACTGGACCACGACCTGGCGCCGTCCGGTCGATGTGTCGCCGCGCAGCGCCTCCCAGTCCAGTTTTTCGTCGGCGTACAGCGTGGACGCGCCCGAGCCGCTGACCACGGTGAAGTCGCGGTCAGCGCAAGGACGGTGCACGGCGAGCGCGTTGACGAACTGCCGCAGATGGACGGGCCGTCCGGCAAAGTAGACGGTGTCGACCGGCGGGGTGGTCGCACAGATATTGGTCGTCATCCGCCGGAACTCGGCGGACAGACCACTCTCGTCGTCCGGCCCCTGGGAGACGAAACTCAGTGGATCACGCGGTGAACCGCGCAGCCTGCGCTCGAACGCATCCCGCAGCGAGCGCACGTAGTCGTCCTTCTCACGGCGGTCCTCGACCAGGATGGCGCGCTTGGGGTCACGCTTCTTGTCGTAGAGCGCGAGGGCCTCGGCCTGTTCCGCGTTGTCGGGGACCACACGGGCGAACCCCTTGTAGCGGATGTGATCGATGTCGGGGTTTCCGATGCCGCCCGTGAGCGCCCCGCCCACGACGGGGATGCCCTTGTTGTTCGTCAGGTCGTCGATGGCGTCCTTCGTGGCCTGGACGCTGAGGTCGAAGCCGAAGACGACGCGGAGATTGTCCTCGGGGGACTTCGCCATCCTCGCCAGCTCTTCGGTGACGGGCTGCCATTTTTCGCGTGTCTTGCCGGGGTGGGCCAGCACCATGCGGATCGCGGGCGGGTCGCCGCTCTCGTCCGGGTCGTTGTTCGCCCGGTACTGCGCGATGTACGCGCCCTGCACCTCGTGCAGGATCATCTTGCGCACCTCCGGGTGGTCGGAGGCCATGGGGATCATCAGCGCGATGGTGACGTGAGGTTTCTTCTCGACGCGCTGGTTCTCCTCCTTGATACGGGCCGACACCTGGGCCAGTTCGTCCATGAAGACATGGCTGCCGTCGGTGACACCCACGCACTCGCCACCGAGCTTCTCCAGCCGCTCGCCGCAGCCGTCGGGCCAGGCGTCGCCGAGCGGTTCGCGCAGGAGGAACCCCAGTCCGGCGAGGACGAGCAGGGATACGACGAGGGTCAGCGGGCCCACGCCGGGTCTGGCCCGCGGAGGGCTGTCCTGAAGCTGTGTCACTGCCCCTCCCCGTCACCGTCGGCGCCCACCCGTACCGCGAGCAGCCACCGCGCCTGCGGCCCGTCCGCCGGCCGTCTGCTCCACTCGTTGAGCTCGTGCTCCAGCCTTCCCAGCGCCGGCCGCCCCAGCGCGATGTCGCTGTCGCCCCCGACCGCGATGACAACGGGACGGGTCCCTGTGTGTCTCGATGCGCGCCACGTGATGTCGTACGCCGTGGCGAGCGCGCTCAGGAACGTCGTCCCGGCCTGCGTATGCGCCTCGGGCACCAGCAGGAGCGGCGGTCTGGCGCGGTTGAACCGGCGGTAGCGGCCGTAGTACGCGTCGATGTCCGCGAGGAGCGCCGCGGTCAGCAGATGCTCCACCGTGTGCCCGTCCTCGTCCCGGCCCGCGTGGAACACCGTGAACAGCTCCGTGGCGACCGCGTCCTGCCAGGAGAACGCACCTCTGGGTACGTTCCACAGCCTTCCCCACCACCGCAGCGCGGTCTTGTCCGGGCGCGGCGCCTGGTGTCCCAGCAGGGTGAAGAGAAGGCCGACCGCGATCCCCGTACGGCCGGCTCCGGCTCCGGCGAGATACGGCGCCAGTTCGGCGCGCAGCCGGGCCCTGGCCTGATGCCCCTCGTCGGCGTCGCGGGCCGTCCGCAGCTGATGTCTCAGCCAGGTGTGGCCCTCGGCGATCGCCCGCAGGTCGGGCCGGTGCTCGTCGGCCCAGCTGTACGCGAGCATCCCCAGCGTGAAGCGCGGAAAGCTCATCGGCTTCCGGAACCAGGCGTAGCCGCCGAGGCCGTACGCCCTGGTCGACAGGCGCAGCAGGAAGTCGATGACCTCGCGCTGGTCGAGCGGCACCTGGCTGTCGTTGACGGGCAGGACCCGCCGGTAGCGGTGGTGCAGCCGGCGCAGCACCTCGGCCTGTTCCGCGGCATCGAGCCCGGCGACGACTATGACGGGCGGCCCGCCCCTCTTGCGCAGCCGGCTGCCCGCACTGCGCCGGATCCTGCGCTCCATCACCAGCTCGGGCACGATGTGCGTCAGCAGCACCTGGTATCTGGACACGGTCTTCCCCGCCCCCCATTCGCGGTTCCGCCGGCTGTTCCCGCGGGTGCCCGCGAGGTGGTGAGCGAATATACGTACCACCAAGCACCTGTGGCCATAGGTGAGTTGGGATTTACGGGTGGGTTCTCGGCCATCCGCGCGTGCCACGGTCAGGACCGACGCCGTATCGTCGAGGCACGCATCCGCACAAGGAGTTCCTTCCGATGAGTCCGATCCCCCGGCCGGCGCCCACCCCGCCCGTCGTCCACTCGCTGCGCGAGCAGATCCGCGAGCACATCGTGGAGGGGATCGTCAGCGGGCGCTGGAAGCCGGGCGAGCGGATCGTGGAGCGCCGGATCGCGACGGAGCTGGAGGTCAGCCAGACGCCCGTACGGGAGGCTCTGCGCGAGCTGGAGTCGCTGCGCCTGATCGAGTCGGCGCCGAACAAGGGCGTACGCGTACGCAATCTCACGGCGGCCGACCTGGAAGAGAGCTATCCGGTGCGGGCCGGCCTGGAGCAGATCGCGGCCGAGCTGGCGGCGTCGGCCCTGGCGGAGGACTGCTCGGCGCTGGAGCCGCACGTGGCGGCCCTGTACGAGGCGGACCGCACGGCGGACGGGACGGCGCAGGTGCGCCACACGGTGGCCTTCCACCGTGAGCTGGTGCGCGCGGCGAACAACAGCGTCCTGCTCCACACGTGGGAGGGCCTGGGCATCGAGGTGTTCACGGCCCTGTCCATCCGCTGGCTGGGCACGGTGCAGAAGTCGTACGCGGAGGAACACGAGGCGCTGGTGCAGGCCTTCCGCCGCCGCGATCCGGACATCGGCACCCTGGTGAAGTCCCACGTCCTGGGCTGCGCGCCGAGGGCCTGACGCCGAGAGCAGCGGACGCGGGCACCCCGCCCCGCGTCCGAAATGCCGCATAAGCCTCGGCACCCCGTGCCCCATTTCGCGGCACGGAATGCCAATTTCGCTGTACGGAGAAGTTTTTCGCCTCCAGGCTTTGATCGATCATCGATCAGGGACTTACAGTCGTCGGCGGGTCCACCGACCCCACCGCCCTGTCCTGCCAGACAAGGCCCCCCTTTTTCTTCACCCCCCTCCTCTCCGGAAGGCGGCCATCATGACCGACCCCGTAGGCATTTCTCCGAGCGAGCTCGACCAGCTCCCGGACCGTGACACCGAGGAGACCGCCGAGTGGGCGGCCTCCCTCGACGCCGTCACCAAGGCCGCAGGCCCGCAGCGGGCGGCCTACCTGATGCGCCGCACGCTCCAGCACGCCGAAGGCGCCGGCATCGCGCTGCCGAAGCTCCTGGAGACGGACTACGTCAACACCATCCCGACCTCCGCCGAGCCCGCCTTCGACGGCGACGAGGCGATGGAAGCCCGTATCACCGCCTGGAACCGCTGGAACGCGGCCGCCATGGTCACCCGTGGCTCCCGCTTCGGTGTCGGCGGCCACATCGCCACCTTCGCCTCCGCCGCCTGGCTGTACGAGACCGGCTTCAACCACTTCTTCCGCGGCAAGGAGGGCGACGGCTCCGGCGACCAGCTCTACATCCAGGGCCACGCCTCCCCCGGCATCTACGCCCGCGCCTTCCTCGACGGCCGCCTCAGCGAGGGCCAGCTCGACCGCTTCCGCCAGGAGTCCGGCGGCGACGGCCTGCCGTCGTACCCGCACCCGCGGCGCCTGCCCTGGCTGTGGGAGTTCCCGACCGTGTCCATGGGCCTCGGCCCGCTCTCCGCGATCTACCAGGCGCGCTTCAACCGCTACCTGCAGAACCGCGACATCAAGGACACCTCGAACTCCCACGTCTGGGCGTTCCTCGGTGACGGCGAGATGGACGAGCCCGAGTCGACCACCGCGATCACCCTCGCCGCCCGCGAGCAGCTCGACAACCTGACCTTCGTCATCAACTGCAACCTCCAGCGCCTCGACGGTCCGGTCCGCGCCAACTTCCGCGTCGTGCAGGAGCTGGAGGCCCAGTTCCGCGGCGCCGGCTGGAACGTCATCAAGACGCTGTGGGGCTCCGCCTGGGACGAGCTGTTCCAGCTCGACACCCAGGGCGCGCTGGTACGCCGGCTGCGCGCGGTGCCGGACGCGCAGTTCCAGACGTACGCGACCCGTGACGTGGCGTACATCCGCGAGCACTTCTTCGGGGCCGAGCCCGCGCTGGCCGAGCTGGGCAGGCTGCTCACCGACGCGAAGATCGCCGAGTGCTTCCACACCTCGCGCGGCGGCCACGAGGCCCGCAAGGTGTACGCGGCGTACAAGGCGGCCGTGGAGTTCAAGGGCGCGCCGACGGTGATCCTCGCGCAGACCGTCAAGGGCTACACCCTCGGTCCGGGCTTCGAGTCGAAGAACGCCAACCACCAGATGAAGAAGCTCTCCGGCAAGGAGTTCCGCGCCATGCGGGACCTGCTGGACCTGCCGATCCCGGACGCGAAGCTGGACGAGGAGCTCGTACCGTACGGGCACCCCGGCGCCGACTCCCCCGAGGTCCGCTACCTCCAGGAGCGCCGCGCCGCCCTCGGTGGCCCCGCCCCTGCCCGCCGGGTGCACGCGGTGGCCCTGCCCGAGCCCTCCGAGCGCGCGTTCAGTGCCCTGCTCAAGGGGTCGGGCAAGCAGGAGATGGCCACCACCATGGCGTTCGTGCGCCTGGCCAAGGAGCTGATGCGGGACAAGGAGACCGGAAAGCGCTGGGTGCCGATCGTCCCCGACGAGGCGCGCACGTTCGGCATGGAGTCGCTGTTCCCGTCGGCCGGCATCTACTCGCCGCTCGGCCAGACGTACGAGCCGGTCGACCGCGACCAGCTCATGTACTACAAGGAAGCCAAGAACGGCCAGATCCTCAACGAGGGGATCACCGAGGCCGGCGCCATGGCCGACTTCATCGCCGCCTCGACGTCGTACGCGACGCACGGCGAGCCGATGATCCCCTTCTACATCTTCTACTCGATGTTCGGCTGGCAGCGCACCGCCGACCAGATGTGGCAGCTCGGCGACCAGCTCGGCCGCGGCTTCATCGTCGGCGCGACCGCCGGCCGTACGACCCTGACGGGTGAGGGCCTCCAGCACGCGGACGGCCACTCGCACCTGATCGCGTCCACGAACCCGGCGTCGCTCAACTACGACCCGGCGTTCGCGTACGAGATCGCGGTCATCGTCAAGGACGGCCTGCGCAGGATGTACGGCCCCGAGGCCGAGAACGTCTTCTACTACCTGACCGTCTACAACGAGCCGAAGCCGCAGCCCGCGATGCCGGAAGGTGTCGAGGAGGGCATCGTCAAGGGCCTCTACCGCTTCAAGGAAGCGGCGAACGCCACCGCCGAGACCCCGCGCATCCAGCTGCTCGGCTCGGGCACGGCGATCCACTGGGCCCTGGAGGCGCAGGAACTCCTCGCCGCCGACTGGGGCGTCGCGGCCGACGTCTGGTCCGCCACCTCGTGGGGCGAGCTGCGCCGTGAGGCGCTGGAGTGCGACGAGGCGCTGCTGCGCGGCGAGACGCGCACGCCGTACGTCACGCGTGCGCTCGAAGGCGCGCCGGGTCCCGTCCTCGCGGTGAGCGACTGGATGCGTCAGGTCCCCGACCAGATCAGCCAGTGGGTCGAGCAGGACTACTCCTCGCTCGGTACGGACGGTTTCGGCCTCTCGGACACCCGCGAGGCGGCCCGCCGCCACTTCGGCGTCGACGCCCAGTCGATCGTGGTCGCCGCCCTGGCCCAGCTGACCCGCCGCGGCGAGGTCCCCGCCTCGGCGGTCAAGGAGGCACGGGAGCGCTACGGCCTGTGAGCCGTACCTGCTGCTGACCCCGCTCCGCTGTCGCCGGAGGGGCTCTTCGGAGCCCTCCGGCGACAGCGGGCGGCTGGGCCTGGGGCCCAGCCCCAGCCAGTCACCCCCTGCCACCTTCCAGCCCGCCCGACGCTTGAGCACGGGGCCTGGGGGCGCAGCCCAACTGGTCGCCCCCTGGCGCCTTTAGTCACCCCCGGCACCTTCCAGCCCGTACGGCGCTTGAGGACCGGGGTCTGGGGCGGAGCCCCAGCTTGTCGCCTCCGGCGACCTCTCCAGCCCGTCCGGCGTTTTGAGGACCGGGGTCCGGGGCTGAGCCCCTCGTGCGGCGGAGCCGCACAGTGTCACAGGGTCGGGAAAGGCCCCCCGCAGCGGCCCACCCGGCCGCACCCGTACCGACGCCGCACCGCACCCGGCACAATGGCCGCCATGCGCGCAGCCCGCCTCATCAAAATGGTGCTCCTGCTCCAGTCCCGCCCCTCCATGACCGCCGCCGAACTGGCCCGTGAGCTGGAGGTCTCCGAGCGCACCATCACGCGGGACGCGCAGGCGCTTTCCGAGGCGGGCGTTCCGGTGTACGCCGACCGAGGCCGGAGCGGGGGCTACCGCCTGATCGGCGGGTACCGCACCCGCCTGACCGGCCTCGCCCGCAGCGAGGCCGAAGCGCTGTTCCTGTCCGGACTGCCCGGCGCGCTCCGGGAGATGGGGCTCGACGACGCGGCGTCGGCGGCGCGGCTGAAGGTTTCTGCGGCCCTGCTCCCGTCCCTCCGGGACGCGTCCGACACCGCCGCGCAGCGGTTCCATCTCGACGCACCCGGCTGGTACCAGGAGCCCAAGACGCCCGAGCTGCTGCCGACGATCGCGGAGGCGGTCTGGGACGACCGGATGATCACCGGCCGCTACCGGCGTGGTCACGACCGCGAGGTGGAGCGGGAGCTGGCCCCCTACGGCCTCGTGCTCAAGGCCGGGGTTTGGTACCTGTGCGCCCGCTCCGGCGGGGACTTCCGGGTGTACCGGATCGATCGCTTCGCCTCCGTGGTCGTGTCCGAGGAGCGCTTCGTGCGGGACGAGAGCTTCGTACTGCCGGAGTTCTGGGAGGAGCGCGCAGCGGATTTCGCCCGCTCGATCCTGCGTTCCGAGGTGGTGGTGCGGCTCTCGGAGGCGGGCGCGCGGCAGCTGCCGTACGCCGTGGACCGCGCCGCGGCGACCGAGGCGCTGGCGGTGGCCGGGCCGCCGGACGAGCTGGGGCGTATCACCGTGACGCTGCCGGTCGAGTCGTACGACGTCGCCTTCGGCCAGCTCTTCTCCCTCGGCCCGGATCTGGAGGTCCTGCAGCCGCCCGACCTGCGCGAACGTTTCGCGGAGGCGGCGGCCCGTACCGCACGGCTCTACGACTACTAGGCGCCGCCGGCGCGAACCGCGCGCGGGGAGGCGCCGAGTTCGCGGCGGCACGCCTTGTTGAGTGCCTGAAGGTCGGGGATGCCCACCGAGGCCGCGATCGCCGGGATGGAGAGGGTGGACTCGCGCAGCAGGTGCCGGGCGCGCTCCAGGCGGCGGCGACGGATGTAGGCGACCACCGTGTCGCCGGTGGCCACACGGAACAGGCGTGTGAGGTGGTTGTGGGAGACCCCGGCGGCGCGGGCGACAGCGGGCACGGTGAGGGGATCGGCAAGGTGTGACTCGATGTGCGCGATGGCGGCGGTGACTGCCGGATGCGGACCTGCCTCATGCGCGGGCGGGGCGAGGTGGGCCACCCGCCACAGGACGGTCCAGACCTCCGCGGTGGCCCGTGCGGGGGTGCTGGGCCAGGCGGCGACGGCCGAGAGCATCAGTGCGGACAGGGCGGCCAGTTCACGGCCGGCGTCCTGCATCACGGGCAGGGCGCGCGGCCGGCCGGTGGCCGGCAGTCGCAGGTGGGCGTACAGGTGCTCGGAGCGGCCCCGGTACCGGTAGCGGACGGTCGTGGCGGGCGGTACGAGGCTGATCCGGCCGGGGTGGACGGCGTGCGGCGTCCCGCCGACGGTGAGTTCGGCCGCGTACCGGTAGAGGTGGAGCTGCCACAGGTCGGGGAGGTGGAAGACGTCGGTGTGGCCCGCCGGGCCGTGCACCCCGACTCCGACGTTCGCGACGAACGGTGGCTCGTCCAAGTGGACTTCGACCGTCTCCATGGTGAGAATTACCAGTACCGGTTGAGCGGCGCCCACGCGCCGAGCGAGGCCGGGTCCTTAGCGTTGCACCATGACAGCAGCCAGGGAACATTTGCTGAACTCGGTCCAGATGGCGCGTTTCGTGGCGTACGGATCGCTGCGCATGGACGCGGTGGTGCCGGCGGAGATGAACGCCGAGGCGCTTGAGGTGCTGGGCGACGGGGTCCCCGGCGTGCCGTACGGGACACCACTGTCCGAGGCGTACCCGCAGGGGTCCTTCCCGCGGCGGCTCCTGGAGCTGCCGGCGGTGGCGGGCGCGCTGCGGAGCCTGGTCGGGCCGGAGCCGGACATCGACCACCACGCGGTGCACGTCCGCCTGCCCCGCGAGGGGCAGGCGCAGCCGCTGCACGGTGACGCGATCATCGACGTACGGCGCGACGCCTTCGACGTGCAGCTCATGTACTACCCGCAGGACGTGACGCTGGAGATGGGCGGAACCCTCAGCGTGCCCGGCAGTCACCTGCGGCGCACGAACGAGTCCGACACCGGCCGCTACCAGAACCTGCGCGGGCAGGACCGGCTGGTGTGCCCGGCGGGCACCGTGGTGTTTCTGCACCACGGGCTGTGGCACGGCGGCCGTCGCAACGACAGCGACACCGTCCGCTACATGTTCAAGATCCGCTTCAATCCGACCGTCCGGCAGCGCCGGCTGTGGGACACGTCGGACCTCGCGGACCGGCGCGTGGCACGGGAACTGGACACCACCTTCCCCTGGTACGAGCACGCGACCGGCCGGCTGGAGCGCTACAACCGCGTGCTGCTGTGGCGCGCGCTGACCGGCGACGACTCGTTCGACCTCGACCACTGGGTGACCCGCGTCTCCAATCGCCCGCAGGAGGTGCCCGCGTGACCGCCGCCCACAACCCGGCCGCCGACCTGCGACAGCAGGTCCTCGTGCTTTACCTGGAGACTTCCGGGCTCGACTCACCGGTCGTCGGCTGGCCCGTGTACGACGGCACGGGCCGCACCTCACCCACCACCGGTGACAGCGACGAGCCTCCGTACCAGTCGGGCGTCGCCGCACTGCGGGACGGCTGGCGCCTGATCCAGGCGGCCCAGCTCATCCCGCCCTGTCCGGGGCATGAGTACGACGTGTCGTTCCTGAAGCACGAGTTCCTTTTCGAGAAGCTCGTCGCCCTCTAGCCGAGTGCGTCCAGGCCGGCAGCCAGGCGGGGGCGCCGGGGGGCTACCGGTAGTCGCTCGCCGGGGCGTCCTTGCCGCCCTGTGAAACCTCCATGATGTACGGCCAGGCGTCCGGCCGGCTGCCGTCCGTGTCCGTGAAGCCGTACTCCTTCGCGAGCTGTCCGCTGGACAGCGACTGCCCGTTCCAGCGCGCCCGCCCGGGGTCGGCGGCGATGGCCGCGACCGCCCGGCCGACGTACACCGGCGACTCGGCGATCACGAAGTCGGGGACCTTGGCGATCGCGTCGCGCCAGTTCTCCTCGGTGACGCCGAAGGCGTCCAGCATCTCCTCCGAGCGGAGGAAGCCCGGAGTGACGGCGACCGCCGTGCAGCCCACGTCCTTCAGGTCGTGGGCGAGGTTGAACGCGATGCGGATCGGCGCGTTCTTGGCGAGGTCGAAGTAGAAGTTCTCCCGGAAGCGGGTTCGGTTGTACTCGTCCGTCCCGTCGGTCATTTCCACCACCAGTCCGCCACGGTTCCGCACCAGCAGGGGGAGCGCGAAGCTGAGGGTGATGGCGTGGGTCTTCACGCCGAGCTCCAGCATCCGCAGTCCGCGCGAGAGCTCGATGTCCCACATCTTCTTGCCGAATTCGAGCAGGTGGTCACCGCCCCAGAGGCTGTTGACCAGGATGTCCAGCCGGCCGTGCTCCCGGTCGATCCGCTCGACAAGCGCCCTGACCTGGTCCTCTTGGAGGTGATCGGTGGGTACGGCGATGGCTTCGCCGCCCGCGTCGTTGATGATTTCGGCCGTCTGCTCGATGGTCTCGCCGGGCCGCCCGACCTCGCTGACCCGCTCACGGGTGGTGCGCCCGGTGACGTACACGGTCGCTCCGGCCGCGCCAAGCTGCACGGCGATCGCCCGCCCCGCGCCCCTGGTGGCCCCGGCCACCAGCGCGATCCTGCCTTTGAGTGGTGCGTCCTGCTCGCTCATACCTGCTCCTCACCTCGTGTGCCGTACGACACGACACTGGCACCCAAAGCCGACACCTCCTGTCGTGTTTTACGGGGCGCGTAGCGCGCCCCGTAACGACACAGCCGCATCCGGGGTACTCCGCGTGCGTGGGCCTGCGGCAAGGCCGATGCTTGTCCCGTGATGGACGAGACGGAATTCTGGGAGATCATCGACCACACCCGTGAGGCCGCCGAGGGCGACCCCGAGGATCACGCGGACCTGCTGGTCGACGCGTTGCTCCAGCTCGACCCCGAGTCCGTGCTCGACTTCGCCAGACACTTCGAGGTCCGCTACAACCGCGCGTACCGCTGGGACTTGTGGGGCGCGGCGGCCGTGCTGCTCGGCGGTGCGAGCGATGACGCGTTCGACTTCTTCCGCTGCTGGCTGATCGGCCAGGGCCGGGAGGTCTTCGAGGGCGCGCTGCACGACCCGGACAATCTGGCCGACCTCCTCGACGAGTTCGACGAGGAGGTCGACGGCGACGGCGAGGAGCTGGGGTACGCGGCGGACGAGGCGTACGAACAGCTCACCGGCGGGGTCACTCCGGACCTGGGGGTCCCGGCGCAGGCCCCGGAGCCGGAGGGCACGACGTTCGACCTGGAGGACGAAGCAGCCCTGGCCGACCGCTTCCCCCGGCTGTGGGAGCGCTTCGGCAAGTGACCCGCGGCGCCGCCATCTCCGGCCCCGGCTCCCCCGCCGAACCGCCGCGCGCTGCCTGAACGCACTCATGGGCGGGATGCGGCTGCCGGCTCCCGGTCACTGACCTCTCCGGGCCCGAGCGCGAGCAGGGCCACGTCGTCGTGCACGTTCTCCGCCTTGCCCGCGAAGCGGACGAGGTCCTCGCGTACGGCCTCGTTGAGGGCCATCAGGTCCTCCTGCGGGACCGAAGCGGCCAGCGCGGACAGCCGCTGTGCGAGCGGGTAGAAGTCGCCCGCCGCGTCCCGCGCCTCTGTCACCCCGTCCGTGTGGGCCAGGATCCGGTCCCCGCTCTCCAGCGGTACGGAGGCCACCGCGACCGGGACCGCCCCGGCCAGGCCGAGCCCCAGCGGCGGCGCCGGGTCCACGGCGATCTCGTGCGTGTTCCCGCCCCGCAGCAGAAGTGGCGGCGGGTGGCCGCAGCTCACCACCCGTACGACGGCTTCGCCCGGCGGGAACTCCAGCACCACGGCGGTGGCGAAGAGCTCCGCGTGCTCGTCGGCGAGGGAGTCGACGACCAGCCGCCGGTCGAGCCGCGCGGCGACCCGCGCCAGGTCCTCCTCGTCCAGCACGGCTTCGCGGAAGGCGCCCAGCAGCGCGGCGACCGTCGCGACGGCCTCCAGACCGTGCCCCTGTACGTCGGCGACCAGTGCCCGTACGCCGTGGGGACCCTCGCGTACGTCGTACAGGTCCCCGCCCACCAGCAGCCCGCGCTGCGCGGACCGGTACAGCCCCGCGCACCGCACCCGGCCGACGGCGGCGGGCAGCGGCGGCAGCACGGCGAGCTGGGCGGCCTCCGCCACCGTGCGGACCGTCACCAACTGCTGCTCGCGTCGCGTGCGTACCCACGCGATGACCACACTGAGCACGACGACGACCACCACCGCGAGGAGGTCCGGGGTCTCGACGTCCCAGATCCGGCGGCCGTACGGCAGGCTCAGCGTCAGGAGGGTGAGGCTGCCGAGCACCGCGACGCTCAGCGGGCCGTAGGCGAGGGCCGCGACGGGTGTCACGGCGACGACGAAGTAGCCGAGCTGGAGGGTCTGCGGCGTGACGATCTGAGCGAAGGTGAGGGCGGCGAGGATCACGGCGGGCAGGGCCCTGAGCCAGCGCGGCTGCGGCGTGCCGTGGAGCCAGCCGGGAGCCTCTTCCGCACCCCTGGCCCGCGCCGAACTCATCGGACGAAGGGCCCGCGGCTCATCGCGCGGGTCGCTGACGTGGGCGGCATACGGAGCTTCTTCATACCCCTCCCACTATGACTCAGGGAGTTGCCGCACGCCCCTCAGCACACGCCCCATGAACACGTCGTCGACGTACCTGCCATGAAGGTGGAACTCGCCCGGCAGCACACCCTCGACGACGAACCCCTCGGCCTCGTACAGCGCACGCGCGGGCACGTTGTGACCAAGCACCCGCAGCGTCATGCGCACGGCGCCCTGCCCGCGCGCCGCGTCGAAGGACGCGCGCAGCAGCGCGCGCCCGATCCCGCGTCCGCGCGCCCGTTCCGCCACGGCCAGGCCCTGGATCTGCCGGACGTGCGCGTTGCTGGGGAGCGGGGTGGGCGGGACGATCCGGATGTACCCGGCGATCGCTCCGTCCAGCTCGGCCACCAGGATGTCCTCGGGCCGGTGCCCTTCGTCGAAGAACGGACCGTACGGCGGCTGCGGCCTCGGCTGTACGGAGTGCACCGGCGACCAGGTCTCCCGGTCGAGCTCGGCCAGCTCCTTTTCGTCGGCCGCCGTGGCGGGACGTATCACGGGCGCGGTGGTGGGCTCCGGCATGCTGCCACTGTGCCATCCGGTCACCGCGAGCGGGAATGCGGGGCAGGATGGGGGGCATGCGGATCGCGGTCACCGGCTCGACCGGTCTCATCGGTACGGCGCTCGTGCGCTCGCTGCGCGCGGACGGACACGAGGTGGTGCGCCTCGTGCGGCGCGCCGCGAGCGGCCGGGAGGAGGTGACGTGGGATCCGAAGCGGCAGTACGTCGATGCGGGCGGGCTCGCCGGGTGCGAGGCGGTCGTCCACCTCGCGGGGGCGGGCGTCGGTGACCACCGCTGGACCGAGACGTACAAGAAGGAGATCCGCGAGAGCAGGGTCCTCGGTACGGCCGCGATCGCCGAAGCCGTCGCTTCCCTGGACGCGCCGCCGAAGGTTCTCGTGTGCGGTTCGGCGATCGGCTTCTACGGCGACACCGGGGAACGCGCGGTGGACGAGGAAGCGCCGCCCGGCGACGGTTTCCTGCCGTCCGTGTGTGTGGAGTGGGAGGAGGCCGCCGCTCCGGCGCGGGAAGCGGGCGTACGGACGGTGTTCGCCCGTACGGGACTCGTGGTGGCAGGCGAGGGCGGGGCCTGGGGAAGAAGGCTCTTCCCTCTCTTCAGGGCGGGGCTCGGCGGGCGGCTGGGGTCCGGCCGCCAGTACCAGAGCTACATCGCGATGCACGACCAGATCGCGGCGCTGCGCCACCTGATCGACACCGAGTCGCTCTCGGGTCCCGTGAACCTCACGGCGCCGCGGCCGGTGACGAACCGTGAGCTCACGGAGGCGATGGGGCGGGTCCTGAAGCGGCCGACGTTCCTCACGGTCCCCGCGCCGGCGCTGCGGCTCGCGCTGGGCGAGTTCTCCTCGGACGTGCTGGGCAGCCAGCGGGTGCTGCCGCGGCAGTTGGAGGAGTCGGGCTTCTCGTTCGCGTTCCCGGAGATCGAGGACACACTGCGGGCGGCGCTGCGCTGCTGACCAGGACCACATGAAACCGATTGACCGATTCTGATCGATTTCTGTCCGTCGTACGACCGTTGTGCTCCGGTTGTGCTCCGATGCCCCGGTCGGTGCGCGACTGTGCCCGCCCACATCCGCTTCTACGCTGCAACCCGAACTCGGGCATTCCGTGAACCTGTTGAGGGCAAGAGACCCCCACAGTCGCGCCGACCTCGGGGAGGGGCACGTGCTCACCACCGCACACCACGCGGACGTCGTCATAGTGGGGGCCGGGGTCGCCGGTCTCTCCGCCGCCCATCAACTGACCAGCGCCGGAGTAACCGTGCGCGTCCTGGAGGCAGCCCCTCGCGTCGGCGGGAGGATGGCCACCGAGGAGGTCGACGGCTTCCGGCTCGACCGCATCGGCCAGGTCCTCAGCACCGCGTATCCGGAACTGCTGCGCACGCCGGGTCTCGAAGGGCTGGCACTGCGCACCTTCTCGCCCGGCGTCCTCGTGCACAGCGAGGGCCGGCACTACCGCGCGGGGGAGGCCGGGAGCGCGCGGGGCGCGCTGAGCGCCGCGCGCGCCCTGGCAGGGGCTCCCCGGCCGGGCTCCTTCCGCCCGCCGTTCGGGGGCGCGCTCGACCAGGCCCGGCTCGCCGCGGCCCTCGGGCGGTTGGCGGCCACACCGGTGCAGCGGCTGATGGCCCGCCCCGAACGGCCCGCCGCCGAAGCCCTGTCCGGGCGCGGACTGCCGCCTCGTACGGTCGACGGTTTCCTGCGCCCGCTGCTCTCGGCACTGCTCAGCGACCCGGAGCTCAGCACCTCCAGCCGGTGCGCCGATCTGGCGCTGCGCGGCTTCGCTCGCGGCAGGCTGTGCGTGCCCGAAGGCGGCGCCTCCGCGCTGCCCGAGCTGCTGGCGGCCACGCTGCCGCCGGGAACGGTGCGTACCGGAGTACGGGTGACCGCCACTTGCACCACCTCGGTCGCCACCGAGGAACACGGCGAATTCGGCTGCCGCTCCCTGCTGCTGGCCACCGGCGCAAGGGCTGCGGCCGGCCTGCTGCCAGGACTGCGGGTGCCGCCCTTCCACCAGGTGACCGTCCTGCACCACGCCGCGCCCACCTCCCCGCTCACGGACCCCGCCCTGCTGCTCGACGCCGACCGCGGCGGCCCGGTCTCGCACACCGCCGTGCTCAGCGCGGTCGACCCGTCGCGCGCGCCACGCGGCCGGACGCTGATCTCCTCCACCGTCCTCGGCACGCCCCCGCCGGGCCCCGACCGCGCGGTACGCGCCCACCTGGCCAGGCTCTACGGCGTACCCACCGACGACTGGGAGCTCCTCGCGGTCCACCACGACCGGGAAGCGGTCCCGGCCATGCCGGCGCCGCACGACCTGCGCCGTCCCGTACGGCTCCTCTCGGGTCTGTACGTGTGCGGCGACCACCGTGGGACGAGCACGGTCCAGGGCGCGCTCCACTCGGGCCGCCGGGCCGCGCACGAGATCCTCCTGGACTTCGGCATCCACCCCGGTTACGCAACCGGAACAGCACGCGAGGCCGCGTAACCCCTGCGGGCCTTGCCCCACCCCGCCCCTTCCCCCTGTGACACAGCGCGGCCCGCCGCGCGCGGGGCTCCGCCCAGACCCCGCTCCTCAAACGCCGGAGGGGCTGAATGCGCCCAGCATCCAGCCCGTCCGGCGTTTGAGGACACGCCCGAAGGGCGTCCGGGGGTCTGGGGGCTTGCCCCCCCACGCGGCGGAGCCGCAAATGTCACAGCCGGGAAGGGGCGGGGTGGGGAAAGGCGCCGCAGGCACCCGCACCCGCACCCACACCCGCACCCACCCCCCACGCCCGCCAGGGCCCGGCTCAGCTCAGGGCCGCCACCCGGTCCCGGTAATTGCGAACCGCAGCCGCATCGCGATACGGCTCGAGCCGTTTCTCGAAGTCCCGTACATACTCCAGCGCCCGAGCCGACCGCATCTCCGCAGCCTGCTGCGCCGACTCCGCCCCCAGCGCACACGCCTGGTCCAGCTCCCCCAGCCCCAGCCGCGCGGTCGCCAGCACCACCCGGCAGAACAGCCGGCTGCGCGCATAGCCGGGCGCCCGCAACTGCAGCGACCGCTCCGCGTGCTGCGCCGCCGCCCGGTACTGCTGAAGGTCCCGGTGGCAGTGCCCGAACTCGTCCGCAAGCTGCGCCTCGTCGAAGAAGCGCGCCCAGTGCGGCAGCTCGTCCCCCGGCCGCGCCGACTCCATCGCCCGCTCCGCCCGTACGAGCGAGGCCGTGCACGCCCGGACCTCACCCAGCACCCCGTGCCCGCGCGCCTCGACCGAGTGCAGCAGCGCCTGCACGACGGCCGGCGCCGTGCTCCCCACGCCCTGCTGCGCGACCCGCGCCAGTTGCACCGCCTCCCGGCCGTGCCCCAGATGGACGGCCTGCCGGCTCATGGTGGCCAGCACGTACGAGCCGTACGGCCGGTCGGCCGCCGCCTGTGCCAGCCGCAGCGCCTGGACGAAGTACCGCTGGGCGAGGCCGTGCGCGGCGATGTCGTACGACGTCCAGCCCGCCAGCCGGGTCAGGTCGGCGGCGGCCGCGAAGAGCCGCCGGCCCGTCGCCTCCCCGTACGTACCCCGCAGCATCGGCTCCGTCTCGTGCTCCAGATAGCGCACCAGGGCCTGCCGGGCGTGCCCGCCGCCGTAGGCGTCGTCCAGGGTCCGGAACAGCTCGCCGACCGAGCGCAGCGCCGCGATGTCCCCCGACGACACGCGTTGTCCGGGGCCGCGGTCGGTCTGCCGCTGGCGGGGCACGGTGGAAGGCCGGCCCTGGGCGGGCACCCGCACCCCTGACCCGGCACCAGCACCGGCACCACCACCAGCACCCGCACCCACACCCACACCCACACCCGCACCCACACCGATCAGCGGCGGGTCACCGCGGGCGACCCGGTCGTCGGCCCGCCCGATCAGCCAGTCCCGGCTCGGGACGACGAGCCCGGCCGGGGTGAAGGCGATCTTGCGCAGTTCGGCGTGGCTGCCGGCGTCCTTGCGCCACAGCCCGCTGACGATGTCCACGGCCTCTTCCGGGGTGGCGGCGTATTCCAGCCCCGCGTAGACGGGCGCGCAGGCGTCGAGCCCCAGGTCCTGGGCGGTCAGCCGCCGTCCGAGGCGACGGGTGAAGACCTCGGCGATCAGCGCCGGCGTGGTGCCGCGCGGCTGCTGGCCGCGCAGCCAGCGGGTCACCGAGGTCTTGTCGTACCGCAGATCCAGTCCGTGCTCCAGGCCGAGCTGGTCCACCCGTCGGGCAAGGCCGGCGTTGGAGAATCCCGCTTCGGCGATGAGCGCGGCGAGCTGGCGGTTGGGCTTGCGCTGCGGGGGTCGTTCCGTCATCAGCTGTGCGGTCTCCTGCCTTCTGGGCGCCCGGGCAGCAGCCCTCATGGAACGGCGCGAATTTAGCGACACCTGGCGCCCGCCTCGGCACCTTCGAGCCGCATTCATCCGATCGTGTGAGGATTTATGGGGACGCTGACGAAAACGACCTGCCCGGTGGCCTCCATCGCCGCGGCCGTACAGTGGCTGAGGCGCGCACAACGCGCAGGGTGTTGGTTCTAGGGAGGCGTTGCCGTGAGTGAGCTGCGGTTTGTCCGACTGGGGTTCGGCGAGGAAGCGGTCGAGTACCAGGAGGCGTGGCAGAAGCAGCGCGAGGTGCACGCGGCACGGTTCGCCGACGAGGTCCCGGACACCTGTCTGCTCCTTGAGCACCCGCCGGTCTACACGGCCGGGCGGCGTACGCAGGACAGCGAGCGCCCACTGGACGGCACCCCGGTCGTGGACGTGGACCGCGGCGGCAAGATCACCTGGCACGGACCCGGTCAGCTCGTCGGCTACCCGATCATGAAGCTGCCGCGCCCGGTCGACGTGGTGGCGCACGTACGCCGCCTGGAGGACGCCCTGATCCATACCTGCGCCGACTTCGGCGTGGAGACGAGCCGGGTAGAGGGCCGCAGCGGCGTCTGGGTACTGGGCGATCCCGTGGAGCAGCGCCCGTCGGTTTCGGCCGGCGGGCTCTCCCTGGACTTCGACCCGCGACTGCGGGACGAGGAGTTCGACCCGCGGATGAACGGCCCCGAGTACGCCCCGTCCAACGCCGGCCAGCGCCGCGAGGACCGCAAGCTCGCCGCCATCGGCATCCGCGTCGCCAAGGGCGTCACGATGCACGGCTTCGCGCTGAACGTGAACCCGGACAACACCTGGTTCGACCGGATCGTGCCGTGCGGCATCCGCGACGCGGGCGTCGCCTCGCTCGCGGGCGAGCTGGGCCGTGACGTGACCATCGACGAGGTACTGCCGGTCGTCGAGAAGCACCTGCGGGACGTACTGGAGAACGCGGACCCGGCCCCTCGCCCCGTCGAGAAGGCCGCCGTCTAGCGCCGGGGAATGCGGACCGCTGGCCATGGGTTGGCGAGACGTAATCCCCATACAAATATCAGGCGTACCCTGGTGGGCGCCGAAGAATCGAAGTCGTAGGGAGCCGGACGTGTCCGCAGTCGCACCCGACGGACGCAAGATGCTGCGCCTGGAGGTCCGGAACAGCCAGACCCCCATCGAGCGCAAGCCCGAGTGGATCAAGACCCGGGCGAAGATGGGCCCCGAGTACACCAAGATGCAGGCGCTCGTGAAGGGCGAAGGGCTGCACACGGTGTGCCAGGAGGCCGGCTGTCCGAACATCTACGAATGCTGGGAGGACCGCGAGGCCACCTTCCTCATCGGCGGTGACCAGTGCACCCGGCGCTGCGACTTCTGCCAGATCGACACCGGCAAGCCCGCCGCGCTCGACCTGGACGAGCCGCGCCGTGTGGGTGAGTCCGTCGTCACGATGGACCTGAACTACGCCACCATCACGGGCGTCGCGCGCGACGACCTGGAGGACGGCGGCGCCTGGCTGTACGCGGAGACCGTGCGCCAGATCCACGCGATGACGGCGGAGCGCGAGGCCGGCCGTACGAAGGTCGAGCTCCTCATCCCCGACTTCAACGCGGTCCCCGAGCAGCTGGCCGAGGTCTTCTCGTCCCGCCCGGAGGTCCTGGCCCACAACGTCGAGACGGTGCCGCGCATCTTCAAGCGCATCCGCCCCGGTTTCCGCTACGAGCGTTCCCTCGAAGTGATCACGCGCGCCCGCGAGGCCGGTCTGGTCACCAAGTCGAACCTCATCCTGGGCATGGGTGAGGAGCGCGAAGAGGTCAGCCAGGCGCTCCAGGATCTGTACGACGCCGGTTGCGAGCTCATCACGATCACGCAGTACCTGCGCCCCTCGCCGCGCCACCACCCCGTCGAGCGCTGGGTGAAGCCGCACGAGTTCGTGGAGCTGAAGGAGGAGGCCGAGGAGATCGGCTACTCCGGCGTGATGTCCGGGCCGCTGGTCCGTTCGTCGTACCGCGCGGGCCGGCTGTTCGGCCAGGCGATGGAGCGGCGCGAGGAGCTGGCGGCCGCACCGACTGTGTGAATCCCAGCACAAGTGATTACCGGGCAGTAATGGCCTGGACGACGCGGCTCGTACAGTCCCCGCAGGTGAGGGGGCCCGTACGGGCCGCGTCGCTGTTTCGGCCGTACGCGTTAAGGGTTCATGGGTGTTTGACCGGTCGGTCATGCGCTGGTAACACCAATCAGTGACCATGGGTTTACACACAGCAGCACTCCGGCAGCACCCGTCCGTTCGCGAGTCATCACTCCAAGGGGGGACCCACACCATGCAGGCCCCGACGCCCGTCCGCGCTACCGCCATCCCGTCCGTCACCGACGCTCTGCGCGCCGTCGAGTCCATCCTCATGCGCGGCGGACAGCGCACCGCACGCCGCAACGCCTGGACCTCGGTGCTCGAAGACCGGCGCAGGGCCAAGGACCGGGTCGAGGCGCAGCACGTACTGGAGGCCGTGGCCGGACGGGCCTCGCGGGCAACGTAAACTTCACAGCATGGCGAGGAAGGAACGCGCAGACAACGCGGACACTGCGAACCCGGGGCGACTCAAGCAGATTGCCCTGACCTACAAGATGACCCGGCGGGCCGACTCGAAGATCGGTCTCGTTCTCGCGGGTGTGGGCATCGTCACCTTCGGTGTCTTCCTCGCGATCGGCTTCTTGATCGATCACCCGGTCTACCTGGGCATTCTGGGCTTCCTGCTGGCCTTCCTCGCGATGGCGATCGTCTTCGGACGCCGCGCCGAGCGAGCGGCCTTCGGGCAGATGGAGGGACAGCCGGGTGCTGCTGCCTCCGTACTGCAGAACGTGGGCCGCGGCTGGTCGACGACTCCGGCAGTGGCGATGAACCGCAACCAGGACGTCGTACACCGCGCGGTCGGCAAGGCCGGCATCGTTCTGGTGGCCGAGGGCAACCCGAACCGGCTCAAGACGCTGCTGGCGTCCGAGAAGAAGAAGATGGCGCGGATCGTGGTGGACGTACCGGTCCACGACATCATCATCGGCAACGACGAGGGTCAGGTGCCGCTGAAGAAGCTGCGCACGACGATGCTCAAGCTGCCGCGCGTCCTCGCGGGCCCGCAGGTGACGACGACCAACGACCGGTTGCGCGCGATGGGCGACCTGATGTCGAACATGCCGCTGCCGAAGGGCCCGATGCCCAAGGGCGGGCGGATGCCGCGCGGCGGAAAGATGCGCTGACCCTCCACCTTCCACCTCGTACGATATGCGTCGAATCACGTCGAAGGGCGGTCCGGAACCGAGAGGTTGCGGACCGCCCTTCTGTCATGTCACCCGTACGGTCAGATCCTGACCTGGACGGCGCGTGCGAGGCGGTCGTGCAGGCCGCGGCCGTCGCGGTCCCAGACCAGCGCCGGGATCGCGAGGCACAGCAGGACGCTGCGGACGAACACGCGGAAGAAGCCGAGACGGCCGCCGTTCTCCGCGATGACGCGCAGGCCGAAGAGGCGCTTGCCCGGAGTGGAGCCGACGGTGCCGACGGTGAGCACGCTCAGTACGAGCAGAACGCCCAGCGCCCAGTTGCCCGACGCCTGCCAGTTACCACCCGTGAGCAGCCCGTATGCGATGAGCATGCACAGAGCCCAGTCGGTGAAAAGGGCGCCGAAGCGCCGGCCGGGCGGGGCGATGGCGCCCGGCCCCTGCTCGGGCAGTCCGAGCCGCTCGCCCCGGTACCCGGTGTCGGCACCCATCTCCTTGGCGGCTTCGCCCGGCCCGGAGAGCCACGATCCGATTGCTTGCCTGTTGTCCACCCGTACAAGGTACTGCGCCCGCTTTCGTACCCTGGAGGTCGGGCCCCTTCCGAGCTCGCGTCGGAGCCGGTCCGGTTAACTTGTGCGAAACAAATGGGTCATGCTTGAGAAATCCGGTCTGCCTATGGTCGGGTCCAGCGTGTGCCACCGCACTGGCCGCACGGAGAGCTGCAACCCCATCCCCACCGGGTGGGAGTAGGAGGAGTTGGATGTTCCAGAACGCCGACGACGCGAAGAAGTTCATCGCCGACGAAGACGTCAAGTTCGTCGACGTCCGGTTCTGCGACCTGCCCGGAGTGATGCAGCACTTCACGATCCCGGCCGCGGCGTTCGACCCGAACGAGGAGCTGGCCTTCGACGGGTCCTCGATCCGCGGCTTCCAGGCGATCCACGAGTCCGACATGGCGCTCCGCGCGGACCTGTCGACCGCCCGCGTCGACCCGTTCCGCAAGGACAAGACGGTCAACATCAACTTCTTCATCCACGACCCGATCACGGGCGAGCAGTACAGCCGTGACCCGCGGAACGTGGCGAAGAAGGCCGAGGCGTACCTGACGTCCACCGGCATCGCCGACACGGCGTACTTCGGCCCCGAGGCCGAGTTCTACGTGTTCGACAACGTGCGCTTCCAGACCTCCGCGAACGAGTCCTTCTACCACATCGACTCCGAGGCCGGCGCCTGGAACACCGGTGCGGTCGAGAACAACCGTGGCTACAAGGTCCGCTACAAGGGTGGCTACTTCCCCACCCCGCCGGTCGACCACTTCGCCGACCTGCGTGCCGAGATCTCCCTGGAGCTGGACAAGAACGGCCTCCAGGTCGAGCGTCAGCACCACGAGGTCGGCACGGCCGGCCAGGCCGAGATCAACTACAAGTTCAACACGCTGCTCGCCGCGGCCGACGACCTGATGCTCTTCAAGTACGTCGTGAAGAACGTCGCCTGGCGCAACGGCAAGACCGCGACCTTCATGCCGAAGCCGATCTTCGGTGACAACGGCTCGGGCATGCACGTCCACCAGTCCCTGTGGTCCGGCGGCAACCCGCTCTTCTACGACGAGCAGGGCTACGCGGGCCTCTCGGACATCGCCCGGTACTACATCGGCGGCATCCTGAAGCACGCCCCGTCGCTCCTGGCCTTCACCAACCCGACGGTGAACTCGTACCACCGCCTGGTCCCCGGCTTCGAGGCCCCGGTCAACATGGTCTACTCGCAGCGCAACCGCTCGGCGGCCATGCGTATCCCGATCACGGGCTCGAACCCGAAGGCCAAGCGCGTCGAGTTCCGCGCGCCGGACCCGTCCTCGAACCCGTACCTCGCGTTCTCGGCGCTCCTGATGGCCGGCCTGGACGGCGTGAAGAACAAGATCGAGCCGGCCGAGCCGATCGACAAGGACCTGTACGAGCTGGCTCCCGAGGAGCACGCGAACGTCCAGCAGGTCCCGACCTCGCTCCCGGCCGTCCTCGACGCCCTGGAGGCGGACCACGACTACCTGCTGGCCGGCGGTGTCTTCACCCCCGACCTGATCGAGACGTGGATCGACTACAAGCGCGTCAACGAGATCGCCCCCATCCAGCTCCGCCCGCACCCGCACGAGTTCGAGCTGTACTTCGACCTCTAAATCGTGCGACAGCAGCGTGAGGGCCGCCATCCGGGATTCGGGGGGCGGCCCTCGCCGTTGCGGGCAGCGGCGCGCTGCCTACGTTCAGCGGCCGTAGCGGATCAGGGTGCGGACCATGCGGCAGGTTGTGTCCGACGGGGGGTGGATGCCGATGCGCTCGGCGATGGTGCGGATCTTGCGGTCGGGGGCCTGGGACGGGTGGTACACGCCGGTGTCGAGCAGGGCTATGGCCAGGCGCATGGCCTTGAGGCGGCGGTTGTGCGTCTCGTACCACGCGCGCGGCCGCCCGGCCGGCAGTGGGGTCTTCGGCAGGGGCTGGGGAGCGATCGAGAGCAGTGCGGCTGCGGCCACGGGCGTCCTCCTGGGGCGGTCGGGAACCCTCTTTGACTCCTTCGATTTTAGTGGTCGCCACTGACAATCGGCCCTGGCCAGCGGGTGTTTGGCGGGTGGCTGGAGGTACGGTTGTGGCCATGGAGATCTGGATCAATCCCGCGTGTTCCAAGTGCCGCAGCGCGCTGCGGCTGCTGGACGAGGAGGGCGCCGACTACACCGTGCGCCGCTACCTGGAGGACGTACCGACCGAGGACGAGATCCGTGCGGTGCTGGAGCGGCTCGGGCTCGAACCGTGGGACATCACGCGTACGCAGGAGGCAGCGGCGAAGGAGCTGGGGCTCAAGGACTGGGCGCGGGACGCCGGTTCGCGGGACCGGTGGGTGGCGGCGCTCGCCGAGCATCCGAAGCTGATCCAGCGGCCGATCATCACCGCTGAGGACGGTACGGCTGTGGTGGCGCGTACGGACGAGGCGGTGCGGGACGCCATGTCGCGGTGACGAAACCGGAGTCCGAGGGGTGGTATGGGTCGTTTGTCGCCCGGCGAGACCTTGGGGGGACTTCGCTGCTACCCTCCGCGGCCATGACTCTTGGTGATCATGGCCCGTACGGTTCCTACCCGCCCCCGTTTCCTCCCCCGCCCCCGCCGCCCCGGCGACGGACCTGGCTCATAGCCGGCGGCGCGGTGGGCGCGCTGGCCGTGGTCTCCGCCGTGGCGGTGGGTGCGGTGCTGTACGTCGGCAAGGCCACCACCACCGAGTGCGAGCGTGGCATGTCCCAGGAACTCGCCGGGATCATCGCGCAGGGCGGTGGCTGTCTGCAGCTGACGTCCGCGCTGTTCACCGACGCCGAGCGCCGCTCGCAGGTGACGGTGGGCGTACTCAGCCTCAAGCGGGCCGAGGACGCGGCGTCGGTCTTCGGGATGGTCTCGATGGACCCGGTCACCTACCAGGTCGTCTCGCTCGATCCGCCGCCCGAGGCCGGCCTGCCGACCGTACCGCCAGGTTCCGCCGGGGTGTTCCGGCGGCTGATGACGGTCCGGTCGGTGGTCTTCTCCAACGCGCAGTGGGCGGACGGCTCCGAGACCCGCGAGGCGGAACTCACCGAGCAGGCCACCGAACTCCTGACGTACGTCAACGGGAACGTCGTGGCCTACGAGGAGGGCAAGAGGAAGGGGAAGGGGAAGGGGAAGGGGAAGGCGTCGACCGGCTCCGGGTGATGGCGGTTGCGGGTCAGGGCACTCCAGGTCAGGACACTCGTTCGTCCTCGCCCGCCGTCTTCCTGGTCGCCAGTGCGATGCGGTTCCAGGTGTTGATCGCGAAGATCAGGGCGAGGAGCCGGGCCAGTTCCTCGTCGTCGAAGTGGGCCGACGCCCGCGCGTACACGTCGTCCGGAACGCCGGCGTCAGCCACCAGTGTCACCGCGTCCGTGAGGGCCAGGGCCGCCTGCTCCTTGGCGGAGAAGAAGTGTGCTGCCTCTTTCCACACCGCGACCATGTGCAGCCGCTCCTCGCTCTCGCCCGCCTTGCGTGCGTCGGAGGTGTGCATGTGCAGGCAGTACGCGCAGCGGTTGAGGTGCGAGGCGCGGGTCTGGACCAGCTCGACCAGCGTCGGGTCGAGGCCCTCGCGCGCGGCGGCGTCGAGGCCGATCACGGCCTTGAACGCCTTGGGGGCGGCCTTGGCGAAGTTGAGGCGGGGGGAAGTGGCGGGCGTCTGCTTGATCTCTGTCGTCGTCATGGGTACGAATTTATCCGCGCAGGCGACCGGAGAAGGGGTGCATTTGAGTGGCGGAATCCTGGGTCAATTCTGCGGAGGGGCTCGGCAGCGATCTGCATCTGGAGCTCGGCGCCGTCGGCGGCGGCAGCCGGCGCGCCGTGCTCATGCGGGCGCTGCGTGAGGCGATCCGCGGCGGGCGGCTCGCGCCGGGGACGCGGTTGCCTCCGTACCGTTCCCTCGCCGCCGACCTCGGGCTCGCCCGCAATACGGTCGCCGACGCGTACGCCGAACTGGTCGCGGAGGGCTGGCTGACGGCCAGGCAGGGGTCGGGTACGCGCGTCGCCCAGCGGGCCGCTCCGGCCGTGCCCGCGCCCCGGCCCCGCACCCCCGCACGGGACTCCCGTCCGGCGTACGACCTCGTCCAGGGCAGGCCCGACCCCGCCGCCTTTCCGCGCGGCGCCTGGCTCGCCTCGGCCCGCCGGGCACTGACGGCCGCGCCCCACGACGCGTTCGGGCCCGGCGATCCGCGGGGCAGGGCGGAGCTGCGGCAGGCGCTCGCGGAGTATCTCGCGCGGGTGCGTGGGGTACGGGCGGACGCCGGGCGGATCGTGCTGTGCTCGGGTGCCGCGCACGCGCTGCGGCTGCTGGCCCGGGTGGTGGGCGGGACGTGGGCGGTGGAGGCGTACGGGCTGCCGTTCCACCGCGCGCTGCTGGCGGACGAAGGTGTACGTACCGTGCCGGTCGGGGTCGACGAGGACGGGGCCAGGGTGGGCGAGCTGGCCGGGCCGGGGACCGTACTGCTCACTCCCGCGCACCAGTTCCCGACCGGGGGGCCGCTGCATCCCGAGCGGCGGGCGGCCGTCGTGGACTGGGCGCGGGCGACGGGCGGGCTGGTCCTGGAGGACGATTACGACGGCGAGTTCCGTTACGACCGGCAGCCGGTGGGTGCGGTGCAGGGGCTCGACCCGGAGCATGTGGTGCTGATCGGGTCGGTGAGCAAGAGCCTGTCGCCGACGCTGCGGATCGGCTGGCTGGTGCTGCCGGAGCGGCTCATGGACGGCGTCGTGGAGGCGAAGGGCGAGCGCGAGCAGTGGTCGAGCGCGACGGAGCAGCTGACGCTGGCGGACTTCGTCGAGTCGGGTGCGTACGACCGCCATGTGCGCCGGATGCGACAGCGCCACCGGCGCAGGCGTGACCGGTTGGTCGAGGTGCTGGCCGAGCGAGCGCCGCACGTGCGCGTGACGGGCATCGCGGCGGGGCTGCACGCCGTGCTGGAACTGCCGCCCGGCACCGAGCGGGCGGTGGTGAAGGCGGCGGCGTGGCAGGGGCTGGCGGTGGAGGGGCTGTCCGATTACCGGCATCCGGACAGCGGGAGTGGGGGCGGGGGGCCGGGTGGTGGGGAGCGGGACGGGCTGGTCGTGGGGTACTCGACGCCTGCCGAGCACGCGTACGCGGGCGCGCTGGACGCGCTGTGCCGGGCGTTGCCGCCTGCCTGATGCGGAAGTTGTTGCTCGGGTGATTGAGACGGACGGGGTTGCTACTCGTACGTAACGGCACACGGAACCCATGCGGTCGTGGCGCACACGGCCGGGGACAGGAGTCACACGTGTCGCGCAGGAAAACCCTCAGCCGCAAGAAGAAGCTCGCTCTGCTCGCGGGCGCGGCCGCACTGGTCGCGGGAACCGCCGTGGTGATGACCGGCACCAGTCAGGCCTCGGTCGCCTGCGACGGGCTGGCCACCGCGCTGAGCAACAACGAGCAGTTCATCGCCGGGCAGCGTGCCCATCCCGACGCGCAGTCGGCCGCGCGGATCGCCAACCGGGAGGCGGTCATCGAGGAGATCAAACGTAAGCAGGCGGCGTCCGGGTGCGGCGAGGCGGCCCCGCCCGACGCCGGGGCGGCGCCGCCTGCGGACGTGACGGCCCCGCCGGAGGAAGGTGGTGATGCGGATGCGGGAGCGGGTGGCGGCGACGGAGGGGCCGCCACCCGGCCGCCGGCTCAGGATCCGGGTGACGCGGCGCCGGCCGGTGAGGTCGTGTGTGCCGGGTCCACCGTCACGCTGTCCGGTGAGGGCGGGGCGCCTGCCGCCTCCAGCGGGGAGTTCCCTGTCGGCACCCAGCTCAGGGTCACGAACCTCGACAACTCCAAGTCGACCACCGTTGAGGTGACTTCGGCGTCCGGGAGCTGTGCGCTGCTCAACAACGCGGCCTTCGAGCAGGTGCGGGAGCCCGGCAAGTTCCTGATCCGCAACGCGCGGATCGAGCGCGTCGGGTAGGAGGCCGAGCGGGTGCTCAGTGCCGGCGTACGCGGGGAGGTTTCGCGTACGCCGGCCGGCTCAGCGGCTCAGTGCCGGCTCAGCGGCTCAGTTGTGACTCCGCTTCGGCCAGGATCTCGGTGAGCCTCAGGCCGAAGGCCGCGTCGCACGGGTGGGATTCGCCGGTGCGTACGGCGTGCAGCAGGGCGTCCACGGCCGCGCCGAAGGACTCGGCCGCGCCGCCCCACGCGGGCAGTTCGGCCACGCCCGCCGTGCCCCGCAGTTCGACCGTCGCACCCGCCGAGGCCGCCGGGGCGCTCAGGCTGAGCGTCACCGTGCTCGTCGCGCCCGAGGTGTGCCGCAGTACGAGGTGGGCGGTGTCTCCGGGGCCCGCCGCCGCGGTCGTCGACGTAACGTCGCCGAGCACCGGCAGGAGTACGGACAGGGCGTGCGGCCCCACGTCCCACAGCGCGCCCTTCTCGCCGCGCCACGGGGATGCGGCGTACGGACTGTCCGCACCGGGCGCGTACAGCGCGCCGAGCCACCGCGCGTGCGCCGTGAACCAGCCGTCCGCCGCGGCCTGTTCGGCGATCCACTGCGTCGTGCCCGTCGCGAAACGCAGCGTGCAGAAGATCACCGACGCCACGCCCGCCTTCTCGGCCGCCCGGACGACCTCCCGTGCCCCCGTCACCGTCGTCGCCAGCGGCTTGTCCAGCAGCAGGTGGCACCCGGCCTCCGCCGCCCGTACCGCCAGCGGGGCCTGGACGTCCGGCGGCAGTGCGATCGCGACCGCGTCGCACGCCGCGAAGAGGGTGTCGACGTCGTCGTACGGCGTGGTGCCGTGGGCGGCGGCGAGCGCGGCGGCCGCCTCGGGCCTGCGGCCCCAGACACCGGCGAAGTCGACGCCGGGGTGCGCCGCGAGCGCCGGTGCCTGGGTGCCGGCCGCCCAGGGGCCGGTGCCGAGAAGTCCGACGCGTGGCCTGATCAGCGATTCGGTCATGTCCGCCAGTGTGCCGTTGTACACGACGGCGGGCACCCCGGCTCGGCTCGACGGCCCCGTACGACCCCGGCTTCGGGGCCTGTGATGCGCGGGAAACCTGAGTAACACGGGGTTCACAATCGGGCAACGGTCGGGAAATCAGCGCTTGCGAAGCTGCCCTCACAAGCCGCAGCACCGCAGCAGCACCCGCAAAGGATGGCGTCCGTGACCTTCAAGGCCGAGTACATCTGGATCGACGGCACCGAGCCGACCGCCAAGCTTCGCTCGAAGACGAAGATACTGGCCGATGGCGCCGAGCTGCCCATCTGGGGCTTCGACGGATCCAGCACCAACCAGGCCGTGGGTCACTCGTCCGACCGCGTGCTGAACCCCGTGTTCTCCTGCCCGGACCCGATCCGCGGCGGTGACAACGTCCTCGTCATGTGCGAGGTCCTGAACATCGACATGACGCCGCACGAGTCCAACACGCGTGCGCTGCTGCGTCCGGTCGCCGAGCAGTTCGCCGGCCAGGAGCCGATCTTCGGCATCGAGCAGGAGTACACCTTCTTCGACGGCTCGCGCCCGCTCGGCTTCCCGGTGGGCGGTTTCCCGGCCGCACAGGGCGGTTACTACTGCGGCGTCGGCGCGGACGAGATCTTCGGCCGCGAGATCGTCGAGAAGCACCTCGACCACTGCCTCGCCGCCGGCCTGGGCATCTCCGGCATCAACGCCGAGGTCATGCCCGGCCAGTGGGAGTTCCAGGTCGGCCCGCTGGCGCCGCTGGAGGTCGCCGACCAGCTGTGGGTCGCCCGCTGGCTGCTCTACCGCACCGCCGAAGACTTCAACGTCTCCGCGACCCTCGACCCCAAGCCGGTCAAGGGCGACTGGAACGGTGCGGGCGCGCACACCAACTTCTCGACGAAGGCGATGCGCGAGGGTTACGACGCGATCATCACCGCGTGCGAGTCGCTGGGCGAGGGCTCGAAGCCGATGGACCACGTCAAGAACTACGGCGCGGGCATCGACGACCGCCTCACCGGTCTGCACGAGACCGCCCCGTGGAACGAGTACAGCTACGGCGTCTCGGACCGTGGCGCCTCGGTCCGTATCCCGTGGCAGGTCGGCCAGGAGCAGAAGGGCTACATCGAGGACCGCCGCCCGAACGCGAACGTCGACCCGTACGTCGTCACGCGTCTGATCGTCGACACCTGCTGCACCGCGCTGGAGAAGGCCGGCCAGGTCTGATCCCGCACCACAGGCAACTGGGGGCGCCCGCCGGACCGGCGGGCGCCCCCGCGGCGCTGACTTCCTGGGCCGTCCGCCCGGCTGGGGGGCGGGCGCTAGAGCACCGGCTCGGTCGCCTCGCGCTGGTGCGGGATCGCCATCGGCACCGGAACCTCTCCCTGTTGCACCGCAACCAGGCCCTGTTGCACCGTCACGGTCCGCTTGGGCGCGGGGACCGCGATGCCCTCGGCCCGGTAGCGCTGGTGCAGGCGCTTGATGAACTCGTGCTTGATCCGGTACTGGTCGCTGAACTCGCCGACCCCCAGGATCACCGTGAAGCCGATCCTGGAATCTCCGAACGTGTGGAAACGCACGGCTGGTTCGTGGTCGGGGACGGCGCCGGTGATCTCGGTCATCACGTTCTCGACGACCTCGGTCGTCACGCGCTCGACGTGCTCCAGGTCGCTGTCGTAACCGACTCCCACCTGGACCATGATCGAAAGCTGCTGTTCCGGCTGGCTGAAGTTGGTCATGTTGGTGCCGGCGAGCTGTGCGTTCGGGATGATGACCAAGTTGTTCGACAGGTTGCGCACCACGGTGTTGCGCCAGTTGATGTCGACGACATAGCCCTCTTCGCCGCTGCTGAGGCGGATGTAGTCGCCGGGCTGCACCGTCTTCGCGGCGAGGATGTGCACGCCCGCGAACAGGTTGGCCAGGGTGTCCTGCAGCGCGAGAGCGACCGCCAGACCGCCCACGCCCAGCGCCGTGAGCAGCGGTGCGATGGAGACGCCGAGGGTCTGCAGTACGACGAGGAAACCCATCGCGAGCACCACGACGCGCGTGATGTTGACGAATATGGTGGCCGAACCGGCCACTCCCGACCTGGACTGCGCCACGGACCGCACCAGATTGGCGATCACCCTGGCCGCCGTGAGGGTACCGGCCAGGATGAGCAGGGCGGTCAGCGTCATGGTGACGTTGCGCCCGGTCGTGGGGGTCAGCGGAAGCGCCGCCGCGGCAGCCGCCGCGCCGGCCGCGATCGCCGCCCACGGGATCAAGGTCCGCAGGGCGTCGACGATCACGTCGTCCCCGCTCCACCGCGTCCTGCGGGCCCGTTCTCCCAGCCACCGCAGGGTCGCTCTCAGGAGCAGTCCTGCCGCGATGCCGACGGCCACCGCGATTCCGGCGACGATCACGTCGTGCAGTGTGAGGGCCCGGTACATCAGTGATTCTCTCCCGTGGTCCGAGGGATGCGCGGATCGTCATCCTGCCGCATGCGGCTTGCCGGGCCCGAGCTGCCCCCACCTGGGATCTTCGCCAGCTTGTCGAGTCCTGACACGGACTCAGAAGCGCCTGAGCGCAGATGACTACGTGTGGTGGCCCGCCCGTACCGGACCGTGTCCATTACGGGCGGGCCTCCCCCGGCTCAGGCCGCCGTACGGGTGCGGATCCTCGCCACCAGCCCCAGCACCAGATCCACCGCGAGGAACACCAGCAGGCTGATGCCGAGCAGCGGTACGAACCAGCCCGCGAGCGCGGTGAGCGCGGCCAGCGGCAGCAGGGCCGTTACCGGCGCCTTGCGCCAGGCGCCGCGCGGCATCGGGCGGCCCGCGCTCAGCCTGCGTTCCTTCGTCGGCCTGCGCAGCCACCACATCCGGTAGCCCCAGACGGTCAGCATGATGAGGGCGAACGCGAGCGCTGCCAGGGCCAGTTGGTTGGCGAGTCCGAGGAAGACGCCGGTGTGGGCGTCGATGCCGAAGCGGGTGAGCTTGGCGAGCAGCGGGTAGTCGGCGAAGCGCAGTTCGTCGATGACCCTGCCGTCGGCGGGGTCGACGGCGACCGAGTCCAGGTGGACCGGGAACTGGGTGTCGGTCTCCTTGACGACGTAACCGCTGCCCTCGCTCGGCAGGATCACCGAGAGCTTGCCCTCGATCCCGGCCTGGCGGGCGGCGGCGAGCGCGTTGTCGATGCCGATGTCCATGCCGGCCATGCCCTCGTGGGAGCCTCCGCCTCCGTGGCCGTCGCCGTGACCCTCGTGTCCGTCGCCGCCGTCACCTGCGCCCTCGGTCAGCGCGGCGGAGACGACCGGCGTGGCGCCGCCGAGCTGGTCCTGTACGGCGCCGATGTTCTCGCCCGCGTACCGGGACCAGGTGAGGCCGGTCGCCGAGAGGAGGACGAGTCCGAGCACCGCCCACATGCCGACGGTGCCGTGCCAGGACAGCGTCTTGCGCCGGCCCTTCGCCCCGCGTTCGGGGACGATCAGGTCGCGCCTGGCCGTACGTCTGCGTCCGAGCCACAGCAGCAGGCCGCCGAGGGCGACCACCCACAGCCAGCTGGCGGCGAGTTCGCTGTAGTGGCGGCCGAGGTCGCCGAGGTGCAGGTCGCGGTGGAGTTCGTCGAGCCAGGTGCGCAGCGGCAGGGCGCCGGAGCTGCCGTAACTGGCCAGTTCGCCCCGTACTTCCGCGGTGTACGGATCGACGAAGACGGCCAGCGACTTGCCCTCCTCGACCTCGGGTGTCGTCATCAGCACCCTGGTCGTCGCGCCGTCCTCGGCGGAGGGCCAGACGGCGGTCACCGTGCCCTCGGGGTGGGCCTTGCGGGCGGCCGCGAGCTGGTCGCCGACGGGCAGGGAGCGGTCGCCGACCGGGACTTCGAGTTCGTTGCTGTAGAGGAACTTCTCCGCCTGGAAGGAGAGGGCGTAGAGCAGTCCGCTGGTGGCGGCGACCAGCAGGAGCGGGGCTATCAGCAGGCCCGCGTAGAAGTGGATGCGCAGGACGAGGGGGCGCAGGGCGCTCCAGGTGGTGCCGCGTTCGCCGGCGGCGGCCGGAGTCTCCGGATCGGCTTGCGTTTCGTGCGCGGGTTGTACGGGGTCGTCAATGGCCATGACTGTCCTCGGAATGTCGACTGGTGACGTGGGTCACGGGCGTGGGAAGCGGCCCCCTGGTCACGCGGTCGGACAGCGGTCGGACAGTGACCGGACCGGTCAGACGGTGGGAAATGCGGGGGCCGTGGCGCGGGTGGTCGGGACCCGCGGCGGCCCGCGCCGCGACAGCGTGTGCGCGAGGATGACGCCGTGACCGTGGCGGCGCGTGGTGCGGGGCCCGCCGGGACGTACCGGGTCCGGCAGCAGTCCAGGGGCCCGTACGAAGGCGAGCAGCAGCCGCAGCGGCGTGAAGGCCAGCGCGCCGACGGCCCGCGCCAGCCGGAAGAAGGCCGCCTCACCGCGCGCCAGCCACAGGCCGCAGACGAGCGCTGCGGCCAGGTGGGCGGCGGTCATCGCCAGCGACGACGAACCGTGGGCATGGGTGGAGGCGGACGCGGCGGTCGCCATGGTTCCGGGGTCCATGACCGGCTGGTGCGCGACGGGCATTCCCTGGTGGCCGGGGCCCGGCCCCTGCGCCGTACCGAAGATGAGGTGCAGTACTCCCTGTACGGCGAGGAGCCCGCCGCCGACGGCCAGTACGCCGCGCCTCCGGTGCCCCACGGTCCACGCGAGGCCACCCGTCACCGCGAAGGCCGCGAACAGCCCCGAAACCGGAACTTCATGCCCGGACATGGACGAATGCCCCACAGCCGCCGCAATGATGCACACCGCCGCGAAAAGTGCGGCTCGCAGTGCGCGCAGGGGCGACCGGGCGTTCGTCATGGTCCGCACATGCTGCCATCCCGGCGCCCTTGGTGTGGCATGTGGTTGTACCAGTGCGCGGCACACGCAGGACTGCGCCCTCTCCTCCCGGCCCCCGGCCCTCGAACGCCGCGCGGGGAGGAACGCGCGACGCGGCTCGGTTCGAGTCGGGGCCGACGGAGAGCTGCCGGCGGAAAGCCGGCCCGTCCGGCGTCGTGAGGACACGTCGGCAGGGCGTCCGGGGACTGAGGCCCTGCCCACGACCGAGAAGCCCGCCGCGTCGCTCGCTAGGAGCCGAACCAGCTCGCCGCGTCCAGGCGCCAACCGTTCCCAGGGACCATGGCCCGCAGCGCCCCCTCCAGGTCACTCACTCGCTCCGCGCCGAGGGTCTCGACCCACCGCTCCCGCAGCCGGTCGAAGATCATGGCCGACCGCGTCAGTACGTCAACTCCGCGGGGCGTCAGCCTGACCAGCTTGCGCCGCCCGTCGCCGGGGTCGTCGGCCCGTTCGACGTAACCGAGCCGCTCCAGCCGCTCGACGGTCTTGCCCGCGGCCTGCTTGGAGACACCCAGCCGTCGGCCCAGCTCGCCCGGCGTCACACCGTCACGGCCGACCGCCTGGAGGGCGAAGCCGTACGCGGGGCGGACGTCGGGGTGGCCCTGTTCGGCCAGTTCAGCGTGCAACTCGTCGATGAACGACCGGAAACCCGCGAAGAGCAGCAGCGGAAGCTCGTACCCCTCAGCCATTGCGGCACTCGTCAACGTGGTTTACCTTTTCGTCAATCACGTTGACTAGTTTACCTCCGAGGAGCCCCCTTGACCACGGCGCTGTTTCCCGACCACACCACAGAGTCCGCCCCCGCCCCCGCCCGCCGATCCATGGAGGCGACCACCAGGCGCCTGGGCTACCTGCCGGCCCCCGTCGCCCGCCTGGCCACCTCTCCACAACTGCTCGACGGCTTCCTGAAGATCAGCGCCATCTTCGAGTCGACGACCCTGGACCCGCTCTCCCGCGAGGTCGTGATCATGACGATCGCGACCCGCAACGGCTGCCATGTCTGCGTCGCTATGCACACCGCGAAACTGACCGCACTGGGTGCGGACGCCGGCCTGATCGCGGCACTGCGCGAGCCGGTCGCGGTGCCGCTCAGCGACGCACGTCTCGAAGCCGTACGCCGGTTCACGCTGGAGGTTGTCGCGGCTTCGGGCGCGGTCGACGACGCCACGCTGCGGCGCTTCCTCGCCCACGGCCACACGCCGCAGAACGCGCTGGAGGTCGTGCTCGGCATCGGTGCCTACACGATGTCGACCCTGGCGAACCGGATGACCGGCGCTCCTCTCGACGAGCAGCTCGCCCCGTTCGCCTGGGTGGAGTGACGGGACGGGAGGGGGTGGGGAAGAGGATGGTCGCATGGCCATGAACGAGGAAGTCATTCCGATCCTGCGCGTCAAGGACGCCGGCGTGGCGGTCACCTGGTACGACCGCCTCGGCTTCACCAAGGAGTGGGAGCACCGCTTCGAGCCGGGCTTCCCCGCGTTCGTGGAGGTCGCGCGCGGTCCCGTGCGGCTGTTCCTCTCGGAGCACGAAGGAGACGCCCGGCCGGGGACGCTGGTGTATCTGCGGGTACGTGACGTGGACGCGGTGGCCGCGGAGTTCGGCGTAACGGTGGAGGAACTGCCGTGGGCGCGTGAGGTCGAGTTGCGGGACCCGGACGACAACCGGCTCCGGGTGGGTACGCCGGCCGGGACCGGCTGAGGGCTCACCCTGTACGTCGGGTTCCGTCCCTGTTTGCGGATGGAGATAGCTACGAATTCGGAGGGGGTTTGAACACGGCGCGAACCGCGACCGTATGGAACGGAGCGCTTCTCCACTGCCGGGACCCCCCTTAACTTCACCCGGCGACGAAGCAGAGGAGTTCCATGCGACGCGCATCTAGAAAACGTTCCACGCTGGCGAACCGGGCGATTGCCGCATCGGCCGCTCTGATCCTGGGCGGGGGTGGACTGCTCGCGGTAAATGTCTACGCATCCGCAGGTGAAGGCTGGTCCGGCCCGGACTCGGCTCAGTCCGGTCAGATTCAGAACACCAGTCAGCAGATGTCGACCATCGACTGTCCAGAGGTGGCGAACGACCTGCCCAACGAAGTACCTGATTCGGTGCGCCAGGAAGTCGACCGCGAGCTCGCGAATCTCGACTCCCAGATCACGGAGGCGTACAAGCGGTTCGCCGATTCCCAGCAGCAGATTTCCCAGGACCAGAACTTCGCGCGGAACGCCATTCTGGGACCGCTGAAGGACAAGCGACTGGCTGCCATCAGCCGTATCGCCACCGCCATCGGCCGTCAGGCCGAACGCCCCCAGGGGCTCGAAGCTCTCGCACCCTGCACGCTGCGCGCCGACGACAACGGAGGGGCCGGCGGGGACGGGCAGGGCGGCGGAGACCAGAACGGCGGTGGCCAAGGTGGTGACCAGGGTGGTGATCAGGGCGGCGGCAACAGCAACGGCAACGGCGGGCAGGCCGGCAACGGACCCAACGCCGCCGACTTCGTCGACATCCAGTCCGTCCAGCCGAACGTCCAGCAGCCGCAGCAGCAGCGCGGCGCGTCCCGCGGCGTATTCACCACCGACTGCGGCCGGAACCAGAACGGAAAGTTCAACCCGGACAATGTCATCGTCGCACCAGGTGTGAGCAACGGCGCACACCATATGCACGATTACGTCGGCAACCAGGCCAATGACGCCTTCGCGAGCGACGACGACCTGGCCCGCGGTCAGACCACCTGCCGGAACCAGGGCGACAGGTCGACGTACTACTGGCCCGTCCTGCGCCTGCAGAACGGCCAGAACGAGAACGACGCCAATGCCGACGGCGGAGGCAAGGACAGCAACGTGGGAGAAATCCAGACTCCTGCCGAGGTCTCGCTGAAATTCGTCGGAAGCCCCGTCAGCAAGGTCACCGCGATGCCGCGCTTCCTGCGGATCATCACCGGTGACGCCAAGGCATTCACCAATGGTGACGCCAATGCCAACGCGTCCTGGAGCTGCACCGGATTCGAGGACCGCCAGCTCAAGGACAAATACCCGATCTGCCCGGAAGGCAGCCAGGTCGTCCGTACGTTCAACTTCCAGAGCTGCTGGGACGGACAGAACACCGACAGCGCCAATCACCGCACGCATGTCGCGTTCGCGGACGAGAACGGCGCGTGCCCGAACGGATTCCGTGCCATCCCGCAGCTCGTGCAGCGGATCGTGTACGACGTCCCGCCGGGCCCCGGGTTCGCGGTCGACTCCTTCCCCGAGCAGCTCCACAAGCCGGGCACCGACCACGGGGACTTCATCAACGTCTTCAACAGCCGGCTGATGAAGAAGGTGGTGTTCTGCGTGAACGAAGGACGCCAGTGCACCTGACCCCCGTCTAGGGCCAGGCCCCAGGGCGGCCGCCCCCCACCGGCCGCCCTCTCAGCCTGCGCGGTCAGCTCCCGTGGTGACCGGAGTGCTTCTCCTCGTTCCCCCCACCGCCACTGCCCCCGGAGTGGTGCGAGGAAGTCTCCACCGTCCCGCCGAGCCGGCCGCGCAGTGCTGTCAGCACCTTCTGGTCGCCCACCGCGACCCACTTCCTGCCGACCAGGTAAGCCCCGCCGTAGTCCTTGGCCTCGTTGATCCACTCGCGCTGTCCGCGGTCGGTCGCGAAGGTGGCCAGCACGTAGCGGCCGTCGCCGGTCTCGCAGTTCGCCTGACGCAGCTCCGTCGCGTCCGTCTGGATGTTCGGCTCGCACGCGATCTTCTTCGCGAGCTGCTCCAGGCTGCCCCGCGCCGTCTCCGGCACCGGCTTCTCCTCGTCGTCTCCCGAGCCGCCGCAGCCCGTGGCGAGCAGGGCGAGAACGGCTATGGCTGAGGCGACATTTGCTGTACGTGATGTACGTCGGCGTTGGTTGCGCATCCGCCCATCGTGCCCCGTTGGGCCACACGGTGGGGTGGATACGAACACATCGCACGCCCCATTGATGCGCCCCCGCGCCGTCATTAACGTGCGCTCGGTACATCCGTGTCGTGTCCACCGTCCCGCCGTACCCCTCATCCCACCGCCCCACCGAGGAGCGCCCCGATGACCGACCGTCTGTCGCGACGTACGCTGCTGGGCACCGCCGGAGCCCTCGGCGTCACAGCCGCGGTGGGAGGGCACACCCCAGGGCACACCACAGCCATGGCCGCACAGCGAGCCCGCCCCGCCACCGACGCCACCGCCCCCGCCCGCGCCGCCCTGGAACGGCTGCTGCCCGACCACGCCGCCCAGTTCCGCCTCACCACCCTCAAGAGCGGCGGCGGCCACGACCGTTTCAGGGTCGAAGGCGTCGAAGGTGTCGAAGGCACCACCGGCCGCATCGAGGTCGCGGGCACGAGTCCCGCCGCCGCGCTCACCGGCGTCCACTGGTACCTGAAGTACGTCTGCGGGGCGCACATCTCCTGGTCGGGCACCCAGCTCGACCTCCCCCGGCGACTGCCCGCGCCCCGCGCACCTCTGGAACACTCGGCCACCGTCGCGCACCGCTTCGCGCTCAACGACACCCACGACGGCTACACCGCGCCGTACGCCGACTGGCCGCGCTGGGAGCGGATGATCGACGTACTGGCCCTGCACGGCTGCAACGAGGTGCTGGTGACGACCGGCCAGGAAGCCGTCTACCACCGCCTCCTCAAGGACTTCGGTTACTCCGACACCGAGGCCCGGACCTGGCTGCCCGCGCCCTCCCACCAGCCGTGGTGGCTCCTGCAGAACATGAGCGCGTACGGCGGCCCGCTCTCCCCGGAGCTCATCGCGAAACGCGCCGCCCTCGGCCGGCACATCACCGACCGGCTGCGCGAGCTCGGTATGGCCCCGGTCCTCCCCGGTTACTTCGGCACCGTCCCCGACGGCTTCGCCGCCCGCAACCCCGGCGCCCGCACCGTCCCGCAGGGTGACTGGGCAGGCCTGCGGCGCCCCGACTGGCTCGACCCGCGCACCACCGCCTTCCGCAAGGTCGCCGCCGCCTTCTACCGGCACCAGCACGAACTCTTCGGCCCGGTCCGCCACTTCAAGATGGACCTCCTCCACGAGGGCGGCTCGCCGGGCGACGTACCCGTCCCCGAGGCCGCCCGGGCGGTCGAGACGGCCCTGCGGACCTCCCGCCCCGGCGCCACCTGGGTGATCCTCGGCTGGCAGGGGAACCCGCGCCGCGACCTGCTCGACGCGCTCGACAAGAACCACCTCCTGGTCGTCGACGGCCTGTCCGACCTGGACACCGTCACCGACCGCGAGAAGGACTGGGGCGGCGCCCCGTACGCCTTCGGGACCATCCCCAACTTCGGCGGCCGTACGACGATCGGCGCCAAGACGCACCTGTGGACGGAGCGTTTCACCACATGGCGCGACCGTCCGGGGTCCGCTCTCGTCGGCACCGCGTACATGCCGGAGGCCGCCGAGCGCGACCCGGCGGCGCTGGAACTGTTCTCGGAGCTGGCATGGCGGCGGGAGGCGGTGGACCGCGAGAAGTGGTTCGAGGAGTACGCCGATCTCCGGTACGGCGGCCGGGACGCGCAGGCCCGCGCCGCGTTCGCCGCGCTGCGCGAGACGGCGTACCGCATCACCAGCCGCGACGGCCGCCCGCACGACTCGGTGTTCGCCTCCCGCCCCAGCCTGTCCGCCGCGTCGGGAACGCACTACGCGACGCACACACCCGCCTTCGACCCGGCGGACTTCGACAAGGCCTTCGCCGCGCTCCTGGCCGTACGGGAACCACTGCGCCGCTCCGAGGCGTACCGCTACGACCTGACCGACCTGGGCCGCCAGGCGCTCGCCAACCGCTCCTGGCAACTGCTGCCGCAGCTCAGGGCCGCGTACGGGCGCGGGGACCTGCCCACCTTCCGCGCCCTGTCCGCCCTCTGGCTCAAGCTGATGCGGCTGAGTGAGGAGATGGCGGGGGCGCACCGGGCGTTCCTGCTGGGTCCGTGGATCGAGGACGCGAAGCGCCTGGCGTCCTCCCCCGCCGAGTCGGAGCAACTGGAGCGCACGGCGCGCGTCCTGGTCACGACGTGGGCCGGCCGGCCGACGGCGGACGGCGGACGCCTCGCCAACTACGCCAACCGCGACTGGCAGGGCCTCATCGGCGACTTCCACCTTCCGCAGTGGCAGGCGTACCTGGAGGAGCTGGAGGACGCGCTGGCGGCGAACCGCGCCCCGAAGTCCTTCGACTGGTACGCGGTCGAGGAGCCGTGGACGCGTGAGCGGAGGGTCTATCCCCTGCGCCCGCCGAACGACGCGTACCGCACGGCCCGGCGCGTGCACGAGGTGCTGGCCCGCGCACCCTACCAGGGCACGGTCACGGTCACCGCCGCCCCCGCCGCTGTCGCGCCCGGCGGTTCGGCGCTGGTCACGGCCGCTTTCCGCAACGCGAACGGCCTGCGGGCGACCGGCCGCGTCGACTTCACACTCACGGGCCTCGACGCCGAGCCCGAGGGGCCGGGGTCGCTGGCGTCGGTCCCCGCGGCGGGCTCGGGGAGCGTGTCCTGGCGCGCGAAGGCGCCGGCCGGACCGCTCACCGTCCCGCTGAAGCCGATGCCCTACGAACTGAGGACGGCGTACGGCCCGGAGGGCGAGGCCCGCGTCACCACGGTCCAGCGGGGCAGCCTGTACGTCGCCGGGCCGCCGGCCGAGGGCTGGCGGACGTACACGAACAATGGCGCGGTCTTCGGGCAGCTGGAGGGCAAGGGCCAGGACCCGGCGCTCGCCCTTGTCCTGGCCCGGTACGCGATCAACGGCGGTGGCCAGGACCTGTGGAAGGCCACAGCGGAGTTCGGCGCGCTGTACCGGGAGGGGGCACTGCGGGACGGCGGTCGCGTCACTGTGCGGGTGGACGCGCAGGAGGTGACGGGGGCGTGGGCGCGCGCCGGTATCGCGGTGCGCAACAGCATGGCGGCGCCGGGGTCACCCGGCTTCCTCAACCTCGCGGTGACTCCGGCGAACGGTGTGGTGCTGTCGTACGACACGAACGGCGACGGCACCGTGGACACCTACCAGCGCGTCACCGGGGTCACGACACCGGTGCTGCTGCGGCTTTCGCGGGCGGGCGGGTCGTATACGGGTGCGTGCTCGACGGACGGCGGGGCGACGTGGCGAACGGTCGGAAGGGCGGCCGTGCCGGGAGCCGCCGACGTCCAGGACGCGGGGATGTTCATGAGCGCGGGGCATGGGGGGAGCGGGGACCGGGGGACGGTCGAGTTCAGTGGGTGGAGTACGTCCTGAGGCCGGGAGGCGGGGCCGGGGCGTGTGCGGAAGGGCTCGGCGTGTCCGGCGGGAGCGTCGAGCGCATCCGCGGGCGTCTGATCGCGGAGTGAGCCGCGTGCGCACGCGAGGGGGCACCGGGTGAGGTGACCATCCGACCATTCGCTCGTTTTGCTGAACGTGCGCCCACAGGATGTTGTCAACAGCCGCCCTGTCCCCGACCCCATCGACGTCGAGCAGGCCGAGGCCGCGCTCGTCGAACACTATCCGCGGCTCGTGCGGCTGGCGTACCTGGTGCTCCCGCCGCGTCTCGGCCGCAACCGCCGCGTCCTGACCGCCCATTCGCTCGTTCAGCGCTCGCTCCCGCGCAGCCGCACGCCGGGCGTCGCCGCCGACCTCCCGCTGCCGCGCCGCCCCGGCGGCGCCTCGGCCGATCCGGGCTACGCGTATGTCCGGCAGCGGGTGCTGCGCCAGGCCCTGGAGGCCGGGCTGCCGTTGCGCCGCAAGGCCTGGCCGAAGCGGGCGCAGCTACCGCCGCTGCTGCCGCAGGTATGGGGGCTGCGGCTGTTCCCGCGCTCCGGCGGGGCCGACGAACTCGCCCTCGACCAGCGGCTTTCGGTGCTCAGCGGCCCCGGCCGGGCGGCGTACGTACTGCGCGGCCTGGAGCGTATGCAGGACGAGGAGGTGGTGCGGGCGCTCGCCGGCGCCGGGGCCGCCGACCCGCGGGCGGCGCTCGCGGAGGCGGACGGGGTCGAGTCGCCGGGCGGGGTGAGCGCGGCGGCGTTGCTGGCGTCCGGGGAGTTCGACCCGTGCTCCCTCCAGGCGAGGCCGACCGACCTGATGCGGCGCAGGCAGCACGCGAAGGCCGCACTCGCCGCCGCGGCCGCCGCGGTGGTGTGCGGGGCGCTGCTCGGGCTGCCGGGCGAGGGGTGGGGGCCCGACGGTGCGGCCGCGCCGGCGTATGCCCGTAACCCGGCGTCCGAGCGCGCGCTCGACCCGTCGAAGACGGTCCGGGTCGCCGCCGGGGTGTGGAAGCGGTCCTCCCGTACCGACTTCTCCGTCTGGCCGGCCCGTGGCAACCTCACCGACGACAACGCCCTGCTGCGCCGTGCCCTCGCCGTCTGGGCCAGGCCGGGCCCCTCCGTGCAGACCTCCGCGACGCCCGCCACCGCGGTGGGTCCCCCGATGGGCCCGCCGCAGCTGCTCTTCGCGGGCGACGTCGACCAGGCGCGGGTGGTGCTGCTGTACGACGGCCTGCGCGTCGTCCGGTACGCCGAGCCGCGTGACGGCACGGCGGGCGCGGCGCTCGACTTCGCGCGCGTGGACGGCGCGGACGCGGCGGCGGCGAACGCGCTGGTGGTGGGCCGTACCGATGGCAATGTCCGCTATCTGACGGCTCCTTGGGTACGGACGGCGTCCGTACGGGACCTGCTCGATCCGGCCGGGGTCCCGGCTCCGCTGAAGCGCACCCGGCACGGTGTGACGGACCCGCTCGTGAGCCCCGCGCAGGCACGCGACTGCCGCGCGTGGGACGCTCTCGAACTGCGCGACGACGCGGGGCCCCGGCTGATGACCGACCTCGGCGAGCTGGCCCCCGCCCGGCTGACGTCGGGCCCGCCGTCGGCGCCGCGCGATGTGAGCGGCGAGGAGGAGCGGGCGCGCTGGGCCCGTACGGCGTGCCTGCTGCCCGCGGTGCGGTCGAACGGTGTGCGCAGCGTGAACTCGTGGGCGTACGCCCAGCAGTCCCTCCCCGAGGGCAACGGCACCGCCACCTGGCTCTGCACCCGCGCGGAGACGTGGCGGGGCACGGGCAGCAGGGTGCTCGCCCAGTTCCAGGCGCCGTCCCCGAAGAAGGGGACGCCGGGTGCGATCGCGGCGCGCGCCGAGCACTCGCCGGCGTGCGGGGCGCGGGATCCGCGGGTGCTGGCGGGCGTGCTGTGGAAGTCGCGGGGCGGGAACTGGTACGTACTGGCGGCGGGAAGCGGGCAGTTCACGTCGGTCACCACATCGGGCGGTGTGCAGGGCACGGCGCGCGGCAATCTGCTGGCGGTACGGGCGAAGGCGGGCGCGCAGGCGGACCTGGAAGGGCGGGTGGAGAGCGGGGCGCGGGTGGGGGTGCTGCGGTAGGCGGGCGTCGGCCGGGGGCCGGGCGAGGCGCCCCCTGGGCAGGCCGCTCAGTGGGCACAGCCGCTCAGCGGCGCCGTCCGGCCCTTCCGGCGTTTGAGGAGCTGGGTCCGTGGGGCGCGGCTATGGCGGGCACCCCAAGAAAACCGCCGCACGACCCTGTTGCCAAAGTCTTACCCGTCAGTACATTGACGCCATGTCTAATACGCAGCAGGGGCGCGAACCGGCCGCGATCACGTCCGAGCGGACGCCGCTCAAGGCCCGCAAGGTCTCCTTCGAGTGGGACGGCACCCCCCTTCACTGGGTCCCGGGCGACCCGTTCACCACGCACACCATCAACGTGCTGCACCTGCTGCTCCCGGCGGGCGAGCGCTGGTTCGTGCACGTCTACAAGCAGGTGCTGCCGTACATCCACGACGACCGCCTGCGCGAGGACGTCATCGGATTCATCGGCCAGGAGGCCATGCACTCCCAGGCCCACGACGACGTACTGCCGCACCTGAAGAAGCTCGGGCTCGACCCGACGCCGTACACCGCGCAGGTCGACTGGCTCTTCGAGAAGCTCCTCGGCGACCGCACCCTGCCGCCGGGCAGGGCCCGCAGGTGGTGGCTGATGGAGCGGGTCGCCATCATCGCGGCCATCGAGCACTACACCGCCTTCCTCGGCGACTGGGTGCTCAACGCCGACGAACTCGACCGGCGCGGCGCCGACCCCACGATGCTCGATCTGCTGCGCTGGCACGGCGCTGAGGAGGTCGAGCACCGCTCCGTCGCGTTCGAACTGTTCATGCACGTCGACGGCAGCTACCGGCGGCGGGTGCGGACCTGGGCGACCGCCTTCACCGCGCTGGTCTTCCTCTGGCAGCGCGGTTCGCGGTTCTTCATGGAGAACGACCCGACCCTCCTCGAAGGCAGGGCCACCTTCAAGGACCTCGTGCGCAGCGGGCGGCAGGGCGTGCTGCCCGCGACCGGGGACATCATCCGTTCCGTCCCCCGCTATCTCAGCCGTACGTACCACCCCTCCCAGGAGGCCAGCACCGCCCAGGCCGTGGCCTACCTCGCGAACTCACCGGCCGCCACCGGCCGGACGGCCGCCACCACCGGAGGTTCCTGACATGCCCCGCGTACGCACGATCGTCCTCGCCGCCGGCGTCGCCCTGCTGGCGCGGCGGGCGATGCGCCGCCGCATCTCGCGCTCCCCGCTGTGGCCGATGCCCGCCCTGGAGAACCCCGTCTCCGGCACCCGCGCCTCCCGGTCCCCCTCCTCCCTCCGCCTCCTCGTCACCGGCCGCACCACGCCGGCCGAGGGTGTCGTCGAACTGCGTCTGGAGGCGCTCGACACGGCCGACCTGCCCGCCTGGACGCCCGGCGCGCACGTCGACCTGGTCCTGCCCTCCGGCCTGATACGTCAGTACTCGCTGTGCGGCGACCCGGCCGACCGGAGTACGTACATCCTTGCCACCCGCCTCATCGAGGACGGCAGGGGCGGCTCGCGCGAGGTGCACGAACAGCTCCACGAGGGTGCGGAGGTGGAGGTCCGAGGCCCCCGCAACCGCTTCCCCCTCACCGAGGCGCCCTCCTACCTCTTCGTCGCGGGTGGCATCGGCATCACGCCCGTACTCCCGATGCTGCGCGCCGCCGAGGCCGCCGGGGCCGACTGGAAGCTCCTGTACGGCGGGCGCAGCCGCGCCTCGATGCCGTACGTCGAGGAGATCGGGAAGCTGGCCGCGCCGGAGCGGGTGACGATCGTCGCCGAGGACGAGGCCGGCCGCCCCGACGTGGCGGCCGCCCTCGCGGACGCGGCCGAAGGCACGGCCGTGTACTGCTGCGGCCCCGAGCCCCTGATGGCCGCCGTCACCGAGGCCCTCCCCGCCGGCCGCACCCTCCACCTGGAGCGCTTCACGCCGGGCGCCCCCTCCGGCGCCGCCGGTGCCTTCGAGGTCGAACTCCGGCGCACCGGCCGCACCGTGAGCGTCCCGGCCGACGGCACCGTCCTGGCGGCGGTCCGCCCGGAGGTTCCGGGCGTCTCGTACTCCTGCGAGCAGGGCTTCTGCGGTACGTGCCAACAGCGCGTCCTGGAGGGCGAGATCGACCACCGCGACGAGCTGCTGACGGACTCCGAGCGCGCGGACTCCATGCTCATCTGCGTGTCGCGGGCGTACGGAGACCGCCTGGTCCTGGATCTCTGACCGACACCGGCGGTTACGCTGCTCGTATGACGAGCGGGGTGCGCCGAAGAATGGGCGTCGAGGAACGCAGGCAGCAGCTCATCGGCGTCGCGCTGGAGCTGTTCAGCCACCGCTCGCCCGAAGATGTGTCGATCGACGAGATCGCGGCGGCCGCCGGTATCTCCCGGCCGCTCGTCTATCACTACTTCCCCGGCAAGCAGAGCCTGTACGAGGCCGCGCTGCGGCGGGCGGCCGACGAGCTGGCCGGGCGGTTCGCCGAGCCCCGCGAAGGGCCGCTGGGTGTGCGGCTGCTGCGCGTGATGGGCCGCTTCTTCGACTTCGTCGACGACCACGGGCCGGGCTTCTCCGCACTGATGCGGGGTGGGCCGGCCGTCGGTTCGTCGACGGCGAACGCCATGATCGACGAGGTGCGCCAGGCGGCGTACGAGCAGATACTCGCGCACCTCGGGATCACCGATCCCCCGGCGAGGCTGGCGTTGGTCGTACGGTCGTGGGTGTCGCTCGCCGAGTCGACCGCGCTGATCTGGCTGGACGGGCGGGAGATCCCGCGCGCCGAGCTGGAGCTGCAACTGGTGCACGACTTCGCGGCGCTGGCGGCGGTGAGCGCGGCGTACGACGAGGAGATGGCGCGGATCCTGCTGGACATCCTCGCGCTGGAGCCGCCCGACGGGCTGTTCGCGGAACTCGTCGTACGGCTGGGCGCGCTGGCCCCGGCTCCGTCCGCTGCTCCCGCTCCCGCGACCGTGCCCGGTCAGCGTCCGCCGTCGCCCTCGCCGTAGTGGACGGTGACCTCCTTGAAGCCGAGTGAGCGCAGCAGGCCCTGGAGCATGCTGGTGGTGTTCTTCTCGGCGCGTACGGCCAGTTCGCTCTCCTCGGCGGCCTCGCCGATGTGACGGGCGGCGAGGCGGTTGACGGCGCGCTCGTCGGCCGGGTTGTCGGAGAAGAGGTCCCCGAGCCGGTCGAGCAGCCCGCGCTCCTTGGACACGGCGTACGAACGGTCCGGGTCCAGGGCCGGCTTGCCGAGCCGCGCGTGCGGCAGGAGCAGGGTGGCGGCGGTGCGGTCCTCGTTCACGGTGACCTGCCCCTCCCCGACCTTCCCGAGGTCGACGTACGCGCCGACGGTGCCGGCGCCGACGTACAGCGTGCGGGTGCCGCGGATGGCGTCGGGGAGATACTTGGCGTCCTTCTCCAGGTCGACGACGACCTGGAAGTTGCCGCTGGCGGCCTCGTAACGGCTCATGTCCTGGATGGACTTCAGGAGCGCCGGGCCGGACCGGTCGTGGGTCTCCTCGCCGAAGACGTCGTCGAGGCCGGGCAGGAGACTCAGCCGGCTGCCGGCGAGCACCAGCGCCAAAAGCACCGCGAGCACGCCCGTCACCTTGACCCACCAGGGGAGTCGGGTGCGGCGCGGGGATGTGCCGGGCCGCCGCTGGGCGGGGCCGGAATCGGGGTCCGTGAGAGTCATACGGTACGGATTCCCCCGTACCTCTTGGTCACTCAGCGTTTGCGGTACGACGCTTCGAGGTCGCGTCCGTATCGCGGACGGCGACGACGCGGCCGCCCTGGTCGGCCTCTCCGACTACTGCGGGGCGGGGCCCCGAGAAGCAGTTTCGGGGCCCCGCCGTGGTGGTGCTGTGCCGTGTGTCGGTGGCCTCTTCGGGGCTACCGCCGGGTGAACACGGCGACCGTGCGGGCCGGGACCGTGAAGGTGGCTGTGGCCGGGTCGTACGTGGACTTCTTGACCGTCGCGTCGGCGCCGGACGCCTGGACCGGGTGCAAGGCGTACGGCGTGTCCGCCGGGCCGGTGAGCCGCTGCTGCTGCTCGGACGGGGTCGCGTTGAAGATCACGACCAGGTCGCCCGCTCGCATGGTGATCACGCCGGGTGTCTCCTCCTTGCCCGAGAGGGGGAAGGAGACCGCCTTCTGGACCTGGTCCGCCGACGCGAGGCTGAAGGTCTTCTCCGTCGTACGGATCTTCAGCAGGTCCTCGTACGCCGCCGACGCGCCCTCGATGTTCCGGCAGTCCGGTGTCAGCGAGGGGGTCGTCAGCAGCGGCTTTGCGTACGGCCACTTGGGCTTGTTGTCGGCTGCGGGCGGCAGGCCCCGGCCGAAGCCGTTGCCGTCACGGCAGTCCCAGTGGATCGCGTTGAACCAGTCACCGCTGTCGTAGGAGTTGCGGTCGAGGGACTTGGAGCGCAGGAGGTCCGTTCCCGACTGGGACAGCGCCGGGCCCTGCGAGAGCGCCGCCGTCGCCATCGCCAGTACCTGCATGCGTGAGCGGTCGGCGGCGGACGTCCCGCGCGGCAGCTTGAAGGCGAGGGCGTCGTAGAGGGTTTCGTTGTCGTGGGCGTCGGCGTAGGCCAGGGCTTCGCCGGGGGCAGAGGCGTATCCGGCCGGTGCGCCGTTGTAGTCGACCTCGGAGCCCTTGACCGTACGGCCGGTGGTGTCGATGAAGGTGTACGCCGCCAGGTTGCCCGTGAGGCCCACCTTGATCAGGTCCTGGTAGTGCAGGAGGCGGGCCTTCTGCTCGGCCGGGGTGCCGTTCGCGGCCGAGGGGTTGGGGTCGGTGTAGAGGCCCGAGGCGAAGCCCTGCACGCCCGGGTCGTCGTCGAAGGGGCCGCCGCCGCGCACCGCGTCACGCGCACGGTCGGAGAAGGTCGCGATGCCCGTGCCGGCCATGTTCTTCTGGGTGGCCTGTTCGAAGCGGGCGTCGTCGGCGATCTCGCCGAAGTTCCAGCCTTCGCCGTACAGGATGATCTTCTTGCCGTCCACGCCGTCGCGGGCGGGGGTCAGCTCGTCGAGGGCCTTGCGGACGGCCAGGATGTTCGCCTTCGGGTGGTGGCCCATGAGGTCGAAGCGGAAACCGTCGACCTTGTACTCACGTGCCCAGGTGACCATGGAGTCCACGACGAGTTTGCCCATCATGGTGTTCTCGGGTGCCGTGTTCGCGCAGCAGGTGGACGTCGCCACGCTGCCGTCGGCCAGCAGGCGCTGGTAATAGCCGGGGACGATCTTGTCGAGTACCGACTTGTCCGCCTGGCCGGACGCGACCGTGTGGTTGTAGACGACGTCCATGACGGTGCGCAGGCCCGAGTTGTTCAGTCCCTGGACCATCTGACGGAACTCCACCGTGCGACGGGTGCCGTCGGGGTCACTGGCGTACGAGCCTTCGGGGACGGTGTAGTGCAGCGGGTCGTAGCCCCAGTTGTACGCGTCCTTCGCCGCCGCCTTCGCCGCGCACGCCTGCTGCTCGTCGGAGTCGGGCGCGTACACGGACAGGTCGCAGGCCGGGCGCTGTTGGCCGGCCTTCTTCTCGGGGATGGTGCCGATGTCGAAGACGGGGAGGAGGTGGACGTAGGAGGTGCCGGCCTTGGCCAGTTCGTCCAGGTGCTGCATGCCCTTCGAGCCGCGGTCGGTGAAGGCCAGGTACTGCCCCGGATGCTTCGCTGTGCGGTCGGCGACGGAGAAGTCCCTGACGTGCAGCTCCTGGATCTGCGCGTCACGCAGCGGGGTCGCGGCCGGCTTCTTGAGCGTCGACCAGCCCTTCGGGGCCAGCTCGGGATCGGTGAGGTCGACGACCAGGCTGCGGGCCGAGTCGGCGGTGAGCGCGGTCGAGTAGGGGTCGGTGACCTTGTTGGTGACGACCTTCTGGACGCTGGGCGCCCAGACCTTCACGACGTACCGGTACGGCTTGCCCGCCCAGGCCCTGGTGCCGGTGACGGACCAGACGCCGCTGCGGTCGTCGCGCCGCATCGGGACCGTCCTGCCGTCGAGTTCGAGGGCTACGTGCTGGGCGGTCGGGGCCCAGAGGGAGAGGGCCGGGCGGCCCTTGTGGAAGACGGGGCCGAGTGCTGCCTTTGCGGCGGCCGGGCTGTAGGTGTCGTCGAGTACGCCCGGCACCTGCACGCCGGTAGCGGCGAGCAGGGCGCCGTTGGCGGCCCGCTGGGTGGCGATGATCTGGCCGCGCAGCGACTCGCGGAACCTGTCGCGGTCGCGCGGGTCGACGGTGAACGCCGGGTAGTCCTTGAGGTGCGGGTACTTCGCCTTCTGCGCGTCGGTGAGGGCGGAGGAGGAAAGCCGCAGCCAGCGGCCCTCGTCGGAGAGCGCCCCGTCGACGACGGAGATGCCGCCGCCCCGTGCGTACACGAGCTGCTGGCTGGTGGCCTCGGTGGCCTTGACCTTCCAGACGACCGTGTCCTTGTCGATCCACTGCGCCTCGGCCTTGGTGAGGTCGAGCGAGGCGGCTCCGGCGGTCTGCGGCAGCAGGTACTTCGGCTGCCCGGCCAGCATCCACACCTCATGGCCGTACGTGGCGAGGTCGAGGGACTGGTCGCTGGGGAGGTCCTTCTCGTCACCCTTGTGGAGGATGTAGGAGAGGGACGTGGCTCCTGTGGCGAGCGGGACCTCGAAGGTCACGCCATATGCGGTCTTCTTCACCGGGAGCAGTGGCTTGGACCAGTCGGTGGGGTCCTTGGCGCCTGTCCAGGTGTGCAGACCCCAGCCGTCGTAGTCGCCGTCGGCGCGCTGGTAGTGGAGTACGGCCTTGGTCCTGTCCTGGGGCGGGTAGGCGCCGTCGGGGGCCTTGGTGGCCTGGCCGTCCTTGCCCTGCTCGATCCAGACCTCACCGGTACGGCCGAGGTCCATGGTGCGCTGCGGACCGTCCGCCGTGCCGTTCTTCTCGACGGTGTACGGGAGCGACGAGGCGCCCTGGGCGAGCTTGATCCACGCGAAGGCACCGTAGGCGTCGCGGCCCGTGAAGGGGGCTGAACTGTCACCGGACTTGAGCTGGTATCCGTCGTAGTCGCCGTCGGTGCGCTTGTAGTGGACGACGGCGTAGTCACGCTCCACCGCCGTCGGCTTGCCGGGGGCGGGGGTCTGGCCGGCTGTCGTCGAGGCGAGGGCGCTCGCGGTGCGTCCGGCGCTGTCGACCACGACTGCCTTGTAGCGGAGGGGGGTTCCGGCCGCTACGTCGCGGCCCGGGTACTGGGTGACCTTGTACGGGGCGTGGTCGGCGGAGCCGAGTGTGCGCCACTTGCCGTTGCCGGTCTGGGCGGCGAAGACCACGCGGTTGAGCTGCCCGCCGTCGACGTCCGCGCTGATCTCGACGGTGCCGGTGGCTCCGGCCGCAGGGGTCTTGAGGGTGATGGCCGGCTTGGCCGCCGGGGCGGGGAGGGGCTCGGCCGCGCGGAGTACGACGGACGACAGCGCGGGCACGGTGACGGTCAGCTTCCGGCCTGCGTCCCCGCGTACCGCTTCGGAACCGCCGTACACGGGACGGAAGTCGGCGCCGGCCGTGGCGACCGTCAGCTCGACGGTCTTCGGCCCGGCGCTGTTGTTGGTGGCGACGACGTACTCGGTGGCGCGCTTGGCGTCCGTACGGGAGAAGGCGTAGACCGGGCCCTTGGCGTACAGCTCCTGCTGTACGCCGTCACGCAGTGCCGGGTGGGCCTTCGTCAGCTTCGAGAGCTCGGCGATTGATCTGTATACGGGGTGCGTGGTGTCGTACGCGTCGGAGGCGTGCGTGCGGTCCGTGCCGAGCTGGTCGTCGTCCAGGTAATCGGCGGTCTTGGACGCGAAGAGGGTCTGGCGGGCGTCCTTGTCGCCGCCCGCGCCCGTGAAGCCCTGCTCGTCGCCGTAGTAGATGACGGGGTTGCCGCGCGAGAGGAACATCAGCTCGTTGGCGAGACGCGCACGCTTCAGCAGCTCGGCGTCGTCGGCCTTCGGGTTGTCCTGCTTCAGGAAGGCCCCGATGCGGCCCATGTCGTGGTTTCCGGTGAAGGAGACCTGCTCGTAGGCGTTGGCCTTGTCCGTGGTGTAGCGGAAGTCCTCACCGAAGACCTTGGCGAGCTTGCCGGCCGACGCGCCCCGGGAGGCGTACGAGCGTGTCGCGTCCTGGAGCGGGAAGTCGAAGGTCGAGTCGAGGCGGCCGCGCGTCACGTAAGGGGAAGTGACCTCGGTGTCGGCGGAGTAGACCTCGCCGAACATGAAGAAGTCGTCACGGCCCTGCTTCTTCGCGTACGTGTCGAGCGCGGTCGCCCACTGGGTCCAGAAGTCCAGGTCGACGTGCTTGACCGTGTCGATGCGGAAGCCGTCGATGTCGAAGTCGCGGACCCACTTCTGGTAGATCTCCGCCATGCCGTCGACGACCTCGGGACGCTCGGTCCACAGGTCGTCGAGGCCGGCGAAGTCACCGTACTCGGAGCTTTCGCCGGCGAAGGTCGAGTCGCCCCGGTTGTGGTACATGGTGGGGTCGTTGAGCCAGGACGGTACCTTCTTGCCGGTCCCGGCCGTGGGCTGCTGCATCGGCGTGTACGGGAAGGAATCGGCGTCGACGTCACGCCGCGCCACGCCCTCGCGGTCGTCGAAGGGACGGCCGGACCTGTCGAGGTAGGGGTACGCGCCCTTGGGGCGGTAGCCGTACTTCTTCTCGGCGTAGTCGACGGTGTCGGCAGTGTGGTTGGTGATGACGTCGAAGAAGACCTTCATGCCCTTGTCGTGGGCCTTGTCGATCAGCTTCTCCAGGTCGGCGTTGGTACCGAAGTGGGGGTCGACCCGGGTGAAGTCGGTGATCCAGTAACCGTGATAGCCGGCCGAGGCGTCCTTGCCGGTGCCCTGCACGGGCCGGTTCTTGAAGATCGGCGCCAGCCAGATGGAGGTCGTGCCGAGGTTCTTGATGTAGTCGAGCTTCTGGGTGAGGCCCTTGAGGTCGCCGCCCTGGTAGAAGCCCTTGTCGGTGGGGTCGTAGCCCGTTTCGAGGCGTGAGCCGGTGAGCCCGCCGCGGTCATTGGCCGTGTCGCCGTTCGCGAACCGGTCGGGCAGTACGAAGTAGAACTGCTCCCTGGTCAGGTCGTGCCGGGCGGGGGCGGCGGCGAGGGCCTTGTCGGAGGGCGGGGCGGGTGGTTTCGCCGCGGCGGCGGCGGGGGGCGCGGGTATCAGCGCCGCGAAGAGGGCGAGCGCGAGGGCTGCGCCGGCTCTGCTGGACATTGACGTGCTCTCCTTTGTCGGAAGTTCCGGACGCCCTACGGGCGTGTCCTCAAACGCCGGACGGGCTGAATGATTGCCGCAACCAAATCCAGCCCCTCCAGCGTTTGAGGAGCGGGGTCTGGGGCAGCGCCCCAGTTCGGACGCCTCAGCCGCAGGTGCGGGCGTTCGCGTGCAGCGCCAGCGCCGTGTTCGGGCCGAGCGTGGCCGTGAACTGGCCGGACGCGTTGACCGTCACCGCCGTGTTCTTCTGCACGTCGCAGTACGTTCCGGCCGCCAGCGACGTCTGGAAGGTCCGGGTCAGCGACCCGGCCTCATGGTTGATCGCCAGGTACGCCTTGCCGCCCCGCCCGAACGCGATCTGGTCGCCGCCGTTGTCCCACCAGTTCGTGACGCTTTCCCCGCGCGCCGCGTTCCGGAAGCCGACCATGCTCCTGATCTCCGGCCAGTTGTGCTGGCACTTCCACCCGTCGCTCCAGCACGCGTTGACCGTCCCGCCGTTGGGCGGCCCGGCGTCCCTGTCCGACCACTCGTAGCCGGAGTGGACATCCGGGGCACCATAGGGCCAGGCCAGCATGAAGACGTTCGCCAGCGTGTAGTTCGCGCCGTCCTTGTAGCTGAGGGTGTCGCCGCCGCGCTCGGTGTCGTGGTTGTCCACGAAGACGGCGGACTTGCCGCTCTCCATGTAGCCCCAGCCCTCCCCGTAGTTCTTCAGGTAGGCCAGGTTCTCGTTGTTGAAGACCCGCTTGAGATCACGCGCGTACCGGAACTCCTGTACGTCGCCCGAGCCCAGGTACTCGCTCGGCGAGACCGCCTCGCCCGCCCCGTGGATCGCCTCGTGCTTCCAGTACACGCCCGGATTGCTCAGCCGGGACTTGATGTTCGCGAGATCCGTGGCCGGCATGTGCTTGGCCGCGTCGATGCGGAAGCCGTCGACGCCCAGTGAGAGCAGATCGTTCAGGTACGCCGCGATCCGGCCGCGCACGTAGTCCTCGCCGGTGTCCAGGTCGGCGAGCCCGACCAGCTCGCAGTTCTGTACGTTCCCCCGGTCGCCGTAGTTGCTTGTCTCGGAGCGGCAGTCGTCCAGGTCCGCGCCGGAGTACGTGCCGGGGTAGTTGTACTTCTCGTACGACGAGCCCCCGGTACCGGTTCCGTTGCCGGCCGCCAGGTGGTTGATGACGCTGTCGGCGATGACCTTCACGCCCGCCCCGTGGCAGGCGTTGACCATGTTCGCGAACGCGGCGCGGTCACCGAGCCGTCCGGCGATCTTGTAGCTGACGGGCTGGTACGAGGTCCACCACTGGCCGCCCTGGATGTGCTCCTGCGGAGGGGATACCTGGACGAAGCCGTAACCGGCCGGTCCGAGGGTCCGCGTGCACTCCTTGGCGATCGAGTCGAACTTCCACTCGAACAGGACGGCGGTGACGTCCTTGGTGCCCGGCGGGGCGGCCTGCGCCGTCCCGGCGGGCGCTGCCAGGACGGCCGTACCGGCCGTGAGGGCGAGGGCGAGCGCGGCAGAGAAAGGTCTGCGAGCCATTCTTTCCTCCTGCATGGGGGGAGGTGCGGGTGCGACGGTGCAGCCTCGCGCGGCAACGCGCCTTGCCCTCAAGGCTTGAATGTTCTTGCAGCAATAGTTGAAATCTTGCCGCGGGGCAGACCGTACGAGCCCTCACCTGCGCGGTCAACCCTTGTGACGCACTCCGCTAACCTGCAGGAAACCTGCCAGATTTCTTCTTGCAATCTCTTTCGCAAGCACTTGCGAAGCTGCTACGTTCTCCTCGACTCCGGCCCGGCCGGCCGGGGGTCCCGGTACGTCCGGGCCCCACGCGCCCGACCGGCCGGGTCGGTACGGCAGGGGGACCCTCCCCGGACGATCGAATCCCCGCGGCCCTACCTGGGCAGGCCGGGGGCTCCCCCTGCCGCCCCGCCCGCCGGCGGCGCGTTCCGCTACGCGCGCTTCTGCGCCGTGGAGCCCCGCACCACCAGCTCCGGCTGGAACACGAATTCCGTACGCCGCACCGGGCTTTTGCCCAGCTCCTCCAGCAGCGCGCCCACCGCCGCCGTCGCCATCGCCTGCACCGGCTGGCGCACCGTGGTCAGCGGCGGGTTGGTGAACGCGATCAACTGCGAGTCGTCGAAGCCCACCACCGACACGTCGTCCGGGACGTCCAGGCCGCGCTCGCGCACCGCCCGCACCACGCCCAGCGCCATCATGTCGCTGCCGCAGACGATGCCCGTACACCCCTTGTCGAGCAGCGCTCCGGCCGCGACCTGGCCGCCCTCTACGCTGAACAGGGTGTGCTCGACGAGGAGTTCCGCCTCGCCCCGCGACGTCCGCAGGGTGCTGCCGAGCGCGTCGACGAATCCTTCGCGCTTGCGGCGCGACGGGACGTACCGCTGCGGGCCGACCGCGAGGCCGATCCGCTCGTGGCCGAGTTCGGTGAGGTGCCCCACGGCCATCCGCATCGCGGCGTGGTCGTCCGGTGAGACGAAGGGCGCGCTGATCGCCTCGTTGTAACCGTTGATGAGGACGTACGGGACCCCGCGCGCCGCCAGCTCGGCGTAGCGCGCGGGGTCCGCCGACAGGTCGGCGTGCAGGCCGGACAGGAAGACGATGCCGCCGACCCCGCGCTCCACGAGCTGCTCGACGAGTTCGTCCTCGGTGACCCCGCCGGGAAGCTGGGTGCAGAGCACCGGTGTGTAGCCGTGCCCTGCCAGGACCTGCTCGACGACCTGGGCGAACGCCGGAAAGATGGGGTTGGTCAGTTCCGGCGTCACCAGACCGATCAGGCCCGCGCTGCGCCGCCGCAGCCGCACGGGGCGTTCGTACCCGAGGACGTCGAGCGCCGCGAGCACCCGCTGGCGCGTGGTGTCCGCGACGCCCGGCTTGCCGTTCAGTACCCGGCTCACGGTGGCCTCACTGACGCGGGCGTGCTCCGCGATGTGCGCCAGCCGCGGCGCGGGGACGGTCACACCGTCCACCACACCGTGGTGTCGGCGGGGAGGTCGAAGTCGCCGTCGGTGTACGTGACTTCGCCGCTGGCGAGCAGGATGCGGCCGGGGGCGGGGATGCGTACCGGCGCGCCCGTCGTGTTGACCGTGCAGACGAAACCCTCGCGGGCGAAGGCGACGACGCCGTCGGGCGCGTCCAGCCAGGCCACGTCCGTGCCCGCCCCGAGGCCGGGGTGTTCACGGCGTACGGCCAGTGCGGAGCGGTACAGCTCCAGGGTCGACTCCGGGTCGCCGGTCTGTGTCTCGACGCTCAGCTCGCCCCAGCCGGCCGGCTGCGGCAGCCAGCTACCGCCCGCGCCGAAACCGTGCGACGGCCCCCCGGCCGTCCACGGGATCGGCACCCTGCACCCGTCGCGGAAGCCGTCCTGGCCCTCCGCGCGGAAGAACGACGGGTCCTGGCGGGCCTCGTCGGGCAGGTCGGTGACGTCGGGAAGCCCGAGCTCCTCGCCCTGGTAGACGTACGCCGATCCGGGCAGGGCCAGCATGAGCAGCGTCGCCGCGCGGGCGCGGCGCAGGCCCAGCTCGCGGTCGCCGGGGGTACGGATCTGGGTACCGAGACCCGGCGGGTTGGCGAACCGGGTCGCGTGCCGGGTCACGTCGTGGTTGGACAGCACCCAGGTGGCGGGCGCGCCGACCGGGCGCATCGCGGCGAGCGATGCGTCGATGACCTCACGCAGCGCGGCCGCGTCCCAGTCCGTGCCCAGGTACTGGAAGTTGAAGGCCTGGTGCAGCTCGTCGGGGCGCACGTAGTTGGCCGTACGCTCCACGGTCGGCGTCCACGCTTCGGCGACGCCGATGCGCTCGCCCGGGTACTCGTCGAGGATCTGCCGCCAGGAGCGGTAGATCTCGTGGACGCCGTCCTGGTCGAAGAAGGGCATGACGTCGTTGCCGAGCAGCTTGAGCTGGTCGTGGCTGCCGAGGTCGGGCAGGCCGTCGGCCTTGACCAGGCCGTGCGCCACGTCGATGCGGAAGCCGTCCACGCCCATGTCGAGCCAGAAGCGGAGGATGGAGCGGAACTCGTCGGCCACGGCCGGGTGTTCCCAGTTGAAGTCGGGCTGCTCGGGTGCGAAGAGGTGCAGGTACCAGTCGCCGGGCGTGCCGTCGGGGTTGGTCGTACGGGTCCAGGCGGGGCCGCCGAAGATGGACTCCCAGTCGTTCGGGGGGAGTTCACCGGCCTCTCCCTTCCCCGGCCTGAAGTGGTAGCGCTCGCGCAGGGCGGAGCCGGGGCCCTCCTTGAGGGCGCGCTTGAACCACTCGTGCTGGTCGGAGGAGTGGTTGGGCACCAGGTCGACGATGATGCGCAGACCCAGGTCGTGGGCGTCGCGGATCAGTGCGTCGGCGTCGAGGAGGGTGCCGAACATCGGGTCGATGGCCCGGTAGTCGGCCACGTCGTAGCCGGCGTCGGCCTGCGGGGACGCGTAGAAGGGGCTGAGCCAGACGGCGTCGACGCCGAGGTCCCTGAGGTACGGGAGGCGGCGGCGTACCCCTTCGAGATCGCCCATGCCGTCGCCGTCGCCGTCGGCGAAACTGCGCGGATAGACCTGGTAGATCACCGCGTCACGCCACCAGCCGGTGCCGGTTCCACTGGTGTGGTTGCCACGGGTGGGGGCGGTGGGGGCAGCGAGGTGCTGGGTCATGTCGTCCCTGGAAGTCATGGGGTGGGAGCGGCGCCGGGTCGTGTGTGCGGGTCCGGCGCCGCCGACGTATGAGGCGTATGAGAGAAGAGCGCGCTAGCCCTTTACCGCTCCGGCGGACACGCCGGTCACCAGGTGGCGCTGGGCGAAGAGGAAGACCAGCGCGGCCGGGATGGCGATGAGGACCGAGGCCGCGGCCATCGGGCCCCACTGGGCGCCGTACTGGTTGACGAACTTCTGGAGTCCGCCCGCGAGGGTCAGGTTCTCGTCGCCGACCATGAAGGCGGAGGCGTACGCCACTTCGCCCCAGGCGGTGACGAAGGAGTAGAACGCGGTCACCGCGATGCCGGGCTTGGCCAGCGGCAGGATCAGCCGCCAGAAGGTGCCGAACGGGGTGAGGCCGTCGACCTGGCCCGATTCGTCGATCTCGCGCGGGATGGTGTCGAAGAAGCCCTTCATCATCCAGGCGCAGAACGGCACGGCGATGGTGAGGTAGGTGATCACCAGGCCGACGGGCTGATTGAGCAGGCCCATGCTCGACATGATGTTGTAGATCGGCACGATCAGGACCGCGACGGGGAACATCTGCGTGATGAGCAGCGTCCACATCAGGCCGCGCTTGCCGGGGAACCGGAAGCGGCTCACGGCGTAGCCGGTGGTGGCGGCGACGAAGACTCCGATGACCGTGGTCAGGCCGGCGACGAGCAGCGAGTTCGCGAACCAGGTGAGGAACGGGGTGTCGTTCAGCAGGTTCGTGTAGTTGGCGAGCGTCGTGTCTTTGACGAAGTCCGTGCTCGTCGCGTACGCCGCGGGCTTGAGCGAGGTCAGCAGGACCCACAGCACGGGGAACACAGCGATCACGGACGCGACGACGAGTGTGGCGTGCAGGCCGGCCGAGGCCAGCGGGGAACGCCGGCCGCGGAGCGGGGCGTTCGGCGCGACGGGGGCGGGCGGGGTGGAGGCGGTGGTCACCAGACATCTCCCTGCTTGCGGAGCACTCGCCGGTAGACCGCGGCGAAGAACATCAGGAGGATCAGGATCAGTACGCCCCACGTGGAGGACTGCGCGAAGTCACGCGGGCTGATCTCGAAGGAGAACTTGAACGCCTGGGTGACCAGGATCTGGGTCGCTTCGCCGGGTCCGCCGCGGGTGAGCAGGAAGATCACCGGGAACATGTTGAAGGTCCAGATCGTGCTCAGCAGGATCACGGTGGCGCTGACCGGGCGCAGTCCGGGCAGGGTGATGTGCCGGAAGCGCTGCCATGGGCCGGCGCCGTCCATCTCGGCGGCTTCGTACTGGGAGCTGTCGATGGACTGGAGGCCGCCGAGGAGGGCGACCATCATGAACGGCACGCCGAGCCAGACGTTGACGGCGATGACCGAGATCTTCGCCATCGTCGGGTCGTTGAGCCACGGCACCGCGTCGATGCCGCCGCCGGCCAGGATCCGGTTCAGGAAGCCGCGGTCCTCGTTGTAGAGGAAGCGCCAGGCGAAGACGGAGACGAAGCCGGGGATGGCCCATGGCAGGATCAGCATCATCCGGTAGAAGGAGCGGCCAGCGATCCTGCGGTTGAGGATGTTCGCGAGGCCGAGGCCCAGCAGGAACGTGACGCTGACGCAGGAGACCGTCCACACCAGGGTCCAGCCGAGGGTGCCGAGGAACTGGTCGCCGGTGAGCGCGTCGGCGTAGTTGTCGAGGCCCACGAACTCGTACGTCGCGGGCATGTGGTTGACGCCGATGCTGCGCTCGACGTTGCGCTCGTTGGCGTCGGTCATCGACAGGTAGATGCCGCGGAACAGCGGATACCCGATGATCACGCCGATCACGATCACCACCGGGGCGACCATCGTCCAGGCGTACCAGTGGGTCGAGAGCGATCGCCGGAACCTGCCCGGCGTCTTGCCAGCACCGCGGCTGGGGCCGCGGGCGATGTCGTCGCCCGCGGCCTTCGCCACCGACTGGCTGGTGTGGACAGCCATCAGTCGGCCTGCCTTCCTGTTACTTCCAGCCCTTGAGGAGCTTGCGGTACTGGTCGCCGGTGGCCTTGGCACCCTTCTCCGGGGTGGTCTGGCCGGTGAGGACCTTGGTGTACTCGACCTTCAGCGGCTCGAAGAGGCTGCCGGTCTCCGGGATCCAGGGGCGCTGGACGGCCTTGTCGACGACGGGCTTGAAGAAGCCGACAATCTGATTGCCGGATGCTCCCGGCCGGGAGTAGACCGAGGTACGGGTCGGCAGCAGGCTCAGCTCCTTGGCGACCAGCTCCTGGCTCTCGGCGGAGGTCATGTACTCGCTGAAGGCGTACGAAGCTTCGAGGTTCTTGGAGCCCGCGTACACGGCGAGGTTGTGGCCGCCCTGCGGGGCGCCCTGGCCCTTGCTGCCGGCCGGGACCGGGGTGATGCCCAGGTTGGCCTTGTCCTTGAACTCCTGGCCGGCGAAGGTGTCGGCGACGGCCCACGGGCCGTTGATCATCATCGCGACCTTGCCGTCCTTGAACGCCGACTGCATGTTCTCCCAGCCGTCGGTGGCGTCCGTCTTGGCGGCCCCGGAGTCGACCAGCTCCTTGACGACCTTCATGGCCTTGACGCCGGGCTCCTGGTCGACCGTGACGCTCTTGCTCCTGGCGTCGACCAGGTCGCCGCCCTCGCCGTAGAGGAAGGACAGGAACCAGTACGCGTCGTCGCCGCGCAGGTAGAGGCCGGTCTTGCCGGTCTTGTCCTTGATCTTCTTGGAGACGGTCTTCAGCTCGTCGACGGTCCTGGGCACCTCGACGCCGGCGTCCTTGAAGATCTTCTCGTTGTAGAAGAGGCCCATCGAGTCGATGACCTGCGGCACCGCGTACGTCTTGCCGTTGTACTTGGTGCTGGCCGCGGCCTGCGGCAGGAAGTCCTTGTCGTTCTTGAGCGCGGCGGTGCCGTCCAGCGGTGCCAGGTAGCCGAGGTCCGCGAACTGGGGAGTCCAGGCGACTTCGGAGCGGATCACGTCGGGGGCGCCGGAGCCGGACTGTGCGGCGTTCTTGAACTTGTTCTGCGCCTCACCGAACGGAACGTTGACGTACGTGACGTCGACGTCCGGGTGCTTCTTCTCGAAGCCTTCCGCCAGCTTCTTGAAGACCTTGTCCTCACTGCCGACGGTCGAGGTGTCCCACCAGGTGACGGTGCCGGACAGCTTGCCCGAAGCCTTCTTGTCACCGGTTTCACCGCTGTCTGTGCCGCATGCGGTCGCCGCGAGCGCCAGGGTCGCGACCAGGGCGGTGGCCGTTATGCCACGTCGCATCTGAACTCCTTCAACTGCCGAACCGCTCCGTCGCGGCGCCGGGTCGTCGAGGAACGTAACAAGGATGAAAGACGACCGAAAGACCTTGCGAAGATTTTCCGCAAGAGCAGCCGATCGTTACGTCGGCGTGTCCTCACGGTTGCCTCCGAACCCCTTGTCAGACAGGGCGCAGAGGCATTAACGGGCTTGCGGCCACACCTGCAAGCACTACCGCAAGGACTTGCAGGACTGTTACTTTCGAGGTGCACCGGCGTTGATCTCGTAGTGACCGACCCGGGCCCCCGGCCCACCCGTACGAGAGGGACCATTCATGACGCAGGAGCTCGCACCCACCCGGACGGCACCGGAGCGCGGCTGGTGGCGCGACGCCGTCATCTACCAGGTGTACGTGCGCTCCTTCGCCGACAGCGACGGCGACGGCATCGGTGATCTGTGCGGCATCCGCGAGCGCCTGCCGCACATCGCCGCCCTGGGCGCCGACGCCGTCTGGCTCACCCCCTTCTACGCCTCACCGCAGGCCGACGGCGGTTACGACGTAGCCGACTACCGCACCGTGGACCCGCTCTTCGGCACCCTCGACGACGCCGCCGAACTGATCAACACGGCGCACGACCTGAACCTGCGCGTGATCGTCGACATCGTCCCGAACCACACCTCCGACCAGCACGCGTGGTTCCGGGCCGCACTGGCCGACCAGCAGGGCGGCCCGGCCCGCGACCGCTACCACTTCCACCCCGGCCGGGGCGAAGCCGGCGAACTGCCGCCGAACGACTGGGAGTCGGTCTTCGGCGGCCCCGCCTGGACCCGCACCCCCGACGGCGACTGGTACCTGCACCTCTTCGCGCCGCAGCAGCCCGACCTGAACTGGCACAACCCCGAGGTCCACGAGGAATTCGACTCGATCCTGCGCTTCTGGCTGGGCCTGGGCGTGGACGGCTTCCGCGTCGACGTCGCCCACGGCATGGTCAAGGCCGAGGGCCTGCCCGACATCGGCGCCCGCGAGCAGGCCAAGATGATCGGCACCCAGGTGCTGCCGTTCTTCGATCAGGACGGCGTCCACGACATCCACCGCTCCTGGCGCAGGCTCCTCGACTCGTACGACGGTGAGCGCATCGGCGTCGCCGAGGCGTGGGCCCCCACGCCCGAGCGGCTCGCCCTGTACGTACGCCCCGACGAGCTGCACCAGGCGTTCAACTTCCAGTTCCTGAACTGTCCGTGGGACGCGCAGGCGATGCGCGCCGTGATCGAGACGTCGCTCGCCGCGACCACCCTCGTCGGGGCCCCCACCACCTGGGTCCTGTCCAACCACGACGTGGTCCGCCACCTCACCCGTTACGGCGGCGGGGACGACACCCTGGGGCTGCGCCGGGCCCGCGCCGCCGCGCTGCTCATGCTGGCGCTGCCGGGTTCGGCGTACCTCTACCAGGGCGAGGAACTGGGCCTGCCGGAGGTCACCGACCTGCCCGACGAGGTCCGCCAGGACCCCTCCTTCTTCCGCACCGACGGCCAGGACGGCCTGCGTGACGGATCGAGGGTGCCGATGCCCTGGTCGGGCGACGCACCGCCGTACGGTTTCTCGCCCGAGGGTGCGGCCCCGGCCTGGCTGCCGCAGCCCGACACCTGGAAGACCCTGACCGTGGAGGCCCAGACCGGGGATCCGCACTCCACTCTGGAGCTCTACCGGTCCGCGCTCGCCCTGCGCCGCGAACTTCCGGGCCTGGGCGACGGGCCCATGACCTGGGAGCAGGCCCCCGGCGGGTATCCCGACGGCCTGCTCATCTTCAGCCGCCCGGGCGTCGTGTGCACCCTCAACACCACGGCCCGCCCTGCCGAACTCCCCACCCCCGGCCGCCTCCTGATCGCCTCCGACGCGCCTGCCGAAGACGGCGGTACGGTCACCCTCCCGGCCGATTCGTGCGCTTGGTGGGCAATCTGACATGCGCCCGGTACAGTCCACTCCCATGACCGCACGGCTTGCCGACATCGCAGCCCAGGCGGGGGTCAGTGAAGCGACGGTCAGCCGCGTGCTCAACGGCAAGCCGGGGGTTGCCGCGGCCACCCGTGAATCCGTACTTGCCGCGCTCGACGTCCTCGGATACGAGCGCCCCGTACGCCTGCGCCGGCGCAGCGCGGGACTGGTCGGCCTCATAACCCCCGAGCTCGAAAACCCGATCTTCCCGGCCCTGGCCCAGGTCATCGGCCAGGGCCTGACCCGCCAGGGCTACACCCCGGTCCTGGCCACCCAGACCCCCGGCGGCTCCACCGAGGACGAGCTCACCGAGATGCTCGTGGACCGCGGGGTCTCCGGCATCATCTTCGTCTCCGGCCTCCACGCCGACACCACCGCCGACATGCAGCGTTACGAGCAGCTCCGCGCCCAGGGTGTCCCCTTCGTCCTGGTCAACGGCTTCTCACCGAAGGTCCAGGCGCCCTTCATCTCCCCCGACGACCGGGCCGCGATGCGGCTGGCCGTGACGCACCTGGCGTCGCTCGGCCACACCGGGATCGGCCTCGCCGTCGGCCCGAAGCGGTTCGTTCCCGTACTCCGCAAGATCGAGGGGTTCCGCGCCGCCATGCAGGAGCGGCTGGGCCTGACCCCCGAGGAGGCGGAGGAGCTGATCCAGCACTCCCTCTACACCCTGGAGGGCGGCCAGGCCGCCGCCTCCGCCCTGATCGAGCGGGGCTGCACGGCGATCGTCTGCGCCAGCGACATGATGGCGCTCGGGGCGATCCGCGCCGCCCGGCGCCTCGGCCTCGACGTACCGCGCGATGTCTCGGTGGTCGGCTTCGACGACTCACCGCTCATAGCGTTCACCGACCCTCCGCTGACGACCATCAGGCAGCCGGTGACGGCGATGGGCCAGGCGGCGGTCCGTACGCTCCTCGAAGAGGTCGGCGGCACCCCCGCGCCGCACAGCGAATTCGTCTTCATGCCCGAGCTGGTAGTACGAGGTTCAACGGCATCGGGGCCCCGCCCATAGCGCGCAGCACGTGCATGCGTCACCCGACCGGAGGATGATCGGAAGGGTGGTCCTCATCTGGCAGACTCTCTCCCCATGGGTGAAGCGACCGTGAAGACTGTGGAAGGCCGGACGGCCACCGACCTCTCACCCGTGGCGGACGAGGAGCAGCGGCAGCAGCCGTCCGCACGGTCGGCCGCTCTGAAGAGGCTGCGCGCGCCGCGTCACCCGCGCATCTGGTTCGAAATCCTGCTGATCGCGGTGAGTTACTGGACGTACTCGCTGATCCGCAATGCCGTCCCGGAGCAGAAGGCCGCGGCCCTGCGCAACGCGGACTGGATCTGGAAGACCGAGCAGAATCTGGGCATCGCGGTCGAGGAGACGGTCAACCGCGCCGTGAACTCGGTGACATGGCTGATCGTGTCGATGAACTACTACTACGCGACACTGCACTTCCTCGTCACGATCGGCGTGCTGGTCTGGCTCTTCCGCTTCCATCCCGGCCGTTACGCCGCGACCCGCCTGGTCCTCTTCGCGACTACGGGTATCGCCCTGCTCGGTTACTACCTGTATCCTCTTGCGCCGCCCCGGCTGATGAACGGCCACGGCTTCATCGACACGGTCCTGGTGCACCACACCTGGGGCTCGATGGCCTCCGGCAACTTCAAGAACATGTCGAACCAGTACGCCGCGATGCCCTCCATGCACATCGGCTGGTCCCTGTGGTGCGGTGTGACGATATTCGCCCTGGCCACCGTCCCCTGGGCCAAGATCCTCGGTTTGCTCTACCCGACGCTGACGCTGGTCGTGATCGTCGCCACCGCCAACCACTTCTGGCTCGACGCGGTCGGCGGCCTGCTGTGCCTCGCCTTCGGCTACGCCCTCAGCAGCGGCTGGTACGGGGCGCTCCCGAGCCGCCTGCCGAAGCTCGTCGCCAAGGACGCGTCCCGGCCCCGGACCGGCCGCCGCATGTGGCCGGTCCGGACGTCGCAGCGCGCGTCGTAGCCGGGCCGCACGTCACGTTCGCGTGCGCGGCCCGCTCTCAGCCCCGGTGGGTGATCTTTCCGCCGGTGACGGTGAGCCGTACCGGCGCCTCGGCCACCTCGTCGGCCGGTGCTTCGACCGGGTCCAGGCCGAAGGCCGTCAGGTCGGCGCGCAGGCCCGGCGCGATGCGGCCCGAGACGTCCTGTTCGCCCGCCGCCACCGCCGCGTGCGTGGTGCAGCCCTCCAGGGACATCAGGCCGGTCAGCGAGCGCCCGGCCTCGGCGGCGCCGCGCGGGGCGCGGGCGGTGGCCAGGACCTGGCGGGCGTCGTAGTGGGCGATGGGCCAGTCCGAGCCGAGGGCGAGCACAGCGCCCGCGTCCCGCAGATCGCGGCAGCGCCAGGCGCGGGCCGCCCGCTCGTCACCGAGCCGCTTCGACCACTCGTCGGTGTGGTCGGCGCGGGTGTACGCCGTGTGGGGCGGCTGCATCGAGGCGATCACGCCGAGCTTCGCGAAGCGCGCGATCTGGTCCTCGGGGACGGTCTCGATGTGCTCGATACGGTGGCGCAGACGAGCGCCGGCACCGAGGGACTCGACGGTGTCCAGGACGTGCCGTACGGCGGCGTCGCCGATGGCGTGGGTGGCGGTACGTACGCCCGCCGTGTGGAGGTGGCGCACGGCCTCGGTGTACGCCGCCGGGTCCGGCCAGAACGCCTGCGTTCCCTGGCCGTGGCAGTCGGCGTGCTCCAGCCATGCGGTGCCGCCCTCGACCGTGCCGTCCATGAAGAACTTGACGCCGCCGACGCGCCACAGGCGGCCCGACTCCTTCTGCAGCGCGACCAGTTCGCCGAGCTCGGCGGTGCCGGCGCCCGGCATGCACCACGGGGCGAGGAGGAGCCGTACGGGAAGGTCCCGCGTCTCCTCGACCGCGGCGAGCAACTCCAGGCAGTCGCCGCCGAGGTCCATCACGTGGGCGCCGGTCAGGCCGGTCGCGGCCATCGCGGAGAGCAGCTCACCGAGGCGGGCGCGGCGCTCGCTGTACGACGGCCTGGGCACGATCGCACCGACGAGGTCCATGGCCGCGTGCTCGATGAGGTGCCCCGTGGGGCGGCCTTCGGCGTCGCAGACAATCTCCGAGCGCTGGGCGAAGGTGCGCGGCCCGGTGATTTTGGCGGCCTGGAGGGCGGCGCCGCTGGCGAGGGCCGAGTGTCCGTCGTACAGGCGGATGAAGGCGGGGGCGCCGGCCACGGCGTCCTCGATCAGGGCGCGGTCTACGGCGCGGCCGCCGAAAGCGTTGTGGTCGAGTCCCCAGGCGATGATCCATCCTTCGACGCGCCGCGCGCCGGCGAGGGCGGCGCGCAACGCGTCGAGGTCGCGCACGGCGGACAGGTCGAGGCCGGTGGACATCTCCAGGCCCCACACGGGGTGGCTGTGGCTGTCGACGAGGCCGGGGGTGAGGGTGGCTCCGGTCAGGTCGACGGTCTCGGTGCCGGGGCCGCGCCAGTCCTGTACCTCCGGCTCGCCGCCGACGGCGACGATCAGTCCGTCCTTGACGGCCACGGCGGTGGCTTCGGGGCGGGCCGGGTCGAGGGTGCGGACGCGGGATCCGGTGAGGACGAGATCGGCTGCGGGCACGGTGGGGCTCCTTACTGGGCTGGATCGGCCTGGGCGGGAAGGGCTGCGGCGGGCGCGGACCCGGGCCCGGGCCCGGCGGGCTGCTCGGGCTGCGGCTCGGCGTCGGGCTGTTCGGGCTCCGCTCCGAAGCGGGCGTACACCTCGGGGCGGCTGCGGCGCAGGCGCCGGGCGAGGCCGAGGCCGACGGCGAAGGTCGCGGGGACGATGGCGAGAAGGACCGTGTTGACGGTCGGCGAGGCGCCCGTGAACACGTCGATCTTCGACGCGACCAGCCAGATCGCGGCGGCGAGCAGCACCGCTGCGACGGTGGGCGCGACGACCGTGCGCAGGACGCCCTCGGTGTGCGAGATGCGGCGGAAGTAGAAGGGCACGGCGATCGCGGCGAGCAGTTGGAGCGCCATCAGGCCGATGCCGCCGGGTGTGTTCACCCAGAGAAGCAGCTGGGTGTACGGGTCGGCGCCGGCGAGGGCGAAGGCCAGCACGACGGCAAGACCGAGGACGGACTGGGCGACGCCCACGACGTAAGGGGAGCGGTGGCGCCGGTGGACCCTGCCGAAGGTCTTGGGGAGTACGCCTTCCTCGGCGAGGGCCAGGCCGTAGCGGTTGATCGCGTTGTGGAAGGCGAGGAGCGACGCCAGGATGCTCGTGACGATGAGGATGTGCATCAGGTCGGCCGCCCAGCCGCCGACGTAGGTGGTGATGGCCGCGAAGAAAAGGCCGCCCGCGTCGTCGGTGGCGGCCCTGACGACCTCGTCGTCGCCGAAGGCCTGGATCACGGTCCAGACGACGAAGGCGTAGAAGAGGCCGAGGAAGGCGACCGCGATGTAGGTGGCGCGGCGGATGGTGCGGCCGGGGTCGCGTGCCTCGCGGCGGTAGATCGCGGTGGACTCGAAGCCGGTGAACGCGGTGAACGCGAAGGCGAGGACGACCGCCGTACCGGGGACCAGGACGTTGCCGGGGGCGAAGGAGGCGGCCGAGAGTCCGTCCGCGCCGCCCTTGATCAGTACCCCGCCGGCGAGCAGTACGAGGATGCCGGTCTCGGCGACGAGCAGCACGCCGAGGAGCTTGGCGCCGAACTCGATGGAGCGGAAGCCGCCGTACCAGATGATCAGCAGCCCGGCGAGGGACACCGGGAGCCACGGGATGTGGACGCCCCACAGCGCTTCGGCGGTCTCGGCGGTGGCTGAGCCCAGCAGGCCGTACACCCCGATCTCCATGCCGTTGTAGCCGACCATGGCGAGCAGGGCGGCGCCGATGCCGGCGGGCTTGCCGAGGCCCTGGGCGATGTACGCGTAGAACGCGCCGCCGCTGCGGACATGGCGGCTCATGGTGGTGAAGCCGACGGCGAAGACGGCGAGCGTGATGCCGGCGATGAGGTAGCCGGCGGGAGCGCCGATGCCGCCGAGGACGATGGCCAGGGGCGCGACGCCGGCCATGACGGTGAGCGGGGCGGCGGCCGAGACGACGAAGAAGACGATGTCCGAGGTGCCGAGGGTGGCGCGGCGGAGGGTGGGCGGCTCGGCGGCCGGCCCGGTTCTCTCCGGTGAGGTCTTGGGGGTCACAGACATGCGGGGACAGGCCCTTCTGCGGCAGGCGGGGAGGCAGGGGCGACCGGAGAACCCATAACCTAAAGGCTTTCGGTTTCTGGTTTCGGGCAATGTAGCCTCCGGATGGGGATCCGGGAAGACCTGAGTTCGAGGGGACCGACATGGGCCGGCCACGCACACCGCTGCTGGACAGGGAGCGCATCACGACGACGGCTCTTGAGCTCGTCGACCGGCAGGGGGAGTTCAGCGTTCCGCAGATCGCGCGGCGGCTGGGGGTGCAGACCGGGTCGGTCTACCACCATGTGGAGGGCCGCGACGGGATCGTCGAGCTGCTGCGGACACGGGTCGTCTCCGCCATCGACACCTCGACCCTGGAGCTGGAGCCGTGGGACGCCGCGCTGAACGCCTGGGCCCGCTCGTACCGCGCCGCGTTCGCCGCCCACCCGCGGGCGATCCCGCTGCTCATGACCTCACCGGTGCGCGCGCCGAAGGTTCTCGGCCAGTACGAGCGCGCGGTACGGCTGCTGCTGGACGCGGGCTTCGGGACGGCGGACGTGATGGTCGTGATCAGCGCGCTGGAGAACCTGGTGCTGGGCTCCGCGCTGGACATGGCGGCGCCGGAGACGATGTGGGAACTCCCGGACGAGACGACAACGCCGGGGCTGGCGCGATCCCTCGCGGCGGCCGGCCCCCGCCGCACGCACGCCGCGTTCGACCTGGCACTGGAAGGCTTCATCGCCCACTGCCGGACGCTACTGCCGACGGGTACGTGACACCGGGTCCGCTGCGCACGCACCGGCACCGGCACCCCACCCGCCCCCTACACCGCCCCGTAGAACCGCTCCTCAACCACCGCCCGAGCCCGCCGCGTCGTACGCCGGTAGTCGTCCAGCATGTCCCCCACGTGCCCCGCCTCGTACCCCAAGTACCGCGCCACCGCGCCCAGTTCCCGCCCGTCGGAGGGAAACGTGTCGCCCGCCCTCCCCCGCACCAGCATCACCGCGTTGCGCACCCGCGTCGCCAGTACCCACGCCTCGTCGAGGACCGCCGCGTCGTCCGCCGCGATGAGGTCCGCCTCCCGCGCCGCCGCGAGGGCGTCGCGCGTGCGCGTGGTCCGCAGGCCCGGCACCGTCGCGCCGTGCCGCAACTGCATCAGCTGGACCGTCCACTCGACGTCGCTCAGCCCGCCCCGCCCCAGCTTCGCGTGCAGCGTCGGGTCCCCACCGCGTGGCAACCGCTCGGACTCCATGCGCGCCTTGAGCCGCCGGATCTCGCGCACCGCGTCCTCGCCGAGCCCCGCCTTCGGGTACCGCAGCGGATCGACGAGCTCGACGAACCGCCGCCCGAGGTCCGCGTCCCCCGCCATCGGCTCCGCGCGCAGCAGCGCCTGGCTCTCCCAGGCCAGCGACCACCGCCGGTAGTACGCAGCGTAGGAGGCGAGCGTACGTACCATCGGTCCGCTCTTGCCCTCCGGCCGCAGGTCGGCGTCGATCAGCAACGGCGGGTCGGAGGTGGGGAGTTGGAGCAGGCGCCGCATTTCGGCGACGACTGTGTTCGCCGCCCGCGCCGCCTCCTGCTCGTCCGCGCCGTCCCACGGCTCGTGCACGAAGAGCACGTCCGCGTCGGACCCGTAACCCAGCTCGTGGCCGCCGAAGCGCCCCATCCCGATGACCGCGAACCGGGTCGGCAGCCTGTCCCCCCAGTGCGCGCGCACAGCGGCCCGCAGCGCGCCGGCCAGCGTGGCGGCGTTCAGGTCGGTCAGGGCGTTGCCGACGCGGTCGACGAGCGCGCCGGGGTCCTGTTCCGCCGGGCTCTCCTCGGTTCCGTACGATCCGATGAGGTCGCCCGCGGCGGTACGGAACAGCTCCCGCCGCCGCACCCCGCGCGCCGCCGCCACCGCCGCCTCCGCGCCGTCCGCGCGCCCGACCGCCGCCAGCACCTCCTGCTCCAGATGCGCCCGCCCGCGCGGCTTCAGCCCCTCCGGGTCGCCGAGCAGCGCCACCGCCTCGGGCGCCCGCAGCAGCAGGTCGGGGGCGAGCCGCCCCGCCGACAGGACGCGCGCCAGGTTCTCCGCCGCCGCCCCCTCGTCCCGCAGCAGCCGCAGGTACCACGGGGTCTTGCCCAGCGCGTCGGACACCTTGCGGAAGCCCAGCAGTCCGGCGTCCGGGTCGGCGGAGTCCGCGAACCAGCCCAGCAGCACGGGCAGCAGCGTCCGCTGGATGGCCGCCTTGCGCGTCACACCGGACGCGAGCGCCTCCAGATGCCGCAGGGCGGCGGCCGGATCGGCGTATCCGAGCGCTTCGAGACGCTGTCCCGCCGCCTTGGGGCTCAGCCGGATCTCGCCGGGCGCCAGTTGCGCGACCGCGTCGAGCAGCGGCCGGTAGAAGATCTTCTCGTGCAGGCGGCGCACCACCGACGCGTGCCGCCGCCACGCCCGGTTCAGCTCGGCGACCGGCTCGGTGCGCAGCCCGAGCGAGCGCCCGAGCCGCCGCAGATCGGCCTCGTCCTGCGGTACGAGGTGCGTGCGGCGCAGCCGGTAGAGCTGGATGCGGTGCTCCATGGAGCGCAGGAAGCGGTACGCCTCGTCGAGCTGCACGGCGTCCACCCGCCCCACGTACCCGCCCGCCGACAGCGCCTCCAGCGCCCCCAGCGTCGACCCCTGGTGCAGGGTCGCGTCGCTTCGCCCGTGCACCAGCTGGAGTAGCTGTACGGCGAATTCGACGTCCCGCAGCCCGCCGGGCCCCAGCTTGAGCTCGCGGTCGATCTGCGCGGCCGGAATGTTGTCGACGACGCGGCGGCGCATCTTCTGCACGTCGGAGACGAAGTTCTCGCGCTCGGCGGCCTGCCACACGAGCGGCGACACGGCGTTGACGTACGCCTCGCCCAGCGCCAGGTCGCCGGCGACCGCGCGCGCCTTGAGCAGCGCCTGGAACTCCCACGTCTTGGCCCACCGCTGGTAGTACGCGAGGTGGCTGGAGAGCGTCCGCACCAGTGGCCCGTTGCGCCCCTCGGGCCGCAGATTCGCGTCGACCGGCCAGATCGTGCCCTCGATGTTCGTCTCGGAGCAGATCCGCATGAGGTGGGAGGCGAGCCGGGTCGCGGCGCGGATCGCCTTGTCCTCGTCGGCGCCGTCCGCCGCCTCCGCCACGAAGATCACGTCCACGTCGGAGACGTAGTTCAGCTCGTGACCGCCGCACTTGCCCATCGCGACGACGGCGAGCCGGCACATGGCGGCGTCCTCCGGAGCGGCCTTGCCGGCGATGGCGAGCGCGGACCGCAGGGTCGCGGTCGCCAGGTCGGCCAGTTCGGCGGCGGCCTGCGCGACATCGGTCGTACCGCACACGTCGCGCGCCGCGATCGACAGCAGGCAGCGCCGGTACGCGACCCTCAGCGACACCGGGTCGGTGGCATCGGCGAGACACCGCTCGAATTCGGCGATTCCGGGGTGGAGGTCCGCCGCCTCGTACATGACGAGCGCGTGCCAGTCGCGCGGATGCCGGGCCAGGTGGTCACCGAGCGCCTCGGACGCGCCGAGCACCCCGAGCAGCCGGTCACGCATGGGCTTGGCGCTGACGAGGGTGTCGAGGAAGACGCGCCGCTCGCCCTCGTCCTGGGCCTCCACCAGCCGTACGAGCCCGAGCAGCGCCAGGTCGGGATCGGCGGTCGCGCCGAGCGCGTCGAGGAGCACCGGGTTGCCGCGTACGGCGGCCAGCTCAGGCGTGCCGAGCAGCCGCTCGGCGGCGGACGGATCGGTGAAACCGTGCCGCAGCAGCCGCGTGAAGGTACTGCTCCTGCGCCCCGGCGCCGACATGCTGCCTCCCGCTCCGGCTGTCCCACGGTCCGTACAACCCGTCCGGTCAACCCGTCCGGTAAATCAACCCGTCCGGTAAAGGTCCGGCTCACGAGCCTATCCGCAGGAGCGGCGGCAGGGGCCACGGCCGGAGGGTACGACGGCCCGGCTGCCCCACGGGCTGTGACGGAGAAGGCCAGTGAGATCCGCAACATCACCGGTTTTCGGCGCCGATGAACCGGATGCTGCATGAAACCCTCTTCACTTCTGCTCCACAGTCTGCGCGATGATCAGCGCCGTCCTGGGCGCACCCCATCCCGTACGCCGTACCTCCGCACACCGAAAGCACCGTTCCTATGCCGCCCAGGGCCCGTAGTACCTCCCGCCTGCCGCGCCGCGCTCTGCCCAGCGTCGTTCTCGCGACTCTGCTGCTGACGGTGACGGGCATCCAGCTCGCCCGTCCCGCCGTTCCCCTCGCGGCCTCCGGTCCCAAGGCGGCCAGGACCGTGACCGCGGGCACGGCGGACACGGGTCGAGGAGCCGGCGAGGCGGAGCCGGTACGCGCGGCGGGTGAGTCCGTGATGCAGATCGTCTCCCACCCGGACGACGACCTGTTCTTCATGAACCCCGACCTGAGCCAGTCGATACGCACCGGCCACAGCCTGACCTCGGTCTACCTGACGGCGGGCGAGGCGGACGGCGTCAACTCCTTCCGCGGTGGCAAGAACAAGGGCGTCCCCCTGCCCGCCCCCGACAAGGAGCGGTACGCCGAGGCCCGGCAGAACGGCATACGTGCCGCGTACGCCGAGATGGCCACCGGCGACCGCACCAGCCCCTGGCAGCGCTCCGCGATCCGTACCGACGGCGGCGGCTGGGCGGAGCTGAACACGCTGAAGGCGCGTCCCGAGGTCAGCCTGGTCTGGATACAGCTCCACGAGGCGGGGGCCAGCGCCGCGAACCGGCCGCACAGCCTGCACGGCCTGTGGGACGGCCAGGTGCGGACCCTGGAGTCGGAGCTGTCGTCCGGTACGCCGGTCGCGGAGACCTTCTCGTACACCAGGGACCAGGTCGTCCAGACGATCACCGGGCTGCTGAAGCGCTTCCAGCCGACGTTCGTACGGATGCTCGACCCGACGAACGGGCGCGAGTCCACGCCGCACATACTCCCGGACCACCAGGACCACATGTACGGCGCCCGGTTCGCCCAACTGGCGCTCACCGAGTACGGCAAGACGGGCAAACACCCGCACTTCACCGTCCAGAACTACCTCGGCTACCTCAACGGCAGCCTCCCGCACGTCCTGGGCCCGGAGGCGGTGCGGGAGAAGCTGGACACGCTGAAGACGTACGCCTGGACCGACTACCCCGACAACTACTGCGACGCGGAGGCCGGCTGCGGCGACCGCAAGGTCGCGGGACGGCCCACGGGCCCCGGCTGGGTGTACGGCATACGCCACTCGCGCAACAACAGCACCTCGTGGCTCCAGAGCGGCGCGCGCGAGGGCGAGCTGTGGGCGTTCTCCGTACTGGACACGCGCCTCGCGGTCTGGCACCGGGAGCCGGGCACGAAGGACGGCTCGCGGCCCGGGTCCCGGCCCGGCGCCCGATCGGCGCCGGAGCCCGCGTGGACCGGTCCGACCCTGCTCGGCGGGACCGGCCTGGACAGCGGCATCACCTCCGAGAAGCTGCCCGACGGCCGCATAGCCCTCTTCGGCACCCGCACGTCGTTCGAGGGTCCGGTCGGCTACCGCAGGGACGTCGTCACCGCCGTACAGAGCTCCGTGGGCGGCCCCTTCGGCCCCTGGCAGTCCCTCGGCATGCCGCACTCCCGCCACGCGCCCGAATCCCTGGACATCAGCGCCCCGGCGGTGACGGTGGACCGCGAGGGCCGCGCGACGGTCTACCTGCGTGACGGCGGCCACGCACTCAGCTCCCGTACGCAGCTCCCCGACGGGAGCTGGGCCCCGTGGCGGGCGCTCGGCGGTCAGCAGGTGTTCGGCGACCCGGCGGCGGCCGTCGACAGCCAGGGCCGCGGTTACGTCTTCGCGCAGACCCTCACGTCTACCGTCGTCTGGACCCAGGACTCGCCCGGCGCCCCCTTGCGCGGCCCCGTTCCCGCCGCCCTGCCCGCGACGCCGGTGCCCCCGACGGTCCGTCCGGACGGTGATGGCGTACGCCTGTACTTCCGCAAGCCCGGCTCCGGCACGGTCCTCGCCGTCCGCTTCACCGCGGGGGCATCGGCGGGCGCGGTGACCGCCGCGGCGCCGACGGACGCGGTCACCGACCTCGGCGGCCGGGCGGGCTTCGGCCCGGTGAGCGCCACCGGCGGGCTGCTGGCGGCGCGCGACGGCTCGGGCCTGCTCGGCACCGCCGTCCTCCCGCCGGGACGGGCCGGCGTACCGCGCTGGAACCGTGGCAACTTCCTCTTCGGGGGCGCTCCCGCGTCCACCACGGACACGGCGGGCAACACCTCCGTCGCGGCGGTGGCGCTGGACGGCCGCCTCTACTGGACCGGAAGCGACGCCTCCGCCTGGCAGCCGGTGGGCCCGGCCCCGGTCACGAGCAGGCCGGCGCCGGACGTCCACTGAGGCCGCCGGGGTGCCGCCGGGGTGCCGCTGAGTTTCGCTCCCGCTCACGGTCTGTCTTCCTGAGAGGTAATGGAGGAAAGACAGACCGCGAGCGAGAGGCAACCACCATGGACGACCACCGGGACATGGACCAGCACACTCCGGAACCGCGGACCGATCTGGACGGCCGCTACAGCGACGAGAACGCCAGCCCCACTCCCTGGTCGGAAGCGGTGACGCGCCTCGAACAGGCCGAGCTGTTCTGGCTGACGACCGTACGCCCGGACGGCCGCCCGCACGTCACCCCGCTGCTGGCCGTCTGGCAGGACGAAGCCCTGCACTTCTGTACGGGCCCGGCGGAACGCAAGGCGAAGAACCTCGCCACCAACCCGCACGTCGCCCTCACCACCGGCGCCAACACCCTGCGCGAGGGCTTCGACCTGGTGGTCGAAGGAAAAGCGGTGTGGGAGAGGGACGAGTCACGGCTGCGGCGCCTGGCCGCGGCGTACGAGGCGAAGTACGGCGCGGACTGGCACTTCGACGTACGCGACGGGGCGTTCTCCCACGAGGGTGACCGGGCGGTGGTGTTCCGTGTCGCGCCCGTCGCGGCTTTCGGCTTCGGCAAGGGCGTCTACAGCCAGACCCGCTGGCTCTTCAGCTGACCCGGAGCTGATCCGGACAACTGCTCAGGTCGCGCTCCCCTCAAGGAGGGCCTTCAGCCGCTCCTCGTTCCGCGGCATTTCCTTGCGCACATTCGGACGGACGACGAGCGGAACGAGCAGCTTCCCGATCCCGTGCGCCTCGAAGTCGAGGGACAGGGTCAGGCGCGAGCGCTCACCGTCACCGAGCGGCTCGATCGTGCCGGTCACATCCCCTCGGACGGGGCCGTCGATACCGTGCATGTGCCAGCTCCGCGGGGCTTCCAGCTCGTCGACCTGCATGGTCATCGGGATTTCCCGACGACCGACCCTCCGGGTCACCACAACGCGCGAGCCCACGGCCAGAGGCGCGTCGTCCACCTGGCGCACCGACACCGCGCTCGCCTGCCATTCGGGAAGGTGGGCAGGGTCGGTCACGTAGGAGAAGACGTCTTCGGGGCGGCGCGCTATGTCGATGGTTTCCTTGATCGCTGACATCTCGCCCCCTTGATGGGGTTGATCGGGCGTTCACTCAAATGGTCCCACTCGGGTGAGTGCCGTACCAGGACCGCCGTACCAGGACCGCCGTACCAGGACCGGGAAACCGGCGTCGTACCCGCTACGGGGTGGTGGGCCGCAGCACCAACGTGAGAAAGCCGAAGCAGTCTCGATAGCCGTGCAGCCACTCGGACCGATGCCGGCCCGCCGCCGCGAGAGCCTCCTGGCCGGCGGGATCGCCGGGATGGTCCAGGGCCCATTCGGCGAGAGCCCCCGTCCAGTGCCACTCGTAGTCGTCCAGCTCCTGACGGCTGCTGCAGTGCCCGAACACCGGCGTCCAGCCGTCCGCGACCACCCGGTCCACGGTGGTCGCCAGGTCCGCGTACTCACCGAGCGTCCGCCGCGCCTCGGCGCCGGGCTCCGCCTCCCAGTACGCGTCACCGACGAGCACCCTCCCGCCCGGCGCGAGATGCGGGCGGGCTGCGGCAAGCGTGCCCATCAGCCCGCCGAAGGCATGCGTGGCCCCCACGCTCATCACCACGTCGAAACCCCGCCCGGACGCGAACGCCCCGGCATCCTCCTCATGCAGCACCAGCCGCTCTCCGACCCCGCGGGCCTCGGCCTGTTTCCGTGCCTCCGCCAGAGCGTCCTTCGATACGTCGACCCCCACGGCCGTCGCCTCCGGATGCGCCTCCAGTGCCCGTACGAGCCATTCGGCCTGCCCGCACCCCAGATCGAGCAGCCGCTCGTCCCCCCGGACCACGGCCCGCCCGAGCAGCCGGTGTACGGACTCGTCGTCGAGCGGGGCGGCGACGGGATGCGTGGCATGGGCCAGCCGTGACATCAGCGATCGATTCATCCACGCACCCTCCCACCGCCACCGCTCCGACCGCACCGGCTTTTGCCCGGTCACGCCCGGCAACCGCGGGGCTCGGTCGCCGCGTCCTTGATCAGACAATCCTTACGATCAACGAACTGAGGCTTCATGTGTGGTGCATGCGAAACCGGTGACGGAGTCGGACGACGCGGATTACTGCGGGGTGCGATGGCGGGAGCGGCTGCCGGCATGGCCCTTGGAGTGGGTACGGGCACGGCGTCCGCCGCAACGGGCGAGCCGGCACGGCAGCGACGCGCAGGCAGCGACGTCTCGCTGCGCTGGCTGGGCGTAGCGGGCTGGGAGCTGGCTTTCGACGGACGCCGCATCCTGGTCGACCCCTATCTCTCCCGCCAGGAATACCGGGTGCCTGGCGGCAGCGCCATCGACCCGGACAGGCGGCTGGAGCCGGACAGTTCGACCATCGAGACAATCGTCGGTCGCCACCTCCCCGAAGCGCCGGAGCTGATGCTCGTCACGCACGGGCATTTCGACCACTTGCTCGATGTCCCGCACCTGCTCAACCGCCGTCAGTGGCGCGGCAAATCGATCCGCACGCTGTGCGGGGAGACGAGCTGGCACCTGCTGCGCGCCATGGGTACGCAGAGCAAACGCGTGGACGAATGCCTCGTGGTCGGCGGCGGTGAAGTGCTGCGGTTCCCGGCGGGTCCGACCGCTCAGCCGCCGGCGTACACCGTTGAGGTATTCCGCAGTCTGCACAGCCAGTACGGCGATCACGGCTTCTTCGCACCGGGCACACTGACGGATCCACCGCGCCACGTCCGCACGTTGGGCGACATGCGCGAGGGCGGGACACTGGCCTACCAGGTCACCGTGGGCGACCGGCTGCGGGTGATGTTCCTCAGCGGTACCGCGAACCTCGCCGACCGGGAGCTCGAAGGCGCCCGCCCCGACGTACTGGTGCTCGGCGTCAGCGGCCACGCCGCGGTGCACCGCTACGTGGAACGGGCCATGGAGGTGCTCGGCAGACCGCCCGTAGTCGTACCGAGCCACCACGACGACATGCTCACGCCGCTCCTCTCCCCCAACCTGCCCGACAGCATCGGCAAGGACGCCATCACCGCCCTGCGCGCCACTGTCCACGCTTACGGCGCCGAGGTACTCGAACCACGCCACCTGCACACGCTGGCCCTGTAAACCCAGGGGAGGCGTTGCGCCGAGAGGCCCACGGTCACCGACCGCGGGCCTCTCCCGTCATCCTCACCTGCAGACCTACAGCACCGGCAGGTTCTTCCGCAGCTCGAAGGCGGTGACCTCGGAGCGGTACTCCTCCCACTCCTGCTTCTTGTTGCGCAGGAAGAAGTCGAAGACGTGCTCGCCCAGCGTCTCGGCGACCAGTTCGCTGCGCTCCATCAGGGCGATGGCCTCGCCGAGGTTCTGCGGGAGCGGTTCGATGCCCATCGCGCGGCGCTCGGCGTCGGACAGGGCCCAGACGTCGTCGTCGGCGCCCGGCGGGAGCTCGTAGCCCTCCTCGATGCCCTTGAGGCCGGCGGCGAGCAGGACGGCGTACGTCAGGTACGGGTTCGCGCCCGAGTCGATCGAGCGGACCTCGACGCGCGCCGAGCCGGTCTTGCCCGGCTTGTACATGGGGACGCGGATCAGCGCGGAGCGGTTGTTGTGGCCCCAGCAGATGTACGAGGGCGCCTCGCCGCCGGAGCCGGCCGTGCGCGTGGAGCCGCCCCAGATGCGCTTGTACGAGTTGACCCACTGGTTGGTGACGGCGGAGATCTCCGCGGCGTGCTTGAGCAGGCCCGCGATGAAGGAGCGGCCGACCTTGGAGAGCTGGTACTCCGAGCCCGACTCGTAGAACGCGTTGCGGTCGCCCTCGAAGAGGGAGAGGTGGGTGTGCATGCCGGAGCCGGGGAACTCGGAGAAGGGTTTCGGCATGAAGGTGGCCTGTACGCCCTGTTCGAGGGCCACCTGCTTCATGACCAGGCGGAACGTCATGATGTTGTCGGCCGTCGAGAGCGCGTCGGCGTAACGGAGGTCGATCTCCTGCTGGCCGGGGGCACCCTCGTGGTGGCTGAACTCGACCGAGATCCCCATGGATTCGAGCATGGTGATCGCCTGGCGGCGGAAGTCCATGCCGACGTTCTGCGGGGTGTGGTCGAAGTAGCCCGAGTTGTCGGCCGGCGTCGGCCGGGTGCCGTCGAGGGGCTTGTTCTTCAGCAGGAAGAACTCGATCTCGGGGTGCGTGTAGAAGGTGAAGCCGAGGTCCGAGGTCTTGGCGAGGATGCGCTTCAGTACGTACCGGGGATCCGCGAAGGACGGCGAGCCGTCCGGCATCAGGATGTCGCAGAACATCCGGGCCGTGCCGGGGGCCTCGGCCCGCCACGGAAGGATCTGGAAGGTCGCCGGGTCCGGCTTGGCGATCATGTCCGACTCGTATACGCGGGCGAAGCCCTCGATCGCGGAGCCGTCGAAGCCGATGCCCTCGTCGAACGCCTGCTCAAGCTCGGCCGGGGCCACCGCGACCGACTTCAGGAAGCCGAGTACGTCGGTGAACCACAGGCGTACGAACCGGATGTCGCGCTCCTCCAGCGTACGGAGCACAAATTCCTGCTGCTTATCCATCTGGTCTTCCTACCCATCCTTGCTGGTCAAGCCGCCTGCTCCCACGCCTCGGGCGCACGTCGGGGCACCCGAGCATCCCACCACACGGTTTCCAACACATTGCGGCCCCTGGGATCTACATCCGGCGCCGTGCGGGTGAACGCCCGTGTGCGCTACCCCGCCCGCTTCCCCCATAGTGCCCACGGCACGCCGGGACTGCCCCATGCTGGGGCGCCGGCGGAGGAAAATCTGCCACGGCCGGAGCAGACATGCCACACTCGTAGTGTCCGCCCCGAGCGCTACAGAAGATGGTGCAAGTGACCGCCCAAACCCATCGGACCACCAAGGCCGACCGCTTCGACGACGACGACTTCCCCGCCTACACCATGGGCCGGGCTGCCGAGATGATCGGCACCACCCCCGCGTTCCTGCGGGCCATCGGCGAGGCGCGGCTGATCACGCCGCTGCGCTCCGAGGGCGGCCACCGGCGTTACTCCCGGTATCAGCTGCGTGTCGCCGCCCGGGCCCGCGAACTGGTCGACCAGGGCACCCCCATCGACGCCGCCTGCCGGATCGTCATCCTCGAGGACCAGTTGGAAGACGCCCTGCGCATGAACGAGCAACTGCGCGAGCAAAATACCTAGTGCGGCAACTGCAGAATTTAAAGCGGCGTGCATGGAGGGTTTATGGCGCGACGGCGGATGTGACGAAAGACCTCTGGCGCGTCCGCCGCACCGTGCTACTGTTGATCTCAGTTGCAGTTGTGGTTCCCAAACTTCAAGTGCTCCCGCGACTCACCTGTTGCGGGCGCACTTTCGTATTTCCGGTGCTTTGTTCCGGACGGGGCAATCATCGCGGCAACGCGACTCGGAGTCCGCACAGGGCGGCCTCCGGCACTGCTCCAAAGGAGAATGACATGGCTTCTGGCACCGTGAAGTGGTTCAACGCCGAAAAGGGTTTCGGCTTCATCGAGCAGGAGGGTGGCGGCGCTGACGTCTTCGCCCACTACTCCAACATCGCCACCCAGGGCTTCCGTGAGCTTCAGGAAGGCCAGAAGGTGACCTTCGACGTCACGCAGGGCCAGAAGGGCCCGCAGGCCGAGAACATCGTTCCCGCCTGACGCTGACGCGTACTACACGGTCGGGGCCCGCACCTGAGGGTGCGGGCCCCGTCTCGTTGCTTTGAATCGTTGCCCCGACTCGGTCGCCCCTATCGCGCGACCGACTCATGAGCGGTCGGCCACGATTCTCGTCGCCCCGCCACGTCCGCACTTTCTTTGTGCGGCACTGCAGCCACTTCGAAGCTCCCGGCCAAAAGAGATTCAAACCTTTTCACCGGCTTCATTTCGGCTTTTTAATTACCGGCTCGTTCTTGCGATTTCTTGCGGCAGTCACTCACTCGGTCACTGCTGCCCGGAATTCCTCGATACGTGCCCATCGAGGAGGGTTCAGATGAACCGCGCAGCACGTTCGAACGACCGTGAACGATTTTCCCGTACCCGCGCCGGCGGCAACTACGCCGGCCGCACCAGCGACCGCGGCGAGCGCTTCCGCCCCGCGGCGCCCAACCGCTCCTCCGGCTCCTCCGGCCGCTCCCCCCAGCGCCGCTCCTCCGCGCCGCAGGGTGAATTCGCCCTTCCGGTCAGCGTCACGCCGGCGCTGCCCGCGGTCGAGGCCTTCGACGAGCTGGACATGCCCGCGCCCCTGCTGGCGGCGCTCACCGCGCAGGGCGTGACCACGCCGTTCCCGATCCAGGCCGCCACCCTGCCGAACACGCTGACCGGCCGCGATGTCCTGGGCCGCGGACGCACCGGCTCCGGCAAGACCCTCGCCTTCGGGCTCGCGCTGCTGGCCAGGACGGCCGGAAAGCGCGCCGAGCCGCGTCAGCCGCTGGCCCTGGTGCTCGTACCGACCCGTGAGCTGGCCCAGCAGGTCACCGACGCCCTCACGCCGTACGCCCGCGCCGTGCGGCTGCGCGTCGCCACGGTCGTCGGCGGTATGTCGATCGGCCGCCAGGCCGGCGCGCTGCGCACCGGCGCCGAGGTCGTCGTGGCGACTCCGGGCCGGCTGAAGGACCTCATCGACCGCCGTGACTGCCGCCTGGACCAGGTGAAGATCACGGTGCTGGACGAGGCCGACCAGATGACCGACATGGGCTTCATGCCGCAGGTCACCGAGCTGCTCCAGCAGGTCGCGCCCGAGGGCCAGACGATGCTGTTCTCGGCCACCCTGGACCGCAATGTAGACAAGCTGGTACGCAACTACCTGACCGACCCGGTGGTGCACTCGGTCGACGCCGCGCAGGGCGCGGTGACGACGATGGAGCACCACCTGCTGCACGTCCACCCCGCCGACAAGCAGGCCACGGCCACCGAGATTGCCGCCCGCGACGGCAAGGTGATCATGTTCCTGGACACCAAGCACGCGGTCGACCGGCTGACCCGGGACCTGCTGGCCAGTGGTGTACGGGCGGCCGCGCTGCACGGCGGGAAGTCGCAGCCGCAGCGCACGCGCACGCTCGACCAGTTCAAGAGCGGCCACGTGACCGTGCTGGTGGCGACCAACGTCGCCGCCCGCGGCATCCACGTCGACAACCTCGACCTCGTCGTCAACGTCGACCCGCCGACCGACCACAAGGACTACCTGCACCGCGGCGGCCGTACCGCTCGCGCGGGCGAGTCCGGCAGCGTCGTCACCCTGGTGCAGCCCAACCAGCGCCGCGAGATGTCCCGCCTGATGCAGGCCGCGGGCATCACCCCGCAGACGGCCCAGGTCCGCTCCGGCGACGCCGAGCTGACCCGCATCACCGGTGCGCAGGCGCCCTCGGGCGTGCCCGTCACCATCTCGTCGCCGGTCAGGGAGCGCCCGGCGCGCAGCGCGTCCTCGCAGCGCGGGCGCCGCAGCGCTCCGGCGCAGGCGCGCCGCCGGTCCTACGGCGGCAGCAGCGGCAACAGCGCGGGCAGCAGCCGCGGCGGCGCCGCGTAAGCACGGCAGCACGGCAGGATTCGTACCAGGTGCGGGCAGGGATTGGCTTCGGTCAGTGCCTGCCCGCACTGGCGTACCGGGCCCAGACGGGCAGCACGAACCAGCACAGGACAACCCACAGCACCAGGCCGCCGACCAGCCACAGCGCGGTGGCGTCATGCATCGCCACGCGCAGGATCAGCAGCAGCGCGGACGCCATCGTGCCGAGCATCAGCACCAGTCCGACGACGGTCAGCCTCGACGCCCACAGGACGGTCTGCGGCTTGATCCGGCGTCCGGTGACCAGGCGGTGGAAGGACACGGGGCCGACGAGCGCGCCCACCGTCGCCGCCCCCAGCACGACCGTGACGACGTAGATGTCCTTGTCGGTCGGGGACAGATCGGTGAAACGCGGCTGGAAGACGACGGTCAGCAGGAAGCCGAAGAGGATCTGTACGCCGGTCTGCGCGACCCGCACTTCCTGGAGCAGCTCCACCCAGAGCCGGTCCGCCCGCTCTTCCTCGGTCTCGTGGCGGCCCCGGCGCAGGTCGGTCTCCGGTTGCTCGCCCGTCCCGCCCCCGTCCGTCATGGCGATGTCCCGGGCCCGCTCTCCAGGCGCAGCTGGAGCTCCTTCTCCTGGTCGCCGGAGGCCGAACCCTCCTCGCGCACCGCGAAGGCCGACTGGAGCTGCTCACGTACCCGGTCCACCGCGCGGTAGCCGCCCTGGAGCGTGACGGTCACGGGCGCCGAAAGGCGTGCCGGAGCGGCCTGCTCCCGGACCTCGAACACGTCGTACGTCGCACTCCACACCATCGGGCGACCGTTCATGCCGTTGTGCAGTTCCTCGTCGGCCTTGCGGTCCGACTCGAAGGCGGTGCACAGCGCGCCGAAGACGGCGTTGGCGTCCTCCTTGGAGCTGCCCGTGAGTTCCACCAGGACCTGCGTGCCGGGGTGTTCCGTGCTGTTCACTGTGAGGCTTCTTTCTCTCGTCGTCGCCGATCCCCAGGCTCACCCGCCGGGATCGCGAGCGCGACCGGAGACGGCGAGCAGCGTGTACCCGCTCCCCCGGCCGTAATGCCATCGGCTCATGCCATCGGCCGGGCGCGCTCCGTGACGGTCCGTGTGCCGTCGCACCCGCTGGGTACGCGATTCATGGGCCGTCCGGCCCGCTGCGGATACTGGGGAGAGCACATGACTGTCGCGAAACAGAGCGTTCTGGTCCTGGACTGCGCCGAACCCGAGGTGCTGGCGGAGTTCTACGCCGGCCTGCTCGACGCGGAGGTCCGGGTGGGGACCAACCCGGACTTCGTCGAGGTCTTGGGCGGGCAGGGCGTCTTTCTGGCGGTACGAAGGGACCACGGTTACGCGCCGCCCAGCTGGCCGCGTCCGGACGACTCGCAACAGGCCCACCTGCGCATTCTGGTGGAGCGCGGCGATATGGACGAGGCGGAGCGCGAGGCCGTGAGCCTCGGCGCGCGGCCCGTGGACACGAAGAACAACAGCGGACCGCGCGACGAACGCGTGTACTCCGATCCGGCCGGGCACTCCTTCACGCTGGCCCACAGGTTCGCTCCGCGCTGACCCGGAGGGGCGGCCGCCGGGGACTTCGGGGGCGGCCGCCGGGCGCCGGTTCAGAGTTCGCGCAGCGCGGGCAGCAGCTCCTTCTCCGCCCAGTCGATGAACGGCAGCTGGTGCTCGCCGCCGACCTGCACCAGGGCGATCTCCGTGAAGCCCGCCTCGGCGTACGGCCGTACCGCCTCGACGAACGTCTCGACGTCCGAGCCGCACGGAATGGAGTCGGCGACGTCCTCGGGCCGTACGAACTGGGTGGCCCCCGCGAATCCGGCGGGCCCGGGCAGCTCGGCGTTGACCTTCCAGCCGCCGCCGAACCAGCGGAACTGCTCGTGTGCCCGCTGGACCGCCGCGTCCCGGTCGGTGTCGAAGCAGACGGGCAACTGCCCGATCCGCGGCTTTCCGTTGCCGCCGTGGCGGTCGAAGGCGTCCAGGAGTTCGCTCTTGGGTTCGGTGGCGATGACCAGGTCGCCGAGGCGGCCCGCGAGCTCGCAGGACCGCTCGCCGGAGACGGCGATGCCGATCGGCGGAAGCCGGTCGGGCAGGTCCCAGAGCCGGGCGTTCTCGACGTCGTAGTGCGTGCCGTGGTGGCTCACGTCGCCGCCGGCGAACAGCGCGCGGATGATCTCCACGGCCTCCTCCAGCATCTCCAGGCGGACGTGTGCGGCAGGCCAGCCCGCACCGACGACGTGCTCGTTGAGGTTCTCGCCGGAGCCGAGGCCGAGCCGGAACCGGCCCTCGGCGAGCAACTGCGTGGTCGCGGCCTTCTGGGCGACGACGGCGGGGTGGTAGCGAACGGTCGGGCAGGTCACGTACGTCATCAGGGGGATGCGGGAGGTTGCCTGGGCCGCCGCGCCGAGGACGCTCCACGCGTACGGGGCGTGCCCCTGTTCAACCAGCCACGGGAAGTAGTGGTCCGAGGTCACGGAGAAGTCGAAGCCGGCCCTCTCCGCGGCGACCACATGGTCGACGAGGTCGCGGGGACCGGCCTGCTCAGTCATCATCGTGTATCCGATTTGCACCATGACGGACGGGTTGCCGATCGCCGGGGCACAAAACATCCGCCCCACCGGATGCGACGGATGCGGCCCGCAGGGCGTACGGAGCGCCGCCGCACACTACGATTTCCGCCCATGGGGGGACGGCGGCAATCCCGCACCGGGCGCACTGGGCGCACCACACGTCCCACGGCGCTGCTGAGCGCCGTGGCGACGCTGCTCGCCGCGCTCTTCTTCTGTCTGGGTGCCGGTTCCGAGCCCCGCGAGGAGCACGGGCCCGTCGCCGCCGCGCCGGCCGCCGCTCCCGCGCAGCACGGGCCCGCGTACATCTGCCCGTACGACTCCCAGCACTGCGGCGCCTTCCCGCACCTGTCCCCCGCCGTGCTCACCGCGCCGCCGCCGGCCACGCCGGTGACCGCCGAGCCGCAGTACTCCGCACCCCCCGCCGGCGCTGATCCGGCGCGCGCCGCCGGGGCGCTTCCCCGTGCGCCGGGGCGCCATGTCCTTCAGGTGATGCGGACGTAGCCGGGCCGCCCGCAGCCGGGACTCTCCGCTTTTCCCCACCCCCCTCTCAGCAGGCGAAGGACTTACACCATGGCTTCCAACAAGACCGCCAACGCGTCGCGCAAGGCCCGAATAGAGGAGATGCGCCGCGCCGAGCAGTCGCGCGAGCGCAGAAACCGGATCATCACGATCAGCGTCAGCGCGGTCGTCGTGGCCGGCCTGGTCGGATTCGGCTCGTACGTCTTCCTCCAGGAGTCGGAGAAGAAGGAACAGAAGGTCGCCCAGGCCAAAGCGCCCGTGAAGAGCGAGAAGTCCTGGGACGCCAAGAAGCTCGGGCGCAACCACGTGACCAAGGACGTCTCCTACCCGATGACGCCGCCGGTGGGCGGCGACCACTCGCAGGTCTGGATGAACTGCGAGGGGGACGTCTACAAGAAGGAAATCCCCAAGGTCAACGCGGTGCACTCGCTGGAGCACGGCGCGGTGTGGGTGACGTACAACGACAAGGCGTCCGACGCCGACGTCAAGAAGCTCGCCGAGAAGGTCGGCAAGACCCCGTATTCGCTGATGAGCCCGGTCAAGGACCAGGCCGGTGCGCTCATGCTCAGCGCGTGGGGCAAGCAGGTGACCGTGGACAGCGCCACGGACCCGCGGGTCGACCAGTTCTTCACGAAGTACGTGCAGGGGCCGCAGACGCCCGAGCCCGGTGCGGCGTGCACGGGTGGAATGGCTCAGTGATGACCCGTACGTACTGGGCAGCCGTCACCGCAGTGGTGCTGGCAATGCTCTTCGCGGCGGGGGCTGTCACGGTCGCCGCCGGGAACGGGAACGAGGGCGGTGGCAGTGGCGGTTCCGCTGCGGCCCGTACGCCTGGCGAGGATTCCGCGGACGCGGGCTTCGCACGGGACATGTCGGTGCATCACCAGCAGGCGGTGGAGATGTCGTTCATCGTGCGCGACCGCACGAAGGACGAAGAGGTGCGCAGGCTGGCGTACGACATCGCCAACACGCAGGCGAACCAGCGGGGCATGATGCTCGGCTGGCTGGACCTGTGGGGTCTGCCGAAGGTCTCCTCGGACGAGCCGATGGCCTGGATGGCCAAGGGCGGCCCGGAGCAGGGCGGGCACGGGTCGCACGGGGCGCACGAGGTGCGTGACGGGTCGCTCATGCCCGGCATGGCGACCAGGGCCGAGCTGGCGAAGCTCCGCGAGGCGGACGGCAAGCAGGCGGAGATCCTCTACCTCCAGCTGATGACCGACCACCACAAGGGCGGCGTCACGATGGCCCGGGGCTGCGCCGACCGCTGCGAAGTCGGCACGGAGCGGTCGCTGGCCCAGGGCATGGTCGACGCCCAGGAGTCGGAGCTGGCGCTGATGGCCGACCTGCTCAAGGCGCGGGGCGCGGCGCCCCGTCCCTGACCGGGGCCGCCCGTCCGGCCGCCAGGACCGCCCGGACCACCGCGTCCGGGCGGTCCAGCATCACCAAGTGGCCGCAGGGCTCGGCGACTTCGAAGCGGGCGCCGAGGCTGCTCGCGAGGCCGCGCTGACGCTCCAGCCAGCGTGTCGAACCGCGTCCGCCTCTGCCGTCGTACGCCGCGAGGACCGTGACCGGGACGCCGTCGGGCAGCGGGAAGCGGTCGCGCAGGGCGAGGAGTCCGGCGGCGACCGCGCGGTAGTGGGTGTTCTCCCGGAGCGCCCCGCGCAGGACGCGGGAGGTGCGGTAGCAGCGGCGTACGAGCGCGGCCGGGGCCGGGTCGCCGCCGCTGCCCGCCGGGTCCGCGCTGCCGGCCCGCACCACCGCGCGGCGCGCGAGCGGCCCGAGTGCCGCCGGGGCCCCGGCGGCACTCAGCGCCGTGCCGAGGACTCGCGTCAGCGCGGTGCGCAGGGCGGGGGCGGCGGGCCTGCGGGCGTGCTCCTCGACGCTGGAGTCGAGGAGCACGACGGAGGCCGTACGGGCCGGATACAGGCGGGCGAACGCCTCCGCGTGGAACCCCGCGACGGAGTGTCCGACGACGGTGGCCGGGCGGTGATCACCTTCGCCGTCCAGGGACAGCGCGTCGAGGATCGCGGCGATGCGGTGCGCTTCGCCGGCGGCGGTGGGGGGCGTGGCGGTGGGGGCGGGGGCGCTCAGGCCGTGGCCGGGGCGGTCGAACCGTACGACCGTGCGAAAGGGTGCGAGCAGCGGCACTACGGGGTCCCAGTCGAACCAGCTCATGCCGAGGCCGGCGCTCAGCACGCACACCGGGCCGCTGCCTTCGACGACCACGTGGTGCGCCGTACCGCCGATCCTGATGAAACTCCCCGTCGAGGTCACTCGTACAGCTTCTCGCGTGCGATCGACCACGCGAGCACGACGAGCCAGACCGCCGCGAAGAGGACCTGGAGCCGCTGTCCGGCGCCCAGAAGCCACAGGCCGTTTCCGGCCTCGAAGGCGGCGATGGACGACAGGGTCCAGACGGTGGCCGCCAGTTCGGCCGCCGCGAGGGCCGGCCCCGAACGGGCGAGGGGTGAGGGGCGGCCGTGGCGGCGGGCCGCGACGGTGAGTGCCACGACGGCGACGACCGCCGCGGTCGACGCGATGCTGCTGCTCCACGCGTGCGCCGCATGGGTGGCCGGGACGAACCCGGCCGCCTCGCGGACCGCGCAGCCCGCGTCCGCGGTCGGCGCGCAGCTCAGCGGCAGCCGGGAGTCGGCGGCGGTCGCGGCGCCGAAGACGGCGAGGGCCGCCCAGCCGGTGACGTCCCACAGGCCGCGCGGGCGGTACCTGACGCAGACCCAGAGCGCGCCCGCGAGGATCAGCAGACCCGCGACGAGGTCGGTGACCCGGAAGAGGCCGCCGAACGGCTGGTCGGCTGCGGCCAGTTCGCTGACGTACGTGCGCAGGGGGTCGAGGCCGGTCGCCAGGACCGCTTCGAGTACCCAGGCGGTGTACACGGTGGCGCCGAGCGCGAGGAGGACGGCGATGGGCCGGGTGCCGCGGAGGGACGCAGTGGGCATAGTGAGATGAACGTTACTTCGGAATTACGGCCCGGCGGCGACCGGGATGGGCCGGTACCGGTGGCTCGGGGACGCGCCGTGGGGCCTGCCACGGGATCTGTCGCGGGACCTGCCCCGGACAGAGGCAATGAGCCCGACAAGCCTCGCTGCTAATCTCGTCGAACTCTCGTTCGCCACGCCTGAAGGACGTCGGATGACCCTGCCCGCCCCGCCCGCCGACCAGAGCCCCTGGGGCTCGCCTCCGACCGGCTTCCAGGCGCCCCCGCCTCCGCCGGCGCAGCCCCGTAACGGCATGGGTGTCACGGCCCTGGTGCTCGGCATATCCGGTGTCGTCCTCGGCCTCATGGTGTTCCTGTTCTGGATGTCCTGGCTGCCCGCCCTGCTGGCGCTGATCTTCGGCATCGTCGGGCTCGGCCACGTACGCAAGGGCATGGCGACCAACAGGGGCATGGCACTCACCGGCATGGTCCTCGGCGTCGTCGGTCTCCTGCTCGCCGTCGGCGGCGGAGTGTTCACCGTCTCGAGGGTCACGGTGTTCGCCGACTACATCCGGGAGGAGAACGAGGCGATGGAGGCCGCGGAGGCGTCGGCGGAGGCGTCCGCGTCGGCGCAGGCCTCGGCGTCGGCCGCGGCGGAGGAGGCCAGGAACCTGACCTTCGGCGAGACGTACACGTACGAGAACGGCTTGAAGATCACGATCTCCGAGCCGGAGCCGTTCGTGCCGGACGACTTCGCCATGGGGCACGCGAAAGGCAACAAAGCGCTCCAGGTGACGGTCATCGCCGTCAACGACGGCAAAAAGGCGGTCGATTTCAAGACGGGCCTGCCGAACGTCCGCGACGCCGACGGGGCCGACGCGGAGCTGCTGATCGACGGCAGCGGCCGCCAGAAGGTCCTTACCGGCAACCTCCTGCCCGGCAAGCGGTCCGTCGGGAAGTACGCCTACTCCCTGCCGCCCGACGCGGCCGACCGGATACGGGTCGAGTTCAGCCCGGACCTGATGGAGTACGACGACACCATCTGGATCCGCCCGGCCAAGTGATCCGGCCAAGTGATCCGGGCGGCCACGTGATCCGGGCGGCCGGTGCCGGATCCCCCAGGGCATCGCGTCAGACAGACGATTAGACTGGGGCGCGTGCCTCAACTACGCCTCGCTCTGAATCAGATCGACTCGACCGTCGGCGACCTCGCCGGCAACGCCGAATCGATCGTCCACTGGACCCGGCACGCCGCCGAGCAGGGCGCCCACCTCGTGGCGTTCCCCGAGATGGCGCTGACCGGTTACCCCGTCGAGGACCTCGCGCTGCGGTCGTCCTTCGTCGAGGCCTCCCGCGACGCCGTGCGCGCGCTCGCGGTGCGCCTCGAAAAGGAGGGCTTCGGGGAGATCCCGGTCGTCGTCGGCTATCTCGACCGCTGCGAGAAGGCCCAGCCGCGCTACGGCCAGCCGGCCGGGTCCCCGCAGGACGCCGCCGCCGTGCTGCACCGCGGCAAGGTCGCGCTGTCCTTCGCCAAGCACCACCTCCCGAATTACGGCGTTTTCGACGAATTCCGGTACTTCGTGCCGGGCGACTCGATGCCCGTCATCCGGGTGCACGGCGTCGATGTCGCCCTCGCCATCTGCGAGGACCTCTGGCAGGACGGCGGCCGCGTGCCGGCCACCCGGTCCGCCGGGGCGGGCTTGCTCCTCTCCATCAACGCCTCGCCGTACGAGGTCCACAAAGACGACAGCCGGCTGGAACTGGTCCGCAAGCGCGCCCAGGAGGCGGGCTGCACGACGGCGTACGTCGCGATGATCGGCGGCCAGGACGAACTGGTCTACGACGGCGACTCGATCGTCTGCGACAAGGACGGCGAAGTCATCGCGCGCGCCCCCCAGTTCTCGGAGGGCAGCATGCTGCTCGACCTGGACCTGCCGGCAGCGGCGCCGAGCGGGGAAGCTCCGGCCGGAATCGTCGACGACGGCCTCCACATCGACCGCGTGATCCTCTCGGAGGAGCCGGTGCCGGCGTACGAGCCCGAGCTGACGGGCGGTTACGCGGAGCGCCTGGAGGACGAGGAGGAGGTGTACTCGGCCCTGGTCGTGGGACTTCGCGCGTACGCCGCCAAGAATGGTTTCAGCAAGGTCCTGATCGGGCTCTCCGGGGGCATCGACTCGGCGCTCGTGGCCGCGATCGCGTGCGACGCGCTGGGTGCGCAGAACGTGTACGGCGTGTCCATGCCGTCGAAGTACTCCTCGGACCACTCCAAGGGCGACGCGGCGGAGCTGGCACGGCGTACCGGGCTGAACTACCGGACCGTCGCGATCGAGCCGATGTTCGACGCGTACATGGACTCGCTCGGCCTGACCGGGCTCGCCGAGGAGAACCTGCAGTCGCGGCTGCGCGGCACGACGCTGATGGCCATTTCCAACCAGGAGGGCCAGATCGTGCTCGCGCCGGGCAACAAGTCCGAGCTGGCGGTGGGGTACTCGACCCTGTACGGCGACTCGGTCGGTGCGTACGGGCCGATCAAGGACGTCTACAAGACGTGGATCTTCGCGCTCGCCAAGTGGCGGAACAAGGCGGCCGAGGAGCGGGGCCAGACGCCGCCGATCCCGGAGAGCTCGATCTCCAAGCCGCCGAGCGCGGAGCTGCGGCCGGGGCAGGTGGACACCGACTCGCTGCCGGACTACGACGTCCTGGACCGGATCCTGGAGCTGTACGTCGACAAGGACCAGGGCCTGGAGTCGATCGTCGCCGCCGGTTTCGACCGGGCGCTGGTCGCGAAGACGCTGCGGATGGTGGACACGGCGGAGTACAAGCGGCGGCAGTACCCGCCGGGCACGAAGATCTCCGCGAAGGGCTTCGGCAAGGACCGCCGGCTGCCGATCACCAACCGGTGGCGCGAGTTCGGCTGACGCCGGGGGCGAGCGGGGTGCGGGCCGCCTGCGGCGAGCGTTCCCCGACCCGCCCCGCCCCTTCCCGGCCGTGACATGTGCGACTCCGCCGCGCGGGGGCAAGCCCTCCAGGCCCCCCGGACACCCCACGGGCGTGTCCTCAAACGCCGGACGGGCTGAATGGTTACCGCAGCGCGGGCTGACTGGTTGCCGCCAGGGCGGACCGAGTTCTGCGGCCAGGGCCGCAGAACTCCCCCCTGCCCGGCACCTCCAGCCCCTCCGGCGCTTGAGGAGCGGGTCCCGGGCGGAGCCCCGGCAGCACGCTCATCGGGCACTTCCCCCGCTCCCGGCACCTCCAGCCCCTCCGGCGTTTGAGGAGCGGGGTCCGGGGCGGAGCCCCGGCGGCACCCCCGGCTGCATCCAGCCCGTCCGGCGCTTGAGGACCGGGGCCTGGGGCGGAGCCACAGTTCGGGAAGGGGCGGGGTGGGGAAAAGGCCCCCGTCACGCCACCGTGTCGCGCTCCCGTTCCGGAGCTCCCGCGCCGGAGGCGACCACGCGGGAGCGGGACGACGCCGGCGTCCGGTCCAGGAGGCCCGCCGTCACCGCGATCGCGAGGCCTGCCGCCGCCAGCACCGCGCCGACCAGCGTCGGAGACATCCAGCCCCAGCCCGCCGTGATCGCCATGCCGCCGAGCCACGCGCCGCCCGCGTTGGCGAGGTTGAACGCGGAGTGGTTGGAGGCCGACGCCAGCGTGGGCGCCTCCTTGGCCTTGTTCATGACCAGCATCTGAAGCGGCGTCGTGGTCATGAAGCCGACCGCACCCAGCACCACCACAGTGGCCAGCGCCGCCCACCGCACATGCGCGGTGTAGTTGAACGCCAGCAGAACGACAGCGAGCACGGCCAGTGAGCCGTAGAGCGTGGGGCGCAGGGCGCGGTCGGTCAGCGGGCCCGCCGCCAGCGCGCCCAGCGTCATGCCGATGCCGAACAGGGCCAGGACCAGCGTCACCGAGGACTCGCCGAAGCCCATGACCTCGGTCGTCATCGAGGCCAGGTAGGAGTACACCGCGAAGACGCCGGCGAAGCCGAAGACCGCCGTAAGCAGCCCGAGCAGTACCTGACGGTTGCCGAGCGTGCGCAGTTCGCGGCGTACGCTCTGCCGCGCGTCGAGCGGGACGTACGGAACCAGACGGGCCAGCGCCGCCATGGCGACCAGCCCGATCGCCGCCACCACCAGGAACGTCGCGCGCCAGCCGAGGTGCTGTCCGAGCAGCGTCGCCGCCGGTACGCCGACGATGTTGGCGACCGTAAGGCCCAGGAACATCGTCGCGACGGCCCGCGCCTGCCGCCCGTCCGCGACCAGCCGCGCCGCGACCACCGCGCCGACCCCGAAGAACGCCCCGTGTGGCAGCCCGGCGAGCACCCGGCCCGCGACCAGCCAGCCGAAACCGGGGGCCAGGGCGGAGGCGAGGTTGCCGACCGTGAAGAGGGCCATGAGCAGGAGCAGCATGCGCTTGCGCGGGATGCGCGAGCCGAGCGCGGTGAGCAGCGGGGCGCCGATCACCACGCCGATGGCGTACGCCGACACGAGGTGGCCGGCGGTGGGCACCGAGGTGCCCAGGTCGTCCGCGACATCGGGCAGCAGGACCATCATCACGAACTCGGTGGTGCCGATGCCGAAGGCACTGACGGCGAGGGCGAACAGAGCTACGGGCCGGGGCGGCCTGGGCATGAAAAACCTTTTCAGTGGCAGGGGGCGTGGGCGAGTACGTTCCCGTACTGAACAAAGTCTCTCAGGCGAAATGTTCCCCGGCGTAAACGCCGGGTTGCGAGAGGCGTGCGGCCGGGTGTGCGCCGGGCCGCGGCCGTCAGAGCTCGACCCGCGCCGCGATCGGAAGGTGATCGCTGCCCGTCTCCGGCAGCGCCCACGACGACATCGGCTTGATCCCCTTCACCATGATCTGGTCGATCCGCGCCATCGGGAACGACGCGGGCCAGCTGAAGCCGAAGCCGTCGCCCGCCGCACCCTGCGTGGACCGCATCTGCGAGGTGACGGCGTTCAGGGCCCGGTCGTTCATGGTGCCGTTCAGGTCGCCGAGGAGGGCCACCTTGCCGACGGGCTCGCGGGCGATCGCCTCACCCAGCGCGTCGGCGCTTTCGTCACGCTGCCCGGCCGTGAAGCCGGCGTTGACCTTGACCCGTACCGACGGGAGGTGGGCAGTGTAGAAGGCGACCTGGCCCTCCGGGGTCGTCACCGTCGAGCGCATAGCCCGGGTCCAGCCCATCTTGATGTCCACGGGCCGCGTGTCCGTCATGGGGTACTTGCTCCACAGGCCGACCGTGCCCTGCACCGAGTGGTACTTGTACGTGTCGGACAGCGCCCGCTCGTACGCCGGCACCTCGCTCGCCTTCAGCTCCTGAAGCGCCACGACATCCGCACCGGAATCGGCCAGTTCGCGGGCCGTTGCCTCGGGGTCGGGGTTTTCGGCGTTGACGTTGTGCGTGGCGACCGTGAGGTTGCCACCGGGGGACGTCTTGTCGGTGAGCAGGCCGCCGAAGAGATTGAGCCAGACCATGGCCGGCAGCAGCAGCGCGACGAGCGCGGTCGCCGAGCGCCGCAGCACGGCGCCGGCCAGCAGCAGCAGGATGCCCACGCCCAGCCAGGGCAGGAAGGTTTCGGTGAGGCTGCCGAGGTTGCCGACCTTGTTGGGGATCTCCGCGTGGAAGACCATCAGCAGTGTGAGCAGGACCGCACACACGCCGAGGATGATGCCGCGCCGCCAGATCCCGCGATCGTGACGCAGGCTCCCGAGGTGGCGCCGGAACCGGGATCCGGGACGCTCATGCCCTGAGCTGCCGTGCCCCGTGTCCGTCATGTACGCCTGCGCCATTCCGCTGCCCTCACTGACTGCCTTGCCGTGCACACCGCCCTGCCCCCCGTCTGACCCTAGGGGATGGCCGGTGTCTTTCCCCGCCGCCGCAACACGACGGCCGTACTGCCACGAGGACGACAGGGTGGCGCGACGGGTTCCGGTTCGCGGGCGCCATCCGAACCCTGTGACGAAACGCGCACAAACCAGCCAGTGCCTGCGCGCGGGTGCGGGTCCCCACTTCCCGTGGGTACCGCCGGGATGCCACCATGGACGTGGTCCGGGGACGCCGTCAGGGCGCCTCGAGATTTCGAAGGAGCCGTTGGTCATGACGCTTCAGGCTGCCCAGAAGACATCCGCCGACAGCAGCAAGGCGCTGTACGGCGGCAAGGGCACTCGCCGCATCACCGTCCACGACATCGCCGCCGCCAAGGAGCGGGGCGAGAAGTGGCCCATGCTCACCGCGTACGACGCGATGACCGCGTCTGTTTTTGACGAGGCCGGGATTCCGGTCATGCTCGTCGGCGACTCGATGGGCAACTGTCACCTCGGTTACGAGACCACCGTGCCCGTCACGATGGACGAGATGACGCTGCTCTCCGCCGCTGTCGTACGGGGCACCAGGCGCGCCCTCATCGTCGGCGACCTGCCCTTCGGCTCGTACCAGGAAGGCCCGGTGCAGGCCCTGCGCAACGCGACCCGGCTGATCAAGGACGCGGGCGTGGGCGCGGTGAAGCTGGAGGGCGGCGAGCGCTCGCACGCCCAGACCGAGCTGCTGGTGAAGGCCGGCATTCCGGTCATGTCTCACCTGGGCCTTACGCCGCAGTCCGTCAACACCATGGGCTACCGGGTCCAGGGGCGCAGCGACGAGGCCGCGCACCAGCTGCTGCGGGACGCGAAGGCGGCGCAGGACGCGGGCGCCTTCGCGGTCGTGCTGGAACTCGTACCGGCCGAGCTGGCCGCCGAGGTGACGCGCTCGCTGCACATTCCGACCGTCGGCATCGGCGCGGGGCCCGACACGGACGCGCAGGTCCTCGTCTGGACCGACATGGCGGGTCTGACGGGCGGTAAGGTGCCGCGCTTCACCAAGCAGTACGCGAACCTGCGGCAGACCCTCGGGGACGCGGCGAAGGCGTTCGCCGGCGACGTCGTCGGCGGAACGTTCCCGCAGGAGGAGCACACCTTCCACTAGTCCGTCAGTCCGGTAGTCCGTCAGTCCGGACCAAAGCCACTGCCAGTCCGGAACGAAGCCACTGCCGCACCACAGACAGCCCGCCGACATCCCCCATCGGCGGGCTGTCGGCGTTCTGTCGGCGTTCTGTCGGTGCGTTGTCAGTGGCGGCTGCTCTCATGGTCGGCATGACGCGATTCGACAAGAACCCCACAGGCGGCGCGGCCAACGCCGTCGAGGTAAGGGGACTGGTCAAGCACTACGGCGAGACCAAGGCACTGGACGGCGTGGACCTGGACGTACGGGAAGGCACCGTGCTCGGTGTCCTCGGGCCCAACGGCGCCGGCAAGACCACTCTCGTGCGCTGCCTGTCCACCCTGGTCCAGCCGGATGCCGGCACGGCCGTGGTGGCCGGGTACGACGTGGTGAAGCAGCCCCGGCAGTTGCGCCGCACCATAGGCCTGACCGGGCAGTACGCCTCGGTCGACGAGAAGCTCGCCGGCTGGGAGAACCTCTACATGATCGGGCGGCTGCTCGATCTGTCCCGCAAGGACGCGCGGCGGCGGGCCGACGAGCTGCTGGAGCGGTTCTCGCTCACCGAGGCCGCGAAGAAGCCCGTGATGCAGTACTCCGGCGGCATGCGGCGGCGCCTGGACCTGGCGGCGTCGATGATCGGGCAGCCCGCCGTGCTCTACCTGGACGAGCCGACGACCGGTCTCGATCCCCGTACCCGCAATGAAGTGTGGGACGAGGTGAAGCGGATGGTGGGCGAGGGGGTCACCGTCCTGCTCACCACCCAGTACATGGAGGAGGCCGAGCAGCTAGCGAGCGAACTGACGGTCATCGACCGCGGCCGGGTCATCGCGGGCGGCAAGGTCGACGAGCTCAAGGCGAAGGTCGGCGGCCGCACCCTGGAGGTCCGTCCGACCGACCCGGCGTTGCTGCCCGCCATGGCGCGGGCGCTGCGCGAGGCGGGCCTCGACGGCATCGCCGGCTCGAAGGTCGACGCCGGCGAAGGGCTGTTGTACGTACCGATCCTGAGCGACGAGCAACTGACCGCTGTGGTCGGACTGTTGGGTGCGCGCGGCTTCGGCATCGCGCACATAGGGACCCATCTGCCCAGCCTGGACGAGGTGTTCCTGGCCATCACGGGCGAGAAGACGAGCGACGCGGCGGCCGGGACCGTCGAGTCGGCAGCGGACCACCAGCGCGAGGAGGTCGCGGCATGAGCGCGGCGACAGTGACACCGGCGGCCACGGGACAGACACCGGCGCCGGCGCCCGTGAAGGCCCACGGCGGCGAGGGCCGGATCGGGCTGCGGGCCAATCTGCGGCACATCGGCGCGCTCGCCCGCCGCAACACCCTCCAGATCAAGCAGGATCCGCAGTCGATGTTCGACGTCCTGCTGATGCCGATCGTCTTCACCCTGCTCTTCGTCTTCGTCTTCGGCGGCGCGGTCGCGGGCAACGGCAAGCAGGACGAGTACGTCAGCTATCTGGTCCCCGGTCTGATGGCGATGATGGGACTGAACGTCTCCATGGCCGTCGGCACCGGCATCAACGAGGACTTCCAGAAGGGGGTCATGGACCGGTTCCGTACGATGCCGATCGCCCGGTCCTCCGTCCTCATAGCGAAGATCGTCGTCGAGGTCGGCCGGATGATGGTCGCCTTCGCGATCCTGCTGGCGGTGGGCTTCGTCCTGGGGATGTCGGTCGACACGTCGCCGCTGCACGTGCTGGGGGCCGTCGGGCTCTCGCTGCTCTTCGGCGCATCGCTGATGTGGATCTTCATCCTGATCGGGCTGTCGGTGAAGACGGCGCAGGCCGTGCAGGGGATGGCGATGCTCGTGCTGATGCCGTTGCAGTTCGGGTCCTCGATCTTCACCCCGCCCTCGACGATGCCGGGCTGGCTGCGGACCTTCACCGACTACAACCCCCTGTCGAGCCTCGCCGACGCGGCGCGCGGACTGTTCATCGGCGGGCCCGTCGCGCGCGATGTGTGGATGGTGCTGGCGTGGGCGGCGGCCATCACGCTGGTGACGGCGCCGTTGGCGATCTCGAAGTTCCGTAAGAAAACCTGACGTTACGTTAGGTTAGGTTGGGTTACGTTGTCAGTGCTTGCTGGCGTTTCTCAGGTGCGCCGGGCTCGTCATCGGCGGGCGAGGGCGGCGGCCTCATCCAGGGTGAGGCCGCCGCCCTCGGCGTACGCCGTCTCGTACGCGGCGTCGCCCAGCGCGGCGCGGGCCGCCACCTCGGCGGCCGCACTCGCCTCGCGCTCCTGGGTCGCCAAAAAGTGGCCGGACGGGAGCAGCGCCTCGTACGCGCCGAGCAGCCGCGCCGCGTCGCGGGCACGGCCGGGGCCGCCCAGCCCTGCCAGGGCACCGGCCACCGTCATCAGGTGGATCGCGGGCATCTGCGGGGCGACGATGCGGGACAGCGGCTCGCGTGAACTCTCCAACGCCTCGCGGGCGTGCCCGAGGGCCTCCTCGTACCGGCCGTCCAGGTTGTCCATCCAGGCGAGGAGGCCGAGCACGAAGCCTGCGAAAAGCGCGAGGTTGGAGCGGTTGAAGGACTCGCGCATCAGCTCCAGTTGCTCTCGCCCCTCGTCCGTACGCCCTGTGCGGCCGAGCCGCATCGACAGGAACATGCGGGCTGCGGGCTCCGACTCGTGACCGTGCTGTTCGACCTCGGCCAGGATCGCGCGCAGCATCGCCTCGGCCTCCTCACCGTCCCCGGTCTCCAGCAGTACGCCGGCGAGCCGTGCCCGCAGCAACGCCACCTGGGTCTGGGCGCCGAGCAGGTCCGCTTGGCCGATCGCAGCGCGGAAGTCCTCGGCGGCCAGCGCGAATTGACCTGTGCGCTCGCGCGCCTCGGCGCGGGCGGCCAGGGCCTCGGCCCTGCCCCAGGCGTCACCGAGCCGGGTGAAGATCTCCAGGCTCTCGTCGGCGTCGCGGCCGGCATCGCCGCCCCAGTCGCTCCGGTTGGCGAGGATGTTGGCCCGCACCTGGAGGGCCATGGCGAGCTCCCAGGTGTAGCCGTACTCCCGGCAGGCGTCGACGGTTCGGTTGACGACCTCCTGCAGCTGCCCGGAGCTGCCGGTGAGCATGACCGCGTAGACCCAGAGGTTGCCCGGCATGCGGCAGGTCTGCGGCAGGCCGGGCCGGTAGACGTCGACTATGCGGCGCAGCCATGCCGTCGCCTCGTCGCCGGTCCACACGTCGAGCTCGTGGTTCATGCTCGCCAGGTGGATGAGCCACGCCCCTCGCCTGGCCTCCAGCAGCAGTTCCGGCGCCATGGGCGGCGGAGTGTCCGTACACCGCTCGTGCAGGGCGGGAGCGGGTGGGGCCGGCTCGGCGAAGGGGTCGGGGCCGAGTTCGGCGGCGGCTCGGGACCAGTGGCGGGCGTCGCCGCGCAGGCCCCGGATCGTCCAGTACCAGGCGAGCGAGTGGACGAGGCAGAGTGCCTCGTGCTCGTCGCGGGCGGCGACGGCGCGGCGCAGGGCGGTGCGCAGGTTCTCGTACTCGGCCTCCAGGAGGCTGAAGCAGGCGAGCTGTTCGCGGCCGCGCAGCAGGGGTTCGGCGCGGCGGACGAGCTCGCGGAAGTGGACGAGGTGGCGGCGCTCGGCGGTGGGGCGGTCGCCTGCCTCGTCGAGGCGTTCGGCGGCGTACTCCGCGACGGTCTCCAGGAGGCGGTAGCGCATGGTGCGGTTGCCCGAAGGGGCCGTTCCGTTGCCCGAAGGGGCCGTTTTGTTGCCCGAAGGGGCCGCCACTACCAGTGACTTGTCGATGAGCGAGCCGAGCAGGTCCAGTGCGTCGGGGCCGCACACCGCTTCCGCGGCGGCCAGGTCGCAGCCGCCCGCGAAGACGGACAGGGCGCGCAGGGCCGCCCGCTCCGCCTCGTCCAGCAGGTCCCACGACCAGTCGACGACCGCGCGCAGCGTCTGCTGTCTCGGCAGTACGGTGCGGCTGCCGCCGGTCAGGAGCCGGAACCGGTCGTCGAGGCGGTCCGCGATCTGGCGCGGGGTGAGCATCCGGAGCCGGGCGGCGGCCAGTTCGATGGCGAGGGGCAGGCCGTCGAGGCGCCGGCAGATCTCGGCGGCGGCGGCCGGGTCGTCGTCGATACGGAAGCCGGGTTTCGCGGCGGCGCCGCGTTCGGCCAGGAGGCGCAGCGCCATGGGGGCGGGCAGCGGTTCCACGGGGCGGACGGTCTCGCCGGGGACGCCGAGCGGTTCGCGGCTGGTGGCGAGTACGGTCACGCCGGGGCAGCGGGCCAGGAGTTCCTCGGTGAGGCGGGCGGCGGCGTCGATGACGTGCTCGCAGTTGTCCAGCAGGATCAGCATCCGGCGGCGGGCGCAGTGCTCGACGAGGCGCAGGAGCGGGTCGTCGCCGTGCCGGTCCGCGGCGCGCAGTTCCTCGGCGCCGGCGCCGCGCAGCACGGTCTCGCGGGCACCCAGCGCGACGAGTACGGCTTCGGGAACGGTGTCGGGGTCGTCGACGGGGGCGAGCTCGGCGAGCCAGACGCCCTCCTGCCAGGCGCCGTTGGCCGCCTCGGCGGCCTCCTGCGACAGCCGCGTCTTCCCGGAGCCGCCCGGGCCGAGCAGGGTGACTAGACGGGACCGCCCGAGGTCGGCGGTGATGGCGGCGATGTCGGCCTCACGCCCGACGAAGGAGGTCAAGCGGGCCCGCAGGTTTCCGTGCGGCAGGGGCTTTTCGGGCGCCGGGGGTGCGGTTGCGGGGGCGTTGGGGGCGGTGGTTCGCCCCGACACGTCCCCACCCGGCAGCGTCGCAGGTGAAGCCGGGGGTGCGGGTGCGGGGGCGTTGGGGGCGGTGCCGCGCCGGGGCGTCTCCTCGGGCGTCGAACGTTCGGGTACTGCATTGGTTCGTTCGCGGGGGTTGCGTTCAACGCCCTGCGGGGAGCGCCCCGGCACGTCCCCACCCGGCAGCGTCGCAGGTGAGGCCGGGGTGGGGGTGTGCCATGGGGCGGGAGCGGAGGTGTTGGGCAGGGTGATCAGTTCGGTGTGGAGGGCGCGGAGTTGGGGGGACGGGTCCGTGCCCAGGCGGGACGCCAGGTCGCGGCGGATTTCTTCGTACGCCGCCAACGCCTGCGCCGTACGGCCCGTGTCGCGCAGGGCGCGCAGGCGCAGCGACTGGAGGTGTTCGTCGAGCGGGTGGTCGCCGCAGAGGGCGGCGAGCTCCGGCAGGGTCTCCTCCGCCCGGCCCAGGGCCAGGAGGGCGGCCAGGCGGGTGTGGCGGGCAGCGAGGCGGCGGGTCTCCCAGCGGGCCGCTTGAGCCGTACGGTCCGGGAGGCCGGCCAGGACCGGCCCGTGCCACAGGCCCAGCGCCTCCTCCAGCAGTTCCGCCGACTTGCCCGGATCGCCGTCGTTCAGGGCCCGCGCGCCCTCCCCCGCCAGTCGCTCGAAGCGGTACAGGTCCACGTCGTCCGGGTCGGCGCACAGCCGGTAGCCGCCGTCCGCGGAGGCGATCGCGGCGTGGCCCAGGGCCCGGCGCAGGCGGCCGACCAGGGCCTGGAGCGCGCCTGTGGCGTCGGCGGGCGGCTCGCCGTTCCACACCTCGTCGGTGAGGGCGCCGACCGTGACCGTACGCCCCGGTCGCAGCGCCAGCACCGTCAGCACGGCACGCAGCCGTGCCCCGCCGACGGCGATCGGCGTGCCGTCGTCGCGGAGTGCTTGCGTGGGTCCGAGGATGCGGTAGCGCACGGGCCTATTGTCCGGGACGCGCGGACACCGGACCGCCGGGCGTCTCCAACTCCACCAGAGCCCCCGTCTCGACGCGCCGGTAGCCCCGGCCCCCGCGGTCCGGCAGCGTCTCGTCGCTGAACCATTTCGGGCAGGTTCCGGTCATCCGCAGCCACCGTTCTCCCGCCACCGGCTCGTACGAACGCGACCCCGCGTGCGTCTCGGCGTACCCCTCGGTGACGACCTGGATGGAGCGGACCGTACCGACGGTCTCGGGGACGTCGTCCGGCTGCGGTCCGTGCGTCTCGACGGCGAGGAGTCCGACGACCGGGCGGCTGAGCGGCTCCCCGGCGTAGAGAGCGGTGACGCCGGGGCCGCTCACCAGCCCGTCGCCCGCCGGCTCCAGCTCGCTGTAGGTGTCCTCCCACGACGCGTGGGCCGTGACCTCGTCCGGTTCATGCAGCGCCAGCGGCCAGCGCACTTCGTCGCCGACCGAGAACGGCTCGCCGCAGCACTCCATCTGCCAGCTTTCGTACATGATTCGCCACAGCGTCATGAATGCAGCTTCGCCGGAACTACCGTTGCCGCGCGAGACGTTTTTGTAGTCCCGCTGGGTAGGCAGTCCTGCTGTCCGGCCTGCCGCCACCTTTGGAGACCCGCCCATGACCACCGCCCTCACCCGCCGCGACCGGCGGATCAGTCCCGTCTTCCTCGGGATCGTCTCCGTCATGGCGGTCTCCGGCTGGGCGGTGTGGACCGAGTTCTCGGCGAGTACGGGGTTCGCCGTCTTCCTCTTCGTCACGTCCGCGTGGATCGTCTCGCTGTGTCTGCACGAGTACGCGCACGCCCGCACCGCACTTCACAGCGGCGACATCTCGGTGGGCGCGAAGGGGTATTTGACCCTGAATCCTCTTAAATACACTCATGCGCTGCTCAGCATCGTGCTGCCCGTGCTCTTCGTGATCATGGGCGGCATCGGCCTGCCGGGCGGCGCGGTCTTCATCGAACGGGGGCGCATCCAGGGCCGCTGGAAGCACAGCCTCATCTCGGCGGCGGGGCCGCTGACCAATGTGCTGTTCGCGCTCGTGTGCACCGCGCCGTTCTGGCTGGACGCGCTGGACGGCGTCCCGGATCCGTTCCGTTACGCGCTCGGGTTCCTCGCACTGCTCCAGGTCACGGCCGCGATCCTGAACTTCCTGCCGGTGCCGGGACTGGACGGATACGGCGTGATCGAGCCCTGGCTGTCGTACCGGATCCGCCGCCAGGTCGAGCCGCTCGCACCCTTCGGGCTGCTGCTGGTCTTCGCCGTGCTGTGGATCCCCGAGGTCGGGGGGCTCTTCTTCGACGCGGTCGACGCCGTGCTGCGGGGGCTGGGGGTCGACGACTGGCGGACGGGCCGGGAGTTCTACCAGTTCTGGGAGGGCGAGCCGGAGACCGGGGCGCCGGTCAGCCCGTGACGGGGGTCCCGCGGCCGGCCTTCGCCTTGCGGACGTAGTACCAGGCCATGTTGGAGGCGACTGCGGCCAGCAGGATCCAGACGACCCCGAGCCAGCTGCCCTGGACGAAGGACACCACCGCCGCGGCCACGGCGAGGACGCAGACGAGGAGGGCGTACAGAGCGAGGCGGGGCATGGGGGGCGGCTCCTGTCCGGGTGCGGAATGCTTCCAGTCCAGTGTCCACCATGCCCCGACAGCTCCGGGACGTAGCTCCTACACGTCGGTCACGCGCAGGCCCGCGTGCGCCTTGTAGCGGCGGTTCACCGAGATCAGGTTGGCGACCAGGGACTCCACCTGGTGGGCGTTGCGCAGCCGGCCGGCGAAGACGCCGCGCATGCCGGGGATACGGGCCGCCAGGGCCTGCACGATGTCGGTGTCGGCGCGGGCCTCGCCCAGCACCATCACATCGGTGTCGATCTCCTCGATCGCCTCGTCCTGGAGGAGGACGGCCGACAGGTGGTGGAAGGCGGCGGTCACGCGCGAGTCCGGCAGCAGGGCGGCGGCCTGCTCGGCGGCGCTGCCCTCCTCGGGCTTCAGGGCGTACGCACCCTTCTTGTCGAAGCCGAGAGGGTTGACGCAGTCGACGACGAGCTTGCCGCTCAGCTCCTCGCGCAGCGCTTCGAGCGTCTTGGCGTGGCCGTCCCACGGCACGGCGACGATCACGATGTCGCTGCGGCGCGCGCACTCCGCGTTGTCCGCGCCTTCGACGCCGAGGCCGAGTTCGCCGGCGGCGCTCCGCGCCCGCTCGGCGGCGCGCGAGCCGATGATCACCTTCTGGCCGGCCCTGGCCAGGCGGTACGCGAGCCCGCGCCCCTGGTCGCCGGTCCCGCCGAGCACGCCGACGACCAGGCCGGACACGTCAGGGAGGTCCCAGGGGTCCTTGGCTGCCCTGGCCGGCTCGGCGGCCGGCTGCTGGGCGCTGCCGGTGCTGTTGTCAGTGGAAGTCATGGGCCGACCCTACTTGCAGGTAGCACGCTCGTACGGGTGAGGCGGAGGCATTCGCGGGCAGCCGGCGGCGAGGTGCGGCAGGATGCGAGCGCATGGATGCCGTACGTGTCGCCCTGCTGCGCGAAGTCCTCGACGGGACCGAGTGGTTGCCGGCCACGCGGCGGTTCGCCGGGGCGCTGCGGTCCTCCGTCGTACCGCAGGGCGGCGGGCTGCTGCTGGTGGGGACCGAGGTGTACGAGCCGTGGCACCTGGCCGCGCATCTCGTGGACGAGGCGGCGTGGTCCGGGCTCCCGGAACTGAACCCCACGCTCGTACGCCACCGGGTGCGGCCCGGGGAACCGGCGCACCTGTCGGTGGGCCTGGGGAGGATCGAGGCGGCGGGCCGGGGCGAGACGCTGCTCGTCGTGGCGCCGGAGCAGCCGGAGGCGGGGCTGCTGGAGCGGGTGCACGACGCGCGGCGGGCCGGGGCGACGGTGCTGTCGCTGGACGGAGGGGACCGGGAGATCCGGGGGCTGGCGCACGAGGCGTTGTCCGTGCCGGTGGACGGGGAGGTGGATCTGGATACCGTGCAGCACCTGGTCAGTGCGGCGGCGGGGGAGAACAGCCTGCCGGCGCCGAGAGGACGGCGGCGCTTCCGAGACCGCCTCTCCCGCCTCGCCGACCAGCTCACGGCCCCGCCGCCGGGGCGGTGGTAGGGGCGGTCGTGGGAGACGGTGGTGGGTTGGGGGCGGCGGTGGTAGGGGGCGGTGGTAGGCGGCGGCGCGGGTGCGGGGCGGCGGGTGCGGTGCGGGCGCCGGGCGGGGCGGCGGGTGCGGGTGCGGTGCGGGGCGGCGGGCGCGGTGGGTGCGGCGCGGTGCAGCGGGCGCCGGTGCAGGTTTGGTGCGAGGCGGCGGGGGCCGGGGTGGGTCCGCTGCGTGGGGCTCCCCTAGCCGCCCCTTCTCGCACTGGGGGCACGCCCCCAGATGCCCCCCGGACGCCCTCCGGGCGTGTCCTTAAACGCCGGACGGGGTGGATATGCCGCGCAGCGGCAATCCTCAGCCCCTCCGGCGTTTGAGGAGCGGCGGGGCAGGTCTCTCAGGTGCCTTCCTCGCCCGGCTGCGTCGTGTCCTTGTCGTGCCACTTCGGGTCCGTCTCCCACTGGAGGTTGCGCTCAGCCGCGGTCTCCATCGCGTGCTGCGCCTCCTGACGCGTCACGTAGGGGCCGAAACGGTCCTTCGCCGGGCACTCCGGGCCCTCTTCGACCTTCTTGTGCTCCAGGCAGTAGAACCATTCGCCCGGCTTCCCGGCTGTGCGCTTCTTGAACAGGGCCATCGTCGGCTCCTTCCTCTGTCGCCATGCTGCCCGATGGCGGCTGGATACACTCGCTTGCATGTCTGGCCAGTCGCTGCTCGTACCAGGGGAGCTCTCTCCCACCCGTTCCGTTCCCGGCAATATCCGGCGTCCCGAGTACGTCGGGAAGCCGGCGCCGACGCCGTACACCGGCCCGGAGATCCAGGATTCCGACACCATCGAGCGGATGCGCATCGCGGGCCGCATCGCCGCGCAGGCGATGGAGGAGGCCGCCAAGCACATCGCGCCCGGTGTGACCACCGACGAGCTGGACCGCGTCGCGCACGACTTCATGATCGATCATGGTGCCTACCCGTCTACCCTCGGCTACCGCGGTTACCCGAAGTCGCTGTGCAGCTCGGTCAACGAGGTCATCTGTCACGGAATCCCGGACTCCACGGTGCTGCGGGACGGCGACATCGTGAACCTCGACGTCACGGCGTACATCAACGGTGTGCACGGCGACAACAACGCGACGTACCTGTGCGGTGACGTCGACGAGGAGTCGCGGCTACTCGTCGAGCGCACCCGCGAGTCGCTGGCCCGCGCCATCAAGGCGGTCAGGCCGGGGCGCCAGATCAACGTCATCGGGCGGGTCATCGAGTCGTACGCCAAGCGCTTCGGTTACGGCGTGGTGCGGGACTTCACCGGGCACGGCATCAACTCGTCGTTCCACTCCGGGCTGATCATCCCGCACTACGACAGCCCGCACGCGACGACGGTGATGCAGCCCGGCATGACGTTCACCATCGAGCCGATGCTCACGCTGGGTACGCACGAGTACGACATGTGGGAAGACGGCTGGACGGTCGTGACGAAGGACCGGAAGCGGACGGCGCAGTTCGAGCACACGCTGGTGGTGACGGAGACCGGCGCGGACATTCTCACGCTGCCGTGAACGGATCAGCGCGGTAGCGTTTTTACCGACAGGTCGTCGGGAACTCATTGACTTAGGCATACCTAAGCAGGAAGATCGGCGGTGGCGGCTGCGCGTGCTGCCACCGCAGGCTCTTCCTTTCCCGTCCCCTCGGTCCCCGGAGGTCCGCCTTGGACGCCACCGCCACAGCAGCCGCCAGTGCCACCGACGCCGCGACCCCCTTCTCCACGCTGATCCGCGTCGCCTCGCACGAACAGCACACCGAGGCGGAGACCTCCACGTTCATGAGCGACCTGCTCGGCGGAAGGCTCTCCGTCGACGCGTACGCGCGCTACACCGAGCAGCTCTGGTTCGTCTACCGGGCGCTGGAGGACGGCGCCGACTCGCTCGCGCACGACCCGGTCGCCGGCCCGTTCATCCAGCCCGAGCTGATGCGCACCGCCGAGCTGGAACGCGACCTGGCGCACCTGCGCGGCGCCGACTGGCGCCAAGGGGCCGAGCCGCTGCCCGCCACCGCGGCGTATGCAGCCCGCGTCGCCGAGTGCGCCCGCGACTGGCCGGCCGGGTACGTGGCGCACCATTACACGCGCTACCTCGGCGACCTGTCCGGCGGCCAGATCATCCGCGACAAGGCGGAACGGACCTGGGGTTTCGAGCGCAAGGGCGACGGGGTGCGCTTCTACGTCTTCGAGGACATCTCCAACCCGGCCGCCTTCAAGCGGAGTTACCGGGAGCTGCTGGACCAGGTGAACGCGGACGACCTGGAGAAGCAGCGCATCATCGACGAGTGCAAGCGCGCCTTCGACTTCAACGGGGCGGTCTTCCGTGAGCTGGGCGGAGAGTTCCCGCTCAGCGCGTGAACCCCTGCGGTGCGTGCGGCGGGTGTGGCGCGAAGCGGACGCGGCCGCCGACTTCGATCGTGGCATCGGGGCCCGGCGCCGTCAGGATCTGGGAGCCGCGGCCCTGCGTGATGTTCAGGGCGCGGCCCAGTTCGGCGGTGAGCAGCAGCGCAGCGGCGCCGGTCGCCTCGTCCTCCCTGATCCCGTCGTCGCGGCGCGGGAACGCCCGCGCGCGGACCCTGCCCGCCGCCTCGTCCTCCCAGGCCCACGCGTACAGCCAGCCCTCGCCCGGCGGCGGCGCGGGCAGCGCGTCGACCGCGGCCGCCGACGCGTACTGCTGGAGGCGGCGCGGCGGGGCCCACTCGGCGCGCGCCGTGATCCACGTGAACTCGCCGTCGTCACGCGCCCACACCTCCCCCGCCGGTGGGTTGACCACTTCCAGGTCGAGCAGCCAGGCGGTGCCGACCAGGGGGTGTCCGGCGAAGGGGAGGCGCAGACCGGGCGTGTAGATGTCGACGAGGCCTCGCTCGGGGTCGTCGACGAACACGGTCTCGCTGAAGCCGAGTTCGGCGGCGAGGGCCTGCCGGGATGCCTCGTCGGGGTACGCACGTCCGTCGCGTACGACGCCGAGGGTGTTGCCGTGGCGTCCGTCGGGGCCGCAGAAGACGCGGAGTACGTCGAGTTCGTTCACCCCGGCATTGAAGCACCAGCCCGCGCCTCCGTCGTCCAGGTCACGGTGTGGCTGCTGTAGCTGATCCCCACGCCCGCGCCTTTCCCGTCCCCGGTAGGGTTCCGGAAGTCGGTGGGCACGAAGACACAGAAGGCAGCGCATGAGCAGGCTGGGCAGGCGGAGCACGCTGAGGCGGCTGGGAACGGCGCTCGCGACGGCGCTGTCGCTGACGGCGAGCGGGTGCGTGACGGTGCACGGAGAGCTGGAAGTCGTACCGGCGGCGACGGAGTCCGAAGCCGCGCAGGCCCTGAAGGACTTCACGGCCGCGTACAACAAGGCGGACAAGGCGTACGATCCGGCCCTCGACGCGGGCCGGGTCACCGGTGCGCTCGGCGCGATCAATCAGGCCGGCCTCAAGGCGCGCCAGGCGCAGAGCCCGAACGGGAATCCGCGCCACGATCCGCTGGAGCTGACCGACGCGAAGTACTCCATCCCCAAGAAGGCCGGCTGGCCCCGGTGGTTCGTCGCGGACACCGACAGCAACCGCGACAAGGACGGCGGGCGGCTCGACACGCGCTGGCTGCTGGTGTTCGTACGCGGCGGGGCCAACCAGCTGTGGGAGGTCTCGCACCTGTCGGTGCTGACGCCGGACGAGATGCCCGCCTTCAAGAAGGACAAGGACGGCTGGGCCGAGCCGGTGGCGCCGGACGCGCCCGGACTCGTGGTGCCGCCGAAGGATCTGAGCGTGCAGTACGCGTCGTACATGCAGGACGGCAAGCCCGAGAACTTCGCGCCGGGGCCGCACACTTCCGCCGTACGCCAGATGCGCCAGAAGACGGCGCGGCAGGTCGGACGCACGGTCCAGTACCTCGACCAGGCGCTGGACACCGGGATGTTCGCGCCGCTGGGGCTGGTCACGGAGGACGGCGGGGCGACGGTGTTCTTCGCCACCCGCCAGTTCGAGCAGCAGACGGTGGCCGACGGGGTCCGGCTGGACCTCAACGCCGACGTGCGGGCGCTGATGACCGGCACGGCGAAGACCAAGCTCACCAAGGAGCGGGTCTCCAGCCAGGTCGTACTGGTGCCGCCGAAGGACGCGGCGGGCGGGGCCGCGGGCGGGTCCGGTGGGGCCGGCGCGGGCAAGGGGAAGCCGCAGGTGACCGTACTGGCCCGGATTCAGGGGCTCACGGCCGCCAAGGGGTCGTGAACCGCTCCCCTGCCCCTGGCGGTCTCAGCCGCTCCGGCGGCTGAGCTGCCCCGGCTGCTCAGCGGCCCAGCGGCCAGGCCACCGCGTGGTGGTCGTCCGGGTCGTCCTCGCCGACGTACCGCGCGCACGCGTCGGTCAGCGTCTCCAGGAGCGTCAGCGGGTCGGGCAGCGGGTGTTCGAGGCCACGGACCCAGCTCACCCCGTGCTCGCCGGGAAGTTTCGCCGGCGGTACGAGGACGTAGCTGCCCCGGCAGTGCCAGCGCAGCCCCGGATGCTCGTCCATCGTCTCGGGGTGGCAGTCCAGCTCGCACGGCCACCACTCGTCCTCGTCGTCCGGGGTGCCGCGGGTGGCGGTGAAGAAGAGCAGGCGCGCGTCGTCGCCGTTGCTGGCGCCGAACTCGGCCACCGGGCCGACGTCGACCCCGGCTTCGAGCAGCCGCTCCAGCGCGCTGCGGCCCGCTTCGAGCGGTACGTCGAGTACGTCGTGGACCATGCCGGTGGCGGTGATGAAGTTGGCCTGCGGCTGGCCCTCGGCCCAGCGTTTGATCTGCGCGGCGTCGGTGGTCGACTGGGTCTGCCAGGCGAACGAGACGGGATGCCGGGCGGGGGTGGGACACCCGACGCGTTCGCACGAACATCGGTATCCCGCGGGGTGCGCGGCGGGGGCGAGCGGCAGGCCCGCGGCGGCGGCGGCCAGGAGCAGGGCCTCGCGGCTCTCGGCCAGGTCGCCGGCGTCGGTGGCCTTCGGGCGGCGGCGCAGCCACTGGGGCAGTCTGCTTTCCACTGTCTGCCTGCTCTCTGTGCCGCGATAGCGGCCGAAATCGGCGCCCATTCAACCCCTCACCTCAGCGTTGTGCTGTCCATGCTGCCACCATCCTGCGCCTCGGGTGGCCGCAGTCCCCATCCGGGGTACGCGGGCCGATACCACAGCGGTGGTGCGATTGGCGCCTTTGCCCCGATAAGTGGCCTCGCGGTGAACGTACGGCGAACTCCGTGAGCGAACTCACCTCAGCGGCATGCGGGGTCCCGCGCCGGCCTCAGCGCGGCGCGAGGCCGCCGAGTGCGTAGTCGACGACGGCGTCGGCGTACTCGTGCGTGAGCGGGAGGGTGCGCAGCAGCCAGCGGTGGGCGAGCGGGGCGACGAGCAGCTCCAGCGCGATGCGCGGGTCGATCCCGGTGCGTACGTCGCCCGCTTCCTGGGCCGCGCGCAGCCGCTTCACGTAAAGCTGGAGTGATGGTTCGAGCAGCTTCTCCACGAACTCGGCGCCCAAGGCGGGGTCGACGATGCCCGCGGCGGTGAGGGCGCGGGAGGGGGCTTCGTACTTCGGGTCGAGGAGTTCGTCGACGGTGGCGCGCAGGACCGCCTTCAGGTCGGCCGCCAGGTCGCCGGTGTCCGGGATCTCGTACGCGCCGTCCTCGGCGCCCGCCGCCTGCGCTGCCTGTTCGCCGAGGTCGATGAAGGCTTCGAGCAGGACGGCGGCCTTCGAGGGCCACCAGCGGTAGATCGTCTGCTTGCCCACGCCGGCGCGGGCGGCGATGCCTTCGATCGTCGTCCTGGTGTAGCCCACCTCGCCGACGAGGGAGAGCGCCGCTTCGTAGATGGCGCGGCGGGAGCGCTCGCTGCGGCGCGTGGAGTCGGGGGTTCTGGCTGCGGGCTTGGGGTTTCGGGTCTCGGCCATGCGGCCAATCTACCAGTGCGGCGAGACGGCACGTCTCGTCGAGTGGACGCGAGCTGACCAGTACGGAACCACCCGATCGGTTCACTGCGCGACGGCCCTGTTCGGCGGACCATGGCTGTCACGCACACGCTGTGCCCCCAGGCCGCAGGCGCCCCATGCCCCAGGCCTCATGCCGCTCGTGAGGAGCCCTCATTGCCTCGTGACGCTTCGCCCCGCCGCTACCTGATGTGCCCCCCGGAGCACTTCAGGGTGACGTACTCCATCAACCCCTGGATGGACCCCGGAAAGCCGGTCGACCTGCCGCTGGCCCTGACCCAGTGGGAAGACCTGCGCGACCGCTACCGGAGCCTCGGCCACACCGTCGAACTCCTCACCCCCAGACCCGGTCTGCCCGACATGGTGTACGCCGCGAACGGCGCCACCGTCGTCGACGGGCGGGTGCTCGGCGCCCGGTTCGCGTACGCGGAACGGGCCATGGAGGCCGAGGCGCACCTGGAGTGGTTCCGCGCCCACGGCTTCACCGAGATCTGCGAGCCCGCGCACATCAACGAGGGCGAGGGCGACTTCGCGGTCACCTCGTCGTGGATCCTCGCCGGGCGCGGCTTCCGCTCCAGCCCGCTTTCGCACGACGAGGCGCAGGAGTTCTTCGGCCGCCCGGTCATCGGCCTGGACCTCGTCGACCCGCGCTACTACCACCTGGACACGGCGCTGGCCGTCCTCGACGACCGTACGGACGACGTCATGTACTACCCCGGCGCCTTCTCCCCCGGCAGCCGGGCCGTCCTCGCCCGGCTCTTCCCCGACGCGATCATCGCCGAGGAGGCGGACGCGGCGGCGCTCGGGCTCAACGCGGTGAGCGACGGGCGGCACGTGCTGCTGCCGCAGACCGCGCTCGGGCTGTTCGCACCACTGCGGGCGCGCGGGTACGAACCGGTGGGAATGGACCTCGGGGAGCTTCTGAAGGGCGGCGGCAGCGTGAAGTGCTGCACGCAGGAGCTGCGCGGCGAGCCTCGCGGCTAGGGCGTGTCCGACGGGGGCGGCGGCGGCCAGGCGTCGCCCCAGTCGATGTCGCGGGCCGCCCGGTAGAGGTCGCCGTGGCGCTTCTTGGTGACCGTTTCGCGGGTGAGTTCCTCCGGCTTCGCGCACAGTTCCAGCAGGACCATGCCCTTGCGGATCTGCGGCCTGCGGATCACGCGGTTGGCGGCCGGGTCCGCGTCCACTTCGCCACGGACGGCGGCGACGTAGCTGAACTTCTCGTCCTCGTACGGCAGCGAACCGCCCTTGACCTGGCGGTGGAGGGAGGAGCGGCTCACCCTGGCCGAGAAGTGGCACCAGTCGGTGCCGCGCTCGATGGGGCAGGCGCCGCTGTGCGGGCAGGGGGCGGCGACGCTCAGGCCGGCGTCGATCAGTTGCTGCCTGGCCTCGATGACGCGGAGGTAGCCGTCGGGGGTGCCGGGTTCGACGATCACGACGGCCCGGGCGGCGCGGGCGGCCTCGGTGACGAGGGTGGCGCGGTCGGCTGGGGTGAGTTCCTTCAGGACGTACGAGATCGTGACGAGATCAGTGCTCTCGATCCGGAGCGCCGATCCGATCCGTGAGCGCTGCCAGGTCGCGGCGCGCAGGGCGGGGAAACCGGAGGCTTCGGCCAGTTCCCTGCCGAGCGCGAGGGCGGGCTCGGCCCAGTCGACGACCGTACTGGCCGCCTTCTCCTGCCACGCCTCCGCCACGGCCCAGGTCGCGGCGCCGGTCCCGCCGCCGATGTCCGTGTGCGTCGCCGGGATCCACTCCGGGGCCGCGTCACGCAGTGCGGCGAGCGCGGAACGTACCGCCTCGAAGGTCGCGGGCATCCGGTACGCGGCGTACGCGGCGACGTCGGAGCGGTCGCGGAGCACGGGGGCGCCGGTGGGGGTGGTGCCCCGGTAGTTCGCGATCAGCCGCTCGACGGCCTGCGCGGCCTGCTTGGGCGGCAGCCCGTCGAGAAGTCCGGCGAGTGCGCTGCGCAGGGCTTCTGCGGTGGGGAGGGTGGAGTTCACCTTCAAATTTTAGGCACTTCCGGGGCACGCCGGAGGCCGCCGGTGGCGGGCGGGAGCGGCCGGTGGCGGGGTGTGGCCGAACTGATCCGGCGCGAGCGGCAGTTGCTACGCTGACGCCCTTGACGTGACCCTCGGGGGGACCATGGGACAGCGGGTCGTACGGGTGGCTCTGGTGGCCGGTGTGATCGTTCTGGCGCTGCTGCTCCTGCTGGCCACGTGCGGCGGCGGTGGCGACGACGCGGGCGCCGGCGCCGATGCCGATGCCGACAGGGGACGGAAGGCCCCCCGGTCCTCCGCACCCGCGAGGAAGAGCGCGGCGGCCGGGCCCGCGACGCGGCTGGCCGTTCCCTCGGCGTACACCAATGAGCGGGGCTGGCAGGTCACCGGTGTCTCGCCGGACTACGCGGTGGCCGCGAGCGCGGGGCGCGTCGGCTACCTGGAACGGGTGTCCGCCACCCGCTTCCGTCTGCGGACCGTCGACGCGACGAGCGGGAAGACGCGGTGGGCGGGCGACCCGTGGCAGCCGTTGTCCGACCCGGAGCACTTTCCCCGGCTGTTCGCCGTGGCCAAGGACGGCCGCGAATTCTTCGTCACCTGGTCGTACGGGAGGGTCGGCGAGGACGCGCTGTCGGCCGCCGACATGATCGTGGCGCTCGACGTGTACGACGTCGAGAGCGGCACGCAGCAGCGGGTCGAGCTGCCCTGGGCCGACGTGCCGAGCGTGAACGGGGCCGGCCCCGGCATCCTCGTCAGCGACGGTGGCGCGGACAGCGCGGTCGTCGACCCGGCGACAGGCCTGGTGACCCGCGTCGCCCCGGCCGACCTCCGCTACCCGAAGGGGTGCGGGGAGTGCCGGGTGGAGACCCAGGTGCGGGCGGTGACGGAGAAGGGGGTGCTGGTGAGCGGGCGCCGGGAGTTCTGGGTGCGGGGCGGCTGGCACAGCCGGAAGACCGCGCCGGCCGGGACGGAGCCGGCCTCCGGGGTGCCGACGTCGGTGGTGGACGGCCGGATTCTCGCCCGGTGGAAGAAGAAGCGGGGCAGCGAGGGCGCGGCCGACTACGACGTGTGGGCGGTGCACGACGCGACGACGGGGAAGTCGCTGGCTGACGCCGAGTGCCGGAAGCCGGCCATAGAGCCGGGGACGTACCCGCGGGCGGCGGTCGCGCCGGAGGGGCGGTACGTGGTGGCCGGGAGCCTCGGCTTCGACCTGGAGACGGGGGCGGGGCACTGCTTCGAGGAGGCGGACGGCACGAAGCCGCTGTCTCTGACGGTGGCGACGGACACAGGCATCGCGTACGGCACAACGGCGACGCACACCCCCGTGGAGGCCGACCTCACGACGTCACGCCCCACGGCACTCCCGGCGAACGTGCACGTTCCGGCGGTGGAGGTGGCCGGCACGGCCCTGTTCCCCTGGACCGACCGCAAGGACCGCCCCCACCTGATCGCTTACGCCCGCCGGAGGTGAGAGGACGAGCGGCCGGTCGTACGGTCCAGGCAGCACTCCGCACCGCCGGACGAGCCACCATGGACCCCACAGTCGCCGGGCCCGTACTGCCACACCACACGGCGTGATGCCGCGGGGGCCCAGCCCTCTTGCCCGACCGCCGTGAAGCGATGTCACCGTCGCGCCGATCGGGAGCAGATCCCGATCGGCGCGTCGCGGACCTGGCGTGCAGCAGGAACTCCACCGGCACGGTGGGGCCAGGATGACGCCAGGGCGGACGTTGTCTCGGTCAGTCGTCGTGGGGTTTGCCGAACTCTTCTATCAGCACGGGGTACTGCTCCCCACCGTGTCCCGCGGCGATCGAGCGGTCCGCCATCGCTTTGATCAACTTCGGCAGTTCGGCGTTGACGCCCGCCGCCTCGCTCTCCTCGATCAAGTGTGTCATCGTCCGCGCCTCGGTCTCCAGGGCCGACACCTCGGCCGGGAAGGAGCCGCTGTCGATCTGCTTGGCGTATCCGGGCAGCCATTCGGCCACACCGGCAGCCATCTGCTGCGCGAACGGCGCGTACGTTGCGGCGTCAACACCGGCCGTCCTGAGCAGGGCAGTGCCCTGGAGCCAGGCGTTCAGGACGCTCCACATCATGGCCAGGCCGGCCACGTCGTACAGGGACGCCAGCCCATGGTCCGCGCCGAGGTAGGTGACGGTGCCGAGCGCGTCGAGTGTTGACCTGTGTGCCTCGAAGTCCGACTGCGGCCCGCTGTGCAGAATGACCGCCTCGGCGGTCCCGATCGCCGGCGGAATGGCCATGATGGCGCCGTCCAGGTAATGGGCGCCGCGCTGCTCGGCCCATTGGGCGGTTTCGCGGGCCTGGGCCGAGTCGCCCGAGGTCAGGTTGATCAACGTCGTGCCGTCCAGTTCGATATCGCTCGCGCCGAGCAGCTCCTGCATGGCCTGGTAGTCGGTGACGCAGATGATCGTCAGGGAACCGGCCTGGAGCGCGTCGCCAGCCGTTGGCGCCAGCTGGGCACCCTCGGCCACCAGTTGATCGGCCTTGGAGGTCGTGCGGTTCCACACGGTTGTGGGATGCCCGGCTTTCAGGAACGCACCGGCAAGTGCCTGGCCCATCCGTCCGAGTCCGATGACTGTCACGGGTGTATCGGTTTTGTTGGTCATGACAGGATCGTCAACGTTGATGCCGGTGTGAAGGTCAAGCGAGGTTTCGATGTTGATCGGGGAACTGAGTCGTCGGACGGGCGTCAACGCCCATCAGTTGCGCTACTACGAGGCCCATGGCCTGCTGGAGGCAGACCGCGGCGCCAACGGTTACCGCGAGTACGACGAGAACGCCGTACTGCGGGTGAAGCAGATCCGGCACCTGCTGGGTGCCGGTTTGTCCTCCGAGGACATCGCGTACCTGCTGCCCTGTGCGGTGGGAGAGGCCCCGGAGCTGCCCGGATGTCCCGAGTTGCTGGCCGCCATGCGGTCACGGCTGCGGCGACTGGACGATCAGATGGACAGGCTCGCTCAATCCCGCGACGCTCTTGCGTACTACATTGACGCGGCTGAGCGAATGGACACCGAGAGCTATCCGCCCTTTGACGGTGCCGACCTGGAGCCAGTCCCCGCCTGAGCAGCACCCCGGCCGTGGGTACGGAGCCCAGCCGTCGACGTCACACCGCCGCCGCGCGCTGCCACGGGCGGCACAGCGCCGCGAAGCAGGTCAGGGAGGCCAGGGCGCAGGTCAGTTGGACCACGGCCATCGGGACCGCTGTCGCCTCGCCCGCGATGCCGACCAGGGGGGACGCGATGGCGCCGATCAGGAACGACGACGTACCGAGCAGCGCGGACGCCGAGCCCGCCGCGTGCGGGGTGCGCATCAGGGCCAGGGCGTTGGTGGTGGGGAGGGCCAGGCCCATCGACGACATCAGAACGAAGAGGCCCGCCGCGATGGGGAGTAGGCCGACCTCTCCGAAGACGCCGGTGGTCATGAGGAGGAGGGCGAGGGACGCCAGGGCGATGAGGAGCAGGCCCGCGGTCAGTACCTTGTCCATGCTGATGCGGCCCACCAGCAGCTTGCCGTTGATCTGGCCCACGGTGATCAGGCCGACCGAGTTGATGCCGAAGAGCAGGCTGAAGGTCTGGGGGGACGCGCCGTAGATTTCCTGGACCACGAAGGGGGACGCGGCGATGTACGCGAAGAGGGCGGCGAAGGCCAGGCCGCCGGTCAGCGTGTAGCCGGTGAAGACCCGGTCCGCGAGCAGGCCGCGCATCGTGCGCAGGGCTTCGCCGACGCCTCCCCCGTGCCGCCGCTCCACCGGCAGCGTCTCGTGCAGCCACTTCCACACCACGAGAGTGAGGAGGACGCCGACGGCGGTGAGGACCACGAAGACGCCCCGCCATTCCGTGAGGCGGAGTACCTGGCCGCCGATCACGGGTGCGATGACCGGCGCGACGCCGGAGATCAGCATGAGGGTGGAGAAGAATCGGGCCATCTCGACGCCGTCGTAGAGGTCACGCACGACCGCTCGGGCGATCACGATGCCCGCCGCCCCCGCCAGGCCCTGAAGCAGGCGGAAGGCGATCAGAAGTTCGGTGGAGGGCGCGAAGGCGCAGATCGCGGTGGCTACGACGTACACGATCATGCCGAGGAGCAGGGGCCTGCGGCGGCCGAACCTGTCGCTCATCGGGCCGACGACCAGCTGCCCCAGCGCCATGCCGGCCAGGCACGCGGTCAGCGTGAGCTGCACGGTGGCGGCGGGCGAGCCCAGGGATCTCGTGACCTCGGGCAGGGCGGGCAGGTACATGTCCATGGACAGCGGTGGCAGGGCGGTGAGACCGCCGAGTACCAGCGTGACCAGGAGGCTGGTGCGACGCGCGGAGGGGGAGGAAAGAGCTGTGGTTTCCGCCTCCGCGCCGGATATGTGACCTTGCGTGGACTGGCCTGTCTCCGGCATTCGCATCTCCATGTCGTTGAATCCGTACCTATGCTCTCAGCTCGTCCGGTGTGGTCGAGACATTTTTGCTGGGGGCTGGGATGAGCGAGAAAACCGTGCGGTGGGGCGTGCTGGCGACCGGCGGCATCGCGTCGTCGTTCACCGCGGACCTGCTCGCGATGCGGGAAACCGACGGCGCGGAGGTGGTCGCGGTGGCTTCCCGTACGACGGCCACCGCGAAGGCGTTCGCCGACCGGTTCGGGATACCGCGGGCGTACGGCAGTTGGGCGGAGCTCGCCACGGACGAGGACGTGGACGTCGTGTACGTCGCGGGCCCGCACTCCGCGCACCGGGTGGCTGCCGGGATGTGCCTGGAGGCCGGCCGGGCGGTGCTGTGCGAGAAGGCGTTCACGCTCAACTCCCGTGAGGCCGAGGAGCTGGTCGCCGTGGCCCGGCGCCACGACCGCTTCCTGATGGAGGGGATGTGGATGTACTGCAACCCCGTCGTCCGGCGGCTCGTGGAGCTGGTGCAGGGCGGCGCGGTGGGGGAAGTGCGCACCATACACGCCGATTTCGGGCTCGCCGGACCGTTCGCCCCCGAGCACCGGTTGCGTGACCTGGCGCTCGGCGGCGGGGCGCTGCTCGACCTCGGCGTGTATCCGGTGTCGTTCGCGCATCTGCTGCTCGGCGAGCCCGACCGCGTACAGGCGGACGCACTGCTGTCACCGGAGGGGGTGGACCTGAACACGGGGATGCTGCTCGGGTGGGATTCGGGTGCGACGGCACTGCTGAGCTGTTCCATCACGGCCGACACCCCCATCACGGCGGCCGTGACGGGGACGAAGGGCCGGATAGAGCTGGGGCGCGGCTTCTTCTGTCCGGACCGGTTCGTGCTGCACCGGGAGGGGGCGGAGCCCGAGGAGTTCACCGCCGGGGTGGACGGTCGTCACAGCCTCCAGTACGAGGCCGCCGAGGTCATGCGCTGCCTGCGCGCGGGCGAGAAGGAGTCGCCGCTCGTCCCGCTGGCCGGCAGCCTCGCCGTCATGCGGACGCTCGACGCGGTACGCGACCGCATCGGCGTCCGCTATCCGGGAGACGACGCGTAGCTGCCGCCGTACAGGCTCTAGGCGGGCTTCAGGCCGGGGTTTCCCGCCTCCGTCACGAGCGAGGCCGCCGTCGTGACCGGTGCGCCGGGCGTCGTGACGGCGGACACGGTCCTGAAGTCCGCGCGCGCCGCGTCCTCGCCGAGTGTGACCGTCGTATAGCCGCGCCGGCCGTTGTAGAACTTCAGGTGCGCGTTGCCCCGCATCAGACGGTCGTAGTTGGCGGGCCGCTCCGCGCCGTCCTTCCCGCTGGATATGGAGGTGGTGACGAACTCCGTGCCGACGGTGCGCGAGTCCGGGTCCTCGAAGTCCCTCTTCAGGTCGAACGCGTACGAGACGTGGACGTCACCCGTGAGCACAATGAGGTTGTCCACGCCCGCCGCCTGGGCCCCGTCGAGCACCCGCCTGCGCGAGGCCGGGTAACCGTCCCACGCGTCCATGCTGACCTTCGGGTCGTTCACGCTGCGGCGGCGGGCGAAGGTGACCTGCTGCGGTACGACGTTCCACAGCGCCCGCGACTCGCGCCAGCCGTCGATGAGCCACCGCTCCTGCTCCGCGCCCGTCATGGTGCGCGACGGGTCCTCGGACTCGGGGCCCGGCAGCTTCCAGCCGTCGCTGTACGCCTGGTTGGAGCGGTACTGGCGGGTGTCGAGGATGTCGAACTGCGCGAGCCGCCCGAAGTGCAGCCGCCGGTAGAGCCGCATGTCGGAGCCGTCGGGCCGCTGCGGGGCGCGCAGCGGCTGGTTCTCCCAGTAGGCGCGGTACGCCGCGGCCCTGCGCAGCAGGAACTCCTCGGGCGGTACGCCGTTCTCGGGGGTCTCGCCCGCGTAGTTGTTCTCCGTCTCGTGGTCGTCCCAGGTGACGACGAAGGGGTGCGCGGCGTGCGCGGCCATCAGGTCCGGGTCGGACTTGTAGAGGGCGTACCGCAGCCGGTAGTCCTCCAGCGTGAGGGTCTCGCGGTTGAAGTGACCGGGCAGCCGGCGGTCGGTGTAGGCGCGGGCGCCGCCGACGCCGTTCACCGCGTACTCGTAGAGGTAGTCGCCGAGGTGGAAGACGACGTCGAGGTCTTCCTCCGCGAGGTGCTTGTACGGGGTGAAATAGCCGTCGTGGTACGCCTGGCAGGAGACGGCGGCGAGCCGCAGCTCGCTGATACGGGCGCCGCGGGCGGGCGCGGTGCGGGTGCGGCCCACGGGGCTGATCCAGTCGCCCGCGCGGAAGCGGTAGTAGTAGACGCGGTCGGGGGCGAGCCCGCCGGCCTCGACGCGGACGCTGTGGTGGAACTCGGGGTGCGCGGTGGCGTGACCGCGCCTGACGGTCCGGCGGAAGCGGGCGTCGTGGGCGAGCTCCCAGCGCACCTGGACGCGGGCGCGCGGGAGGCCGCTGTCCGGCTCGTACGGCTTCGGGGCGAGTCTCGTCCACAGGAGTACGGACCCGGGGAGCGGGTCTCCGGACGCGACGCCGAGGGTGAAGGGGTCGTCAGTGATCCGCTTGGCGTCGAGCTCCGCGGCCTGGGCGGTCCCCGGAAGGTTCGTCGCGAAGGCGAGCGCGGCGGCGGCTCCGGTGACGGTGAGGAACCTGCGGCGCTGGATGTGCCGGGCGGCGGCTCTGAGCTCCTGGCCGTGGCCACGGCCATGGCCTGATGCCCCAGCTACCCCGGACGCACCAGATGCCCCAGATGCCCCAGATGTGGTCGTCATCTGCCCCTCCCCTGACGGCTGTTGTCAGAGGCATTGGAGTGCCGCGGGGCGTCGCCGCGCTTTCATGTACGTGTCACGTACGCTGCTGGGCCATGAACCCTCAGACGAAGATCGCCGTCGTGACCGGAGCGGGCTCGGGCATCGGCCGGGCCGTCGCACTCGCACTGGCGGGCGCGGGCTGGTCGGTCGCGCTGGCGGGGCGGCGTACCGGGCCGCTGGAAGAAACCGCGCGGGAAGCGGGCAGCGAGACGATGTGCGTACCGGCGGACGTGTCGCTTCCGGCCGACGTGAACGCCCTCTTCACCGCCGTACGCGAGCGGTACGGGCGCCTTGACCTGCTCTTCAACAACGCGGGCACGTTCGGGCCGCGCGGGGTGCCGGTGGAGGACATCCGGTACGAGGAGTGGCGCTCGGTCGTCGACGTGAACGTCACGGGCTCGTTCCTGTGCGCGCAGGCCGCGTTCCGGCAGATGAAGGGTCAGGACCCGCAGGGCGGGCGGATCATCAACAACGGTTCGATCTCGGCGCACGCGCCCCGGCCGAACTCCATCGCGTACACGACCACCAAGCACGCCATGACGGGCCTGACGAAGTCACTGTCGCTGGACGGGCGTCCTTACCGGATCGCGTGCGGCCAGATCGACATCGGCAACGCGGCGACGGACATGACGGAGCGGATGCAGGCCGGAATCCTCCAGGCGAACGGCGAGCTGATGGCGGAGCCGGTGATGGACGTACGGGACGTGGCGCGCACGGTGCTGCACATGGCGGAGCTGCCGCTTGAGGCAAATGTGCAGTTCGCGACGGTGCTGGCGACGACGATGCCGTACATCGGACGAGGCTGAGGGAACACCGGGACCCCGCCCGCCGTTGGCCGCGGTATGAAGTCATTCACCGACACCGACGTCCTGCGTTACACCGCCTTCTCGACCGACCCGGAGGGCGGCAATCCGGCGGGCGTCGTCCTGGACGCGGCCGGGCTCGACGACGCGGGCATGCTCGCCGTGGCGGCCGAGCTGGGCTACAGCGAGACCGCGTTCCTGACGGAGGAGCTGGAGCCCGGACGCGCCTTTACGGTCCGGTACTTCAGCCCGAAGGCCGAGGTCCCGTTCTGCGGCCACGCGACCGTCGCGACGGCCGTGGCACTCGCCGAGCACCAGGGGCGCCCCGGCGACCTGCTCTTCGAGACGCGGGCCGGCACGGTTCCGGTGACGGTGACCGAGAGCCCGGACGGCACGTACCGCGCCACTCTCACCAGTGTCGAGCCGCACACCGAGGACGCGGCCGGGAGCGACGTCGCGGAGGCACTCGCGGCGCTGGACTGGCCGGCCGCCGACCTGGACCCCGCGCTCCCGCCGCGCATCGCGTACGCCGGCGCCCGCCACCTGATCCTGGCGGCCGCGACCCGCGAGCGGCTGGCGCGGCTGTCGTACGACTTCGAGCGGCTGGCCGCGCTGATGCGCCGCCTCGACCTGACGACGGTTCAGCTGGTGTGGCGCGAGGACGCGACGACGTTCCACGTCCGCGACCCGTTCCCGGTGGGAGGCGTCATCGAGGACCCGGCAACGGGCGCCGCCGCGGCAGCGTTCGGAGCGTACGCACGCGAACTGGCGCTCGTACCGGAGGAGTCGGTACTGACCCTCCACCAGGGCGACGACATGGGACGCCCGGGCGTCCTGACGGTCGAACTGCACGCGGGCGACAAGCGAATCAGGGTCGGCGGCGCAGCCACACGCATCCCGGAGAAGCCAACCGACACCCCGACCGCGTAAACGCCCGCCGGTGGCGGCGGGGCCCCCGGCTCGCCGTGGCGGCGGTCCCCGGCTCGCCGCCACCGGCCCCACCCAGGCGGCCGCACGCACAAGGCCGGACCGCACCTCGGGAAGATCCAGTACAACGGTCCGGGCAGTGACATGGTCCACCTCGAACAGAACTGACCCGAGATCGCGTGCTGAGGGTGTATCGCCAACGTACCGGCCACGACCCTTGCACCACACTGCCGGGCTTCACACCGGAACTCGGCGAACGTGTTGCCCAGGCCCGCGACGCGTGCCACGGCTTCGACTCCGTCCAAGAGCTGGAGGTCTACGCCGACGTGCCGCCAGGACTCGCTGACGAACTCGCGGAGCGGCTGGTCTTCATCCGGTAGCCCCCGACCGTCAAGTGCAGATCAGGGGCCTGCCCCCGAAGGGGCGGCGGACGAGTCGGCCTGTACGCCGGGTTCTGTCGCCCGGTCGCCTCGCGGCGGCCGGGGAGACGGCCATCCATCTAGGACCGGCGTTGCCGCCGGCCTCGTGCGGTCTACCCGCGGACTCGGGCGGGCAGCCCTCGATCGTCCGCGCAAGGCCGTCTTGCGACGGCCTCTCTTGACCTTGCTCCGGGTGGGGTTTACCTAGCCGCCTGAGTCACCTCAGGCGCTGGTGGTCTCTTACACCACCGTTTCACCCTTACCGAGGACCGAGGTCCCCGGCGGTCTGTTTTCTGTGGCACTGTCCCGCGGGTCACCCCGGGTGGGCGTTACCCACCACCCTGCCCTGTGGAGCCCGGACGTTCCTCGGCAGCACCCCGAAAGGTACTGACGCGGCCGCCCGGCCGGCTCGTCCGCCGTGGTGACCATGCTACCCGCCGGGACGTACCCGCTCAGACGAAGCCCGCCGTCGCCGGCCCGCGATGCCGTCGCGTGCGGCCCCGTGGTGCGGCGCCCTTGACCCTGCCGCAGCGTCAAGGTTTCTACTGGGGCTCATGCGCATCGGAGAACTCGCCGCGCTCGCCGGGGTCACCACCCGCGCCGTGCGGCACTACCACCACCAGGGGCTTCTGCCGGAGCCCCCGCGGCTGGCCAACGGTTACCGGGTGTACGGGGTGCGGCAGGCCGTCGCCCTGGCCCGCATCCGGCGACTGACCGAGCTCGGGCTCGGCCTCGACGAGGTGCGGGACGTCCTCGCCGACGACGCGGGGGCCGAACTCGCCGTCGTACTGCGCGAACTGGACACCGACCTCGCCACTCAGGAGACGGAGATCCGGCGGCGGCGAGCGCGGCTCGGTGAGCTGCTGGCGCAGGCCGAGGCAGGGACGCTGCCCGCCGAGGGGCCCGTCTCGCCCGCGCTGGCCGAGCTGCTGGGCGGTCTGCCGGTCACCGATTCGCCGTCGGCGGCCAAGGACAGGGCCCATCTGACCCTGATGGCCGGCAACGGGCAGAGCGATCAGGTCCTGCGGGCCCTCGCACCGATGACCCGGGACCCTGCCGTACTGGCGCTGTACGAGCGGATCGACGCGCTCGCCGACGCCTCTCGCGACGACCCCCGGATCGGCCCGCTCGCCGACGAGCTCGCGGCGGCCGTGCCGGACGCGGTGCTCGCAGCGATCCCGGCCCAGGGCCCTGTCGCCGCGGCGGGTGCGTACGGGGAAGCCATGCTGGCGGACTTCGCTCCGGCGCAGGCGGCGGTCGTACGACGCGTGATGGAGCTGCTCGCCGCCAGGATGGAGCGGTGAAGGGGCGGGCTGCGGCGCTCTTCGTCGTGGCGGCCGAAATCACACTGGTCATGTGTCTGCTGGCGGGGGCCGAGGTGCCGCCCCTGGTGATCGTCGCTGCCGAGGTGCTGGTGCTCACAGCCCTGGTGTGGCAGGCGTTCCGCGTCTGGCGGCTGTACGCCGCCGGGGGCTGGACGGCGGTGCGGGCCGCCGCTCCGGTGCGTGTGCTGCGGCTCGTCGGGCACGAGCTGCGGGCGCTGCACAGTCTCGCGCTGTGGGTGGCGCGGCGGCGGCACGGGGTCGAGCCGGGGGTGTACGCGGCGCCGTACACCGGGCCGCAGACCGCGATGATGTACGGCCTGCTCTTCGTCGCCGTCGTCGAGACGGTGATGCTGGCGCTGCTCATCCCGTGGCCGGCGGTGCACGCGACCGTGCTGTTCCTTGACGTCTACACGGTCGTCCAGATCCTCGGGCTGCACGCGGGCTGCGTGACCCGGCCGCACGTCGTCGGCGCGGACGGGTCACTGCGGATCCGGTACGGCGGGGTCTACGACGTGCGCGTACCGGCCGCCTCCATCAGGTCCGTACGCGTCGAACGGCGCTACTCCGACGCCAAGGAGGACGGCGTACTCGGCCTGAGCGTGGGCGGGCAGACCACCGTGCTGCTGGAGCTGACCGAGCCCGTCGCCTACCTGCGGCCGCTCGGGGGGCGGGCCGAGACGCGGGCCGTGCGCTTTCACGCCGACGACCCGCGCGCGCTCGTGGCGGCCGTCACGCGGGGGCGAACAGCACCTTCGCCGACCCCGGGTCCGCCTGGGTGAGCCGTACTCTGATGCGCTCTCCCAGCGGCAGCTCGCCGTCGCCGCCCTCGACCCGGCCGACCACCGCCACGTCGTCCAGGTGGACGGTGCCGACGGCCGGGTCGCGCTCCTGCACATCGACCACGTGGGCGTTGAACAGCTCGCCCACCCGGTCCCTGAGCAGCGCCGCCTCGACGATGTCCACGCACTCGCGCTCCACGGTGCTCGCCCGCCGCGTGCCGGCCGCCATCTCCTGCGGGAGGCCGGGCAGCGCGTCCCGTACCCACTGCGGCGGCTCCTCGCCCGCGACCGCGGCGACGCACAGCTCGCCCGCGTAACGGTCGGCGAGGCGGCGCAGCGGTGCCGTGCAGTGCGTGTACGGGGCGGCGACCGCCGCATGGACGGCGGGGTCGGGGACCTTCCCCTCCGTGAAGACGGTGTAGCCCGCGCCGCGCAGCAGCGTCGTGCACTCCTGGAGGAACGCGGCGTGCGCGGCCTTCGTCGGGTCCAGGGAGCGGACGATCTCGGCGTACGACGTGTGATGCGGCCACTCGATGCGCAGCGCCTTCGCCGACCGGCGCAGGCGCGCCACCTCGCCGACGGGGGCGGCGGGCAGGGTGCGCAGGATGCCGGTGCCCGCTGCGGTCATCAGGTCGGCGGCGGCCATGCCGGTGAGGAGGGAGATCTGGGCGTTCCAGCCATCGGCCGGCAGCGGCGCGCGGAAGCCGAGGAAGTACGAGTCGCCGCGTTCGACGATCTCCTGCTCCGGGACGTTCAGCGAGATTCCGCCGCGCTCGCGCTCCAGCGCCTCGCGCAGCCGCCCGATGTCACGCAGCAGCGCGACCGGCTCCTCGGCCGTGCCCGCGTCGATCTGCTGCTGGACGCCGGAGTAGTCGAGCCTGGCCCGGCTGCGTACGAGCGCGCGTCGTACGTCGACCGCCTCGGTACGGCCGTGCGCGTCGAGGTCGAGGCACCACAGGAGGGCGGGGCGCGTCTGGTCCGGGAGCAGACTCGCCGCGCCCTCCGAAAGCCGGGGCGGGTGCAGCGGAATCCTCCCGTCCGGGAAGTACAGCGTCATCACCCTGCGGTGCGCCTCGGCGTCCAGCGCGCCGCCCGGCGCGACGAAGGCGGCCACGTCCGCGATGGCGTAGTGCACGCGGTACCCGCCGCCTTCCCGGCGGGCCAGGTGCATCGCCTGGTCGAGGTCGGCGGAACCCGGCGGGTCGATGGTGAACAGCGGGATGCCGGTCGCGTCGTACGCGGGCAGCCGGGGGGCCCTCGCGGCCTGTTCCGCTTCCGCGAGGACCTCGGCCGGGAACTCGTCCGGCACATCGAGCGTGCTGCGCAGCGTGCGCAGGGCTGCCCGGAGGGGAGCCTCCGGTGCACCGGTCACATGGATATGGCGGCGGGGCATGGTCCGAGCGTAGGTCCGGTCGGGCCGGGCGGCATGGCGGGCTCCGCTTACCCTGGCGTTTTGGTGTGTACGTATCCGAAGGAGTTCCGCTGTGCTCGTGCTCTTGCCGCCGTCCGAGGGAAAGGCCGCCAGCGGGGCCGGCGCGCCCCTGAAGCCGGAGTCCCTCTCGCTGCCGGAACTCACCGGGGCGCGGGCCGCGGTGCTGGACGAGCTGGTGGAGCTGTGCGCCGCCGACGAGGAGAAGGCCCGCGTCGTCCTCGGGCTGAGCGAGGGGCTGCGCGGCGAGATCGCCAAGAACGTCGGACTGCGGACCGCCGGTGCCCGGCCCGCCGGTGAGATCTACACCGGCGTGCTGTACGACGCGCTGGGCCTCGCCACCCTGGACGCCGCCGCGCGCGAGCGGGCCCGGCAGTCGCTGCTGGTGTTCTCCGGGCTGTGGGGCGCGGTGGGGATCGGCGACCGGATCCCCTCGTACCGGTGCTCCATGGGCGTGAAGCTGCCGGGACTGGGCGCGCTGGGGGCGTACTGGCGCGAGCCGATGGCCGCCGCGATGCCGGTGGCCGCGGGCGACGGTCTGGTGCTTGACCTGCGGTCGTCGGCGTACACGGCGGCCTGGAAGCCGAAGGGTGACGTGGCGGGGCGCACGGCCACCGTGCGGGTGCTGCACGCGCGGATCGACGCGGCGGGGGTCGAGAAGCGGTCCGTCGTCAGCCACTTCAACAAGGCGACGAAGGGGCGGATCGTACGGGACCTGCTCGTGGCGGGCGCGGCTCCGGCCGACCCGGCGGAGCTGGTGTCCGTGCTGCGGGATCTGGGGTACGTCGTGGAGGCGTCGGCTCCGGCGAAGGCGGGCAAGGCGTGGTCGCTGGACGTGGTGGTGAAAGAGATCCACTAGGCGTGGTTGCACTGTGCGCAACGGTCGTTGCACAGAGCACCCGTCGGCGGCAGGATGGCGGCATGCCTTCCGTGCTCGACCTCGCGCCCGTCGTCCCTGTCGTTGTCCTGGAGGACGCCGCCGACGCGGTGCCGCTCGCACGGGCGCTCGTCGCGGGCGGGCTGCCGGCCATCGAGGTGACGTTGCGGACACCGGCCGCGCTCGACTCGATCCGGGCCATCGCGGCGGAGGTGCCGGACGCGGTGGTCGGGGCCGGCACGGTGATTTCCCCCGCCGGGGTGGCCGACGCGGTGGCGGCCGGGGCGCGCTTTCTGGTGAGTCCGGGGTGGACGGACACGCTGCTGGACGCGATGAAGGGGTCCGGGGTGCCGTTCCTGCCGGGGGTCTCGACGGCCTCGGAGGTCGTGGCGCTGCTGGAGCGCGGCGTGACGGAGATGAAGTTCTTTCCGGCGGAGGCGGCGGGTGGTACGGCGTACCTGAAGTCCCTGGGCGCCCCACTCCCCCAGGCCCGCTTCTGCCCGACGGGCGGCATCACCCTGGCTTCGGCACCGTCGTACCTGGCCCTCGCGAACGTGGGCTGCGTGGGCGGCACCTGGATGCTCCCGCCGGCCGCACTGACCACGAAGGACTGGCCCCGCGTGGAGACCCTGGCCCGAGAGGCGGCAGCGCTGCGACGGTAGGCGGCGCCGAGCCGGGGCGCCGGGGCCGCGCGTGGGTGCCGGGGCCGGGCCGCTCCGGGGGCGGCGTTCGGGACTGCATGATTTAGCCGCAGCCCAGCGTTCCCTTGTACGACGCCCACTCCCTGCGCACAAATCACGCTTTACGTCCCGAACACCACCCCCTGCGCGCCCCGCCCCCTCCCGCCGGTGGAAACAGTGCCGGCCGCCCGAAGCGCGGGCTGCTTTCCCCCTCCCTCCCCGAACGGCAGGGTGCCGCGCCACGACGCACCGGAGGGGGCCGGGGCCGTAGGGAGCGGTGTTCGGGACGTAAAGCGTGATTTGTGGGCTGGACGCCGGGAGGCTTTCAGGCACCCCCGCAACGCGCCTAAATCATGCAGTCCCGAATGCCGCTCCCGTAGGGCCCGGCACCCGGCACGCGCACACCCACCGGCACCCAACGGTTCCCCCGCCCAACGCCCCGGCCCCCGCCCCCGCTCACCGCAGGTGCGACGTGTCGTTCAGCAGGCGCAGCGACGCGTTGCCGTCCGCGTAGTACGCCACCGCCGACAGCGACGCCGCCGAGAGTTCCATGCGGAACAGGGACTCGGGCGGTGCGCCCAGCGCCAGCCGTACCAGCGTCTTGACCGGCGTCACGTGGCTGACCACCAGGACCGTGCGGCCCGCGTAGCGGGCGATCAGCTTGTCCCGCGTCGTCGACACCCGCCGCGCCACGGTGGCGAAGCTCTCGCCCCCGCCCGTCGGCGCCGCCTTCGGGGAGGCCAGCCAGGCGTCCAGGTCCGCGGGGTACCGCTCGCGGACCTCGGCGAACGTCAGGCCCTCCCAGGCCCCGAAGTCCGTCTCGCGCAGGCCCTCCTCGATGCGTACGTCCAGTCCGAGCCGCGCCGCCACCGCGTCCGCCGTCTCGCGGCAGCGCCGCAGTGGCGAGCTGACGATTTCCTGTACGGTGCCGCGCGCGGCCAGGGTCGTGGCGACTGCTTCGGCCTGGCGGCGGCCGACCGCCGACAGCTCGGGGTCGGAGCCACCGCTCCCGGAGAACCGCTTCTCGGGGGTGAGCGCGGTCTCGCCGTGGCGCAGGAGCACGAAGGTCGCGGGCGTACCGAGGTCGGCGGAGGCGCCCCAGCCCACGGTCGCGGCGGCCGGGGCGGGCTCGGCCTCCGCGGCGTCGGGCAGGGTCAGCGGCTCGGCGACCGCGCGCCCCAGCGCCGCCCGGGCCCTGGCCGCACCGGCCACGGCGTCGCCCACCACACGCGGCGGGGCGGAGGCACGGGAGTCCAGGTCGGCCGTGGAGGCCGACGCCTCCCACTTCTTGCCCTTCTTGCCCGCGTCCATCGCCTCGTTGGCGAGCCGGTCGGCGTGCTTGTTCTTCTCGCGGGGGATCCACTCGTAGGTGACGCGGACGCGCGGGAAGACCGTCGCGGCCTCGGCCGCGAGGGGCTTCATGTCCGGGTGCTTGATCTTCCAGCGGCCGGACATCTGCTCGACGACGAGTTTGGAGTCCATGCGGACGTGGACGGTCGCGTCGGGTGCGAGCGCGTGCGCGGCGCGCAGCCCGGCGATCAGGCCCTTGTACTCCGCGACGTTGTTCGTGGCGACGCCGATGTACTCGGCGGCTTCGGCGAGCGTCTCTCCCGTCTCCGGGTCGAGGACGACCGCGCCGTAACCGGCGGGGCCCGGGTTGCCGCGGGAGCCGCCGTCGGCCTCGATGACGAGGCTGCGTCCCATGGCTACAGGCCGGACTCGGACGTACGGACAAGGATGCGGCGGCAGTTCTCGCACCGCACGACCGTGTCGGGGGCGGCGGCCCGCACCTCGTTGACCTCGGTGATGTTGAGCTCCAGTTGGCAGCCCTCGCAGCGGCGCTGGTAGAGGCGGGCCGCGCCGACGCCGCCGGACTGGACGCGGAGCTTCTCGTACAGCTTCAGGAGGTCGGCGGGGATGGTCGCGGAGGCGACCTCGCGCTCCTTGGTGACCGTGGCGACCTCGGCGTCGATCTGCTGAGTCGCGGCGTCGCGGCGCGCGGTCGCGTCGTCGGCCTTGGCCTGGACGGAGGAGACGCGCTCGGTCAGTTCGGCGATCCGCTCCTGGATGGACTCGCGGCGCTCCATGACTTCGAGGACGACGTCCTCCAGGTCGGCCTGGCGCTTGGCGAGGGAAACGATCTCGCGCTGGAGGTTCTCCAGGTCCTTGGGCGACGAGACGGCGCCCGAGTCGAGGCGCTGCTGGTCGCGCACGGCGCGCTGGCGGACCTGGTCGACGTCCTGCTCGGCCTTGATCTGCTCGCGGGCGGTGTCGCTCTCCTCGGTCTGCGCGGCGACCAGCAGGTCACGAAGCTGCGCGAGGTCCTTGGTGAGCGATTCGATCTCGGCATGCTCGGGGAGGGAGCTGCGCCGGTGGGCGAGCTGGGACAGGCGCAGGTCGAGGGCCTGTACGTCGAGGAGACGGATCTGGTCGGCGGGCGCGGCGTTCAGTTGGGGGCTCCAGAAGAATCAAAGGGGGCGCGCGAAGCGCTCGTCGGAAGGGCGGTGGTGGGGGCGTGGTGGGAGGTCCAGGGGTCGGTGACCGTCTTGGAGACGTGGACGCGCAGGTCCCATCCGTGACGGTCGGAGATCTCGTCGAGCTGTGCGGCGGCCTGCTCGCACCAGGGCCACTCGGTGGCCCAGTGCGCGGCGTCGATCAGCGCGAGAGGGGTGTGTTCGCGGGCCTCGGAGGCCGGGTGGTGGCGCAGGTCCGCCGTGACGAAGGCGTCCACGCCGGCCGCCCGTACGTCGGCGAAGAGGCTGTCGCCGGAGCCGCCGCTGACGGCGACGGTGCTGATGAGCGCGTCGGGGTCACCGGCGACGCGGATGCCCTGCGCGGTGGCGGGCAGCCGGGCGGCGACGCGGGCCGCGAAGTGGCCGAGCGTTGCCGGGGGGTCGAGCTCGCAGACGCGGCCGAGGCCGCGGCGGCCCTCGGGGTCGGTGGGGTCGGGGACCAGCGGCCCGGTGACCCGCAGGTCCAGCGCTCCGGCGAGGGCGTCGGAGACGCCGGGGTCGGCGCTGTCGGCGTTGGTGTGGGCGACGTGCAGCGCGATGTCGTTCTTGATGAGGGTGTGTACGGCGCGGCCCTTGAAGGTGGATGCGGCGACCGTCGTCGTACCGCGCAGGTAGAGCGGGTGGTGGGTGACGAGGAGGTTCGCGCCGAGCTTCACCGCTTCGTCGACGGTCTCCTGGACGGGGTCGACGGCGAACAGGACCCGGGTCACCTCGGCGTCGGGTTCGCCGCAGACCGTGCCGACCGCGTCCCAGCTTTCGGCCCGCTCGGGGGGCCAGAGGGCGTCGAGTGCGGCGATGACTTCAGACAGACGGGGCACGCAGACAGGTTACCTGCGCCGGGTGCCCCGCCGGTCATGGCATAGGCGGCCTGCCTGACCAGGTGGCCGTGCGGGTCGTCGAGGACCTTGTTCGGCGGCGCGCACAGCCGGCTGCCGAGGATCAGGTACAGGTTAGGTTCGGCTTACTTTGTCGCCACCCGCGCATCGCCCAGCACACCCGTCTCCGTCATCTCAGGGGAACCAGGCGGTGGCCACCCTTATGTGTGAAGTGGGCGGTTGCGTGTTGTTCGGCAGGAAGTGCGAAAACTAGCTTCGGTGGTCGGAGGTGATGGCCCGATGACGGCCTGTGCCATCGAGACCGCGGCTGATGGCGACGCGGTGAGTGAGACGGTGTTCACGATCGCCGCTGACGGTTCCTACGCCGCGCGGCTGGCCGGCGCGGGAGACGCGCGGTTCCCCGAGCGGTGGACGCTCGACGGCCCCGAGCCGTACGCCGTGCCGCTGCCCGCCGACCAGCCCGAGGAACCGGACACCGGACTCCTGCCCCTGTCGGACGGGCGGGTGCTGATCCACCGGCGGCAGGGAGGTGCCTCGCACGCCTTCGGCAGCGGCGCGGGGCGGCACTCCTTCTCGCTGCTGTACCCGACGGGACCACGCACCGGCGAGCTGCCGATGGGCGCGGTCGAGTGCGAGCGGCTGGAGCTGCTGCCGCCGGCCCCGGACGGCTCGCGTGCGTACGCCCTGTCCGTGGGCGAACGGTCCACGACCGTGTGGCTGGTGGCGGGCGGCGCCTTCGGTCCCGAGCACGTCGCCGAGATCTCGGGGCGCTGCTCGGGCGGCGTATGGCTCGACCGTACGGGACGGATGCTCGCCCTGGACCGGGAGGCCGGCGGGGTGACGAAGGCGGTGGCGGTCGACCTGGAGCGGGGCGGGGAGGTGACGCCGCTGCTGCAGATCACGGAGGGCAGCAACGACCGGCTGCTGCTGGCCGATCCGGACAGCGGGCTGCTGCTGATCCGGTCGGACGCGCCGGGGCACGAGCGGCTGGGGTGGGGGGTGCTGGGGAGCATGCTGCCGGTGCGATTCCCGGAGTCGCTGGCGCCTGCCGACTGCGCGGTGACGCCGTTCGCGGTGCAGCCGGGGCAGGTACTGACGCCGGAGAGCTGCGCGGTGGCGCTGCGGATCGAGGGGGCGGCGGGGAGCTGGGTCGGGGTGTGGCGTCCGGCGGGGCGCAGGCTGCATCACCTCGCACCGCCGCGGGGGTGGCTGGCGGGGGCCGGGCTCTGGACGCGCGAGGGGGTGCTGCGACTGCCGTACTCGACGGGGGTGGTGCCGTGCGGGGTGGCTCGGGTCGAGGCTCCGGAGGACGTGGTGATCACTGAACCCCCACAAGTGGAATGCGCAGGTGGGGAACCGTTTGCGGCTCCGGACACTCCTGTGGTGTGCAAGCCCGTACCGCTCCAGCAGGCGCCCCTCACCGGGCGCGGGGCACGTGGTTAGACTCGGGCCCTGGTGTTACGCGGTCGTTGCGACTGAACGCCGGTGGTGACGGCGGGGCGGGCCTTGCACCACGTGAAAGTGATCGCAGCGATTCCAGGGGATCTCCCAACATGTCTGAAGCCCGAACCGACACGACCCAGACGCGGCCGCAGCCTTCGGCCGCCGAACGGGACGACGCCGGCCACCGCTCCGGCAGGCACCGCGGAGGTGCGGCCACCACGGAGGACTCCACCGCCCCGGCCCACGGCCGCCACCGCCGGGCGTAGGGGGCGGAGCGCTTCCTGAACGGGGTTCCGGCCCCGGACCGCGCTCCTCAAGCGCCGGAAGGGCCGGAAATTGCCGCTCAGCGGTCAGATCCGGCCCGTCCGGCGTTTGGGGACACGCCCGCAAAGCCGCTGCCGCCCCCCTCACCCCCGCTTCAGGCCCAGTACCTCCGCCGCCCCGAACGTCTCGTTCGGCGGGCGGTCCTCGAAGTACAGCGACAGCCGTTGCGTCAGCTCCTCGTACGAGAAGACCTCCTTCGCCGTGTCGAACTTGGCCGCCACCTTCGGCCGTTCCATGACCGCGACCATGCCGCCGTGGACGACGAGCAACTGGCCGTTGACTCCCCCGGCCGCAGGCGACGCGAGGTAGCCGACCAGCGGGGACACGTGCTCGGGCGCCAGCGCGTCGAGTTCGCCGCCCGCCGGCTCCGCGAATCCGGCGAACACGTCCTCGGTCATGCGTGTACGCGCCCGCGGGCAGATGGCGTTGGCCGTTACGCCGTACTTCGCCAGCGCCAGCGCCGTCGACGTCGTCAGCCCGACGATGCCGCCCTTCGCCGCCGCGTAGTTGGGCTGCCCGGCCGATCCCGCCAGGTACGCCTCCGACGAGGTGTTGACGATCCGCCCGTAGACCGGGGCCCCCGCCGCCTTGGAGCGTGCCCGCCAGTGAGCTGCCGCGAAGCGGGTGGTGTTGAAGTGGCCCTTGAGGTGGACGCGGATGACCGAGTCCCACTCGTCCTCGGTCATCGAGAAGACCATCCGGTCGCGGAGAATGCCCGCGTTGTTGACCAGGATGTCCAGCTTTCCGTACGTATCGACGGCCAGCTCGACCAGTGCGCCCGCCTGTTCATGGTCCGATACGTCGCCGAGGTGGGCCACGGCCCGCCCGCCCGCCGCCCGGATCTCCGCGGCAACCTCCTCGGCAGGGGCCGCCGACGCCTCGCCCGAGCCGTCGCGCCCCGGCTGCCCGTAGTCGTTGACGACGACGCGCGCGCCGAGCCGGGCCAGTTCCAGGGCCTCCGCGCGGCCCAGGCCGCGGCCCGCGCCCGTGACGATCGCGGACAGCCCGTCGAGCGGCAGTGCCGGTGACGGTGGCAGTGACATCCGTGGTCCCCTCCCCTCAGATCTCTATGCACGTACGCAGGGCCTCGCCCGTACGCATTTGGTCCAGGGCGTCGTTGATCCCGTCCAGTCGCACCCGGTGGGTGATCAGGCCCTCCAGGTCGATCCGCCCGGCGCGCCACAGCGCGATGGCCCGCTCGTACGAACGGAGCACGTCCCCGCCCCCGTACATGGACGGCAGTATCCGCTTCTCGTCGAAGAACAGCTCGAACATGTTGAGCTGGAAGAAGTCGTCCATGGCGCCCGCGCCGACGACACACAGCGTGCCGCCGCGCCGCGTCGTCTCGTAGGCGGTGCGGGCCGTGGCCGACTTGCCGACGACCTCGAAGACGTAGTCGAAGCCCTCGCCGGCCGTGACGCGCTGCTTGGCGTCGGCCAGCTCGTCCGGCGAGACCGCTTCCGTCGCGCCGAACCTCAGCGCCGCCTCGCGCCGCGAGGCTACCGGGTCGACCGCGACGATCTGCGCCGCGCCCTGCACCCGCGCGCCCTGGATCGCCGAGATGCCGACGCCGCCGCAACCAATGACGGCGACCGACGAACCGGCCTCCACCCGCGCCGTGTTGATGGCCGCGCCGAGTCCCGTCGTCACGCCGCAGCCGATGAGGGCGGCGATCTCGTACGGCAGGTCGTCGGGTATCGGAACGGCGCAGCCCGCGTCCACCACCACCTCCTCGGTGAAGGTGCCGGTGCCGGCGAAGCCGAAGACGTCGCCGCCGGGGCGCTTGAAGTTGGGCGTGCCCGCGTTCATGAGCCCGGCCAGACACAGGTGCGTCTGGCCGCGCTTGCAGGAGGGGCAGGAGGCGCACGCGGGCAGCCAGCAGACCAGGACGCGGTCCCCCTGGCTGATCCCGGTGACGCCGTCACCGATGTCGACCACCTCGCCCGCGCCTTCGTGTCCCGGTATGAAGGGGGCGGGCTGCGGCAGTACGCCGCTCATCGCGGAGACGTCGGAGTGGCACAGTCCGGTGGCCCGGACGCGGAGCTTGACCTTGCCGGGGCCGAAGCCCACCGCCTCGACGTCGTCGAGGACTTCGAGCTTGTCCTGCCCTATCTCGTGCAGTACGGCTGCGCGCACGGTACGGCTCCCTTCACGAAGTTCAGGTCACGTGTGTACGACGGTGGTGTCGGCCAGTACCGGCGCGTCGTCCCTCTCGACAGCCGTGACCGACACCTGGACGCGCCCCGGCGACTTCCACATCCGCAGGCGCAGGGTCTCGCCGGGGAAGACGACCCCGGCGAAGCGGGTGCTGTACGAGGTGACGCGCGCGACGTCGCCGCCGAGCACGGTGTCGACGACGGCCTTGAGCGTCATGCCGTACGAGCACAGGCCGTGCAGGATCGGCCGCTCGAAACCGGCGAGCTTGGCGAACTCCGGGTCGGCGTGCAGCGGGTTCCAGTCGCCGGACAGGCGGTAGAGGAGGGCTTGGTCCTCGCGTACGTGCCGCTCGACCTCCACGTCCGGCGGGTGCGTGGGCTGTTCGGTGCGGGCGGACGGTCCGCGCTCGCCGCCGAAGCCGCCTTCGCCGCGTACGAAGATCTGGGCGTCGCTGGTCCACAGCGGCCCGTTGTCGTCGGCGGTCTCGGAGCGCAGCACGATGACGGCGGCCTTGCCCTTGTCGTACACCGCCTGGACCTTGGACGTCTGCACCGCGTTGCCCCTGACGGGGATCGGGCGGTGCAGCTCGATGCGCTGGCCACCGTGCAGGACGTGCGCGAGATTGACGTCGATGCCCGGCGCGGAGAGGCCACCGACCACGGCCATGCCGGCGCCCGCGACGGTGGCGAAGCTGGGCAGGACGTGCAGCCGGGATTCGAGGGTGTAGCGCAGCTCGTCGGGGTCGGTGGCGGGCGTGCCGGCACCGAGGCCGAGGTGGTAGAGCTGGACGTCCTTGTGGTCCCAGGCGATTTCGGCGCTGCGGGGTTCGGCGGCGAGGGCCTTTGCGGCATCGATGGGCATGGGGATGCTGCTCCTTGGGAGATGGAAGACCCCGGCGCGGCCGTCCGCACCGTCGGCCGCACCGAGGTCGCGCGGGACCGGCCGCGGACCGCCCGTTCTAGAACGCGTTCTAGGCCGATGGGGCCTATGTATAACGCACGCCCCGGAAGTTGTGAAGACCGCTCACTGACGCTCCGTCAGGTCAATTCTGCGGGATCGCGACCGACAGCTCACCCGAACGCGCGCATGTGCGCATGTGCGCATGTGCGCATTACGGACACCGGCCGGGCGTAGGCTCCGACCAGCCCGTAGGCAACGACCTGGAACTGGAGCCCACCCCGTGATCAGAGTCCTCCTCGCCGAGGACCAGGGCATGATGCGCGGCGCCCTCGCCCTGCTGCTTGGCCTGGAGGCGGACATCGAGGTCGTCGCCCAGGTGGCCAAGGGTGACGAGATCGTTGACGCCGCCCTCGTCTCCCGCCCCGACGTGGCGCTCCTGGACATCGAACTCCCCGGCCTCAGCGGCCTCGACGCCGCCGCGCTGCTGCGCGACGAGGTGCCCGACTGCCGGGTGGTGACCCTCACGACCTCCGGCAGGCCCGGCCGGCTGCGCCGCGCCATGGAGGCGGGGGCGGTGGGTTTCCTGGTCAAGGACGGCCCCGTGGAGGAGCTGGCCGCGACGATCCGCCGGGTGCTGACCGGTGAGACCGTCATCGACCCGGCCCTCGCGGCGGCGGCCCTCAGCTCCGGGCCGAGCCCGCTCACCGCGCGCGAGTGCGACGTACTGAACGCGGCGGCGGCCGGGGCGACCGTCGCCGACATCGCGGGGAAACTGCGCCTGCCGGAGTCGACCGTACGGAACGACCTGTCGTCGGCGATCGGCAAGACCGGCACCCGCAACGGCATGGAGGCGGTACGCGCGGCGAGGCTGCAGGGCTGGCTCTGAGCCCTCGCGTTAGGTGCCGAGCGCTCCCATTTCCCTCTCTAGACCAATCGGTCTATTCTTGGGGTCATGACAGCGCGAGGCGAAACACGCGGTCGGTTGCTGCGCACCGCCGCAGAGCTGTTCCAGCGGCAGGGCTACCACGGCACCGGGCTGAACCAGGTGCTGGCCGACAGCCGCGCCCCCAAAGGTTCGCTGTACTTCCACTTCCCTGGTGGCAAGGAGGAACTGGCCGCCGAAGCTGTGACGTTGTCCGGCCGGGAACTCGGCGAGGTGTTCGCCGGTTTGATGGAGGCCGCGCCTGACGCCCGTACCGCGTTGGCCACGGTGGGCGAGCATTTCGCGCGCTCCCTCGAAGACTCCGCGTTCCAAAAGGGATGCCCGGTGGCCACTGTGGCTCTGGAGGCCGCGGCCGAAAGCGAACCGATCCGGGCCGCCTGCGACGCCGTCTACGCGGCCTGGCAGAGCGTCTTCGCCACCGCGCTGCGCGGCTGGGGTGTTCGGGAAGAGCGCGCCGACTCGTTCGCCGACACGGTGCTGTCCTCCCTTCAGGGAGCGGTGCTGCTGGCGCGGATACGGCGCGATGTGAGCGTCATCCACCGCACGGCTCGCGACCTCGGGGACCTGATTGACGGCCGTTCCCCTTCTCCTGTGTGACTTCCTCCCGCGTGACTCCCGCGTGACTCCTGCGTGACCGAAAGGGCAAGCCATGCGTGTCCATCATCTCGACTGTGGCTCCCTACGGGAGATCGACCCCGTGGACCGGCCTGGCGGCCCACCCCTGGAACCGGCCCGCGCGGTCGTCCACTGCCTGCTGGTCGAAACCGCTTCCGACGGTCTGGTGCTGGTGGACGCGGGCATCGGCACTGCCGATGTCAAGGACCCGAACGAGCGCCTCGGCCCTGACTGGGTCGCATTCGCCGAACCGTCACTGGACCCCGCGCTGCCCGCTGTACGGCAGGTCGAGCGGCTGGGATTCGCGCCGCAGGACGTCCGGCACATCGTGCTGACCCATCTCCACCGCGATCACGCGGGTGGCCTGCGGGACTTCCCGCACGCGCGCGTGCACGTACACGAGGCCGAACTCGCCGCCGCCCGCGCCGACCTCGGCGCCACCTACCGCCAGGCCCAACTGGCACACGGGCCGCGCTGGACCACGTACGCGGAGCAGGACGGCGAACCCTGGCTCGGCTTCGACGGTGTCCGGCCGCTGCGGGGGCTCCCCGCGGAGATCCTGATGGTTCCGCTCGGAGGGCACTCCGCGGGCCATGCGGCTGTGGTCGTCGAGACCGGTGACCGACGTCTGGTGCACGCGGGCGACGCGTACTTCCACCACGGCGAACTGGACCGCTCCGCCCCCGTCCCGCATCCCGTACTGGAAATGGTGCAGCGCGGCGCGGAGGTGGACCGCGCCATGCGCCTGGGCAATGTGGCCCGGCTGGCCGAACTCGGTGACGGTACGGAGGTGTTCTGCGCCCACGACCCGTGGGAATTCCAGCGGTTGCAGCAATGGCCGACCCAAGACCGACCGTGATCCGCACGGTTGCCGGCCGCCGTCTCCTGCCCCGCCCACTCCTCGGCTCATGCCGCCCGGAGCATCGTCACCACCGCCGCCCCGCCGAGGCCGATATTGTGCGCCAGCCCCACCCGCGCGCCCTCCACCTGCCGCGCCCCCGCCTCCCCCCGCAACTGCCACGTCAGTTCCGCCGCCTGCGCGAGGCCGGTGGCGCCCAGTGGGTGCCCCTTGGAGATGAGCCCGCCGGAGGGATTGACGACCCAGCGGCCCCCGTACGTCGTCGCGCCGCTCTCCACGAGCTTGCCGGATTCACCGTCGCGGCACATGCCCAGCGCCTCGTACGTCAGCAGCTCGTTTACGGAGAAACAGTCGTGCAGCTCGACCACGTCGACATCCTCGATGCCGAGCCCGGACGCCTCGTACACCTGACGTGCGGCGGCCCGCGACATCGGCTTGCCGACGACGTCGATGCAGGAACCGGAGGCGAAGGACTCCTCGGTGTCCGTCGTCATCGCCTGGGCGGCGATCTCAACGGCCTTGCCGTGCAAGCCGTGCTGGACGAGAAAGCGCTCGGACACCACGACCACAGCGGCCGCGCCGTCGGAGGTCGGCGAGCACTGGAGCTTCGTCAGCGGCCGGTGAATGGTCTTCGCCGCGAGGATCTCGTCGACCGTCCACACGTCCCGGAACTGCGCGTTCGGGTTGTCCGCCGAGTGCCTGTGGTTCTTCGCGGCGACCGCCGCGAGCTGCGCCTCCGTCGTGCCGTACCGCTCCATGTGCTCGCGCGCCGCGTTGCCGAAGATCTGCGCGGTGGGCGGGGTCATTTCGAAGCCGTGGGCGGCGGCCATGACGCCGTAATGCCGGGCGACGGGTGAAGTCGCGAAGTCGCCCCCGTCCGAACCGCCCCCCATCGCCCCCCGCTTCATCTTCTCGAAGCCGAGCGCCAGCACGCAGTCGCTGATACCGCCTTCGACGAACTGCCGCGCCATCATCAGTGCCGTGGAACCGGTCGCACAGTTGTTGTTGACGTTGTAGACGGGGACGCCGGTCAGACCGAGTTCGTACGCCGCTCGCTGACCGGCCGTCGATGCCTGGAAGCAGTAGCCGACGGCGACCTGTTGTACGTCGCGGTACGCGATCCCGGCGTCGGCCAGCGCCTCGGTCCCGGCCTCCTTCGCCATGTCCCAGTACTGCCAGTCACGGCTCTCGGGTTTCTCAAACTTCGTCATCCCGGCACCGACGATGTACGCCTTCATCAGCTCGTCTCCCTCTCCCCTTCGGCCTCGGGCAGACTAGAACACGTTGCAATCTGACGGAAGGTCATATTGAGGCTGAGGAATCGATACGGCTACGCCCGTTCGAGTGACGCGGACATCGTGGGACATCAGCATGGGCAACGGACAGAAGGCACCAAAGCCTTCACCGAAATGAATGGAATCCCATGCGGCTTCGTAACACCCTGGCCGATCGCTCGGTCATCTTCCACTGAGGGCAATGACTTCCGCCCCGGTACCTGCGCATGCGCGGGTACCGGGGCGGAGCTGTGTGGCGACGGTCCTCAGAGGCCGCCCTCGGCGGCGGCCGTGACGAATGCCGCGAAGGCGGCGGGGGCGACGGCGAAGGCGGGGCCTTCGGGGTTCTTGGAGTCTCGGACGGCGATGCGGCAGGGCTGAGTGGCGACCTCGACGCACTCGCCGCCGGTGTCACCGCTGTACGACGACTTGCGCCAGGCGGCGGCGCCCAGGGGGGCGCACTCGACGCACTGGCCTCCGGTGTCACCGCTGTACGACGACTTACGCCACTGCGCCCCCGTCAGGTTCTGGTTGGTGTCCATAACACTCCTCCATTACGCGGGCGATCCGTGCTGCCGAATCCCCCACGGGGAGCGCGGCAGCCTGCAAGTGATCGTAACGGAGCGAACCCTCCCTGAGAGCCTGAGGATTGGCCGTCATATGGCCCTGGACGAAGTCCTCGGTGTACACGAGGTCGGGGTCACCCTCGAACCGCAAGAGGTTGAAAGAGCCCATCAGTCCCGCATGGGCGCCGGTCTCGAACGGCAGAATCTGTACCTTGACCCACTCCCGCCCCCGCAGGCTCAACAAGTGGGCGAGTTGGTTCCGCATGACGTCACGGCCGCCGATCTGCTGACGCAGGACAGCCTCGCTCAGCACCACCCAGCACAATGGCGGATTCTCACGCTCAAGGATGCGCTGCCGCTCCATCCGTGCCGCCACTCGGGCATCGACGTTCCCCTCGGACCGGCCTGCCAGTACCGCCCGCGCATAGGCCTCCGTCTGGAGCAGGCCGTCCACCAGTTGCGCCTGAAACGAGGAGATGTACGTCGCCCGCGCCTCCATCTCCGCATACGCCTGGAACCAGTGCGGCAACTGACTCCGCAGCACCAGCCCCAGCAGCCGCGAAAACGTCCCGCCCGTCCCCAGCGCCGCGTCGATCCGCTCCGAGAAGTCGCGGGTCGGCACCTTGCGTGCCGTTTCAATCTGGCCGATGAGCGAGCCCGTACAGAAGACGATGTCACCGAGCTGCCCCTGCTTGAGCCCGGCCGCCTCCCTCAGGCGGCGCAGTTCGGAGCCGTAGTAGTCCAGCGGCGATGCGCTGGGATCGAGATCGCGGATGTTGACCATGCGGAGGCCACCCCCAAGTTCAACGCCGTGAGGCGTTCCTTTCGGTCAGTAGCCGAGCGTAATCGCGCCACGCCATCCTGGTGACATGAATCACGTAACTGCCCCCGCATCAGCGCAAATTGACGCCAGCTATCGCATGGGCTTCACCGTCGGTGAGCACTCGGCGCGGCACCTGCGGCGCATGGTGCGGATGTTCCTGGCGCGCTGGGACCTGGTCGAGCTGACCGACGCCGCCGAGCTCGCCCTCACCGAGCTCGTCGCCAATGTCGTACGTCACGTACCCGACCGGCACTGCAACCTCCTCATCCTCCGCCGGCCGGGCGGGCTGCGGGTGGAGGTCACGGACAGGTGTCCCCGCCCGCCGCTCGCGGTGCACGGAGGCGACGAGCTCGCCGAAGGCGGGCGGGGCCTGCTGCTGGTCGAGGCCGTGGCCGACCGCTGGGGCACGGTGCCGCTGCCGGGCGGCAAGACGGTCTGGTTCGAGTGCGATGCGAAACCATGTTCGGGCCCGCCTACGATGTGACCGCCCAGTACACGTGCACGCCGCCTGACCGGAGGACCCCATGGCCGCCGCCGCGCCCAAGCCCGAGACGCTCGCCGCCTTCGAGGCCGCCAAGGGGTTCATGCCGGTGCGTGAAGGGCTCGCCCTGTACGCCGCCGCTGCCGAGGCCGGGGCGCTCGGGCTGCCGCTGGTGGAGGTCGGTACGTACTGCGGGCGCTCTACGATCCTGCTGGCCGACGCCGCCCGCGCGGCCGGCACGGTCGCTGTGACGGTCGACCACCACCGGGGCAGCGAGGAGCAGCAGCCCGGCTGGGAGTACCACGACCCGACGGTCGTGGACCCGGAGGTCGGCCTGATGGACACGCTCCCCACCTTCCGGCGCACGCTCCACAAGGCGGGCCTCGAAGACCACGTGATCGCGATCGTCGGGCGTTCGCCGCAGGTGGCGGCCGTGTGGGGCGGCGAGGTCGGTCTCGTCTTCATCGACGGCGGACACACCGACGAGCACGCCAACGGTGACTACGAGGGCTGGGCCCCGCACGTCGCCGTCGGCGGGCTGCTCGTCATCCACGACGTGTTCCCGGACCCGGCGGACGGGGGCCAGGCGCCGTACCGCGTGCATCAGCGTGCACTCGGGTCCGGCGCCTTCACCGAAATCTCGGTGACCGACTCGCTTCGTGTCCTGCGCCGTACATCCTCGGGGATCTGACCGGCCCGGATAGCATCGCCGGGTGTCGTACGACAGCCAGCCCCCCACTTCGCCCTCCTCCCCCTCCTCCTCCCCCTCTCCCCGCCGCTTCGGCCGGGGGAACGTCACCGTCGCGGTCGCCGCGCTCGTACCGACCGCCCTGGCGGGCTGGCTCGCGTGGCAGGCGATGAGCGGCCCCGGCGACAGCGATCCGCCGAAGGTGGTACCGCTGCCGGGCCAGAGTCAGGCGCAGAGCCAGAGCCGATCCGCCTCGTCGCCGGCCGACGCGAAGCCGTCGGCTCCCACCACGCCGCCCGCGGCGACCGCTTCCCCATCCAAGACGCAGGAGCAGGGCAAGCCGGTCGCGAACCCCACCGCGACCGGGCCGCTCGCCGGCAAGGTCGTGGTGGTCGACCCCGGCCACAATCCGGGCAATTTCCGCCATACGCGTGAAATCAGCAGACTCGTTGATGTCGGTACGCACCGCAAGGAATGCGACACCACGGGCACCTCCACCAACGGCGGCTACACCGAGGCCTCGTTCACCCTGGACGTCTCGCGCCGCCTGCGTACCCTCCTCGAACAGCAGGGCGCGACGGTCAAGCTCGTACAGAACGAGGACCGTCCGTACGGGCCGTGCGTGGACGAGCGGGCCCGGATCGGCAACGAGGCGAAGGCCGACGCCGTGGTCTCGGTCCACGCGGACGGCTCGGCGGTCGGCAACCGCGGCTTCCACGTGATCCTGCCCGCCCTGGTGAAGGGCGGCGCCGCGGATACGTCGAAGATCGTCGGCCCTTCGCGTGATCTGGGGACACGCCTCGCGGGCAAGTTCGTCCAGGCGACGGGCAGCGCGCCGTCCAACTACGTGGGCGGTGGCACGGGATTGGTCGTACGCAAGGACCTCGGCGGGCTCAATCTGTCGACCGTGCCCAAGGTGTTCATCGAATGCGGCAATATGCGCGATCCGAAGGACGCGGCTCTGCTGACGGACGGGAGCTGGCGCCAGAAGGCGGCGCAGGGGATCGCCGACGGCATCGGGAGTTACCTCAACGGGTAGGTCTGATACCCGGGGGCCGACGCCGCCGGAGGGACGATAGATTCATCCGTACGATGGGGAGCTGCCCCCGAGCTCCGCACTGTGCCGCCCCGACGAGTCGACCCACTAAGGACCTTCAAAGTGAACATCCGCTCCCTCACTCGAGGCGACGGCGTGGTGATCGGAGCAGCGGTGGTGCTGTTCATCGCCTCGTTCCTCGATTTCAAGTCGTACGACAAGCCGGCTTGCTCGGGCAACTTCTGCCCTCCGGCCATCGATTCCGGCAACGCCTGGGACAGCCTGGGCCTTCTGATGAGCGTCTACCTGGCGGGTGTGATCGCGGCGGCGCTCATCGTGGTGTCCCGTGCGCTGCCGCAGCAGCGGAAGATCGCCGGTATCGACCTCGGGCAGTTCGGGGTCGCGTTCGCCGTCTTCGCGGCCTGGACCGCCTTCTGGACGATCGTCGACGGCAGCGACTCCGGCCCCGGCCAGATCCTCGGCCTGCTCGCGGCACTGATCCTCGCCGCCGCCGCCGCCGTCGCCGCCCCGCTCGTCCCGGCGCTCAAGGCCCCGCTCATGGGCGCCCCGAAGCCGGTCACGCACCAGCCGTACGGTGGCCAGCCCGGCCAGCCGGGCCCCGGTGGTTACGGCTACCCCGGCGCCCAGCAGCAGCCGTACGGCGGCCAGCCTGGTCAGCCGCAGCCGTACGGTGCGCAGCCCCAGCAGGGTCAGCAGCCGCAGGGTCAGCAGCCGCACGCGCAGCAGCAGGCTCCGGCCGCGCAGGGGCAGCAGACGGGTGCGCCCGCCGCTGCCGCCGACTTCGCGCCGTTCTGGTTCGCGGTGCCGGTCGCCCGTCCCCTGTACGCCGAGGACGGTTCGCCGACGCCGATCGCCGAGCTGGCGCCCGGCACCTGGTACCTGGCGGTGGAGCAGCGCGGTCCCGGTCTGGTCGCCCAGACGCAGGACGGCCGCCGCGGCGTCCTGCAGGACACCACCGGCATCCAGCGCGGCTGACGGCCAAGCAGCGTAACGCCAACGGCTCCTCACCCCGCGCGGGGTGAGGAGCCGTTGGCGTTACGGCTACCAAAAGTTCACCTGCCGGAAAGGTGAAAACTCAACTGACTTGTCCGCAATATAGTTACTGTCCGGTTGGCGTAGAAAGCCGCGACCAAGATCGGGTACTTTCCTCACGCCGTCGCCACACCGGGGGCACAGGGCTCCCAGGGACTAGCGGCGCGAAGGACCAATTCCTCTGTTGACCACAGCAGTAGAACTCTTCACCGTTCAGCCCTACACCTCGCACTGCCAGGTGATCGCCGACGAGGGAGAACACGCCGTCATAGGCATCTCGCCGGGCAACTCCTACTTCTCCGCACAGCGCGTCACCGATCTGGCCCACTGGGGACTCCGCAACTTCCGTCAGGTCGACCTCGTCTATACAGACCTCCACATCGGAGCGATGTACGAGGCGCTCGGGTACCCGCCGGAGGAGGCCCGCCGCAAGGCGGTGAAGAACCTCCGCGGCGTACGTGCCAAGGTTACCAATGCCGCCCTGAGCGCCGACCCCACCGGCACCCACGTACGCGGCCGCCCCATGTCGGACCTGACCAGCAGCCCCGCCTATCGCGAACTCCACGCGCATCTGGGCGATCTGCTCGCCACCGATCCGGAGTTCCGCGTCACGTGCGAAACCCTGGTCGACACGTTCCTGTCGACCAAAGTCCTGGACGGCAAGGACAGCACCGCCCAGCAGCGCGAGGTCTGTCTCCAGTACATCTGCGCCGAAGTGCCGTTGTTCCTCGACACCCCGGCCATCCTCGGCGTCTCGTCGTCGCTCAACTGCTACCACCAGGCGTTGCCCCTGGCCGATCTGCTGTACGCCCGCGGCCCCGGCCTGCGCGCGTCGCGCAACCAGGGCCACGCCATCGTCACCCCCGCCGGAGGACACCGCCATGACCAGCACTGACACGCTCCTCGACTTCCCGTTCTCCCCTCGCGGCGACCAGCTCCCGCCCGAGATCGAGGCCTTGCGCGCCGAGCCGGTCAAGCGAGTCCGCACGATCGCCGGTGACCCGGCCTGGCTCGTGTCCTCGTACGCCCTGTGCAAGCAGGTGCTCGAAGATCCCCGGTTCAGTCTCAAGGACACCTCCGCACCCGGCGTGCCCCGGCAGTACGCGCTGACCATCCCGCCCGAGGTGGTCAACAACATGGGCAACATCACCGGGGCCGGGCTGCGCAAGGCTGTCCTCAAGGCGATCAACCCCAAGACGGACGGACTCACCGACTGGATGCGGGCCCACGCCGCCACCCTGGTCGACGACATCCTCGACTACGGCCCGCCGGTCGATCTGCGCGGCCGGTTCACCAATCCCTACGCCGAGCACCTCCACTGCCGCATCCTCGGCATCCCGCAGGCCGACGCACCGCGCCTCGCCGCCAGCCTCGACATCGCGTTCATGAACTCGGCCTGCCCCATCACAGGCGCCCGCCTGAACTGGGACCGTGACATCGCCTACATGGTCGACCGCCTCGACGACCCGGCCACCACCGGTCTCATGGCCGAGCTCGCCGCCCTGCGCGGCAATCCCGACTACGACCATCTGACGGACGAGATGCTCGCCACTGTCGGGGTCACCATGTTCGGCGCCGGGGTCATCTCCACCATGGGCTTCCTGACCATGGCGATCTTCTCCCTGATCCAGCACCCCGACGTGTGGGAACAGTTGCGCAAGGCGCCCGAGAAGATCCCCGCCGCCGTGGACGAGCTGCTCCGCGTCAACCTGTCCATCGCGGACGGCCTGCCGCGCCTGGCCCTGGAAGACGTCCGCCTCGGCGACGTCGAGGTGAAGAAGGGTGAGCTCGTGCTCGTCCTGGTGGAGGCCGCCAACACCGACCCGGCCATGTTCCCCGACCCGCACACCGTCGACATCGACCGGGCCAACGCCGGCGCGCACCTCTCCTTCGGCGGTGGCGCGCACTACTGCCCCGCCACCGCCCTCGGCAAGAAGCACGCCGAGATCGCGATCGAGGTACTCCTGGAGAGGATGCCCGGCCTGCGGCTCGCCGTCCCGGTCGAGCAACTCGTGTGGCGGACCCGGTTCATGAAGCGCATCCCCGAGCGCCTGCCCATCGCCTGGTAGTGATCGCCGGCGCCGGACGGCGCCCGCCGCAGCCATGGCCCCGGCCGAACCCGGCCGGGGCCATGGCCACACCCGCGACACCGCGCCGCCGAGCCTTCGGGCGGCGCGCCTTCCGGGCGGGGGACCGTTGTCGTACAGTCGCCCCGCACACCCCGCCTGACGAGCCGTCAGGTATTGGGCCGTCCTCGCCCGGAAGGAAACAGAGATGCGCCTCGGACTCGCTCTCGGCTACTGGGGCCGCGGCCCCGACCCCGGCCATCTCGCTCTGGCCCGCCAGGCCGAGCGCCTGGGCTACGACTCCGTGTGGACCGCCGAGGCGTGGGGCTCCGACGCCTTCACGCCGCTCACCTGGATCGCGGCGCACACCTCCCGCATCAGACTCGGTACCGCCGTCGCCCAGATGGCCGCCCGCACGCCCACCGCCACGGCCATGCACGCGCTGACCCTCGACCACCTCTCCGGTGGCCGGATGATGCTCGGGCTCGGGCTTTCGGGTCCGCAGGTCGTCGAGGGCTGGTACGGGCGGCCGTTCCCCGCGAGTCCGCTGACCGCGACGCGTGAGTACGTCGACGTAATCCGCCAAGTGCTGCGGCGGGAGGCGCCGGTCGAGGTGGACGGGCGGTTCCACCCGCTCCCGTACCGGGGCGCGGACGCCGTCGGCATCGGCAAGCCGCTCAAGCCCATCACGCATCCGCTCCGGGCCGACCTCCCCCTCCTCCTCGGCGCGGAGGGCCCCAAGAACATCGAGCAGACGACCCGTATAGCCGACGGTTGGCTCCCGCTCTACTGGTCTCCGATGCGCACCGACGTGTACGCGGCGTCGCTGGCCGCGCTCCCCGCCGGCTTCATGGTCGCGCCGATGGCGCGGGCGCAGGTCTGTGACGACGTGGCGGAGGGCCTGCTGCCGGTCAAGGCGATGCTGGGCTTCTACATCGGCGGCATGGGCCACGCGGCCCGCAACTTCCACGCCGGCCTGATGGCGCGCATGGGTTTCGAGGCGGAGGCCCACCGCATCCAGGAGCTGTTCCTGGCGGGCCGCAAGGAGGAGGCGGTACGGGCGGTCCCCGACGCGTTCGCCGACGAGATCTCCCTCATCGGCCCGCGCGAGCGCATCGCGGAACGCCTGGACCTCTGGCGCAAGGGCCCGGTCACGGACCTGCTGATAACGGCCCCGGACCCGCATACCTTGCGCGTACTGGCGGACCTGAACTGCTGAAACGTATGGCTGCGGTACCATACGCGTATGAGCCTGAAGCGAACGACCGTGTATCTCGAGGACCAGGACCTTCGCGCGCTCAAGGACACCGCGTCGCGGAAGGGGATAAGCGAGGCCGAGCTGATCCGCGAGGGCGTGCGGCTTGCCATCGCCCAGAACCGCACCTGGGACGAGCCCGCTGGGCTGCCCGTCTTCGACAGCGGTGACCCCACCTTCGCCGAGAATTCCGACAGTCTCCTGCGAGACACCGACAGCAGCTTCGGCTCATGGGACGAGAGGCACCCGTGATCGTCATCGCGGACACCTCAGGCATCATCGCGTCCATCGACCGGAGCTGCCGCGATCACAAGCAGGCCCGTGAGGTCATGGACGCCGCCGGGCTCGTCGTCATCGCGCCGCTCGTCTTCGCCGAACTCGACCACCTGGTGAGCAGACGCTTCGGGCAGCAAGCCGCAGGCGCCGTAATCGACCAGCTCCTGACCCACGCCCGCTCGGGCCGCTACGCGATCGGCGAGACGGGCGCCGATGTACTGTCCGACGCCCGCCTGACCCAGCGGCGGTACCGCGATCTCGACCTGGACCTCACCGACGCCGTCATCACCGTGCTGGCGCGCGAATACGCGACGGACGCTGTTCTCACCCTGGACCGGAAGGACTTCCGCACCATTCGCCCCCTGTCCCCGCACGATGCCTTCCGACTCCTGCCGGACGATTTGTAGGCGTCGAAGGCGAGCCCAGCGGCCGATGGCAGTGAAGCCTGGACCGGTGCCGCCCGGTTTCGTCCGGCGTAAAACGGCAACACGTTCGACATGTCCCCACGTCATCGCAGTGGAAGCAACCAGGCGGCGACCGTCATCATCGTCGTCGCCGACATCATGGCCGTCATCCTCGGCCTGTGGATCCTGATGTACCTGCTGGACGCCAACCGCGCGAACGACCTGGTGAACTTCGTCCAGGACGCCGCCCGGTGGCTGGCCGGCTGGTCACACGACCTGTTCACCTTCGACGAGGCCTGGGCACGTGTTGTCGCCGGGTACGGTCTCGCGGCGATCGTGTACCTCTTCGCCGGGCACGCCCTGGCCAACGTCGTCCGTCGCCACTGAGGTCCTGAGACGCGGTCAGCAGCAGTCCGGGTCCAGGCCCAGCGGCAGCCGTTCGCCGCTGAAGACCGCGGTGGTCGCCTCGTCGCCTCCAAGGGCGGCCACCGCCAGCAGCAGGGAACCCGCCGTCCAGGTGGTGAGCTCCTCGGGCCATATGGCCCGGTTGCCCTCGAAGACGTACCCCGTCCAGTACATGCCGTCCGGCGCCCGCAGGTGCTGGATCGACTGGAGGATCTCCAGGGCCCGGTCCGACTCCCCCATCACCCACAGCGCGAGGGCCAGTTCGCAGCTTTCGCCGCCGGTCACCCAGGGGTTCGGGAGTATGCAGCGCACGCCTTGGCCGGGGACGACGAAGCGGTCCCAGTCGGCCTCGATGCGGGCCTTGGCCTCGGGGCCCGTGATCGCGCCGGCGAGGATCGGGTAGTACCAGTCCATCGAGTAGCGGCTCTTGTCGAGGAACCGCTCCGGGTGGGACTGGATGGCGTGCCGCAGCGCGCCGACCGCCAGCTCCCAGTCGGGCTGCGGTTCCTCACGCTGCTCGGCGATGGCGAGCGCACAGCGCAGTGCCTGGTGGATGGAGGAACTGCCGGTCAGCAGCGCGTCGTTGACGGGAGTGCCGTCCTCCTCGCGCTTCCAGCCGATCTGGCCGCCCGGCTGCTGGAGCCCGAGGACGAACTCGACCGCCGCGTAGACGGTCGGCCACATGCGGTCGATGAACGCGTCGTCGCCGGTGGCGAGGTAGTGGTGCCAGACCCCGACGGCGATGTACGCGCAGAAGTTCGTCTCGCGGCCCCGGTCGGTGACCCGCTGGGCGTCTCCGTCGTCGTACGCCGCGTACCAGGAGCCGTCCGTGTTCTGGTGCCTGGCCAGCCACGCGTAGGCGCGCTCGGCGGCGGCGTGCTCGCCGGCCGCGTCGAGCGCCATGGCGGCCTCGGTGTGGTCCCACGGGTCGAGGTGGTGGCCACGGAACCAGGGGATGGCACCGTCCTCGCGCTGTACGGCGAGGATGCCCGCCACGGTCTCGGCGGCCTCACCGGCGGTGAGGACACCGGGCAGGACGAGGTGTTCCGTACGCTCGGGAATCGTCACTTGGCGTCCGCCGCGACCGACGTGGCCGACGTCACCGGCAGGTGGGGCTTGGTCGCGTACGCCACGAAGCTCTTGCCCACCAGAGGGTTCAGCGCCTGCTCGGCGATGCGCGTGGCCAGCGGCTTCTTCATGATGTCCCAGACCAGCAGCTTGTGGTACGCGCGCACCGGCAGCGCCTTGTCGTTGTCGACGCCGAAAGCGCACTTCAGCCACCAGTACGGCGAGTGCAGCGCGTGCGCGTGGTGCGTGCCGTACGGCCGCAGGCCCGCTTCGCGCATCTTGCCGAGCAGTTCGTCGGCCTTGTAGATGCGGATGTGCCCGCCCTCCACCTCGTGGTACGCGTCGCTCAGCGCCCAGCAGATCTTCTCCGGCCCGTAGCGCGGCACGGTGACCGCGATGCGCCCGCCCGGCTTCAGTACGCGCACCATCTCGGCCAGCACCCCCTTGTCGTCGGGGATGTGCTCCATGACCTCGGAGATGATCACGACGTCGAAGGAGGCGTCGGGGAAGGGGAGGTTGAGCGCGTCGCCCTCCATGGCGGTGGCGGTGGCGCCCGCCGGGGCCTCACCGGCCTCCTTCATGGCGGCGAACCACTTGGCGACCTCGCGGATCTCCTCGCCGTTCTGGTCGAGGGCCACCACCTGGGCGCCGCGCCGGTAGCACTCGAAAGCGTGCCGGCCCGCACCGCAGCCCAGGTCGAGTACGCGATCGCCCGGGGCGAGCGGGAAGCGGGAGAAGTCCACGGTCAGCACGGGGTCTGCCCTTCCGGGTGGAGGTGGGTTACGGCGACGCCAGTCCATCGGGGGCGCGTGGCTGGGGCCGCGTGACGGCGGGGGGTGTGCGGGGTCCGCGTCGGCTGCGGAGCCCGCGTCAACGAGGTCTCACCGGGCTCCCCCGCGCACCGCGCTGTGCGCGGCGATCCGTTCGCGGTAGAGCTCCGCGGTGCCCTGGGCGGCCTTGGCCCAGGTGAACCGCTCCAGCACCCGGTCGCGGCCCGCCGTGCCGAGGCGCCGGCGCAGCTCGGGGTCGCCGAGGAGGCGGCCGAGCGCGGCGGCCAGTGCGCCCGCGTCGCCGGGGGGAACGGCCAGGCACGTCTCGCCGTCCGGCCCCGCGACCTCGGGGATCGCGCCGCCGGTGGTGGCGACGAGCGGGGTGCCGGTGGCCATGGCTTCGGCGGCGGGCAGCGAGAAACCCTCGTACAGGGAGGGGACGCAGGAGATCTGCGCGCTGCGCACGAGGTCCACGAGTTCCTGGTCGCTGATGCCCTTGACGAACTCGACGGCGCCCTGGAGCCCGTACCGCTCGATGGCCTGCGCGACGGGGCCGTCCTCGGCGCGCTTGCCGACGACGACGAGGTGCGCGCCGGGGTGTTCGGGGCGGAGCTTGGCGAGCGCCTCGACGAGGTGGACGAGGCCCTTGAGCGGTACGTCGGCGCTGGACGTCGTCACGATCCGGCCCGGAATCTCGGCGACGGACGGGTCGGGCGACCACAGGCCGGTGTCCGCGCCGATGTGCACGACGCGGATGCGGTCGCGGCGTACGCCGAGGTGCTCGACGATCTCCTGCTGCGAGGAGCCGGAGACGGTCAGCACGGAGGGCAGGCGGGCGGCGACGCGCTTCTGCATGCGCGTGAAGGCGTACCAACGGCGTACGGAGGCCCGCTTGAGGCGGCTCTCGGCGGCGTCGAGGTCGAGCTGCCGGTCGACGGTGATGGGGTGGTGGACCGTGGTGACCAGGGGGGCTCCGAGGTTGCCGAGCAGTCCGTAGCCGAGCGTCTGGTTGTCGTGGATCACGTCGAACTCGCCTCGGCGGGCGGCGAGGTGGCGCCCGGCGCGGAGGGAGAAGGTGAGCGGTTCGGGAAAGCCGCCAGTCCACATCGTCGCTACTTCGAGGGCGTCGATCCAGTCGCGGTATTCGTCGCGCCGGGGAGTGCGGAAGGGGTCCGGGCTGCGGTACAGGTCGAGGCTGGGCAGCTCGGTGAGCGGTACGCCCTCGTCGAGTACGGGGTAGGGCTGGGAGCCGAGGACTTCGACGCTGTGGCCGAGGCGGGCGAGTTCGCGCGAGAGGTGGCGTATGTAGACGCCCTGGCCCCCGCAGAAGGGGTTGCCCTTGTAGGTGAGGAGCGCGATGCGCAGCGGTCGGTCGCCCTGGGCGGGGTCCCCCGCGTGGGGGCGCGCCTCTATGGCCTCAGCGGTCACTCACGGCCCCCTTCTCACTGCTCTTTGGCCGGAGCGTAGCCGCTGGCGCTAACCTAGAACAAGTTTCAGTATCGATCGTCCGACCAGCTCTGAATCTACCGGCAGGTAGCGCAACCGTAAGCGCCGGATCAGGTGATTCGCGCCACGGCAGGTGCCCTGCCATGCTGTGCCACCCAGGGGGTCCGGTCCCCCACGCCCGGCGTACGGACAAATGCCATGGAATGGGACGTATGACAGCGGAAGTCAAGCCCTCGTCGCCACCTCTGACGGAACGCCAGGAGGCGCGCCGCCGCCGGATTCTGCACGCCAGCGCTCAGCTCGCCAGCCGGGGCGGCTTCGACGCGGTGCAGATGCGCGAGGTCGCCGAGGCCGCCGGTGTCGCGCTGGGCACGCTGTACCGCTACTTCCCCTCCAAGGTCCACCTGCTGGTCGCCACCATGCAGGACCAGCTCCAGCACATGCACACCACGCTGCGCAAGCGGCCCCCGGCCGGCGAGAGCGCGGCCGAGCGGGTCGCCGAGACCCTGATGCGCGCCTTCCGGGCGCTTCAGCGGGAGCCGCAACTGGCGGACGCGATGGTGCGGGCGCTGACCTTCGCGGACCGCAGCGTCAGCCCCGAGGTGGACACGGTTTCCCGCCAGACGACGGCGATCATCCTGGACGCGATGGACCTGACGGGGCCGCCGACTCCGGAGCAGTTGTCGGCGGTCAGGGTCATCGAGCACACCTGGCACTCGGCGCTGATCACGTGGCTGTCGGGGCGGGCGTCGATCGCCCAGGTGAAGATCGACATCGAGACGGTGTGCCGGCTGATCGACCTGACCGGCCCGGCCGGGCGACCGGCCTGACCCGCCCGACCTGACCCGTCCGGCCGATGCAACCGCCCCGCCGCAGCGCTTGCCGTACACAAGCAAGGGGGGCACGCGCACCCATAAGCAGGGGGCGCGTGCGCCCGAAATGCGCCTCCCGCGCTCCCCATTGGCTAAATTCCGCACCCCTGACATCCGCCGCACCGGGTACTAATGAGCGACGTGCCATGTCCATGCACAGCTACGCAGGGGCACCCAGGGGGAGCAGGCAGTGACCAGCATGATCCGCGTTCTTCTCGTGCACGACGTCTGTCTGGTGCGGTCCGGACTGGCCGCACTGCTCGAAAGGGAGCCCGACATCGAGATATCCGCCAGCCCGTCAGGAGGAGCGCTGGGCAGCGCCCGGTCGTTGTCGCCGGACGTGTGCGTGGCCGACGCGGAAGGGCCGGGATCACCGTGCCTGGCCGCCGCCGCCGAGATAGCGGGCGCCCGCGGCGCGTATCCGGGCTGCGGGCTGCTCGTGCTGGCCCGCGCCGGAAAGCCGGGGCTGTTGCGGCGGGCGCACGAGGCCGATGCCCAGGGTTACGTCAGCAAGGACGCCCCGGCGGAACGGCTGCTCGAAGGGATACGGCGGGTGGCCTCGGGGGTGCGTTTCCTCGACGACTCCCTCGCGAGCGAATTCCTGGAGGCCGCGCGGAGTCCGCTCACCACCCGCGAGTTGAGCGTGCTGTCACTCGCCGCCGAAGGGGCGGACGTCACCGAGATCGCCCACAGCCTGCACCTGACCAACGGGACGGTGCGCAACTACATGGCCGCGATCACCCGGAAGACCGGGGCCCGCAATCGCGTGGACGCCATTCGGATCTCCCAGGGCGCCGGCTGGCTCTGACCAGCCGCCGGCCAGATCACGGTAGAGGGCGGAGCGCCGGATCAGCTCGTCATGGCTGCCGCAGACGGCGTGCGTACCGTCCATCACGAGCACGCGGCCGGCGCGCCGGGCCGAGCTGATCCGGTGGGCGACGACGATCAGGGTGGTGTCCGGGCGCTCGGCGAAGGCCCGTTCGGCGCGGGCCTCGGCGGCGGGGTCCAGGTGGCAGGTGGCCTCGTCGAGCAGGACGACCGGCACGGGTGCGAGGTGGGAGCGGGCGAGGGCGATCAACTGGCGCTCGCCCGCCGACAGTTCGCCGGGCGCCACGGCGGCGTCCAGGCCACCCAGGCGCAGCAGCAGTTCGTACGCCCCGACGGCACGGGCCGAGGCGAGCACGGCGGGGTCGGGGGGCGGGTCCGGGCACAGGTAGGTGAGGTTGTCGCGCAGGGCGCCGGAGAAGACGTACGCCTCCTGCGGCACCAGCACCCGCCGGTGTACGGCGCCGCGCACGGGCTCTCCGCAGAGCCGGACCTCGCCGACGGCGGGCTCCAGCAGGCCCGCGACGAGGGCGGCCAGGGTGGACTTGCCGATGCCGCTGGGCCCGACGACGGTGAGGTGACCGCCGGCCGGGACGATGAGGTCGAGCCCCTTGAACACCGGCTCGGCGTACGGCCCGTAGGCGAAGGTGACCCCGCGAAGCTCCACGGCGGGCTGCTCCGGAGCGGCGAGCCGGGGGCTTGGGGCAGGGAGCACGTTCCCCGGTCCCCCGCCGTCCGCTTCGGCGGGCTCGGGAACGGCCGGCTCGCGTCCCCGCTCCGTCAGGCGCCGCAGGACGACCGTCAGGCGGGAGCCCGCCGTGCCCAGGGTCTGCATCAGGCTTTGGAGGGCCGGGAGCAGGGCGTACATCAGGTAGGTGAGGGCGCCTACGAGGTCGCCGTGGGTCGCGCCGCGGCTCAGCAGCCAGGGAGCGGTCACCAGGAGCAGAATCACCGGCAGCCGGCCGCCCACCGCCACCGCGAGCACCCGCAGCACGCCCCAGCGGGCGAGGGTGCGCGCGGCGCGGAACTCGGCGGCGAACCGGGTCTCCACCTCGTCGGCCGTCCGCGTCTCCGCGCCCGCCGCCGTGATGTCCCGCAGCCCCGCGGCGGTCGCGTCGAGCGCCTGTGCCACCGCCTCGTCGGCGGCCAGGAACGTCTCCTGGCGGCGGGCCATCGGCCGCAGCGTCACGAGGAACAGGCCGAGGCCGAGAACCAGCGGCGGCACCACCACGAGCAGCAGAACGGGCGCCAGCGAGGCCAGCCCGGCCAGCGCCCCGGCCGCCGTGAAGACGAACGACCTGGAGACCATCACCAGGCCTGCGAAGGTGTCCCTGGCGATCTCCACCTGATGGGTGAGCCGGGAGACCGCCGCATGGTCGGCCTCCGCCAGGGCCCGGCCGACGACACGGCGTACGAGGCCGTCGCGCAAGGGCTCCACCAGCTCGGAGACGGCCCGGAAAACCCGCCCGGTGCCGTACGCTCCGGCCGCGACGGCCACGGCGGCGGCCGCCAGCCAGCCCAGTCCCCCGGCCGGGCGTCCGGCCAGGAAGCCGTGGTCGAGGGCGCGGGCGACGGCGTACCCGAAGAGGAAGGTCTGCGCGGCCTCCAGCAGCGACCAGCCCGCCAGCCGGGCCAGTACGGGCCGCCGCCGGTTCAGGAAGCGCAGGCCCTCGGTGCGCAGCCGGGGTGCGTCAGTCGTCATGGGCTGAGTGGTCCGTTCCGTCCGTGTCGGTGAACACCGCCCGGTAGTCGGCCAGTTGCCACAGCCGCGCATGCGGGCCCACCGCGCGGACGCGGCCCTCGTGCAGCCAGGCGACCCGGTCGGCGCGGGCCGCCGTCGAGGCCCGGTGGGCGATGATCAGGCGGGTACGGGCCCCGGCCTGCCGGGTCAGCGCCTCGCCCACCCGCAGCTCGGTGACCGTGTCGAGGCTGGAGGTCGCGTCGTCCAGGATCAGCAGCCGTCCGGGGTGCGCGAAGGCGCGGGCGAGCCCGAGGCGTTGGGCCTCGCCGCCGGAGAGCGGGGCCTCGGCGCAAGGGGTGTCGTAGCCGAGCGGAAGGCGGCGTACGAAATCGTCGGCGCAGGCGGTACGAGCCGCCTCCCGCACCGCCGCCGCATCCGGTTCACCGGCGCCGAAGGCGATCGTGCCGCCGATGGTGCCTCCCAGCAGCGCCGGCCGCTCGAAGGCCTGGCCGACCGCGCGGCGCAGCACCTCGCGGGGCAGCTCGTGCAGCGGGACGCCGTCGAGCGTGACCGTACCCGCGTCGGGGTCGGCGAGGCGGCCCGCGACCGCGGCGAGGGTGGACTTGCCGGAGCCGGAGCGGCCGACGAGGGCGAGCGAGGTGCCGCCGGGGACGGTGAGGTCGAGGCCGGCGAGGATCGTACGGTCACCACGGGCGACCGTGATGCCGCGCAGTTCCAGCGTCCCGTCGCCGGGCGGGAGTCGTGCGTCGCCGTGGTCGGTGGCCGGTACGGCGAGCAGTGCGGCGAGGCGGCGGGCCGCGCCCCGGCTGCGCACCAGGCCGTTCAGGCGGCCGACCAGCATGCCGATGCCGGTGGCGAGCGCCGCGTACCGGGCGGCTGCGAGCAGTCCGCCCACCGAGAGTTCACCGGAGGCGAGGCGTGTTCCGGCCACCGCCAGCACGGCGATCTGGAGCAGCGGCACGATCACGGCGGCATGGGCCGTGGAACGTCCCTGGACCCGCCACATCCGGTAGCCCTGGGCGGAGAGCGCCGTCAGCGGCTCCAGGATGCGGGCCTGCTCACGGCGGGCGGTGCCGGCGGCCGCGATCGTACGGGCGCCGCCCACCGCCTCCACGAGGCGTGCGGCGATCTCGCCCTGGCTCTCCTGGTAGCGCGCCACACTGTCGCCCGATTCGCGGACGAAGGCCTTCAGCAGCAGAACGAGCAGGGGCATGCCGACGAGGAACGCCACCGCCGTCCACAGGTCGACGACCGCGAGGGCGACGAGACCGCCGACGGGCGTCACCACGGCGGCCACCGTGCCCGCGAGCGCGGCCGGGGCGCCACCGGCGTGAGCGGCGTTCCCGACCAGGCGGGCCACGATGTCGCCGGGCGGCACCCGGTCCGTGCAGCGCGGCCCGGCCGCCAGGACGTGCCGCAGCAGGCGGCGCCGGAACCAGGCGGTGGAGCGGGCGTTGGTGGTGCCGGCCAGTACGCCGTCGAGTGCGTCGACCACGACGAGCAGGCAGGTGAGCGCCGCGCAGGCGGTGAGCCAGGTGGTGGCGGGACGCCCGGAGAGCAGCAGGTCCAGCGTGTGGCCGAGCACGGCGGGCAGGGCGAGTCCGGTCGCGGCGCCCGCGGTACTGAGGACCAGGATCGCCGCGCCGGGGAGCGCGCTGTGCCGGACGGATTCGAGCAGCAGCCGGTCGGCCGTGCGGGATTGGTCCAGCTCCTGGCTCATGCCCGTCACCCTCCCTTCGTGCGCGCAGATGTACGGCCCCGGAGGCGAGCGGTGCCGCCGGGGCCGCATCTGTGTCAGTACGCCTCAGAGGTCTCTCTCGACGTCACAGACACGACGTCACAGACACAGCAGGAAGCTGTTGGAGCTGTGCTTGTCGCACGCCAGCAGGCTCAGGCTGCTCTGGTCTCCGCCGTCGCTCTGGGGGGTGTCCAGGCTCTGAAGGTCGAGAAGTGCCATGGTGGTTCCCTTCGGTTGTCCGTTCCCGTGGGGACGGGTTTTTTTGGGCGGTACGGCTCCGGGCCGGAGCCGTACCGGTTCTAGGGCCGCCTCAGCGGCGGGAGGAAGGGCAGGTGCGCGCCGGTGCCGCGCGCCGCTGCCAGTGCGAGGAGTACGCCGGCGCCGCCGGTGCCCAGGTCCATGGACAGGCGCATCATCTGGTCGCCGGGGAAGGCGAGGTGGCCTTCGTACGGCAGGGCGTACCAGCCGAGGCCTTCGAGCTGCGCGGCCAGATGGGCGGGGCGCGCCTCGGGGGCCGTCGTCCTGGCCAGGTAGAGGGCCATGCCCGCGCGCCCGTTGAACAGTCCGGGCTGGGCGTAGTAGCGCGACCGGGCGGCCCGTACGATGTCGGCCCGCGCCGCCTCGAACTCCTCGTCCTCGCGGTGGGAGAGGAAGTCGTCGAGCACCATGCCGATGCCCACGGACCCGGCCCCGAGGTACGGCATGGTGCGCGTGCCCTCGTCGACGAGCAGGGTGCCGGTGCTGTTGCGGACGCAGCGCGCGAGGTCGGCGCGCAGGGCGTCGGCTGCCAGGTCGAGGAGCTGTGGCGCGCCGGTGTCCTCGTAGAGCCGCAGGAAGAGCAGCGCGGGACCGGTGGCGCCGTGCAGCAGTCCGGCGCGCTTGCCGGTGCTGCCATGGCCGGACTCCCGCTGGTCGGCGAGCAGTTGGGCGGCCTCCAGGGCCCGCTGGCGCAGGAACGTTTCCCCGGTGGTGCGGGACAGCTCGGCGAATACAAGCCCGACCCCGGCCAGCCCTCCGTACAGTCCGGGGACGAGCCGCTGCCACTTCTCCTCCAGCACCCGCTGCACCAGCTCCAGCGCGCGGTCGCGGTGGCCCAGCCCGCCGAGGACGTGGGCGACGCCGGTCAGTCCGTCGTAGAGGCCGAGCGGTGTGCCGAGCGGCGGCGGACCGGTCTGCCGCAGCAGCCATTCCTCGCCCTCCTCGTACCGGCCGGCACCGGCCTGGCCGAGCGCGTGGAGGACACCGGCGGCGCCGTGCGCGATGCCGAGACCGCCGCCGTCCGCGAACTGGGCGATGTCGCCGGGGAAGATCCTGTCGTCGCGGCCGGGTGTGGCGGAGGCCAGGATGCCCGCGGCGAGCGAGTCGCGGGCGCCCGGCCAGTCGGCGGGCTCCACGGGCACGTACGGCTGCCGGTCGCGAGCCGTGTTGGTGTCCGTGTCCGTGTCCGTCCCGCGGATGACCGCCACCGCCTCGTCGAGGAACTCGCGCGGTACGTCCGGGAACTGGCGCGCGGCGACCTCCGCCAGGTGCCGTGCCTTGTCGCGGTCGACGACCAGCAGGGTGGTCATCGGCAGGAAGAGCGCCAGCCGCAGGCAGGCCAGGGCGTAACGGTCGACGTCGAACCCGGTGCGCTCGCGGGGCGCGATGAAGCCGGGGTGCGCGATGGCCTGGCGGTGGTTCTCGTCGACGTGCGCGGCGGCCTCGAAGTCCAGGAGGCGTACGGACTCCTCGTCCGGCCCGACCATGATGTTGAACATGTGCAGGTCGTTGAAGACGACGCCCCGGCTGTGCACGGCGGCGACCGCCTCCTCGACGGCGCGGTGGATGCGCAGCGCCCAGCGGGTGTAGTCCGCCACGGCGGCCGGGTCCGGCTCGGGTTCGAGCAGCGGGTGGCGCTGCGCGAAGAAGGAGTTGAGGGTGCGGCCGGGCAGGTGGTCCATCACCAGGAAGCGGTGGTCACCGAGCAGGAACCAGTCACGGACCTCGGGGGCGACCCCGAGCCCGGAGAGACGTTCCAGGGCGATCCGCTCCCGCTCCAGGCGGGTGACGGCGTCGGCCCGGTCGGCGGCGAGTCCGGCGTGCGGCCGCGCCTCCTTGAGGACCACCTTCTCGCCGCTGCGCAGGTCCTCACCGAGGTAGACCCCGCCGCCGTTGGAGAAGTGCAGGGCGCTTTCGATGCGGTACGGCAGGTCCTTGGTGGTGGTGGCGTTACGGGCCGCGAGGTGCGGTTCGAGGAACGCGGGCAGCTCCACCCAGTCCGGTACGTGGAAGCCCGGCTCGCGCAGGTCGGGGACGAGCGTCCCCTCGGCGTTCTCGATCGCCGGGACGAGCGCGCCCTGGCCGTCGACGCAGTAGCGGTGCGCGAAGCCGCCGTAGCGGACGTACAGCGGGCCGTCGCCCCAGCGGAGGTCGGTGAGGATGTACGGTCCGGGCTCGCCTTCGAGCAGTTCGCCCAGTTCCCGGAGCACGGTGTGCAGTTCGTTCTCGCCGGCGGGGTAGAGCGTCGCGAACTTGCCGCTGGAGCCGCGCCCCGCGTACTTGGAGTTGCGCAGGTGGAGCGGTTGCGGGCCGGGTACGAACTTGAACGGGATCGCTCGCGGGACGCAGTAGTCCCACACCTTCGCGGCGGTCTTCTCCGCGTTGTCCAGGCAGGCCGACACGTGGATCTTCCAGCCCTGCAGCGGCCGGCCGGGCAGCGGCGCGCCCTGCGCGTCGACCGGGTTGATGTGCATCCAGTCGCCGGAGACGAACCTCCGCCACCCGGGTGGCAGTTCACGCTGGGCCACCTCGAAGAGCGGCACCGGGGAGGACGGGCCGGGCCGTCCCGCGGAGAGACGGTCCGGGGTCTCGTAGAACTGTCTGTCGGCGAGGCAGAAGACCTCGTACCGGTTGTCCATGGGTCCCCCCTCGGCTGCGGTGACACCGAGAGATTTCCACGCACCGGCCGGGGCGCGACAGTCACACCTGTCACGTCATGACAGTGAGGTACGCATAGGTAAAGAACCGTTCGCATCCGTTCGAGAGAGCGGAATCGGGCCGGGTGGCCCGCCGGTCAGTCGTCCCGCGGGAAGACCGTCTCCCCGCCGCCGGTCAGCGTGATCGCGATCGCCTCGACCGGGCACCCCTCCGCCGCCTCCAGGACCTTCTCGTTCGCGTCGAGGTCGGGGGCGGACGGGTGCGCCTGGCGGGCGGAGTCGAGGGCGAAGGAGCCCGGCGCGACGTTCACGCACATGCCGGAGCCGATGCACACCCGCCGGTCGACCTCGACGTGCCAGCGGTCTCCCATCAGGCCTCCCCGTCCGCCGGTGTGTACGTGGCGGGGAGGTGGATCATCTTGTGCTCCAGGTACTCGCCGTATCCCTCAGGGCCGAACTCCCGGCCCAGGCCGGAGTTCTTGTAGCCGCCGAACGGCCCGAGCATGTCGATGCTGAAGGTGTTCACGGAGTACGTTCCGGTCCTGACCCGGCGGGCGATGTCGATGCCGTGGTCGGTGTCCGCGGTCCATACGCTGCCGCTGAGCCCGTAGTCGGAGTCATTGGCGATCCGCACCGCGTCGCCTTCGTCGTCGTACGGGAGGAGACAGACGACCGGGCCGAAGATCTCCTCGCGGGCGATCCGCATCGCGTTGTCGACGCCGCCGAAGAGCGTCGGCTCGACGTACCAGCCACGCTCCATGCCCGCCGGGCGTCCGCCGCCGGTGAGGATCTTCGCGCCTTCCTCCTGGCCGATCCTGATGTAGTCCAGGGAGCGCTGCTGCTGGCGCTTGGCGACGAGGGGGCCGACCTCGGTGGCCGGGTCGAGGGGGTCGCCGACCCTGAGCGCGCCGGCCGCGGCGGCGAAGGCGTCCGCGAACTCGTCGTAGCGCGAGCGGGGGGCGAGGATGCGGGTCTGGGCCACGCACGCCTGACCGTTGAGCATCCAGGCGAAGGGGGCGATGCCGGCGACGGTCGTGGTGAGGTCCGCGTCCGGGAGGATCACCGCCGCCGACTTGCCGCCCAGCTCCAGGGTCACGCGGGTGAGATTGCGCGCGGCGACCTCCATGACGCGCTTGCCCGCGGCGACGGAGCCGGTGAACGACACCTTGTCGACGCCGGGATGCCCGACGAGGTACTCGCTGACCTCACGGTCGGCCGGGATGATCGACAGGACGCCCTGCGGCAGTCCGGCCTCGGTGGCTATGTCGGCCAGGATGTACGCGTCGAGCGGTGTCTCCGGCGACACCTTGAGCACGGCCGTGCACCCCGCCAGCAGCGCGGGGGCGAGCTTGGCCGCCGCCGTGAACTGCGGGACGTTCCACGGCACGACGGCCGCGACCACCCCGGCCGGCTCCCGGCGTACCAGAATCGGCCCGAGCACGCCGGTCCGCCGCTCCTCGTACGGGAAGTCGCGCGCGACGGCGATGGTGGCGTCCCACACCATCATCGCGGCCAGCGCCTGCATCATGACGCTCGCGGTGTACGGCGTCCCGTTCTCGCACGTGATGCTGCGGGCGATCTCCTCGTGGCGTACGGCGATCGCGTCCTTGATCCGCGTGACGACGGCGATCCGCTCGTCGAGCGTCATCCGGGGCCAGGGCCCTTCGTCGAACGCCGTGCGCGCCACCGCCACCGCGCGGTCGACGTCGGCGCGGGACGCGTGCGGCACGCGGCCGATGACCTGCTCGGTGTGCGGCGAGACGACCTCGATGACGTCGGTGCCCAGCGGGTCGGTCAACTCGCCGCCGATGTACAGCTTCCGGTGCTCCACGAGCTCGGTCATGACTGCCTGCCTCCCACGGCTCGCACGGGCCGACGCCCGCCTGCAGTTTTCTGACGATGTATCAGAACTAGTACCAGTTCCAGTCGGTGGAGTCCATGGACCGCCCCTTTGCAAAGAAGTCGGCTTGGGCGACCATTGGAACGAGTTCTAGTCGTGGACGAAGGAATGGGGACGGCCCGTGTCGCAGGTGACCGAGCACGACGGCGGCGTCTGGTCGATCGAAGTTCCCATTCCGGACAACCCGCTCGGCCACACCCTGGTCCACGTCCTCGACACCGACGACGGGCCGGTCCTGATCGACACCGGGTGGGACGACCCCGCTTCCTGGGACACCCTGGCCGGTGGTCTGGCCGCGCTCGGTACGTCGGTCACCGACATCCACGGCGTCGTCATCACGCACCACCACCCCGACCACCACGGCCTGTCCGGGCAGGTGCGTGACGCGTCCGGTGCGTGGATTGCCATGCACGCCGCCGACACCGACGTCGTACGCCGGACCCGCGGCGCGGAGCCCGGCACCTGGCTCGACTACATCACCGCCAGGCTCACCGCCGCCGGCGCGCCCGACGACCACCTCGCCCCGCTCCGCGCTGCCCGCGAGTCGGGCCGCATGCGCACCCTGCCCGGCCTCTCGGCGGCCCTCCCCGACCGCGAGATCGTCCCCGGCGACCTGCTCCCCCTCACCGGCCGCCGGCTGCGCGCGATCTGGACCCCCGGCCACACCCCCGGCCACGTCTGCCTCCACCTGGAGGAGGCCCACCCGGCGAACCTCCCCGGCAACGGCCGCCTCTTCTCCGGCGACCACCTGCTCCCCGGCATCAGCCCGCACATCGGCCTGTACGAGGACCCCGACGACACCACCGTCACCGACCCCCTGGGCGACTACCTGGACTCCCTCGAACGCGTCGCACGCCTCGCCCCGGCCGAGGTCCTCCCGGCCCACCAGCACCCGTTCACCGACGCCCCCGCCCGCGTGCGGGAACTCCTCGGCCACCACGAGGACCGCCTCAGCGGCCTCCGAGCCCTGCTCGCCACCCCGCTCACCCCCTGGCAGCTCGCCGAACGCATGGAGTGGAACCGGCCCTGGGACCGGATCCCGTACGGGTCGAGGAACATCGCCGTCTCCGAGGCGGAGGCACACCTGCGCCGCCTGGTGAAGCTGGGCCACGCGGAAGCGGTGCCGGGCGGCGACCCGGTCACGTACGTCGCTGTGTGAAGACGCGGACCACCACCGGGGGCGCCTGATAGGGGCCGGTACAGTGTGCGAGTCGTCATCATGCCGTTCTGGGGGAAGCCGGTGCGAATCCGGCACTGACCCCGCAGCCGTGATCCGCCCCTACCAGGCGGTGAGTCGGAATGCCCGGTCCGGCATGACCACTGGCTCGGCACCGTCGAGGTATACGGAACCGGAGCCTGGTGCGTGGTTTTCGCGTGCCCGGGCCCGGCTCCTCAGCAGGAGAGGCCCCCGCCCGTCATGACCCTTCGCCGCAGCGCAGCCACCGTGCTCGCAGCTTCTGCCGTACTCTGCGCGGCCATCGCCACGACCGCCGTCGCCGCGCCGTCCCCCAAGCCCGTGATTCCCTCGGGGCTCTACGGCGAGTCGGACCCGACGTACGACGGTGTCTGGCGGCAGTCGCTTGCCCTCCTCGCCCAGGACACGGTGGGCGTCAAGCCCGCCGCGAAGGCCGTGAACTGGCTGGTCGGCCAGCAGTGTGACAGCGGCGGCTTCGCGTCCTTCCGCGCCGACGCCGCCGAGCCGTGCACGTCGAAGACCATGACGGACAGCAACGCCACCGCCGCCGCCGTGCAGGCGCTGAGCGCGCTCGGCGGGCAGGACGCCGCGGTGAAGAAGGGCGTGCGCTGGCTGAAGGGTGCGCAGAACCAGGACGGCGGCTGGGGCTACAACCCCGGCAGCCCGAGCGACGCCAACTCCACCTCGGTCGTCATCGGCGCGCTGGCCGCGGCGGGCGAGAAGCCGGCCGAGGTGAAGTCGCAGGAGGAGAAGTCGCCGTACGACGCGCTCGTCACCTTCTCGGTCCCGTGTGACGCGAAGACGGGCGGCGGCGCGTTCGCGTACCAGCCGGACAAGGCGGGCAAGCTCGCGCCCAACGCCGACGCGACGGCGGCGGGGGTACTGGGCGGGCTCGGCCAGGGGCTGGACGCCAAGGGCAAGAAGCCCGGCGACAAGCCCGGCCAGGAGCCCGTCCCGTGCGTGAAGGGGAAGCTGACGCCCGCGCAGGCCGCCGCCAACGGCGCCGCGTACCTCGACGGCGTACTCGCCAGGACCGGCCACCTCGACACGCCTCCCATGCCGGGCGCCGAGGACGCGAAGGCGCAGCCCGACTTCGGTAACACGGCGGACGCCGTCGTCGCGCTGGCCGCGCAGGGCGGCGCCGAGCAGGCGCGGAAGCCGCTGGAGTGGCTGGAGAGGAACTCGGCCGCCTGGGCGAAGGGGAACGGCCCCGCCGCGTACGCCCAGCTCATCTTCGCCGCGAACGCGACCGGCACCGACCCGAAGAGCTTCGGCGGCGCGGACCTGGTGAAGGCGCTCAATGCGACCGGCCCGGCGCCGGAGGCCACCGACAAGGCCACGGACGAGGCCGCCGACGATGCCGCCGATGAGAAGAAGGACGACGGCGGCGGCTTCGGCACCTGGTGGATCGTGGCTGTCTTCTTCATCGCGAGCGTCGGCGCCGGAATCCTGTTCAGCGGCCGCAAGAAGAAGAACCAGCAGCTATGACGACCGCGGCCGCACGCCCCCGCCTGACGGCTCCACTGCTCACGCTCGCCGCAGCGCTCGCGGCGCTGGTCGGACCGGCGGGGCCCGCGCAGGCGGGGCCCACGCAAGCGACGGCCGCGGAGGCGGCATCCGTACACGCGGCGTCCGCGCAAGCGACGCCCCCGCAGGCGGCGTCCGCACAGCTGGCATCGGCGCAGGCGACACCCGCGCAGGCGTCCCCACAGGCAGCATCCATACAGGCGACGTCCGCGCAAGTGACGCCCGTACAAGCGGCATCCATACACGCGGCATCCGCGCGGGTCGCGGCGTCGGGTGGTTACCGCTACTGGTCGTTCTGGGAGAGCGACGGCCGGGAGTGGACGTACGCCACCCAGGGGCCCGCCACTGCCAGGCCCGCCGACGGTGATGTCATCGGGTTCCGGTTCTCGGTGAGTGAGGACTCGCAGGACTCCGCGAAGCCGCGCCACGCGGCCGGCTCCTTCGACGCCGTCTGCGGCAGGACGCCGGCCAAGGACGGCGCCAAGCGGATCGCGGTCGTCATCGACCCCGGTATGCCGGCCGACGCCCCGGACGGCGAGCAGCCGCCCGCGCTGCGCACCGCGTGCGCCCGGACCGGTACGGACGCCACCGCGGCCGACGCGCTCGCCTCGGTGGCGAAGCCGCTGCGCTACAACAGCACGGCGCTGCTCTGCGCGATCTCCGGCTATCCGAAGACGGGCTGCGGGGACCAGGTGTCCGGCCGTGAGGACGCGACCGGCTCCGCCGCGTCCCCGACCGCCGGCAGGACCACCGACGACGACAGCGGCGGCGGCCCCTCCGCCGGGCTGCTCGTCGGCCTCGCCGCCGTGCTCGCGCTCGGCGCGGCGGGCGTGTGGCAGGCGCGCCGCCGCCGCGGATGACTTCCATGACCCTGCGCGCGCCCCAAGCCGGCCGCAGCAACGCCCTGCACGCCGGGGCGTGGTGGCTGTGGGCGCTCGGCCTGGCCGCCGCCGCGTCCAGGACCACCAATCCGCTGCTGCTCGGGATGCTGGTCGGGGTGGCCGGGTACGTGGTGGCCGCGCGGCGGACGGACGCGCCGTGGGCGCGTTCGTACGGCGCCTTCGTCAAGCTCGGCCTGCTCGTCATCGGCATCCGCCTCGTCTTCTCGACATTCCTCGGCTCACCGATTCCGGGCACCCACACCCTCTTCACGCTCCCCGAAGTGCCCCTGCCCGGCTGGGCGCAGGGTGTGCGGATCGGTGGGCGCGTGACGGCCGAGCAGCTGGTCTTCGCGCTGTACGACGGGGCGAAGCTGGCCACGCTCCTGATCTGCGTGGGCGCCGCGAACGCGCTCGCCAATCCGGCCCGGCTGCTCAAGTCGCTGCCGGGCGCGCTGTACGAGGCCGGGGTCGCCGTCGTCGTCGCGATGACGTTCGCGCCGAACATGGTGGCCGACGTGGTGCGGCTGCGCACGGCCCGCCGCCTGCGCGGCCGGCCGACGGGTGGGGTGGGAGCAGTGCTCCAGATCGGGCTGCCGGTTCTGGAGGGCGCGCTGGAGAGGTCGGTGGCGGTGGCCGCGTCGATGGACGCGCGCGGCTACGGCCGCACCGCCCGGGTCCCCCCCTCCGTACGGCACACGACGACCGCGCTGACGCTCGGCGGGCTCCTCGGGGTGTGCGCCGGATCGTACGGACTGCTGGCCGCCGAAGGTGCGGCGTACGGTCTGCCGGTCATGGCCGGGGGGCTCGTCGCCGCGCTGGCGGGGCTGCGCCTCGGCGGCCGGCGCAGCGTCCGTACCCGCTACCGGCCCGACGCGTGGGGCGTACGGGCGTGGCTGGTGGCGGGGTCGGGGGCGGCGGTCGCGGCGCTGATGATCTGGGCGGCCACGGCCGATCCGGAGGCCCTGCACCCCGGAGTGATCCCTCTCGTCGCCCCCGAATTCCCGCTCTGGCCTGCGGCGTCCGTACTGATCGGCCTGCTCCCGGCATTCGTGGCTCCCGCACCTCCTGTAGTGAAAGAGACTCCGCAGTGATCCGGTTCGAGAATGTGTCGGTCAGCTATGACGACGCCGCGCCGCCCGTGATCCGGGGCGTGGATCTCACCGTGCCGGAGGGCGAGCTGGTGTTGCTCGTCGGCCCTTCCGGAGTCGGCAAGTCGACCCTGCTGGGCACGGTCTCCGGCCTCGTCCCGCACTTCACGGGCGGCACACTGCGCGGACGCGTGACGGTCGACGGCCGCGACACCCGGACCCACAAGCCGCGCGAACTCGCCGATCTGGTCGGGACGGTGGGCCAGGACCCGCTCGCCCACTTCGTCACCGACACCGTCGAGGACGAGCTGGCGTACGGCATGGAATCGCTCGGCCTGGCGCCGGACGTGATGCGGCGCCGGGTCGAGGAGACGCTGGACCTGCTCGGCCTCGCGGAACTGCGCGACCGCCCGATCGCCACGCTCTCCGGCGGCCAGCAGCAGCGCGTGGCGATCGGCTCGGTGCTCACCCCGCACCCGAAGGTGCTGGTCCTGGACGAGCCGACGTCGGCGCTGGACCCGGCGGCGGCGGAGGAGGTGCTGGCGGTGTTGCAGCGCCTGGTGCACGACCTGGGTACGACGGTGCTGCTGGCCGAGCACCGCCTGGAGCGGGTGGTGCAGTACGCGGACCAGGTGATCCTGCTGCCGGGCGCGGGTGAGGCGCCGCGCATGGGTGCGCCGGCGGACATCATGGCGGCCTCGCCCGTGCACCCGCCGGTGGTGGCGCTGGGTCGCCTGGCGGGCTGGACCCCGCTTCCCCTTTCGGTACGGGACGCCCGCCGCCGGGCGACGGACCTGCGGACGCGACTGGCCGACGCGGAGCCGGGTGCCGTTCCCCACCCCGCCCCTTCCCGGAACCGGGGCTCCGCCCCAGACCCCGCTCCTCAAACGCCGGAGAGGCTGACCGCGTCCGGCACGCCGCAGGACCCGGCCCGTCCGGCGTTTGAGGACCGGGGGTCCGGGGGCGGAGCCCACAGTTTCGGGAAGGGGCGGGTAGGGGAAAAGCTCGCCCGCCTGCTGGGGCGCCGCCGCCCCGAGCCGCCCTCCGCCGAAGCCACCGGCACGGGCACCGGTACTACCGAAGCCACCCCCACCGCCGTAGCCACCGTCACCGCGCTCGGTGTCCGCCGCGCCCGCGTCGAGGCCCTCCGCCGGGTCGCCCTCACCGTGTCGCCGGGCGAGACCATCGCCCTCATGGGGCGAAACGGCGCCGGCAAGTCCACCCTCCTCGCGGCCCTCGTCGGCATGATCGAGCCCACCTCCGGCACCGTCACCGTCGGCGGCCGTACCCCCCACCGCACCCGTCCCCGCGACATGGTCCGCGAGGTCGGCCTGGTCCCGCAGGAGCCGCGCGATCTGCTGTACGCCGACACCGTCGCCGCCGAGTGCGCCGCGGCCGACAGCGACGCGGGCGCCGAACCGGGCGCCTGCCGGGCCCTGGTCGCCGACCTGCTCCCCGGCATCCAGGACGACACGCATCCGCGCGACCTGTCCGAGGGCCAGCGCCTCGCCCTGGCCCTGGCCATCGTGCTCACCGGCCGCCCCCCGCTCCTCCTCCTCGACGAACCGACCCGCGGCCTGGACTACGCGGCGAAGTCCCGCCTGGTCGGCGTGGTGCGCGAGCTGGCCGCGCGAGGGCACGCGATCGTACTGGCGACGCACGACGTCGAGCTCGCCGCGGAGCTCGCGCACCGCGTCGTGATCCTCGCCGACGGCGAGGTCGTCGCGGACGGCCCGACGGCGGAGGTCGTCGTCTCCTCCCCCGCCTTCGCCCCGCAGACAGCGAAGATCCTCGCCCCGCAGAAGTGGCTGACCGTCACGCAGGTGCGCGACGCGCTGGGCGGGACGACGGCATGAGCGACACACAGCCGGCCCGCCCCGCACGCCCGGTCCGCCTGGGCCCCCGCTCCGTCGCCGCGCTCCTGCTCATCAGCGCCATCGGGGTGGTCGCCTTCGGCTGGCCGCTGCTCGCCGACCCCGCCTCGGGGCTCGCCCGCGACCACGCGCAGGACGCCCCCTGGCTCCTCGCCGCCCTCCTCCCCCTCCTCGTCGCCGTCGTCGTCGCGACGATCGCCGATTCCGGTCTCGACGCGAAAGCCGTCGCGATGCTGGGCGTGCTGGCCGCCGTCGGCGCGGCGCTGCGCCCGCTCGGGGCGGGGACGGCGGGCCTGGAGCCGATGTTCTTCCTGATGGTGCTGAGCGGGCGGGTCCTGGGGCCCGGCTTCGGTTTCGTACTCGGTGCGGTGACGATGTTCGCCTCCGCGCTGCTCACGGGAGGTGTCGGGCCGTGGATGCCGTTCCAGATGCTGTCCATGGGCTGGTTCGCGATGGGGGCGGGCCTGCTGCCGGGCGCGGAGCGCCTGCGCGGCCGCCTGGAGCTGGTGATGCTGGCGGCGTACGGCTGCGTCGCGGCGTTCCTCTACGGCACCGTCATGAACCTGCAGGGCTGGACGTACATCGGCGGCATGTCGTCCGGCGTCTCCTTCCATCCGGGCGACCCGCTCCACGAGAACCTGGCCCGCTTCCTCGCGTACTGCCTCGCCACATCCCTCGGCTGGGACCTGGGCCGGGCGGCGCTCACCGTCGTACTGACCCTCACCATCGGCGCCACTCTCCTCAAGGCGCTGCGCCGGGCCACACGACGTGCGGCCTTCGAGGCCCAGGTCACATTTGAGGGCCCGCGACACTGACCGGGCGGTGAGAGGGCCCACAGGACCTTGGTCCTCGACTAGGCCGGATAGTACGCCCACAGCCCCGCCGCCGGCCCCTCCACCAGCCCTCTGACCAGCGCGGATACCCGCTAGCGCACGGCGGGTCGATATGCCCGTTTTACGGGTTCTGCTAGTAAGCGGGGTGATTGCGCCGCGGCTGCGGCCCTGCTTCATTGGAGCAGTCGCCGGGAGCGGTACGCCGGTCGCCACCGGCCCGCCCGCGACATCCCCCGTACCCGACGTTAGGTCTTCACGTGTCGTTCCCGATCATCAACCGCCTCGTCTCCCGCCCCAAGTCCTTCGCCGCCGGCGCTGCCGTGCTGCTCGGCTCTGTGGGTGTGGTCATGGGTGGCGGCGTCTCCGAGGCCGCTGCCGCGAGCCCCCAGGCCGTCGCCAAGCAGATGATCCCGGATGCCGCCCAGTACGCGTGCTTCGACAAGATCGTCGAGCACGAGAGCGGCTGGAACCCGCAGGCCAGCAACGCCTCTTCCGGTGCGTACGGCCTGGTCCAGGCCCTGCCCGCGTCCAAGATGTCGTCCGCGGGCGCGGACTGGAAGACGAACCCGGCCACCCAGATCGAGTGGGGCCTGGACTACATGAACGACCGTTACGGCAGCCCGTGCGACGCCTGGAGCTTCTGGCAGTCCAACGGCTGGTACTGACCGGCCCGTTCGACGCCGGCCCTCAGGTCACTGAGCGATCCGCGACGCGGACTTGATGAAGGCCCCGTTGTGGCCGACTCTCCATGGTCGGCCGCAACGGGGCCTTCACGCCGCTGCGGACACCTACAGCCGCTGAATGATCGTCCCGGTGGCCAGCGCACCCCCCGCGCACATCGTGATGAGCGCGAACTCCTTCTCCCGGCGCTCCAGTTCGTGCAGCGCCGTAGCGATCAGCCGAGCCCCCGTCGCCCCCACCGGATGGCCCAGCGCGATCGACCCGCCGTTCACGTTCACCTTTTCCAGATCCTGCTCGAAGACCTGCGCCCAGCTCAGCACCACCGACGCGAAAGCCTCGTTGATCTCGACGACGTCGATGTCCTTGAGCGACATGCCCGCCTTGCCGAGCACCGCCCGCGTCGCGTCGATCGGCCCGTCGAGGTGGAAGTGCGGGTCGGATCCCACCAGCGCCTGGGCGACGATCCGCGCGCGCGGCTTGAGCTTGAGGGCGCGGGCCATCCGCTTGGACGCCCACATGATCGCGCTCGCGCCGTCGGATATCTGCGAGGAGTTCCCCGCCGTGTGCACGGCGGTCGGCATCACGGGCTTGAGCCCGGCCAGCGCCTCCATCGACGTGTCGCGCAGCCCCTCGTCCCGGTCGACGAGCCGCCACATGCCCTGCCCCGCCGCCTGCTCCTCCTCGGTCGTCGGCACCTGTACGGCGAAGGTCTCCCGTTTGAAGCGCTCCTCGGCCCATGCCGTCGCGGCCCGCTCCTGTGACAACAGGCCCAGCGAGTCGACGCGTTCGCGCGTCAGCCCGCGCTTACGGGCGATCCGCTCGGCCGCCTCGAACTGATTGGGCAGGTCTACGTTCCACTCGTCCGGCCACGGCTTCCCCGGCCCGTGCTTGGACCCGGAACCGAGCGGCACCCGCGACATGGCTTCGACACCGCAGCTTATGCCGACGTCGATGACCCCGGCGGCGATCATGTTGGCGACCATGTGGCTGGCCTGCTGGGACGAGCCGCACTGGCAGTCGACGGTCGTCGCGGCCGTCTCGTACGGCAGGCCGACCGCCAGCCAGGCGTTGCGGGCCGGATTCATGGACTGTTCGCCGGCGTGGGTGACCGTACCGCCGACGATCTGTTCGACGCAGTCGGCGTGGATGGCGGTACGGCCGAGGAGTTCGCGGTACGTCTCACCCAGCAAATAGGCCGGGTGCAGGTTGGCGAGCGCGCCGCCGCGCTTGCCGATGGGGGTGCGTACAGCTTCGACGATGACGGGTTCCGCGGCCATGAGCCATCCTCTCCTCGTCCGCAGGACGTCCCCCGGCACCCACGGCAGCTGCGAGCAACTAGTACGCGTTCTAGTTCTCTGAGCAGTCTTATGAGTGCCACCCCGGCAGCGCAAGGGTCTTGCACGCCTTGTGCGCGCACTCCACACGCAACGAATGACGCCGCAGGCCTTGCCACTTGTAGAACCCGTTACTACATTCCCGGCAACTTCTGATGGGTCGTCAGACATGGGAGCTGCCGATGCACTGCCCCGCGCTGCCCGAAGGATTCGACTTCACCGACCCCGACCTGCTGCAAGCCCGCGTACCGCATCCGGAGTTCGCGCGGATGCGGCAGACCGCGCCGGTGTGGTGGTGCGTGCAGCCCCCCGGTATCTCCGGTTTCGACGACGCGGGCTACTGGGCCGTCACCCGGCACGCCGACGTCAAGTACGTCTCCACGCACCCGGAGCTGTTCTCCTCCCATACCAACACCGCCGTCATCCGCTTCAACGAGTCGATCAGCCGCGACCAGATCGAGGTCCAGAAGCTGATCATGCTCAACATGGACCCGCCCGAGCACACCCGCGTCCGCCAGATCGTCCAGCGCGGCTTCACCCCGCGCGCGATCCGCTCGCTGGAAGACGCCCTGCGCACCCGCGCGCACTCGATCGTCGAGACGGCGATCGCCAACGCCGCCGACGACAACACCTTCGACTTCGTCACCAACATCGCCGTCGAACTCCCCCTCCAGGCCATCGCCGAACTCATCGGCGTACCGCAGGAGGACCGGACCAAGATCTTCGACTGGTCGAACAAGATGGCGGCGTACGACGATCCCGAGTACGCCATCACCGAGGAGGTCGGCACCGAGGCGGCCATGGAGATCGTCTCGTACGCGATGAACCTCGCGGCGGCCCGCAAGGAGTGCCCGGCCAAGGACATCGTGTCGCAGCTCGTCGCGGCGGAAGGCGAAGGGAACCTGGGCCCGGACGAGTTCGGCTTCTTCGTGATCCTGCTGGCGGTGGCCGGCAACGAGACGACGCGCAACGCGATCAGCCACGGCATGCACGCCTTCCTGACCCACCCCGAGCAGTGGGAGCTCTACAAACGGGAGCGCCCGGACACCACCGCCGAGGAGATCGTGCGCTGGGCGACGCCCGTGGTGTCGTTCCAGCGGACGGCGACGCAGGATCTCGAACTGGGCGGGCAGCGGATCAAGAAGGGCGACCGCGTCGGCCTCTTCTACTCCTCGGCCAACAACGACCCCGAGGTCTTCACCGATCCAGGAACCTTCGACATCACCCGCGACCCGAACCCGCATCTCGGATTCGGCGGCGGGGGCCCCCACTTCTGCCTCGGCAAGTCCCTCGCCGTACTGGAGATCAACCTCATCTTCAACGCGATAGCGGACGCCCTGCCCGACCTGGAACTCGCGGGCGACCCGCGCCGCCTGCGCTCGGCCTGGCTGAACGGCATCAAGGAACTTCAGGTCACCATGTTGGCCCGTGAGCGGGGGCGGTCTATCCGTATTGACGATTGATCAATAACTTTGGGCCGACCGATTGTTTACCGCTCAAAGGAGCGTTTGCCCATGGCCACGGCCCCGCACGTCCCCGACCTGCTTTCGCCCGAGTTCGCGCAGGACCCGTACGCCGCCTACCGGGTCATGCGCGAGTCCGCGCCGCTCTTCTGGCACGAGGCGATGCAGAGTTACGTCATATCCCGGTACGAGGACGTGGAACGGGCCTTCAAGGAAAAGGAGTCGGTGTTCACGACCGACAACTACGACTGGCAGATCGAGCCCGTGCACGGGAAGACGATCCTTCAGCTCAGCGGCCGGGAACACGCGGTGCGCCGGGCACTGGTGGCGCCCGCCTTCCGGGGCAAGGACCTCCAGGAGATGTTCCTGCCGGTCATCGAGCGCAACGCCCGCGAGCTGATCGACACCTTCCGGGACCGGGGTACGGTCGATCTCGTCGACGCGTTCGCGACCCGTTTCCCGGTCAACGTCATCGCCGACATGCTCGGTCTCGACAAGGGCGACCACGCGAAGTTCCACCACTGGTACACCACCGTGATCGCGTTCCTCGGCAATCTGGCCGGTGACCCCGAGGTGGCGGCGGCGGGTGAGCGTACCCGCGTCGAGTTCGCCCAGTACATGATCCCGGTCATTCAGGAACGCCGGAAGGCTCCGGGGAACGACCTGCTGTCCTCGCTGTGCGCGGCCGAGGTCGACGGGGTGCGGATGAGTGACGAGGACATCAAGGCGTTCTGCAGCCTGCTGCTCGCCGCCGGTGGCGAGACCACCGACAAGGCGATCGCGGCCCTCTTCGCCAACCTTCTCGCGCACCCGGACCAACTGGCCGCCGTACAGAAGGACCGCGGCCTCATCGACCGGGCCTTCGCCGAGACGCTGCGCTTCACTCCGCCCGTACAGATGATCATGCGGCAGACGGCGGCGGACGTGACGCTCAGCGGCGGCACCATCCCCGCCGGCGCGACCGTCACGTGCCTGATCGGGTCCGCCAACCGGGACGAGAGCCGGTACGCCGACCCGGATGCGTTCAACATTTTCCGCGAGGACCTCACCACGGCGAATGCCTTCTCCGCCGCCGCCGATCACCTGGCCTTCGCCCTCGGACGGCACTTCTGTGTCGGCGCCCTGCTGGCGAGGGCCGAGGTGCGGGCGGGAGTCAACCAGCTGCTCGACGCGATGCCGGACATCCGGTTCGCGGACGGTGCCGAGATCGTCGAGCAGGGCGTGTTCACGCGGGGGCCGCGGGCCGTGCTGGTGGCGTTCACGCCCGTCGGCTGAGGGCAGCTCCGCCCGCCCGCGCCGTGGCCGGGTGTCTCCGGCGCGGGGCGGTGAGCGTTCGGCTGCCTGTCGTCACCCGGCGTGAGCCGTCAGACGCCGCAGGAGGGCCTGAATGCCGGGTCGGCCGGACCTGTGCGCTCCAGCGCTCGCAGGACCCACTGGTGGACCACCGGGTGGTTGGGTGCCTGGTCGTACTCGATGGTGTTCAGCGGGCACGCGTCCTGGAGCGTGACGTTCGTGACCTCGCGGGCCGATCCGTCCAGGAAGGCGCTGGTGTACGGCGTGACGACCTCGTCGTACCTGGTGGTGACGACGGTGTAGTGAGGGCCGGCCGGCGTCTCGTCCCTGGCGTTCAGGCCGGTCAGGAACTCCGAGCCCGCCTGTTGTTCGTCACAGGCCGGGCAGGCCGTGTTCTCGATACCGGCGGGCCGCACGAGCGCGCTCTCGGTCCCGTGGTTGGACGGAACTATCCCGACCAGGTCGTCGACCTTCGTCGCGCCGCCGAGGTTCTTGATGTAGTACCGGGGCATCATGCCGCCCTGGCTGTGGCCGACGAGGTCGACCTTGCGCGCGCCGGTCGCGCCGAGCACCGCGCCGACGAACGCGTCCAGCTCCTTCGCCGACTCCGCAATGGGCCCCATGGCGTTGCCGCCGTAGTTCAGTGCGAAGACGCAGTAGCCCTCATCCTTCAGCCGGGGGCTGAGCGTCGGCCAGTTCTTGGCCATGTTCTCGAACGTGCCGTGCACGAGAACGACCGGGTCCGGATGCTCGGCGCTGGGTTCGCAGGACCAGTCATTGGCGCCGGGCGGAGAGATGTCGGTGGTGTCGCCGACGGCGGACGGAAGGGGTCCGGCGACGGCGGCGGTGACCGCGAGAGCGGCGGCGGCCAGGGTGGAGCGCAGTCTCGGCACAGGGGGTCCTTGGGAGGTTCGCAGGCGAGCGGGAGCCGGGGGGGGCGCGGACGGCTCCTTCGAGGGGGAGATCCCGAACATCGTTCGGCAATGTCGTGCGGTGCGGCGATTTTGCGCGCAAGTTACTGGGGTGTCAACCCCTCCGAAGTCCGGCGATCACTGGCCGTGCGGGGATTCGTTGACCCGCTCTCGGGCATCGCCGTAGTGTTGACCGGACTAACAGCGCTAATCGCTCATTGGGCTCAAAATGGCCGTTATGTTCCACGCCCGCCGCCGGGCGGCTGTCTTCGCCGGTTCAGTCCTCCTGGTTACGGGGCTCCCGTTCACGCTGTCGGCGTGCGGTTCGCCTGAACCTCCAGCGGGGCAGCAGGCCGGCGAACCGGCTGTCGTCGCTCCGGAGTTCAGCCCCTCGCTCACCGGCGCGCTGGGCGCGCAGGTCACGGCGGCGCGGGACGCGGCGGCCAAGGAAGCCGCCGAACGCAAGGCGGCCGAACGCGAGGCAGCCGAACGCAGGGCCGCGGCCGAGCGGGCCGGACAGCCCGACTCCGCCACGGACAGCGGGAAGGTCTGCACGACGGACCCGGCCGACCGGTCCGCCTGCCGCAACCCCGACCCCGGCGGGACCATCGATCCCAACGGCGGTGATGTGGACGGCGACGGCGTCTTCGAACAGCACGAGCCCGTGGGCCCCGGCTACAAGGACCCGCGCGCGCACGACGGTGGCAGGACGACCGGTGAGACCATGTGCGAGTGGCTGCGCTCCCAGGGCATGGCCTGCTGAGCAGCCTGTCCCTCAGTGGGAGACCGGTGTGAAGGACACCGGCAGGGTGGTCAGCCCGCGCATCCAGATGGACGGCCTCCAGGCCAGCTCCTCGGGCTCGACCGCGAGCATGACGTCCGGGAGGCGTTCCAGCAGGGCCTCGACCGCCGTGCGGGCCATGACGTCGGCGAGCTGCGGCGCGGGGTAGGGGCAGCGGTGTTCGCCGTTGCTGAACGACAGGTGTGAGGAATTGCCCTCCGCGCCGACGTGGCCCTCGGGCCAGATCTGCGGGTCGGTGTTGGCGGCGGCGAAGCCGAGGACCAGGCAGTCGCCGGCCTTGATGTGGCGGCCGCCGAGCTGGACGTCGCGGTCGGCCCAGCGGCCGATGAAGTTCTGGGTGGGTGTTTCCAGCCAGAGGACCTCGTTGAGGCCCTGCCCGACGCTGAGCCGCCCGCCGGATACGTTGAGGGCGAACCGGTCGTCGGTGAGCAGCCGTCGCAGCGTGTTCCCGATCCAGTTCGCGGTCGGCTGCTGGGCGGCGGCGATGATGGAGATGAGGTCCTGGACGATCTCCTCGTCCGTCAGGCCCGCCGGGTGGTGGAGCATCCGGGAGATGACGTCGGGGCCCGGCGTGGCCCGCTTCTGGGCGACGAGTTGCTGGAGGCGCTGCCCCACGCGCCCGTACGCGGCCACCGGGTCGTCGCCCTCCGCCGCGTCCAGGGACATCCGCAGATCCTCCACGAGGTCGTCGGTGTCGGTGCCGCCGGCCGGCATTCCGCACATCTGGACCGCCGCGCGCATCGGAAGGGCGTGCGCGTACGCCGCCATCAGCTCGGCCTGGCCGCTGCCCGCGAAGCCGTCGATGAGTTCGTCGGCGATCCGGCGGCAGTTGTAGCCGAACTCGAACTGGTCGACCGCTTCCAGGGCCTCGCTGATGACTCCGGCGCGGCGCTGGTGTTCGAGGCCCTCGGTGAAGAGGACCGACGGCTGGTAGCCGACGTACGGCAGCAGGGGCCAGTCGGCGGGGATGGAGTCCCACTGGTTCCAGCGCCGCGAGTCGCGGGCGAACAGGTCGTCGTGGGTGGTGACGTACGAGACCTCGGAGTAGCCGAGGACCAGCCAGGCCGGGATGTCGCCGTCGAGCAGCACCGGGGCCACGGCGCCGTGTTCGCGGCGCATCTCCCGGTACAGCTCGGCGGGCGTCTGCTGGTACTGGAGGCCGCTGAGCCGGATCGCGCCCGCGTCGTGCGCGGGGCAGCCCGGCGGAGGAGTCGCCCCGGAAGTGGCGGCGGTGGGGTCGCTCATGTGGTCGTCTCCTGGGCCAGGGCCAGCTTGTAGAGATGGTCGACGAGGGTGATCAGGACACGTTTGCCGTCGCTTCGCACCCGGGCGTCGCAGTCGAGCAGGGGGATGTGTTCGGGCAGTGCCAGGGACTGGCGGATCTCGGCCAGGGAGAAGTACGCGGCGTCGTCGTCGAACCGGTTGACGGCCACGACGAAGGGCGTCCGGTGGTGTTCGAGGCGGTCGATGGCGTACCAGGAGTCGCTCATGCGCCGGGTGTCGACCAGGACGACCGCGCCGAGGGTGCCGGAGAACAGCCGGTCCCAGAGGAACCAGAACCGTTCCTGGCCGGGAGCGCCGAACAGGTAGAGCACCTTGGTCTCGTTGAGACTGATGCGGCCGAAGTCGAAGGCGACCGTCGTGGTGGTCTTGTGGGCGAGCCCCGTGGTCTCGTCGACGCCGACACCGGCCTGCGTCATGTACTCCTCGGTGTTCAGCGGCCGGATCTCGCTCACGGACCGGACCAGCGTGGTCTTGCCCACGCCGAAACCGCCGACGATGACGATCTTCAGTCCGGTGTCGGCGGCATCGGCGAGCGGCGTACGCTCCGGGGCCTGCGCCGGCGCATCGGAGATCGCGGACGCGTCAGAGATTGCGGAGTCCATGCAGCACCTCCTTCAGCAGGGCGGATTCGGGCAGGTCGGCGGCGGCCGCGGCGGCCCTGGGACGGCGGGCGGTGATCCGTCCGGCGGCCAGCAGGTCCTCCAGGAGGATCCGTACGACGGTGATGGGCATGCGCAGTTCGGCGGCGATCTCCACCACCGCGGCGGGATGGCGGCACAGCGTGAGGATGCGTACGTGCTCCGACTGCATGCCCGGCGTCGGGTCGCACTCGCTGACCACCAGGGTGACCAGATCGAACACCGTGGTGTCCGCGGTGTGGCTGCGGCCACCGGTCACCGTGTAGAGGCGGTCCGGAGACCCGGTGTCGACGGGGCGGCGGGTCATGACGTCGGACTGTCCTGCGCACGGCTGCGGGGTTCGGCTCGCAGGTGCTCGCCGATCTGCTCGACCAGCTCGCTCATGTTGTGGCCGACCACGCCGGGGTCGGCGTTGTCGGCGGCCACGACGGCGAGGTGGGCGCCCTCGCCGGCCTCGACTATGAGGAGCAGTCCGCCGTGGAACTCGGCCATCAGGTGGTTGACGCCGCCGGTGCCGTCGCCGAACTCCACCGAGGCGCCGTGGGCGAGGGACTGCATTCCGGAGGAGATGGCCGCGAGCTGGTCGGCCTGGTCGAGGGTGAGGTTACTGCTGCGGCACAGCTTGAGGCCGTCGCGGGAGAGCACCAGGGCGTGCCGGGTGCCGGGGGTGCGCTCCACGAGGTTGTCCAGGAGCCAGGTCAGGCTGGTGTCGGTGGTCTGCACGGTGGTCATGGGCCGGTTGGGGGTGATGCTCCGGTCGGCCCGTGCCTCCAATCTGAAGGGTCGGGTGAGGGGGACAGCCGCCTGTCGGGGCGGCAGCACGCGGGGGTTCGAGCACGGTGGTGCTGGGGGCTCCCGCTCAGGGCTCAGGCGGGTGGGCGTGGGTCCTTACGGCGCTGTGACTGGTGGAAGGCACCGAAACTCGCACCGGGGTTGCGCGCGGGCGGCGCGGGCGGCTGGTCGTCGGCCTCGGTCGCCGCGCGTCCCCGGTCGGCGGCGGCCATCGTGCGTCCCGGCGGCCGTACGGGCAGGCCGCCCGCCGTCGCGACCTGAGCGGGGCCTTCGGCGGCCCCGCCGGCGTCGGTGACGCGCGCGGGCAGCGGCGGCAGAGCGGGCGCGGCGGCGGAGTCCGGAGCGGGGGCGGGGGCCGGGGCCAAGGCGGGCGCGCGGGTGGAGGCGGGCGCGGGTGCCTCCCGTACGGCCGTACGCGTCCGCGCGGCAGGCACCGGAGTCGTACGCGGCTGCGCCGGTGCCGGCACCGGGCCGCGCTGCTGGGCCAGCAGTTGCGGCGGAAGCAGCACCACCACGCCGGTGCCGCCCCGTGAGGAGGGCCGGTAGTTCACGGAGATGCCGTACTTCGCGGCCAGGATCCCGACCACCGCGAGGCCGAGCCGGGTGCCCTGCAGGGTCGCCAGGTCGGTGGACCTGCCGGAGACGGCTTCCACGGCGCGGCGCATCGCGGCGTCGGCCATCCGCAGGCCGCTGTCCTCGATGGTGACCACGATGCCCGCGCTGCGCTCCTCCACGTACACGTGGACCTCGTCGATGGGCGGCGAGAAGTTGGCGGCGTTGTCCATCAGTTCGGCCAGCAGGTGCATGACGCCTTCCGCCGCGAACCCCGCGATCGCGACGGTGCTGGCGGAGTGCAGCCGCACCCTGCGGAAGTCGGCGATCCGGCCGACCGCGCCGCGCAGGATGCTTTCCATGACGATGGGCTTGTTCCACGCCCGGCTCGCCCGGCCGCCCATCAAAATGGCCAGGCGGTCGGTGAGCAGCCCGAGCTGCGAAGTGCTGTGGTCCAGCTTGAGCAGGTCGCTGAACACGTCGGCGCCGTGCCGGTCCTGCATCTCACGGAGGTCGGCCAGCATGCTGACGGCCCTGGCCTGCACCCGGCCCAGCGCCTTGGCGCTCGCGGCCTGTGCGGCGGACGCGCGCCGCTCGCTGACGGCGAGTTCCCGCACCATCTGCTCCAGCAGTACGCGCAGGCGCTCATCGGCGGGCATGTCGAGTCCGGCGAGGACCGTGTCGGCGGAGGCGCCCCGGCGCAGTGCCGCCACGGCGGCGGGCAGGGCGGTCGCCGTCAGGCGGTCCAGTTCGTCCACGCCGCGGCGCATCTGCTGTACGGCGTCGTCGTGGGCGGCTTCCGCCGCCGCGGCGCGTCCGGACGCGTCCCCCAGCTCGGTGGTGAAGACGCGCAGGAGGCTTTCCAGTTGGGGGTCGGCGGGGCGCTGGGCGGACCCCAGGGCGCCGAAGGCGTCGGAACCGTCGCGCAGGCGCTGCACCATCTGCGGCAGCGTGATGTTGACCAGGTGCGCGATGTCCCCGGTGCTCCGGGATATTCGCCCGCGCAGTTCGGCCTGTTCGTCGTGGGCGGCGCGCCGCGCGGCGGCGAGCCGGTGGGCCAGTACCGCAGCGGTGACGACGAGTCCGACGACACACAGGCCGCCGGCGACGACTGTCCCGAGCACCCAGGAGTGTGCCGCGTCCGGGGCCAGCGCCACCGCGGTGCCACCGGCGGCGGCGACGGCGGTCAGGCCGGCCGCCGACAGGGTCCAGGGCGGGCGCCGCCCCGGTGCACGGCGCGGGCGGGCGGCGGCGGGCAATGTCATAGCACGGTCCCTCAGACGGTGTGCGGGGGGATGACGGCAGCGGAAGTCGCCATGTGCTGGCGGACGGGGACAAGTTGACGGTGATATTCCGCTGGGCCTTGGCCATGGTAACCACCGAACGTCACCGGACAGGGCGAGGTCGGCCCCTACTTCGGCGTGCCGGACCCCGATCCGGCGCTGCCCGCCGGGATTTCACGTCCTGCGCGCCTGTCGTCTCTGGGGCGTGACGGTTCGTGTGGTGCCGCGTCCGACGCGGGCTGCAGGAGCTCGCGCGGGCCTGCCAGGACGTACGTCAGGCCGAAGCCCGCCATGACCACCGCCGCCCCGCCGACCGCGTCGAGCACCCAGTGGTTGGCGGTGGCGACGATCGCGCACACCGTGAAGAACGGGTGGAGCAGGCCGAGCAGCTTCATCCACAGTTTCGGCGCGATCAGGACCACCACCAGCCCGCACCACAGCGACCAGCCGAAGTGGAGTGAGGGCATCGCCGCGTACTGGTTGGTCAGGGCGGTCAGCGCGCCGTACTCGGGACTCGCCAGATCCTGCGGCCCGTGGATCGTGTCGACGTAACCGAGGCCCGGCATCAGGCGCGGCGGGGCCAGCGGATAGAGCCAGAAACCGGCCAGCGCGAGCACGGTCGCGAAGCCGAGGGAGCTGCGGGCCCAGCGGTAGTCGGCGGGGCGGCGGACGTACAGCACGCCGAGGATCGCCAGCGGTACGAGGAAGTGGAAGGAGGAGTAGTAGAAGTTGAAGAAGGCTTCAAGACCGTCCGACTTCACCACCGCGTGGTTGATCCAGCGCTCGATGTCGATGTGCAGGAACTGCTCCACCGAGACGATCTGCCGGGCGTTCTCCTCGGCGGTGGCGCGCCCGCCCGTCGCGGCGGTGCGCACCTGCGAGTAGGCGGAGTAACCGGAGCGGATCAGCAGGAGTTCCAGGAGCAGGTTGGGGCGGGTGAGGACCCGGCGCCAGAACGGCAGCAGCGGCACCCGTCTCCAGCGGCCCGCGACCGGTCTCGCGTAGTCGGTGGGCAGGGGCTGGAGCCAGTACGGCGACGTGCGCGACACGAACGGCACCGCGCAGGCCGCCGCGAGCGCCGCCACCAGCAGGACGTTGTCGCGGACCGCGATGAGCGGGCCGACGTTCGGCAGCAGCATCGTGCCCGGCAGCGTCATCACCAGGACGACGGCCGCGGGCCACACCAGCCGGTCCGAGGCCCGCCTGCCGACCCGGCCGACCACCGCGAGCAGCACCCACAGGAGCTGGTGCTGCCAGGCCGTCGGCGACACGGCGACGGCGACGCAGCCGGTCAGGGCGACGGCGAGGAGCAGCTGGCCGTCGCGGGCGTAACGGACGGCACGCCGCAGTCCGAGTACGGCGACGGCCGCGCCCAGGAGCAGGAAGAGGGCGATCTCCAGCGGGCCTTCGAGGCCGAACCGGAGCAACGCGCCGTGCAGCGACTGGTTGGCGAGGCTGTCGGGTCGCGCGCCCAGCCCCGCACCGGCCACATGGTGCACCCAGTACGTCCACGAGTCCTGCGGCAGCGCGGCCCAGGCCAGCGCCGAGCCGGCGGCGAACGTGGCACCGGTGGTGAGCGCGGCCCGTCTGCGGCCCGTCAGCCACAGCAGGGGCGCGAACAGCAGCACGGTGGGCTGAAGGGCGGCGGCGACACCGATGAGGACGCCGCAACTGCGTTCCCCGCGCGCCTGAAAGCAGCCGAGGAGGACGAAGAGAACCGGGATGACGCTGGTCTGGCCGAGGTGGAGCGTATTGCGGACGGGCAGCGACAGCATCAGCAGGCTGATGGCGACGGGCGCGGCGAGCAGCGCGGTGCGCCGGGAAACCGGGCCCGGCAGAGCGCGGGCGACGACCATGCCCAGTACGGCGACGAGCAGCAGCGTCCCGAAGGTCCAGGCCACGCCGAGGCTCTGCTCGGCGGAGCGGGCCAGCGGCTTCAGCACGAGCCCGGCGAAGGGCGTACCGATGAAGCGGTCGGTGTCGTAGAGGGAGCCCGCCAGGTGCAGTACGCCCCGGTCGCCGATCCAGGTCTCCAGGTCGGTCAGGCGCTCGCCCGGCGGCGTACGCAGCACCATCGCGATCTGCCGCGCGCCCAGTGCGGCCACAACGGCCCACAGGGCTATTCGCGCCGCCGCGATCCTGTTCCCGGCACCCATCGCCCCAACGGCGCCGCCCGGTACCCCCCGCTCCGCATTCGCCACGTCGCGCTGACCCTCCCCACCTGTCCCCGCACCCCACCTGCATGGTGCGTAGAGCCTCGCACTGCCCCGCACGGAAGACTCAGGCAACCCCCGCTTCGCCTGACTGTCACCCGGTTTTGTCCGGAAGACCTCCCTTCCCACGATCCCCGTTCCGCCGATGGGGCGCGAGATGGATCACAAACGAGGGGGTCGCGGCGGACTCGGCGCGCGGCACGTTTGCCCAGCTCGCTGCTGGTCAGGTGGACGAGGAGCGATCAGCTCCACACCGTCCGTAAAGACCGGTTAAGCGCCTATGGTCACGTTTGCCGTGTCATCCATCCACAGAAAGCGCAGGCGGGCAAATTCGTGCCGACCCCCATACCTGTTGACTCCCGTCCCAAGCCCGCCGACATCACCGTCACCGACCCGGCGATGGTCAGGCGGGCGGTGAAGGCCGCCGCTCTCGGCAACGCCATGGAGTGGTTCGACTTCGGCGTCTACAGCTACATCGCGGTCACGCTCGGGAAGGTGTTCTTCCCTTCCGGCGACCCCACCGCGCAGTTGCTGTCGACGTTCGGAGCGTTCGCCGCGGCCTTCCTGGTACGGCCCATCGGCGGGATGGTCTTCGGTCCGCTCGGCGACCGCATCGGCCGCCAGAAGATCCTCGCCATCACCATGATCATGATGGCGGCGGGCACCTTCGCCATCGGCCTGATCCCCTCGTACGCGACCATCGGCATCTGGGCGCCCGCGCTCCTCTTCCTCGCCCGCCTGGTCCAGGGCTTCTCGACCGGCGGCGAGTACGGCGGCGCCTCCACCTTCATCGCGGAGTACGCCCCCGACAAGCGCCGCGGTTTCTTCGGCAGCTTCCTCGAATTCGGCACCCTCGCCGGCTACATCGGCGGCGCCGGCCTGGTCACCCTGATGACCGCCCTGCTCAGCGCCGACGACCTGGTCGCGTGGGGCTGGCGCATTCCGTTCCTCATCGCGGGTCCCATGGGCATCATCGGCCTTTATCTGCGCCTGCGCCTCGAAGAGACCCCGGCCTTCGCCCAGTTGGAGAAGGAGGCCCGCGCGGATCAGGTGGCCCGCGGGAAGAAGACCGGCCTGAAGGAGATGGTGGTCGGGCAGTGGCGGGCGATGCTCCTGTGCGTCGCCCTGGTGCTCGTCTTCAACGTCACCGACTACATGCTCCTGTCCTACATGCCCACGTACCTCACCGAGCAGCTCAAGTACGACGCGACGCACGGCCTGCTCGTCGTCCTCGGCGTGATGGTGCTGATGATGTGCGCGCAGCTCTTCATGGGCCGCCTCACCGACCGCGTCGGCCGCCGCCCGGTGATCGCCGCGGGCTGCGCCGGTTTCCTGGCCCTTTCCGTGCCCGCCCTGCTGCTGATCCGTCAGGGCTCGCTGCTCGCCATCGCGCTCGGCATGGGGGCACTCGGCCTGCTGCTGGTCTGCTTCACGTCGTCGATGCCGTCCGCGCTGCCCGCGCTCTTCCCGACCAGGGTGCGCTACGGCTCCCTGTCGATCGGCTTCAACATCTCCGTCTCGCTCTTCGGCGGCACGACCCCGCTGGTCGTCACCGCGCTGATCGGCGCGACCGGCGACATGATGATGCCCGCCTACTACATGATGGCCGCGGCCGTCGTCGGCGGCATCGCGGTCTTCTTCATGACGGAAAGCGCCCGCAGGCCCCTGCCGGGCTCACCGCCGTCGGTGTCGACCGAGGAAGAAGCCCGTGAACTGCGGGCTTCGTACGGTTCGAAGGGTTCGTACGGCAGGATGGCCGCATGAGCATCGTGAAGATCAATGTGCTGACTGTGCCGGCCGAGCAGCGTGAGGTGCTGGAGAAGCGGTTCTCGGCGCGGGCCGGGTCCGTGGAGAACTCCGACGGTTTCGAGTCGTTCGAGCTGCTGCGGCCCGTCGAGGGGACCGACCAGTACCTCGTCTACACCCGGTGGGCCGACGAGGCGTCGTTCCAGGCCTGGATGGAGGGGCCGATGAAGGCCGCGCACCAGGGGCCGGGCGCGGGTGAAGGCGGCGAGCGTCCCAAGCCCGCCGCCTCCGGCTCCACGCTGTGGTCGTTCGAGGTCGTCCAGCAGGCCGGTCCGAAGAACGGCTGACAGCCGGGCCTCCTCACATCCGCAGCAGGCGCTCCGTCGCCTCGCGGTACGTGCGCAGGGCGACCCGCAGTTCCTCCGTCTCGACCTCGCGGTTCTTGCCCGACCAGGCCGAGCGGAGGGTGCCGCGCCGTTCGGCCATGGCATCGGTCAGGCGGCGGGCCGCCTCCTCGAAGACGCTGTCGGCCTCCTCGACCGCGCGCCGGGGGCCGTCGACGAAGGTGTTGACGGCCTGTTGGAGGCGCAGGGCCAGCTTGTCGCGTTCGCCCTGCGGGATGAGCCGGGCCTCGGCGGAGGTGCTCGCCGGGGCGGCCTGCGGGTTCGGGAGCGGGCCGGGGCCGGCTGCCGTCTACGGGGTGCCTCGTTCGGGGACCGCGAGCGGCGGCTGTTGCTGCTGGGCCCTGGTTTCCGGATCGGCGTCGTACGTCATTACGCACCACTCCCCTTCGGGTGGTGGCCCTTGCCCAGCGACCACGGTGCGTGCGAACGGCGGTGGCGGTCGTCGGTGCGCTGCGGGCGGTGCCTGCCGCTGTCCACCGGCTTCGCGGTGACCAGCGTCTCGAACAGCTCACGCGCGTCCAGCATGGCCTCGCGCATCTGCTCCGTACTGCTTTCGGTGTGCGCCGCGCGGTGGACCCTGCGGTAGCCGTGCACCTGCTGCGGGTGGTGTACCGAAAGCGCGGAGACCAGCTCGTCGTGCTGCCCGGCGGCCGGGAAACCGCGGTCGCCCGCGAGCCGCACCACCAGCCGGTCCGCCTCGGCGACGGCGAGCTGCGGGGAGTCGACGAACTGCTCTTGGATGCCCGCCCAGCGGGCGACGTACTGCTCGCGTGTCTCGGGGGTCAGCGGGCGCAGTTCGAGCGACCCGTGCCGCTTGACGCGCTCTTCGAGCTCGCGCTCAGCCGCTTTGGTGTCGCCGTCGTGGTGGGCGACGACCCTGTCGTACTCGGGACCGAACCGCCTCTTCAGCCCGCGCCCGCCACCGCGCCGGCCCGGTCCGGCGACGAGGAACACGGCGACGAGAAGAATGACGACCACCGCTATCAGGGCGATGATCCAGACTGTGGACATGGGTGCCTTCCCGGTTCTCGGTCTGTCAACGGCTTGTCACGCTGCGAGTTGCCAGTAATCCGTTGGCCAAACGGCCGGGCGTTCCGGTACAGACGTGACCATGACCTGGAACGTGACCCCCGAGCGCTTCGACACCCCCGAGTCGACGGCCCTGCGCCGCGACTACTACGGCGAGGTGGCCGGCCGTTACTGGGGGCGCCCCGCGACGACGCGGGAGGTCGACGAGGGGCTCACCGACGACGGCGCCGAACGCCTCGTGCCGCCCACGGGCGAGTTCCTCGTAGGCCGGTACAACGGCAAGGCCGCCGCCTGCGCGGGCCTGCGCGTGATGGACCCGGACACCGCCGAGCTGACGCGCGTGTACGTACGCCCCGCCTTCCGCGGCACCGGAGGCGGCGCGCTGCTGCTGGCCGCGACGGAGACGGCGGCCCGCGAACTCGGCGTCAAGCACGTGCGGCTGGACACCCGAAGCGACCTGGTGGAGGCCCGCGCGCTGTACGCGCGACACGGGTACGTCGAGGTCCCGGCGTTCAATCAGGGCCCGTACGCCGAGCACTGGTTCGCCAAGTCGCTCTGAGGCGCGGATGCGTCAGAGCGCCCGTGCTTCACAGCCTCACAGGTGGTGGTCGGGTGTGGGCCCCTTGGTGTACGGCCGGTCCTCGTCGGAGCCGCTCAGCTCGGCGCTCAACTCCTCGACCAGCTTGATCAGATCGGTTGGCCGGTCCGGCCCCCACCAGTCGCCGAGCAGCTCGGCCAGGGATTCCTCGCGGGCCTTGGCGAGCTTCGCCGCGGCCGCCGTTCCCTTCTCCGTCAGCACGAGTCGCAGGCCCTCGCGCCGGGCGAGCCCGCGCTCCTCCACCTGCCGGGACGCCTCGGTGATGACCCGCAGCGGTACGGGCGTCACGTCGGCGAGGAAGGCGGGCTCAACGGCGCCCGCGCGTTTGATGCGCAGCAGCAGCCAACTGGCCGCGGGCAGCAGGTCGTAACCCGCCTTCGCGGTGATCGTTTCGTAGACCCTGCGCCGCCCCTCCCGCGTGGCGAGCACCGACAGGGCCCGGACGCATTCGTCGTACGACGAACGCTCGACCGGGTTGGACGCCAGCGTCTGGCCCGCGTCGGGCGCCGTCACCGACCTGCGCAGCTTGTCCTCCCTGAGGAACCAGGCGATCACGAAGGCGATGAGCACGACGGGAGAGGCGTAGAGAAAGACGTCGGTGATGGACGTGGAGTACGCGTGCAGGACGGAGGGGCGCAGTCCGGGCGGCAGCAGGGCGATGTCCCGCGGGTCGGCGGCGACCTGCTCGGGGCCGATGCCGGGCGGCAGCCGCTGCCCGGCGAGGGCTTGGTCGAGTTTGTCGATCAGCCGGTTGGCGAAGATGGTGCCGAAGACCGCGACGCCGAAGGACGCGCCGATGGAGCGGAAGAAGGTCGCGCCGGAGGTGGCGACGCCGAGGTCCTCGTACCGGACGGCGTTCTGCGCGACGAGCACCAGGACCTGCATGACCAGGCCGAGTCCGGCGCCGAAGACGAAGAAGAACGCGCTCATCTCCCAGGCGCCGGTGGTCTCGGTCAACTGGTGCAGGAGCAGCAGGCCCAGGGCGGTGATGCCCGTACCGGCGATCGGGAAGACCTTCCAGCGGCCCGTACGGCTGACGATCTGGCCGGACGCGGTCGAGGTGATCAGCATGCCGAGCACCATGGGCAGCATGTGCACGCCGGACATGGTGGGGCTGACGTTCTGGACGACCTGGATGAACGTCGGCAGATAGGTCATCGCGCCGAACATCGCGAAGCCGACGACGAAGCTGATGACGGCGACGAGCGTGAACGTCCTGAGCTTGAAGAGCTTCAGCGGCAGGACCGGCTCGGCGGCTTTGCGCTCCACGCGGACGAACCACACGAGCAGTACGGCGCCGAGGACCGCGAGCCCGATGATCTGCGCCGAGCCCCAGGCCCAGGTGGTGCCGCCGAGGGACGCGACGAGGACGAGGCAGACGGCGACCGACGCGATGAGGGCGGTGCCGAGGTAGTCGATGGTGTGGCGGGAGGGGCGGACCGGGATGTGCAGTACGGCGGCGATCACGAGGAGGGCGACGACACCGACGGGAAGGTTGATGTAGAAGACCCAGCGCCAGCTCAGGTGCTCGGTGAACAGGCCGCCGAGGAGCGGTCCGAGGACGCTCGTGGCGCCGAAGACCGCGCCGAACAGGCCCTGGTACCTGCCCCGTTCGCGCGGCGGCACGAGGTCGCCGACGATCGCCATGGACAGCACCATCAGGCCGCCGCCGCCCAGCCCCTGGACCGCGCGGAAGCCGATGAGCTGCGACATGTCCTGCGCGACGCCGCACAGCGCGGAGCCGATCAGGAAGATGACGATCGCGGCCTGGAAGAGTTTTTTGCGGCCGTACTGGTCACCGAGTTTGCCCCACAGGGGGGTGGCCGCCGTCGCGGCGAGCATGTACGCCGTCACGACCCACGACAGGTGCTCCATGCCGCCGAGTTCGCTGACGATCGTCGGCAGGGCGGTCGAGACGATGGTCTGGTCGAGCGCGGCGAGCAGCATGCCGAGCAGCAGCGCTCCGATGGCTACAAGAATGGTCCGTCGGCTGTCGCCCGGTCCTGTGCCGGGGCCGGCTACCGGGGCCGCGGCGGGGGCGCCGCTCGGTTGCTGGGCCATGGACTACTCCTCGGGTCCCCTGGGAGTCGTGCACCCTTCCATCCTGATCGTTGTGGGCCGATATGGCCTGCCGAGCCCGGGGACCGGCTGGGCGGGGTGGCGCTGCGCACCTTTATTTTGTATCGTGATGGAACAAAGTGGCCTCCGTCCGTTTTCCCTGACCGGCGGGCGGGGCCGCTTGTCTTTTTCCTGCGCGCTCTGGAGTACGCCGATGCCGGCCACCACCACCGTTCTGAACGCCGACGCGCTCCTGCTGGACATGGACGGCACGCTGGTCGACTCCGACGCCGTAGTGGAGCGCGTCTGGCGCCGCTGGGCCGAGGATCACGGCCTGGACCCGGAGGAGGCCCTCAAGGTCGTGCACGGCCGCCAGGGGTACGCGACCATGGCCGTACTCCTCCCGGACCGTCCCGTCGAGCAGAACCACGCCGACAACCGCGCGCTCCTCGCCCAGGAGACCGCCGACGTAGACGGCGTCGTACCGGTCCCCGGCGCCCCCGCCTTCATGGCCGCGCTGGCCGGTCTCCCGCACGCCCTGGTCACCTCGGCCGACGAGGCCCTGGCCCGGGCCCGCATGACGGCGGCCGGGCTCCCGATGCCCGTCACGCGCGTCACCGCGGAGCTGGTGGGCGCGAGCAAGCCGGACCCCGAGGGCTTCCTGAAGGGCGCGGCACAACTCGGCCACGCCCCGGCCGACTGCATCGTGTTCGAGGACTCGGAGGCCGGCATCACAGCGGGCAGGGCGGCCGGCATGCGCGTGGTGGGCGTGGGACCGCGCGCGGCCGTCCACAGCCCCACGGTGCATGTGAACGACCTCACGCAAGTACGGATCGAGGCCTTGCCCGACGGCACGGTGCGGCTGCACATCACCGCCTGACCAGGAACGGTCCGCTCCGGCGTCAGCCGGCGACGGCCTCGTACAGGCTGAACGCCGCCAGCGACAGCATCAGCGCCGCCGCCACCTTCGTGATCAGGCTCAGGGGCACGTACTTCATCAGCGTGCGGCCGCCCACGATGCCGATGGCCGCGACCGCCCACAGCGCCAGCACCGCGCCGATGCCCACGGACACCGGGTTGTCGTAGCGGGCCGCCAGCGTGGCCGTCATGATCTGCGTCAGGTCACCGAACTCCGCGACCAGGATGAGCATGAAGCCCGCGCCGGAGACCTTCCAGAAGGACTGGTCGGCGGGGGTCTTGACCTCTTCCTCGTGGTCGTCCTTCTTGAAGAGCAGCACGAGCGCGCCCGCGAGGAAGAGAACGCCCACGACCGCCTGCACCAGCCGGTGCGGCAGCAGGGTCAGTACGCTGCCCGCCGCGATGGCGAGGGCCACGTGCACGGCGAAAGCGGCCGCGACGCCCGCGAAGACGTACGACGCGCGGTAGCGGGTGCCGAGCACGAGGCCGGCCAGGGCGGTCTTGTCGGGGAGTTCGGCGAGAAAGACGGTGCCGAAGGTGATCGCCATGACGGTGAAACTGATCATGGGGGCTGGATTCCTCAATCGGTCGGGCTGCCCGCACCGAGAGAAACCTGCGTGAATCAGGGGTCGCTTCGGCACGGCAGCGTCGTAAAAGACAACAACACTGCGGCCGAAGGTCTCGCTGGCGGGCCGGCAAATCCTGCTGGATGCCTGTCCACCTCCGGGCGCCGGCTGAGGCGTGCTCAGCAGTATGTCGACGGTCCGGCGAAGAGCTACTCCCCTTCTGCTCCGAACAGGGTACGCGACCGGCCCCGCCCCCGGTCAGGGCCCTTGGTCCCCCGGCTCCTCCGCCGCTTCCCCGTCCTCGCGGTGCAGCCGCCCCCGCGCCACCAGTTCCAGCACCGTCGCGACCGCGACCGCCTGCACCGCGAGCAGCGCCACCAGGACGAAGAGCTGCACCACGCCGGCGAGCAGCGGCGACGCGCCGCCCAGCAGCATGCCGACGAAGGCGCCCGGCAGCGTGACCAGACCCACGGTCCTGGTCTGGTCGAGGCCGGGCAGCAGCGCGTCGGAGGCGGCGGGGCGGGCGATCTCCAGCCGGGCGTCGCGGTCCATGAGCCCGAGCGCCATGCCCGCCTCCACCTCGCCGCGCCGCACCGCGAGCTCGTCGAGCGCGCGGCGCCCGCCCAGCACGGTCGCGGTGAGGGCGCCGCCGATGAGGATGCCGGTGACGGGGACGAGCGCGATGCCGTTGGCCGGTACGAGCCCGGTGAGCAGCAGCGCGGCGACGACGGGGAAGACACCGGCGGCGATCGGCAGGGCGGCCCACCACCAGGTGGCGTTGGGGGTGACGCGGCGGCCGGCGGTGCGTACGGCGACGGCGTACATCAGGACGAGGAAGGCGAGCAGCAGCCATCCGGAGCGTACGACCCAGCCGATCAGGAGCGACACGGCGGCGAGCTGGACGGCCGCCCGCAGGCCGGCGGTGGCGACGGAGCGGGCCCGGCGGCGGGATCCGTCGTCGGAGAGGCGGGCGCAGGCGACGACGGTCACCGCGACCGCGAGCAGGACGGCGAGTACCGCTCCGAGGGTGAGGTTGACGGGCAGCAGGACCTGGGCGTCGGCGGCGAGAGGTGTCGCTGGCGGGGCGGGCACCGCTCAACTCTAGGGCGGTGGAGGGGCGGTGTCGGTGCGTCACACCCCTTGATGTGACGTGCTCATGTCGTCACGCTGTTACCTGGCGCCCATCCCCCGGCAATCTGGCGCCGCCACGATGGCCGAGCCCGGCGACGGGCAGTACCGGATCACGTCCGTCCTCCGTCCGGACCCGGTCCCGGCCAGCCCCCCCCACATCAGGGAGTCCGCATGTCAGGTGTCTACGCGCGTCGCGCATCGCACCGAGCAGTCCGCCGCATAGCCGTCCTCACCGCGTCCGCCGCCCTCACCGGCACGAGCATCCTGCTCACCGCCCCCACCGCCCAGGCAGCCCCGCCCACCCCCGTGAGCGCCGCCACCGCCCGCACGTACCTCGGGCAGCTGACCGAACGGGCCGAGGGCTCGTCCACCGGCTACAGCCGCGACAAGTTCCCGCACTGGAGCACCCAGTCGGGCACCTGCAACACCCGCGAGGTCGTCCTCAAGCGCGACGGTACGAACGTCCAGCAGGACTCCAACTGCGCGGCGGTCAGCGGCAGTTGGTACTCCGAGTACGACGGCGCCACCTGGACGGCCGCGTCCGACCTCGACATCGACCACGTCGTGGCGCTCGCCGAGGCCTGGCGCTCCGGCGCGAGCGGCTGGACGACCGCCCAGCGGCAGTCCTTCGCCAACGATCTGTCGCGCCCGCAGCTCATCGCCGTCACCGACAACGTCAACCAGGCCAAGAGCGACCTGGACCCGGCGGAATGGCTCCCGCCGCGCACCGCCTACCGCTGTATGTACGCCCGGATGTGGGTGCACGTGAAGCACCACTGGAACCTGACCGTGGACTCCGCCGAGAAGAGCGCGCTCCAGGGCGTGCTCAACAACTGCTGAACAACTGGGCCTGAACAACTGGGCTGAGCAACTGGGCCGACCAGGAGCCTCCCCGTCCTCCTCCGTCGTTCCGTACCGTACGGGGCGACGGAGGAGGACGACTTATGGCCGGGCTTCGGCTGGGACCACTGCTGCGGCACGTCGACCGCGAGACCGGTGACGCCGCGACCGTGTGGGTCGAGACGGACCGGCCGTGCACGGCGCAGGTGCGGTGCGACGACGGCGCGGGCGGGACGGGGGGCGCGGGCGGGACAGGGGGCGCGGGTGATTCGGGGGGCGCGGGCGGTTCGTCCCGTACGTTCCAGATCGCCGGGCACCACTACGCGCTCGTCACCGTGACCGGCCTGCGCCCCGGCTCGGAGACGGCGTACGAGGTGCTGCTCGACGGGCGGCGGGTGTGGCCCCTGGAAGACTCCCGCTTCCCGCCGAGCACCATCCGTACACCCGCCACGGTCACCGATGAGGTGCGCGTCTCCTTCGGTTCCTGCCGGTGGGCGGCGCCGGCCGAGGGCGAGAAGGACCCCGTGGGCCCGGACGCCCTGGACACGCTCGCCGCGAGCCTCGCGGCAGACCCGGCGGCGACACGCCCCGACGTACTGCTCCTGCTCGGCGACCAGGTGTACGCCGACGAGATATCGCAGGCCACGCGGAGCTGGCTGGCCGCGCGGCGCGACCTGCGCGAGCCGCCGGGAGCGGAGGTCGCGGACTATGAGGAGTACACCCGCCTGTACTACGAGTCCTGGCTCGACCCGGAGGTGCGCTGGCTCCTGTCCACCGTCCCGAGCTGCATGATCTTCGACGACCACGACGTGATAGACGACTGGAACACCAGCGCGTCGTGGCTCGCGGAGATGCGCGCCACACCGTGGTGGCGGGAGCGGGTCCTCAGCGGCCTGATGTCGTACTGGGTCTACCAGCACCTGGGCAATCTCTCGCCGGCCGAGCTCGCGGACGACAAGCTGTACGCGGCGCTGCGGGCGGCCCCGGACGGCACGGAAAGCCTGCGCGAGTTCGCGGCGCGGGCCGACGCCGACCCGGCCCGTGTGCGCTGGAGCTACCGGCGCGACTTCGGCCGGGTGCGGCTGCTGATGGTCGACACGCGGGCGGCCCGTGTCCTGGACGAGGACCGGCGCGCGATGCTCGACGACGCCGAGGCATCGTGGCTGCGCGACCAGGCGCTGGAGGGCCCCGGCTCGTACGACCACCTGCTGATCGGGACCTCGCTGCCCTGGCTGCTGCCGCCGCTCATCCACGACGCGGAGGGCTGGAACGCGGCGCTGTGCCGGGGCGAGCGGGGCGGGCGCGGCGGGTGCTGGGCGCGCTTCGGCGAGAATCTGCGCCGGAGATCGGACCTGGAGCACTGGGCGGCGTTCCCGGCGTCCTTCGAGCAGCTGACGGATCTGATCGCGGAGGCGGGTTCGGGCCCCGCGGCGCCGGCGACGGTGTGCGTACTGTCCGGCGATGTGCATCACGCGTACGTCGCCGAACCGCACTGGCGCGGCGCGGCCGGCCCGGCGGCGCGGGTGCTCCAGCTCACCTGCTCGCCCGTGCACAACAGCATTCCCGCGTCGATCCGGCTCGGCTTCCGCTTCGGCTGGAGCAGGACGGGGCGGCGCCTCGGCCGCTTCCTGGCGCGGCACGGGCGGGTGGCGGAGCCGCGCATCGGCTGGCGGCAGACCTCGGGCCCGTGGTTCGGCAACCAACTGATGACGCTGACGCTGCGGGGCCGGTCGGCGGTACTGCGACTGGACCAGGCGCGGGCGAGGAGGCGCGGGGGCGCGGGGCTGGCGACCGTACTGGAGAGGGAACTGACGGCCCTGGATCCGGACCAGACGGCACGGCGGCCCTGACCGAGCCATACGACCTCGTAAACGGCCTCGCCTACGGCCACATCTGCGCCACGTCAACGGTTACGGCCACGTCCGCGACCACGTCCACGGCCACATCTGCGGCCACGGCCTCCTCTACGGCCCCGTCCGCGACCACGTCAACGGCCACGGCCCGGCCCGGTCCGCAGCCACGGCCCCATCCTCAACCACGTCAACGGCCCCGTCCGCAGCCACGGCCCCGGCCTCGTCTATGACCACATCCTGCGGCCGCGTCCACGACCACGGCCCCGTCCACGGCCCTGTCCACGGCCTCGTCTACGACCACATCTGCGACCACGTCAACGACCACGGCCCGGCCCCGTCTGCGGCCACGTCCGCAGCCACGGCCCCGTCCGCAACCACGTCTGCGGCCCCCCTTGAGCCGCGCCTCGGGCCGCGCCTCGGGCGCGGCTCGGGCCGGCCCATGGGCCACTCCGGCGACCGCCCCGTGATCCTTCCCACAGCAGGGGAGATCCTGTGCGACAGGGCTACGACTTCCCGCACTCCACCGGCATGATGATGCGGACCCTCCGCCTCCAGCGCCCCCCGCACCACGCTCGCACCGGGAGTCACCGCTTTGTCCGCAGTGCACCAAGCCCTCGCTGTCGTGGGCGCCGGCCCCCGTGGCACCAGCGTGCTCGAAAGGCTCTGTGCCTCCGTGCCCGCGCTGGCCCCGGACGTCAGGCTGACGGTGCATGTCGTGGACCCCGCGCCGCCGGGGGCGGGCCAGGTCTGGCGTACCGGACAGCCCGCCGAGTTGCTGATGAACACGGTCGCCTCGCAGGTCACGCTCTTCACCGACGCGAGCGTCGGCTGCGAGGGCCCGATACGCCCGGGGCCGAGCCTGTACGAGTGGGCGGCCTCCCAGGGCGCCGAGTCGCCCGGCGGCGCCTCCCTCGGCGGCAGGCCCGCGCTCGGCCCCGACGACTACCCGACCCGCGCCTGTTACGGCCGCTACCTGGAGTGGGTGTTCCGCCAAGTGGTGCGGGGCGCGCCGGATTCGGTGACCGTACGCGTGCACGCGGCGCGGGCCGTAAGCCTCCAGGACGCCCCCGGCGGCCCCGGCTCCCCCCAGACGCTCACCCTCGACAACGGCGAGACGCTCACCGGCCTCAGCGCGGTCGTCCTCGCCCAGGGCCACCTGCCGGCGCACCCGGACGGGTCCCAGTCGCACCTCGCCGCGTACGCCGCCCACCACGGCCTGCGCCACCTTCCCCCGGCGAACCCCGCCGACCTCGACCTGTCCGGCCTCGCACCCGGCGAACCGGTCCTGCTGCGCGGCCTCGGCCTCAACTTCTTCGACCACATGGCGCTGCTGACCGCCGGGCGCGGCGGAACGTTCACGCGCGCACCCGGCGGCGGCCTCGTCTACCACCCGTCGGGCCGCGAGCCGCGCCTGTACGCGGGGTCGCGGCGCGGCGTACCGCACCAGGCTCGCGGCGACAACGCGAAGGGCCCGTACGGCAGGCACGAGCCGCTGCTCCTCACCCCCCGCGTGATCGCGGCCTTCCGCGCCCGTGCGGACGCGGGGAATCCGCCCGACTTCCTGGCCGAGATATGGCCGCTGGTCGCGAAGGAGGTGGAGACGGTCTATTACGAGACGCTGCTGGGCGCCGCCGCCCGGGGCACCGGCTTCCGGGGGCGTTTCCTCGCCACCGCGCACCGCAGTGCCCAGGAGGCGGACGTACTGGGCGAGTTCGGCGTACCGCACGAGGAACGCTGGTGCTGGGAGCGAGCCGCCCGCCCGTACACCGGCCACACGTTCCGCGACCCCGCGGACCACCGCGCCTGGCTCCTGCGCCACCTGCGGCGGGACGCGGCGCACGCGGCGCTCGGCAATGTGGCGGGCCCGCGCAAGGCCGCCCTCGACGTACTGCGCGACCTACGCAACGAACTGCGGCAGATCGTGGATCACGCCGGCCTGCCGGGCTCGTCCCGCCGCGACCACCTCGACCGCTGGTACACGCCGCTGAACGCCTTTCTCTCGATCGGCCCGCCCCGCAGGAGGATCGAGGAGATGACGGCGCTGATCGAGGCGGGCGTACTGGATGTGATCGGCCCGCGCATGACGGTGGGAACGGCGGACGGCGCCTTCGTCGCCGCGTCCCCCGACATAGCGGGGTCCGAGGTCACGGCCACCACCCTCATCGAGGCCCGGCTGCCGGAACCCGATCTGCGGCGTACGTCGGACGAACTCCTCGCACGCCTCCTGAAGACCGGCCAGTGCCGTCCGCACACGGTCGACGGGTACGAAACGGGCGGCCTCGACGTCACCCGCCGCCCGTACCGCCTGATAGACAGTCAGGGGCGGGCGCATCCACGCCGGTTCGCGTTCGGGGTGCCCACGGAGGGTGTGCACTGGGTGACAGCGGCGGGCGCCAGGCCGGGCGTCGACTCGGTGACGCTGACGGACGCGGACGCGGTGGCGCGCGCGGCGCTGCGGGCGGCGGTGACGGTACGTACGACCGTGGTCCTCAGCTCCCCGCCGGCGAACCGGACGACAGCGACCTGAGCTGCGCCGTACGGCCCCTTCCCTCCGCCGTTACCGCGGCTGTTCCCGTGCCTGTTCCCGGCAACCCGTGGAACGTGACATGTCCAACATCGTCCCACCCCTGACGATCTCCGCCGATATCGCAGGCGTACGCTGTATGGCTGTACTGCCGCCCCTGCCGCTCCCCTGCGACGTCGCGGCGTTGTTACGAACCGGGGAGTCACGTTGTTCGAAAGTGTGGGGGCGCTGACCGGCAGCCCATGGATCTACGCGGTGGTCGTGGTCTTCGTGGTCATGGACGTTTTCCTGCCGGTCCTCCCCAGCGGAGTCCTGGTGATCACGGCGGCCACGGCCGCCGCGGCGGGCACCACCACCGCCGCCGCCGGAGCCGCCGGCCAGGTGGCGCACCAGGTGCCCGACATCCTCCTGCTGATGGCGTGCGCGGCGACCGCGTCCGTACTGGGCGACTTCGTGGCGTACCGGCTGGCCTGGCGCGGCGGCGAGCGCCTCGACCGGGCCATCGCCCGCTCCCGCCGCCTGACCACCGCGCAGGAACGTCTCGGCACGGCGCTCAGCCGTGGCGGCGGCATCCTCGTCGTCATCGCCCGCTTCGCGCCCGCCGGCCGCTCCGTCGTCTCCCTGGGGGCGGGAGCCGCGCACCGCAAGGTGAAGGAGTTCCTGCCCTGGTCGGCCCTGGCGGGCATGGCGTGGGCGGGCTACAGCGTGGGGCTCGGCTACTTCGGCGGCCAGTGGCTGGGCGCGACGTGGCTGGGCGCGGCGGTCTCGCTGCTGGCACTGTTCGCGGCGGGCTCGCTGGCGGCCCTGTTCGTACGCCGCCCGATACCGGCTCCGGCGGCGGCAGAGGCAGCCGCGGCGCTCTAGCCGCTACCTGGCCACTCCTCGCGCCCCCACGCCTCCTCGCGCTCCCCGTACCTCGATCCCGGCGAGCAGCTTGCGGGTCGACTCGGCCACTTCGTCGACGGCCCGGTCGAAGACCTCACGGTTGTGGGCGGCGGGCACCCGGAACCCGGAGACCTTGCGCACGTACTGCAGGGCAGCCGCGCGGATGTCCTCCTCGGTGGCCTCTTCGGGGAGGACGGGCGGGGGGAGCGTCTTGATGCTGCGGCACATAAGACGACGGTATCCCCGGACCCCACCCCTTGGCACGGCCGTCGGGGACGGGAATCCCTAACGCCCCGCCCATCCCCGCCCGCCACCGCCACCGGCACCGGGCCCGGTACCAGCGCCGGCGCCGCTACCTGCGAGGAGCGCTTCGGTGATGAGCCGGACGGCGCGGGCCAGGCGGTTGAGCTGCTCCAGCTCGACGGCGTACAGCTTGATGGTGCCCTCGATGACCGTCTCGGAGACGCCGAGGGCCGGCAGTTCCGCCCGGCAGGTCCGCAGCGCGACCCGCACGGCCCGGATCTCGTGCTCGACCTGGAACTGCGCGTGGCGGGCGAGGAGGACGGGGTGGCGGGTGAGCGTCGAGTATCCGGCGTAACGGGCCGGCAGGAGGTCGCGCAGCCAACGGGCCGCCGTGCGCTCCCAGTCGTGGCTGCCGGGGGCCTTGACCTGACACGGCCAGTCCGGGCTGATCCGGGAAAGGGTGGGGGACATCGTCGTCGCTCCGGCGGGTGGTGGACGGGCTCTGATCGCGGGATGCCGCGGGAGGTATGCGGCGGTCCCGGCCCAGGGGTAGACCGGGACCGCCAAGCGGGCCTCCGCCGAGGAAAGCGGAGCCCGGTGGAACACCCGAGGGCGGCGTGAGGAGGAGTGCGCCGCCCGTGAATGTCCAGTTCTGTGATGCGCGAGGGCTCTGTCGGCCACCCGCAGTAAACATATATACCGCCGAGTATGCAAGGGTATGAAAAAATTCATACCCTGTGTGGTGTGAAAGACCGCGCTGCGTAACCGGCGCAGGCGGGGAGGTGGCTACTCCTCCAGGAAGAAGTCGTGCTGCTCCGCGACTTGCTCGTACCCCTCCAGCCGCGACTGCGTGCGTACGGGATCGGCGTCGGCCATGGCCTGGAGTACGGCGGCGGACAGGACCCCCGGCGCCGAGTAGGAGTCGAAGACGAGGCGGGATCCGGTACCGGCCGTGAGAGCCACGTCGGCCTCGTCGACGAGCGACCCGAGCGTGAGGTCGGTGATCAGCGCGACGCGCAGCCCCGTGCTGCGGGCGGCCTGCATCGCCGCCAGGGTCTCGTTGGCGTGCCGCGGCATCGCGAACGCCACCACCCACGTCCCGCCGGCCTCCCGCGACTGGAGCAGGGCGTCGTAGGCGACGCTGCCCCCGCGCGTCACCAGGCGTACGTCGGGATGAATCCGCCGCGCCGCGTAGGCGAAGTACTCCGCCAACGACACGGAGATCCGCAGCCCCAGAACCGTCAGAGGCACCGAACGGGCCAGCTCCCGGCCGATGTCGAGCACCCGGCTGGGATCGGCGAGCGTACGCCGCAGGCTCTCCAGGTTCTCGATCTCGGCATCGACGGCTGCCTGCAGCTCGTTGCGGCGGATTTCCTCCCGCGTGTCGGGAGTACCGGCCACCGAACTGAGCGCGATGGGCTGCAGGGCCTCCCGGAGGGCGGGAAACCCACTGAAGCCCAGGGACGACGCGAACCGCGTCACCGACGGCTGGCTCACCCCCACCCGCTCCGCCAGGTCGGTGATCGACAGGAACGCGGCCTCGGTGAGGTGATCGACGATGTACTGGGCGATGCGCCGCTGCGCGGGCGACAGCCGGTGCCCTCCGAAGAGCGCCCGAACCCTGTCCGTGGGAGACGCCTCCGTGTCCGGGGACTGCCGTCCCGGCGTAATCGCGGACGCCTGCGCGCGTGCCTGCTGCCTAGATGGCACCGGCGTGCCTCCCTCTCGTCCCACAGACGCTCAACATAACCCACCCCCCGCGCGGGCGGCCGCGCCGCAAAATCCCGGCGGAGGCAACCAAGGAACGCGCAGCGCTCGTCAATCTGCTCACGGACGGCACCGAGGCCGCGACGGCCGCTCGCGCCGCCGTGCTGGGCGGCCAGTGCCTACGTGGCCTGGGACGGGAGCGACGGGAGCGTGGGGAGCCCCTCTGCCGAGTCGCTCGCCCGCGTCTACGAACGCCGCCCCCGCCACACCCGCCGCATCGGCCCGGCGACGCTGGACCTGGAGCGCGCGGTACGACTTCTCCGTAGCCACGCCGCCACGGTGCGTCTCGGCCGGGTGGACGAGCCCGACCGATCGTGGGTCTACATGCTCTTCCTCGACGAGGACGGCCAGTCACTCATCGCCTGCACGGCCGTCGAACAGCCGAAACGATGAAGCCCGGTGGCTGTGTCACTTGCGCCCCCTGCGCGCCTTCGCTTTACGCTCGGCTTCCTTGCGCCTCTGGACGGTGTAGGAGGACCAGTCGCCACGGTGCAGATCGCACCGCGACGCGCCGACCATAGCCAGTCGCCGGCACCGGGTTCCCTTCTCTGTCAGCGCTCCACACCTGGACTGCGTACGAGCCATGATTCCCACCCCTGGTCTCGGCTGCCGCACGGACCTGTCCAGGGTCACGGGCCGAGTCCCACCGCCGGAAGGCGCACCACCCCACGAACCGGAGCACGGCGACCCACGGCGGCTACCGGGGGCGCACGCATTACCCCAAGCATCTACCGGGGCCGCACGAGGGGCGCCCGGGTCGCCCACCTGAGTTGGTCATCCAGGCCAAGGTGCCTGGCTCAGACGACTGGCCCGTCGATGCCCAGCGAGTAGCCGCAGAGGCGGAGGCAACCGACGCGCGCCACGGCGGCGCCCTCACCGAACCGTGGGACCGCGGAACAATACCGTCCGGCTGTTTTGGCACGGTTGCGGCACGCTGTAGGAGCCACCTGTGCGGCAAGCGTGGGTTGGTGGCAGCCCGTCAGCAGCTCCCGGCCGTACTGGAGCAGGCTCGAGGGAACTCGCCACCGGCACGGCGGGCATGACCTGGCGCACCTGTCCGAGGTTGGGTTAGCTGCGACGGCCGCGCCGGTGCTGAGCTGCTGGACGACTTCCGGCGTCAGTCGCGCTGTATGCCGAACTCGTAGGCGATCTCCCAGCGCACGTCTGCGACGACGATGTTCGCGGTCTCGACCGGTCGCCCGTCGGTGTCGTAGTACGTCCGCTCAATCTCGGTGATCAGGTCACCGACGCTGATGCCGAGGAGGTTCGCCTGCTCCTGGCTGGCGCGAGCAGGGCGCGGGACTTCCACCGCCGTGTCGATCTCGACACCGACAGCGCGCATCCGCTCGACGACACCGGCCCCGGCATGCGGCCCCATTTCCGGGAGGACGACCGGAGTTCCGTCTGTGATGGCCATGGGTTCCCAGGACTCGGAAAGCTGAACGGGCAAGCCATCGGCGAGGAACTCGTAGCGGGTGACGACACAGAGGTCGCCCGGCTCGACAGCCAGGCGCTCGGCGATGTCCTCGGGGGCCGGCGTGCGGGCCTGGCTGGGCGACTCCCAAGTACCGGCGCGGCCCTGCTCCTTCATGTCCGCACGGAACGGCGAGCCGCCCCGACGTTCACGGTGCCGGGAACGAACCATGCGCAGGCGTTCGCGCGGGACGCGACGGCACCCCCCCGACGCGGCGTACAAGGCAGTCCTTGACCACGCGGCGAAGTGTCCGAACTGTCATGAGTCCGGCTGCCCGGTCGGTAACCGCCTGCGGCGGGCCGAGCGAAAGGCGCGGCGGTGACGCAACGCCCCAAGGGCGACAACGACCACGAGTTATCCATCGAGAACGGGAATGGTGCTCGGTGCGACGAGCACGGGGTGACCCCGCTCTGGCGCGCGCGGAGCACCAGCACTCCCGAAGACCTGGCGCCAGAGCCTCACGCCCCGCCGACGGCACCGCCGACTTCAAAGGCGCAACGCGCACTCGGCCAGCACCCCACCAAGCCCCCGCCCCGACCGCTCATTCCCTGGCAGGACAGCGGCCGAGACGGGTCCATGCACCTCCACTACGAGATTCGGAGGCACGTCCATGAGTACCACCATCCTCGACGCCCGCACTCTCCTCCCCGAGGAGACGTACAAGAGCGTTCGCCGCACCATTCTCGACGCCAACCCGGACATGGCCGAGGACACGGCCGGCCGCATCACCGACGAGAGCATCAAGTTCGTCGTCGCCTGCGCCAAGAATCCCGGCGTAGGCATGGCTCCGTCCCGGATCGTCGACGACGGCTGGCACGCGCTGCTCCTGCACTCCGCGGCCTACGCCAAGCTGTGCGATCAGTTCGGCGGATGGTCCACCACTACCCCGGCTGGGACCCGACGCACTACGACCCGCCGACCCTCGACCGCACGCGTCAGATGATCGAGCAGGCAGGGTTCATGGTCGACGAGGAACTGTGGCGACCGCCCACCGACGACCTGCTCGTCTCCGTCGCGGCGAAGTGCCAGCACGCCCCCTCGTGCACGATCCGCCCCATGCCCAAACCCGAGTGGCCCTAGCCTGAGCACAGGAGGTGGCTCATGTCCGAATGGATCGACCCCCGGTACGCGGAACTGGTCGCAGCGTGGAAGCGCGCGCAGCAGCCGGATTCGCGTGCCCCCCAGCCCAGGCCGGTCAGGGGATTCATCGTCCCCGCACCTAAGGGCTGACCTACCGCCCCGGCCAGTCGCCCAGCGCCGGCCGACCGGGGCCCTTCACTGAACCGTCCATGAAAGCGGCCCCCTGGTCGATTAAGGACCGGAGGGCCTGAACAGGCTGTGACCTGCTGCTTACCTCTGTGGGCGCGGACGGTTTCGAACCGCCGACATCTGCTTTGTAAGAGCAGCGCTCTACCCCTGAGCTACGCACCCGTGGATGAGGGAACAGCGTACATCGACCGGGGGGAGGGATTGCAATCGGTTGGCTGGTCGGGGCTGGTCTGGGGGCGGTGGGGGTAACCCCACCATGGTTCGGTGGTGGGCCGGATCGTGTGGGGGTGGGGGCGTTCGTACGGTGGAGGCTCGCACGTGGGACTACTTGGGGGATCGATCACCATGGCACTTCGTACCCGCACCCTCCTCGCCGCCGGCGGGGCCGTCGTCGGTGTGGTCGCTCTGAGTGGCTGTGGCGTCGAGGCCAAGGACGCGCCCGCCGAGCAGCGGACGTTCGCGTTCAGTGGGGACACGCTGACCATTGAGGCGGACAACTCCGCCCTCGAGCTCGTACCCGCCGATGTGAAGGACGTGGAGGTCACGCGGCGGGCCGACGGGTGGGTGTTCATCGGGGAGGGGCCCGAGGCCACGTGGGAGATGGAGGGCGCCAAGCTCGTTCTGCGGCAGCGCTGCGACGCCGTCGCGAGCGACTGCGAGTCGTGGCACCGGGTGAAGGTGCCGCGCGGGGTCGCCGTCACCGTGAGGGACGACAACGGGAGTGTGACGGCCGCCGGATTCGACACCCCACTGAAGCTGCGCTCCGACAACGGCGCGGTCACCGTCAAGGACTCCAGCGGGCCCCTGGAGCTGAACACTGACAACGGGGAAATCGTCGCGGAGGGGATCTCCTCCAAGCGGGTGACCGCGGACGCCGACAACGGGAGTGTCCGGATGGCCTTCACCAGCGTCCCCGACCTGGTGGAGAGCGGGAGCGACAACGGCGAGATCGGCATCGACCTGCCGAGGGCCACGTACAGCGTGACGGCAAGGAGCGACAACGGCGACGTCAAGGTCGACGTGGAGCGCGACCCGAACAGCCCGCACGTGGTGAGGGCGCACAGCGACAACGGGGAAGTCACCCTGCGAAGCGCGAACTAACCGGCCCGTGTGTTCGTCCTACCTGGTGGGAGAATGAACCGGGCAGGGCGGACACACGGCACGGGAGAGGGATGTGACGGCGACACACGCGCAGCCGTACACGCAGCGAGTACGCCGTCGTACGAAAGCGGGTGCCGTCAGGGACGTCGTCGCGCTCGTGCTTCTGCCGGTGCCGCTGCTCGTCGCGCTTCCCTTCGCCTTCGCCGGCGGCAGTGGGGGTACGAGGCGCTGGTTCGGCGGGCGGGCGGAGAATGTGCGCGCCGACGCCCAGGCCGCCAAGGACGCCGCCGCCGCGGCCTTCTACGAGCTGGACACGGCCCAGCGCGACCTGCGGATCTCGATCGAGACGATTACGGCGGTCGACAGTTCACCGAAGGGCCGCAAGGCCGTGGAGGACTTCGCGGCGCTGGGGCGGCGTATCGACGAGGTCAGTCACACGTACATCACCGCTGTCGACGCGCACGACCTCGATCGCGACGACCTGGAGGCATCCACCGCCGCCAGGGCGCGGGCGGAGCTGACCAGCGCGAAGGACGAGCTCGTACGGGTCAAGAGCGAGCTCGACCGGTACGCGCAGGCGCTCGGGCCGCTGCTCGACACGGCGGAGACTCAGCTCGCCCGGCTCGCGCCCGCTGTGGAGCGGGCCCGTCAGGCGCTTCTCTCGGCGAGCAACGCGCTCGACGCGGTACGGGCCTCCGGGCTCAGGGCCGACGATCTCGCGGCGCGGCTCGCGGCCCTCGCACCCGAGCTGACCAAGCTCAACCAGGGCGCCGGGCGGCACGGCGTACCGGAGACGCTGCAGCGCGCGGACCGGGTGGTGCGCGACGCGGAGGCCGTACGTACCGAGGCCGAGCGGTTGCCGGAGCGGGCGGCCGAGATCGACCGGCGGCTCGTGTCGCTGCGCACCCGGGCGCAGGCGCTGACGACCCGGGCGGGCAAGGTCGAGCCGATCCTGAGCGAGCTGCGCCGCCGGTTCACAGTCGCGTGCTGGCAGGACCTTCAGGGCGTGCCCGCGCAGACGGCGAGCACGGTCCGGCAGGCCGAGGAGAAGATCGAAGAGGCGGCGAAGGCGCGGGACGAGCAGCGGTGGCCCGACGCCGTCTCGTTGCTCAGCACGGTACGGGCGCTGCTGAACTCCACCGACGAGGCGGTGTCGGCTGCGGGTGACCGGTTGCAGCGGCTCAACGCCGTGTCCAAGGACCCGCAGCAGGAGATCGAGCGGACCCGGTTCGCGATCAGGGACGCCCAGCGGCTGGCCATGGCCGGGCGCAATACGCCCGATCCCCGGCACGCGCGTCCGCTGGACGATTCGGTGGCGCGGCTGGACCGGGCCGTCGCGGGTCTGGAAGGCCGTCACCCCGACTACTGGCACTTCCTGACCGAGACGGAGGCGGTACGGCGCACGGTGGCACGGGTCGTGTCGGACATCCGGGAGGAACGGGGCGGGGGCTCCTGACCTGGACGGCGGCTCCGTGACCCGGACGGCCGCTCCGTGACCCGGCGGCCGCTCCGTGACCCGGCGGCCGCTCCGGTGACCCGGACGGCGACTCTGTGACCCGGACGGCGACTCAGTAACCTGGGAGCATGCCCCGTTACGAGTACCGCTGCCGCTCCTGCGGCACCAGCTTCGAGCTGAACCGGCCGATGGCCGAGTCCTCCGCGCCCGCCACCTGCCCGGACGGGCACGACGACACCGTCAAGCTGCTGTCCGCCGTGGCCGTGGGCGGAACGGCCAAGTCCGCCGCCCCCGCGCCCTCTGGCGGTGGCGGAGGCGGGGGCGGTTGCTGCGGAGGCGGCTGCTGCGGCTGAGGGTGGTGCGCCGCTGAGGTGCTTCGGCGGCGGGTGGTGCGCCGCCGACGTGTCGGCGGTGGATGAAGCGCGGCTGCTGAAGTTCAGCGCTTCCTGGAGAGCGTCACGCCGTCCGCCACCGGGATCATGATGCTCTCCATACGGTCGTCGGCCGTCACCCGGTCGTTGAACTCCTTGATCGCGGCCGCCGCGCCCGTCGCGTCCTGGTCCGTGACGCCGCCGTGGAAGAAGACGTTGTCGGTGGCGATCACCCCGCTCTGCCGCATCCTGGGCACCAACTCCTCCCAGTACGGAACGTAATTGCCCTTGTCGGCGTCGAGATAGGCGAAGTCGATGTGCGGCTCGGCGGACATCGCGCGCAGGGTGTCGAGGGCCGGGCCGATGCGCAGCTCGACGCGGTCGGCTACGCCCGCCTTCGCCCAGGCCTCGCGGGCGTACGCCGTCCACTCCTCCGAGATGTCGCAGGTGACCAGCCGGCCGTCGGCGGGCAGTGCCTGCGCCATCGACAGTGCGGAGAAACCGGTGAACGTACCGATCTCGACGATGTGCCGCGCCCCCGTCAGCCGGACGAGGAAGGCGAGCAGGGGTCCCTGCTCCTCGGCGGACTGCATGCCCGCGTGCTCCGGCAGCTGCCGGTAGGTCGTCTCGACGAGGTCCCGCTGCCCGCTGTCCAGCGGCGGGTTGTGCGCCAGCATGTACGCGTACAGCTCGTCGGTGAGTGGAGTGCTGTTTCCTTTGCTCATCGCGTTCCCTCACGGTAGTCGGCCGGGCGGCCGGTAGTCGGCCGGGGGCCTGGCCTTCTTCAGCGTGGCTTCAGGCGCGGAATTCTCTTGTGACGCGCATGATCGGAAGCGGCGCACCACAGTGGATCAATTCCCTCATGGACACCCTGGGGGCGCCTGGCGCGGGCATTGCCATCGCCCTGGAGAACCTCTTCCCGCCCCTGCCCAGCGAGGTGATCCTGCCGCTGGCCGGATTCGCCGCCAGTACCGGGCGGATGAGCCTGATCGCCGCCCTGCTGTGGACCACGGCGGGCTCGGTGACCGGTGCGCTCGCGCTGTACGGCCTGGGGGCGCTGCTCGGGCGTGAGCGGACCGTCGCGATGGCCGCCAGGCTGCCGCTGGTGAAGGTGTCCGACATCGAGCGGACCGAAGCCTGGTTCGAGCGGCACGGCACCAAGGCGGTGTTCTTCGGGCGGATGATTCCGGTCTTCCGCAGCCTGATATCGGTGCCCGCGGGGGTCGAGCGCATGCCGCTGCCCGTCTTCCTCGGGCTCACCACGCTCGGCAGCGCGCTATGGAACACCGTCTTCGTCCTCGCCGGTTACGCGCTGGGCGAGAACTGGCAGGACGTGACGGGTTACGTGTCCGCGTACTCGAAGGTGATCCTCGTGGGGGCCGCACTGGTGGTACTGCTCTTCGTGGGCCGCCGGTTGCTCAGGCCGGGCGTCGGCCGGCGGCGCGGATGAAGGAGCGCAGGATCTCCTCGCCCGCCGCGACACCCGCCTCCGGCAGGACCGTGACCTGCGGGGCGGTCCAGCCCGTGTCGGCCAGCTCGCCGTGTCCCGGCCGCCACCCGTAGTCCGCCGCGAGCAGCAGGTCCGCGTCGAGGAGGGAGTCACCGGCGGCGAGGGTGAGCGTGGCGCCGGTGCGGCGGGCCACTTCACGCATGGCCGCGCTCTTGGTGAGCGGTTTCGGTACGGCGTAGATCTTGCGGCCCTGGAGGGAGACCGTCCAGCCTCGTTCCTCCGCCCACTCCCCGAGTTCCTTGACCCATTCGTCCGGCAGCAGGGCGCGTTCGACGACGAGGTAGGCGAAAAGGTCCTCGGCGACCCGCTCTTTGAGCAGCCAGGCGGGGTCGGCGGCGGCGACGAGGTGGGCGCGGACCTCGGCCAGGGAGGCGCACTCGTCCGCGAGCCGCGTGGCCACCTCGGCCTGCCAGTCCGGGTCCGACACTCCGTCGACCAGGAGGTGGCCACCATTGGCGCAGATCGCGAAACGGGGGGTGGGGAGAGGGAGTTGGATGCGGTGGTACTGCTCGCGGGTGCGGGTGGTCGTCGGTACGAAGCAGGTCCCGGCGGCGAGCTCGGCCATCAGGCCGGCGGCGGTCTCGGTGAGGTAGGAGAGCGGCTTGCTCTCGTACACCTCGACGCAGAGCAGGCGCGGCGCCTCGGCGTCGGGCATGCGCAGGCCGAGGGCGGCGGTGGAGTAGATCAGGGTGCGGTCGAGATCGCTGGCGACCAGGACGGGAGGGTGGCTGTTCACGCTGGTCACTTCGCTGCCACCGCCTTGCCGTCCGCGCCGGTGGCGCCGCGCGTGTACTTGGGGTGGATGAGACCGACGCAGGTGTACGGGAGCCCGTCGACCTCCTCGACCGGGACACCGCGCTGCTCCGCCAGGAGACGCACGTGGTCGAGGTCGGCGCCGGCGTCGCGCTTGGCGAGGATCTTCCAGGGGACGCGGCGCAGCAGGACGCGGGTGGTCTCGCCGACACCGGGCTTGACGAGGTTCACGTCGTGGATGCCGTACTCCGCACTGATCCGCTCGACGGCCGCCCCGCCCTCCCAGGTGGGGGCGCGGTCCGCCGACAGCAGTTCCTTCACCTCGGCGTCGACGGCGTCCGCGACCTCGTCGAAGCGGGCGGCGACGGTGTCGAGGAAGAGTCCGGACACGTCGTCGGCGGCGAGTTCGCGGTAGTACTTCGCCCCGTGGAAGTCGTCGGGGCCGACCAGATCGGAACGCAGGACCGTACGCGAGATCAGGCCGGAGACCGTGGAGTTGAGGCAGGCGGAGGGGATGAGGAAGTCCTCGCGGGTACCGTACGTCCGCACGCAGCCGCCGGGGTCGGCGAGGACGGCGATCTCCGCGTCGAAGCCGTGGATGCCGGTGGTGGCGGCGAAGTTGTCCAGGGCCTGGGCGAGTTCGCGGGTGATCGCGCCCTTGCCCGTCCAGCCGTCGACGAAGACGACGTCGGCCGGATCGTGGTGGGCGGCGAGCCAGCGCAGGGCGGTCTCGTCGATGCCCCGGCCACGGACGATGGAGACGGCGTAGTGCGGGAGGTCGAGCCCGTGCCGGTGCTGGGCGTAGCGCCGCATGAGTACGCCGACGGGCGTGCCGGCGCGGGCGAGGGAGACCAGTACGGGGCGCGGCGAGCGTTCGGCGAGGACGGTCTCGGTGACGGTGGCGACGGCCTTGGCGATACGGGCGGCCGAGGTCTCCAGGGCCGCCTTGAAGAGCTGCTGGTACTGGGCGGTCGGCTGGTACTCCACGGGCAGCGACTCTGCGTAGTGCGCGCCGCCGCTCTGGATCGCCTCCTCGCGCTCCTCCGTCGGGGCCTCCAGCTCGACGTCCGAGAGGTCCTGGAGGAGCCAGCCGACGTCCTCGGGCGCGTAGGAGGAGAAGGCGGGGCCGCGAAGGGGCTCGGGCATGGGCGGCTCCTGCCGTTGGGGGGCTTGCTCGGGTGTGCCGGGTATGGGGGGCGCACCGGGTATGTACGAGGGGACGACCGCCAGCACTACGTGGCCGGTGTGGGCGGCGAGGCGCGCGAGCAGGCCGTCGGGGGCGTGCAGTTCGGGAGTGTCGGCGGCGGAGTCGACAACGGCGACGACGGCGTCGAAGCCTGCGCCCGCGACGTTGTAGGCGTAACGCGTGCCGGGGCCGTCGGCGGGGTTGTCGTGCGCGGGGAAGACGATCCGCGTGCGGATCGCGTAGCCCGGGTCGTCGACGGCGAGTACGGGCGAGCGTGTGGTGGTCGAGTACCGCACCTCGGCGTCGACACGCTCCTCCAGCGCGGTGGCCAGCCTGAGCGGCGCGTACATCAGCTCCTCGAAGCCGAGGACCAGTACGCGGCGGGCGCCTTCGGGCAACGCCCCGGCGATACGTTCCGCCATGCCCGGCAGCGCGGCCTCCAGCGCGGCCCGGTGCGCGGGCACGAACCCGTGCCGCCCACCGTCGGGCACGCCACGGGGCCAGCCCAGCTCCACACGAACGGTCGCAGCCCCAGCCCCGGCGCGACCGGCCCGGCTGCGGCTCGGGTCGACACCGGGTCCGCGCGCTGCCCGCGCCGAGTCGACCGCTCCGGTGGACGCGGGGCCGGCCGCGGCGTCGATCGCAGCCTCGGGGGCCGGAGCCGGTCGGGTGGCTCCGGAAGCCGTGCCCTCCGGCCCGGCGCCGGTGGGCACGGTGCGGCTCGGGCCGGGGGCCATGGCATTGAGGCCGTGGGCTGAGTTCCGCGAGTCGACCGTTCCCCTGGCCTCGGGGCCGGTCGCAGCCTCGCAGGGCGTTGTTGGCCCTGTCGGCGCGCGGCCGGAGGGCGTGCCCTCCGGTGCTGGGTGGCTCCGGCCGGGAGCCATGGCCCTGGGGCCGTGGGCTGGGCCGGTCGCGGCGTCGGTGGCAGCCTCGGCGGGCGTTGCCGGCCCTGTCGACGCGCGGGCGGAGGGGCCCTCCGGCGCTGAGCGGCTCGGGGTGGGGTCGTAGTGCGCTACCAGGGCCTGGCCCTTCGCCAGTACGTCCTCCGGCAGGCGGACCGTGCCCGAGGCCATCGCGATCAGGTCGACGCGGGCGCCGATCTCGTGCGCGAACTCCGCCAGCCGCCCGCGGTCCCGTGCCGAACGCATGTCGACCAGGGCCACGATCACGTACCACTCGCGCGGGTAGCGCTCGTGCAGGTCACGGATGGTGTTGAGCACCGTGTTGCCTGTGGAGAACTCGTCGTCGACCAGCACCAGCGGTCCTGCGCCGGCCAGCAGTCCGGGGTCCTCCGGCAGCAGCAGATGCGACGTGGCGTGCGAGTGGGACTCCTCGAAGCCGCCCGCCTTCGCGACGCCGTCGACCGGCCGGCGTGTCGAGTGCAGGTACGGCGCTACGCCCACGCCGTCCGCCACCGCGTGGCCGAGCCCGGTCGCGGTCTCGGCGTACCCGAGGACCACCGCGCACGCGGCCGCCTCCTCGCCCAGCAGCTTCCGTACGTCCTCGCCGAGGGCGAAACCCGCCCCGTACACCCGCGACGGCCGCTGCGGCACGTGCTTGCCCAGCACGTTCGAGACCAGCAGATGGGCCCGCTTCGGATTGCGGCGCAGGGCCAGGCCCAGCAGGTCGTGCAGGTCGTGCAGGCCGACAGAGCTCTGGCCGGCGGTGGTCAGGCCGTCGGAGCTCTGGCCGTCCGAGCTCCCGCCGCCGGTGCTCTGGCCGCCGGTGCGCCGCCCTTCGCCGTCGGCGACGAGTTCGACGCCCAGCCGCTCCGCGACCCACGTTCCCGACCACACCACGTCGTCCGTCTCCATCTCAGCCGGTTATTCCGGCGGTCAGCAGCTCTACGAAGCCGACGTCCTCGCGCGCCACGCCGAAGACCTCGGCCCGCAGCAGCGTGCGCTCGGCCCACGCGCGGTGCGGCTTCACTTCGTTCATCTTGTTCGTATACGCGGAACGCATCACTCCACCACCGTCCCGCTCCGGCCGCAGAATGTCCTGCGCGTCGCTGAATTCCTCATGGCTGACCACCGACAGCGCGTGCACGGGCAGGACGTGGGAGGGATGGATGCAGGTCTTGCCCAGCAGTCCGTTCGCGCGGTCGAGCGAGATCTCGCGCAGCAGCCCGTCCATGTCGTGCTCGATGAGCGACGCGCGCAGCGCCTCCGCCTGCCCGGTAAAGGGGCTGCGGCGCAGTTGCGGCTTGAACATCCGCTCCTGGACGCGGAAGTACTCCCACACCGGACCGGTGATCGTGAAGCCCGTGCCGTCCGAGCGCCCGAGCACGTTCACCACGTCGGCGATGACCCCGGCCACGATCTGCACGTCGTACGCCGTCATGTCGGGCGCCCTGCGCAGTCCGTACGCCGAGCAGAAGTCGGTGACGCCCAGCCGCAGCGCCAGCACCCGCTCCCGGTACTTGTCCACGGTGCGGGCGATGCCGGCGAGCGTCTCGGCCCGCGTCTCCAGGTGGAGGAGCTGCGGCGATTCGAGTACGGGCATCGCGAACAGCCGGTGTCCGCTCGCCGCCTCCGCGGCCGTGAGCGCCTCCAGGAAGGCGACGCCGCGCTCCTCGGTGAACTTCGGCAGTACGAATCCGGACAGCAGCCGCGCCGAGGCTCCGAGCCGCCGCACCAGATCGGGAATCTGGCCCGGCTCCCGAACCCGGACGAACAGCAGCGGCAGCTCCGGCCCACGCGCGTCGAGCTCCGCGAACTGCCGGACGAGGTTCTCCTCGGCTCCGGCGACTTCCGCGTCGTCGATGGAATCTTCCAGGCAGAGCACCATCGAGACGACCCCGCGCCCCGCCTGCTTCGCCACGTCGTCGGCGAGCCGCGGCCGGGTGGCCGGGCTGTAGAGCGTGGCCCCGAGAGCGGCCGAGAGCGTACGGGCCGAGGAGCCGGCGTCGAATACGACCGGCTCCTGGTGGAACAAGTTCTCCCGGACAGTGGGCGGGATATGCCCGAAATGACGCATGAAAATCCCCCCGTGCTGCCGTATCGGCCCATCGTTGTGTGGCCGGTAATAGTACGTAGGGAAGGGTGTCAAGAGTTCCCTGCATACATGAATTTCAGGTTACCCACGTGAATCCACCTATGCGGGTAAGGGGCCCCGCGTTGTAGGCGCGGGCCCCGGCGAGGCAGGATGACAGGCATGACGCACGCCATGCTGAAGGGCTCGAACGTCCCGCTCGAAGCCACAGCCGTAAGGGCTGTGCTGCGCTGGACTCCCGGCCCCGACGTCCCCGAGGTGGACGCCTCGGCGCTGCTGCTCGACGTCGACCGGCGCGTACGCTCCGACGAGGACTTCGTCTTCTACAACCAGCCCCGCCACCCCTCGGGCCTGGTCCGGAGCCTGGGCAAGAAGCGACTGCCCGACGGCGTGACCGACTCGGTGCAGACGGACCTCGCGGCGCTCGAACCGGCCGTGGACCGGATCCTGATCGTCGCCTCGACGGACGACGTGCCGTTCGAGCGCGTACGGGATCTGCGCATCGAGGTGTACGACGCCACCGCGGCCGGAAGCGGTGAGGCGCTCGCGTACTTCGAGGTCAGGCCCGAGACGGGCGCGGAGACCGCGCTGATCTGCGGGGAGCTTTACCGGCGGGGCGAGGGCTGGAAGTTCCGGGCACTGGGCGAGGGGTACTCGAACGGGCTGATCGGGCTGGCCACGGATCACGGGATCTCCGTGGACGAGACGCAGGGCACGGACGGCACGGACGGTACGACCGGCGCGGACGGTACGGACGGCACGGAGGAGGCGGGCGCGGGGTCCGCCACGCAGGCGTCGGGGTCCGCGGCGCCCCAGGCGTCGCCGGCGGAGCCGACACAGCCCATGCAGCCCGCGTACGGGTATCCGCAGCCCGCTACCCCGGCCGCGCCCGCCTACGGCTTTCCCCAGTCGGCGTCGACTCAGCCCGCCTACGGGTATCCGCAGCCCGCTGCCGCCGCGGCGTTCGCTCCCGACCCGAACTTCCGGCTGCCGCCGCAGGGGCCGCAGTTCGTACGCGCCCAGTAGGAGGTGCCGGGGGGAGCCCCCCCTCGTCACGTCTTCGTCTTGTAGCCCCGGCCCCACTGCAGGCCCCACCCGTACAGCCGGTCCAGTTCCGCCTGGAAGCCGTAGACGAATTTCACCTCCCGGCGCACCACCAGGTCGCCCTTGGCGTTCTCGACGGTGAAGACGGCACACGAGCGTGCCTGTGGGGCGTCCTCGTCCAGTTCGATCTCTATGCGTGGGCCGTTGCTCGGGAAGAGCGTCACCACGGCGTGTGTGCGGTCGAAGGCCGGCGTCTGGTCGTAGATGTAGACGAAGACGAGCAGCCGCTTTATCTCCTCGCGGTGGTCGAGGTTCACATAGATCGTCTCGCCCGACGGGGCGCCGAAACGGTCGTCGCCGCTGAGCTTGACGTACGGCGGCGCGTTCAGGCTCCCGAAGAAGCTTCCCAGCGGCTGTACGACGCCCTTGGTGCCGTCCACCAGCTCGTAGAGGCAGCCCAGGTCCAGGTCGACGTTGACCACGCCCTGCGTGTGCGCCTGTACCAGTTCCGGCTGGAAGAACGTGAACGGCCGGCGCAGCAGACTGCCACTGCGCCGTTGTTTGCCCCCGATGTCCGAAGTGCGCATCCGCCAGGAGAGGTTGACGCGCAGATTGCCGGTGGTCGCGCCCTGCTTGGTGAGCGAGACCGACGGGTTCCGCTTGGTCAGTTCGATCGCGTTGGCCGCGGCATTGCCGGACGCGAACTGCTCCGCGAACCTGTCCCGCCGCAGGCTGTCCCAGATAGCCATCCCACCCCCAGGTGTCTCGTGAGAGCTGCCCCGCACGGCAGCGGGGCGGCCCCGAGGCCGACGCCTCGTGACCGCCCCGCTCAGAGCGTTCCTCAATCCCTACGAGGTCACACCCCGGACGGGACCTCAGTCTTGTCCCCCGAGGCCGGCCCGTCGCCGCCCTCGGCGGCCGCGAGCGCCCTGTTGCGGCGAATCGAGGACCAGAACGAGGCGGCGATCAGGAAGACACCGACGAGACCGGTGATGAACTCGCTGATCTGGTGCTCGATGGTGATCAGCAGGATGGCCGCGAGCGCGCCGATCGCGTAGTGCGCGCCGTGCTCCAGGTAGACGTAGTCGTCGAGGGTGCCCTGGCGGACCAGGTAGACCGTCAGCGAACGTACGTACATCGCGCCGATACCGAGGCCGAGCGCCATCCAGAAGATGTGGTTCGTGATGGCGAAGGCACCGATGACACCGTCGAACGAGAACGAGGCGTCAAGGACTTCCAGGTAGAGGAAGAGGAAGAACGCGGCCTTGCCGGCCAGGCCGACGGCGGACACTTCCTTGCCCTCGACCTTGGCCTTCTCCTCCTCCTCGTGCTCGCGTTCCTCTTCTTCCTCGATCTTGTTCTCGAAGTGGCTGGAGAGACCACCGACGACGAGGTACGTGATCAGGCCGGCGACGCCGGAGAGCAGTACCGTGGCCGACTTGTCCTGGTATCCCGTGCTGGTGTGCGCGTGTGTCGCGAAGGTCATCGCCGTGAGGAGCAGGACGATGAGCGCGATGCAGACCGACAGCATGTCGACCTTGCCGAGCTTGGCCAGCGGGCGCTCCAGCCAGCCCAGCCACTTGATGTCCCGGTCCTCGAAGATGAAGTCCAGGAAGATCATGAGCAGGAACATCCCACCGAAGGCCGCGATCGCCGGGTGGGCGTCCGTGACCAGGGCTTCGTACTGCTGGGGCTTGTCCATCGCGAGCTGAATCGCCTCGATGGGGCCGACCTTGGCGCTGATCGCGACGATGGCGACCGGGAAGACCAGCCGCATACCGAAGACGGCGATCAGGATGCCGATCGTGAGGAAGATCTTCTGCCAGAAGGCATTCATCTTCTTCAGGATTCCGGCGTTGACGACGGCGTTGTCGAAGGACAGTGAGATTTCGAGGATCGACAGGATCAGTACGATCCCGAACGCCTCCCACCCCCACTGCCAGGCGGCGAAAGCCAGTCCGAGTGCCGTGACGGCAAACGACCAGCCGAAGGTTTTCAGAACCACTGGCTACCCCATCGTGTAAGTACGGGTCTCCCCCGCGCCGTGCGCGGCTTTACGAAACATTGACCCCGAAGTCTAGGGCGATGCCTCGCAGACCCGACGCATACCCCTGCCCAACGGCTCGGAACTTCCATTCGCCGCCGTACCGGTACACCTCTCCGAAGATCATCGCGGTCTCGCTGGAGGCGTCTTCGGAGAGGTCGTAACGGGCCAGTTCCTGACCGTCCGCCTGGTTCACCACCCGGATGAAGGCGTTGCTGACCTGGCCGAACGTCTGTCCGCGATTGTCGGCGTCATGGATCGAGACCGGAAAAATGATCTTGTCGCAGTTCTCGGGCACCAGGGTGAGGTCGATGATCATCGACTCGTCGTCGCCGTCGCCCTCACCGGTCAGGTTGTCGCCGGTGTGCTCGACCGAGCCCTCGGGGCTCTTGAGGTTGTTGTAGAAGACGAAGTACTCGTCGCCGAGCACCTGGCCGTTCTGGCACAGCAGCGCGCTGGCATCGAGGTCGAAGGGGGCTCCGGTGGTGGAGCGCGCATCCCAGCCGAGCCCGACCAGCACCTGGGTGAGGTTCGGTGCGGCCTTGGAGAGGGAGACATTGCCTCCCTTGGCGAGCGTGACGCCCATGATCTTGCTTCCTCCCCGCAGTACGGAATGAGTGGTGAGGCGCGTCCGGCGCCGCACACGCACGCGTGCGGCGCCGGACGGTGAAGGAGGGGCTCGCTCAGACGTTCACGCCGAAGTCCTGCGCGATGCCGCGCAGGCCCGAGGCGTAACCCTGGCCGATGGCCCGGAACTTCCACTCCGCCTGGTTGCGGTACAGCTCGCCGAAGACCATCGCGGTCTCGGTCGAGGCGTCCTCGCTCAGGTCGTAGCGCGCCAGCTCCGTGTTGTCGGCCTGGTTCACGACGCGGATGTACGCGTTGCGGACCTGGCCGAAGCTCTGCTGCCTCGCCTCGGCCTCGTAGATCGAGACCGGGAACACGATCTTGGCGACGTCGGCCGGGACACCGGCCAGGTTCACCTTGATGACCTCGTCGTCGCCCTCGCCCTCACCCGTGGTGTTGTCACCGGTGTGCTCGACGGAGCCGTCGGGGCTCTTGAGGTTGTTGAAGAAGACGAAGTTCGCGTCGTTGGTGACCTTGCCCTCAGCGTTGGTCAGCAGAGCGCTGGCGTCGAGGTCGAAGTCACCCCCGGTGGTGGTACGAGCATCCCAGCCGAGACCGACGATGACCGCGGTCAGGTTGGGGGCGGCCTTGGTCAGCGAGACGTTGCCGCCCTTGCTGAGGCTGACTCCCACGAGTCCTCCCATGAGTGTTGAGGGGCCGAGGGCCCCCCGTAATGCGCTGGCATCGGATCAACGAGTCGATCCTAGTGACCGGTTCCCGTACGCAGCATGCCCGGTGTCCCGATTTTCCGGGCGTTCGGCAACTCGCTCAGAGAGCGTCGAGCACCTTGAGGTAGTCGTTGAGGTCACGGGCGTCGGGCAGGCCGTTGACGACGGTCCAGCGCACCACGCCCTCCTTGTCGATGACGAAGGTGCCGCGCACCGCGCAGCCCTTGTCCTCGTCGAAGACGCCGTACGCCCGCGAGACCTCGCCGTGCGGCCAGAAGTCCGACAGCAGCGGGTACTCGAACCCCTCCTGCTCGGCGTAGACGCGCAGGGTGTGGATCGAGTCGGTGGAGACGGCGAGCAGCTGTACGTCGTCATTGACGAACTTCGGCAGTTCGTCGCGCAGAGCGCGCAGCTCGCCCGTACAGACACCGGTGAAGGCGAACGGGTAGAACAGCAGCACCACGTTCCTGGCGTCGCCGGGGATCCGGAACCGGGACAGTCGCACGGTCCGGCCGTGGTTGTCCTTCAGCTCGAAGTCCGGGGCCGGGGTGCCGACCTCGATCGCCATGGCTGCGTACCCCCTCATTGGGCCGTTTGTGTCCGGGCCAGCCTACGCACAGGGTCCCCGCCGACAGACGTCGGCGGGGACCCTGTTTCGCCTTGGGCGCAGCCTGCTCATGAGGAGTCTGCTCGGACGCGGCGGTGGCTCAGCGCTTGCCCTTGGGGGTCACCAGCCGGCCGGCGCTCCAGTCCTTGCCCGCGCTGAAGGTCTTGGTCTGGGACAGACCTGCCGTCTGGGCGGCCTCGCTGATGTCGCTGGGCTCGACGTAGCCGTCGCGGCCGGTCTTCGGGGTCAGCAGCAGTACGACGCCGCCTTCCTCGAGCAGACCAATGGCGTCCACCAGCGCGTCCGTAAGGTCGCCGTCCTCGTCACGGAACCAGAGAAGAACGACGTCAGCGACGTCGTCATAGTCCTCGTCGACGATTTCCTGGCCGGTGATCGCCTCAATGCCCTCACGGAGTTCCTGCTCGACGTCGTCGTCGTAGCCGATCTCCTGGACCACCTGTCCGGGCACGAACCCCAGGCGTACTGCCGGGTTGGTCCGCTCCTCCGCGTGGTCCGCGGTCGCGCTCACGGATTGCCTCCTGATCATGTTTTGGGGGATGCCTTCAGCCCACGCGCGTGCGTGGACGTTGGCCGTAGTCCACACGTGCGGGACCGATCGCGCAAGTACCCGGCCGTGGAGACAGCCGAAACGGTGACGGATGGGGCCGGTTCACCGCAACTCCAGACCCTGCCGGAGAGCGGTTCGGTGATCCATCCCACACCATTGCGACACCTTTGTAAGCCTACGCGGCTTCGGTGGGCCATTCAGTCCCGAACAGCCTTACGGAACACATAAACGCGTTGGGCGTAAGGTTGCGATTTGGCCGGACCCATCCTCGGGCTGACGCCGAGCCTCTCACCGAGTGGTGGTTACCCCTCGGTAGAGATGACGTTTGCGATTCCGGGGTACACGATGGAGGCGGCGCGACACCCCCAAAACCCAACCAGCGAAGGAACAGCGTGGCTTCCGGATCCGATCGTAATCCGATCATCATTGGCGGCCTTCCGAGCCAGGTCCCGGACTTCGATCCTGAAGAGACCCAGGAATGGCTCGACTCCCTCGACGCCGCCGTCGACGAGCGGGGCCGTGACCGCGCCCGCTACCTGATGCTGCGCCTCATCGAGCGCGCGCGCGAGAAGCGTGTGGCCGTCCCCGAGATGCGCAGCACGGACTACGTCAACACGATCGCCACCAAGGACGAGCCGTTCTTCCCCGGCAACGAGGAGATCGAGCGCAAGGTCCTCAACGCGACCCGCTGGAACGCGGCCGTGATGGTCTCGCGCGCGCAGCGTCCGGGGATCGGTGTGGGCGGCCACATCGCCACCTTCGCCTCTTCCGCCTCGCTGTACGACGTGGGCTTCAACCACTTCTTCCGCGGCAAGGACGAGGGCGACGGCGGCGACCAGATCTTCTTCCAGGGGCACGCGTCCCCCGGTATCTACGCCCGCGCGTTCCTGCTTGACCGGCTGAGCGAGCAGCAGCTCGACGCCTTCCGCCAGGAGAAGTCGAAGGCCCCCTACGGCCTGTCGTCGTACCCGCACCCGCGGCTCATGCCGGACTTCTGGGAGTTCCCGACCGTCTCGATGGGCCTCGGCCCCCTCGGCGCGATCTACCAGGCGCGGATGAACCGCTACATGGAGGCGCGCGGTATCGCCGACACCTCCAAGTCGCATGTCTGGGCGTACCTCGGCGACGGCGAGATGGACGAGCCCGAGTCGCTCGGCCAGCTGTCCATCGCCGCCCGTGAGGGCCTGGACAACCTGACCTTCGTCGTCAACTGCAACCTCCAGCGCCTCGACGGCCCGGTGCGCGGCAACGGCAAGGTCATCCAGGAGCTGGAGTCGCAGTTCCGCGGCGCCGGCTGGAACGTGATCAAGCTGGTCTGGGACCGGAGCTGGGACCCGCTGCTCGCCCAGGACCGCGACGGTGTGCTGGTCAACAAGCTCAACACGACGCCCGACGGTCAGTTCCAGACGTACGCGACGGAGACGGGCGCGTACATCCGCAACCACTTCTTCGGCGGTGACCACCGGCTGCGCGCCATGGTCGAGAACATGACCGACGACCAGATCCTGCACCTGGGCCGCGGCGGTCACGACCACAAGAAGGTGTACGCGGCGTACGCGGCGGCCAAGGCGCACAAGGGCCAGCCGACGGTGATCCTCGCCCAGACCGTCAAGGGCTGGACGCTGGGGCCGAACTTCGAGGGCCGCAACGCGACCCACCAGATGAAGAAGCTGACGGTCGAGGACCTGAAGCGCTTCCGCGACCGGCTGCACATCCCGATCACGGACAAGCAGCTGGACGAGGGCTACCCGCCGTACTACCACCCGGGCCGTCAGTCCGAGGAGATCCAGTACATGCACGACCGGCGCAACGCGCTGGGCGGGTACGTACCGACGCGTGTCGTACGGGCGAAGCCGCTGCCGCTGCCGGCCGAGAAGACGTACGCGGCTGCGAAGAAGGGGTCCGGTCAGCAGTCGATCGCCACGACGATGGCGTTCGTGCGCGTACTGAAGGACCTCATGCGGGACAAGGAGATCGGCAAGCGTTTCGTGCTGATCGCGCCCGACGAGTACCGCACCTTCGGTATGGACGCGTTCTTCCCGAGTGCGAAGATCTACAACCCGCTCGGTCAGCAGTACGAGGCGGTGGACCGCGATCTGCTGCTCGCGTACAAGGAGTCGCCGACCGGGCAGATGCTGCACGACGGCATCTCCGAGGCGGGCTGCACTGCGTCGCTGATCGCGGCGGGTTCGGCGTACGCGACGCACGGCGAGCCGCTGATCCCGGTGTACGTCTTCTACTCGATGTTCGGGTTCCAGCGGACCGGTGACCAGTTCTGGCAGATGGCCGATCAGCTCGCGCGCGGATTCGTCCTGGGCGCGACCGCCGGCCGTACGACGCTGACCGGTGAGGGTCTCCAGCACGCGGACGGCCACTCGCAGCTGCTCGCCTCGACGAACCCGGGCTGTGTGTCGTACGACCCGGCGTTCGGGTACGAGATCGCGCACATCGTGCAGGACGGTCTGAAGCGGATGTACGGCGACAACGCCGAGGACATCTTCTACTACCTGACCGTCTACAACGAGCCGATCCAGCACCCGGCGGAGCCCGAGAACGTCGACGCCGAAGGCATCCTCAAGGGCATCTACCGCTTCAAGGAGGGCGAGAAGGGCGCGGTTCCGGCCCAGATCATGGCCTCCGGTGTGGCGGTGCCGTGGGCGGTCGAGGCTCAGCGGATCCTCGCCGAGGAGTGGAACGTCAAGGCCGACGTGTGGTCCGCGACGTCCTGGAACGAGCTGCGCCGCGACGCCGTCTCGGTGGAGGAGTACAACCTGCTCCACCCGGAGGAGGAGCTGCGCGTCCCGTACGTGACGCAGAAGCTCTCCGGCGCGGAGGGCCCGTTCGTGGCGGTTTCCGACTGGATGCGTTCGGTTCCGGACCAGATCTCCCGCTGGGTGCCGGGTACGTACACCTCGCTCGGCGCGGACGGCTTCGGCTTCGCGGACACGCGGGGGGCGGCCCGCCGCTACTTCCACATCGACGCGCAGTCGATCGTCCTGGCGGTGCTCACCGAGCTCGCCAAGGAGGGGAAGATCGACCGCTCGGCGCTGAAGCAGGCGGTCGACCGCTACCAGCTGCTCGACGTGACGGCGGCCGATCCCGGTGCGGCCGGGGGCGACGCGTAACAGCTCTGTCCGTGCGAAGGGCGGTGAGACCCGAGCGTCTCACCGCCCTTCGGCGTTCCCTACGATGCGGGCATGACGGTGCAGACGGCGCAGATCCGGTGGGAACAGCGCACACAGGGACTCCTGCTGGGGCTGGCGGGGGTCTTCGCCCTCGCGTACGCGGTCCCGATCGTGGCGCCCGACGCCCACGGCGCGGTGCGCGAGGTCTGCTGGGTGACCGAGTGGGTGGTGTGGGGCGCGTTCGCCCTGGACTACGTCGTACGGCTGGCGCTGTCGCCCAGCAAGCGGCTGTTCGTCCGCAGCCATCCGCTGGACCTGCTCGCGGTGATCCTGCCGCTGCTGCGGCCCCTCCAGCTTCTGCGGCTCGTCTCCACGCTGCTGCTGGTCGGCAGGCGGGCCCGGATGGCACCCCAGATTCAGCTCACGACGTACGTCGGGGGCGCGGTCGTCGGCCTGCTGATGTTCGGGTCGCTGGCCGTGCTGGAGGTCGAGCGGGACTCCCCCGACGGGAACATCAAGACACTGGGTGACGCCGTGTGGTGGTCATTCACCACGATGACGACGGTGGGGTACGGCGACCACTCGCCGACGACCGGGCTCGGGCGCGTGCTGGCGGTGGGCCTGATGCTCTCGGGGATCGCGCTGCTCGGTGTGGTGACCGCGAACATCGCGGCCTGGTTCATCTCCCGCTTCGACCGGGACGACATCGAGGAACGCCGGCAGACGGCGGCGATCGAGCTGCTCACGGCGGAGGTGCGGGCCCTGCGGGCGCAGGTCTCGGAGCTGACGTCGGGGGCACCGGTCCCGGCGCACGGCACGGGTGAGGGGCCGCCCGTGCGGGCGGCCCCCTCGCCGCGGCGTTCGGAGCAGGCGCGTCAGATCGACATGCCGTAGACGGCGCCGCCGCCTACCAGCGCGACGACTGCGAGGACGGTGATGATCAGGCCGAGTACGAAGCCGATCACGGCGGGCACGTTGCCGGTGTTGAAGCGCTTGCCCATGGCGATCCAGCCGGTGATCAGCGCGATCGGACCGAGGACGATGCCGAAGGTGAAGAAGCCGACGATGCCGCAGATGAGCGAGACCCAGCTGAGGGTGCTGGTGTTGGACGGACTGTGTGCGCGGCTGTTGCTCGCCATGGTCACTCCCTAGGTCGTGCCCTGGAATTCGTGTGATCCGGGCTTGACCACCAGTTGCCCCGCTTTCCGGCGCTCATCCCCCTCAGTTCTCCCAGATTTTGAAGGCCCGCACGCGGTACGGCGACCGGGGCACCCAGGTCCCGCCGCCCGGATAGGTCTCGAACTCGCCGGTCTCCGCGCACTCCGCGGACTGATACGTCGTCACCGGCCGGCCGGTGCGGTTGGCGAGGGCCTGGGCGTCCGTGCCGGGCGGGAGCGGGACGCAGCTCTCGATGTCGAGGCCGGACAGCTCGTGGGCCTGGCGACCGCCCTTGAAGTCCGGCTTGGACCAAAGGCAGAGCTCGCCGGCCGAGCAGGCCCCGAGGCGCGGCGGCCCGGCGTGGGCCGGCTGCGGCAGCAGTGCGGTGACGGCAAGGGCGCCGGCCGCGAGGACGGTCGTGGTCGTCGTACGCATCATCGGAATCAATCCCCCGTGTGTCGCGTTCAGTTGGCCCCCACCCTGAGCTGCGGGAGCGCCGCGACGGAAGGTGCCCGGTGCTGTTCCACCCGGATGGGCGACAGCCCCGCCGGACGGGTCCGGTGGGGCTGTCGTACGTACCGGGTTGACGTCAGATGTGGGCGCCGCCCGCGCCCGCGTCCGCGTTCTCGCCGCGCTTCGTCAGGGTGGCGACGAGCGCCGCCACGACCGCGACGATGCCGGCGACGGTGAAGGCGAGGTGCATGCCCGACACGAAAGTGTCATGGATGACGCCACCGATCTTGTCGATCATGGGCTGTTGCAGGCCTGCCTCGGCCAGTTCCTTCGTCGGCACGGCGGCAAACTCGGCCGCCTCTTCCAGCTTGGGGTCCGCCGGGATCGGGATCCCCGCTTCCTTCCAGTTGCCCGCGAAGTCGGCGCTGACCTTCGAGGACATGATCGCGCCGAGGACCGCGGTGCCGAGCGCGCCACCGACCTGCATGGCGGCCTGCTGGAGACCGCCGGCGACACCGGAGAGCTCCATGGGGGCGTTGCCGACGATGACCTCGGTGGCGCCGACCATGACCGGCGCGAGGCCGAGGCCCAGGAGGCCGAACCACAGCGACATCATGACGGTGCTGGTGCCGGCCGTGAGCGTCGTCATGCCGAACATGGCGGTCGCGGTGGCGACCATGCCGCCGACCAGGGGGACCCGCGGGCCGAACTTGGTGATGAGCATACCCGCGAGGGGCGAGGAGACGATCATCATGCCGGTCAGCGGTAGCAGGTGCAGACCGCTGTCGACCGGGCTCATGCCGTGCACGCCCTGGAGGAAGAACGTTACGAAGAACAGGCCGCCCATGAAGGCGATGGCCATGAGGACCATGAGGACGACACCCTCGGAGAGCGGGACGGACCGGAACATGGCCAGCGGGATGAGCGGTTCCTTGACCTTCGTCTCCCACACGGCGAAGACCGCGAAGAGGACGACGGAAGCGCCCAGCCAGGCCCAGGTGCTGGGGCTGTCCCAGCCCCACTCGCCGGCCTTGATGATGCCCCAGACCATGGCGAACATCGCGCCGGAGAGCAGCACGATGCCGGGGATGTCGAACGAGCGCGGGGCGTTTTCCGCGCGGTGGTCCTTGAGGATCACCAGGCCGAAGACCAGCGCGACGATTCCGACGGGCACGTTGATGAAGAACACGGACTGCCAGTTGACGTGCTCGACGAGCAGACCGCCGACGATCGGGCCACCGGCGGTGGACGCGCCGATGACCATGCCCCAGATGCCGATGGCCATGTTCAGCTTCTCGGCCGGGAAGGTGGCGCGCAGCAGGCCCAGCGCGGCCGGCATCAGGAGCGCGCCGAACAGTCCCTGGAGTACCCGGAAGGCGATGACCAGGGATATCTCGCTGGAGAGGCCGATGGCGCCGGAGGCGAGAGCGAAGCCGGCGATGCCTATCAGAAAGGTCTGGCGGTGGCCGAAGCGGTCGCCGAGCTTGCCCGCGGTGATCAGGGCGACGGCAAGGGCCAGGAGGTAGCCGTTAGTGATCCACTGGACGTCGGCGAGCGAGGCGCCGAGGTCCTTCTGGATGGCGGGGTTGGCGATCGCGACGATCGTGCCGTCGAGCGCGACCATCATCACGCCGATGGCAACTGCGACGAGCGTCAGCCAGGGGTGGCCACGGAGCCCCTTGGTCTGCGCGGGCGCGGGATCCTGCGGCGGCGGCGCCTTGTCGATGGTGGTCTGACTAGTCATGCCAAGAGGCTAATGACAGCCGCTGACAGTTGACAAACGAATTCACTAGCCGGTAACTGTCACGTAGCTCACAGGTATTCTGAGCTGGACAAACGGCGAAGAGGCGCACCTACGAATGACCGACCAGCAAGTGGCCACCGAGCCGACGACGACGGGACTGCGCGAGCGCAAGAAGCAGCGCACGCGCGACGCCTTGCTGCGGGTCGCGCTCGAACTGTTCACCACGCAGGGGTACGAGCACACGACCGTCGACGAGATCGCCGACGCCGTCGAGGTCTCCCAGCGGACCTTCTTCCGTTACTTCGCCAGCAAGGAGGAAGTCGCCTTCGCCGTCCAGGAGATGGTGGAGTCGCACTTCGTGGCGGAGTTGCGCGCGCGCCCCGCGCGGGAGCGGCCGTTCGCCGCCATGCGCAACGCGGTCCTCGTCTCGTGGGACACCATCGGCGAGGCGATCGAAGCCCTCGTACCGGTCGAACTGCACATGCGCACCTACCTGATGATCGAGTCGACGCCCGCCCTGCTCGCCGCCCATCTGCGCCGCTCCACCGAGCTGGAGGAGCGGACCGCCCGGATCATCGCCGACCGCGAGGGGCTCGACCTGGACGCCGACCCGCGGCCGCGTATCGCCGTCGCGGCGTTCCACGGCGTCATGCGGGTGACGGGGCGGCTGTGGGGGCAGGGCGAGGACACCAGCATGGAGTCGATCAGAACGCTGACCGCGCTCTACCTGGACCACCTGGAACCGGCGCTCGCAGCGGACTGGCGCGCCCCCGCGCGTACGCCGGACACGCCGGGCGTACACGAAGCGTGACGGAGCCTCAGCCATTTCCGGGCTGAAACGTGATGTGCGTCACGGATTTCGCGGGGAGCCCCGAGCTTCTCCTAGGGTGGCCAGCAGTGACTTCCTTCGACTCCTCCCCCACCCTCAACGCATGGCGCGCGCTGCTCGCTCTCGCCGTGGTGTTCGTCCTGCTGGCCACCACGGGCTGGACCGCGATACGCCACCACAAGGGCGATCCCGACCTCCGCACGGCGTCGTTGGCCGCCTGGGCGCGGGACGGCATCGACGGGCGCGCACTGCCGGAGATCACCTCCGCGCCCGACCGGCTCTCCCGCTTCTTCGCCGGCCTCACCGCCTCCCAGCGCACCCGCCTCGTCGACCGCTACCCGCTGGTCGTCGGCAACCTGAACGGCGTCCCGCTCACCCTGCGCTACCGGGCCAACCACCTGGCTCTGGCCCGGGCGCGCGGGGTCGAGCGGGAGCGTACGCAGGACGAACGGCTCACCCCCGCGGGCCGGCATACGGCGGAGCGCAGGATGCGGCGCTTCGAGTCGCTGATGGGCGAGGGGCGGCAGATCCTCGCCTTCAACCCCGTCGGCTCGGGTCAGGTCGCCGAGGTATTCGGTGACCTCGGGCGCGCCGAGCGGGTCTCGGTCGTCGTTCCCGGTGTCGACACCAATGTGGTCAACTTCGAGCGGACCCGCCGGAAGTACACCGCGCCGGTCGGCATGGCGAAGTCGCTGTACGCCGCCGAGCGCGCCGCGTCGCCCCGTACCCGTACCGCCGTCATCGCCTGGGCGGACTACACCTCGCCCGTCGGCGTCGGCATGGACGCGGCCATCGGGCGGCTGGCCAGGGACGGTTCGAAGCGGCTCGACGCCCTCGTGCGCGCCCTGCCCGGCGACTCGAAGGTGTCGCTCTTCTGCCACAGCTACGGCTCGGTGGTGTGCGGCGTCGCCGCCCCCGCGCTGCCGCCCAGGGTCTCGGACATCGCGGTCGCCGGCAGTCCCGGCATGCGGGTCGAGAGCGCGGCGGAACTGCGCACCGGGGCGCGGGTGTGGGCCACACGGGACCGCGACGACTGGATCCAGGACGTGCCGTACCTGGAGGTCGGCGGGCTCGGCCATGGCGCGGATCCGGTGACGCCGGAATTCGGGGCGCGGGTCTTCTCGGCGAGCGGTGCGGTGGGGCACGCGGGCTATTTCGAGCCGGGGACAGAAAGCCTCAGCAACTTCGCGGGGATAGGCGTCGGCTCGTACTCAGCGGTGAGCTGCGCGGGCGACGGCGACGCCTGCCGGAGTGGAATTTCCGGCGCGGAAGCGAACTGACGCGCGTAGAACCTCGTGGCGACCGGAGTTCGGCCGGAGCATAGCCGGAACACCGTGCCCGGCACCGAGGGGCGACGCGCGGGCGCGCGCCGCATACGATGAACCGCATGGGTGATGTGCTGGCCGGAATTCATGCCACCTGGGAGTTCGAAAGCGACTCCGTGCTCATCCGCTTCGAACGGGGGATCCGCACGCCGAAGCTGTTCCAGGCGCTCGGCGAAAGACGCATCCCGCACGAGGCGCTGGCGTCGGTGACTCTGGCGCCGGGAAAGCGCGGCACAGTCGTTCTGCACGCGATCCCAAGACCCGGCGCCGACCCGCTGATGGAGGCCGCGGCCGGTCAGCTGCGGGACGGCTCCGACCCGTACCGGCTGGTGCTGCCCGCCGAGCGGGAGACCCTCGCGGAGTACTACGGCGACGAGCTGCGCGCCCTGCTGACCCCCGAGGCGAAGGGGCCCGCCGAGAAGTTCCTGGTGGCCGCCCCGCAGGCGCCGCTGCACTTCAAGGCGTACGACGGCAAGGCGTCCTTCGACGGGTCGCGGGTTTCCTTCCGCTGGTTCTGGACGGGGGCGTCCTCCGCCAAGTGGAAGGCGGGCGACCAGAATTTCCACATCCAGGAGCTGAACGGCGTCGAGTGGCGCTCCCCCGACGTCTTCGACGGGTACCTGCGGCTGCTGCGGCGCGACAACGGCGCGGGGGGCCTGACCGCGTTCCCGCCGCCGCGTCAGTCGGCCCAGGCCGACCAGGATCCGGCGGCCGTCGTCTTCGGGCTCGGGTACGGGCCGGTGCACGAGTCCCTGCCGTTCGCGGCGGCGGTACTCGGTGCGGTACGCACGGGGAGCGCGGCCCCGCCGGACCCGGCGCCGGCCCATCCCGTGCCGGTGCCCGTCGCTGCGCGGCGCGACCCCGCCGACATCGCCGAGCGGATACGCCACCTCGGTGACCTGCGCGAGGCGGGCCTGGTCACGGACGAGGAGTTCACCGCGAAGAAGGCGGAGCTGCTGGCGGAGCTTTAGGCAGGGACCGAGGCGCGCGGCCGGGGTCGGGCGGCCCTGCGGGGCTGTGCCCCTCCCCGCCCCTTCCCGAAACCGGGGCTCTGCCCCGGACCCCGGTCCTCAAACGCCGGACGGGCTGAATTGCGTGGCTCACGGGGCGGGTTCATGGCCCGCACGGGCCCGTCACACCCGGCACCGGCTCCGTCCGGCACCCCCGACGGGCTGAATTGCGCGGCGCACGGGGCGGGTTCATGATCGCCGCCCTGCCCGCGCGGCGTGTCGTACCTGGGTATGACGTCGGGGTCCGGACCGCGGTATGACGCCCGTGCGGCGGTCTGCTGTCTACGCTGGCCGGGACATGACCGAAACTTCCGCTCCCCCGGCCCCGCCGCAGCCCCCCGCCGACGGTCTCATCAGCGCCGGGCGGCGCAATCTGCGGGCTCTCGGGTACGCCGTCACGCACCCCTCCCACGCGCCGACGCCCCTGTTCGCCGACGCCCCGAAGCGGTGGCAGCGGTTGGTGCCGTACGCCGTGGTGATCGCCCTCGTCGCCACCTTCCTCCCCGTCACGATCAACGTCCTCACCACCGCCTACGGCGTTCCCGGCGGGCTCGCCGGGGCCGTTGCCGCCGCCCAGACCGTTCCGCTGCTGATGATCGCCCACCGGCCGCTCCAGGCCTGGTGGATCATCCTGCCCGCCGATGTCGTCGGCGGACTGTTCGTCCTCGACGGGCTCGGCAGGGGGGAGCCCTGGCCGTGGACCCCGCCCGTCATCGTCGCGTACCTGTTCCTCATGCTCGCGCTGGCCCTTCGCGAGACGCGCCAGGCCCTCATCGGGGTCTGGATCGTCACCGGCGCGGCCGGTCTCGTTCTCGGCCAGCTCTTCCCCGAGGAGAGCAACGGTACGAATGTCCTGCTGATCGTGCTCAGCGCGGTGGTCCTCGTGATCGGCGGCGCGCTGCACGAGCGCGGTGAGGCGCAGCGGCGACTCGTCGAGCAGGAGACCATCAGCGTGGCCGAGCGGGCCCGCCGTACGCTGCTCGAAGAACGCACCCGTATCGCCCGCGAACTGCACGACGTCGTCGCCCACCACATGTCGGTCATCACCGTCCAGGCGGACTCCGCGCCGTACCGCGTCGGTGGTCTCTCGCCCGAGGCGCGGGAGGAGTTCGCCTCCATCGCCGCGAGCGCGCGGGAGTCGCTGACCGAGATGCGGCGCCTCCTGTCGGTGCTGCGCAGCGAGGACGCGACCGGCGAGCGCGCCCCGCAGCCCGGCCTCGACCGGCTCCAGCAGCTCGTCGAAGCGACGGTACGGGCCGGGGTGCCGGCCGAGCTGTCCCTCGGCGCGGACCTCGCCGGCCCGGCTCAACTGCCGCAGTCCATCGACCTTTCGGCCTTCCGGATCGTGCAGGAGGCCCTGGCGAACGTCGTGCGGCACGCACCCGGCGCCACGACCCGGGTCTCGGTCTCCTCCGACGGCACGGACCTGACCGTGCTCGTCGTCAACGGGCCTCCCGCCGGGCCGCCGTCACCCGTGGAGGCGAGCGGGGCGGGCGGACACGGCCTGGTCGGGATGCGTGAACGCGTACGGTTGACCGGCGGCACGCTCGACACCGGCCCGCTGCCCGACGGCGGCTTCCGGGTCGCCGCCCGGCTACCCATCGGCGCGAAGGACTCCACCTCCCCATGACCATCCCCATCCGCGTGATCATCGTCGACGACCAGGCCATGGTGCGGGCGGGGTTCGCCGCACTGCTGTCGGCGCAGAGCGACATCGACGTGGTGGGCGAGGCGCCGGACGGGCGGCAGGGGGTCGAGGTCAGCCGGTCCGCGCACCCCGACGTGGTGCTCATGGACGTACGGATGCCGGAGATGGACGGGCTCGCGGCGGCGCGCGAGCTCCTGGACCCGCCGGCCGGGGTCGTCCACCGGCCGAAGGTCCTGATGCTCACGACGTTCGACGTCGACGACTATGTGTACGAGGCGCTGCGCGCCGGGGCGTCCGGATTCCTGCTGAAGGACGCACCGCCGGCCGACCTGATCTCGGCGGTGCGGGTGGTGGCGGCCGGAGAGGCGCTGCTGGCACCGTCGGTGACACGGCGTCTGATCGCGGACTTCGCGCGGCAGCGGCCCGCTCCCCGGAAGGACCCGTCGCTGCGGCTCAACGGGCTTACGCCGCGCGAGACGGAGGTCCTGGAGCTGATCGCCCGAGGGTTGTCCAACCAGGAGATCGCGGGGCGGCTGGTCCTTGCCGAGCAGACGGTGAAGACGCACATCGGCCGCATCCTGGCCAAACTGGGCCTGCGCGACCGCGCGCAAGCGGTGATCTTCGCGTACGAGTCGGGGCTGGTTTCGCCGGGGTCGTGACGGGGGTTCGCGACTGGGGTTCGTGACGGGGATCCGTGACGGGGGTTCGATCCCCGTACCCGTCATACCTCAGTAGCGCCCCCGACTTGGCTCTCCGGGGTGACGCCCCCTCAGGCGCCGTCTTCCTACCTTCCTCTCCGCCGTCCACTGGACAAGGAAGAGGAACATGCGCCGCTGCAAGAGGACCCTGGTCGCCGTCGCTCTCGCGACAACTGTCGTTTCGGGCACCGCCGGCTGGGCCTCCGGCAACGCGCAGGAGCCCGTCACCGGCCCGCCCCCCGGCACCGCCGCCTGGCAGCACGAGGGTCTGCCGGACCCCGCCTCGACCACGCCCGCCCAGGTCGCCCACTTCTTCGCGGCGCTCAGCCAGGACCGGCAGCAGGACCTCCTCCGCCGCCACCCCACCGTCGTGGGCAACCTCGACGGCGCGCCCGTGAAGCTCCGTTACGCCGCCAACTCCCTCACCGCGAAGGCCAACGGCTTCGAACAGCTCGCGGAGCCCGGCCGTCAGATCCTCGCCCTCGACCCGCGCGGCCGGGGGCAAGTGGCCGAGGTGTACGGCGACTTGAGCGGGGCGGAGCACGTGGCCGTCGTCGTCCCCGGTTCGGACATGGACGCCCGTACCTTCGACCGTACGAACGATCCCTACGGCACCCCGGCCGGCATGGCCAAGTCGCTGCGCGACGCGACGAAGGGCCACCGCACCGCCGTGATCGCCTGGACCGGTTACACCACCCCCGTCGGCGTGGGCGTGGACGCCGCCACCGGCGACCTCGCGGAAGCCGGCGCCGACCGCCTCGCCCGGCTGACCGACGGGCTCGACGCCACCGGCGCCCCGGACCCGGCCGTCTTCTGCCACAGCTACGGCTCCGTGGTCTGCGGCCTGGCCGCCCTTCGCCTCGACGCCTCGGACGTGGTCGTGCTCGGCTCCCCCGGAATGCGCGCGGACAGCGTCGACGACCTGCACACGGACGCCCGCGTATGGGCGGCCAAGGACCCGTCCGACTGGATCGACAACGTCCCGAACGTCGAGTTCGCCGGTCTCGGCCACGGCGCCGACCCCACCGGCCCCGCCTTCGGCGCCCGCCGCGTCCCGGCCGGTGACGCCGAAGGCCACACCGGTTACTTCGCCCCTGGTACGGAGTCGCTCCGTACTTTCGCCTCGATCACCGTAGGAGCGGTGTGATGAGGGGGCTGGCAGCGAAGATCGACGCGCGGACCCCCTCCCACCGCGACCGCGCCGTCGACGGCCTGCGCGCGCTCGCTCTGCTCGCCGTGGCCACCGGGCACTGGCTGCTCGGGGGTTTCACGCTGGACGGCGACGGCGTTCTGCGCAATGCCAGTCCGCTCACATCGTTCGGCTTCTTCGCGCCGGTGAGCTGGGTGCTTCAGATGCTGGGCATCTTCTTCCTGGTCGGCGGCTACGCGTCCGTCCTGTCGTACCGCCGCCACCAGGGCCCGGCCGGCGCGTGGCTGCGCGGCCGGATCGCGCGGCTCGGCCGCCCGGTGCTCGGCGTGAGCGCCGTGTGGGCGGCGATGATTCCGGTGCTGTACGCGATGGGCGTGCCGGACACCACCCTGCGGACCGGGGCCACGCTGGTGATCCAGCCGCTGTGGTTCGTGGGGGTGTACGTCGCGGTGACCGCCCTGACCCCGTACTGCGTCCGCGCCTCCCGCAGGATGGGTGCCTGGGCCGCCGCGCCGTTGATCGGCTCCGTCGCGGTCGTCGACTTCCTGCGGTACGGGCCGTACGCCGAGGCCGTGCCGTCGTGGCTGAGCGTGCTGAACCTGCTGCCCGGCTGGCTCTTCGCGTACCAACTCGGCGTCTCCTGGGCCGAGAAGCGCATTGGCCGGCGCGGCGGCGCGCTACTGCTGGTGGGCGGCGCCGCCCTGTTCGCCGTGCTGCTGGCCGCCTTCCACTACCCGGCGTCGATGGTGGGCGTACCGGGCGAGACCCGCACCAATTCGCACCCGCCGTCCCTGCTGGTCCTCGCCCTCGCGGCGGCCCAGTGCGGCGCCGCGATCCTGCTGCGCGACCGCATCGGCAGGCTGCTGCGCAGGCCGGCGCTGTGGGCGCCGGTCGTCGTGATCAACCTGTCGGCGATGACGATCCTGTGCTGGCACCAGACGGCGATGCTCGCCGCGGCCGTCCCCGGTTCGTTGGTGGGTACGGTTCCGGGGCTGACGCAGGCGCCGGATTCGCTCGGCTGGGTCCTGGCGAGGGCCGCGTGGCTGCCGGTGTTCGCGGGGGTGCTGATCCTGATCGGGCGTTACGCGCGGGGGTTCGAAGCGCCGTGGAGGAAGGCGACGAAGACCCGCCGGGCGGCGGCGGGGCTGCTCGCGGCGGGGTTCGCGGTGTTCGCGCTGGGGCTGGCGTGAGGGGTGGGCGGCGCCGAGACCCACTGCTCACATGCGACCGGACCCAGCCCCGCTGCTCACATGCGACCGGAGGGGCTGGATGTGGTCGCGTCGGACATCCAGCCCCTCCCGTGTCACCCGTACCCCTCCCCCTACTCCCGCCCGGCCGACGTGAACGTCATGTCCGCATACCGGCCGCCCGCGACCTGGCTCGCGATCGGTTCGAGCAGTTCCATCTCGCTCTCGGTGAGCAGCAGCCGGGTGGCTGCCGCGTTCTCCTCGACCCGCGTGCGCTTGCGCGTTCCGGGAATCGGTACGACCGCGAGTCCGTGCACCCGCGCCTGCTGCTGCACCCAGGCCAGCGCGACCTGCCCGAGTGTGGCGTTGCGCCCCTCGGCGAGCTTGCGCACCGGGTCGAGCAGCGAGGCGTTCGCCGCGGCGTTGTCACCGTTGAAGCGGGGCTGGTGCCGGCGGAAGTCGTCCTCGCCCAGGTCCTTCTCGGCGCTGGTGAAGGAGCCGGTGAGGAAGCCGCGGCCGAGCGGCGAGTACGGCACGAGCGCGACGCCGAGCTCGCGCGCGGCGGGTACGACGCCCGCCTCGATGTCGCGGCTGAAGAGCGACCATTCCGACTGCACGGCCGCGATCGGGTGCACGGCCTGCGCGGCCCGCAGCTCGCCGCCGGTCACCTCGCTCAGCCCGAGGTGCTTGACCTTGCCCTCGCGCACGAGCTCGGCCATCACGCCGACCGTCTCCTCGATGGGGACGTTCACATCACGCCGGTGCATGTAGTAGAGGTCGATCTCGTCGACGCCGAGGCGCTGGAGGCTGCCCTCAATGCACTGGCGGATGTACGCCGGGTCGTTGCGGATGATCCGCTTCTGCGGGTCGGTGGGGTCCATGGCCAGCGCGAACTTCGTGGCGATGACGACCTCGTCCCGGTGCGCCCGGACGAACGGCGCGAGGAACCTCTCGTTCTCCCCGGCGGCGTACGCGTCCGCCGTGTCGTACAGCGTGATGCCGAGTTCCAGCGCCCGCTCCAGCGTCGCCCGCGCCTCGTCGGCGTCCGTGGGTCCGTACGCGAAGCTCATGCCCATGCAGCCGAGGCCCTGTACGCCGACTTCGGGCCCGTCCGTTCCGAGCCGCACCTTTTCGATCTTGCTGTCGTCGCTCATATGGGTTTCAGGCCCTCTCCGACGCCCGCCGGGCGTCCGCGTAAAAGTCGATCTTGTAGTCCAGTACGGCGAGCGTGTCCTGGAGTTCGGCGATGCGCTTGCGCACATCCCGCCGTGTCGACTCCAGCAGCTCCTGCCGCTCCTCGAAGGTGTGCTCGCCCTCCCGCAACAACTCGGCGTACCTGACCATGTCCGCGACCGGCATGCCGGTCAGCCGCAGCTTGCCGACGAAGGCCAGCCAGTCCAGGTCGCTGTTGCGAAACCGCCGCTGGCCGGTGTGCGAGCGGCCGACGTACGGCATCAGCCCGATCCGCTCGTACCAGCGCAGGGTGTACGCCGTGAGCCCGGTGTGCGCCGCGACCTCGCTGATCGTGTAGTGGTCCTGGCCTTCGGGGCGCGGGTGCGCCCGTGGCGGCTGCTTGGCGCAGAAAGCGGTGCGTACGGGGGCGGTCTCCGTCACGGTCATGACCTCCACGCTAGGACCTTGGAGTGCACTCCAAGCAACCGTAAACGGAGAGAAGTTTCCGCACGGGCCGCCCGGCCTCCGGCGTCATGGCTCCGTCCCCAGACCCGACCCTCGACGCGGCTGAATCGGTGGAGCCTTTACGCTCGTACGCATGCAGAGCCTGGCGTCGCTGATCGAGAACTGGCCGGTACCCACCGCGGCGGCCACCGTCGTACGGGCGGACGGCACCGTCGTCGGGTCGCACGGCCCGACCGCGCACCGCTTCCCGCTGGCGTCGGTCACCAAGCCGCTGGCCGCGTACGCCGCGCTCGTCGCGTACGAGGAGGGTGCCGTCGAGCTCGACGAGCCGGCCGGGCCGCAGGGGTCCACGGTCCGCCACCTCCTCGCCCACACCAGCGGTCTGGCCTTCGACGAGCACCGCGTGACGGCGCCGCCCGGTGAGCGCAGGCTCTACTCCAACGCGGGTTTCGAGGTCCTCGGTGACCACATCGCGAAGGCGACGGACATTCCCTTCGCCGACTATCTGCGCCAGGCGGTTCTGGAGCCGCTCGGGATGGCGGCCACGTCGCTGGACGGCTCACCCGCCAAGGACGGCGTCTCGACCGTCGACGACCTGGTGCGTTTCGCCGCCGAGCTGCAGGCCCCGCGGCTGCTGGACGTGCGGACCGTCGCCGAGGCCACGGCCGTCGTCCATCCCGGACTGAAGGGCGTACTGCCCGGATACGGCCACCAGAACCCGAACGACTGGGGTCTGGGGTTCGAGATCCGCGACTCCAAGTCCCCGCACTGGACCGGTGGTTCGTCCTCGCCGCGTACGTTCGGACACTTCGGCCAGTCCGGTACGTTCCTGTGGGTGGACCCCGACGCGGGTCTCGCCTGCGTCGCCCTGACGGACCGCGCGTTCGGGCCGTGGGCCGTCGAGGTGTGGCCGCCGTTCACGGACGCGGTACTCGCCCGGTTCGGCCCGAACGCCCGCTAGTCGCAGGTGGCGGCCCGGCCTCGGCCATGAAGAGCCCGCTCAAGGGCCCCAGCGCGCCGGTCAGCCGGTCAGCTCCCACAGCAGCACCTCGGCGGGGGTGGCGGCCGCCACCAGCTCCAGGCCGTCGGCCCCCGTGATACGGGCCGCGTCGCCCGGCCCCAGGTCGTGCTCCCCGAGGCCGAAGCGGCCCCGTACGACATGGGCGTACACCAGCGGCGCGTCCGGGACCGCCGTGCGCTCGCCGGCGCCCGGCCGGCGCACGTGCAGGAGCGCGCCGGCCGCCGGCAGGGCGTACGGCGTCGCGTCCGCGATGCCCCGCACCACCTCGTACGAGGGTTCGCCTCCGGGGTCCTTCGGCGCCAGCCACATCTGCACGAAGACCAGCGGTAGGTCGCCGTCGTTGCGCTCCACGTGCCGGACGCCGGCGCCCGAGCTGAGCCGCTGCACGTCACCGGGGCGTACGACGGTGGCGTGCCCGGCCGAGTCGCGGTGAGTGAGCTCCCCCTCGACGACCCAGGTGACGATCTCGGTGTGGCTGTGCGGGTGCTCGTCGAATCCGGATCCGGGTTCGAGGCGTTCCTCGTTGCAGGCCAGGACCGCGCCGAAGCGGAGGTGGTCCGGGTCGTAGAAGTGGCCGAAGGAGAAGGCGTGGAGGGACTCTATACCGGCGGAGGCGTCGCCTCCGTGGAAGCGGTCCGTGGAGCGCCGTACGGAAATCACGAGGTCCACCGTAGCCCCGGCCCACCGGCCAGGGGTTCCGATAAGGCAGTCTTGTCCCGTGCCCCAACCCGATCCTGAACAGCCCGCCGCGAAAGCCGCCCACCCGCATTCCGCGACCTTGCGCCGGCTGGAGAAGTCCTCCGGCCGGCTCGCCGCGAACGCGATCGCCCGCATGGACGAGACGCTGCCGTGGTACCGGGCCATGCCCCCGGAGAACCGGTCGTGGATCGGCCTGGTCGCCCAGGCCGGTATCGCCGCTTTCACGGAGTGGTTCCGGCATCCCGAGACCCCGCAGGCCATCTCCACCGACGTCTTCGGCACCGCGCCCCGCGAGCTGACGCGGGCGATCACCCTTCGCCAGACCGTGGAGATGGTGCGTACGACGATCGAGGTCATGGAGACCGCGATCGAGGAGGTCGCGGCGCCCGGTGACGAGTCGGTCCTGCGCGAGGCCCTGCTCGTGTACGCCCGCGAGATCGCCTTCGCGACCGCCCAGGTGTACGCGCAGGCCGCCGAGGCCCGCGGTGCCTGGGACGCCCGGCTCGAATCGCTCGTCGTCAACGCGGTGCTGTCCGGGGAGGCGGACGAGGGGGCCGTGTCCCGCGCGGCCGCGCTCGGCTGGAACTCCCCCGAGCATGTGTGTGTCGTGCTCGGTACCGCGCCCGACGGGGACTCCGAGCTGACCGTCGAGGCGATCCGGCGCGCCGCCCGGCACGCCAAGCTCCAGGTACTGACCGGGGTGCTCGGCAGTCGCCTGGTCGTCATCGCGGGCGGCAGCGACAATCCGCTCCAGGTCGCGAAGGCCTTGATCGGGCCGTACGCCGCCGGGCCCGTCGTCGCGGGACCTGTCGTCTCCGACCTGCTCGCCGCCACGCGGTCCGCGCAGGCCGCCGCCGCCGGCCTCAAGGCGTGCCAGGCGTGGCAGGACGCCCCGCGCCCGGTCCTCGCGGACGATCTGCTGCCGGAGCGGGCCATCGCCTCGGATCCTGCCGCGCGGGATCAACTGGTGGAGGAGATCTACAGACCGCTGGAGGAGGCGGGCTCGGCGCTCCTTGAGACACTGAGTGTGTATCTGGAGCAGGCGAGCAGCCTCGAAGGCGCGGCGCGGATGCTCTTCGTGCACCCCAACACCGTGCGATACCGGCTCCGACGTGTGACGGACGTCACCGGCTGGTCACCCTCCGATGTTCGATCCGCCTTCACTCTGCGCATCGCTCTGATCCTGGGGCGTCTGGCCGACGCGGAACCGCAGTCCTAGACTTTTGTCGAACACCAACAAATCCCCCGACGGTTCTTCGTCCCTGTCCCCACGGGTCCGCAGTACCGTCCACAAGAGAGAGTGTGAGGGTGCTCGTACTCGTCGCTCCCGGCCAAGGCGCCCAGACGCCCGGCTTCCTGACTCCCTGGCTCGACCTCCCCGGCGCCGCCGACCGGCTCGCCGCCTGGTCCGACGCCATCGGGCTCGACCTTGTCCACTACGGCACGCAGGCCGACGCGGACGCGATCCGCGACACGGCCGTCGCCCAGCCCCTGCTGGTGGCCGCCGGATTGCTGTCCGCCGCCGCGCTCGACGCCCGCTCGGACGTCTCCGCGGTCGCCGGTCACAGCGTCGGTGAGATCACCGCCGCCGCGTACGCCGGTGTGCTCACCGAAGAGGCCGCCCTCGGTTTCGTACGCATCCGTGGCCTGGGCATGGCCAAGGCCGCCGCCGTCACCCAGACCGGCATGTCGGCGCTGCTCGGCGGCGACGCCGAGGTCGTCGTCCCGCACCTGGAGAAGCTGGGCCTGACCCCGGCGAACGTGAACGGCGCCGGCCAGATCGTGGCGGCGGGCACGATGGAGCAGCTCGCCGCGCTCGCCGAGGACAAGCCCGAGGGCGTACGCCGCGTCGTGCCGCTCCAGGTCGCCGGCGCGTTCCACACGCAGCACATGGCCCCGGCGGTCACCGAGCTGGGCAAGGCGGCGCAGGATCTGGTTGTGTCCGATCCGGCCGTCACGTACGTCTCGAACGCCGACGGCAAGGCCGTCTCCACCGGCCCCGAGGTCGTCTCGCGCCTGGTCAGCCAGGTCTCCAGCCCGGTCCGCTGGGACCTGTGCATGGAGACCCTCAAGGAGCTGGGCGCCACCGCGATCGTCGAGGTGTGCCCCGGCGGCACGCTGACCGGGCTCGCCAAGCGCGCACTGCCCGGTGTGCGGACCCTCGCGCTCAAGACCCCCGACGACCTCGACGCGGCCCGCGCGCTCATCGCTGAGCACGCGGCGCGATAGGAGCCCGAGAGAGCATGGCGAAGATCAAGCCCAGCCAGGGCGCCCCGTACGCGCGCATCATGGGCGTCGGCGGTTACCGTCCGACCCGTGTCGTGCCCAACGAGGTGATCCTCGAGACGATCGACTCGTCCGACGAGTGGATCCGCTCCCGCTCCGGCATCGTGACCCGCCACTGGGCCTCCGAGGAGGAAACGGTCGCCGTCATGTCCGTCGAGGCCGCGGGCAAGGCGCTGGCCGACGCCGGCATCACCGCCGAGCAGGTCGACGGCGTGGTCGTCTCCACCGTCTCGCACTTCAAGCAGACCCCGGCCGTCGCGACCGAGATCGCGGACAAGATCGGCGCCAACAAGCCCGCCGCCTTCGACATTTCGGCCGGATGCGCCGGCTTCGGTTACGGTCTGACCCTGGCCAAGGGCATGGTCGTCGAAGGCAGTGCGCGGTACGTCCTCGTCATCGGCGTCGAGCGGCTCTCGGACCTGACCGACCTGGAGGACCGCGCGACGGCCTTCCTGTTCGGCGACGGTGCGGGCGCGGTCGTCGTCGGGCCCGCCGAGGAACCGGCCATCGGCCCGACCGTGTGGGGCTCCGAGGGCGACAAGTCGGAGACCATCAAGCAGACCGTTCCGTGGTCGGACTACCGCAACGCCGGTGAGGTCGCGAAGTTCCCGGCCATCACGCAGGAGGGCCAGGCGGTCTTCCGCTGGGCCGTCTTCGAGATGGCGAAGGTCGCCCAGCAGGCGCTGGACGCGGCCGGGATCACCGCGGAGGATCTGGACGTCTTCATTCCGCACCAGGCGAACATGCGGATCATCGACTCGATGGTGAAGACTCTCAAGCTGCCGGAGCATGTCACGGTCGCCCGTGACATCGAAACCACCGGTAACACCTCGGCCGCCTCGATTCCGCTCGCGATGGAGCGGCTTCTGGCGACCGGACAGGCGAAGAGCGGCGACACCGCGCTGGTCATCGGCTTCGGGGCGGGTCTCGTCTACGCCGCGACGGTCGTTACCCTCCCCTAGGCACGTCCGGACGGTTTCCGGACCTGCCGCAGTACTCAATTCCCTCTGCTCAACACCGAAGGAGCGCCACAATGGCCGCCACTCAGGAAGAGATCGTCACCGGTCTCGCCGAGATCGTCAACGAGATCGCCGGCATCCCCACCGAGGACGTCCAGCTGGACAAGTCCTTCACCGACGACCTGGACGTCGACTCGCTGTCCATGGTCGAGGTCGTCGTCGCCGCCGAAGAGCGCTTCGACGTCAAGATCCCCGACGAGGACGTCAAGAACCTCAAGACGGTCGGCGACGCCGCCGACTACATCCTCAAGCACCAGGCCTGATCCGGCCGGTCCTGTGTCGCCGCCCGGCGGTGGCGCCGTGAAAATTCAGCACCCTCTACACGTGGAGAAAGAATTCCTGTGAGCCCGACCAATCGCACCGTGGTCGTCACCGGTATCGGCGCAACAACACCGCTGGGTGGCGACGCCGCATCGACCTGGGAAGGTCTGCTGGCCGGACGTTCCGGCGTCAAGCCCCTGGAGGGCGAGCGCTTCGCCGAACTGCCCGTCCGTATCGCGGCCCTGGCGGCCGTCGACCCGGGCGACGTACTTCCCCGCCCGCTGGCCCGCAAGCTGGACCGCTCGGCGCAGTTCGCGCTGATCGCCGCCCGTGAGGCGTGGGCCGACGCGGGTTACACCGACAAGGCGGGCGAGGACGACAAGATCCAGCCCAACCGGCTGGGCACGGTCATCGCGTCCGGTATCGGTGGCGTCACGACGCTGCTCGACCAGTACGACGTGCTGAAGGAGAAGGGCGTACGCCGCGTCTCCCCGCACACCGTGCCCATGCTCATGCCGAACGGCCCCTCCGCCAACGTCGGCCTTGAGGTCAACGCCCAGGCCGGCGTGCACACTCCGGTCTCCGCGTGCGCGTCGGGCGCCGAAGCCATCGGTTACGCCGTCGAGATGATCCGTACCGGCCGCGCCGACGTGGTCGTCGCCGGCGGTACCGAGGCGGCGATCCACCCGCTGCCGATCGCGGCCTTCGCCAACATGATGGCGATGTCCAAGAGCAACGACGAGCCCGAGAAGGCCTCGCGTCCGTACGACACGGGCCGTGACGGCTTCGTCCTCGGCGAGGGCGCGGGCGTCGTCGTCCTGGAGTCGGCCGAGCACGCCGCCGCGCGTGGTGCGCGGGTGTACTGCGAGGTGGTCGGCCAGGGTCTGTCCGCGGACGCCCACCACATCGCGCAGCCCGAGCCGAGCGGCCGCGGTATCGCCGTCGCCATGCAGAACCTGCTCGACGACACCGGCCTCAAGCCGGCCGAGATCGTGCACCTCAACGCGCACGCCACCTCGACCCCGCAGGGCGACGTCGCCGAGATCAAGGCGCTGCGCAAGGTCCTCGGTGACGACCTCGACCATGTGGCGATCTCCGCCACGAAGTCGATGACCGGCCACCTGCTGGGTGGCGCCGGCGGCATCGAGACCGTCGCGACGGTGCTGGCGCTGCACCACCGGACGGCCCCGCCGACCATCAACGTCGACGACCTCGACGCCGATGTCGACGCGGACATCGTGCGCGGCGAGCCGCGCGCGCTGCCCGAGGGCACGATCGCCGCGATCAACAACTCGTTCGGCTTCGGCGGCCACAACGTGGTCCTGGCCTTCCGTTCGGTCTGATCCACGACCGCACACAGCCACGACCGCACACAGCCGAAAGGCCCTGCCGGGAAGCTCCGTGCTTCCCGGCAGGGCCTTCGCCGTTCCGTGTTCCGTACCTGTCGCGAGGTCAGCGCAGGGCGAAGACCGGCGGTTCGCCGTCGGTGTACCGGTTGACGACGACATAGGAGTCACGGACCGCGAGCATGTCGGCGTCGATCGACACCGGCGCCTCCTTCCCCAGCGTCGTCTTCTTCGTCACCGCGCCCCCGGCCGCGGGGTCGAGCACGACGATGTCCGAGCGGGGCCATTCGGCGGTCAGCACCGCCACCCGGCCGTCGTCGCGGAGGGCGAGCGCGCCGATGTTGCCGAGATCCCCGGTACGCCACAGTTCCCGGCCGTCCGCGATGGAGAAACCGGCGACGTACTGGGGCACGATGTCGCCCGGCTTCTGCACGGCGGCGACCAGCGTGTCGCCCGCCACGAAGGGGCCCTCGGCCTTCAGGTCGCTCTCGGACCGCCTGATGTCGAGGTCACCGGACCGGCCGGAGAACGGCACGGCCGCGCGCCGGGCGCCCCGCTCGTCGAAGGCGAGCACCGCGCGGACGCCCCGTTGGTCGGTCTCCTGGAAGCCGATCACAGCCGGTTCGACGGAGTACACGTACGCGGTACCCGCGCTCTGCACGGGCAGCTTCGCGGCCCACTCCTCTTTCCCGGTACGGGTGTCGAGGGCGAGGAGCCGCGCGGTGACGATGCCGTCGGGCTTCGCCGGGAGGCACTCTTCGACGACCAGGGTGCGGGCGGCGGTCGCCCCCATCGCCAGGGTCTGGCAGCGCTCCGGCACGGGCCGCTGCCACCGTTCGCCACCGGCCTCGGCCGATCGTCCGCGTACCGCCCGGTCCTCCAGGGTTACGGCGGTGGCGCCGCCCAGCGCGATGCCCTTGCCGATGCCTTCGCCCTTGAGCGTCCGCTTCCACAGGGTGGCGCCGTCGTCGAGCCGGACGGCGGTCAGGGTCGTGCAGGGCTTGTTGTGGCGCCCGTAGGCGACGAGTCCTATGCCCTTGGACGGGTGAGCGCTCTGGGCGCACACGGACTCGCGGACCGGCGCCGCGACGTTCCACCGCTCCTTGCCGTCCTTCACGGCGTAGCCGGACAGGCCGTCGGTACGGACCCGGACGACGGTGTCACCGGCCGACCAGCCGCGCAGCCCCTTGACGGCGCCGGAACGTTCCTGCGGCGCCCGCCAGGTGATCTCCAGCCGGTCGGCGGCCTTCAACGGGGAGGCGGTCTCCACCTTCTCCCCACGAATCCATTGATAGCCGTACAGGCCGGGCAGAAGACCAGCCAGTACGCCGGCCACCACAACGGCGGCGGTGGCGCCTCGGCCCCATGCCGCCGCCTGCCACGCCTTGCCCAGGAGGACCAGGCCGCCGACGGAGAACACGAACGCCAGGATGAGCACGGCGGGCAGGCCCTCCGGGCAGTCGGAGCCTGCGCAGGAGCCGCCGCTCTCCCGGACCAGCGCGGTCCAGCCCAGGGCATGGAAGAGAATGGCCCAGCAGATCACGACCGATGACAACAGGACGGCGGCCACTTTGGCCGCCGGTCGTATACGCACAACCAACTCCCCACCGGTGGTGCACCGCGTGTGCACTGTGGGGCGGAATGTATATGGCGGGCGGGCCGGCGCGGTACGGAGGGTCAGACGACCTGGTGCAGCCAGCGCACGGGGGCGCCCTCACCGGCGTATCTGAAGGGTTCGAGTTCGTCGTCCCACGGCTTGCCGAGGAGCTTGGCGACCTCCGCCTCCAGGTCGGTCTCGCCGCCCACCGAGCGGGCGAGAGCGGCGCGCAGCCGGTCTTCCGGGATCAGGATGTCGCCGTGCATTCCGGTGACGGCGTGGAAGATGCCGAGGCCGGGGGTCGAGCTGTAGCGCTCGCCCTCGGCCGTGGGGCACGGTTCGGCCGTCACTTCGAAGCGCAGCAGGTGCCAGCCGCGCAGGGCGGAGGCCAGCTTGGAGGCGGTGCCCGGCTGGGCCTGCCAGGAGAACTCCGCTCTCCAGGTGCCGGGCGAGGCCGGCTGTCTGATCCAGTCGAGATTGACCCGCACACCGAGTACGCCCGCTACTGCCCATTCGACGTGCGGGCACAGCGCGCGCGGTGCGGAGTGAACGTACAGAACTCCACGTGTCGTCACCGGGACCTCCAGTGTGGGACGAGGTTCGCCTTCCCCAGCGGCCTCGCGCCCGTACCGCCTCTTCCCGGTCGGCTCCCGAGGTTGTCAACAGTAAACAGCATCGGGAGTTAATCTCCTGAAAAGGGACAGTATGTGACGTGATGTAATTTACCGGAACCCCGGATGGGCGAAGGGCGCTGCTGGTTCGACGGGGAAAAACTACCGTGCGGTGGCGTCCGACGGGTGACGTACTGTCGGTCCGGGCGGCCGTGGACACGAAGCTTTCACTCGCCAGGACGCCAGTGCGAGGCCACGGGGACGCCACGGGGACGCCACGGGGACGCCACGGAGGGGATCAGGGGATGCGGATACGCCGCCGGGTACGCGGCCGGGAGCGCCGGCCGTACGCCGCCGTCGCCACCGCGACGGCGGCGTTGCTTGTCCTGCTGGGCGCGCTCGCCGGGTGTGACGCGGGGGAAGACGCGGACGCGGGCCGTTCGACGGCCGGACCACGGCCGTCCCCCCGGCCCACTCCCGCCTGGGACCGCAGTCCGGCGTCCATCGCCGCTGTCGGGGACTCCATCACCCGCGGTTTCGACGCGTGCACGGTCCTCGCCGACTGCCCGGAGGTGTCCTGGGCGACGGGTACGGACGCCACGGTGCGCAGCGTGGCGTGGCGGCTCCTCGGCGCGGCGGGCGCGGCCGGGCGTACCTGGAACCATGCCAAGTCGGGGGCGCGGATGGCCGAGCTGCCGGAACAGATGACGCGGGCGGTGGCCGACAGGCCGGAGCTGGTGACGGTGATGGTGGGGGCGAACGACGCCTGCCGTGACGATGTGTCGCACATGACATCGGTGGCTGACTTCCGGACGTACTTCGAGACGTCGGTGAAGAAGCTCCGCAGCGAACTGCCCAAGTCGCAGCTGTACGTGTCGAGCGTGCCTGACCTGAAGCGGCTGTGGTCCGAGGGGCGCGTGAACCCGCTGGGCAAGGAGATCTGGAAGCTGGGGATCTGCCAGTCGATGCTGGCGTCCCCGGACGCGATGGACGCGGTGGCGGTGGCGCGGCGCGAGTCGGTGCGGGAGCGGGTCGTCGCGTACAACGAGGTGCTGAAGGATGTGTGCGCGAAGGACACCCGCTGCCGGTACGACGGCGGGGCGGTCTTCGAGTACCGGTTCTCCGGCGACCAGTTGAGCCAGTGGGACTGGTTCCACCCGAGCAGGAACGGGCAGCGGCGGCTGGCGGAGATCGCGTACCGCAACATCACGGCGAAAGAGCCTCCGGCGTAGGTCGCATAGGGTTTCCGGTCATGACCGCGGAACTCTTCGGCACGCTCGCCGACGGCACGCCCATCCATCGCTGGGTCCTGGAACGGGACGGGGTGGTGGTGCGCGTTCTGACGTACGGCGGGATCGTCCAGTCGGTCCGGACGCCGGACCGGGACGGGAGTGTGAGCGATGCGGTGGTCGGTTTCGATGATCTCGCGGGGTACCTGGACTGCCCGGAGCCGTACTTCGGGGCACTGGTCGGGCGGTACGCGAACCGGATCGCGGGCGGGACCTTCACGCTGGACGGGCGGACGTACGCGCTGGCGCGCAACGGGGGGCCGCACAGTCTGCACGGCGGCGAGCGCGGCTTCGACAAGCGGGTGTGGGACGCGCGGGCCACTCCGTACGGCGTGCGGCTCTCGCGGGTCAGCCCCGACGGTGAGGAGGGCTTTCCCGGGCGTGTCGAGGTCTCGGCGACGTACACGCTGGAGGAGGGCGGGGCGCTGCGGATCGCCTACCGCGCGGTGACGGACGCGCCGACGGTGGTGAACCTGACGAACCACACGTACTGGAGTCTCGGGGGTGGCGGCCCGTACGAGCTGCGACTCGCGGCGGGGGCGATGACGCCGGTGGACGGTGGAGGGATACCGACGGGGGAGATCCGGGGGGTGGCCGGGTCCCGGTTCGACTTCCGCGCGGCGCGGGTGCTCGGGGGCGGGTACGACCACAACTTCGTGCTGGACAAGGGTGTTACGGGCGGGGCCGAGGTGGTGGGCGAGCTGTACGACGCCGGGTCGGGGCGGGTGGTGACGGTCGCTACGACGGAGCCGGGGGTGCAGGTGTACACGCCGGACGGGTTCGACGGGGTGGCGCTGGAGACCCAGCACTTCCCCGATTCACCGAACCGCCCGGAGTTTCCGGGGGTGGTCCTGCGACCGGGCGAGGTATTCGCGTCGGCGACGGTGTACGGGTTTGGGGTGCGGGGGTAGGGGGCGGGGGCGGTGGGGTGCGGTGCGGGTGCGGTGCGGAGCGGGCGCGGTGCGGGCGCGGGTGCGGTGCGGCGCGGGCACGGGTGCGGTGCGGGCACAGGTGCGGTGGGGTGCGGGCGCGGGCGCGGTGCGGGTGCTGTGGCCGCTGCGCGGGGCTTTCCCCTACCCGCCCCTTCCCGAACTGGGGGCAAGCCCCCAGACCCCCGGACGCCCTACGGGCGTGTCCTCAAACGCCGGACGGGCTGGATGGTTGCCGCAACCAAATCCAGCCCCTCCGGCGTTTGAGGAGCGGGGTCTGGGGCGGAGCCCCAGCACACCCCGGCCACCTCCAGCCCGTCCGGCGCTTGAGGACCGGGGGCCGGGGCTGCGCCCCAGGGGGTCAGGCCTGGATGTCCAGGGTTGCGGTCAGGCGCGTTTCGGTCAGGGAACGGCCCGTACGGACCTCGTACACGCCGGGGACAAAGGACCAGGACCCGGCCTCCTCGTCCCAGATTTCGAACGCGCGGCCCGGAAGCGTGATTTCCGCCTCCGCCCACTCCCCCGGCTCCGCCTCGACACTCGCGAACCCCGCCAGCCACCGCACCGGCCGCTCCACCGAGTCCGCCTGTGGGGCCAGGTACACCTGGACGACCTCCCGCCCGGCGCGGGATCCGGTGTTGCGTACGCGGACCTTGGCCGTCGCCGGGGTCGCCTCCAGGGACTCGTACTCCCAGGTGGTGTAGCCCAGGCCGTGACCGAACGCGTACGCCGGCGTGACGCCCGCCTTGTCCCAGGCGCGGTAGCCGACGTACAGCCCCTCGCTGTAGTGCAGTTCGCCGTCCGTCGGCGTGACCTCCATCACCGGTACGTCGGCGAGCGACGCCGGCCAGGTGGTCGGCAGCCGGCCGCCCGGCTCCGCCGCGCCGAGCAGCACGTCGGCGAGCGCCGCGCCGCCCTCCTGCCCGGGGAACCAGCTCAGCAGCACCGCGGCCACGTCCTCGCGCCACGGCATCTCCACCGGTGAGCCGGAATTGACGACGACGACGGTGTTCGGGTTGGCGGCGGCCACCGCGCGGACCAGGTCGTCCTGGCGGCCCGGCAGGCGCAGGTCCATACGGTCGAAGCCCTCCGACTCCACGCGTTCCGTCGTGGCGACCACCACGACCGCCGTGTCGGCGGCGCGCGCCGCTTGGACGGCCTCCTCGATCAGCTCGTCGGCGTCGCGCTGCGGCTCCCCGTGGAGGAGCGAGAACGCGACCGCCGGGAGCGGGGCGTCGTCCGGCTTGTCGACGGGATGGACGAGCGAGACCTCCACCGGCTCACCGGCGGTGAGACGGACCCGGCCCCGCTCGGCCGGGTTGCCGAAGAACGCCTCGAAGGGGTCGGAAGCGTCGGACATCGGCTGGATGTCGTCGTAGAGCACCTCGCCGGCGACCGTCAGCGTGAAGGCGCCCACGCCGCGCGTACCGAAAGCGTGCTCGCCGCTCTCGCGCGGGGTGAAGGTGCCCTTGATCTCGATGCTGTGGAGCGTCTCGTGCGTGACGCCGTCGGGCAGGTCGCCGCCGATCCACTGCACCTGGCCACCGGGCAGCGAGCGGCTGCCGATGACGGCGCCCGTGGCGTCGCGGCAGACGGCGTGGAGGGTGAAGCCCTTGTCGGCGGGGCCGAGTTCCTCGCTGGGGTCGGCCCCGACGGTGTACGTCAGCACGGAGTCCGGCAGTGCGGTGGCGAGGCCGTCCAGGGGGGCGACGACGCGCTCGGGGAAGACGGTGGCGGAGCCGCCGCCGAGGACGCGTGCGTCACGGGCCGCCGCGCCGATCAGGGCGAGCTTGCGGGTCTTCGAGGCGTCGATGGGGAGGACGCGGTTCTTGTCGCCTACCTCGTCGCGTACTGCGTCGCGTACCTCGTCGCGTACCTCGTTGCGTACCTCGTTGCGCAGGAGGACGAACGCGCGGCGGGCCACCTCGCGGGCCAGCGCCTGGCCGTCCACCGGCTCCGGCGGCTCGGTGACGACCGGCGGGGCGCCTTCCAGGATGCCGACGCGGGCGGCGAGCCGCAGGACGTTGCGTACGGCGTCGTCGACCACGGCCTCGTCGACCTCGCCCGCGCGGACCGCCCCGGCGAGCGCGTCACCGTAGACGGTGGCGGGGCCCGGCATGGCGACGTCGAGGCCGCCCTCGATGCCGCCGGTGGTGGAACGGGCGGCCATCCAGTCGGAGACGACGCAGCCGTCGAAGCCCCACTCGCCGCGCAGCACCTCGTTCTGGAGGTAGCGGTGCTCGGTCATCGTCACACCGTTGACCTGGTTGTACGCCGCCATGATGCCCCAGGGGTGGGCGTTCTTGACGATGGCTTCGAAGGGTGCGAGGTACAGCTCGCGCAGGGGGCGGGGGGTGATGATGTTGTCGACGGTGAAGCGGTCGGTCTCGGCGTCGTTGGCGACGAAGTGCTTGACGGTGGTGCCGACACCACCGTCCTGGACACCCTGCACATAACCGGAGCCGATCTCACCGGTGAGGTACGGGTCTTCGGAGTAGCACTCGAAGTGCCGGCCGCCGAGTGGCGAGCGGTGCAGGTTCACGGTGGGGGCGAGGAGTACGTGCACGTCCTTGCGGCGGGCTTCCTGCGCGAGGAGGCGGCCGGCGCGGCGGGCGAGTTCCGGGTCCCAGGTCGCGGCGAGCGCGGTCGGTGACGGCAGCGCGACCGACGGGTCGTCGGCGGTCCAGCGGACGCCGCGCACGCCGACCGGTCCGTCGGACATGACCAGGGACTTCAGGCCGATTTCGGGGAGCGCCGGCAGGGACCACATGTCCTGGCCGCCGAGCAGCCTCGCCTTGGCTTCGAGACCGAGCTTGCCGAGGGCCGCTTCGACGGCCTCTTCGCGCATCCGGTCGGGGGTGCTCCGGGTGCTGGGATCGACTGCCACGTCCGTACCTCCTCGTTGAAGTCCTGATCCGTCTGTCGTTCTGTCGCTGATCGCGCTTTCTATCGTCACTCGCATACCTGTTGACCGGTAGGGTTCGTTACTCCTTCGTGATTGAACGTGGCCCCTGTAGCGCAAGCCACAGGCGTACCGGGATACTGCCGCCACCCGACGGAAGGATCACTGTGTCCCCGATACGCCCCCGGCAGTACGCACTTGGCGTCGCCCTCCTCACCCTCGCGCCCCTCTTCGGGGCGCTGCCCGCGTCGGCCGCCGAGCCGGCTCCCGCTTCCGCTCCCGCTCCCGCGACCGTCGAGGAGCAGCGGCTGGACCGGGCCGTCCCGCAGGAGATCCTGCGGCGCAGCGGATTCGACGCCGTGGCCGAGGACTTCCGGGCGACGCTGGGTGAGGCGCGGTCGTACGCCGCTGCCGAGCGGGCCGTCGTACGGCACGGATCGCGGCTGTGGCGGCGGGCCGTGGAGCGGGCGCAGGGACGGAGGCCGGCGGGCGGGGACCTGAGCCGGGACGACGACCGGCCGCTGTACTGGGCGCGGCTCGGCATGACGCGCGAACTGCGCCAGTGGCAGGCACCGTTCGGGCTCTCGGACGCGGCACGGGCCAAGCTCCTTGACCGGCTTGAGCGGTCCTCGCGCGGCCAGGACACGATCCGCTTCCCGGCAGCGACGGCTACGGCGACGGCTGCGGGCATGGACGAGGGCAAGGGCAAGGGCGTCAAGCGGGTGCTCGTCACCGGCTTCGATCCGTTCACGCTGGACCGGGACATCCGGATCAGCAACCCGTCGGGCGCGACGGCGCTCGCGCTGGACGGCACGGTCGTACGGACCGCCGACGGCCTCGCGCGGATCGAGACGGCCGTCTTCCCCGTCCGGTGGCAGGACTTCGCGGACGGCACGGTCGAACGCACCCTGCGCCCGCACCTGCCGCACCTCGACCTCTTCACCACCGTGAGCCAGGGCAGGGTCGGACGGATCGACGTCGAGCGCTTCAACGGGGCCTGGCGCGGCGGCTTCCCGGACAATGAGAACGTCTCGCGCAAGGAGACCGTTCCGGTCGGCGATCCCGCCTCGCAGCCGCAGTGGACCACGACCACGCTCCCGTACAAGGAGATCGTGGCCGCCGGTACCGGCCGCTTCCCGGTGTACGACAACACGTCGGTGACCGAGATACCGGCGGGCGCCACCGCCCCCGTGGTCCGGCCGGACGGCCCGACCACGGGCTCGACCGCCCGCGCCGGCGGGGGCGGCGACTACCTCTCCAACGAGATCGCGTACCGCGCGACGCTGCTCCGCGACCGCCTGGGGCTGAGTGAACTGCCCGGCGGCCATGTGCACACCCCGGTGCTCCAGTTCGGTGCGGGCAACACGACCGAGGTGAGCGACCCCGAGTTCGTACGCAACCGGCTGGACATCGTCGCGCAGGTACGGGCGATCGTCCGGGTGGCGGCGGAAGCTCGCCAGGGAGCTTCCGCCGACAGGTAGACGCCCACGCGGTTCAGCGAGCGAATCCGAGCGTGACGCCGAGGCCGACCAGCACCGACCCGATCGCCCGGTTGAGCACCTTCTGGCGGCGCAGCATGGCCGCGCGCAGCCGGGAGTCCGAGAAGAAGAGCGCGATCGCACCGAACCATCCGAGGTGGGCCGCCGACATGAACAGGCCGTAGCCCGCCTGCTGCCACACCGGGGTTTCCGGGCCGACCACCTGAGTGAAGGTCGACACGACGAAAAGGGTGGTCTTCGGGTTGAGGACGTTGGTGAGGAAGCCGGAGCGCAGCGCGCCGAGCGGGCCGAGTTCCGGCTTCGACTCCAGGTCGACGGTGAGGTCGGCGCGGGCGATGAAGGTCCGTACGCCGATGTAGACGAGGTACGCCGCGCCCGCCAGCTTGATCACGGTGAAGAGTTCGGTCGACGAGGCGATCAGCAGTCCGACGCCGAGCATCGTGTACGTCACGTGGACGAGGACGCCCGCGGCGACTCCGGCGGCGGCGAACAGGCCGGTCGTACGCCCGTAGAGGCAGCTGTTGCGGACGACCATCGCGAAGTCGGCGCCCGGACTGATGACGGCGAGGAGGGTGATGACGGCTACGGCTATCACTTCTGTCATGGGGTGATGCTGGCCGTCGCGCATCGGCCGATCAAGTGCTGTCCACGTTTTCGGGGAGGCAGAATGGACGGCATGATCGTCGCAGCCGCACAGTTCACGTCCGAGCCCGGTTCCGTCGAGGCGAACGCGCACCGGATGGCGGCGTATGTGCGGGAGGCGGCCGGGCGCGGAGCCCGCGTCACCGTCTTCGCCGAACTGGCCCTGACGGGGTACGAGCTCGAACTCCTCATGCGGGACCCGTCGCTGCTCGTCACGCCCGGTGACCCGCGCCTGGAACCGGTCAGGGCGGCCTGCCGCGAGACGGCCACGGCGGCCGTCGTCAACTGCGCGGCCCCCGCCACAGGCGGCGGCGGCCGCCCCGCCATCGCGTCCTTCGTCTTCGGGCCGGACGGCGAACTGCTCACCCGTTACGACAAGCAGCATCTGTACGAGAGCGAGAGCGAGGTTTTCGCGCCGGGCCGGGGCGACGGGCGGTTCGAGCTGGACGGGGTGCGGTTCGCGCTGGCGACGTGCTTCGACAGCCACTTCCCGGAGATCGCGGAACGCGCCGCCGACGACAAGTGCCGGGTGTACCTGGCGAGTTCGCTGTACTGGAAGGGGAACGACGAGCGGGAGCGTGCCGCCGTCCACCCGGTGCGGGCGAAGGACCACGCGTTGTACGTCGTCCTCGCCAACCACGTGGGGCAGGCGGGAGCGTACGACGGCTGCGGGCTGAGCGGGGTGTGGAGCCCCGACGGTACGGCGCTGGCCGAGGCGGCGCCGGACGCGGCGGGCCTCGCGCTCGCCGGCGTACCTACGCCGTAGCGGGCGGCAGCGCCGCGTCGCCTGCGGTGTCGTCCGCGTCGGCCGACGGCTCCTCCAGCAGGTCGCGTGCCATCAGCGTCGCACCGGCCACCGCGCCCGGCATCAGGAAGACGGCGACCAGCGGCACGAGGAAGGCGAGGGTGAGCGGGACGCCGAAGCCGAGGGTGAGCATGCGGCGGCCGCGCAGCAGGGTGAGGCGCTGCTTCAGCTCGACGCCGCGGCGCTGGAGGGCCACCGCCGTCAGCTCTTCCGCGAGGAAGAACCCGGAGACACAGAAGCCGATCACGGGAACGACGGTCTGGCCGACGACGGGGATGAAACCGCAGGCGAAGAGCAGGACGCCGTACAGCACCACGCGGGCGAGGACCCGCAGGCTGTCGCGGGCGGAGATCCACAGCTCCCTGATGAGCGGCAGGCCGGACTCGGGGGCGGTCCCGTCGGGGGACACGGAGCGGTCGACGCGCTCGGACAGCTCCTCGTAGAAGGGCTGGCCGACGAGCAGTGTGACGGCGGTGAAGGTGATCACCGCGAGGAACAGTGCGAGGGCGAAGAGCAGGGCGGTCAGCGCACCCCGGAAGAGGCCGAGCCAGGGCGAGCCCCAGTCGTCGGCGAAGGGCGTGGCCCAGGCCGTGAGGTCGTCGGCGCCGTAGGCGAGCCCGATGAGGGCACCGGCGTACAGCACGAAGGTCACCAGGCCGGGCAGCAGTCCGAAGCCGTAGGACTTGCCGTGCCGGCCGGCCCAGCGCTGGCCCTTCATCAAGTAACCGAAACCCACCCTGAGATCACGCATGTGACGAGCTTATCCACTGGCCGATGCGGAGCCGGAACCGCGTACCCGGCCGGCCGTCCAGCTCGATGTCGCCCGCCGGGACGAAGCCGTTGCGGGTCAGGACGGCGCGGGAGGCGGGGTTGTCGAGCGTGGTGGCGGCGGTGAGGGCCGTGAGGCCGTAGTCGGTGGCGGCGCGGGCGCGGATCTCGCGCACGGCGGCTGCGGCCAGGCCGCGCCCGGTGGCGCGTTCGGCGATGCGATAGCCGAGATCGGCGCTGCCGTCCGCGACGTCGACCAGGTTGACGCGGCCGAGTACGGCGCCGTGGTCGTCGAGGAGGACGTGGAAGTGGCAGAGGCCGGTTTCCTGCTCGGCGAGCAGGGCGGCGTGCCGGGACGCGAACCGGGTGAAGTAGTCGTCGCCCCGGTCGGGCACGGAGCGCGCGAAGTAGCCGCGGTTCTCGCGCTCGAAGGCAAGCACTGCCTCGGCGTGCCCGTCCCGCAGGCGCGTCAGGTGTACGGAGGGAGGCAGGGGCGGCGGCGGAGGCGGCATGGCCGGGACCGTACAGCGCGCGGCTGCGCTCGTCACTCGGGTTTCCCATCCTGACCGGGGCCGGCATGGGGGCCCGGCGCGGAGGGGCTGGCATGGGGGCGCGGAGGAGCTCGCGCGGGGAGAGGGAGGGGACCGGCACGCGGGGCTTGCGTTCAAGGCCCCCTTGTCGTTGCGGGATTCAGCAGGTAGACCCTGCGTAACGATCTTCTCTGATCGCTTCCGACGCACCCGGAGACACACGCATGGGCACAGGCATACCGAGACCCCTCCTCCTCACGACCGCCGCCATGGCGAGCGCGGTCCTGCTCTTCCCCGTCACCGCGACCGCACAGCCCGGCCCGCCCGGGTCCGGCGGCGACGGGGACGGCGTGCACCGGGAGCGGGCCGCCGGGCAGGGGTCGGCGGCCCGCACCCCGGCGGACGCCGCCGCGCAGGCGCTCGACGCCGACCGGGCGTACTCCGGGCCGCGGCGGAGCACTGGCGGGTATCCGCGCCGTACGCACCTCACCGCGCCCGCTCCGAATCCGGCCGACAAATCCATCAAGCTGGGGCTCACGCCGTACCACTCCATCGCCCCGAAACTCAACGAGCTGCAGAAGCTGGGCAGCGACCGGGTCAGCGTCGAGGTTGCCGGGAAGTCCGCCGGCGGACATCAGCTCTATCTGGTGACGGTCACCGCGCCCGAGAGTTCCCGCGAGGCCCGCGAGCAGGAGCGGATGCGGGAGCTGATCGAGAACGCGCCGGCCGCCGCCGCCAAGGACCGGCGTATCAAGGCCGCTTACAAGGCGCCCGTGTTCATCAACAACAACATCCACGGCAACGAGTGGGAGGGCACGGACGCCGCCCTCAAGCTCGTCGAGGAGCTGGCGAAGGCGAAGGACCGCAAGACCGCCGATCTGCTGGCGAAGACCCGTATCTATCTGAACGTGACCGCCAACCCCGACGGGCGCATCGCCGGCACCCGCGCCAACGCCAACGGCTTCGACCTCAACCGGGACTTCATCACCGCCACCCAGCCCGAGGCGCGCGCGATCCGGCAGATCGCCATCGACAAGCAGCCGGCCGTCATGATCGACCTGCACGGGTACGTCAACGGCACGCTCATCGAGCCGACGACCCCGCCGCACGGCGAGAATTACGAGTACGACCTCTTCCTGAAGAATTCCTACGCCAACGCGCTCGGCATGGAGGCCGCCGTCAACGGCCTCGGTTACACGGCGGAGAAGGACGGCGTCGAGCCCGCCGTCATCCCCTTCCGCGACCAGGAGGAGGGCTGGGACGACTGGCCGCCGATCTTCACGCCGCAGTACATGCCCTTCCAGGGCGCGGTCGCGGCGCACACCATCGAGTTCCCGATGCAGGTCAACAACCGGTCGTACGACACCCTGCCGGTCGCCGAGCTGCGCCGCAGGGCCGCGATCAACACGGACATCGCGGGCGCGGCGATGCGCGCGACCCTCGACTACACGGCCGCGAAACGGTCGTCGGTCGTCGCCGACCAGATCGAGACGTTTCGGCGCGGCGCGACGGGTGCCGCCCAGGTGCCGGTGTCGGAGGAGACCGTTCCGGGGGTGCCCGGCATCGGGCCCGAGGACGTGTACACGACGGACTTCCCACGGGCGTACGTCGTCCCGGCGGGCCGGAGTCAGCGTTCCGCGACGGCCGCCGCCCGGCTCGTCGACCACCTCGTCGCCAATGACGTCCGCGTCGAGCGCGCGCGCCGGGACTTCCGGCTGGGCGGGCGGTCGTACGAGGCGGGGTCGTACGTCGTCGACATGCGCCAGCCGAAGCGCGGGCTGGCCAACGTGATCCTGCACGAGGGGCGGGACATCAGCGGGGACGTCTCCACGATGTACGACATCTCGGGCTGGAGCCTCGGTCTGCTGTGGGGCGCGAGTGTGGACAAGGTGCGGAAGGCACCGGGTGGGGTGGATGTTCCGGGACGTCCGGTGCATGCCGCGTCATCGGCCGGTTACGTCGCTCCGCGCGGTGACCTTCAGCTGCGGCTCGACGATCCCAGGGAGCTCGCCGCGCTCAACTCCCTCCTCAGGGAGGGCGTGAAGGTGCGGCGTACGGCCGACGGCAGCGCGCTCGTGACCGCTTCGGCCCGCAAGAAGGCCGCAGCTCTCGCCGGCCGGTACGGCGTCGCCTTCCACGCCACCAAGGCCAAGGGGGTGGTCGCGCTGCACCGCACCAGGGTCGCGGCGGCGGTCACGTCCGGCGAGCTGTTCGCGCTGCGCGAGATGGGCTTCGAGGTGCTGCCGGTCTCGACGGCGGCGCTCAACGCGGGCTTCGACTGGTCGAAGGCGGACGTGCTGTTCGTGTCGTCCGGGCTGGAGTACGGGAAGCTCGACGCGGCCGCGCGGGGCGCGCTCGACGCGTTCCTGGCCGGGGGCGGCGGCGTGGTCGGGCGTGGCGCGGCGGGGGCGGCGCTCAACGCCGAAGCCGGTCTGCTGGCGGCGAAGCCGGTCGAGGGCAACGGGGACGCCAACGGAGTCGTCCGGGTCGTCAACGCGGGCGGCGCTGTGTCCGGCGGCGCGCCGGAGCACACCTTCGTCTACTCGCCGATGTGGTTCACCGACCTCGGTCCGGGCGTACGCGTCGAGCAGTCCTACGGCGCGGGCAACCCTCTCGTCTCCGGCCACTGGCGGGCGGCGGAGGGCGGCAGCGGCGGCCCGCGGGACGCGGCAGGCAAGGCGGCTGTCGTCAGTGGTACGTCGGCGAAGGGCGCGGGAGTCGTGCTGTTCGGCACGGAGCCGCTGTTCCGCGCGCACCCGAAGGGCGCCTTCGCGCAGGTCGGCCGGGCGTTGATCAACTCGGCGGGCTGAGCCGCGAACAACCCCTCGGGGCACTCCAGCCCCTCCGGCGCTGGAGGATCGGGGCCTGGGGCAGCGGCTTCCCAGGGCCATGACGAAAGGCCGCACCCCATCACCGGGGTGCGGCCTTTCACGTCAGGCGACGCGACGCGGAGCAAACGCGTCCGTACGCCGGACGACGACGCGTCCGTACGTCAGACGACGGCCAGGTCGACCTTGATGTTGCCGCGGGTCGCGTTCGAGTAGGGGCACACCTGGTGCGCCTTCTCCAGCAGGTCCAGCGCGGTCGCCTCGTCCACGTTCGGGATGTGCGCGGAGAGCGCGACCTCAAGGCCGAACCCACCGTTCCCGTTCGAGCCGATCCCGACCTTCGCGGTCACGGTCGAGCCGGAGATGTCCACCTTCTCCTTGCGCGCGACGACACCGAGCGCACCCTGGAAGCAGGCGCTGTAGCCGGCGGCGAACAGCTGCTCCGGGTTGGTGCCGGCGCCACTGCCGCCCATCTCCTTCGGCGGGTTGACGACGACGTCGAGCTTGCCGTCGTCCGTCGCGACGCGGCCGTCACGGCCGTTCTCGGCGGTGGCGACAGCGGTGTACTTCACGTCTATGTCGAGAATGGTCATGCTGAGGTATTCCTCCTGCTTTGTACGCCGCGACTCGCGCCCACGACCGCGGCGGCTGGTGGTGAGCTTATCGGGTGAGGGAAACGACCATCTTGCCGGTGTTCTCGCCGCGGAGCAGACCGACGAACGCGTCGTAACCGTTCTCGATGCCCTCGACGAACGTCTCGCTGTACTTGAGCTCGCCGGAGCGGATCCAGGCCGACACGTCCTCGACAAACTGCGGCTGGAGCGCGGCGTGGTCGCTGACCAGAACGCCCTGGAGGCGCAGCCGCTTGCCGATGATCAGCGCCATGTTGCGCGGACCCGGCGTCGACTCCGTGTTGTTGTACTGCGCGATCATGCCGCAGATGGTCGCCCGGCCGTGCACGTTCAGCGAGCCGATGGCCGCTTCGAGGTGGTCGCCGCCGACGTTGTCGAAGTAGACGTCGATGCCGTCGGGCGCGGCCTCGCGGAGCTGGTCCGCGACGGGGCCGTTCTTGTAGTTGAAGGCGGCGTCGAAGCCGAGGTCCTCGACGAGGTGCTTGACCTTCTCGTCGGAGCCCGCGGAACCGATGACACGCGAGGCGCCCCGGAGCTTCGCCATCTGGCCGACCTGGCTGCCGACGGCGCCGGCCGCGCCGGAGACGAAGACGGCGTCGCCCTCCTTGAAGGAGGCGACCTCGAAGAGGCCCGCGTAGGCGGTGAGGCCCGGCATGCCCAGGACACCGAGGTAGGCGGAGAGCGGGGCGAGCGCGGCGTCGACCTTTGTGGCGTGCTTGGCGTCGACGTCGGCGTACTCGCGCCAGCCGAGACCGTGCAGGACGTGGTCACCGACGGCGAAGCGCTCGTCGGCGGAGGCGATGACCTCGCCGACCGCGCCGCCGTCCATCGGCTGGTCCAGCTTGAACGGCGGGACGTACGACTTCACGTCGTTCATACGGCCGCGCATATAGGGGTCGACCGAGAAGTGGAGGTTGCGGACCAGGATGCGGCCCGCGCCCGGCTCGGCCACCGGGGCCTCGCGCAGGGCGAAGTCCTCGCGCTTGGGCCAGCCGTGCGGGCGGGCGACGAGGTGCCAGGAGCGGCCGGTCGTGGGCAGTGCGGTCATGCGATGCGACCTCCTTCAAAAAGCTTCAGGTACTGAAACAACCATGCGCCTGGATATTTCACTTTGTCAAGCAAATCGCTACGATGGGTTGCATGGCCCCTCGCACAGACCCGCCTCTCACAGACCCGCTGACTCTCGAAGTCGTCGAGCTCATCGGCGAGGTCGTCTCCCGCTACCACGAGGAGTACGACGAGGCGGCGGCCGAACACTCACTCACCGGCGCCCAGGCGCGCGTGCTGGCTCTGCTCTCCCTGGAAGCGATGCCCATGCGTCGTATCGCCAGGAAATTGAAATGCGAGCCGTCGAACGTCACCGGGATCGTCGACCGGCTGGAGACGCGCGGACTGGTCGAGCGACGGCCCGACCCGGCCGACCGGCGCGTCAAACTCGCCGCCGTCACCGAGGACGGGCGGCGCACCGCGGCCAGGCTGCGCGCATCGCTGGACTTCGCGCGCGAGCCGCTCGGCGGGCTGTCGTACGACGAGCGCACCGCACTGCGCGACCTGCTGAAGCGGATGCTCGGGAACTGACCGCCCCAGGGGCAGCTCCGGCCCAGGCACGACCCGGCCCGTCTCAGGCGCACCTCAGGCGCACCTCAGGTGCACCACCACAGGAACCGGTCGCAGGTCTCGGTCGGCGTGGGCTCCGGTGTCGGCTGGGGTGCGGGGCCGGGGTCCGTGGACGACGGCGGCGGCGGGGGCGGGGCCGGCTGCTCGGGCGCGGGTGTGGTCGACGCACCGCCGCCGGGCTGCGCGGGCGCGTCGGCGGGTGCCGACTGGGGATCGGAGGCGGTGGCACCGGCGGTGTCCGTGGCCTTCGCCGAAGCGGACTTCGAGGGCTTGGCGGACGGCGAGCCGCTGTCCGACGCGGAGGCCGACGCGGAGGCGGACGCGGTACGCCCGGACGCCGAGGGGCCCGCCACCGCACCCACGGCCTCGTCGGCGCCGGCGGTCCCTCCGTCACTGGTCGCGCCCGGCTCGCCGGGACCGCCCTCGTCCTCATCCTCATCCTCGTCGTCGCCGCCCCCCACGACCCCGGACACCCACCCCCGGCCCGAGGACTCCGTGGCGAGCTCGGCCAGACTCAGCGCACCGCCGGCCAGCACCAGCCCCATGCTCACGAGGACCACCTTGCGGCCCCGGCGCCGGTGCGCCCTGCGGCCACTGCGGGCCCGCTCCGTACGCCGGGCCGCGCGGCCGGGGCCAGCGGGGGTGGTCTCGTCGCCGGGCGTCGCCGCGTCAGCGTCGGGCTCGGCGGCCGCGGTGTGACTGCCGTCCCTGCCCTGCGCCTCGGCAACGTCGTAACCGTGGACGCCGTGCACACTATGCCCGCCGTAAGCGTCGGGAACGTCCCGAGGGTGATGGACGTCGTGTCCGGCGGGCACCTCAGGCGCGGCGTAGCTCGCGGGCGCGGCGTAGCTTTCGGGCCCGGCTTGGCTCGCGGGCGCGGCATAGCTTTCCGGCGCGGCGTGGCCGAGTGCACCGACGGGGGCTCCGCATCCGGCGCAGGCCAGAGCGCCGTTGAGGTGCCTGCGGCAGGAGTAGCAGTAGTCCATGGCGCCCGCAGGCTATGCGTCACAGGGTCAACATCGGGAGCCGATGATGTGAGGATCCTGTGTGGAAGCGCGTATTCCGCGGCGTGTCAGTGGGGCAGGGCAGGATGGACGTATGCATACGGGCACGCACCCCTTCGGGCCGCTCGACTTCCAGCTCGTGCTGCTGCGCCGGATGGCGGACCACCAGCCGGGGCTGGTCGAGGACGCCCGCCGCGAGCTCGGTGTGACGCTCGCCGAGCTGCGCGAGGCCAATCGCCGCTGGCAGGCGATGGTGCGTTCGCCGCGGGCGCGCGGCTCGGTGGCGCGCTACCGCTCGGTGCTCGGGGAGCCCGAGACGTCCGTACGCCGCAGGATCGGCGACCTGGAGTGCGACGCCCTGGCCTGGCCGGTGCCGCTCTGGCCCGGCCTGCGCTTCGAGGTGCTGACCGCGCCGGGCGGCGCCGTATGGAACGAGTGGCTGGTCCGGGCCCCCTGCGCGCCGGGCCCCGAGCTGCGTACGGCCGGTGACCTGCGCCCCTGGTCGTGCACCGTCGACGAGGTGGCCCGCGCCTTCCCCCCGGCTCGCCCGATGGAGGGAACGGCGCCCACCCGGTGGCGGCTCGGGCTGACGCTGCCTGGCGGCAAACCCTGTGTCGCGGAGTTCACCTGGGGTTTGTTGCAGCGCGTGGGGTTTCCTGACGGCGCATGACATGGGCCGGAGCGGCGCGGACCGGCTCCTGGCACGGTGTCAGCTCGTACGCCCGACCGGCTCACCCAGCGCGCGCCCGGTCACCGGCCCCCGCACGATGCGAAGCAGGACCGGCACCCGCCGGTCCGTCAGCGCTCTCGGGAGACCCTGCCGTGACCGTCAGTCTTGAGCAGTTGCGCCGTTGCCATATCGCCGTCGATCTCGGGGCCGCCAGGACCCGGGTTTTCGTGAAGGGTGTGGGGCTCGTCGTCGACGAGCCGAGTGTGGCCGCCGTGAACACCCGCACCGGCGCGCTCATCGCCGTCGGCGCCTTCGCCGAACAGATGACGGGCCGTACGCCCGACTACATCCGTGTCGTACGCCCCGTAAAGGGCGGCACCGTCGTCGACATCGAGATGGCCCAGCGCATGCTGCGCCACCTCCTCGGTGAGAAGCTCCGGCGCCAGCTCCGCCGCAAGCCGCGCCTTCGTGCCGCCGCCTGCACACCGCACGACAGCGACCCGCTCGCCCAGCGCGCGGCCGTCGAGACCCTCATCGGGCTCGGCGCGCGCCGCGTCGAACTCGTCGACACGCTCATCGCCGCGGCCGTCGGCTGCGGGCTGCCCGTGGAACAGCCGTCGGCCACCATGATCATGGTGTGTGGTGCGGCGGCCACCCAGGTGGCGGTGCTCTCGCTCGGCTCGATCGTCACCGCTCAGCGCATCCCGATCGGCGGCAACGCCATCGACCACGCGGTGATCCAGCACCTGCGCCAGGAGCACGAGCTGATGCTGCCGAGCCAGTCCGTACGCCCCCTCCAGCTTGCACTCAGGGGCAACGGCCTGACGGCGGAGGGCCCCGCGTCCACCGAGATCCACGGCCGGGACGTGGCCACCGGCCTCGCCCGCTCCGTGCACGTCGACACCGCCGCCGTGCGCCAGGCCATCCACACCCCCCTCACCGCTGTGATCGACGGCATCGGGAAGGTGCTGCGCGACTGCCCGCCCGACCTGGTCGCCGACCTCGCCGACCGCGGAATCATGATGGTCGGCGGCAGCGCTCTGCTGCCGGGCCTCGACCAGATGCTGCGCGACGCGACGGGCATGCCGGTGCACATCGCGGAGCGGCCCGACGTCTGCTCCGTACTCGGGCTCGGGGCGATGCTGGAGGGCAAGATCCAGCCGATGACCCTCAACCCGATCAGCGGCTAGGGGGTGTCTTGTCGATCAGGCCGGATCAGGGAGCGGCGTCTGGTGCCGTGGATCGCAAGGCGGAGGAGGGAGCCACTGCGGAGCATTGGCGACCGACGACAACGCGGCGAGGTGCGGTGCCAGGCGTCGCGAGCCCGGCAAGATCGGCAAGACACCCCCTAGGGCTGAGCGGCGCGGCGCGCGTACAGGGCGGCGCATGAACCCGGAAAGCGGCGGGGGCGTGGCGCCCCGGCTGCCGATGCTGCTGGAAGCCGTGCTGAACGTCGGCTCCGAGCGTGAGCTGCACGCCGCCCTCCAGCAGATCGTGGACACCGCCACCGAGCTGGCCGGGGCGCGGTACGGCGCGCTGGGAGTCGTCGATCCCGAGCGCGGCGACATCACCGAGCTGTTCACCTCGGGCATCGACGCCAAGACGCGCGAGCGCATCGGCCGGCTGCCCGACGGACGCACCGGGCTGATCGGCCACCTCCTCCAGGAGCGGCGGCCCCTGCTCGTCCCCGACCTGTCGGCCGACGTACGCTCGGCCGGCCTGCCACCCGGTCACCCCGCCATGAAGTCCTTCGTCGGCGTCCCGATCCGGGTCCACACCGAGATCTTCGGCAATCTCTACCTGACCGACAAACAGGGGGCGGCCGACGCGGCGGCCGGAGCGGCCGGTTTCACCACGGACGACCTGGCGCTGCTGCGCGTCCTCGCCTCGCAGGCGGGCATCGCGATCGGCAACGCGCGGCTGTACGAGACGGCCCGCCGGCGCGAGCGCTGGATCGAGGGCGCCGCCGCCTGCACCACCGCGCTCCTGACCGGGGAGAGTGCCGAGGACGCGCTGATGACGGTGGCCGAGCAGGCCCGTATCCTCGCCGACGCCTCGGCGGGCGTGGTCCTCCAGCCCACCGCCGGGGGCGGCATGGAGATCGTCGCCGCGTCCACCCACGACGACCCCGCCGACCTGATCGGCACCGTCATCGAGTCCGGCAGTCCGGTCCTGGAGCAACTGCTCGGCGGAGAACCGGTGTTCATCGAGGACTCGGCGACCGACGAGCGCATGACGACGCGCGTACGGGCCCGTTTCGGGCCGAGCATGATGCTGCCGCTCCGGAGCGGCGGCAGGCTGATCGGCACGCTCGCCCTGCCGCGGCGGCGCGGCGGCCCTCCGTATTCGGCGGTCGACCGGCTGCTCGCCTCACAGTTCGCCTCGCAGGCGGCGCTGGCGCTGGTGCTGGCGGACAGCAGGCAGGACCGGGAGCGGCTCGCGGTGTTCGAGGACCGCGACCGGATCGCGCGTGACCTGCACGACCTGGTCGTACAGCGGCTGTTCGCCACCGAGATGATGCTGGAGTCCACCCGGCGGCGGGCGGCCGCGGCGGCGGAAACACCGCAGGACATGGACGAACTGCTCGGCGCGGCCGTCGACGAGCTGGACTCCACCATCCAGGAGGTACGGACGACGATCTTCGCGCTGCAACAGCCCCCGGCGGACGTGCCCGCCACGTTCCGGGGCCGGGTCCTGCGCGAGACGGCCGGCGCGGCCACGCTGCTGGGCTTCCAGCCGTCGGTGCACTTCGCGGGCGCGGTGGACGCCCTGGTCCCGGAACCGGTGGGCCGACAACTGCTCACCGAGCTGCGCGGCGCGCTGGCGGCGGCGCACCGGCGGGCGGGGGTCACGGCGGTGCGCGTCGAGATCGACGCGAAGGCGAGGCTGGCGGACGGGCGGGACGGCGTACGCCTGACAGTGACCGACGACGGGACGGAGGAGGCGGGGCGGCGCAACACAACGGCCACCTGGGAGGCACCGCTTTGAGCGCGAGGAGGGTTCAGCGGCCTGCCCTACCCCCTCAGTCCGTACGTCCGGTCCGCCGTCCCCGCGAAGACCTCCGCCCGCTCCGCCTCGCCAAGCCCCGCCATCAGCTCCCGCGCCACCGCCAGCACCCCCGCGTACGACGACGCCAATCGGCACACCGGCCAGTCCGAGCCGAACATCAGCCGGTACGGCCCGAACGCGTCGAGTGCCGTGTCGCTGTACGGGCGCAGGTCCGCCACCGTCCAGGCCGCCCAGTCCGCCTCGGTGACCAGCCCCGACAGCTTGCAGACGGTGTTGGGGAAGGCGGCGGCACGGCGTACGTCCGAGGCCCACGGCTCCAGCTCCCCGGCCGCGACCGCCGGCTTGCCCAGGTGGTCGAGGACGAAGGTCAGATCCGGGTGCGCGGCCGCCGCCTTCGCGGCGGCGGGGAGTTGCCCTGGCCGGACCACCAGGTCGTACGCGAGCCCCGCACCGGCCACCGCCGCCAGCCCGCGCCGCACGTCCGGTCGCAGCAGCCACTCGGGGTCCGGCTCGCTCTGCACCTGATGGCGGATGCCCACCAGGCGGTCGCCGCCGGGGAGTTCGCGCAGTCCGGCGAGCGCGTCAGCGACGCCCGGCGCGGCGAGGTCGGTCCAGCCGACCACCCCCGCGATCAGATCGCTGGTGGCGGCCAGGGCGAGGAACTCCGGGGTCTCATCGGGCACGGTGACCGTCTGGACGAGTACGGTCGCGTCGACCCCCGAGGCCGCGGCCTCCGGAACCAGGTCGTCGATCAGGAAGTCGCGCCGGATCGGGGCGAGTTCGGGCCCGGTGATCCAGTCCTGTGCGCGTACGGACAGGTCCCACACGTGGTGGTGCGCGTCCACGAGGCGACGTACAGCGGTCACAGGGCGACTCTCATGGTTGCTTCCCGACCTCGACCGGGACCGGTACGTCCGCCCCCAGCAAACCCTCCCCGCGCAGCTCCTCCCACATCCGGGCCGGCACGCGTGTCGCGAACATGGCGGTCGCGTCCGCCACTTCCGCCGCCGACCGCGCTCCGACCAGCACACTCGCCACCGCGGCCTGGCCGAAGGGGAAACGCAGGGCGGCGGCGCGCAGCGGGACGCCGTGGCGCGCGGCGACGGCCTCGGTGCGCAGGGCGCGGCCGAGGAGGTTCACCGACGCGGGAGCGTAGTCGTACGTCGCGCCGGGGCGCGGGTCGGCCAGCAGGCCGGAGTTGAAGACCCCGCCGACGACGACGCTCTTGCCGCGCGCGGCGGCCTCGGGCAGGAGGCTGTCGGCCGCGCGCTGGTCGAGGAGGGTGTAGCGGCCCGCGCACAGCACCGTGTCCACATCGGTGTCGCGGAGGAAGCGGGTGAGCATCGCGGTCTGGTTCATGCCGGCGCCGATCGCCCGTACGGTGCCCTCGGCGCGCAGCCGCTCCAGCGCCGGGTAGCCCTCGCGGAACGCCTGCTCGGCGTGGTCGTCGGGGTCGTGGAGGTAGACGACGTCGATCCGGTCCAGGCCGAGCCGCCGCAGGCTGTCCTCGACGGATCGGCGGATGCCGTCGCCGCTGAAGTCCCAGACGCGGCGGTGCGTGGCGGGCACGGCGAAGCCCTCGCCGTCCGTACCGCCGCGCCCGTCCGCGACCAGCAGCCGTCCCACCTTGGTGGAGAGGGTGTACGTGTCACGGGCCCGCCCGCGCAGGGCGTCCCCCAGCCGCCGCTCGGAGAGCCCGAGGCCGTAGTGCGGGGCGGTGTCGAAGTAACGGATACCGGCGTCCCACGCGGCCTCGACCGCCGCGGCGGCCGCCTCGTCGGTGACGGGCGCGAAGAGGTTCCCGAGCGCGGCGGCCCCGAAGGACAGGGAGGTGACGGGCACACCGCTGCGCCCGAGGGTGGCGACGTCCCCCGGAAGGCTCACCGGGCCGCCGCCGGGCGCAGTCGCAAGCCCTGCATGCCGCCGTCGACCGCGAGCGCGGTGCCGGTGACAGAGGCCGCCGCCGGACTCGCCAGGTACGCGATGGCGGCGGCCACCTCCTCGGCGCTGACGAGGCGGCCCATGGGCTGGCGGGCGTTGAGCGCGGCGCGCTCGGCCTGCGGGTCGTCGGCGGCGTCCAGCAGGCGGCCGACCCAGGGGGTATCGGCCGTACCAGGGTTCACGCAGTTCACGCGAACCCCTTCCCGTACGTGGTCGGCCGCCATCGCGAGGGTCAGCGACAGCACCGCGCCCTTGCTCGCGCTGTACAGCGCACGTTGCGGCAGACCGGCCGTCGCGGCGATCGAGCAGGTGTTGACGACCGCCGCGTGCGCGGAGCGCCGAAGGTGCGGCAGCGCGGCTCGGGTGGTGCGGACCATGCCGAGAACGTTGACGTCCAGGACGCGGTGCCACTGCGCGTCGTCGTTGTCCTCGACCGTGCCCGAGGCGCCGATGCCCGCGTTGTTGACCAGGATGTCGAGCCCGCCGAGCCGTTCCACCGCCGCGCCGACTCCTTCCCGTACGGACGTGTCGTCCGAGACGTCCGCCTTGATCCGGTGCAGCGGCGCCCGCGCACCGGACGGGTCCAGGTCGAGTACGGCGACGTCGGCGCCGCGTGCGGCGAGCAGCCGGGCGGTGGCGAGGCCGATGCCGGAAGCACCGCCGGTCACCAGGGCCTTGAGGCCGTCGAGGCGGTTGGGGTCGGTGTCCGGGGCACTGGTCCGGTCGGTCATACGGCGCTCTCCTCGACGGCGGTGGAAGCGGCGGCACGGGCGGCAGCGGGGGCACGGGCGGCACCGGTGGCAGCGGCGGCACCGGTGGCAGCGGCGGCGCCGGCCAGGTCCGCCGCCCAGAACGTCCCGCCCGGATAAGTGAATTCGGCGATCGAGCCGGGCCGCATCGTCGCCGAGAACCCGGGCGCGTCCGGCGCCGCGTAGTGCCCGTCCCGCAGCACCACGGGGTCGGTGAAGTGCTCGTGGAGGTGGTCGACGTACTCGATGACACGGTCCTCGGTGGTCCCCGTGAGCGCGACGTAATCGAACATCGACAGGTGCTGCACCAGCTCGCACAGCCCGACCCCGCCCGCGTGCGGGCACACCGGCACCCCGAACTTCGCCGCGAGCAGCAGGATCGCCAGGTTCTCGTTGACGCCACCGACCCGCGCGGCATCGATCTGTAGTACGTCGATGGCCCCGGCCTGGAGCAACTGCTTGAAGATGACGCGGTTCTGTACGTGTTCGCCGGTGGCGACCTTCACCGGAGCCACAGCCTTGCGGATCTCGGCGTGCCCGAGGACGTCGTCGGGGCTGGTCGGCTCCTCGATCCAGTACGGGGCGAACTCGGCCAGTGCCCGCGTCCATTCCACGGCCTCACCGACGTTCCACCGCTGGTTGGCGTCGATCGCGATGCGGATGTCCGGGCCGACGGCGGCGCGCGCGGTCCGCAGGCGGCGGATGTCGTCCGCGAGGTCCGCGCCGACCTTCAGCTTGATCTGGGTGAAGCCGTCGGCGACGGCCCGCCGGGCGAGCCGGGTCAGCTTCTCGTCGGAGTAACCGAGCCAGCCCGGCGACGTCGTGTAGCCGGGGTACCCGTTCGCGCGCAGCAGCGCCTTCCGCTCGCCGCGCCCCTCCCGGCCCCGCCGCAGCAGCCCCAGCGCGTCCTGGGGGCTCAGTACGTCCGCGATGTAGCGGAAGTCGACCTGCGAGACGAGCCACTCGGGTTCGGCGTCGGCGAGGAACTGCCACAGCGGCTTGCCGGCCCGCTTGGCGGCCAGGTCCCAGGCGGCGTTGACGACCGCCCCGATCGCCATGTGCATCACGCCCTTCTCCGGGCCGAGCCAGCGCAGTTGGCTGTCCCCGGTCAGGTCGCGGCCGAGCGTGCCCGGGTCGGCGCACAGTTCGTCGGCCGGCCGCCCGAGGAGGTGCGGGCGCAGGGCCTCGATGGCCGCGACCTGGACGTCGTTGCCGCGCCCGATGGTGAAGGTGAATCCGTGCCCTTCGTGACCGTCCGGCGCGTCGGTGCGCAGCACCACATAGGCGGCGGAGTAGTCGGGGTCGAGGTTCATGGCGTCGGAGCCGTCGAGCTGCCGCGAGGTGGGAAACCTGATGTCGTACGTCTCGACGGCGGTGATGCGGGGGCGTGTTGGGGTCCGGGCCGGGGTCACGGTGCCACCGCGCGTGCCGCTCGTGTCCTGTTCCGCACTGTCCTGCCAGTCATCGGACCGCTCCTCACCGGGGAAGGTACGGGGGACGCGGCCGGGGTCCCGCCTGCGTCGGTCCGCGACGCATATTTATCAGACCTTTCGGCCCCTCCGACACCCCTAAAACCCAATTTCCCCGAGGAAACCGGCACATTGATCCGATGAATCCGGCTCCAGTCCTACTTTGAACGGACGGGTCAGTGACTGGTGAGCTCGCCGCTGAGCTTGCTGTGCAGATCGGCGCTGGGATTGTTCAGCCCGATGATCTCCACCGTCTTGCCCCGCTGCCTGTACTTGGTCTCGATGGCATCGAGGGCGGCGACGGAAGAGGCGTCCCAGATGTGGGCCGCCGAGAGGTCGATGACGACCTTGTCCGGGTCGCCCGCGTAGTCGAACTGGGTGACCAGGTCGTTGGAGGAGGCGAAGAACAGCTCGCCGGTGACCCCGTAGACGACGCTGCAGCCGTCGGGGCCGGTGACGGCGGTGACGTTAGCGAGGTGGGCGACACGCTTGGCGAAGATGACCATGGCGGTGACGCAGCCGACGACGACGCCGATGGCGAGGTTGCCGGTGGCGACCACGCAGATCACGGTGATGGCCATGACGGCGATCTCACCGGCCGGCATCCGCTGGAGCGTCTTGGGGGCGATGGAGTGCCAGTCGAAGGTCGCGAACGAGACCATGACCATGACGGCGACCAGGGCGGCCATCGGAATGTCGGAGACGACCGGTCCGAAGACGATGCACAGCACCATCAGGAACGCGCCCGCCAGGAACGTGGACAGGCGGGTGCGGGCTCCGGACACCTTCACGTTGATCATCGTCTGGCCGATCACGGCGCAACCACCCATGCCGCCGAAGAAGCCGGTGACGATGTTCGCGATGCCCTGGCCGATGGACTCACGCGTCTTGGAGGAGCGCGTGTCGGTGATGTCGTCGATGAGCTTGGCCGTCATCAGCGACTCCATCAGGCCGACCAGTGCCATCGCGAAGGCGTACGGAGCGATCGTCGCCAGGGTGTCCATCGTGAACGGCACGTCCGGCAGGCCCGGGACCGGCAGCGATGACGGCAGGGCGCCCTTGTCGCCCACCGTCGGGACCGCGATGCCGGCTGCGACCGTGATCACGGTCAGGATGGCGATCGAGACGAGCGGCGCCGGGATCAGGGTGGTGATCTTCGGGAAGAACACCATCAGCGCCAGACCTGCCGCGATCAGCGGGTAGACCGGCCACGGCACGTTGTGCATCTCCGGCACCTGGGCCATGAAGACGAGAATCGCGAGCGCGTTGACGAAACCGACCATCACCGAGCGCGGCACGAACCGCATCAGCTTCGCGACACCGAGCGCACCCAGCGCGACCTGGATGACACCGGCCAGGATGACGGCGGCGATCAGGTAGCCGAGGCCGTGCTCGCGGTTGAGAGGCGCGATGACCAGGGCGACGGCGCCGGTCGCGGCGGAGATCATCGCCCGCCGCCCGCCGACGATCGAGATGACCACAGCCATGGTGAAGGACGCGAACAGGCCGATGGCAGGGTCGACGCCGGCGATGATCGAGAACGAGATCGCCTCGGGGATCAGAGCGAGCGCCACCACGAGGCCGGCGAGCACCTCTGTGCGGAAGACCTTGGGGGACAGCCAGGACGGGCGGTAATCACGCAGCCGGTCGGCGGCGGACCGTACGGAAGAAGACAAGAGGAGCAGGACCTGTCGTACTCGGGCACGCCCGCGACACCGTGGGTGGAGCATGCATGGAAGCGCGAGAGGCCGGGTGGCATCCCGCAGAACGCCCGCGAGCGGCGGGCCTGGGGGCCCTCAGGGAGCGGACAACGCCAGGTGGTGCGCCACCGGGCAGCGCGTCAGGCGGGCAGGCCGGGATACGACATCGTGGCCAGTAGCACGCGACCTCCCGCCATATCCGTCGATCGTCGCCGGGAACATCGTCGGTCCCGATCGGGGTCCCAGTCCCGGTCCTGGCTCAGGCCCCAGTCTCGGAGCCCGTCCGCACCATGAACCGCAGGGGCAACGAGACATCAGCGCCGAGCACCCAACTCTAACATCGAGGTAGATATCGCTGGCCTGGCGTCGCGGAGCCCGCTTCGAATCCGCTCAGCCGCAACCTCCAGCGGAAGGCGCTATGCAGCGAACGCTCTGACCCCGTACCTTCCCCACCCGCGTCAGGGTCGCGGAGGTACACGTCAGTGCCCCGCACGCATCCGGCGCCTCAGCGTCGCCGCGAAATCCTCAGCGGCCATCAACTGCGCGCGCAGCGTCTGGCAGCGAGCGTCTGCGACCTTGCGGTAGGAGTCGAGACGCTCACGGAGACGCTCTCGCTCCTCACCGGTGGCCGGAACGTCCGTAGCAGCGATTCGGTCGGTGATGTCCAGCAGATCCCGCATTTCCTCCAGGGAGAAGTCCAGCGGCTTCATCCGGCGGATCACCATCAGCCGCTCGACATCGGCGTCGGTGTAGAGGCGAAAACCGCCCTTGCTGCGGGCCGAGGGGATGACGAGGCCGACTTCCTCGTAGTGCCGGATCGTGCGCAGCGACAAGCCCGTCCGTTCGGCCACCTCGCCGATCTGCATCCGCCGCTCTGTCATGGCCGCGCCTACTCCTTCTCTGCCCCGCCGACCTTCGAAAGATCGAAGCGCTCCAGCATACGTGGCCGGAATGGCATGGCCGAGGGCTTGTCCACCCGTATCGGACAAGCCGCATACCCACACCCTCCCCTCACGTTAGGGCAAGTTGAGGCAGCCACACGGGACGGCCCTGCGCGGGTGCTTCAGCGGGGCAGGGTTGTCAGCCAGTCGGTCAGGATCTTGTTGACCTCGGCGGGTCGTTCTTGCTGGATCCAGTGGCCGCAGTTGTCGAGGAGGTGGGAGGAGCTCAGTCCGGGCAGCGTGGTGGGGTACGCGTTGATCGCGTCGGCCAGCCACATGGTGGAGGCGTCCAGGCGGCCGCCGATGAACACCGACGGCTGGGCGACGGGGGCGCCGTCGAAGGCCGCGAGGTCTTCCCAGTCGCGATCCATGTTCCGGTAGCGGTTCAGGGCTCCGGTCAGGCCGGTACGTTCGAACTCCCCGGCATAAACGTCCAGATCATCCTCACTGAGCCAGGCGGGCAGCCGGCCGGCCGGGAACCGGTCACGCAACATGCCGCCGTTGCTGACGAAGTGCGGGTCCGGAGCCCCTGACGCGGGCATGGTGTCGCCCGACATGGCCGCGTACAAACCCGCGAGCCAGCCGCGCACATCGGGTTCGATCTCGGCCTCGGCCCGGCCTGGCTGTTGGAAGTAGGAGACGTAAATCTCCTCGTCCCCACCCATCTTCGCGAAGACCTCGCTGGGCCGCGGTCCGCCGCGTGGTGTGTAGGGAACGCTGAGCAGCCCCACCGCGCGGAAAACCTCCGGCCTGAGCAGGGCGGAGTTGGCGGCGATGGTCGCCCCCCAGTCGTGGCCGACGATCACGGCCGTCTCCTCGCCCAGGGCATGCACCACCTCGGCGTTGTCCTCCACCAGGTCAGGCATCCGGTACGCGGCCGCGTCAGCGGGCTTGGAGGAGCGGCCGTAGCCGCGCACATCAATGGCGACCGCGCGATATCCGGCCGCTGCCAGTACCGGTAGCTGGTGGCGCCAGGAATACCAGCACTCGGGGAAACCGTGCACGAGCAGCACCAGCGGCCCGGTTCCCTGTTCGGCCAGATGGATCCGGCCTGCCGGTGAGGAGACTAAGCGGTGAGAGACATCCGTGAGGTGCGGGGGCATGAGTACTCCGAATCCATCGGCCTGCGTGGGCCACGACCGCCGCCGATCCGCCGGGCCGGGCCTGAGGGCCGATCATTCCGCCGACGCTACTGGGAGAACCAGCCTTATTGCCGTTTCAGCAATTCACTCTGGGCAGTGACGCTCCCGTGTCACACATTCCGCGATCTCGAGTGCGACTTCACCCCACGGAACATGCGCTGCATCTGGCCGCACATCGGGGCGCCGTACCGATAAGTAAGCCGCCACCCTCTTCACCCGAGGGATGGAGCCCGCGCGGTAGTAACATGTAGTACATGGAGGCTACCGCCCGCGAGTTCAATCAGAAGTCCTCGCAGATCCTCGCCGCTGCAGCACGGGGCGAGACCGTCGTCGTCACCAAGAACGGCGTCGCCGTCGCGCGCGTCGTCCCGATCACCGACGAGGACATCCCCCCGTACCCCACGGATCCCATGGGCCCCATCGACCTGCCGGAGCTCGACCTTCCTGACCTCACCAACGATGAGATCGACGACGCGCTCAGGGGGATGGGTTCGTGAGCCTGGTCGCCATCGCCGACACCAACGCCCTCTACCGTCTGCTCGACCCGAAACTCACCGGGCACGAGGAGCACAAAGAGGCGCTGGCAGCCATCAGTCACCTCATCGTCTCCCCCATGGTCCTGGCCGAACTGGACTACCTGATCGCGGCAAGAGGCGGGCTCCGCAAGGCTCTGGCCGCGGCCCGGTTCATCGAACGCAACACGGCCACCCGCCGGTTCGAGGTGCCCTCTGTCGCCGAGCACCTGAGCGCAGCGATCGCTGTCGCCGAAGGGTACGCAGACGCTGACGGAGGGAAGGGCATGGGATTGACCGATGCAATGAACGTGGCCCTGGCCGCCGCGTACCGAACCGACGCCGTGTTCACCACGCACCGCCACTTCCGCATGGTCCGACCCCTGACCGGCCACAAAGCCTTCCGGCTCTTGCCCGACGACCTGTAAACGCTAGGGCTGACGTCGCCGCGAAGCATGCCGAGATCCCTTGCCGACCTCAGAAAGACCTGACGGGTAAGCCTCTCAGGTGGATCCACTCGGTGTGCTCCCGGCCGGTGCACCGTCCGCCGGACGCCGCCCGTCAACCACTTGCCAGCAAGCCATTCGTGATCACATCACAGGATGAACGAGACATGGGCGGCATTCTGGACACCCGCGTCCACTGCGCTCCACTAGATCTTGATCTGAACGAATGAACGGGGGTCATCACCCTGGAGTGGCGACCCCCGTCCCAACGTTTCCGCAAGTAGAAACGATTCTGCGCGACCACTGCGTGGTGGGGCGGGTGGGACTCGAACCCATTCCAGTGATGCGTCTCACCTGCGAAGATGCCGAAGGAACGGACTTTTACGCCGGTTTCCATCCGGCTTCATCCTCCTCGATCCCGCTCGATCGGGATCGGTTAGGCGTTCGCCACACCAGCTTCTGCCCCCCCGATGCCCTCCGGGGGGTACGGGGGCTCTCGGCTCCCCGAACTGGCGGATCACCATCCGGCGACGACGGGTTTCACAAGCCTTGGGCCTGTTCACTGCTGACAGCACAGCTACGTTAAGTAGCGGGCGGCCCGACGGTGGTGGAAGCATCGGGGCGACGCGTCGGCGCCGAGCGACATCGCGGACAACCTGCGCCGTGATCACCACAGGCCATGCTCCAAGCGCTCACCAACGCGATGGAGGACGACTCCATCGCGGATGAGACGTGCACCCTAGACCGCGCCACCCTGCGGGCCCTGAACATGAAGGACATCGGCTTCTACTTCAACGGCCGCGAACAGCTGGGACGCGGCGAGGGCAAGTTCACCCTGTACGTGAGGGTCGAGCAGGCCCACTCGCCGGTCCAAAACGTCCAGGAAGTACTGCCCGGTCTGAAGGGCACCAGCTGGACTACCCACTACGGCCGCAACCTCGACACGGGCTGCCGCGTACCGGGCAGCGCTACCGACATCTGGCTGTTCGCATATGACAAGTACATCCAGTACAACGCGAAGACGCACACAAGGGTGGGCCCCCGCCCTATCGAGGATGGGTTTCCCGGACTGCCCAGCGGCCATGTCGTCCACCTCGGCGCCGTCTGCCCAGTGCCGGGCAGCCCCACCGACCTGTACATCAGCAGGTATTGGTCCGGCGCCGCGGAGCACCGCATCATCCGGTACAACACCAAGACCCACACCGTCGTACAGGAAGCCATCCACCCTCACGAAATGCTCCCCGGGCTCTCCGACGCGCAAGCCAGGCCCAACACATGTGCCTCACGCCGGGCGGGCCTCTAGGGCTTCAAGATCACCCCATGGCCCCTTTCTGGGCTTCCCAGATTCACGCCTCAGGGGCGGCCTCAGGAATGTCTTCAGGCATTTTCAGCGGAACGAACTCCTGCGGGACAGGCTCGGTCCCGGGCTCCTGCGCGGTCTCTGCCGTCGGTGCCGGAGCTCCCGCGGAGTGCACCCGGAGGTCGACGGACTGGCCCAGCGGGAACCAGAGCAGGGTCAGCGTCATGAAAAGGCGCCAGAAGTCAGAGTTCACTTCTGAGTAGATGTAGAACGCCTGGTTCTTGCGCAGCGGAATCGAGAACGATGCCATGCCGGGCAGCGCCGGAGGGGTGACGTAGTTGTAGCGGCCGTCGGTAAAGACAATCAGACTGGTGCTGATGTCGGATCCGTTCGGACCCCTTACCTGTCCGGACAGGATTCCGTCGGTGGGGGCGTCCGCGAGGAACCAGTTGCTGTAGGCCGGCACGGTCCCCTGCGTCCAGGAGCGCCGGTAGGCGGGGTGGCCGAACCCCTGCACCGTACCGGCGAACTCAACCGGCCCGGCGGCCCGGAGGGTCTTGCCCGTGGCGACGGTGACGTTGTTGTTGAAGGTGCTCGCCCCGGTGACGGTGAGGACCGCGTCGACCTTCAGGCCCGCGTTCTGGCTGACCCTCAAGGGGTTGCTGCCCGCACCGCGCACCGATCCGGCCACCGTCAGGTCCTTGGCGGTGTTACTGAGACTGACGCTGTCGGCGAATGTGGCCGGGCCCTGGACGGTGAGGTTCCTGACGACGAGGTCAGGAATGCGTACGGTGACCGCCGTGGTCAGGGTGTGGGTGAGGGTGACGCCACCGGCTGTGACTTCGGCGCGGAGCATGAAACCGGTGACGGTGGTCAGGCCGCGCGGGGTGGGCCAGACACGTTCCTTGTCGAGGGAGACTCCGGCGGGGGTGTCGCCCCAGTGCATCGTGTACTTCGCGTCCGAGCCCTCCCAACGGAGCACGGCGACCTCACCGTTCTCCACCATGATCTTCTCGGGCGCGAAATTCCGGAACACGAACCCGGCCGGGAACTTGTCCACCACGACCGCAGCGTCCTTGTTGGTGAAGCTCCCGTTCGTCCTTGACGAACTCTCGACGATCGCGATGGAGACCTGACCCGCCGTGCGGTTGACTGCGATGTTGGACAGGGTGAGGGTGACGATCTGCCCGGTGAACTGCACCCCGCGGGCCGGGGTGAAGGTGATGACCGCGAAGCCGCCGGAGACGGTGGCGGCGGACGGCGTCCAGCCGGTGCTGGCGCCGGTCTTGATGTCGGCGCCTTCGGTGGTGAGGTGCTCGGCCCCCGTTCCGACCGGCACCCGGACGGTGATTTTGTTGCACCAGGCCGACGTGGTGATGCCGCCGCCGACATTGATGTTGACGGAGCCGTATTCGGTTTCCTCGGCGGAGCTCACCCGCAACGGTTTCGGGTCGGTCGACGGTTCGTACGGCAGCAGGTTGGTGGCGTTCACCATGACGACGCTCATGCAACAGCCCTTCTAGAAACGGAGGTTCAGGACATCTCGGTCGCGTCGAGCAGCAGGTACCCATACCGGGCCTCCGCCTGCGGATCCCCGAAGTGCGCCGCGGAATCAGCCGGAACGATCGGCAGCTCCACCCACTCGGTCTCCGACCCGCGCGGCTCAACCCAACTCCACGCTCCGTGCCACGACGCGGGCTGCGGTAGCACCACACCTGCCTCCGTCGGCTCCTCCCCCGCCCGCGTCCGCCGGGCTTCCTCGGCCTTGTCGACCCGCTCGGCCGCGAGCAGTGGGCCGAGCCGGAAAGACGCCCGGATCCGCCGCATCGCCTCTGACACCAGGTCGTCGGGCAGCTGGACCTTGGTCACCGGGAGGATGTCCGTGGTGGCATGCACCGCCGCGTACGGATCCATCAGCAGCGTCAGGTGGTGCGTCACCGGCTGGTCCGGGGTGCGCGCGGGCACGGCCAGGCCGTGGCCTTTGTCGATCGGGGTCAGATAGCCCCCGCCGCCCTCCGGCATGACCGCGTGGAAGAGCTCGTACGAAGTCTCCTGGTCGGGCCCGGTCGCCCCGGCGAAGTATCCGATGAGGCCGTCGCCGAGCCGCTTCTCGTTGCCGAGCCGGACCGGCCAGCGGTAGCCGTCGTACTCCTCCTCCGACTCCCCCAGCACCTGGTCCCAACTCGGGTTGCTCAGCAGCGGCCCTTCGAGCTCGACGCCCAGATCGGCGCGCACCAGTGCGAGCGGGCGGCCGATGAGCCGCAGCGGAGAACCGTCCTCCTGGGCGGCGTCGTCCAGGATGGTGTCGAGGGTCTGGTCGATGGTGTCGAGCAGACCGGTGAGTGCGGCGGCGGGTTTGTCCTTCAGGGTGCGGACGAACCGAGCCAGGTGCGGCATGGCGTCCTCGAACTCCTGGGCGTCGACGTCGGGATAGGGCGAGCCGGGGAGCGGTAGCCACACGCTGTCGTCCGCGCCGTCGATGTCCTTGACGACGCGGAGTTCGCCGAGGGAGACGCCATCGGGACCGTGGACGACGAGGGTCTGGTCGAGGTGGTTGAGCAGCAGCCAGCCGGCCAGGGGGTCTTCCGTCGTGGCCGCACGGGCCATCGGCGAGAGCCGCTGTCCGTCCACGGCGCGTACGGTCTCCAGCCGGACGCGGGCGCCCTGGAGGAGACGCGGGCCGAGCTGGACGAAGCGGGCCGTGCCGATGAGGTCCTCGTGCAGGACGCTGTCGGGGGCAACGCTCTCCGCGAGGGTGAGGGAGACCTGTTCGTAGTTGCCGCTGTTGACGATGTCGTAGGTGCGGCCGAAGCGGTCCACGATGCGCAGGTCGTGAAAGGCGAACTGGCCGGCGCGGACCGGCTGGAACGGTGTTCCGGGGTCGTCGGCGGGCGGTTCGAGCGGGCCGCCTTCCGGGACGCTCTGGATGTCGCCGACGAGCCTGGCGATGGCCTCGGGGACGTGCACGGTGGTCCTGGCGGTGCCGTCCTGCTGGACGAGCCAGTCGTGGAAGCCGTCGAGGCCCTGGGAGAGCATTCCGGGGTCGCCGAGTTCCTCGCGCAGGGCGAGGAGGCCTTCGGTGGGAGCGCCGGAGTAGGTGTCGAGGTAGCGGTCGATCTGCTTCTGCAGGACGAACGGCGCGCTCGGGGTGAGGAACGCCCGGTTCTTGAAGGTGAGCCAACGCAGGTCGGCTTCGCCTCCGCCGGGCTGGGCTCCCCGGCCGGACCATTCGTAGCGGCTGCCGTTGAAGGTCCAGTAGGTGGTGTCGCCGGCCTGGAAGGGCGTGGGGCAGTACTTCAGTTCGTATTCGAGGTGCATGGGCAGCCAGGGCTGCCGCCACGGCGCGGTGTGCTCGGGGACGGGCCCGGCGACGGCGGCAGGGTCCGCGAGAGCCGCGTCGAGAGCACCGGGGACCCGGGCCACCTGGTCCAGGAGGGCGAACTCGGCGAGCAGCGGGGTGCAGGCGTCGGGGAGCCCGGCCAGTCCCGGGCTGGGCGGAGTGGTGGGCCGGTCGTAGGTCTTGCCTCCGACGGTGACCCGGGTGATCAGGGCCTCGGGAAGGCGGCAGGGCAGCGGTGTGTCCCGGGTGAGGGGTTCTTTGGCACCGGTGTCCTTGATGAGCACGACCGGGTCGGCGGGGCGGTAGTAGGACTCGCGGGCGGTGCGCTCCAGCTGGTAGCACGGGTCGAGTCCGCGTTCGGTCGCGTACTCCACGATGTCGGCCGCGAGTTCCTCCGGGGTGCCACCGGTGGGCAGTTGCCTCAACAGCACGAATTGTTCGTCGAGCAAAGCCTTGGTCCGCCCGGCCAGACTCGTCGCATCCCTCTCGTTGAGCTGGACATCAGCTGCGGCGTCGAACCCTGCGGGGTGCTCAGGGGTGAACGCGGGAACCGGCTTGTTGCGCAGCCACCAGATGTTCCACAGGCGCTGCTGAGAACGGCGGAGCCTGGGCGTGAGGTCGTCGTACTGCCGTTGGACATCGTTGAGTTCGGTCAGCCACCCGGGTTCCGGCGGCGGGGGCGGCAGCTCGTCGTCGCCTTCGACGGGGCGCGCGGTCACCTTCCACACATAGCCGCCGTTGGAGCCGGAGAACCAGGAGTGATGGGTGAGGGTGTCGAGGTCCTCTTCGCCGTCGGCGGTGTCGAGTGTTTCGAGGGTGCCGTGGAAGAGCGAGCGTACGAGGTCCCCGGTGCGCGCGGACCGAGTCTGGCGGGCGGCCAGCCGGCCGAGGGCTTCGGCGCTGCTGCTGCCCAGCGTGAGGATCTCGCTGAGCTCGATGTTGCTCGGTTTGTCGGACTCATGGGTGGCGCCTTCGCGCTGCCAGTCGACTCCCAGCGCCGAGCCGCTGTAGAGGGTGCGGTCCAGGGCGTCGGCGGCGGTGCCTTCGGGGGTGTCCCAGCCGAGGGCTTCGAGGAGGTCGGCCGTCCCGCCCGCGCCCGGCGGGAGCAGGCCGGGTACGGACGCGGCGCGGTTGAGGTAGTCGAGTGCGTCGTCGCTGTACCAGCCGACGACGAAGTAGCTCAACATCGCGTCGGGCGGGTAGTTGTCCAGGCCGCCTTTGAGGTCCTCAAGGGTGTCGTGGATCGAGAACACGTCTTTGTTGTACGGCTGGTAGGCCGCGAAGCCGGGCAGTCCGGGCCCGGCCGCGGTCAGGTGCGGCTTCTGGGCAGGTGGTTCGGTCCACGGCGCCTGAGTGAGGTCGTGGCGGCGGCCGAGGAAGGTCAGCTCCAGCGGAGCGCCGTTCGGCGAATCGGGGTTCGGGTGCTTGTTGGTGCCGTACACGTCGTTGCCGTCGGCGTCCTGGACCGGGCGGCTCTCCAGGTAGTCGCTCTGCACGATCCACCCGACGGCCTTGCGATCCGCCGCCGCCGCTGTGGTGCTGTAGCGCACGACCAGCCAGCGGTTGGGGACGAAGGGGAAGGTCGTCTCCCCCGTCGCCTGGTCGTAGTGCCCGTTGGCCAGCGCCTCGGGCAACTGCCACTGGACATAGACGCCTTCGCTGTCCGGGCCCATGGTCTCGGTGCCGACGCCGGGGGGCGGCTCCGCGCCCGCGCCCTCCTCGATCATGGCGTCGAAGTTCGGCGTCCACCGGTTGAACGTCTCGGCGGTGCGGGTCAGCCGGTTGACGACAAGGGCGTTCACCTTGACGGGGACGATCAGGTCCGTGGCGCTCATCAGGCGGTCTCCGTCCGGGCAGCGGTGCCGGTGGGGCTGAGGATTTCCTGTTCCAGCGGGGCGTTGACGAGTTCCAGGGCTAGTTGTCCGGGATCCAGGTCAGTGAGCCCGAACTCCCGGGCCAGGGCGGGCACCAGGCCGCCCGTGCCGAACATCTGAAGCACCGCGGGTCCGGCGTCCGGGTCGGAGCGCAGGTGGAGGTCGAAGAGGCTGCCGGTGGCCGGGTAGTAGGTCTCCAGTGGGGTGCCGATCGGCGGGTCGGCGGCCAGGCTGCGCAGGCCGAGGCGGTTCCCGGAGTCGATGCCGTAGTGGATACCCTGTCCCGGTTCGCGGATGACGACCTTGTCGGGAACGCCGTCCCAGAGGACGAGCAGGATCCTCTTGTCCGGTTTGGCGCGGCGCAGTTCGGTGAGGACGGTGCCGTCCTTGAGGTAGGCGTTGACCTTGATATCCGGCCAGGCGGGGATGAGTTCGGAGTGGATGAGCAGCCCGCCGGCGGCCCGCTTCGCGCTGCCCGACCGGGCGGTGGCCCGGTTGAGCTCGGGGGCGAGGCGGCTGTCGACGGAGGTGTGCACGCCGACGTCGGCGGCTCCGGCGACGAGCGCGTCCAGCCAGCCCTGGTCGAGGCGGAACATCCGGAGGGATTCCAGGGGCAGCATGCGCGGGTCGGGCACGAGGTGGTGGAACGGCACGCCCTGGAGCAGGCCGAGGCGGGCCTGCCAGGTGGCGATGGCCCCGGCGTTGCGTTCCGCGGTGGTCCGCAGCAGGGAGACAGCACGTTCTTCCGCGAGCACGGACCTTGACTCTGTACGTGTCACTCTCAGCTGCGGCGTCCTGCGTCCGGCGTCGTCCGAGACCTGGGGGCTCTTGAGCCCGGTGCTGAGCCGCTCACGGAAGCCTGCGGAGGCGAGTTCGCGCAGCGCGCCGAGGGCGGGCGGGGCATCCGGGTCGACCGAGGCGCGCGCCGGATCTCCGGCCAGCGCCATCAACGTCGTCGCCTGATTGGCGAGTTCGCGGCGGGCCCGGCTGACGGCGGTGGTGTATTCGGGGTCGGCCAGGCCGATGGTGCGACCCAGAGTCCAGGCGACGGCATAGCTGACGTCGAAGGTCCCGTGCTCGGGCTCATAGATGAGCGCGTGGTCGGAGGTGGTGTGCGGGCCGGGGCTGTGCTCGGTGGGCACGTCGAAAGCGGTGACCGGGGTGGCCGGGCCGCGGTACCAGGCGAAGGTGCGTTCGCCGGAGAGGGTCAGCTGCGGGACGGCGGTGTAGCCGAGTGCAAGGCGGTCGCGGACGTAGTCGTCCTCGGTGTCGTCGGTGACCGGTGCGGTGACCGACAGACGCAGGGCGAGCTCTTCGGGATCCTCGGCGCCGTGGGCGACGAGGTTCTCCAGCAGCGCTCCTGGGTCGGCGGCGGGCCCTTCGCTGCTGGTGAAGCTCCAGCTGTGCAGCGAGCACAGGCGTACGGCCGTGGTGCCGCCGGGCAGGGTGCCGGACAGGCGGCCCTCGAAGCCTTCGAGGGAGACGAGGTGGACGGCGTAGTTACCGGGGTTGTGGGGGAAGCGGTTGGCGTTGACGACCGCGTACTCCCCTTCTTCGAGGACTTCGCCGTCGGCCCGGGCCTTGTTCACGTCGACGACCTTGCGGACGTGGGCGAGGTAGTACATCTCGTCGTCGCGCGGGGCGACCGCGTTGAAGAGGTCCGCCGGGACGTCGATGGTCCGGCACTTGCTCCGGGCCTCAGCCTCGTCGACGCCGCCGGACGGCAGGTTCGGGCCCTTGACCCCCGCCTCGGCAGGGTTCCGGAGCTCCTCGACGGTGCGCAGCACGGTGTCCCCGGACGCGGCGGGGTCGTCGGGCAGTTCGTTCTCGCCGAAGACGAGCAGGGCGAGCCAGGGCGGGCGGGCCGGGGGCTGCTCGACGCGGGTTCCGGCGAGGTTGCGTTCCCAGGGCAGGATCGACCGGCTGAGGGTGATGTGCGGCAGGGTCCTGGTGTAGGCGCCGGTGCTCTCGCGCGGCGGGTAGTAGGCGTGGACGGAGGCTTCGCTGAGCACGAAGCGGACGGCCTTGATCTCGAAGGTCTCCTCGGACGGGAGCAGCTTGTCCTGGGCGTCCAGTTCGCCGCCGGGGTCGCTGAGGGTGTTCTTGACCACGACCCGGTAGTCGCCGGGGGTGGCACGCGGGATCAGGTGGTCGAGGAAGTGGATGCGCAGATCCGGTTCAGCGGTCACGGCCGGTCACCTCGTCGCGGTGGTGGTCAGGGGCGGGGTGGTCAGGCTGCGGCCGGCGAGTGCGGCGTAGCCGGTGAGCGGACTGTCGGTATCGGCGCCGGGTCCCGCGCCGAGCCGGGCGAGGGTGCTGAGCACGGCGGTGCGGCGGGCCTCGACGGTGGGGGCGGCGACGGTGTTGACGATGGTCCGGACGCTCTGGTCGTCGGCCCGCGGCTCTGGCCCGGCGGGGTCGGACACGCGCAGGGGCATGCGACCCTCCGGGAGTCCTTCGTACGAAAGCGCCTTTGAGGTGACGGGCCCGGTGTCGGTGCCGTAGTCCGGCTTGGGGAGGGTGATCCTCAGTCCGGTGAGGCGGTTTTCGAGCAGTTCGTCGCCGTCGAGCGCATCACCGGGTTTGGCCAGGGGCTTGCCCCACAGGCCGGGGGCGACCGTGCCGGTGACCGGTTTGACCACCCAGTGATTGTCGGTGGGGTGGAAGGTCGTGCCGTCCTTGGTAATGGTGACCCGGTGGGCGGAGGTGACACCGGTTTTCCGCATGGGGCGGATGTCGATGGTTCCCTCGTCGGACTGCTTGATCAGCCGTTCGTTGATGTACAGGTGCGAGGCGGGGATGCCGGCTTCGGTCGTGAAGGTGAATCCGGCCGAGGAGACGAGGGTCGGTTCCTTGGCAGCCGCACGCCGGGCGATCTCGCCCTGATCGGCGTCGGCGAGCAGGCCATCGTTGGGGATGACCCGGACGGGTGCGGGGATCTGGGTGCGAAACTCGGGCCAGTCCACGGTGGGGGTGTTGTCGCGGGAGGAGCCGAAACCGAAGCTGAAGGAGATGAACCAGAGTTTGACGGTGGCCCGGCCCCCGAAGGGCGGCAGCCACAGGTGGAGGTCGATGCCGACCTCGACGGAGATGCGGACCCGGACGAACCAGACCTTGATGGTGGCCGCGACGCCGATGCTGATGCCGAGCCGGACATCGAGGTAGAAGGGTTTCCACTGGACCAGCACGTCGAGGTGTGCGGTGAACCACGCGGAGAAGATGCCCTTGTCGTAGACGGCGGCCAGGCGCCCGCCGAACATGAACGCGGCGGGGGTGATCGCGGCGTAGGCCTCGGCCCGCACGGTGATGTCGCTGGCCGGGGACCACACGAACCCGAGTCGCTTGGGTCGGGGGTAGTGCGTGGGGACGTTGAAGGCGGGGTGGTAGCCGCCGAGGCTGATGGCGAAGTCCCCGGCGCGGCCTCCGCCAGTCCAGACGTAGACGGCAATGCCACCGGTGAGTTCGATTGATGGATCGAGCACATAGCTGCCGGGCAGCAGAGCCACGTCCATGGACAGGCAGTGCTCGGCGGAGCTGAAGCCGAGGCTCAGGCCGATGTTCACCTTGGCGATGGCCCGGGCGTTCGGGTTGAGGGTGCGCGGCAGGCTGACGGAGGTGCGGCCGAGCAGCATGGCTTTGACGGAGTCGCCGAGTTCGATGACGGCGAGGGCTTTGGTCTCGATGAAGCCGAAGCTGGTGAACTTCACTCCGGCGGCGATCCAGTACTGGCCCTCGGTGGGGCGGATCCAGCCGGTGGGCCCGGTGAGGGCCTTGAGCGCGTCCTCGGGGGTGTACGGCGTCGGGGCCGGCAGGCCGGGCAGGGCTTGGGCGGCGTCCAGCCTTGCCACCAGAGGGAATTCGGCGATCTCGGCGCCGGTGGGGACCTTCTTGAAGGAGCTGTTGATCCCGAATCCGGCGGAGAAGCCGGTGACGGTGAAGGGTGGCGGGCCGAAGACTGAGGCGCCGCCGAGGAGGGAGATCTCGCCGTAGATGAAGACTGAGTGCCAGCCTTCGACGCTGCGTGCCCACACGGCCTGGGCGCCGAGTTCGACCGCCATCGCCTGGACGAGGATCAGTCCGGCGAGTTCGAAGTCGAGGGTGGGGTCGTCGGGTGTCTTGTTGAGCAGTCCGCCCTTGAGGCCGATGAGCCCGTCGGCGGCGGTGGCTTCAACGTTCATGCCGTGCAGGAAGGGCAGCAGCGGGAAGCCGCCGCTCATGCCGACGTAGAAGCCGAGTCCGGCGACCTGCCAGGTGAGAGAACCGATCGTGACCTGGCCCTGGAGCTCGATCAGCAGGCCTTTTTTGAAGTCGTAGCGGAATACGATCGACGAGAGGTAGACCGGCCCGAACTGCTTGCCGATCACGAACTCGTATTCGAGTTTCGGCTTGTCCGGGCTCTCCGGAGCCGGTCCGAACTTCGGCGGGACGGTGATCACCAGTGCCGGGGTGGGATTGCCCATGACCGCGAGGTGGACCGCCGCGCTCACGTTCTTGCCCAGCGGGACCCCTGCCGCCGCGTTCACCACCGGCAACTGCTGGAGCGGGCCGAGGTTGTACTCCGTGACGACCCGGTTGATCTTGATGACGTCTTCGGCGCTGAGGTTCTCGGAGACGTACATGATCTGGAGCGCGGGCAGGGACAGCAGCCCGTTGCCGATCATGGGTCCGACTACCGGCAGCCCGGAACCGTCCCAGTCCGTGCGGGCCCGGACCATAGCGACGGTGGTGGCCTTGACTTTGCCGTCCTGGCCGGTGCGGCCGAGCACCGTGGTCCGCAACACCAGCAGTTCCACTGGGTTCGCTCCGGTGCCGTGGTCCACCGGCGCTTCGGCGGTGACCATCAGGTTGTCCATCTTGCCCATCGGATGCTGGTGCAGCTGGACCCGCTCCAGCCAGTCGACCAGCGGTCCGGGCAGTTCGACGCCGTACTCGCCGAGGGCTTCGAGCAGCGGGGTGATCAGCAGCGGCGGTCCGTCGAGGGGCTGGGCCGTGCCGATGGACTCCTTGCGCAGTTCGGCGCGGAACTCCAGCGGGTCGGCGACCGCCCCGCCGAGCTGGAAGCCCACCCAGGGCCCGGTGCCGGGGCACCGTCCGGCCGTGGCCGCGGACTGTCCGGCGGCCAGCAGGACCCGCAGTGACCGGCCGCCGGACAGTCCGGACAGGTCGACGCGGGCGACGGCGGTCTGGAGCAGCCAGGTCGCCGGGCTCGCCTCGAAGAGCAGCGCGTCGACCGCCGTGCCGGTGGCGAAGAACCGGGCGCTGGCCGGCATCTCCTCACCGGCCAAAGTGACTTTGCCGGTCACTGTCAGAGCGGCGCTGTCGGCAGTCGCCTCAGTGAGGGTCAGAATGCCGCTGGGCAGGTGCTCCAGGGACTCGGACTCGCCGGTCAGCCCGAGCCGCCCGGTGTCGAGCTCGAACGTACCGGCACCCCCCGCCGGGAACAGTGCAACCAGTTCGTCGACCGTCAGCGCCATGGGTGACCCCTGCCTGTGGACACGGTTGGGTGAGGCGCCCGCGGAACTGCGGGGCCCCTGTGCCGTTATGTGCCGTTACGGAAAATAAAATATGCGAGGTTCACGGAAACATCAATACGGAGCGTGTGCGTGGCACAGTCATCCGGCCATTACGTCTGGAAAACACCGGCCTGGAACCTGGAAATGGACACCCCTTTTCCGTCAAACGCACTTTTACGTGAGGGGATTTAGAGTATTTTACGGGCTGCCGAAAGCGGACACTTGACCGAAGGGCCATTCGAAGAATCGATTCGGCCAGCGCATTTGTAGACGACCGAGTCCGCTGCCCGCCGTCCGCTCCACTTCGCGATCCGCCGTCCCGAATGAATGGCCGAATTATGGGATTCAGCCATGTGCCCCCAGGGCAGCGTCAAAGTCAGTTGATCAGGCGCCGGGGCCGTCCAACCGACGGGCGGACGATCCGACCGTGGGAACGCTCGGTTTGGACGTGCTCCTCCGCTTCGGGGACCGCGGGTGGCAGAGCTGCCTGGACCCGGGCGAGCAGGGCCGCCCGGTTGCCCTTGACCGCCAGGACGTAGTCGGCGTGACGCTGTTCTACCAGGTACGCGACGGTGCCGCGGCAGGTGTGGGCGGCGTCGACGTTCTGGAGCATCCGTCGGGTGGTGGGTTCGCTGGCCGGCGCGGTGCCGGCCGGACATCGGCGGTCGGCCGGCGCCGACGGCACACTTCATCGTTCCCGTTGATGGGCCATCGCTGGTCTGCGGGATGCCCTGCGCTTGCGAGGGTGGAAGAGGTCGGCGGGTTATCGACTAACTTACGATGGACATCGTGCCGGAATTCGAAATGGTCCCCGCCACGTTGAACGACACATTCAAGTTACCGCTCTGCGGGGCGCCCGGATTTTCCCTCACGGCGACATAGATCCAAAAACACGGTCCCTGATTCGAAAACGATAGATCGACGTCCGTGAAGTAGAGGGCATTTCCAACCCTGCGGCATCGTAGGCACGAGAGTAACCGCGAGTGTTGGAAACTGTCAGATGAAGGGGACCGCCCGACTGCGTCACGAACTCCAGCAGAGTGGGGTGCGGGATAAAGCAGCTAATGTTTCGCGCGCCGCCCCCTGTACCACTTGCCCACACGCCCGGGAAAACTGACTGCGTCGCCTCGTAGCTCGATGGGGGTCGGTCGGTTCGAGATTAACCTCAGTCACTGCGGGTTCCATTCAATGAATGGCGTCGCCGGGGACGACGCCATCGTGCTGCGGGACTCGTTGGACCGCTCTAGTGCTGGAGGGTCTGGTGAGAGCTCCGTCTTCCGTGCGCCCGCGAAGGCGTGTCTCACCCGGATTTCTACCCGTCTCACTCCAACACGCCCGAACAGACCCCCTGTGACCGCTCGCCAGCCCGGCGGTCCCGCAGTACATCTGAAGAAACATGACCGCGCACGACGGCTACCCCAGCGACCTCTCTAGGCAGCGTCTTCAAATGATCTCGCATGGTGGAGCATGGTGTCGTGATACGTCGCCATGAACCGTCCGATGCCGAGTGGGAGTTTGTCCGGCCGTTGCTGCGTTTTCGCCGGTGGACGGCGGACGGGACGTTCGACCGGATACTGCGGGCCGCGCAGGCGAAAGCGGACGCGGCGGGTGACATCGAGTGGCTGGTGTCGGTCGACTCCTCTATCGTCCGGGCTCACCAGCACACGGCGACAGCCCGAAAAGGGGGCTCCGCGACCCGGCACTCGGCCGGTCCAGAGGTGGTCTGACCAGCAAGGTTCACCTGGCTTGTGACGGCCGGGGCCGTCCGCTCGCCTTCGTCGTGACGAGCGGCAACACCAACGACTCCACCCGGTTCACCGCCGTGATGGAGGCGATCCGGGTGCCCCGCATGGGGCCGGGGCGACCCCGGATGCGACCCGATCATGTCCTGGGCGACAAGGGCTACAGCTCGAGAGCGATCCGCACCTGGCTCCGCCGCCGCAGCATCGCGCACACGATTCCCGAGCGGGCGACCAAGCCCGCAACCGGGCCCGGCGAGGCAGCCGCGGAGGCCGCCCGCCGGCCTTCGACCGCGAGGTCTACAAGCGTCGCAACGTCGTGGAACGCTCTTCAAACGCTTCCAGCAGTGGCGCTGCATCGCCACCCGCTATGACAAGACCGCCCCGCCCTACGAAGCAGCCGTCACCCTCGCATCACTCCTGATGTGGGCGTGACATTTGACGACAGAACCTAGGGAACTCGGCTACGACGCGTTCGGTTCGGCGTGGCTACCCCCTCGGAGTGATGGCTGCAACCCTGCGCCGCAAGACAGACTTGCGACACCTGGTGGCCACACCCATGGACATGAGGTGTGATGGGCGCGGACTCCCGGTACACGATGGGCCCTTCGCCACATCAGCCGCGACGTGCACACGGTGACGTTTTGGGCGTCTATACCGGGCGAGTGATCGCACCGGCCCTCGGGGCACGCGGGTGCTGCCCGCATGCGCGGGCTGACATCTGGTGTTGACCCCGCAGCCTTCGAGCCGGGTCGGTCTACTGTGCCAGCTATGGCACGCACTCGGATGCGCCATCGCTTTGGCCCGCCGGAGGGACAGCCCATGACACGCCAGCTTGTTCCCGGCCACCAGCAGCCGGCTCGTCAGCGCGCGCTGGTCTCCGGCTCGGGCCGGGGCAACTCGTCCAGGTCGAGTGTGAAGGTGCGCCCGTCGGCCAGATCGATGGGGAGCTTGCCGGTGCCGTACTTGTGCGTGTGCGCTGCGATGTAGCCGGTTCCGGTGGGCTGGGTGTGGACGACGACTTCCGCCGCGTACGGGTCCACCACCAGGTAGACGGGGATCCCGTAGCGGCCGTACTTGGCGGTGCAGTCGTCGTAGTCCTTGCGTGCCGAGGAGAGGGACACCACCTCCGCGATCAGCAGGACGTCCTCGAACCTGTAGCGCTTGCCCTGCTTCTGCGCGTCCTCGCGCAGGATCGCGAGATCGGGGGCGGAATTTTCGTCGGCCGGGAAGTCGATGTACACATCGGAGGTCACCTTCGCCTGACGTCCCAGAGCGAGCGTGTCGATCTGCATAGAGCGGATCGTGCTGGAGTGCTCCAGGCTCTGCGGAGTCATGATCACCTTCCCGTCGGCACCGAAGAAGACCGTGTATCCCTCGGGGAACTCGGTGTGCATGATCGCCTCGACGCTCATCAGCGGCTCCTTCCCGTCGCCTCCCAGAATACGATCGGCACGCGTCAGCCGCGGACGTCTCGCGGCCTGCGTGGGCGTGGTCCCCCGCCGAGCGAGCGACGAGGCGGGGCGCTTCTCACCGGTTACAGCCTCCTGGACACCGAGCGGGTCCTGGAGCCGCCAGCCGATGACCCCGTGTCTATACCCGAACTCAGATGCTTCTAGGAACACCGGTGAAGGCTTCTTCATTTTCCGCAAGCCCCCCGCCCCCTTGGATCTCTCCGCCGGTGCCGCTGTGGACCTCGCCCTCGAGGTTGGGTGTAGCCACCAGGTCATCACGAGCGGCCCCAGCTACCAGCCGGACAAGGGGGTCGACAAGGACGCAGAAAAACCGGCATGGTGTGCGGCGTGTCACAGGTGGGGGCCGTGGGATCATCGTCGTGGCTCCACTCCCACGTTCCCTGTAAACGCCCAGGTCAAGAAGGGCAGGGCCGCGGCCAGGCGGAGCAGTGGCGCCCGTTTCCTCGCACCAACGAGAAGCAATCGCCACACGAGAAAATACCCCTGCAGGGACGTTTCCGCAGGTCAGAACGTTTTTCTTTGGTGGGGCGGGTGGGACTCGAACCCAGTTCAGTGACGCGTCCCACCTGCGAAGATGCCGAAGGATCGGACATATCTACCCGTTTCCATCCGGCTGCATCCTCCTCGATCCTGCTCGATCGGGAACCGTTCGGCGTTCGCCGCACCACTTCCTCTGTGCCCCGCACTCCCACCGCATCCGCAGAGTCTAGGAGGACTCTGCTCGCCAGCGTCCCCGAACCACTGCGTAGATTGCCATGGACCCCCCACGCCCTGGCTCATGTTCGCGCACTGCGTGCAGTTACGTTACGTAGACACCTCACGTTGCTAGTACTCCAGTTGCACTTTGCTATTGCCGCTGGTCAAAGGCTTGTTTTCGAGTGTAGCGAGCTGACTGTCCGCCATGTTGCCGGAGTTCGTGA